>NZ_LQXR01000131.1 GCF_001590725.1 Snodgrassella sp. CFCC 13594 | reverse complement strand
GATAATCCAATTTAACTGGCGCACTAAACCCACGCAGCAATGAAGGCACCGCCGCTTCAGCCACATCCGACAACACAAAATCCTCAAACACAAGGACGTGGCGATAAACTATTGATGAGTTTTCACGGCATTCCTCAAGCACACCCACGATCAAGGCGACCCGTATCCTCAAGAATGCCGTGTTACGGCAACCTTGTTGG
>NZ_LQXR01000130.1 GCF_001590725.1 Snodgrassella sp. CFCC 13594 | reverse complement strand
GGGATTTTTGCGTTTCCGGCGATGCATTATTGCATTGCAAAACAAAATGTAATGACTGAAACAATCGCTTTATAATAACTCGTCATTTTGCACACACATTCAAGGGAGCGGTTATGGGCCGTACAGTGGTGAATGTGGTGGGCAATTCTCTGGCAAGTTTAATTATTGCCAAATGGGAAAACAAATACGATGAAAAGAAA
>NZ_LQXR01000129.1 GCF_001590725.1 Snodgrassella sp. CFCC 13594 | reverse complement strand
GCTGCGTATACGGTGGAATTCGATTTGGTACAGAAAAAAATTGTGCCTGATGGTTTTCATTTCCCGCTAAGTAAAAGCAACATCAGTTGGCGTGATGCGGAAAGAGCGCTTCAACAATACGCCCGCATACAAAGTAGCCATTGGCACTTGGGAAATGGATTGCACTCGAAAAACGTTTCGTCTGAGCGCATTGCAACTATTAG
>NZ_LQXR01000128.1 GCF_001590725.1 Snodgrassella sp. CFCC 13594 | reverse complement strand
AAGGGCGGACGTATGTAATTGGAAATTTAGGCGGCAAGCCCATCAATATTCCCTATGGTGCGATCAATACTTGGGTTCGTTATGAAGGGGATCCGGGTGATTTTGATAGCGGTGATGACGCCAAAAACTACAAGCGACCGCCCATTACCTATGACTTGCCGATTGAGACTTTTGGTTTTCAATACCGGATTGCCGATGGGGCATTTATGAT
>NZ_LQXR01000127.1 GCF_001590725.1 Snodgrassella sp. CFCC 13594 | reverse complement strand
GTCGACCCAATTGCGGTTATCGATATTCAAACCATTATCGAATACCTGAAGACCCGTGGTATTGGCATATTGATCACTGACCACAATGTACGCGAAACTTTACGCATCTGTGACCGAGCCGCCAAAAATGCCAAGAAAAAAATCTTTCATATCGAAGGGGATCCGGATCATCCGGTAAGCCGTGGTAGTCTTTGCCCCAAAGGGGCTTCTCT
>NZ_LQXR01000126.1 GCF_001590725.1 Snodgrassella sp. CFCC 13594 | reverse complement strand
CTTAGAACAAGGCTATAGCAGCATTGGCACCCTACACGAACGCCGAGGCGAGAACCAAACCCTCGCCTGGGACGAATGCGGCACCTGCGGCAGTGATGCCAAAGGACAGACTTGGGCACGGGTATATGGCAAGCACTTGGAACAAGATGGCAAGCATCGATTGAACTCGATACCGACATCTACGGTTTCCAAATAGGTCATGACTTCTTGGTGAA
>NZ_LQXR01000125.1 GCF_001590725.1 Snodgrassella sp. CFCC 13594 | reverse complement strand
GTGAACATTTAGAGCAAGATTCTTCTTTTACTGTAACCTTTCTAAGCTGCCTGAACGGCAGTGAACCTGCCTGAACGACCGCTTTGCGCTCCGTTTCATTTCTAAGCTGCCTGAACGGCAGTGAACGGCTAACGGCACACCGCCAAGCCGTTTACCGATTTCTAAGCTGCCTGAACGGCAGTGAACATATGGTTGATTCTTATGTTCGCCAGCTTGTTTTTCTAAGCT
>NZ_LQXR01000124.1 GCF_001590725.1 Snodgrassella sp. CFCC 13594 | reverse complement strand
GTGCGTTTTCGCCAGCAGGCACTGCCAGATGGTTTGGTTGATGCCACAGACGCCTGAATGGGGTCTAAATGTAACTTAGACCAATAAGCCCATGTCGACTGCGGTGGTGTAATTCGAAATGTTTATCAGAAGAATTGTTTTGATGAAGGGCCGTATGCCAGCAGATAATGGCGCCAAAGCACAAGATCACAATTTGCAAATTTTCTACCCAACCATTTTCATCGAATAAA
>NZ_LQXR01000123.1 GCF_001590725.1 Snodgrassella sp. CFCC 13594 | reverse complement strand
CTTAGGCAAACCAAGGTGCCCGGCTTTAAAATGATGATTATGAGCCGAGCTTCATCCGTTAATTACCAGGCACGTCCAAATAAAGACGGTACATGGCGTGATGATCGCGCCATCCATCGCGGTAGCAAAGAACCCAATAAAAATAACGACGACACTTGCCCAAGCGGCCGTGTTTTTTTGGAAAACACCCACAACACCACAAACAGTGCAATGCCTTCCAATAAAAATTC
>NZ_LQXR01000122.1 GCF_001590725.1 Snodgrassella sp. CFCC 13594 | reverse complement strand
CCCAAACTAGGCTGGATCAGCCAAAGCCGCCAACCTCATGTATCGAAACTCAGCCCGAGCAAGCAAGGCTGCTTGGCTCACGAACATCCTTGCTTGCAAACCCGATGTTGTTAGCGGTGGTAAACCCAACGAGGCTATGACCTCTAGCTAATTTCTTTTGGGAAATGAAATATCGCTTTAAGTTGACGGTTATCATTAGCCACAGGTAACATTAAATTAATTTATAAAGGAAATGCAAT
>NZ_LQXR01000121.1 GCF_001590725.1 Snodgrassella sp. CFCC 13594 | reverse complement strand
CAAGTAAGGTGCGCCATCGGCAAAGCTCAGTTCCCCACCGTTGTGATTCAAGATGCGGTGCGATTTTGATCCTAAGTAAAACAAGCGGCATGGGCGCCCCAATTGCGTGGAGAGCCACGCATCGGTTGGTTGCTTGGCTGTTGGCCAAGGCGTGGTTTACCTCACTCATCTCCGCTTTCCCGCCAGCATCATTGGCATGGGAATGTTGTTTGTGTTGTTGCAGCTGGGGTGGGTAAAGGCGG
>NZ_LQXR01000120.1 GCF_001590725.1 Snodgrassella sp. CFCC 13594 | reverse complement strand
CCCGGCGCCTGAATGACACCAATGTAATCAAGACCATGGATTAAGGAGAACCAGATGATGCTAAGCCGACTGCGGCACTGGCTGATGGCAGTGATGGTGGGCTTATTGGCCGCCTGCGATAATAACCCGTTTCCACATGTGAAGCCGGGTACGGATCAGTCTCCCGTCGCCCAGCCCAAGGATAGCCAAGGGCGGACGTATGTAATTGGAAATTTAGGCGGCAAGCCAGTCAATATTCCTTAA
>NZ_LQXR01000119.1 GCF_001590725.1 Snodgrassella sp. CFCC 13594 | reverse complement strand
AACAGAGGGGAATATTTATACGCTTTATCGATTCGAATTGGTTTTAAAAAGTCTTTAACTAAATTATTCACATCTATTTCATCTTCAGAGTGAATTTTATCCCAAACATTCTGACTCCAAAATGCATCATCGAAAATAGCACCAATAGGTGCAGATAAAATAGATATTTACGCAAGTTAACGGCCATTATACGTGCTTCACAACCGCTCTTGTATACTGTGCCCAGAATAAAAGTTATGGGGAAAA
>NZ_LQXR01000118.1 GCF_001590725.1 Snodgrassella sp. CFCC 13594 | reverse complement strand
CTGGAGGCGTTTGCCAATAGGGATGGTGGGCTGCTGGAGGATAACCGAGAGGGCAACTGTACGATACCGCCTACACAGTGGTTTATTGCTGAAACAAACATGGGTAGGTTGCTGAAAATTGTGTTTATCCAATATGACGGCAAGGTTTACTTAAAATCGGCATACAGCCCAAACAGTGAAGAAATTCGGATTTACAACAAATACAAATAAGGATATTGACCATGGACACCATCTACAAAAACACAGAGCAATGGGA
>NZ_LQXR01000117.1 GCF_001590725.1 Snodgrassella sp. CFCC 13594 | reverse complement strand
GCAATATCTAAGCTAATACCATCAGCAAATTGAATAGACTGGATGGAATTAGCCACCAACATGGAATCGGTGGAATCAAATTGGTTTTTAACCCGAACCGTATTACTTGTTTTATCATCAGAAATCAATAAATCAAACCCATCTCGAATAAATTTGGCATTTTCTGATTTGAGTGAAGTAAACTTAATCGCATTCTGCCCATCATGGTCAGTAATGACATCATTACCCCAATCGGCGTCAAACACATAAGTGTCATTACCCAA
>NZ_LQXR01000116.1 GCF_001590725.1 Snodgrassella sp. CFCC 13594 | reverse complement strand
CAGCAATCTTGGGGTTTGGGCGATGGCGGTATTTGCGATTATCAGGAGCCCTTGCTAGGGTAAAGCCATGGACGGTGATAAGCTGGCATCCAGCCAGATCATTTCAAATCACCATTCGTTTAATGAACACAACAAAGGAGCTCAGCATGAATTGGGAACTTGGGAACCACACCATATATTGGTCGAATTGGCCAAGTTTTCGGCACGCGTGAACTGGTCGTTCACCCAAACTACATGATTGTGTATTGCATCAATGACCACATGCT
>NZ_LQXR01000115.1 GCF_001590725.1 Snodgrassella sp. CFCC 13594 | reverse complement strand
TCACTGAAGCAACGGTGGTGGATCACATCAAACCCCACTGTGGTGACATGAAGCTATTTTGGAATAGAAACAATTGGCAGAGCCTATGCAAGGGCTGTCACGACAGTATCAAGCAGGCTGAAGAAAAGGGCCGCAAGGTTAACGCAATAGGACTGGATGGCTGGCCCATTAATGGAGATTAAGACATGAGTAACCAAATACTAGAGCTGCTACAGGCAGAGGCAGGACGCATCATCAAGCGTTCAGCAGACATAGAGCAAGCGTGCAG
>NZ_LQXR01000114.1 GCF_001590725.1 Snodgrassella sp. CFCC 13594 | reverse complement strand
ACCGATAAAATTACGCTCATCAACAATAGCGCCGCTGGACTATCAAGCTGTGGTTTCACTAACTATACCGCTAAGATCCCTTATTCTTACAAGGTACAGGCCATGAACTCCAACTTAATGAAAGCCATCGTAGCTGGTGCCGGTTACGGTAAAATCTAATCCAGCATTGATGCTGTCTGCGTAATATAAAAACGTGGCATATCATGGCCGGTCACGCCGTATGAATAACGGAGTGACCGGCCAGAATAAAAAGGCGGAAATATCATCATGCC
>NZ_LQXR01000113.1 GCF_001590725.1 Snodgrassella sp. CFCC 13594 | reverse complement strand
GATTACATTGGTGTCATTCAGGCGCCGGGAACCACCACCTGCGGCTTGGGTATCTGCTGCTTTAAACTTTTATCCGGATGCGGCACCACCCAGCTGTGCAAAATCTTCTCAATCCCCGCTTCTATGCTTTGCCATTGCGGTAAATAATATCGGTTGTAACGGGTATAAACTTTGACACGCATATCGTTCATAAAATAGTAATGTCTGCAATGCTTAACCCTGCCAGTAAAGCCGCATTGGATATAGCTTTGATATCGCCATGGGCATCTTTGCGGATAAAATAATCTTTTGC
>NZ_LQXR01000112.1 GCF_001590725.1 Snodgrassella sp. CFCC 13594 | reverse complement strand
ATTCATGTTCAAGCAGGTTCGTTAATTTTAATGGGGGATACAACGGACTTTGGTGGCAATACCGCCATTGATAGTGGTAGCACGTTGCAGCTCGGCAATGGCGGCACTTCAGGCAACTTGAACGGCGATATTGCCAATAACGGGGTTTTAGCATTCAATCGATCTGATGATGGTTTGATTATCGATGATGTAATCAGTGGTTCAGGCCAAGTACTACAAAATGGTGGTGGCACCACCACTTTAACTGGGAACAATACTTACAGCGGCGGCACCAAGCTAAATAAAGGCATTATCAAT
>NZ_LQXR01000111.1 GCF_001590725.1 Snodgrassella sp. CFCC 13594 | reverse complement strand
GTGTATGGGGTGGAAGCAGCAATCAGGATGTGGTGCTGAATGCGCAGCAAGTACAGTTATCAGACCAGATGACCAAAAATATGTCTGATGCCACTGGTGGCGTACAGGCTTCTAAATCTTATACGCTGACCATTGCCAATGCCGATGGAAGCAAAGCAACGGGTGAATTTATTACACGTGATAATTTTGCCCAAGTTGCGAATGAATGGGCGAATTACAGTGCCAGATCGTTGAGTAATTAAAGGGGCATAAACGCTGCGATGCGCCCCGCATGTGCTAGGTATCGTAGCGGTGGCATT
>NZ_LQXR01000110.1 GCF_001590725.1 Snodgrassella sp. CFCC 13594 | reverse complement strand
AGTGCCGCCACTGTTGTCATCATCAGAAGATTTGGCATACAGCGTCCAAGCATAGGTGTTGGCGTCTTTTTTGACCAACTGTGCTTCACCTGCGTTGGTGGTTTGGGCACTGCCGGTGAAGGTGGTGTCGCTGCTGTCGGTACCGGCAATGGTCACCACATCGGCAGAATAGATCTGCGCATTGGTTTGAACAACGTTGCCGATGATGCCGTTGGGGGTAGAAACGGTGGTGCTGCCGCTGGCGTCGCCGTTAATCACTAATTTATCCGAGGTGCTGCTGTCGGTGTTCCAAACGGTGTTGA
>NZ_LQXR01000109.1 GCF_001590725.1 Snodgrassella sp. CFCC 13594 | reverse complement strand
TCAATCTGACCGGTGGCATGAATGTGACTGCCGAGATCAAAACCGGCAAACGGCGGGTGATTGATTATTTGCTCAGCCCGCTGCAAACCAAGGTGGATGAAAGTTTGAAAGAACGTTAATGATCAAGCTCATCCCTTCACACCTATTTTTTCAGGCAGCCTGCTCATTGTTATTGGGTCTCTCTTTCACAATTCCTGCACATGCCTTTGATCTCTTTGAGGCTTGGCAGGCAGCGCTACATTATTCAGCAGATTACACCGCTGCCCAGCATGGCCGTGATGCGGAACGGGAACAAAAAGATCAGG
>NZ_LQXR01000108.1 GCF_001590725.1 Snodgrassella sp. CFCC 13594 | reverse complement strand
TTAATCTGACCGGTGGCATGAATGTGACTACCGAGATCAAAACCGGCAAACGGCGGGTGATTGATTATCTGCTCAGCCCGCTGCAAACCAAGGTGGATGAAAGTTTGAAAGAACGTTGATGATCAAGCCTATCTGTTCAACCCAGTGCCTTCAGGCATACTGTTCTTTATTGTTGGGCCTGACCCTCACGATGCCAGCACACGCATTTGATTTATTTGCTGCTTGGCAGGCAGCGCTACATTATTCAGCAGATTACACCGCTGCCCAACATGGCCGTGATGCGGAACGGGAACAAAAATATCAGA
>NZ_LQXR01000107.1 GCF_001590725.1 Snodgrassella sp. CFCC 13594 | reverse complement strand
GGCTGGGCTTTGGGTGTAGAAACCGGCGATACGATTACCGGCAATGGCGCGCTGACATATATGCAGGCCATGGCCAAGCAAAAGGGGATTGCGCTGCCGCAGGCGCAAGTGGACAAAATTCGCTACGATATGGCATTGGCGTATTTGAATACCTTGGCCGCTAAGGCGGCATCGGGTTCCACCAATACCGATATCACCTATTATGAAATGCGCAAATTCCATAAAGATGTTTTCGAAGCCAATGATCTGGATATTGGCTATTGGACGCTGGAAACCCCAATGGCATTGATTGAGCGCTATGCCCAAGGCAAACGCAGCGATGGCAGTGTGATCAT
>NZ_LQXR01000106.1 GCF_001590725.1 Snodgrassella sp. CFCC 13594 | reverse complement strand
GGGTGGGCTTTGGGTGTAGAAACCGGCGATACGATTACCGGCAATGGCGCGCTGACATATATGCAGGCCATGGCCAAGCAAAAGGGGATTGCGCTGTCGCAGGCGCAAGTGGACAAAATTCGCTACGATATGGCATGGGCGTATTTGAAAACCTTGGCAGATAAAGCGGCATCGGGTTCCACCAATACCGATATCACTTATAAGGAAATGCGGAAATTTCATGAAAAGGTTTTTAATGACAATGATCTGGATATTGGCTATTGGACGCTGGAAACCCCAATGGCATTGATTGAGCGCTATGCCCAAGGCAAGCGCAGCGATGGCAGTGTGATCAC
>NZ_LQXR01000105.1 GCF_001590725.1 Snodgrassella sp. CFCC 13594 | reverse complement strand
AATGATGCCTCTGCTTTCACCCCTGACCAGTTAATGAAAATCAGACTGCCCAGATACTGGCCTAAAAGCCCAAAAAGCAGGCTACCGAATAAGCCAATCACCACGGCCCCAATGAATTTTTTCATGGTTGCTCCTTCCTACCCATCATGATGAATTTATCGACATGAATTTCCCATACAGTTCGTTGGATACCATCCTGCTCGTAACGACGTGAGCGGATTGGGCCACGAACATAGATGGAGTCACCCACATCCATATGCTGGCAAACCAATTCAGCGTGCCTACCATAGAGTAGTGCCGCAAACCAGTCGGTTTTCTCATTGGTCTGCCCAGTACGCTTATCAGAG
>NZ_LQXR01000104.1 GCF_001590725.1 Snodgrassella sp. CFCC 13594 | reverse complement strand
GTGAACTGTAATGATTGTGGGTACATCTTCACACGGAATTTCTAAGCTGCCTGAACGGCAGTGAACCTCAAAAAAATGGCGAAATTGCTTGTCTGCATTTTCTAAGCTGCCTGAACGGCAGTGAACCCAGATTTGCACCAAGAAATTGAAATTGGATTTTTCTAAGCTGCCTGAACGGCAGTGAACAGCATGATGTAGATGTGCTCACAAGAATGATTTTTCTAAGCTGCCTGAACGGCAGTGAACAACAAGATTTCGATAATGATGGTTATTTTGGTTTTCTAAGCTGCCTGAACGGCAGTGAACGGTGTTTTCAAAAACTTGGTTGAACACTTCAATTTCTAAGCT
>NZ_LQXR01000103.1 GCF_001590725.1 Snodgrassella sp. CFCC 13594 | reverse complement strand
GTGAACTATTCATGCTTGTTCTCCATGACCATTAAGTCTTTCTAAGCTGCCTGAACGGCAGTGAACCACTAGCAGAACAGATACGAAAAGAGCTTGATTTTCTAAGCTGCCTGAACGGCAGTGAACCCAATCTACTGAACGGAAAGGCAGAGGCTTATTTTCTAAGCTGCCTGAACGGCAGTGAACACTGCCTTGGACTTGGCAGGGTGAAACTGAATTTTCTAAGCTGCCTGAACGGCAGTGAACGTCTTTGGGGGTTCTTTTCACCCCCAAAGTCTTTTCTAAGCTGCCTGAACGGCAGTGAACCGTATTCGTGTTTTTACAGGTCTTTCAAAAAATTTCTAAGCT
>NZ_LQXR01000102.1 GCF_001590725.1 Snodgrassella sp. CFCC 13594 | reverse complement strand
GGAAGTATTGACCACCACAGAGCAAATGCGTGGTGCGGCGCATGATGTCGGGTTTCAAACGGCCAAAGACCAGTACAGCACCAAAGCGGCCAAGTTAAGCAAAACGTCACAGGCCAAATTGGCGTTTTATGAGCGCAATACTCTGGACGTCATCCGTGGATTGGATGTGGATACCCGTAGTCAGGCACTACGCAATTTCTATGAAAACACAGCCAAACAAATGCACGGCAGCAAGTTAGATATGCCGCACCCAATGCAAATTCCCGATCCCGAACAAACCCGATTAACCAAACCGGACGCGGAACATCAGCGCCCATCTGGCTCTGTAAAGAACGATGACCAGGAAATTGACCGCTAGGAGCAC
>NZ_LQXR01000101.1 GCF_001590725.1 Snodgrassella sp. CFCC 13594 | reverse complement strand
AGAAGTATTGACCACCACAGAGCAAATGCGTGGCGTGGCGCATGATGTCGGGTTTCAAACGGCTAAAGACAATTACAGCACCAAAGCGGCCAAGTTAAGCAAAACGTCACAGGCCAAATTGGCGTTTTATGAGCGCAATACTCTGGACGTCATCCGTGGATTGGATGTGGATACCCGTAGTCAGGCACTGCGCAATTTCTATGAAAATACAGCCAAACAAATGCACGGCAGCAAGTTGGACATGCCGCACCCAATGCAAATTCCCGATCTCGAACAAACCCGATTAACCCAACCGGACGCGGAACATCAGCGCCCATCTGGCTCTGTAAAGAGCGATGACCAGGAAATTGACCGCTAGGAGAGCA
>NZ_LQXR01000100.1 GCF_001590725.1 Snodgrassella sp. CFCC 13594 | reverse complement strand
CCCTGATAAGCGTACTGGGCAGCCCAATGAGAAAACCGACTGGTTTGCGGCCCTACTCTATGGTAGGCACGCTGAATTGGTTTGCCAGCATATGGATGTGGGTGACTCCATCTATGTTCGTGGCCCAATCCGCTCACGTCGTTACGAGCAAGATGGTATCCAACGAACTGTATGGGAAATTCATGTCGATAAATTCATCATGATGGGTAGGAAGGAGCAACCATGAAAAAATTCATTGGAGCCGTGGTGATTGGCTTATTCGGTAGCCTGCTTTTTGGGCTTTTAGGCCAGTATCTAGGCAGCCTGATTTTCATCAACTGGTCAGGGGTGAAAGCAGAGGCATCATTGAGTTTGCTCTACACCTTTTTTA
>NZ_LQXR01000099.1 GCF_001590725.1 Snodgrassella sp. CFCC 13594 | reverse complement strand
TGTAGATTTGTCTACATAGGTTTTATTGGTGATGTGATCGCCTTCAGTGATCGGGCCTGTATAGGTCGCACCAGTATTGTTCACAACAAAGTTGTTACCCAATTTGGTTTCACCTGTCGTGGTTAAGTTCGTGGTGTTCACATTGGTGAATGTGACATCTTTTGCTGTTGAAACTTTGATACCACCTGCTGCGTCAGCAGTCAGTTCTATGTTGTCACCAGTAACAAAGTTGGCTTTGTTGTCAGCTTTATTAAGGGTTTTAACATCTTTACCGTCAATCTGAGTCACGACTGTTTGTAATGCAGTGTCTGCATTAATCAAACTGTCTTTGGTTGCATCACTCAAATCAACTGCATAATCAGTGATGTTATTGGCA
>NZ_LQXR01000098.1 GCF_001590725.1 Snodgrassella sp. CFCC 13594 | reverse complement strand
AGAAGAATCAGATTTATTGCCATCTGCATTTAGATTGTCCAGTTTATTACTTAGCGTCCAAATTCCAGATTCAGTTTTATTTAGTGTATTGACGTTGTTGATGCTGCTGGTGAGGGTGTTGGATTTTGAGCCGGTTAGCGTTAACACGTTTTTGCCAGTGCCTCCATCAATGGTGCCAATGCCGCTAATATTGGCCTCATTAGAAATACTGATATTATCCGTCCCCCACCTGTACTGATATCACCTATTACCGTCCCACCGCTGATGTTCAAGTCATCATTAGCACTATTACTAAAAATGATGTCTCCGTTAACCTCGCCACCAGCTACTGTCATGGTGGTAGCCCCATTTTGTGTTATTACATCACCTTTAATGCTGCCCGCGAGCTGGTCTATCTTAATAGGGCTATTGGTGG
>NZ_LQXR01000097.1 GCF_001590725.1 Snodgrassella sp. CFCC 13594 | reverse complement strand
ATAACAATGAAAGGCAATATGATGATTAAACCATTTTTACCCTTGGGCTTGGTGATCCTAGCCCTGCCTGCCGCTGCTTTTGCCGCGGATGATGATCTGCTGACTGGAGATGCCAAGCTCGCATGTGAAGCGACCTTGTGCTTATCAACGGGTGATCGCCCAGGTGAATGCGCTCCTTCGATCAAAAAATACTTTTCAATCAGTGCGAAAAAAATGAGCGACACAATCAAAAAGCGCAAAAACTTTTTGAGCCTGTGTCCTGCAAGCAAAGAGGAAGGTATGCCTGCTTTGATTAATGCGCTCGCAAACGGTGCGGGTCGATGCGATGCGGCCGAACTTAACCGAATGGGCCGCAAAACATACCAAGTCCAGCAATGTACAGGGAAAGGTAAAAACAAAACTTGTACAACGGTCACC
>NZ_LQXR01000096.1 GCF_001590725.1 Snodgrassella sp. CFCC 13594 | reverse complement strand
CAACCATGAGCGAGCGTGAAAAGACAGATAAAGCCCCTTATGGCACATGGGCGAAACAAGGCTGGCTGATGGCATTTACAGGCAAGATTATTGACTATGCAGCGGTGGCAAAACGTCTGGGCTACTACAACCAACGCTACACCATCAAAGCAATTGGGTATGACCGCAACATGATGGCTTTTTTGGAAAAGGAATTGGAAGCACAAGGCATCCGCAATATTCCATTGGTTGAGTGGGGGCAGGGCTATATGAGCATGACTAAAGCCATATCCGCATTGGAAGAGATGATTTTGACTGGTACATTTCAACACGATAACAATCCCTTGCTGAATATGAGTGTAGCCAATGCACGGGTGGAGACAGACCATACATTAAACCGCCGTTTTACCAAGAAACACAGCCATGGGCGTATTGACCCATTGG
>NZ_LQXR01000095.1 GCF_001590725.1 Snodgrassella sp. CFCC 13594 | reverse complement strand
ATCGGCAGTAGCACCGCATTGGGTACCGGCACGGTCACCATGGCAGATGACACCGAAATCGGTTTTGTGGCAGATAATTTAGATTTAGCCAATGATTTAGTGCTTTCCGGAACAGATGATCCCATTTTAAATACTCATGGCAATACAGCAACTTGGTCTGGCAACATCAGTGGTACTGGCATATTAACGGTTAATGGCAGCGGTACACTCATTACCAAAGGCAGCAATAGTTATTCTGGTACCACCAATGTGATTGACAATACTACATTGCAAGCTGGTAAAGCAGATACCTTTAGTGCTAATTCCGAGCACAACATTGAGTCTGGCTCAACACTGGCATTGGATGGCTACAGTCAAACCATCGCCGCGCTCAGCAACAGCGGCACGGTTGATTTGCATAAGCTAAACAGTGATGACGCCGGCGCTATTCTGACTGTTTCCGGCAACTAT
>NZ_LQXR01000094.1 GCF_001590725.1 Snodgrassella sp. CFCC 13594 | reverse complement strand
CCATTGACACCTCTGCCGGTACGGTAACCAATGGCATCAACAACTATGGCATTCTAAATGGTCAGGTTTTATTGGGCAGCAATACCCTGAATCTGCTGTCTTCAGCAGAGGCAGTGGCAACGCAGCCTCAGGTTAACGGCGACATCACCGGCGCTGCCGATTCCATCGTCAACATCGGTAGTGACTCCGATGCAACCGTGTTCACCAGCAATGGCAATACCACCGTAGGCAACATCGATGTGGCCTCAGGCAGCACACTGGCGCTGGCTTCAGGCGCTGATTGGGCAGCAACTAGCGACACCGCCGGCAATATCAACAATAACGGTACCATTCGGTTGGCTGATGGCACTGCAGCATCGACTGCCACCATTGGTGCCAGTGGCGCTGTTATCAATAACGGCTCAATCGATCTCACCACATTCAATGATGCGGGTGACACCTTATCGGTTTCTGGCAACTAC
>NZ_LQXR01000093.1 GCF_001590725.1 Snodgrassella sp. CFCC 13594 | reverse complement strand
ACATCAGCACTGCCCAATAGGTCGGCAACATCATTTTTAATCATGTCACGCCATCGGTATGCTTTTGCCGTGCATAGGTCATACTCATCCTGTATGACCGTGATTCTTGGTCGGTCTAGGAAGATATTGGCCAGTAGAGCATCGCAAACCAGCGTGGGTATGTTTGAATGCAATGATGTAATATGCCTAGTCAAGTCAATAATGCCTGATAGGTCATAACCATATCGGCAACGGCAAGCCGCATACTCAACATCAGTCAACACGCTACCAGCACGCCTTAACAGGCTCGATGCAAGCGCCCTGGCTTCCATCTCATTCAGTGCAGTATTGGTTGATGGTGGCTCACCATTTAAATCAGCACTGTGGCTGGGTGAACGCTCTAAAACTTCAAATGAGTAACTCAATAAATGAGGCACTGAATAGAACATCTGTGACCTTTGCTTTTGTTTCCCCTATATGTTAATTATACCAACCCATATATTGTTTTTCTCGTATTTTCAG
>NZ_LQXR01000092.1 GCF_001590725.1 Snodgrassella sp. CFCC 13594 | reverse complement strand
TCATCCATTACCGCGTATTGAGCCTGAGCCTATTGCTCGGCCTAAGCAGCCTCACCCAGGCACGTGATGTTGACCACAAATGGTGCCCGCCAGAACAAGCTGCACCCGTTGCGGCGCAAACCGATCGCATCAATTTGGCCGCTGATGCCCTGTTCCAATTCAACCAATCGGCCGCCCAAGACATACTGCCGCAAGGCTTGCGACACTGGACGCATTGGCCCAAACACTACAGCCACTACGTCCGCGTGGACGGCATCCACATCACCGGTCACACAGACCGTTTGGGCAGTGACACATACAACCAAGCCTTGGGCCAACGCCGGGCTGAGACCGTGAAAGGTTATCTGGCAGACAAAGGCGTGCATGCCCCGATGAGCGTGGCCAGTGCGGGTGAGCGCGAACCGGTGACCACGAACTGTGTGGGTAGCCGAGCCACCGCGGCATTGAAGGCCTGCTTGCAGCCAGATCGTCGAGTGGTGGTGGATGTCACTGGGGTGAAGAAA
>NZ_LQXR01000091.1 GCF_001590725.1 Snodgrassella sp. CFCC 13594 | reverse complement strand
CCACCGCGAATTGGGTGCCAGTGAAGCGCATGTGGTGCAATCGTCTGAAGAAAGTTCAGACAGCCTAAACGACCTATTGGGTTTGAAGGCTATTTCAATTCGTTTGCCGCAGGGCATGATTGATGATTTAAAGGCAATCGCTGAGATGAATGGATTGGGCTATCAACCGCTGATTAAGCAGATTCTGGCGCGGTTTGTGCGCAGTGAACAAAAGCGCTTGGCGAATGAGATGATTCAAGAAACCTTGGCGCAGCGAAAGGCGGATAAAGGTAAGGTTGCCTGATAAATAATTAAGCGAGAAGAGCCGATAAGGCTCTTTTTTTGTTGCCTAATCAGGTTAACACCAAAGCGCTATTCCCGAAACTCCATTTGTCGATTCCAGAAACGCCATTTGTAGATTCGGGAATTGCCAAAAGGGACATTCGGGAGGTGAAGAAATCGCTTTCGGTTGCCAAATACGCTAATTTTAATACAGTGTCAAATTAATATAGTAAAGTTATGTTTAGATGG
>NZ_LQXR01000090.1 GCF_001590725.1 Snodgrassella sp. CFCC 13594 | reverse complement strand
ACTTTCTAAAGCCAATGGAACCGATAACTTGCTGAGGGTTTCAGGCAGCCTGATCGCATCCAACGGGATGGCGTCACTGTGTTGAATATTAGGTGTCTTCATCATTTGGCCAATCAAATTATCTATTGCCGGCACTAAACTAATTGGAATGCGTTTAACAACCATTGGTTGACCAGTTTTGGGTTTGCGTCCGGCACCTTCGCGCTTACCACCTGCCATGATGTTTTACTCTTTTGAATATGTAACGCAATCATATTTCGAGTGACTAGGGAATACAAGCCCAAATCTTTAAGGTCTTCATTTCTGAAAAAAAGAAGTCACCGCACTGGCGCGTATCAATATATGAATAAGGTCTATGAAGTGCTCTATGTATAGCGTGTCCGTTATGTGCATTCTAAATTGGATATATCGTGCAAAGTACTGTGTTCAGTATGTACAAACATATATTTTATAAGGATTATTTTTAAGTACGCGAAAAGCCGGTTTTGGACTAGGAAAAGGTAAATTTCGGGG
>NZ_LQXR01000089.1 GCF_001590725.1 Snodgrassella sp. CFCC 13594 | reverse complement strand
AGTATTAACATAGTAATGATTGCTCTAAATATCAGCAGTCAATTCTCAATGATAAAAATATTCCTATTTTTATAACACAAATCATTTAATCCATTGAAGGAGAAGTACATGAGCGCACCTTTTTTTATGCCTGCAAATAATTTTCTAGGCGAAGGCGCTATTGATGATGCGGTAAAACAAATAGTCGATTTGGGATTTAAAAAAGCATTCTTGGTGACTGATAAACCTTTGGCTAGTTTAGGTCACGCCCAAGCTATTGCGGATAAATTGGCAGCCCATGATATTGCCACAACGATTTTTGATGAAACCAAACCCAATCCTACTGTCGGAAATGTTAATGCAGGTTTGGCACTGTTACAGCAAGCTGGAGCTGACTGTGTGATTTCATTGGGCGGTGGTTCACCTCACGATTGTGCAAAAGCTATTGCGCTATTGGCGACCAATGGCGGGGTCATTAAAGATTATGAAGGGCTGGACCAATCAAAAAAGCCAGCTTTACCTATGATTGCGATTAATACCAC
>NZ_LQXR01000088.1 GCF_001590725.1 Snodgrassella sp. CFCC 13594 | reverse complement strand
CAGTATTAACATAGTAATGATTGCTCTAAATATTAGCAGTCAATTCTCAATGATAAAAATATTCCTATTTTTATAACACAAATCATTTAATCCATTGAAGGAGAAGTACATGAGCGCACCTTTTTTTATGCCTGCAAATAATTTTCTAGGTGAAGGCGCTATTGATGATGCGGTGAAACAAATAGTCGATTTGGGATTTAAAAAAGCATTCTTAGTTACTGATAAACCTTTGGCTAGTTTAGGTCATGCTCAAGCTATTGCGGATAAATTGGCAGCCCATGATATTGCCACAACGATTTTTGATGAAACCAAACCCAATCCTACTGTCGGAAATGTTAATGCAGGTTTGGCACTGTTACAGCAAGCTGGCGCTGACTGTGTGATTTCATTGGGCGGCGGTTCGCCTCACGATTGTGCAAAAGCTATTGCGCTATTGGCGACCAATGGCGGGGTCATTAAAGATTATGAAGGGCTGGACCAATCAAAAAAGCCCGCTTTACCTATGATTGCGATCAATACCAC
>NZ_LQXR01000087.1 GCF_001590725.1 Snodgrassella sp. CFCC 13594 | reverse complement strand
GACATCGGTGACAATCTCAGCAACCGGAGCAGCAATGGCAGCAATAACAACATCACTTATGAAAACTCAAGTGAAGC
Organism: Snodgrassella sp. CFCC 13594; assembly: GCF_001590725.1. Taxonomy (GTDB): domain Bacteria; phylum Pseudomonadota; class Gammaproteobacteria; order Burkholderiales; family Neisseriaceae; genus Snodgrassella. The sequence continues at coordinate 446 of NZ_LQXR01000087.1, read as the reverse complement.
GGCTCAGGCGATGGCAACTGAAGCCTTAAAAACAGCATCAACATCCCGCCCACCGGCACCATCAATCAAGGTGCAATACTGAACATTCTTGTCGCTCGTGATGTGGATTTCAGTAATGTTTATGATGTGGTGAAGCGTTCTTGGTTGTAAATCTGTGAATCTAAAGCCGGCCTTGTGCCGGCTTTTTAGTGGAAGTGAGAATAATATGTTTGATGGTGTGAACAACATGGCTGGCAATATTCATGCCGATACCACAGTCAGGAATCAACTGGATAAACTCGGTATTACTGAATACTTGAATGGGGAAGGTATTACCGAGGTTATGATTAACCGACCGTTCGAAGTATTCACCGATGGCGCACAAGGGGTTACTCGGTATGAGAATCCGAAACTGGATTTGCGTTCACTGAGTCATCTGCCAATGCACTGGCTATTTTCAACAAAAA
>NZ_LQXR01000086.1 GCF_001590725.1 Snodgrassella sp. CFCC 13594 | reverse complement strand
CGGTGAAGGTATTTTTAGAGGCGGTGATGCGGTCAATTACAGATTCTAGGCTTGAGCCAGACTAAAATGGGCTTGGTAGTGCTTCAGAAGGCAGATTAAACGCTGAAAATGGGAGATGGCAAGATAAGCGGGCACAGGAGTGCCTTGGCACGGAGATCAGTTTTTGCGGATTTTATTGAGCATGTCGTGGATGCTTTTTCGGACTTCGCCGACATCAACCGGAGGCGACTCAGGGCCTGTAGGTGGTTTATCTTTGGGCTGTCGAGGAATTGGGGGTTTAGGTTGGTTTGATTGTGTTATGACCTCATCCCATTTCACTGACGGGTGCATGATAAAATTGGCCCAACTTTTGGCCGTGACATAATCCATAAACGCAGGCACATCACTGCATTCTTTGATTAGTTTTTCAAGCTGTTTCACCCAGCGGATTTTGGCTTCTTTGGATTGCAGTAGCTTGCCTGTTTTTTTAACACGAGAATCAAGAAACGCATGCCATTTATCCAGCGGTATGGATTTAGGCAGCCAGAAGCCATCT
>NZ_LQXR01000085.1 GCF_001590725.1 Snodgrassella sp. CFCC 13594 | reverse complement strand
GGTTGATAATGCCTTCGGTAATTTTAGTATCGCCGTAGCTATTGTCGCCGGTTAAGGTTAATGTGCCTGTGCCGGTTTTATTTAGATTACCCGCGCCTGTAATGGAGCCGCTTAATAAGGCATTAAGGCTTCCTGTATTGATGGTTGAAGTGGTGTCCTCGGCTGTGGTCATGTCCACAGATGTGGTTAAGTCAGCATTGGTTACCGCCAATGTACCGCCAGCCAAATTCATGGTATAGCTGCCTTGACCGACATTGGCAACAATACCATCGTTGCCGCCAACTGCTAATGTTCCACCTTTATTTAAATTGAATGTGCCTGATTTTCCCGATAAGGCACTACCATCACCAAAACTCAGCTGATTGCCAACAACAATTGTACCGCCATCGCCAACGGTAACCGTGCCTGTGCCACTGGCGTTAACGTATAGCGTATCTGCTACAGACAGGGTTGATCCAGTATTGGTTACGTTTATGGCACCCACTGCATCGGCATTATTCCCAACGGCCACTGAACCGGTATAGGGCGTCGCTGTCTT
>NZ_LQXR01000084.1 GCF_001590725.1 Snodgrassella sp. CFCC 13594 | reverse complement strand
TTGCACGCTTGCTCTATGTCTACTGAACGCTTGATGATGCGTCCTGCCTCTGCCTGTAGTAGCTCTAGTATTTGGTTACTCATGTTTAATTCCCACTATGTAAGGTATAATAATCATGTTTACTATCTAAGATAAAAGTCATGCTAACTGTTCCACGATTAATGCCTATTTGCATGAGTACTATCATGTCTTTCTTGATGTCTTTTATCATGACAGCGTTCCATATAGGCTTTAAGGCGGGCTTCATTTCAGAATGGCTCACCTCATGGCTCATGGCTTGGCCAATTGCAATGGTATTGGCATCTATAATTGCACCACGTGTACGAGGTCAAATTATTAAGGTGCTAGAAAAGTGATCTTATTCAACGCACCCAATAGGCCAGCCATCCAGTCCTATTGCGTTAACCTTGCGGCCCTTTTCTTCAGCCTGCTTGATACTGTCGTGACAGCTCTTGCATAGCTCTGCCAATTGTTCCTATCCCAAAATAGCTTCATGTCACCACAGTGTGGTTTGATGTGATCCACCACCGTTGCTTCAGTGA
>NZ_LQXR01000083.1 GCF_001590725.1 Snodgrassella sp. CFCC 13594 | reverse complement strand
GTTGATAATGCCTTCGGTAATTTTAGTATCGCCGTAGCTATTGTCGCCGGTTAAGGTTAATGTGCCTGTGCCGGTTTTATTTAGATTGCCTGTGCCTTTAATGGAGCCGCTTAATAAGGCATTAAGGCTTCCTGTATTGATGATTGAAGTGGTGTCCTCGGCTGTGGTCATGTCAACAAATGTGGTTAAGTCAGCGTTGGTTACCGCCAATGTACCGCCAGCCAAATTCATGGTATAGCTGCCTTGACCGACATTGGAAACAATACCATCGTTGCCGCCAACTGCTAATGTTCCACCTTTATTTAAATTGAATGTACCTGATTTCCCCGATAAGGCACTACCATCACCAAAACTCAGCTGATTGCCCACAACAATTGCACCGCCATCGCCAACGGTAACCGTGCCTGTGCCACTGGCGTTAACGTATAGCGTATCTGCTACAGACAGGGTTGATCCAGTATTGGTTACGTTTATGGCACCCACTGCATCGGCATTATTCCCAACGGCCACTGAACCGGTATAGGGCGTCGCTGTCTTTTCTACAGTTACAGTAGCGCCA
>NZ_LQXR01000082.1 GCF_001590725.1 Snodgrassella sp. CFCC 13594 | reverse complement strand
AAAGCTAGAACCTGTATTTGAACAAATAGATTTGATTAAGGGGATGAGACTATGATTTACCGAACTGCGGAACGATTTAAAGCCATGGACGATGTTGGCAACGTGTACCACCTTTCTAAGATGGTAGAGCAGGTTAAACCCGCACCAACCTATGATGATCCTAATCCACCTCAACGCGATGGTTTGGCCAAATTGGTATTGGACAATGGCGTGGCTGTGAATTATGTAGATGAAAACACATTTCAAACATTATCAGGTGCGATCTTAAAGCGCATCTAATTACCGAGCAAGCAAGCCTTGCATGTGTCTTTGCGACACGACCCCTAATAACCGCTATACCTTGAGCATCCGTTGTGAAACGCTGCAAACAGGTATGGCGGTTATCCTATTGGATAAACCATGCAAGCACATAGACGCAGGCAAAACACGTACCAAGCATCAAAGTCATGGCGCGATAACCGAACCACAGCAGAGCGCGGTTATGGTGGTAGATGGCAGAAAGCACGTTTAGGCTGGCTGAAAAAGCATCCCTTGTGTGCCTACTGTGAACAGCAAGGCCG
>NZ_LQXR01000081.1 GCF_001590725.1 Snodgrassella sp. CFCC 13594 | reverse complement strand
GAAGCTAGAACCTGTATTTGAACAAACAGATTTGATTAAGGGGATGAGACTATGATTTACCGAACTGCCGAACGATTTAAAGCCATGGACGATGTGGGCAATGTGTACCACATTTCTAAGATGGTAGAGCAGGTTAAACCCGCACCAACCTATGATGATCCTAATCCACCTCAACGCGATGGTTTGGCCAAATTGGTATTGAACAATGGCGTGGCTGTGAATTATGTAGATGAAAACACATTTGAAACATTATCAGGTGCGATCTTAAAGCGCATCTAATTACCGAGCAAGCAAGTCTTGCATGTGTCTTTGCGACACGACCCCTAATAACCGCTATACCTTGAGCATCCGTTGTGAAACGCTGCAAACAGGTATGGCGGTTATCCTATTGGACAAACCATGCAAGCACATAGACGCAGGCAAAACACGTACCAAGCATCAAAGTCATGGCGCGATGGTCGCACCACAGCAGAGCGCGGTTATGGTGGTAGATGGCAGAAAGCACGATTGGGCTGGCTGAAAAAGCATCCCTTGTGTGCCTACTGTGAACAGCAAGGCCGGA
>NZ_LQXR01000080.1 GCF_001590725.1 Snodgrassella sp. CFCC 13594 | reverse complement strand
TGGAAGCCAATGGCCAGGAGCGCACGGTATGGGGTGTAGGGCTGCCTGATGCGTTGTCACAATCTGGTGCGGTTTTGGGTGATAGGGTGACTTTCCAAAACTTGGGAAGGCAGCCGGTGACCATTCAAACCCCTGTTCGTGATGACAATGGCAAAGTGGTTGGCCATGAGGACAAAGAAACCAACCGTAACGTCTTTAAAATTGATGTTTTGTCTCGCAATACCGATACACCGCAACAAGCTGAAGCCATTGCTGAACCTGCTAAAGCCACCTTGTTTGATAAGGTGGCCGAGCAGTCAGGCTTAGACCCCAATACCTCTCCTGAAAAATTGACCCCTTTTGATCAGGTTAGCAATCCGGAAGCGAATCTCAGCGATGAACAAGTGGCCCAGTTGTTCCAGGCATATCGGGAGCGTGAGCAGGATGAACACAACAAAGAAACCTCAGTGCCTGAACAGCCTGATCGTGAATTATTGTCCGCCGCCGACCGTCTCGAAGCAGCCAATATGCGCCCCGATGTTGGCCAAATCAATATGTCTCCTAGGGCGGATACGGACATTGATGTGCCCATCGATGGCATTGGCCAAGAAAGTGTGCCAGC
>NZ_LQXR01000079.1 GCF_001590725.1 Snodgrassella sp. CFCC 13594 | reverse complement strand
TTGTGGGCAGCCATACAACATTACAGCCGTGTTGCCAGATGATGCCGCGCGTGAATATATAGACCTTGCATGCGAGCTGGGGGCAAATGATGGCTGAAAAATTTGAGATCAAAGGATTGGATGGTCTGGTAAAAAAACTGGAAGCCTTGCCTGAGGAATTGCAAAAGAAAATCGGTAAATCAGCCACGGGGCGCATGGCCGCGATTATTCGGGATGAAGCCAAGGAGCGATGCTATCAAGCACCTAAGGCTTACTATGCTGGTCCCAAAGGGCATAGGGAGTTGGTAGACCCGGGTCACGTCGGCGACAACATCATCATGAAACGGGTGGACGATAATAAAGGCAGCTTAATATCCGAGCATGTAGTGACGGTTTCGAATTCATTGAAAGGCCCGCATGGTGCCAAGAACATTGGCGTGTTTTTGGAGTATGGCGTCAACATGGATCAGAAACACCCCTTTATGCGCCCAGCCGTGGATAGCAAAAAAACCGAGGCCATCAAGGCTGCCGAGACCATCATCAAAGACGGGTTGAGAGAAGCATGGACAAAGTAACCGCATTTTATCAGGCCATATCTGTATTGGCTGGTGGCCGTGTATTTGCT
>NZ_LQXR01000078.1 GCF_001590725.1 Snodgrassella sp. CFCC 13594 | reverse complement strand
TCGTGGGCAGCCATACAACATTACAGCCGTGTTGCCAGATGATGCCGCGCGTGAGTATATCGACCTTGCATGCGAGCTGGGGGCAAATGATGGCTGAGAAATTTGAAATCAAAGGCTTGGATGGTCTGGTAAAAAAACTGGAAGCCTTGCCTGAAGAGCTGCAAAAGAAAATTGGTAAATCAGCCACAGGGCGCATGGCCGCGATTATTCGGGATGAAGCCAAGGAGCGATGCTATCAAGCACCTAAGGCTTACTATGCTGGTCCCAAAGGGCATAGGGAGTTGGTAGACCCAGGCCACGTCGGCGACAACATCATCATGAAACGGGTGGACGATAATAAAGGCAGCTTAATATCCGAGCATGTGGTGACGGTTTCCAATTCATTGAAAGGCCCGCATGGTGCCAAGAACATAGGTGTGTTTTTGGAGTATGGCGTCAACATGGATCAGAAACACCCCTTTATGCGCCCAGCCGTGGATAGCAAGAAAGCCGAGGCCATCAAGGCTGCCGAGACCATCATCAAAGACGGGTTGAGAGAAGCATGGACAAAGTAACCGCATTTTATCAGGCCATATCTGCCTTGGCTGGTGGCCGTGTGTTTAGC
>NZ_LQXR01000077.1 GCF_001590725.1 Snodgrassella sp. CFCC 13594 | reverse complement strand
GTTCATGTTCAAGCAGGTTCGTTAATTTTAACGGGGGACACAACGGACTTTGGTGGCAATACCGCCATTGATAGTGGTAGCACGTTGCAGCTCGGCAATGGTGGCGCTTCAGGCAGCCTGAACGGCGATATTGCCAATAACGGGATTTTGGCATTCAATCGATCTGATGATGCTTTGATGATCGATGATGCCATCAGTGGCTCAGGCCAAGTACAACAAAATGGTAGTGGCACCACCACTTTAACAGGAGTCAATACCTACACGGGTGATACCATCATCAATCAAGGTACTTTGGCTGTGAACGAAGATGGTGCACTCACTGCTACCCGTTCGATTAGCGATGACGGTACTCTGGCCATTAGCGACAATGGCAAAGTCACCACCGGCCATGTGAATTTGGGCACAACCGATGGTAAAAAAGGCATATTAACCATTACCGATGCAGGCAGCTTAACCACTAGCGGTACGCTCAATATTGCTTATGCTGCCAACAGCACTGGCGAGGTAACGGTTGATGGGACAGATGCCAAACTGAATACGGTGCAAATTACAGTGGGTGAGCAAGGCACGGGAACACTGAATGTTAAAAATGGCGCTACTGTAACTGTAGAC
>NZ_LQXR01000076.1 GCF_001590725.1 Snodgrassella sp. CFCC 13594 | reverse complement strand
CTCAATCAACCAGCCACCTTCACTCGGCGCAGCGTTGCCTAAGGCAAATGGACGACCCACTTCGGCTGATACCGCCGCACCCCAACCGTTTTGACGATCAGGATTGCTGCCACTGCGGGATTCGTATTTGTTGCGCAGATAGGATACTTGGCCCACCACATCCAAATAGCTGCCATTGGCGGCGTAATAGGTATTGGTTAAGCCTAGACTGATGGCATCGGATTTGCCTTTGCCTGTGTACTTATCGGTACTGATGAGACCGTTTTCAGCACGGTATTCATCGGCAAAGTCGGTGTCGGCTTTGCTGTAGCTACGTAGCCACCGGTAAGGTTGTGGCTGCCATTGTCATTGCGTTTCACCAAGAAGTCATGACCTATTTGGAAACCGTAGATGTCGGTATCGAGGTTCAATCGATGCTTGCCATCTTGTTCCAAGTGCTTGCCATACACCCGTGCCCAAGTCTGTCCTTTGGCATCACTGCCGCAGGTACCGCATTCGTCCCAAGCGAGGGTTTGGTTCTCGCCTCGGCGTTCGTGTAGGGTGCCAATGCTGCTATAGCCTTGTTCTAAGTTCACCCGTGGCATCGCTACGTATCCCGGTACGCTGTTGGCGTAGATCGG
>NZ_LQXR01000075.1 GCF_001590725.1 Snodgrassella sp. CFCC 13594 | reverse complement strand
AAGCAGCCAGAGGGGCTAAAACACCCTAATGGGTACCAGACATTCCAGCAATTTATTGAACAGTGGTTACGATCTAAGTTGATGTGGGGCAATGCCTATATTTTGAACAAAGGCAATGGCTTGCATGTATTAGACCCACGCAATGTTTACCCGATGCTGGCCGATGATGGCAGTGTGTTTTATCAGGTATCAGCCGATAAGCTGGCCGGTACAGGCGCTGGCGATATTTACCCAGCCAGCCAGGTATTGCATGACCGCTCTAATTGCCTGTGGCATCCATTGGTAGGGGTTTCACCCTTATTTGCTTGTGCGACCAGCGGAACCATGGCTGCACATATTCAAGAAAACAGCACCAATGTATTTGCCAATTCCGGTAAACCCAGTGGCTTGATTATGACTGTGGATGGCGCAGACAAAGAAAAAGTGGATGAATTGGGTAAGCACCTTAACCAGACCTTTAAAGGGCAAAAAGCAGGCAATTTGGCCGTTACGGCGGGTGAATTGAAGTACATTGCTTTCTCTCCTGTGAATGCCACTGATGCCCAGTTGATTGAGCAATTGGGCTGGACAATAGCCGATATTGCACGGGCGTTTGGTGTGCCGCTGCACAAGATAGACCAAACCGT
>NZ_LQXR01000074.1 GCF_001590725.1 Snodgrassella sp. CFCC 13594 | reverse complement strand
ATGCAGCCAGAGGGACTAAAACACCCTAATGGGTACCAGACATTCCAGCAATTTATTGAGCAGTGGTTACGATCTAAGCTGATGTGGGGCAATGCCTATATTTTGAACAAAGGCAATGGCCTGCATGTATTAGACCCGCGTAATGTTTACCCAATGCTGGCCGATGATGGCAGTGTGTTTTATCAGGTATCAGCCGATAAGCTGGCAGGTACAGGTGATGGCGATATTTATCCAGCCAGCCAGATATTGCATGATCGCTTTAATTGCCTGTGGCATCCATTGGTAGGGGTTTCTCCCTTGTTTGCTTGCGCGACCAGCGGAACTATGGCGGCACATATTCAAGAAAACAGCACCAATGTATTTGCCAATTCCGGTAAACCCAGTGGCTTGATTATGACTGTGGATGGCGCAGACAAAGAAAAAGTGGATGAATTGGGTAAGCACCTTAATCAGACCTTTAAAGGGCAAAAAGCAGGCAATCTGGCCGTTACGGCAGGGGAATTGAAGTACATTGCGTTCTCGCCAGTGAATGCCACTGATGCCCAGTTGATTGAGCAATTGGGCTGGACAATAGCCGATATTGCACGGGCGTTTGGTGTGCCACTGCACAAGATAGACCAAACCGTAC
>NZ_LQXR01000073.1 GCF_001590725.1 Snodgrassella sp. CFCC 13594 | reverse complement strand
AAAAGCTACATTGCCAACACCAAGCCTTCTTACTGCTCTGCGTACTTCAATCACGAATGGACTGTTACAGGTGATTCGGTGAAGTACATCGGTGATGAGAAAAATGGTGGCAAATGGGTGGATGTGAGGTAACAGCAAGTGGCTGCTGCATGGCAGCCACCTTGAATAAGGAAAGTATGTGATTTTTTCAGAAAGAAACTGGCTATATTGGTTGGGTCGTTATGCTCTGGGAGTGGGTGTAGTTGTATTGGCCAATTTAGTGGGATATCAATCTGTGCATCATTATTATGAAGGCAGTGGCATGGCTCATGGTTTGGTCACAGGTATGATTTATGGACTCACTTTTATGTTCAGTATGTTTTTTTTATTTACCAAAGCCATTGTGCATCTTCCAAGCCGGGTTGAGCTTACTGACGAAACCTTGCGTTACGTTGACTCTACCCAGTCTGTTCATCTGCCTTGGTCACAAATTCAATCGGCAACAATGAAAAGAGGCTATCTGGATGTGATGGGCAACACAGCAACCATCGTTATTGATACAAATGTGGCTGTGTTCACACTCCGTTGTCTGAAGTACCCAGATAAATGCATTAAAGCCATTTCCGCTCATCTGGTGCGTATTGCTTAGTGTTCCTCCTCTCGTTCGTCACGAGTTTT
>NZ_LQXR01000072.1 GCF_001590725.1 Snodgrassella sp. CFCC 13594 | reverse complement strand
AAAAACTATATTGCCAACACCAAGCCTTCTTACTGCTCTGCCTACTTTAATCACGAATGGACTGTTACAGGTGATTCGGTGAAGTACATCGGTGATGAGAAAAATGGTGGCAAATGGGTGGATGTGAGGTAACAGCAAGTGGCTGCTGCATGGTAGCCACCTTGAATAAGGAAAGTATGTGAATTTTTCAGAACGCAACTGGGTGTATTGGTTGGGTCGTTATGCTCTGGGAGTGGGTGTGGTTGTATTGGCCAATTTAGTGGGATATCAATCTGTGCATCATTATTATGAAGGCAGTGGCATGGCTCATGGCTTGGTCACAGGTCTGATTTATGGACTCACTTTTATGTTCAGTATGGTTTTTTTATTTACCAAAGCCATTGTGCATCTTCCAAGCCGGGTTGAGCTTACTGACGAAACCTTGCGTTACGTTGACTCTACCCAGTCTGTCCATTTGCCTTGGTCACAAGTTCAATCGGCAACAATGAAAAGAGGCTATCTGGATGTGATGGGCAACACAGCAACCATCGTCATTGATACAAATGTGGCTGTGTTCACACTCCGTTGTCTGAAGTTTCCTGACAAGTGCCTCATAGCCTTGGCTGACCACATGACACCACCATCTGAATAAGTGTTTCTCCGCTCGTTCGTCGTGAGTT
>NZ_LQXR01000071.1 GCF_001590725.1 Snodgrassella sp. CFCC 13594 | reverse complement strand
CAACCGCGAATTGGGTGCCAGTGAAGCGCATGTGGTGCAATCGTCTGAAGAAAGTTCAGACAGCCTAAACGACCTATTGGGTTTGAAGGCTATTTCAATTCGTTTGCCACAGGGCATGATTGATGATTTAAAGGCAATCGCTGAGATGAATGGATTGGGCTATCAGCCGCTGATTAAGCAGATTCTGGCGCGGTTTGTGCGCAGTGAACAAAAGCGCTTGGCTAATGAGATGATTCAAGAAACCTTGGCGCAGCGAAAGGCGGATAAAGGTAAGGTTGCCTGATAGGTGACTGTAGAGAAAGGGGCCGATAAGGCTCTTTTTTTGTTGCCTAATCAGGATAAGCCTAATCAGGATAAGCCTAATCAGGATAAGCCTAATCAGGTTAACACCAAAGAGCTATTCGCGAAACTCCATTTGTCGATTCCCGAAACTCCATTTGTCGATTCCCGAAACGCCATTTGTAGATTCCCGAAACGCCATTTGTAGATTCGGGAAACACCAAAAGGGACATTCGGGAATTGCCAAAAGGGACATTCGGGAGGTGAAGAAATCGCTCTCGCGAACCACGAAAATCGCTTTCGGGATGTGAAGAAATCGCTTTCGGCTCCCAAATACGCTAATTTTAATACAGTGTCAAATTAAGATGGTAAAGTTATGTTTAGATGT
>NZ_LQXR01000070.1 GCF_001590725.1 Snodgrassella sp. CFCC 13594 | reverse complement strand
AACCTCAGGGCGCTTAATGTATCGGCTGGTTTTATCCAAAATCGTACCAGCTTCACGCTGCTTTTGGTTCTTCACTGTTTGGTCAGCAGACTTGCCCACCGTGGCACCCGCATGGATTTGTATCTTGCTGCTAATCGATACCGCCAATCGGCTCAGCTTCTCGTACTTCTCAAATGCCTTAGTATCTTCGCTCATGGATTTGTAAGCTTGGTCTATCTGGTGATAGCATCGTGAAAGGTTGGCAGCCTGCAATAAATCCGCTGGCGTCCATGATTGAAAATGCCGCGTGGCAATAATCAAATCCCAATATTTCCTCTCAGCTTTAATCAGCTTAATCGGCGGCTCAATTGTACTTTGTGCACCCTGAAAAGAAGCCAGCGCACCCGCCGCAGTTGTGCTCTTTGGTAACATCATGATTCACCTATTAAAATTTTTCTGTTTGCAATAATTCGAGGGGGAATGGGCGGTCAGGAAGCCCTTTATTGCCTAATTTTTAAGCACCCCCCACACTCATTTCCTGCATATCTCTATCCCAATCGGTCAAACATTCGTTCTTCTTGCTCAAGGTTACGAAGTCCTTTAATCCACTGTGATAAGAGAACATCAAAGCTATCATTGGTAATCAAGCCACCTGTTTCGTTAGCTTCAGACTTAGCGATTACTTGCTGTGCCTCTTGGTACTCAGTCGCAGCCTTGCTTAATCGCTCAGCCTCTTGTGCTACTTCACGGGCTGCATTGGCTACCTCA
>NZ_LQXR01000069.1 GCF_001590725.1 Snodgrassella sp. CFCC 13594 | reverse complement strand
GTGCTGCCACTGTTGTCATCATCAGAAGATTTGGCATACAGCGTCCACGCATAGGTGTTGGCGTCTTTTTTGACCAACTGTGCTTCACCTGCGTTGGTGGTTTGGGCACTGCCAGTGAAGGTGGTGTCGCTGCTGTCGGTACCGGCAATGGTCACCACATCAGCAGAATAGATCTGCGCATTGGTTTGAACAACGTTGCCGATGATGCCGTTGGGGGTAGAAACGGTGGTGCTGCCGCTGGCGTCGCCGTTAATCACCAATTTATCCGAGGTACTGCTATCGGTGTTCCAAACGGTGTTGACGATCAGTTTGCCGTTGTTGCCTGCGTAGTTGCCGGAAACGGTCAAAATAGCGCCAGCGTCATCACTGTTTAGTTTATGCAAATCAACCGTGCCGCTGTTGCTGAGCGCGGCGATGGTTTGGCTGTAGCCATCCAATGCCAGTGTTGAGCCAGACTCAATGTTGTGCTCGGAATTAGCACTAAAGGTATCTGCTTTACCAGCTTGCAATGTAGTATTGTCAACTACATTGGTGGCACCAGAATAACTATTGCTGCCTTTGGTAATGAGTGTACCGCTGCCATTAACCGTTAATATACCAGTACCACTGATGTTGCCAGACCAAGTGGCTGTATTGCCATGAGTATTTAAAGTGGGATCCTCTGTTCCGGAAAGCACTAAATCATTGGCTAAATCTAAATTGTCTGCCACAAAACCGATTTCGGTGTCATCTGCCATGGTGACCGTGCCGGTACCCAATGCAGTGCTACTGCCGAC
>NZ_LQXR01000068.1 GCF_001590725.1 Snodgrassella sp. CFCC 13594 | reverse complement strand
ATGGTATTTGTCTGGGCGTGGGTTTAGTGTAGTGCCGTCAGGAAACTACCTAAGCGATGTATTTCAATGGCTCTGCCATCTTCAATACTGTAAACAACAACGCCGCGATGGTCTTCAATGTATTCCCATTCTCCGTTCACCCATTTTGCGACAAACCCCGGTTTAAGTTCTGGTGCTTCGGTTTCAATACACAGCCGCGGAATAAGATAAGTGCCGTTATTCTCGAGTGGGTCTAAATCAGCAGTTGCCACACCAACAAAATACTCATCAGCATCAAGCTGGCATACTGGTTTTGTTTGTGCGTATTCAGTCATTGTTTAATCCTTAAATTTTAATGCAAGCTAGTAAAGCAACGTTCATCGGCCGTGATTCATTGCCGCCAGACAAATTCGTTGTAAAGCCATGCGAATGCTCACCAGCCCAGTTGGTATCAAAATTATGATAGTGATCTCCAGACCAAGACAATTCACCGCCAGTACCTGCATCTGCCTTTGCCGCAGCACTCCCGCTACCACCACCCGTTCTGCTCACCGCATGGGTGTGGTTACCAGCCCATGATGTTGATCCGTTATGCATGTGATTGCCTGCATTTGCAGTTTGCCCTGTATGGTTGTGTGACTTGTTATCACTGTCTTGATAAGAACCAAATGTTCTTCCGGTATCAGCTGCAGCGCCGTCACTCCAAGACCTTAAAAACAATCCCCTTAAGTCTGGTACGTTGAATGTGGTCGAGCCGTCACCCACACCGAATTTTGTGCCAATCGCACTAAATAAAGACGCGTATGTTGTTCTTGAGATCGCCGCACCATTTGCCTTCAAAAACCCAGCTGGC
>NZ_LQXR01000067.1 GCF_001590725.1 Snodgrassella sp. CFCC 13594 | reverse complement strand
AACAATCCAAAGACCCAGCTCCAATACATCTGTCCAAGTCTTACGACCTGACCAACCCATTGCAAAACACCATAAAAGGGCTAAGCCAGCACAGACACCGACAATGGCATAAATGGCGGTACGGATTTGAGTCACAATATTGGTGGCATCCGATTCAAACCCTGCGGCCAAAGCCAATGGCGATAGACTGGCCAATAACATCAGAGCCACTGCTTTGCCCGTCATGGCAGGATTGAACTGGTACCGCTGTTTAACTACAGTTTTCATAAGACTATTTCCTTATAGAAATAAAAATGCCGCAAAAGCGGCAGACACAAAAAAGCCGCGTGAGCGGCTGGCACAAAAAAACCACCTATTGGTGGATATCTAGATACTGCTTCAGGATTAGAACTCTCTAAAAACATCCCAACCTGGGTAAATCCTTTCTGCTTTAGCGGGCTGTTCGGTGGTCACTTCATTCTGATTTGAAGCATTGTAAGTGGCCACGGCGGGTTGTAAGTAAGGTGTGGGATTAGACTTGGCTTTCGGTGCCCGTGATGGAGTGATGATAGATGAACGGCTATCAATTGCGGGTACGCGAAGCGTAGTGTTATCTGAATTTAGTGCAGCGCTATTGACCACTTTTTGAACATACGAAGGTTGGCCACCGAAGTCACGTGTAAACCCAAACCGAAAATTTCCGCTGTAATAACAGCTAAAGGATTTTTGTAATGCAGATTGAGTCATGCGTCCACCCTCAGCTCGGCTGAAGCAATCTGTCAGGATTTTGGCACCGGCAGCGATGTTTTTACACGGATCGAACACCGTTTCGTAGCTGAGTCCGTAATGCGCTAGG
>NZ_LQXR01000066.1 GCF_001590725.1 Snodgrassella sp. CFCC 13594 | reverse complement strand
GACAATCCACAGACCCAGCTCCAATACATCTGTCCAAGTCTTACGACCTGACCAACCCATTGCAAAACACCACAATAGTGCTAGACCTGCACAGACACCGACAATGGCATAAATGGCGGTACGGATTTGGGTCACAATATTGGTGGCATCCGATTCAAAGCCAGCGGCTAATGCCAATGGCGATAGACCGGCCAATAACATCAGAGCCACTGCTTTGCCAGTCATGGCAGGATTAAACTGGTACCGCTGTTTAACTACAGTTTTCATAAGACTATTTCCTTATAGAAATAAAAATGCCGCAAAAGCGGCAGACACAAAAAAAGCCGCGTGAGCGGCTGGCACAAAAAAACCACCTATTGGTGGATATCTAGATACTGCTTCAAGATTAGAACTCTCTAAAAACATCCCAACCCGAGTAAATCCTTTCTGCTTTAGCGGGCTGTTCTGTGGTCACTTCATTCTGATTTGAAGAATTGTAAGTGGCCACAGCGGGTTGTAAGTAAGGTGTGGGATTAGACTTGGCTTTCGGTGCCCGTGATGGAGTAATGATAGATGAACGGCTATCAATTGCGGGTACGCGAAGCGTAGTGTTATCTGAATTTAGTGCAGCGCTATTGACCACTTTTTGAACATACGAAGGTTGGCCACCGAAGTCACGTGTAAACCCAAACCGAAAATTTCCGCTGTAATAACAGCTAAAGGATTTTTGTAATGCAGATTGAGTCATGCGCCCGCCCTCAGCTCGGCTGAAGCAATCTGTCAGGATTTTGGCACCGGCAGCGATGTTTTTACACGGATCGAACACCGTTTCGTAGCTCAACCCATAATGAGCTAGA
>NZ_LQXR01000065.1 GCF_001590725.1 Snodgrassella sp. CFCC 13594 | reverse complement strand
TAGAACACACGCATCTGCGTGGTAATCCCCTCACGGTAGCGTATGCGCATGGATGTGGTGGTGCTCGTGGTATCAATCCCTTTGGTGGAAAATTCCTTGCCGTTCAGATTGAGTATGTAAGCCCACGTTTTGGCAAAGTCTTGCCAGTCCTCAGCCACCACGCCGCCCAGCTCATCTTTAATCACCACTGGCTTTTGTATCGTGATACGACGATTTAATTTGCCCGGTTCAAGCATAAGCCAATGCCCTCAGTGGCTCCAATACCGCGCGCACAGCAGGCGTTAATGGGTTGCCATTGGTACGGTCTACATAAAGCGCTGTCGCCGCCAAACACGTTGCCGTCTTAATCCGCTGTGGCATGGTGGCCTCGTTATTTAAATCCCAGCCTATCTTGTCAGGGTCACGGATATGCGCCAACACAATTTCAGACGCGGCCACAATCAAACTGGCTAACATATCACCCGATTCGGCATCATCATCGATGCGCGCCCATTCCCTGAGTTCCTCTACGCTAATAAACATCATGGCTCTATCTCCAAATCAGGCTCAGGTTCATTGGGTTTGGGTTCTTCTGGTATAACCTCTGTCGGTGCTTCTTCGTCCAATGTGGCTTTGGGTGCATCGCGTTGCGCCAGTGCGGCCAGTGAGTAGTTTTGCTGCTGCATTAAGGGACTTTCCCCACCTTCCACCGGCGGCAGGTTTTCCACTTCACGCGCTTCATTCGGCGACATAACGCCAGCACCTACCAATAACGCATTGGCTGTTGCCCGTGCAGCGCTGTCCATTCTCAATAAGTTTTGCAAATCAAACTCGGTACGCTGGTTTTCAGGCAGCCTTAATCCTTGGTCAAGTAATGCTTCAATGGCTTCAATCAAGCCCTGTAAACAATCTTGGTAGTAATTCTGGTTAATCGCCTCAATACTGGTGCCTGCGCTCGTCT
>NZ_LQXR01000064.1 GCF_001590725.1 Snodgrassella sp. CFCC 13594 | reverse complement strand
GGCATAATCAAAGTGCAAACAGCACAGTCGTAAAAAACAAAGGGCGCTAATGACAGTTAGCGCCTTTTGTCTATTGCTGGACTTACTTTGGGTGTACATCAATGGCCATGAGAAAGAGCAGCCCAAAAAGCATGATGAAAACCGCTACGGTGAAAGTCATTAAAACCACTTCAGTAAAAATGTTGCTTTCTGGCTTCTTCATCGTACATTGTCCTTTGTTGGTGCGCTTTACAGGCACAACCAAAGTAGATAAGATTACTCGCGTCGGGTTTTACCAATTGCCCTGACAATCCTTTGAAAAGCGCCCTGTTACAGCAGGGCGTTTTTTCATGGCGCGTAAAGTTCGGTTGATTTTGGCCATTAACGTCGCTCGTGCTACCTGCTTCAATTCCCAACCACGCTCAGTGCGCCGAATCTGTACCTGAGCAAATTTATTTTGGTTCAGAATTACATCAATTGAGGCGTTCAGGCTCTCCACTTCATCAAACTGCTTTATGTGGCACATCACTTTCTCCTTCGTTAGTTGAACATTACCTATAGCAAAGCCCACTCATCAGATGAATGGGCTTCAATTTAGATAATGCAAAAGTCTGCCGTTATTGCCGCCACGCCACCAATTGCTCGGGCAAAAGGCATTTCGCAGATGGGCGGTCTTGGTTCCCCGTTTCAGATTTTTGTCTGTCGCCGTCGGGCTTCTCACGGATTGCGCGACGGCCAAGAAGTCGCGCCATGCAGCAGTCGAAAAGCATTCCGACTGCCACAACTGTTTTCCTTATTACCAAGTCTGCCTTTCAGGCAGCCTGGAATTATTCGGACTGAATTGTTAAAGAGCAAAATTTATGCTCTTTATATTAGCCACAGCTAACATTAAATGCAACAAAAATCGTTAGCTTTGGCTAATATTGTAAAAATTTGTTGAAAATGAGTTACAAATAATACGGAAATAGCATGGATTTAGGCTTAATCAGAATCTTTGGAAAAT
>NZ_LQXR01000063.1 GCF_001590725.1 Snodgrassella sp. CFCC 13594 | reverse complement strand
ACTTTGGAGTATATATCTCCGCCTTGGTATAAAACTTACCTTCATACTCAGCCAGCATCACGAAGGCTGTCAGGTCAGTTTTCATGGATAGGTCAAGCCCGCCCCAGACCACGCCCTCAAGAAAGGGCGTTTCGTCATAGTCGGCAATGCAGGCTTTCCACTCTTGCGGTGAAACAAACGGCGCTTCAGCATTCACGCGCTGGTTCAAATTCAGGTTGCGGTAACTGTTTTCCTTGCTCGGCATTCGACTGGCAGCATTCGCCAAGTCTTCCATATCTTGCATTGAACGGAACACGCCCAATGCGGGATTGGCTGTTGCCCACGCTTCGCGGTCTAATACATCGCACTCTTCAGGCGCTTCATACACATGGCAAACCGTCCTAGGGTCATCTCCAGCCTTGGCGTCGTCAATCATGATGCTGAGTAAGTCTGCATCAGTAGGCGCTTGCGTGGATATGTTAATCATCAATGGATGATCATGCGCCCCTTGGCTGGTTACCAGTGCTTCGTAGAAGTCATTCTGTGGTCCCTTGATTTGCCCTGCTTCATCAAAGATAACCAAGACAGGGGAAAGCCCCTGTGCGGTTCGCCCATCGGCTGCAATGGCTCGGTACTCCACATTCATCGGCAAACCAATCAAGCTTTTTTGGCTGGGGATAACCTTAATCACATCCTGAAGCATGCCGCTTTGGTTGATGATTTTTTGTGCCAGTTTGAACACCAATGACGCTTGGTCACGGCTCATGGCACCACTGATAATCTGGCTATTCAGCACAGCGGCGGGGCCGACTAAGTGGGCCAACAACAAACCTGCGATTAAAGCCGTCTTCCCGTTCTTGCGTGCCATGCTTAGGATGGCTGTTTTGGTATGCGCTGGATTGTCGTACACGTCCAGAATGAAGCGCTTTTGGAAGTCCATCAGCTTCATGGGCTTACCAACCAACTTGCCCTCAGGTATAGGCAGGGTTTCCAAGAAACCGATAATATCCTCGCCTAGCGTCATTGAAC
>NZ_LQXR01000062.1 GCF_001590725.1 Snodgrassella sp. CFCC 13594 | reverse complement strand
CCTTTGGAGTATATATCTCCGCCTTGGTATAAAACTTACCTTCATACTCAGCCAGCATCACGAAGGCTGTCAGGTCAGTTTTCATGGATAGGTCAAGCCCGCCCCACACCACGCCCTCAAGAAATGGCGTTTCGTCATAGTCGGCAATGCAGGCTTTCCACTCTTGCGGTGAAACAAACGGCGCTTCAGCATTCACGCGCTGGTTTAAATTCAGGTTGCGGTAACTGTTTTCCTTGCTCGGCATCCGACTAGCAGCATTCGCCAAGTCTTCCATATCTTGCATTGAACGAAATACACCCAATGCGGGATTGGCTGTTGCCCACGCTTCGCGGTCTAATACATCACACTCTTCAGGCGCTTCATACACATGGCACACCGTCCTAGGGTCATCTCCAGCCTTGGCGTCGTCAATCATGATGCTGAGTAAGTCGGCATCAGTAGGCGCTTGCGTGGATATATTAATCATCAATGGATGATCATGCGCCCCTTGGCTGGTTACCAGTGCTTCGTAGAAGTCATTCTGTGGTCCCTTGATTTGCCCTGCTTCATCAAAGATAACCAACACAGGGGAAAGCCCCTGTGCGGTTCGCCCATCGGCTGCAATGGCTCGGTACTCCACATTCATCGGCAAACCAATCAAGCTTTTTTGGCTGGGGATAACCTTAATCACATCCTGAAGCATGCCGCTTTGGTTGATGATTTTTTGTGCCAGTTTGAACACCAATGACGCTTGGTCACGGCTCATGGCTCCACTGATAATCTGGCTATTCAATACAGCAGCGGGGCCGACTAAGTGGGCCAACAATAACCCTGCGATTAAAGCCGTCTTCCCGTTCTTGCGTGCCATACTTAGGATGGCTGTTTTGGTATGAACTGGATTGTCGTACACATCCAAAATGAAGCGCTTTTGGAAGTCCATTAGCTTCATGGGGCTACCGACCAGCTTGCCCTCAGGAATAGGCAAGGTTTCCAAGAAACCAATAATGTCCTCACCTAGCGTCATTGCAT
>NZ_LQXR01000061.1 GCF_001590725.1 Snodgrassella sp. CFCC 13594 | reverse complement strand
TTGCTAATTTCTCCATTGCTACTGATGAGCAATGGAAAGATCGCAATGGTGCGCGTCAAAAAAGAACCGAATGGCACAACATCACGTCATTCGGGAAATTAGGGGAGATTGCCGGTCAATACCTTAAAACAGGGAGCTTAGTATTCATCGAAGGACGGATCCAAAGCCGAAAATATCAGGGTAAAGATGGCGTGGAGAAAATAGCTTACGGCATCATCGCTAATGAATTGAAGATGCTAGGCAACAGCAGTAAAGAAACTTCTTCTCCACCCAAAAATACCGTTTCTCAACTAAGTTCTAATCAATATTTGGCAGCCAGTACAGGCTCAACAGCACATCAACAATATCCAGTACCTGCCAGCCATCTTGATGATGGCCCCCCTTTTTGAAGGAACGCTTATGTTTAACAAAACAAATCTACATGCCACTATTGAAAGTGATGACCAGGCAATTCCGCAATTTCTTCATCTATTGCATACCGGTAACTGGATAAAGTTATACCACCGTGGTTTGGCCTCAGAAAACATTGGACCTCCGTTCATTTCTTCCAGCAAGCCTACCGATTCCGACTTAGCCTCAGCCGGACTTGGCCCAGCCGTAATGATAAGTACTGCGGCCATTGTTAGCTGGCATGAAGCAAGACAATTAACGGGGGTTGTTGTGGTTCAGTTCAATGAAGGTTCTCATGATATTAGCTTCGATTACCGTACTTACTATTGGCCAGGAAATATTGATGAATTCCTAGCTGTTTTGAAAGGAGGAAATCAGTGAACACTAAATTATCACTACTACTCTTTATTCCCGCAGTTGCTACCGCCGCACCTACGGTTCCAAGTGTGGTTACCATCCCGCCTGTTTCACAACAGGTATCCAACGTCCTCAATTTCAATCAGTTGGCCAAACAATGTGCACCTGGTGTACACCACAACACGTTACAAGCCATAGCTCGGGTTGAGAGTGGGTTTAATCCTTACGCGATTGGAGTTGTGAAAGGAGCACTAATAAAACAACCGACAACCTATGCGGAAGCAGTTGCAGCAGCTAAATCACTCCACGCCCAAGGAAAGAATTTCAGCATGGGCTTAGTTCAAGTCAATAAAAAGAA
>NZ_LQXR01000060.1 GCF_001590725.1 Snodgrassella sp. CFCC 13594 | reverse complement strand
GCCGGTTAAAGCAGTGGTAATAGAGGGAATATTCCATGCCACAATCAAAAACAAGAATGTCATCAACAAAAATGGCGCAGGCAGGAGCAATGCAGCTGCAATCGAATCTAAAGGTGATGAACCGAATTCAGAAACTTTAGAATCAAAATACGAGGTGAGCATTGCACACAATAGAGTAAACATCACCACATTAAGAATGTAGTTGGCGCATTGCCCGATCCAGTTCATGCCGTAATTTCGAGTTGCGGGGAACAACATGCATCCTAGAAAAAGCGGGCCAACCATTAAAACCAAAGCCAGACTGATTTTAGCAACCACATAAAAGGCAAATGAAACGCCTAAAATTGCCCAGCCACACAAAGCGACAATCTGTGATATGCCAAACATGTTGAGGTGGCTGCCTACTTGCAATACATTAAATCTATTATCCAATGCTGCAAGCTTGTCTAATAATGCACTTAATTTTTCCGCACTTGCATCAAAAGCATTCACTGAAAAACTTTTGCCAAATACCGAAGACAGACCTTCTGGCATGTTGTAAATGAGATTAGCCAATTTTGCATATTGCCCAGCGTTAAACGCCAAAGCAATAATGACCAGCCAGCCCATTGCCCGTTTGGAAATGTCTAGAATGTTCTCGTCTAGGCCCCTGTTATAAGCGTTAATTGCAACCAAAAGTAGATAGAGACCAAACCCAGCAGAAAAAATTGGTGCAATGCTAGATATGAGTGAACTGGCATTGCTGAACAAGTCTGTTCCAAGCTTAACCGTGAAGGTTTCTGCTAAATTCCCAAATACGGAAGATGTAGACATATTTAAACCCTATAAAAAAACGGACGGGATTAACCGTCCGGGTGGGTTGAAAAATTACATTGCTATTTTTCGTTGGCACATTCTGGCAAATTCAAGTTAGAACGCTTAGACAAAATGCATCGCTCCTTATGCACTCGTGCCTGCTCTGCTTTTTCGTCGTAGCTAGGATATGGTTTGTTGTCGCTACAAGCAGCCAAAAAAGTAAAGCAAAGAAGGGGTAACGCCAAAAGTAATTTTTTCATTTAAATCAGACCTTGTTAGTTGCAACCAGAAATCCCTAAATTAGATCGCTTAGAAAGAATGCACTGCTCATTTTGAACGCGCTGCATCTCTGCTA
>NZ_LQXR01000059.1 GCF_001590725.1 Snodgrassella sp. CFCC 13594 | reverse complement strand
AATGGCTTTGATGCAACGAGTGCAAAATGAACGTTGTGTTCTTTCAAAACGTTCAAATCTCGGGGTGTCAGGTTGCAATTAACAACCAGAAAGGAATGAGAGTGAAAATTACATTGATACTAACAATTTCTCTTTTTAGCTTCGCTTTATCTTCATGCGGAGAAAATAAGCGGTATCCCGATTATGATGAGAAGGCAGCAAAAAAACAGCAATTAAAGGAAAAGTGTGTTTTGACCAAACGCTTAAATCAGAATCTTCCTGAATGTGCGAATGAGAATTAGCAATGTAATTCTTCAACCCACCCGGACGGTTAATCCCGTCCGTTTTTTTATAGGGTTTAAATATGTCTACATCTTCCGTATTTGGGAATTTAGCAGAAACCTTCACGGTTAAACTTGGAACGGACTTGTTCAGCAATGCCAGTTCACTCATATCTAGCATTGCACCGATATTTTCTGCTGGGTTTGGTCTCTATCTACTTTTAGTTGCAATCAATGCTTACAACAGAGGACTAGACGAAAATATTTTAGACATTTCCAAACGCGCAATGGGTTGGCTAGTCATCATAGCTTTGGCTTTCAACGCTGGGCAATATGCAAAACTGGCTAATCTCATTTACAACATGCCAGAAGGTCTGTCTTCGGTATTTGGGAAAAGTTTTTCAGTGAATGCTTTTGATGCAAGTGCAGAAAAATTAACTGCACTGCTCGATAAACTCAAGTTGCTTGATGACGATTTTTATGTATTTGAGGTGGGTTCTCATCTCAGCATGACATTCATATCCGGTATTGTTTCTCTGTGTGGCTGGTCAATATTAGGTGTGTCATTTGCCTTTTATGTTGTTGCTAAAGTCAGCTTGGCATTAGTCCTGATGGTTGGGCCGCTATTTTTAGGCTGTATGTTGTTCCCCGCAACTCGAAATTATGGTATGAACTGGATCGGGCAATGCGCTAACTACATTCTTAATGTGGTGATGTTTACTTTACTGTGTGCAATGCTCACCTCGTATTTTGATTCTAAGATATCTGAATTTGGTTCATCCACGATAGACACCATAGCTGCCGCACTTCTTCTACCTGGGCCGTTTATCCTAATGACCTTTTTATTCTTGATAGTGGCATGGAATATCCCCTCAATTACTACTGCTTTAACCGGT
>NZ_LQXR01000058.1 GCF_001590725.1 Snodgrassella sp. CFCC 13594 | reverse complement strand
TTTAAGCGATGATTTGGGCAACGACACCGGCACCCACGGTACGACCACCTTCACGAATGGCAAAACGCAAACCTTCTTCCATCGCGATCGGGTGAATCAATTCCACACTGATGGTCACGTTTTCACCTGGCATCACCATTTCTACACCGTCACCCAAAGTTACCGCGCCGGTAACGTCTGTTGTACGGAAATAGAACTGCGGACGGTAGTTTGCAAAGAACGGCGTATGACGACCACCTTCTTCTTTGCTCAATACGTATACTTCTGCTTTGAACTGGGTGTGCGGGGTGATTGAACCCGGTTTCGCCAAAATTTGGCCACGTTCCACTTCTTCACGTTTGGTACCACGCAACAATACGCCTACGTTGTCACCTGCTTGACCTTGATCCAGCAATTTGCGGAACATTTCCACACCGGTACAGGTGGTTTTGGTCGTCGGCTTGATGCCCACGATTTCAATTTCGTCGCCAACATTGATGATGCCGCGTTCTACACGACCGGTCACCACGGTACCGCGACCAGAAATGGAGAATACGTCTTCAATCGGCAACAAGAATGGTTTGTCGATGGCACGTTCTGGCGTCGGAATGTAGGTATCCAAAGCGTCAGCCAAAGCCAAGATAGAAGGTTCGCCGATATCTGAAGTATCGCCTTCCAAGGCTTTCAAAGCAGAGCCCTTGATCAATGGTACGTCGTCACCTGGGAATTCGTAGCTGGACAACAGGTCGCGGATTTCCATCTCAACCAATTCCAACAATTCTTCATCATCCACCATGTCGCATTTGTTCATGTACACGATGATGTACGGTACGCCTACCTGACGTGCCAACAAGATGTGTTCACGGGTTTGCGGCATCGGGCCATCAGCAGCAGAAACCACCAAGATGGCGCCGTCCATTTGCGCAGCACCAGTAATCATGTTTTTCACATAGTCGGCGTGTCCTGGGCAGTCTACGTGTGCGTAGTGGCGGCTCTCAGTTTCGTATTCAACGTGTGATGTATTGATGGTAATACCACGGGCTTTTTCTTCCGGGGCATTGTCAATTTGATCGTATGCTTTTGCTGCGCCGCCGAATTTCTTTGACAAAATCGTGCACAACGCAGCTGTTAATGTGGTTTTACCATGGTCAACGTGACCAATGGTGCCAACGTTTACGTGCGGTTTGCTCCGCTCGAATTTTTCTTTAGCCATG
>NZ_LQXR01000057.1 GCF_001590725.1 Snodgrassella sp. CFCC 13594 | reverse complement strand
ATACATGCTAGTAGAAGACTTTATTGATGACGGCACTGCTGGCGAATCGCTGGCTCAGTATTTGACCTCGGAGGAAATGACACTGATGGCCAGCATGAATGAGGCAGACTTTGACCGATATTTGGCCGCGTTTGAATCGTATGAGGCCATGACGGCTTATTTGGCCAATCCCAATGAACCAGCAGAAGCCAAAGCGCAGATTAGCTTAAACGGCTGGCGCTGACCTCCTTCATCTTAACCCTGAACAACCCTGCCCACGATGGCAGGGTTTTTTTGTGTTTGAAAGGTTTGCACATGACTAACAAGAAAACACCCAAAGAAGCCCAAGAAGAATATGCCCAAGCCATCGCTGATGAGTTAATTGGCATGATAGAGCAAGGCACAGCACCTTGGCAGAAACCGTGGACACCGGTTCAAGGCAGTGATGTTCCCTACAACCATTTAACCGGTCGGCCTTATAGCGGCAGCAATGTTTTGTATTTATGGATGCAGGAGCGTTCCGATCCACGTTGGCTGACGTACAAACAAGCCCAATCGGTGGATGCTCAGGTGCGCAAGGGCGAACAAGGCGCCAAGCTGATTAAGCTGGTAACCCACGCGGAGCGGGTTAAAAAAGATGATAGTGGCAAAGTCATCAAAGACCAGCATGGTGAACCGGTGAAGGAGATGGCTAAGTTGGATCGGCCATTCGTGAAAGGCTTCACCGTTTTCAATGCCGAACAAATTGAAGGCTTACCCAAACTGGAACGACCACCGCTGCCTGAATTGCAGTGGGGTGTGCATAGCCCAGCCGAGCAAATTCTAGCGGCTTCCGGTGCGAATATTGAGCATCGCCCAGGTAATCGTGCTTTCTACTCAACCATGCAAGACCGGATTGTATTGCCGGAGAAAGCGCAATTCCCGGATGCCGGCTCGTATTACGCCACTGCCTTGCATGAACTTGGCCATTGGACAGGCCACCCAAACCGATTGGATCGTGATTTGTCAGGTTCTTTTGGCTCCGTATCGTATGCCAAGGAAGAACTGCGAGCTGAAATAGCATCCATGATGATCAACCGGCAATTGGGTATGCCGCATGACCCGAGTCATCACGCTGCTTATGTGGGTGGTTGGGTACAGGTATTGAAGGAAGACCCGATGGAAATATTAAGGGCCAGCCGTGATGCGCAAAAAATCCAGGATTATGTCCTGGCCTTTCAATCTCGTGATGTGCAACAGCAGTCTGAGCC
>NZ_LQXR01000056.1 GCF_001590725.1 Snodgrassella sp. CFCC 13594 | reverse complement strand
CAGCGGCGGGTATGGATGCTAAAATAACAGTAAGAATGACAGGATTAAATGAACATCATGTTATTATTATATTTAATAATCAAATAGATATATTATTTTAATAATCTCACCGCTTCCGCCAAAATTTTAAATTAAGCCTCTGAATTTTCAGAGGCTTAATTTTTTACAGTCACTGAATATCTATCTACCTACCAATTCCTCAACTTAGAGATGTGTAGTTAATTTTTGATTTATTCGTTTTGCTGTTTTCTCATCAAGACATTCTTGCCTTTGTTTGTGCGTATTAATACATATTTTAAAAAAATAATTTTTATGCCTTATGAATTTACCATGATAAAATTCATACTTTGCTCATGACGTTAGGCATAGTCGCACGGCTAATATATCGACTAAAAGATTATTATCTCTATATTTTGAGCATGCTGTTTTAAAGCTGACTTAAATTTCAATTCGACTCATAAAATACTCAAAGACAATTACCAATGAATAAAATCTACAAAACAGTACGTAATAAAAAAACGGGGCTATGGGATGTGGCTTCTGAACTAACTAAGGCTGGCAGACATTCAGGCGGAGGAGCGGTAAAAACGAGTGCCTTTTTAATGGCTGCACTATTTACCCATTCAGCGATGGCTGCTTGCATTGAAGGAGCCACAAATACAGTCACGTGTACAGGAACAACACAACAACCAAATTTAGATGGTTATACGACCACGCTCACTACATTGCCCAACTCGAAAGGGAGTACTGTAACGATTAACGTCAATGAGGGTGCAAATGTTTTATCTGGTGGAGGAAACACAGACGGTATTGGCAATAGTGGTAGTGGAAACTATCAACCAGCGGTCACCCGCATTAACAATTCGGGCACTATTTCAGCCAGTAGCGATGCTACAACTGTTTATGGTCTTCAATATATTTATGGCGATTACCGGGCTGTAACTGGCAATTTTACATTGCAAAATTCAGGAACTGTATCCGCTACCACTACGAACTCTACAGCAGAAGCTGCAGGCATACTGGCGATGTTCCAAGGCAGTATCAATATCGATAACAGCGAAAATGCCACTATCGAAGGCAGTAGTGCAGGTATTTTGGCGACCAGTTATGCAGCAGGCAGCACGCAACAATCAAAAACGGGAGGAAGTAGTATTTCCATTACTAATTCTGGGAATATTACTGGTTTATCTAATACCAATAACTTCGTCGAAAAAGAAACGATTACAGAACATAAACAAGACCATACGGTAGCCATCTTCGCAG
>NZ_LQXR01000055.1 GCF_001590725.1 Snodgrassella sp. CFCC 13594 | reverse complement strand
AATCATATCCATGATTACCCATGCAGCGGCGAGTATGGATGCTAAAATAACAGTAAGAATGACAGGATTAAATGAACATCATGTTATTATTATATTTAATAATCAAATAGATATATTATTTTAATAATCTCACCTCTTCCGCCAAAATTTTAAATTAGGTCTCTGAATCTTCAGAGGCTTAATTTTTTACATCCACTGAATATCTATCTGCCTACCAATTCCTCAACTTAGATTAGAGATGTGTAGTTAATTCTTGATTTATTCTATTTTGCTGTTTTCTCATCAAGACATTCTTGCCTTTGTTTGTGCGTATTAATATATATTTAAAAAAAGAGTTTTTATACTTTACGAATTTACAATGATACAATTCATATTAAGGTCATGGCGTTAGGCATAGTCGCACGGCTAATATATCGACTAAAAAATTATTATCTCTATATGTTGAGAATGCTGTTTTCAAGCTGACTTAAATTTCAATTCGACTCATAAAATACTCAAAGACAAATACCAATGAATAAAATTTACAAAACAGTACGTAATAAAAAAACGGGGCTATGGGATGTGGCTTCGGAACTAACTAAGGCTGGCAGACATTCAGGCGGAGGAGCGGTAAAAACGAGTGTCTTTTTAATGGCCGCACTATTTACCCATTCAGCGATGGCTGCTTGCATTGAAGGCGCCACAAATACAGTCACGTGCACAGGAACAACACAACAACCAAATTTAGATGGTTATACGACCTCGCTCACTACATTGCCCAACTCGAAAGGGAGTGCTGTAGTGATTAACGTCAATGAGGGTGCAAATGTTTTATCTGGTGGAGGAAACACAGACGGTATTGGCAATAGTGGCAGTGGAGACTATCAACCAACGGTCACCCGCATTAACAATTCGGGAACTATTTCAGCCAGTAGCGATGATACAACTGTTTATGGTCTTCAATATATTTATGGCGATTACGGAGCTGTAACTGGCAATTTTACATTGCAAAATTCAGGAACTGTATCCGGTACCACTACGAACTCTACAGCAGAAGCCGCAGGTATACTGGCTATGTTCCAAGGCAGCATCAATATCGAAAACAAGGCAAATGCCACTATCGAAGGCAGTAGTGCAGGTATTCTGGCGGCCAGTTATGCAGCAGGCAGCACGCAACAATCAAAAACGGGAGGAAGTAGTATTTCCATCACTAATTCTGGGAATATTACTGGTTTATCCAATACCAATAACTTCGTCGAAAAAGAAACGATTAAAGAACATAAACAAGACCATACGGTAGCCATCTTCACAT
>NZ_LQXR01000054.1 GCF_001590725.1 Snodgrassella sp. CFCC 13594 | reverse complement strand
GTGAACTTTGATGGTGGTTTGTACCAAGCTCAAATGATTTTCTAAGCTGCCTGAACGGCAGTGAACTGTTCAGGTATTGAAACCTCAACAAGGTCATCTTTCTAAGCTGCCTGAACGGCAGTGAACGGTAATGTATAGGCTGACAAATCCAGTGGTTCTTTCTAAGCTGCCTGAACGGCAGTGAACATTTTGTGCGGCCTATTTTTGGTGCGTATGACTTTCTAAGCTGCCTGAACGGCAGTGAACCGTACCACGACGCGGGAAAGGTAGCGACGATTTTTCTAAGCTGCCTGAACGGCAGTGAACTGGTGGCTGGGATTCGATGGCTGTGTTGATATTTTCTAAGCTGCCTGAACGGCAGTGAACTATTCAGGAACGGGACGGGACGGGCCACGAGTTTTCTAAGCTGCCTGAACGGCAGTGAACGGATGATTTAGATTTTCACGATCTGGCCGTATTTTCTAAGCTGCCTGAACGGCAGTGAACGGAATGGTGGAGTTTTTGCGGCTCATGCGGTTTTTCTAAGCTGCCTGAACGGCAGTGAACTCATTCTTCACCGCCTTTTTTTTCGGTGTTGATTTCTAAGCTGCCTGAACGGCAGTGAACTATTAAAGGGAATCAGGGTAGTTGCTTCTCCTGTTTCTAAGCTGCCTGAACGGCAGTGAACGTGCGCCTTTTGGCTTTCTAATCTTATGGACATTTCTAAGCTGCCTGAACGGCAGTGAACAGACATAAACCAGGATTACTATTATGCCGCATTTTCTAAGCTGCCTGAACGGCAGTGAACCGCACAAGAAACAGACAAGCCGTGGGTCCTATTTTCTAAGCTGCCTGAACGGCAGTGAACGTGTCTTTTGAACAATGCCCACAATCTGGCTTTTTCTAAGCTGCCTGAACGGCAGTGAACAGACAAAAGTGTGCACAACTTGCAAAATGGAGATTTCTAAGCTGCCTGAACGGCAGTGAACTGGAGCCAGTATTCCGCGATGGTGCAACTCTATTTCTAAGCTGCCTGAACGGCAGTGAACCAAAGGCTTCACATCGCCCGAAGACGACGCAATTTCTAAGCTGCCTGAACGGCAGTGAACATGGTGGTTGGTTCCCATTGTCCTAATCGGCTTTTCTAAGCTGCCTGAACGGCAGTGAACGCCACAAAGCAGGAAATTGGGGCGGTGTTTTATTTCTAAGCTGCCTGAACGGCAGTGAACAATGGTACCAATCGCCAGATACCCCAGATATTTTTCTAAGCTGCCTGAACGGCAGTGAACTTTCAAGCAAATATTGATCAAATTTTTCAGCATTTCTAAGCTGCCTGAACGGCAGTGAACTTTCAGTTGATCAAGGTGCTACTTGGATACCATTTCTAAGCT
>NZ_LQXR01000053.1 GCF_001590725.1 Snodgrassella sp. CFCC 13594 | reverse complement strand
CTGTCTTGTTGAAAATTGGACTCTGTTGCTTCGGGTTGTTTACCACTCACCCGAGCCAAGGCTGCCTGAAGCCGCTCGGCATTAACGCGCCAATACATGCGACCAAACACGCCACCCCGTCGATATTCAAGGACACCAAGCTGATCAACCAATACTTTTCGAGCTTCCTCATAACCACGGCGCTTCAGACAAAACTGACTGAAAAAATCTTTGCCAGTTTGATAGAACCAACCGCACCGCTCAGGAGATTTGCGCTCAACCACCTTTGACCACCAGATAAACTTAGACAACACAACTGCAACTTTGGGGCAGCCGCATAGCTTCATCACATCGTTGTGAACAACGAAGTCTGGGGTTAACATTTCTGCAAGATCGGCTGTTAGCAAAGACATTATTTGGCTTTTTTCCGATATGCCTTAGCAATAGATTCAACACTCACCGATTTACCCGTTAACTCCGAAATCAGAACTGCTGTTTCTAATGGAGCTTTCTTATTACCATTGGCAATTTGGCTTACCCATGAGTAGTGTTTATCCAAAGCCCTTGCGATTTTGCTTACTCTGCCGCGCTCTTCGTTGAGCCACTCTCTTAAAGTGAAATTTTCAGACATTGCATTTCCTTTATAAATTAATTTAATGTTACCTGTGGCTAATGATAACCGTCAACTTAAAGCGATATTTCATTTCCCAAAAGAAATTAGCTAGAGGTCATAATCTCTAGATGAATACATTAGCCGAACGAATAAGATCTCGACTGAATGCCTTGGAGAAAACTCAGGCTGCATTGGGGAAATATTGCAAAATTAAAGCCCCTTCAGTTTCTAAGTGGATGAATGGATCCACCAAAACATTGCGTGGTCAAAATTTGTTAAGGGCCGCTGAGTTTTTGGAGTGTGACCCAGATTGGTTAGCCGAGGGTAGAGGTTTTTGGCAGAAAAAATCTTTGGCTAATACAACACTTGATAATAACCAGAAATCGGAATTTGAATTGGTAGCAATCGGCCCTTTATTCTTGAACAACTACATAATTAACACTTCTGATATTCAATCTACTATTTCTTCAATCCAGTATACAGAAGAACAATATAGGCGAGTTTTTGCTGCAAAAGATCCTCAAGAAATTCAGATTACAAATATAAAAGTTGATAATATGTCTGGCACTCTTGAGCCAGGTGATTTGGTTTTTGTTGACACTTCAATAACCAAATATGATGGGGATGGAATTTATTTGTTTGTTTTCTCAAATCATTTGCATCTCAAAAGATTGCAAATGATGGGGTCAACGCTATTGGTTATTTCTGATAACCGACAATATAAAAATTGGGAAATATCTCAAAAAGATAAGCCTAGTCTAACAGTGTTGGGTAAGGTTTTAGTTGGGCAGTCTCAG
>NZ_LQXR01000052.1 GCF_001590725.1 Snodgrassella sp. CFCC 13594 | reverse complement strand
GCCGCAAATGATGTTGCGACCAAGGGTCAATTGGATGCGATTACTAATCGCACAGATGGCCGTTTGAATGCTCTGCGTGATCGCATTGATGACAATCGTAAAATTGCCTCACAAGGTATTGCAGGGGTAGCGGCAATGGATATTGAATATCCTGAGCAGAAGCCCGGTGATTGGGCAACCGGTGTTGGTTTGGGTACGTATGATGGACAAACGGCACTGGGTGTCGGTATCAATTATCTGACGAGTAATGGCAAAACCAAAATATATGGTGGCTACGGCCAGTCACTGAATTCAGGCAGCCGTGGCGTTGGTAAAGTCGGCATCAGCTTTGTGTTTTGAGTAATGATTGATTAACCCAGCAACCCTTTGGCCAGAAACAGCCAAAGGGTTTTCTTGGAAGATAACGATGAAGACAAAACATTACACAGTATTGATGAGCCTGGTTTTTTCTGCATCAGTAATGGCAACAGACTTATCTTGTCTCGTCATTGGTGTCAGCGATGGCGATACGATACGTTGTCTCGATTCAGCTAAGCAGCAACATCGAATAAGGTTTGATGGCATTGATGCACCAGAAAGTAAACAGGCGTTTGGCCAAAAGGCCAAGCAAGCGCTTTCAAATCTGATTTATCGCCAGCCTGTGGTGGTGAAAGTGAAGGGACAGGACCAATATGGCCGGGAAATAGGCACTGTCTTTCTCGGTAACCAAAACATCAATCAGCACATGGTGGTCAATGGCTATGCTTGGGCATACCGGCAGTATTCATCCCGATACATCCCAGAAGAAATTTTGGCCAAAGCGCAAAAGCGTGGGTTGTGGCGTGATCCCAATCCGATCGAGCCCGCATCATTTCGTCATCAAAAGAAAGGTTCATAATGCTCAACAATCCATACAAGGCCATATTTCAACAACTCCCGGCCTTTTTCATAGAAAGTCAGCGGCTCAAATTTGAGGCCGCTTTTTTTAACGATGGGCTTTCAGATCCACAAACACGCCAAACCGAAATTTATGCTGCCGCCTTTGGCGGCTGGTTGATGGCCCTGAAAGAGCAAGCATCAGAACAGGTAGCGGCACGCATCGAAGCCCGAGCGATTAGGCAACGCATGAGGTGGGCGCCAAAAACAGACAATCATCCTCAGTCAGCTGAAGAAGTAAAGCAGAAAATCATCAAGATTATTGGGGGACGATCACAGTAAGCGATCCACTATGGTTTTCAGTTTCATTCGATATTTTTCATCCTCCTCAAACAGAATGCGCTCTGTAACCTCATCGCCACTACCCAGCAGTTTATAGAACTGGTCAAGCTCGCTGTCCGATAATTTCTTATCTTCGCGCATCAGAACCAAAGCAATGAGTTCTTTCAGAATAGCCTGAGTGGTGGCCAGCTCATTTTTAACACGTGCTATTTCATTATGTAGAAAAGCAAGCTCTTGATCATCAGGAATCATTATGAACCCTTTTTTGAATAGTCTTGAAATCATCGGCAACTTGGGCAAAAAGCCTGAGTTACGCTTTGTGACCGATGGTACACCAAACACTAGGCTCAATATTGCCGTCACAGAAAAAAT
>NZ_LQXR01000051.1 GCF_001590725.1 Snodgrassella sp. CFCC 13594 | reverse complement strand
CCTATGATTTCGTAAATGGGAAAGCACGCTGTTTCTAATAGCCGCTGCAAATGCCGTATTGCCTGGTACCTCTGAATACCATTATCAAGAATCAAATAACATTCAGGGCTGACACAAAAAAACAGGCAATATTTTTTGCCTGTTTCTGTGTTCTGTGGAATAAGCCTGTAATGCGGGAAAACAGCAATGGTTGGTGGGAATGATGCCCCGACCTTTTGGGTTTCCACTGTTTTGTGTGTGTCGATAATCATGGGTCATCCTACTTAAGCATGAATAGAATCACTTGAATCACGATGGCGCTACCCAGCATCACCAAAATCCATTTCATGAATTTTTGATGCAATGCTAGGGTCAGGCTTTCAGTTTGCCGAGCCTCAACTTGAACACGCTGGGAAACACTCCCTTGAACTCGTTCTTCAATACTGGTGATGGTTTCCTCATTGCTCTGGAGTACTTCAAGCAGCATCTCTTTGCGCAGCTGCTCCGTTTTCTCAACGGCAGCGATAACGTCATCTGCTTTGGCACTAAACTCAGCCAAGAAGGCTTTATTCTCGGCATCTGCTTCATTATGTATTTTTGCCAGAGCCTCATGGAAAAAACGGCGCTGCATGACCAGCACCGTGACCGTAGGGTCTTCAGGCACGGTCACCGTGCCATCCAGTAAATACAGATCGTCAAGGACGGCTTTTTTTTCAGCGTCCATATTCAACCGGCCTTTTTGCCTGCTGGCGGTAACACGCTGCCACCAAATGATTGTTGATCCAGTTCGGCGTAAAGGTCACGTTGCACCATCATCAGGCGTTGCCGTGGCAGGAGATGGAAAGATTTTTTGGCTTCCTCAAAAGTCAAATTGGCCTTCACCATGTTTTCGATGTCTTTGCCAAAAGTATCTGCTGTACGGCGAGCGATTTTGACAACGCCTATGATTTTGTCTTGGTTGTCGCTGATGACCTTAAATTCTTGAACGGGCTTACCCGCTTGGCTCAGCTCACCAAAATATTCATTGGCCCATACGACTACTTTGCCATTGAGTTTATCTAGTACGGTTTTTAAACCGACTATCGTATCTTCCATTGCCTGGCCACCAGTAATGACCACATGAAAGTACACGTCGACACCGGATTCTTTCAGCAGATCGGCAATGTGATTCTCGGTCATGTAGCCCAGTAAGGGGACGAAGGTTGCCGCGCCGTTATCGGTGACTGCAATACCCTCTTC
Organism: Snodgrassella sp. CFCC 13594; assembly: GCF_001590725.1. Classification (GTDB taxonomy): domain Bacteria; phylum Pseudomonadota; class Gammaproteobacteria; order Burkholderiales; family Neisseriaceae; genus Snodgrassella. The sequence continues at coordinate 365 of NZ_LQXR01000051.1, read as the reverse complement.
AGTAATAATGTCTTCAATCAAGGAATCAAACTTCCTCGAGTCAATCACATCATCTTGGTTGAGAATCGGCACCATTTTGGCTTGTAGCGCCTTATAGCGCGTAAATGTCTGGTTAACGGGGTCGGTATCATAACAATGCAATGGCAATTGGCCATTGAGTCGATCAGCCAGGTATTGCGCCAAAATAGTGGCCGCAAAACTCTTACCGACACCGCCTTTTCCCTGAAGAACAAAATGGGCTGCTTTCATGATTTTTCCTTAAATGTTTTAAATGCTGTTCACAAAGAAAAAACCATTCTGCGCGCGTGAATGGTTTTTCATTTGTAAAAAGCCCTCCACTGCCAGGGAGATGAAACAGCGGAGGG
>NZ_LQXR01000050.1 GCF_001590725.1 Snodgrassella sp. CFCC 13594 | reverse complement strand
GCACATCAGTTTTGAATACCCTATCCATTCGGTTACGTTGCCTGATGGCGAACGTGGCCACATCATGATGCCGCCTTCTTGTGAGGACGATACTTTGGTTCTGTGTTTGCGCAAACCTTCATCCAGCCGCTTCAGTCTGGGTGATTACATCAGTTCAGGGCGCATTACTGAATTTAGTGATGTCAGCCAGTATGCTGCCAATCGTCCCATCACTGATGAAACCCACATAGAGGGAAAAATATTCCGTGATGTCTGCGACAAAATGAAATTGCCCAATGACGTCAAATTGGCAGCATGGCAGTATGAAATGTTGGATGCTAAAGCCAATCGCGATATGAACAAATTCTTCCGGCTGGCAGTGGATCACAAGCTTAATATTTGCATGGTGGGTGGTACCGGTTCTGGTAAAACCACATTTACCAAAGCGGTGGCGGATTTGGTACCAATTTTAACGCGTTTAATTACTCTGGAAGACACGCATGAATTAAGCCTACCCCATCATCCGAACCACTTGCACTTGTTCTACAAAGCGCATGTCACGGCTAAGATGTTAATCGCTGCATGTATGCGTCTGAAGCCAGATCGGGTGTTTTTGACAGAGCTTCGGGGCGATGAGGCGTGGGATTATTTGTCATTGTTAAATACAGGACATCCTGGGGGCTTAACTTCGGTGCATGCCAATGATGCGCGGGCTGTTCACTACCGTATTGCCCAGCTGGCCAAAGAGTCCGCAACCGGTCAAACAATGGAATATGACTATATTCTGAAATCGGTTAAGTCCACGATCGATGTTGTCGCATTCTTCAGTAAGACCCACTTAACTGAACTCTACTTTGATCCAGTAGAAAAGTTCTACGCAATGCAGGGCCGTTAATAGCCAATTTGTTCTGAGGAACAGACAGACAAGCCGCCAAGGGCGGTATTTTTTTTGCAGGAGACCAACATGTAAATCATACATTTAACAGCAGCAGCTTTGGCCGGTTACTACCCAGTAACCGGTTTTTTTTATCTTATTTAGGAAATTATATGTTCAAAAAAACAACTCTGACTCTAGCATTCATGGCATTGGGCTATTCAGGTTTGGCTCAGGCCGCCGCTTTCGAAGGTTTATCTGATTGTATCGAAGTATCTTCAGATACTAATGTTGGAACCGGTAACTATGATTATTCTGGCTTGCCCAATGGTGGTGTCTGCGTCCAAAAAGTTAAAAATAACAACGGGCAAACTGTTTATTATTTTGGTTTAACCCAAGATGCAGCAGACGCCATGAATAGCATTGATGACAGCTCGGCAAATAGTGTTCTTTATGATGACCCAAACAACAAAGACAAGGTTACATTCAATCCTGATGGAGATGGATCCGTTGTAAGTGGTGTCCAAGATGGCTCAGTGGCCGAAGGTTCTACAGAGGCCGTCAATGGTAGTCAATTATGGGAAGTCCAACAGCAAGCCATCAAAGCCAAAACAACGGTGAGTGCTGGCAATAATATTGAAGTTACTGCTTCTCTCAATGAAGACGGCAGCACAAACTATCAAGTTGCGACCGCCAAGGATGTTATATTTGATAAAACCACGGTGGGTTCAGTGATTACCGATAGTACCTATGTGGATGAAAATGGCAACACCATTATGACAGGCGTTGGTAATGGCAGTTTGACACAAGGTTCTACAGAGGCCGTCAATGGTGGTCAATTGTGGCAAACGAATCAGCGTGTCACTATTAATGAAAACCAAATTACATCCATCATTAATGGTGAATTGGGTCTGACACAAACCGATGGTAAGACCACTACCATTGATAAAAATGGGACTTCGACAGTAATTAATGTTGCAGGAGCCAATGGTGATCGCATTATTTCTGGGGTTGCTGATGGCGTG
>NZ_LQXR01000049.1 GCF_001590725.1 Snodgrassella sp. CFCC 13594 | reverse complement strand
GACACCATCGGCTACCCCGCTGATCACACGATCACCATTGGCCCCCGCGACGTTGATAATGGTTGACGTGCCGGTATTATCAATTGTCGTTGTAGTGCCATCCGTTTTAACAATACCGATTTCACCATTCACAATCTTTGTAATACTCTGTGTGTTTGTATCAATACGTTGGTTGATAACAATGTTGTTCGCACTGATTTGACTGTCCGTATATGTGTTTGCACTATTTAGCGTATCTGCTGCGGATTGGGTTAGCTGCGCCACGTTAACAGCGTCAGTGTCTTCAGTACCAGCGGCTAGATTAGTTATTTGACGTTGGTTGGTTGAATTCCCAACAGATACAGTATTGGCACGATCAGCAATTGATTCTGAACCGAGCGCCACCGCATTATCAACAGTAACACTTGATTTGTAACCAAATGCATTTGAGTTACTGCCTGTCAGTACGATTTCGTTACCTACCGCAGTTGAATAAGCTCCTGAAACAGTGTTTTTTTCACCAAGGATATTCACGTTAGTTGCAGTTACCGTGTTTTTATTACCCAATACATTGACAACATTAGTGTCGTGTAATGATTCGCTTGATACCTCGGGAACCGGTACAGACACGTTGTTGACATCACCAATGATGTTTCCGTAAATACCTGAAGCTGTATTGATTTGTCCAACCAGAACAAGGTCAGAATTTTTCACGGTATTGTTATGACCTGTAATATTGCTCGAAAATACATTTTCGACCACATTATTACCACCTAGGATGTTCGTCGTTGATACAGTGCCTTTCGTGAGCCCATCTTCACTGTATGCAAAAAAATTACCCAGACCATCATTAAAATAGGTATTACTGTCGCCGTAAATATCAATACCTTCAGCACCCTCTCCTGGAGCAGTAACTGAAACTGAATTTCCAGTTCCGGTTACAGTCGCTGCATATGATGCACTGGAGATGATTGCTGTTAAAAAGACAGCAAGATGTTTTTTGGTGAAAGATTTGTTAGTCATGTGGCATTCCTAAATAAGATAAAAAAAGCCGGTTACTGGGTAGTAACCGGCAAAGCTGCTGCTGTTAAATGTATGATTTACATGTTGGTCTCCTGCAAAAAAAATACCGCCCTTGGCGGCTTGTCTGTCTGTTCCTCAGAACAAATTGGCTATTAACGGCCCTGCATTGCGTAGAACTTTTCTACCGGATCAAAGTAGAGTTCAGTTAAGTGGGTCTTACTGAAGAATGCGACAACATCGATCGTGGACTTAACCGATTTCAGAATATAGTCATATTCCATTGTTTGACCGGTTGCGGACTCTTTCGCCAGCTGGGCAATACGATAGTGAACAGCTCGCGCGTCATTGGCATGCACTGAAGTTAAGCCCCCGGGATGCCCTGTATTTAACAATGACAAATAATCCCACGCCTCATCGCCCCGAAGCTCTGTTAAGAACACCCGGTCGGGCTTCAGACGCATACATGCAGCGATTAACATCTTGGCCGTGACATGCGCTTTGTAGAACAAGTGCAAGTGGTTAGGATGGTTGGGTAGGCTTAATTCATGCGTGTCTTCCAGAGTAATTAAGCGCGTTAATATCGGCACCAAATCCGCCACTGCTTTGGTAAATGTGGTTTTACCGGAACCGGTACCACCGACCATGCAAATATTAAGCTTGTGATCCACTGCCAGCCGGAAGAATTTATCCATATCCCGATTGGCCTTTGCATCTAACATTTCATACTGCCAAGCGGCTAATTTGACGTCATTGGGCAATTTCATTTTGTCGCAGACATCACGGAATATTTTTCCCTCTATGTGGGTTTCATCAGTGATGGGACGATTGGCGGCATACTGGCTGACATCACTAAATTCAGTAATGCGCCCTGAACTGATGTAATCACCCAGACTGAAGCGGCTTGATGAGGGTTTGCGCAAGCACAAAACCAAGGTATCGTCCTCACATGAAGGCGGCATCATGATGTGGCCACGTTCACCATCAGGCAAAGTAACCGAGTGAATGGGGTTTTCAAAACTGATGTG
>NZ_LQXR01000048.1 GCF_001590725.1 Snodgrassella sp. CFCC 13594 | reverse complement strand
CTCCATGGCGGTATAAATCCTGCCATGGCGCTGCATAACCTGACAGCCCAGCTTGGCAATATCCCCTGATATGCGGGCCACACACGAAAAGACCGCAGATACGCGCATCAGGCTTTGGGTGTCTTTCAACTCTATGCCTTGCTGCCATGCCCCTGTAAATGATTCTGCAATGGTGCCATAGCCTCGGCTAGGTACCGGTTGCAAGGCTCTTGCTCGTTTTATTTCTAGTCCGAATAACTTCATAAGCACCCCATCAAAAAAGCCCCCGCAGGGCTTATCTGTCTTATTCACCGTAAGCGGCACTCTCAATCACCGCAACGGAAGCAGCACGGCGTACCTTCCAGTTAATCATGCGATCGGCTTTGAAACCCACCATGCCGGCCTGCCACAGACTCACCATATCCATGGTAGCTTTGTCACTTTCTGGGTCATCCGACATTACCAAGCTGGCTTCACGGCTCGCATCCAAAGTCACCATGCCATCATCGGCCAACAGGATTTCAGACGGCTGCAATAAGATGATGTTGTCACTGGCAATGCTCGAGGTAATAACCGGCAAACCAAAGAAGGTGCCACCATCTTGGTTAATGGATGGGAATGCTGGCTGCCCCAATTCATTAAACATCATGCTCAATGACAAGGCTGTGACTTCAGACATTACCCACACCCCGCCTTTGGTAGACAAATTGGCGTTAATGAATTGATTCATCACGGCCTTAATGTCTTTGCGTACTGCATCCAAGTCGGTACCACTGGGTGTAATCGCAGTCACGGCGTGGGTGATTGATGCTGGGTGAACATCGGTCACAGCGGCAATGGTCGGATCAATAAATGCCTGATCCAAAAATTGTGCCATCGATTTCTGTAAGTCGCTGTTAATCAACGCTTCAGCACTAGGGTTGCTCAAGCGGGCCAGTTCTTCAGTAATCGGCACAATGGCTGATACTTTGGCAAAGCCTAATGAGGTAGTATCTAAAGCCAATTTAGATACTGGTTTTAATTTGCCTTGCCCAACCCAATTGACGGTAGCGCCTGAAGTCTGGCCTTGCACCTTGGTATTAAACGGCACGTTGCGGAAACCAGTAATGCGGCCCATGATGGTTTGTGGTCGCAACAGTTCAATAAATTCGCTGGTCATGGTGGTGTAATCCACCAAAGGGGCGGCCCATGTGGCATCGGTTGTCGTACCTGCAGCCACAGCAGATTTTAAAATCCGTTCCACTTGCGGGGTGTCTTTGAAGCTTTTAGCAATCTCAACCGCTTGCATTGTATTGCCTTTACTCATCGCTAAAGCACGAGCATAACGGGCGAATGCAGTCCCCTTAGGCAAGTTTGATTTAACTTCGATTTGGCCAGTCGGTACGGTGCCTGTGGTGTCCATGGTGACGGGTTTTGCAGTCTTGGCCAACTGCGCTTCAGTTTCGCGCAACATGGATAGATGCTTATCAATTTTTTCAATCTCTGCCTTGTTTGCGTCATAGGCTGCTTGGTCTGCCTCACCCACATCAGACTTGCATACCAAAGTGCCATTGGCTTCTACCAGTTTGGCTTTTTTGGCTTCCTGCTCTTGGATTTGCTCTTGAATTGACATGCTTTTGTTTCCCTTTTCAGGTTTGTTTAAAGATTTGGTTACGGTGATTGCTGCTTCAGGATTAGCAGGATTGCCCACCACTGAAAGCTCTAGCCATTGCCACCGCGTGAAATGTCGGCCTGTTTCCATATCTGATTTTTCAATAGGCAGGAAACCAACCGACAAACCGCCTACGATTCCATTTTTAATGTTTTCCCATACTGCCTTAACGCGCCCTGAAGCATCCTTGGCAATGCGTGCGGTTACCTCAATGCCGTTCTCTGTTACCGTGGCTTTCTCTACCATGCCAATGGGCTGGCTCTGGTCATGCTCATGCAACAAGGGGATGGGCAGCTCAAACTCTGCTCCCATGGGTTCCACCACATCGCCCGATTTATCCAGCTTTGGCGTTGAGGCAATGCCCACAATCACGCCCTCATCCGTGACGCTTTTAATGGTCAATGTGCTTTGTGCTATTTCCATATTCGATACCCAATAAAAAACCGCCCTGGTAGGCGGTCAAACAACTTTAAAGTAATAGGATGGCTTAGGCTTCTCTGGTTCGCTCTTGG
>NZ_LQXR01000047.1 GCF_001590725.1 Snodgrassella sp. CFCC 13594 | reverse complement strand
GCGTGTAATTTAATTTGTCTTTTTTCTTGTTTTTCAGGAAGTGGTACGCGCCGAAAAAATGATCCTTTTTCATATCAGAATTTCGATTTATATGATTTAGATTCGATATTATTGGATAATAATGTTGGTATATAAGTTTATATCCAATATTTATTCTATATTTCACGTTTACAATTTTGATACTATGTAGTTTAATTCGATACATATATTGTTTTAGTGTAATTTTATTGGGTACTATTCGATGAGCACAGATATTGACGATTTTTTGAATGAGTTAGATAAACAGCCCAAATCAAAAACAAGATCCGTATTGATTCCCTATGAATCTGAAATTTTGGAGTTGAAAAAGCGAGGCTATACTGAGTCAGTGATACTGTTGTTTTTAGAACAAAAAAAAGGCGTTAAGGTTGCTCAATCCACACTGAATTGGTTTATCAATAGTCGATTAAAAAAGCGCCTATTAAATGAAGAAGCACCACAACCGAAATCTTTTCAAAAGACTTTGGCTGTAGAAGAATCTACTACGACCTCGGCAGCAGCCATATCCGATGATGAAATAGCCAGACGCCCATCGTGGGCATCTAAAACGCCTTTGAGTGAGTTGATTTAAAACCATGCCGTGACATCATGACATATATTACAGTGCCATCAAACAAGGGCGGTGTATATATGTACGATCGGCCCCAATACGTAAGTGGGCATTGCCAGGACGGACGATTCGTGTCCATGTGGCCGTGGCAGAAAATTCAAAAAGTGTTGTCTACACTAGATTTGGCCAGCTGATTGGAGCAGGGGTTTGATTAAAATTTAAGCAAGTGCAAATTTTAACGCATTAACAACTTTCTAAGGATGTTATCCACAGCTTATTGACCAATCAGCACCACGATTTTGAAGATAAGTTTTGTGAATCCCCATTAAGCGGCTTGGGTGTAAGTGTCTTGAATGGCTAAATCATTGTTCGAGTACGGATGACCTAGCAGCAACCCATCAGGTCATCAATAACGCGGAAAAAGCCTTAATACAGTAATTTTCGGATTGTCTTCTGCTGGGCTTCATCAGCCAAGAGTCCTGCATTTTTCAGTAATTGCAGATATGCAGACACATAGCCATAGCGGGCTTCGGCCAGTTTTTGTTCCGCATCGGCTTTGGCCTGCTGTGCCTGCAGTTCATCCAGATTGCTGCGTACCCCAACTTTTCTGCCCAATTGAGTGGCGTTCAACTTCACTTCACTGGCCTTCAATAGCTGTTGTTGTGCCCGAATCTGGTATTGACCACCCAAAGTGGTTTGATAGGCTTGGTCAATGGCTAGTCTGATTTTGCGTTCAGTTGCCAAGAGTTGGGATTGACCTTGTAGTTCTCGCGCTGCGGCCTCTCGTACTTGGCTGCGAGCCAAACCACCAGAGTAGAGGGGCATACTCAGCTGCACGGTGACTGTTGCCCCTTTGCTGCGGTAATGTTGTTCGATACCGTAGTATTCTTGGGTATTGTGGTTATCTTGATAACCACCCGTTAAGGTCAGCTTAGGCCAATGTCCGGCTTTGGCGGCTGTCACACCCTGTTTGGCATTGTCCAGAGCCAGCTTTTGCAGCTGCCATTCCGGATTGTGTGTTTTGGCTAAATCGAACCAGTCTGTTTTATTGCTGTTGGCCAGAAGATTACCCAAATCGGCTTTTTTGATGGGCGCGATGTCTTTGGGATTCAGGCCAGTCAGACTTTCCAAGGCATTCTCCGCCACCAGTAAATCAGTCATGGTGCTGATTTTTTTGGCTCTGGCCGCCTCATAGCCGGCTTGTGCTTCGTTGGTGTCCACAATGGTGGCCGCCCCTTTTTCAAACAAAGCCACAGCCTGTTTGATTTGTAGCGCATAAGCCTGTTTTTCCTGCTCAATCGAGATCAGCTTGTCTTTGTTGAGCAAGACCTGGAAATACGCTTGGGCCACATTGATCAGCAACTCTTCTTCGGTATGGGCGAGTTTTTGATCCGCCATTTGCGCCGCCAGCCTACCTTGTTGATACTGTGCCCAACGTGCTTTATCAAACAGGGTTTGCGAAGCCTGTATATTCCAGCCATGGCTTTGTGTGGTAGTGGATAGAGCAGGAGGCTGTTTCTGATAGCTGGCATTTGCGCTGACTTGTGGCAGCAGTGCGGCGCGCG
>NZ_LQXR01000046.1 GCF_001590725.1 Snodgrassella sp. CFCC 13594 | reverse complement strand
GACATAATCAAAATGCAAACAGCACAGTCGTAAAAACAAAGGGCGCTAATGACAGTCAGCGCCTTTTGTTTATTGCTGGACTTACTTTGGGTGGACATCAATGGCCATGAGAAAGAGCAGCCCAAAAAGCATGATGAAAACCGCTACGGTGAAAGTCATTAAAACCACTTCAGTAAAAATGTTGCTTTCTGGCTTCTTCATCGCACATTGTCCTTTGTTGGTGCGCTTTACAGGCACAACCAAAGTAGATAAGATTACTCACGTCGGGTTTTTACCAATTGCCCTGACAATCCTTTGAAAAGCGCCCTGTTACAGCAGGGCGTTTTTTCATGGCGCGTAAAGTTCGGTTGATTTTGGCCATTAACGTCGCTCGTGCTACCTGCTTCAATTCCCAACCGCGCTCAGTGCGCCGAATCTGTACCTGAGCAAATTTATTTTGATTCAGAATTGCATCAATTGAGGCGTTCAGGCTCTCCACTTCATCAAACTGCTTTATGTGGCACATCACTTTCTCCTTCGTTAGTTGAACATTACCTATAGCAAAGCCCACTCCAAGGAATGGGCTTCAATTTAGGTAATACAAAAGTCTGCCGTTATTGCCGCCACGCCACCAATTGCTCGGGCAAAAGGCATTTCGCAGATGGGCGGTCTTGGTTCCCCGTTTCAGATTTTTGTCTGTCACCGACGGGCTTCTCACGGATTGCGCGACGGCCAAGATGTCGCGCCATGCAGCAGCCGGAAAGCGTTCCGACTACCACAACTGTTTTCCTTATTACCAAGTCTGCCTTTCAGGCAGCCTGGAGTTATTCGGACTGAATTATTAAAGAACTTAAATTTCGCTTTGGTTAAATGTAAGATATCTAAATATTAAAATCAAGACTATTTTTAAGATTATTTAAATTTTGTTGCTTAGGCACAAAAAAAACCAGCCGTTAGGCTGGTACTCAATGGAAACTTTAAAAATCTAAGACTTTCGTTTTCGACGATAAATTCGATGTTCTACCATAGTTCCAAGAATAGTAATTTTATGCTCTTCAGAAGAAAGGATAGGATAGTCGGTCATCAGCGGTATTAAAGAAAAAATTTCCAATCCAGTTGAGTTAATGCCTTCTTCTTTATATTTTCTAAAGACTAGTAGCTTGTCATCACAGAAGGCACTGACAAACTCTCCTGGCCTTGGCTTGACGTCTGGGTCAATAACAACAATATCTCCATCAACGAAATCTGGTTCCATCTCATCACCGAAGATTCTATATGCAAAGGCTTTTTCAGACACATTTATGTCGGTCATAATATATTCACCGCTAACTAGCTTATCGGGTGTATTAATATGACAATGAATTAGATTGATTGCACTAATCAAGGGGATCCTATTTCCCCTTAGATTTAATGTCGCTGGTAAGATATTTGAATGGAAGCCTTCACCTTTAAGAAGCCAAGCAAAATCACAGCTGAAAATTATCGCTAATTCAAATAAATTCTCTGCATTTGGTTTTGTAGAGTCTGACTCCCATTGCGAAATAGCAGCATGGGAAACATTACTCATTTTTCGAGCAAGCTCTGATTGCGTTAAATCCAACTCATTCCTTTTTTGTCGAATTCGTTGCCCGATAGATTCCTGTGTCATCCCAATACCCATCAAATATTTAAGTTATTTTAATTGAATTTGATTTAAGTTATCTTCTTGAATATAATTTAAGCAAAATAAACAAAGGTGACTTTTATTATGCGTAAATCTGATGTCATAACTTACTACGGCTCTGGAATTGCAGTAGCAAGAGTTTTAAAAATTAGCTCTTCGGCTGTCTCCCAATGGGCTCTATTAATTCCAGAAAAACAAGCCTATCGACTTGAGAAGATTACTCAGGGACAACTTAAAGTTGATCCATCCCTTTATGATGATCAATCTTCAACTATTTAAGCTTTGATGTTACTTACTACTGATCTAACCCAATCCTTGACTCCTGACTTCGTTGTTCACAACGACGTGATGAAGCTATGCGGCTGCCCCAAGGCTGCTGTTGTGCTGGCCAAGTTTATCTGGTGGTCAAAGGTGGTTGAGCGCAAATCTCCTGAGCGGTGCGGTTGGTTCTATCAAACTGGCAAAGATTTTTTCAGTCAGTTTTGTCTGAAGCGCCGTGGTTATGAGGAAGCTCGAAAAGTATTGGTTGATAAGCTTGGTGTCCTTGAATATCGACGGGGTGGCGTATTTGGTCGCATGTATTGGCGTGTTAATGCCGAGCGGCTTCAGGCAGCCTTGGCTCGGGTGAGTGGTAAACAACCCGAAGCAACAGAGTCCAATTTTCAACAAGACAA
>NZ_LQXR01000045.1 GCF_001590725.1 Snodgrassella sp. CFCC 13594 | reverse complement strand
GCTTTCTAAAGCCAATGGAACCGATAACTTGCTGAGGGTTTCAGGCAGCCGGAACGCATCCAAAGGTATGGCGCCACTGCATTGAATATTGGGTGTCTTCATCATTTGGCCAATAAAATGATCTATGGCCGGCACGAGACTAATCGGGATACGTTTGACGACCATTGGCTGGCCTGTTTTGGGTTTGCGTCCGGCACCTTCGCGCTTACCACCTGCCATGATGTTTTACTCTTTTGAATATGTAACGCAATCATATTTCGAGTAACTATGGAATACAAGCCCAAATCTTTAAGGTCTTCATTTCTGAAAAAAAGAAGTCACCGCGCTGGCGAGTATCAATATATGAATAAGGCCTATGAAGTGGTAATCCTCCCATATTTAATGGCAGGTTTCAGTAGAATCAAACAGTCATCAGTGGTGGCTTACCGCCATTGGCCTGATGGGGTCTTTCATGATTGTAAAACCATAACCAACGGGTGGCACAATCCTGAATGTCTTCTAAATTTTTAAACAAATATTGATTCAACAATCCATACCTGACGGTGCGGTTATAGCGATCAATATAAACGTTTTATTGTGGCTTGCAGATTGCAATATATTCGTCATGGGCAACAAAAAAACCACTCAGCGAACTAATTTAAAGATTATTAGACAATAAAGTAATTCATTCGAGCAAGTTGCAAATTGTGGGCTCATCAGCTCTGCTTATATTCCCATCACTAGCTAACAACATCCTATTGACTGGAAATTATTCAAATAAGCAGTTAGTTATTATTTAGATGACATTAAGATACCCAGCTTTTGCTGAGTATCTTTCATTCAACCTAAGTCCTGCATGACTGAATTACCTTAGTCCACAATATTTAATTTAATGATGTGAATTCATGAAAAGCAGAGACCGCATTTGCAGCGTACATAGCCACTGGACCGCCACCCATGTAAATGGCTACGCCCAATGCCTCATGTACTTCTTCTGTAGTTGCCCCAAGACGGGCTAAAGCTTTCGTGTGAAATCCTATACAGCCATCACATCTTGCGGCTACACCAACGGCAAGTGCAATCAGCTCTTTTGTTTTGGGATCCAATACCCCACTTTTCATTGCTGCCTTCCCTATATCTGAAAAGCCCTTCATTGTTTCAGGCTGAGTTTTGTGCATTATGGCTAATTGGCTCGAAATCTCACGTGTTAACTCAGTATATTTTTTGCTCATTTCTACTTCCTTTTTTTATAAATCTGATTATTGTGAACGTAATATTATTTTACATATTACTTAATTAAGTATATTCTAAATTAAGTACTTTCTAAAATATAATTTGGATAATTCATCCCATGCCACAAGAAGATCAATTTGAAATCGAGTATCTCCAAGAGAGTGCAACTCAGGCCGCATCGTTGTTACAAGCAGTTGGCAATGAAAATAGATTACTGGTGCTCTGTTTGCTCATTGTCAAAGGAGAAATGTCTGCTGGTGCTTTAAATCAGATGATTGGTCTTAGCCCTTCGGCTTTGTCACAGCACCTAGCCAAAATGAGAGAAGAAGGATTAGTTACGTACAGACGTGAAGCGCAAACTTTGTATTATCGAATTGATAACCCAGATGTGTTGAAATTGATGGCAACACTCAAAGAAATATATTGTTCTTAAATCAAAATTTGGAGGCAAAAATCATGACCACAAATCTACAAACTCTACCCGCTTCAGAGGTAAACGAGCTTATTCATCACGGTGCCTTATTGGTTGATATTCGTTCGCCAGACGAATTTGCAAAGGAACACATTGCAGGCGCACTAAATTTACCTATTGACCAGTTAAAACAAGATCCTTCAGCCTTGTCTTTAAACTGTGCAGATAAAATCATTTTTAATTGCCTCTCTGGCAAAAGAACGTCAATGAATGCAGAATTTCTTAGTAGTTGTGTTGTTTGCCAAGCCTATTTACTTGAAGGGGGTCTAGAAAGTTGGAAGCGGGCGCGCTTGCCTTCGATCAAAGACGATAAAAAGCCTATTGAGCTACAACGGCAAGTACAAATAACCGCAGGACTTTTAGTTTTAGCGGGAACTGTTATGGGTGCAATATTCTCCCCTTGGTTCTATGTTGTACCAGCATTCATTGGTGCCGGCTTAATGTTCGCAGGGCTATCTGGATTTTGTGGAATGGCTCGCTTACTAATGAAAGCACCGTGGAACAATTAACTTAGAAACTACTTGAGGAGTAGTGAGTTATCGAAAACGCAATGTGAACGATATTGATCGTATTCCTATTTTGTATATCTTCCTTGTTGCGTTGCTGATTGTTGCTTGGTTTTAACCAACTCATTAAACATCAGTAGTATCCAAAAAGATGCTTTAGGCAACAGGTTTGATTGACGCAATGCACAATGCACTTTTTTACGAAT
>NZ_LQXR01000044.1 GCF_001590725.1 Snodgrassella sp. CFCC 13594 | reverse complement strand
AGCAGGTACGGCTTCTGAAATGACGCGCTTTACCATTATTACGGATGAAGAGCGCCACGTTAAAATGGCCATTGTTGATAAACATGTTACACCGTATCTTTCAGTCAATGATCCTTCTCTGATGATGGGTATGCCTGCCTCTTTGACTGCTGCTACCGGTATGGATGCGCTGACCCATGCAATTGAAGCTTACGTCTCTACTGCCGCCAATCCAATTACGGATGCTTGTGCTGTGAAGGCTATGGATTTGATTGCAATCAATTTACCGATCGTGGTTACTGAACCTACAAATACACTGGCTCGGGAGCAAATGGCCTATGCAGAATTTTTGGCAGGGATGGCGTTTAATAACGCTTCATTAGGTTATGTACATGCAATGGCACACCAGTTAGGAGGGTTTTATAACCTACCTCATGGTGTATGCAACGCATTACTTTTGCCACACGTTGAAGCATTTAATTTAAGCGCTGCCAAGGAAAGATTGGATGAAGTGGGTATCATTTTAGGTGCCAATAATGCAGACTTGAAAGACCTTGACGTCATCAGTGCCATTAAGAAGTTAGCTGCTATAGTGGGTATTCCTAAGTCTTTACGTGAGTTGGGTGTAAAAGAAGAAGATTTTGAGATACTTGCTGAGAATGCAATGAAAGATGTTTGTGGTTTAACCAATCCGATTCAACCTACTAAAGAACAGGTTATTGGCATTTTTAAAGCTGCATACTAACTCTTTACTAGTGCCGGATTTCGACTAAACACCATCTTCTTGATGGTGTTTATTTTTTAGTCTGTTATCCACGATCTATTTTCCTCAGAAAACAGTCCCAACTAAAGAAGTCATCATATTAACCCAAACAGATGACGAATCTACTTGGACAAGCTCAGATCATTGTCGATAATGCAGAATATTTCCTAGTAAAATTCCAGTTTAGTTACAGTTAGTAGAGCAACCATTGAGAAATAAACTTCATGATCCGATTTTACCCAAAATTCATTTTGGCATTACTGCTAATAGGCATTTTGGCTGGTTTGTCTGGTGTTTTCCTTACCTGGTTATTGCACATAGTCCAGCATGAGGTGTATGGAGTAGTACCTCGTGAACATATATCATTCCGAATAATAGTTGAACAAGCCACTCCGTGGCGTCGCTTGGTTGCACTGCTTTGTTGTGGTTTGTTAGCTGGCGTTGGCTGGTGGCTAATACGTTGTCTTGGTGCACCACTCGTTACGATAGAGAAGGCTGTAAATACATCACAAAAACTTCCACTTAAAACAACAATAATCCATGCATTGCTTCAAATTATCACTGTAGCAATGGGCTCCCCGCTTGGTCGTGAGTCAGCTCCTAGGGAAATGGCTGCAGCTTTTAGTGAACGAGTCGTACAGTGTCTACGTTTGACTAAGACTGAGCGCCATATATTGATCGCTTGTGGCTCTGGAGCAGGCTTAGCCGCAGTTTACAATGTGCCACTCGCATCAGTTGTATTTATTTTGGAAACTTTACTATTTACTTGGCATCGGCGTACTGTGGGTGCCGCATTAATTTGTTGTGGAGTTTCTGTTGGCATATCTAGATGGGGCCTAGGTGATACCGTTCAATATACCTTACCGTCACTACAGGTAGACCTAAATTTTCTATTTTGGTCACTTCTAGCCGGTCCATTTCTTGCTATTGGCGCATACTTATTTGAGCGCAATCTCACTATAGTGTCAAAGGTACCCCGCAATGGGGCAATAATGATTCTTGCATCGGTACTATGTTTTGGCGTTATTGGCCTGTTGGCAATGTGGCTACCTGAAATTCTAGGCAATGGTAAAGCAGGTACTGAACTGAGTTTTGATGCCTCAATAGGATGGAAATATGCATTGGCTTTGTTTGCTGGGAAATGGCTGTCCGTTATGTTAGCTACTGCCGCAGGTGATCTGCCATCATTTTAACGGACAGTTAAGCGGCCATTTTTTTATTGACCAATTCGTAGTCTACCGGACTTAAATAACCCAGTGTTGAATGTCTTCGTTTACGATTGTAGTATGCCTCAATAAACCAGAATATCATTCTGCGCGCCTCATCCATATTTTCAAATGTTTGTTGATAAATCCATTCCACTTTCAAAGTATGAAAGAAGCTCTCGCAGGCAGCATTGTCATAGCAGTTGCCTTTACCACTCATGCTGGCTCGTAAACCGTATGATTGAATGATTTGCTGATACTGACGTGAACAATATTGACTTCCTCTGTCTGTGTGCACAATTACACTGCTAGGATAAGCCCGTTTATACAGCGCAGATTTCAATGCATTAACCACCAACTGGCTGTTGATACGTTCTCCAAATGACCAGCCTATCACTTGACGTGAATATAGGTCTATTACCACAGCAAGATAAAGCCATTGTTGTTTTACTTTGATGTAGGTGATGTCACCTATCCAGGTTTGGTTTGGATGAGTAACGTTAAAATTCTGTGCCAACAAATTGGGCATAATCGGTAAACTGTGCCGACTGTTGGTGGTGTGTTTAAACTGACAACTCTGTATGCCTTTTAAGTTTAAACGGCTCATCCGACGGCGCACTCGTTCTAGTGATGCCTGAATACCCATAATGCGCAACTCTTCATTGATTCGACGGTAACCATAACGGCCAGCATGCTCATGATAAATGAGTGTGATGTGCTTATCTAATTGGGCATTAGCTACCGCTCGTCTTGATAAAGAACGATTTCGCCAATCATAGTAACCACTACGTGATACATTCATTATTTCGCATTGACGACTAACGGATAAGCTGGGATTTTCAGCAATCCATGCGTACTTTACTGTTTCAGGCTGGCAAAGTACGCGCTGGCTTTTTTTAGAAACTCAATCTCCCGTTTGCGTAGATCCAGCTCTTTCTGTAAAGCTCTATTGTGCCGTTCTAATGCTTGATAATCTTGCTTACTTGGGGTTTTGGATTGTTCTGTGCTCGTTTTAGGATTATTTGGTTTAGGCTTAGTCATAGTCTGCTTAATCCAATTACATAGGGTTTTATAGTTTATACCTAAGTCCCTAGCCATTTCTGTATAACTGACTTCACTAGATAAAGCTAATTTAACTGCCTCAGATTTGAATGATTCATCATATCGATTTCGTTTCATAGAACACCTCCTGTTTCGTTATTAGGTGTCCGTCAATTCGATGGCAGATCAAACAATATGACCATGGATAGCTGGGAAAAGCGTCAGGCAAGTGACCACCAGAGCATGC
>NZ_LQXR01000043.1 GCF_001590725.1 Snodgrassella sp. CFCC 13594 | reverse complement strand
AAACATTTTTGACATCATATCCAATTTTGTTTGATTGTTTTGAATGATCGCTTGTTCGGCCGAAATTCGGCTTTGCAAATCTGCTGCTGCCTTTACATCTTGTGTTGTGTTGATCTTAGCCATGAGCTGCTGGATGTTGCTTAAACGCTTTTTGGTGTCCTGAAATGACTTCATTGTTGAATCATAATTCGCAAAAAGTGACTTAGCAGCTTGTTCTGGCGTATAGCTTTTGCCTTTCAGTAATCTTTGTAGTTCGTTGCTGTGACACTGCCGTACAAGCTTTTCCATTCGTCTGGCACCTGGTCTTTCACAGTATTGAGAATCTGACCCAAATTACGGGTGCCAGAAATGGCAGCTACTTGGCTTTTTAATTCTGAAATCTGTTTAATTTGATTATCAATCTGAGTCTTCATGTGAACGACTTGTTGCACTGCTTGGGCAATGGCTCCTGCGTCCACAACGGGTATGCCGGAAGCTTGTGCAAGTGGTGCTACCGTCACACCCATTGAAACCAAGGCAGTAAGAACAAATGTTTTGATTTTAGATTGTTTCATAACATACTCCATAGAATAAAAGAAAAGCCGCCCGAATTAGGCGGCTGGATTTGGCTTTTGGCCAAAAGGAAACTACTTGGCCAAAAGCTTCTTGGCTTGTCGGCGCTCTTCTATGGCATCCAAAAATGGTTGGTACCATTCGTGTGGGCTACTACCATATTCAGCCATTACTTCATGCAACAGCTCGACTGTCTCGGAGGAGCCAGACAAAAAGGGCATTTCGTTCTGAAAACCAAACAAATCCAGAACAGCAAACGCAGATTGTTTGGATTGCTTAACAAGAAACGTGCGGCTGGTTAGCGACAATTTAACCAGCTCGTCATACTCCTTACGACTGATGCCGCAGCGTTGATAGCTGCCTTCATACTCTGCATCAGGGTTGGGCAAAAACACTTTGGTGGGCGTCTGCTGCACGATCGCGGCAAAGATTGGGCAATTGATGGCATCCTCCGGCGACTGAGAAACGAGAATAAGCCACCCACCAAGCTTTCGGTCTGTCTTCAGGATTTTAAGCATCATTTCTTGTGTCACTTCAAACCGTGCTGGCCACCAGAATTCTTCAATGACTGTGGCCAATATCCCACCCTTTTGGGCCACTTGCTTCATCATCAAATTACGAAGGTGAAACATGTAAGCCAACACAGGGCCTGTTGGTGGATAGTTGTCCTTCAAAATGTCGGTCATATCAAAGCCGATGCGCCAGAAGTCATCTGGGTTAAACTCGTTTACTGGGTTATCTAGGCACCAAGCAAAGCGTCCACCTTCACTGCGGCACCATTTTTCAGACGAATACGCAAAGAGTTTGGATCGGCAATCATCGGAATACTTTGCAGCAAATGACTGAAGTGGCGGTTTTCAAAATCCAACCCCATGAGGGTATCGACAGCGAATTGAATCTCCTTTTCCTCAGTGGCCGTCAGCTTGCCATTTTCATCTGCACCGCACATACCCACCAGCGAATACAAAAACTCTCGGTTTGATGGATTATCTGGCAATTGAAATGGATTTAAGCCAGTGGGTTTGCCTGCTTCAAGACTGAAGTAAGTACCACCAATGGCACGAATAAATATCTCCATGCCACGATCCAAATCCAATACAAACATGGCCGGCGCAAACCGTTCTGTGAATGCCATCATGGCGCACTGTGTTGTGGTTTTCCCTGTGCCGGTTGCACCCATCATCAAAGTGTGGCCAGCAATCTTGTCACCAACGTTGTCCTCTTTTGGATTAGAAAAATGGAAATTAAAGTCGAACACAGTTTTTGAAACCGTTTCGAGGGGCATTACAGCAGAACCATCACCTAAGGGGTTACCCCATTTCTTACCGTATGAGTAATTGTGCAAACCAAATGTCGTGGCGAAATTTGCAGTGGTCTTCGGAAAGGAGCGGGGCCGCTCTTTACTCCCTGGGATTTGACTAAAGAAGGTCGCGGGTGCTGATAATCCAGCTTTGGTAAACCGGTAACCACCGGCATTGAGGAATGCTGATGTGCTTTCGGGCCATTGTAGGCAACTTCCTGTGCGGTTTTGCCATACACCACCAGCACCGCATGGTAATCGCCAAACATCAGCTCACCGGACACCAAACTGCCTTGCCCCTCTCGCATTTCTTCCGCCTGGTCTCGCGCCATATCGCCAGCAGACTCAAGGTTATTGAGCTGCTTGCGAATGGTGCTTTGCATATCATACGGATTAACGTAAATCAGGCTTTGAACGAGGGTAAATTCAAACGGTAAGGTCAGCACACCGTTTAGGATTTTAGGCTTGCTGATGCCAAAATCCTTGAGGTCATACATTTGGGCAAATTTGCGCGCGCCGACTTGTGGTCGAATCTCACAGATGTCAGTACCAAAGTGCAAATCAGCGCCAGGGATCGTTTGAAATGCGTCCGTTGCAGACAATGGAATTTGTTCACGGCAACCATTGACCAAACTGCCGTAAAACTCATACACCTCAGAAAATAAAATGCCCTCACTATTTTGATAAGCAGTGAGCATTGTTGGTTCGTAAGGTTCTAACGAGCGCATCATCATGGCAGCCAGTTCATTGGCTTCTTTTATACCCCCATCAATATCACTGACCTTCAGTACTACGGCCAGATGAAAGACGTTTTCAAAATAATCGCCAGTTTGGAACCGGTTTAGATATTTCTCAGTGAAGTGCTGGCAAAAATCATTACTGAAAGTGTAATCGCGGTCAAAGTTGATCTTCTGACGTTGCAATACACCCCAGATAGCCAAGCGGCTGCCCATTGTTTTGCCAACGCTTGCCAGAAGGTTTTTCAGACCCACAAACTGTGTGTAAAGGTGTTTGTCATCCACGCCGTCAAACGGCAAGCCTTCCATCCGGATCACAAACGCCATGTGGCCGCTTTTGTAATACACCAGGTTGTTACTGACGTGTTGGCAGACTTTCGGCAGAAAGTCGGAACTGGCCGGCTGATCCTTTAGTGCCTTCGTCAAAAAATCGCTGATAATCACTTAATTGTCTCCCATATTTGGTGGCGAGTATGGTTGTTGTGCCATTGAATAGTTTGGCATTACGCCGACGCAGGAACCATTGGGTTTCAGCCATGATGATTTTTAAAGCCTGATCATCATTGGCACAAATTGTTCGCAGAAATGCGACGACGGGCACCGGCAGCAGTAGAAAAAACAAAGCCTTCCCCTGAAGGAAAGGCATTGTTCCCAAAACCGCCATCAGCCCGACAAATCCGCAAATCGCTAGCGCCGGCAGTGGTACACCCAGCACCATTGCCTGCCGAGCCAACCCGCCGAAGGTAGGTTGTTCGGTGTTGATGTCTTCGGTTCTGTTGGCCATCGTTTTTCCTTAGAAGCTCATGGAGCCGCCTTTGCCCCATAAGTAGGTTGCCAATGCAATGGATGCAGCGGCACC
>NZ_LQXR01000042.1 GCF_001590725.1 Snodgrassella sp. CFCC 13594 | reverse complement strand
TCATGCTCTGGCGGTCACTTGCCTGACGCTTTTCCCAGCTATCCATGGTCATATTGTTTGACGCTAGCCATTTGTCTTGCTCTGACATAGACATCGAACCAAAATTGGAGGGTAGCTTGCTGTACTTGTCATTCAACCCATTAGCAGCTGATTGCATGGTGGTGGCTGCCTTGTCCATCTTGCTGCCTGCTGTATTTTGCAATGCTGCGCTGGCGGCCTGAACCTTGGCTAGATTCGCATCTGCCTTTTTCTTGTCTTCCAGTAGCTTCTTTTGCTGCTCCAGTAATTGCTTTTGGTCATACTCACCAAGCGATCGAGTACGCTCTGCGCTGTTTACTGCTGTGGGGTTGCCGGATGTATTGTTGCGGGCATTATTCATGTCGCTCGCCGCATCGGTTAATGCCGCCTTCATCTGGCTACCACGTTGGTGGTAAATGCTTTAACGGCTGACTGAGCCGTGGCAATTTTGGCTTCTATCTCGGCTTTATCTACGGCCACCTCACCAATAACAGATTCATTCTGTTTAATCAGTCCATCCAGATAATCGCGCATTCCCCCGCCAAAGATGGCTGAGGCTGGGTTGGTATAGGTTGCTAACTTGGCTACCTTCAACAAACCATCATAAACGCTGTAAACAAATGCCCTCACATCCAACAAGGTGGCCTTCCACCCCATGAATGTGCTGTACACTTCTCCGCCCAAACTCACTGCATTGCCAAGTCCAGTAGTCAGCCATTCGGCAACCTGCATGGCAAACTTATCCATACCGCCAAAGTTCTCTACCAGCTCTTTGGCTTTCTCAACCAGCACGCCTAATGGGCCAGCCATGTATGCGGTCAGGTGATCACCAAATGAACCAATAATGGCTTGGATTTCTGTCAGGTTACTTTTGAAGTCGTTGAGCTGTTGCAACTCTGTGGGCGATAAAATCGTACCTTGGTCAATCGCAGTCTGCCTTAGCTCCTTCAATTTCTCATTATTGTTATCCAGCAATGGCAGTAAGAATGAAGCATCATTGGCCAGCGATTCCAGTAGGTTGGTTTTGTCTTGCGTAGATAGGCCTTGCATAGCAGTGCTAATACGGGCCAGCGCCTGATCAGGTGCCAAGCCAATAAAATCACGTGCGTTTAAATTTAGCTTTTTAAATACGTCTGCTGCTTCTCCACCACCTGTACTAACAAAATCCCCAATCTTCTCGTTTACATCTTTGAAAATATCGCGGACTTTTTCACCTGATAACCCCACGGTATTGGCAGCATATTCAAATGACTGTAGGTCATTGGTATTGATATTCAAGCGGCTAGCATCATTCATCAACTGCCGCGCTTCAGTGGCTTTGGCTGATACTAAAGCAAACCCCGCTACCGCAGCGCCTGTAAATGCGCCAATACCCGTCACAGCCGCACCCAAAGCCAGCACAAGGCCACCACCTAATGCGGTGCCTAAACCAGCTACCAATCCCCCTGCTTTGCCTGCTGCGCCACCCATTTCACTCATGCTGCTACCAGCCACTTTGGCTTTAGCTGCCGCTGCTTGATGCGCAACGGATAATTCTCGTGCTCGAATCGTAGCTAGATTGATAACACCCGATTCTTTTTCAAACGCTTTAATGGCTCTTTCAATGGCTTCAGTATCACTACCATATTGTTCCCGCAACTCAGCCCGCTTTTGTTTGTACGTCCGTACCGCCTTGGCGGTTTCGGTGAATTTGGCTATTTCCTGTTCCTGTACACCAAGGTTGCGCAAAGACTGGGCGCGCTGTTCTATCTTGGCATCACTTAAACCCTTCTCCCTTTGGCTGCGGCCTGATAGGATTTTTGTAGACTAGCCATTCCCTTGGCATTTTGCTCTTCAGCCGTACGCATACCTGAAATAAACGCATTGGCATCTAGCCCCAGCTTGACGGTTATATCTTCCATACCTCACCCAAAATAAAAACCCACCGAAGTGGGTTTGTTTATCGTTCACCGTCTGATATTTTATCAAACATGCGTTCTTGCTCTGCCAGTCGCTGTGCTTCATCTACTTGCGTAGGCGCTTCATGGTCTACCGCTGCATCAATGTAAAACCGCCTACTGTCTCCTTCATATCCGCCCATGGTGGTGGCAATGAGGTACGCCAATTGGACTTGGTAATATTCATTCCGCTTAATCGGTGAAGGATGTTTCTGGCTGTGGTGCAGATACCGTTGCAATTGCGATTCAGGCCATAAATCAATCTCATGCGCTGGTATGCCCAGCGCAAAAGACAGATCCATAATGAAGCGTTCACGCTCTTGTATTAGGCTTTCATAAGGCCCCATGAGTTTGCCCCATTAGATGCGTTCACGATGGCGGTATAAATTCCAATGGGCAGATTCGCCATAAAATTCACATCATCTAAATTGTCTGCATCAAAGGGATGATTACCGTCTTTATCAAACACAGAAACGATGGTGCCCCGAATGGCATTTAAATCATCGTCTTTGTATTTATCATCAATGGCTTGTAACTCTTTCAACCGGTCATTAAATCCTTTAACTGACAAGGTTTTAACATATAGCTCCAAAGGCTCAATGCCATCAATCTTCTTCAGCGCATCCACATTGAACGCATCCTTAACCGCCTGCATCATTGCTTGTTTGTTCATGTTTACGCCTCCAAGGTTAATTTGCGTTGCTTGGATTTGATTTTCAGACCAAAGGATGATTTGTACTTCTCATTCACTTGACCTGAATATTCAAAGCTTTCAATGCACATACAAAACCCCGAATGGTTTTTGCACTTTTGGGCTTAAACACAACAAAGGTACTGCCCAATACCTGCCCTAAATCCTCCAAGTAATCCTGCACGCCGTTGTCCGTACTCCACATAGCACCAATGCTGATTGAACCTGCTTCCAGTGTGGGGTACTCACTGGGGTACGCATCGCATACCGTGGTATCGTCATTAAACTTAACGCTGTATGGGGTGACTTTCATGTCGGTGGTTTCACAAAAGCCAAACGAATCGCCTTTAATGAATTTGGCATCCGTCACCGTGCCGATCGATGTACCATCCAAACCGATAACGGCAAAGCTGTTTTCATCAATCACATCAACCAAAAACCAATTTTGCTGACCGCTAATGTTATCTGAGGTCAGATAAATGGCATCACCACTGGTTAGGTTATGGTCGGTTACAGTAGCCACGGATGGATTGGCATTAGTCAATGCGGTAATACTGTTTGATGGGGTGCCAGGCTGCTTGAACACTTTAATGGCGGTTTCTTGAAAATATAAACCTTTGTCAGACATGGTAAAGCTCCATAAAAAATGCCGCTCAATGGCGGCAGATAAAAATAGATGATTGTTAAAAAACAAGATAATCAAGCGTTGCCTGATATTTCTTTAGGGTAAAGTCATAATTGTTCATGGGTGCCATCTGAGGCACAGCAGCATTGTTGGGCAGATTTTTCAAGGCTGCCTGTACCTCTGCCACCAGCAATGCTCTTGCGCTGGGGCTGTCTGCAAAAACATCCACCTGAATGCGTGGGCAGTAATCCGTATCGCAATTGGTATTGTTGGCTTGCCCACCTGTTTGGCTGTACATAATGGCAGGCCATTGCTTCACGGTATCGGGCAAATGGTC
>NZ_LQXR01000041.1 GCF_001590725.1 Snodgrassella sp. CFCC 13594 | reverse complement strand
CCATCCATTACCGCGTATTGAGCCTGAGCCTATTGCTCGGCCTAAGCAGCCTCACCCAGGCACGTGATGTTGACCACAAATGGTGCCCGCCAGAACAAGCTGCACCCGTTGCGGCGCAAACCGATCGCATCAATTTAGCCGCCGATGCCCTGTTCCAGTTCAACCAATCGGCCGCCCAAGACATACTGCCACAAGGTCGCGCCACACTGGACGCATTGGCCCAAACACTCACTAGCGGCTACGTCCGCGTGGACGGCATCCACATCACCGGACACACAGACCGTTTGGGCAGTGACACATACAACCAAGCCTTGGGCCAACGCCGGGCTGAGACCGTGAAAGGTTATCTGGCAGGCAAAGGCGTGCATGCCCCGATGAGCGTAGCCAGTGTGGGTGAGCGCGAACCGGTGACCACGAACTGCGTGGGTAGCCGAGCCACAGCGGCATTGAAGGCCTGCCTGCAGCCAGATCGTCGGGTGGTGGTGGATGTCACTGGGGTGAAAAAAGTGAAGTAGCAGGTAAAACGGTATATCGCGATTAAGCAACTGTGGTTAAACAAAACTATAGGGCTGCCGATGCTAGTTCAGGCAGCCTTAATTAATTTTGAATTCCCTTTAAATAATTTCAACGGCAATATCAAGATATTCAAATTTAACCTGTAGCGATGTCAAATATGCTTCACAAATGTGCCACAGTTATGGCCTAAAAATGGCTCACTTTAAGATAAATTTAACACCGATATGATTCGCTCCCTGTTTCAAATATTTCACAGTGATGCACCAATCTATCCAGTAAATCTGGCGTCAGCTTTTCACCTGCAAATAGCGTGACCCATCCGCTAAAAACTAGATTAGTCGTGATCACTAAAATGGTTCACTCACGAAGCTGGCTAATCAAATGAAATGATGGCCAATGATAAATTTTGCCCTCGTGAGAGCAATCACAATGCGTTCATCGCAACAATTCAAATGCCTACTTTGATGGAATGGTATTTCAAGGGGCATATTTTAACGTCTATATAGACACATCGGCATATATGCAGTAGTGTATACATATAGGAGATGACGTTCCTCCTCTTAACCGCAGCATTTCATGTGCTGCTGATGACGTCTACAGACACCTGACTGAAGTTAGGGCTGTAGGCTTTCGCGTTAACATCCTTTATTTTCGGTCAGTCCATTCATTTTAAGGCGACATGACCTATGAGCAAATTTTTTCATTCCCATCAAATAAAACAGCACTTAAATCACGCCTTCTCTTGTGCGAAATATAGGGTGCTTTCCCTATGTGACATAGTAATTGGATGCCATCATTACTTGCGCGAACTCGATAATTGCGAGGCCTATCTGTTATGACTCAATTTTATGCAATCCTTGCGATCGGCATAGGCTCAGCAATAGGCGCTTGGGTGCGCTATAGCCTGAGTTTGAGTATGAACGCGATGATGCCCCCAATCCCAATGGGTACTCTGGCTTCCAACCTGATTGCGGCCTACATAGTGGGTGCCGCTATTGCTTACTTCGGGTCTGCACCAAATCTGTCACCGAATTGGAGGTTATTCATAATCACTGGTTTAGCTGGTGGCTTGTCTACCTTCTCGACATTCTCTGCTGAGTTGCTGACCTTGTTACGCGATGGTCGCTTGGGGTGGTCTGCTAGCATGTTGGCTTTACACGTGTGTGGTTCATTGGCCATGACGTTGTTTGGGATGATCACTATTTCTCTTTTTCGTCACCAATGAGTTAAGGAGCTGCAATGAAAGGCTATCAACTTACTTTTTTCACCGAACAAAACCGTCGACATGGCCATACTCCTATCGGTGAATGGCTCTTAAAATTTGCCATGGAACATGGTTGCTGCAGGTGGAACCTTGGCAGGCGGTTCTGAGGGTTTTGATCATGAAGGTTTTTTCCATTCTGCTAAGTTCTTTGAACTTGCTGACCAGCCCTTGGCAATTACAGTTTCAGTGGATGAAACTAGATGCCAGCAACTGATGGACGCTCTTTCTAAGGAAGAGATCAATCTAGCCTACATAAAAATACCAGTTGAGTACGGGCATATAGGAAAAACGGCGAAGTGATTATGGTGGTGCCCATTTTGATGCTCATAACCTGAACCTCTGGGGTATGGGCAACAATGCATCCATCGTTACTTGATAAAACAGCAACCACGTGATCGTGTCTGCGTTTAAGCCTTCTTTGTGAACTGGACTTGGATAGTGTTCGCAGTGAGTATGCTTGAGTGTCAGCGGGAAGCGGCTGCCTACTTTTAACGGTTGTTTCAAATGTATGAGGGTGATGTGGTAGCTGCGGCTTGTAAGGCGGTGACTTAACCATTTAGCACACTCAACCCTTAAACAACACAGCTTCATCATATGAGGTTTAACGAATACAGGACCTATTTTTAAATCACACATTTTCTAGGTCACATTATTGATATTGGTACAGAATCTCAGTCCTTAATTCATGAGTAATTCTCATGGTTTATGATTTATTATATAAACAGTTTTGGTATCGGTATAACTCGCAAAAGCTTGCGGGAAAAGATACTCTCCCCTAAATAAAGGGATATCCAGATGTTGCCAGCGGGGTTGGAAATCGGGATGAATTTGCTGTATGGATTCAGCCAGTAAGGTAGTGCAATATAAATGGGGTTGATCCTTACTGGCTAAGACAAATGTCTGGCCAATCTGTTTTTGTGCAATTTGAGCAATCCGTAGTTTCTCTTCCGTAGATAAAAACATCGGACGCATAATTGCGCCATATTTCGCCCGATCAGGCTGAGGAAATGGTCCAATTGAGTGAGCATAACGGCATTAGCATTTTCTTCGCCATCATCGGTTGTCGCATGCAAAACCATAGGGGTTGGCTGCATTTGTACAATTATTCCGATATGAGAGTATTTGCTATTCCCTAAATATCGAATCCACTGACTATCAGATACAGTACCCATGCGTAACACCCAATCGCCGACTTCCAATGCTGGTAAATTCTTCAGATTTGCGACTTTAGACGGCTTCTGAACGGTGCCGATAATGGAAATTGATAGGGCACATCCTAATATCAAAATAACTGTAAATACCCGTTTTATCATGCTATCAAAAAGCCTACCGAAGCAGGCCTATTTTCAATCAAAATTTTAATTTCCAGCCATTATCAGTATCAATCAAACGAACTAATTCTTGCTTAGGTTTGCCTGAATTTTTAAAAGAGATGGTAACCAAAACCTCCGCAGTTTTTTTATCTTCTGAATACTTTGGCTCACCTACTGAAATACCCTTAACGCCGCCATTCTTTTCAGCGTTCTCTTTATCGTGCATCACGGCCTGCTTTACCTTGCCACTAACCATATCTTTTAAACCTGGTTCATCTTTATGCTTATCAGAGATATGCACCATGGAAATCACAGTATCGCTATCACCTGCATAAACAGCATCAACATATTTTTTCGCCGCCGCTTCTGGACTGGATGAACCACCACAACTGGAGATAAAAAAAGCAATACAAAAAACAGAAAACAACTTTGCTATAAATTTCATTATCTATTCCCTTTACTATGTTAATATTTGTTAAATGATATCGTCATTAGAATAAAAATGCAAATTCAATCTATTTTTTTTCTGAAAAAAAGAAGTCACCGCACTGGCGCGTATCAATATATGAATAAGGTCTATGAAGT
>NZ_LQXR01000040.1 GCF_001590725.1 Snodgrassella sp. CFCC 13594 | reverse complement strand
AGGAGAGGCAATAGAAATCTTGACGCCATTGGGCGTTTCTACTTCGTTCCACAATACAAAGACACGAGCCTGTCCCTGCACCAATGCTGAAGTTTGCTCACCAATGATTTTACTGCCCCGTTCCAGCAGTAATACTTTACCGTTGGCACTGTAAATATCACGCATTACCTGGCATCGGGTAAATCCAGGTTGTGTCGTAATGATGCGGGTATCAAGCGCACAGCGAATGCTGGTGCCCTTGGTCAGTAACATGACAAATCTCCACGCTGTGTAGCCTTCGCACTGGCGGTATTGGTTGGATTGAGTTTGCCAGCAAAGCCTCCTGGATTACTTGAAGAACCGTCATCGGCAACAGTGGTGGCTTGGCCGCCACTGTCTGCGCCCAGCACCGCATTCTGCGCGACTGGCAAAATAACTTCACCGCCCAGTCGCCGATTACGATTAATTTGTCCTGGCGTTAACACCGGTTCCGTTGATGCTGTTTGAGTTGGCGCGTCCGTAGGGGCTGGTGCCGCATCCGCTGTAGCAACAGACTCAGTTGAATCAACCTCGCCAACACCGGGTTCACTGGCTGATGCCGGCGCTGAAGTCGCCATCGCCTGTTCTAATGCCAATTTGTCTTTATCCGCGTTGAAGTCATTCGGGTTCATGTTCTTAACCCCCGCAGTAGGATCACTCGCTGCCGCAACTGTGGTTTCATCTCCGCCTGAAGCAAACCCAATCACACCCGCAACAATCGCACCGACCGCAACAAGGCCCACGCCTAACATGGCTACTTTGCTCATGTTGCTTTTTTTGGCCCCGGGATCGTTCAGCGGCAAGCCCATTTCTACATCTTCATCTTTCACGATGTCCGATAAAGGCTCTTGATGTTCTTCAGGTTGAGTGAAATCGGTTACCTGGCTTTGTTGTCGTTTACGCTCAACAATTTTTTTAATAATTCCCATGTTACTTATCCTTATTTGGCAATGCGCACAGAACTGTTGTCATTAGTACCAGTGCGATTAAATTGGCCAACAGCATCAAAGCCGCGGTTATCAATACCCAACACAGATTTGCCTAGACGTAAAATGAAGGTTTTACCGGTTTCATGTACGACCACGGTATCGCCATCAATGTGTGAATTCACCAGGGTTTCAGTGCCGTCTGTAAGAATCTTGTAAATCGTCGGCAAATCCTTGGCATTATTGAAACTGAAATAAGTGAAACGTCCATTGTCCCAAGCAGCCGTGGGTGCCAATGCTTTATCGCCATACCCCCAATAATTGGTATTACTGATTTGGATCGTATTGGCTTTACCATTCACAGACTGCATTGCTTCCATTGCTTTGGCCATTTTTTCAGCGACCAGAGCATTCTGCTTTTGGAGGGTATCCGGGTAGGTAATCGCAAAATGTAGGTTGGTGATTGTTTGCGCTTAGGGCTTGCCAGCGATAACGCAAAAGCATAAGTGCGTTTGTTGGTTGTGATTAAAAGATTGGTTTCCGGTCGGGTAACTGTTGGCTTGAAAATGATCGTGTTGCCCTTAACGGCCACTTTCCAGGCATCGGCATCCCCCATCCCCAAGGCAGCATTGTCGCCGCTCAAGGTCTCGCCTTCTTCCAGTTGAACCATTGAAGCTCGACCTATTTGTGAGCGGACGTGGTACACCTGGTCTGGTTGATAAACCGCCGTTTGAATGCGGCTATCATGCGTACCCGCTTTGGGAATGGCTTCCGCCATCACAGGCAAAGAAATGGCGGCCAAAATGGCCGCCGCACATAGATGTTCAAATTGTCGTTTCATAGGTTTTTCCCTTAAGGTGCCGTTTCTGGATCAACGCGATAACTGGTTACCTGGAAGCCAAGCGGGTTAATCAAACGGTCTTTTTCAGACTGTGGCTTATCGCTGTATTCAAATGCAACCGTGGCAATCAAAGGCTGAACCGGAAAAGTTTTACTCAAATCACCGGCAACTGGTTGCATGGTCTTATCAAAACGAATCTGAGCCGTATTGCCAATAAAGCTAATGGCTTTCACTTTGGCCACAACCTTATATTGATCTTTCAGGACAAGTGTGGTGCATTGGGGTTGTTTTTGTAGAGCTTGGCAAACTCAGCTTGAATCGATGGGGCACTCAACAACATGGTCGCATCGTAGCTATCTTGAATGGTTTGCCAGTCATAGCCTTCACGATAGCGTATGTATTGTGCGAGCCAATACTTGTCGATTACTTCACCGTAGGTATTTTGAGACGCTTTGATTGTGGTCACGATGTCGGTTGCCCCGGTGTTATTGTCCACGCGCACCACAAATGGCTCTACTGTCTTCAGAGGCGTAAGTCCAGCAACAGCACCAACGGCTAAACCAGTTAGAAGCAAACAGGCACCGGCTATTTTCCATGCGATTTTGCTATTTCTTCGCACAGTATCAATTTCGGCTTTCTCAAATGATTTGGCCGCCTGGATAAAAGTTTGGCCATCTCGATTAGTAGTAGATTTGCTTGGCTTTTTAGGCGTTTGAGTCATTTAGCAACGTCCTTTAGTTGTGATTGGTTAATCGGAAATGCAGGGCCGTGGGGCGTGGGTGCTTTAGTTGCACAAGCAGCCAATGCGCACACAGTCAGCAACATGAGAATTTTGTTCATATGACTTCCTTAAAATAAAAGGCAAAAAGAAAAGCCACCAATTTGAGATTAGTGGCTTGAACAAAGCAAAAGCCCGCTACGAACAGTAACGGGCTTCTGTATGTGAGCGGAATAGTGATTTAAGGACTTGGATAGTGTCTTTTTGTATGCACTATTGCCGCAATTTCCAGCATGTGGTCATTGATGCAATACACAATCATGTAGTTTGGGTGAACGACCAGTTCACGCGTGCCGAAAACTTGGCCAATTCGACCAATATATGGTGTGGTTCCCAAGTTTTGGACTGAATCCAGAATTAATTCTTCAATCTCAAGCGCTGCTACTGGATTATGTTGAAAAATGTAGCGGACAATAATGTCCAAATCGATTAATGCGTTGTCAGACCACTTAATCAGCATTTTTCAAACCTGACAACAATTCAGCTCGACGGTGTGCTGAGTACGCTATCACATCTTCATGTGAATGCCACTTGTCACTGGCTAACGATGCTTCAACCTTTTTGGTTAGCCACTGGTTGTATTCATCGGCCTGTTGTTGAGTGTCAAATTGAGAAACGATTGGATCTAGGTTTAAGGCGGTGTTCATGTGATGGCCTCCCGTGTGATAAGCATAAGCCGTTAAGTGTTAGCGCACTTAACGGCTTTATTTTACTTCTAAAACATTTTGATAGTAAATCAGTAAATTGCGGTTGTAAAAAACAAGACCATTCGTGAAACTAACTATTTACCTTGTGTCCATTCCGATAAATATCCGGTTTGTATTCATCGTAAACAGCGACCAAAGGGGGATTGAAGAAACCGGCAACCATAAACAAGAGAGTACATAAGCCAGTAAAATCAAACAAAGCAGGCCATAAGTAATCCATTTTTATAGTGGTATGGAAGAAGTAATCTATTATGGAACCCGCAGGCAAGACAAAAAGAGCATAAGTGCCAATTAGGGTGAGGTATATTTTGCCCCAGGTTAAATTTTTTGTGGCGCGTTTAAAAAACCACCATAGCAGCATTCCACCCCAAACAAAAGGCACGAAAGAACCTAAGATCAATAACAAGACAATCTTGAGCTTTTTCATCATTAAGACCCTCTATTCGATAATCTATATTTTCAATGATTTTAGCTATTTATCCTTTACTTACACTGCCTCCTGAGCCCCTTAATTTACCCGCAGCACTTGCGGCACTGCGGCCCACGCCGCTCATTGCTCGGCCGAAATTAACCGTATTGCGCATGCCATGCGAAAACGAACCAAGTCCGCCACC
>NZ_LQXR01000039.1 GCF_001590725.1 Snodgrassella sp. CFCC 13594 | reverse complement strand
TTCTCCTTCTAGGTAATCATTCCCACCCTGGCCGTTAATGACATCGTCCCCATCTCCAGCCTTTATGGTATCTTGTCTTGACGAGCCAGTTATTTCATCAGCACTAATCGTCCCGATTTTATGTATGCCTTCTGATGAAATCATGGCCTGCAAAGTTTTTATAGGGCCATTGTTCACGGCAAAGTAAATATTACCCAAATCAAGACTTGAGTCAGAATCATCTAAGTAATACCCGACAAGGTAAAGTGCATCTCCTAAAATGCCATTTCTAACAACAATGCCATCTTGATAGGTATCGAACTCGAGTCCTTCCAAGGAATCTACAAAAATAATGGTTTGCCCGCTACTGTCTTCTATGGTCGTGATGCCATCACCCATTTTATAGATATAAGTATCATTACCAGCACCACCATTCAAATAGTCAAGACCGGTGCTGCCAACCATGTAATCGTCGCCACTTCCACCAAATATTTTATCGTTTCCTTCGCCACCAAAAATAGCATCATTACCTGCATCACCCTGCAATAAATCATCCCCTTTACCGCCTAGGATGACATCATTACCGTCACCACCATAAATGACGTCATTACCGCCCACAGTACCGGCATCCAGTGTATCGCCAGCATCATCTCCGCTTAAAAAGTCATCGCCAGCACCACCCAAGATGACATCATTACCGCCGCCACCATAAACAGTGTCGTTACCAACCCCCCCATCAATATAGTCATCGCCATAACCACCATCAATATAATCATTGCCTTCTTCACCAAACAGGCGGTCATTTCCTGCCTGATCTGCAGAATGTCCGTTGGGCAGGTTTCCTAAATCACCCCAGATTTTGTCATCATCTTCACCACCATAGATGACATCATTTCCGATATGGCCAGTTAATTGATCCTCCCCTTTACCCCCATAAATCAAGTCATCATATTCATTGCCCTTAGGCCGGATATTGAGGCCGACACCGGAACTAAAATCGCCGGAAACAATATCGTTGCCATCTCCTGCATATATGACATCCTGGCCACCGCCGCCTTGTATCCGATCATTACCGATACCACCATCAATGGTATCCCTTCCGTACCCCCCCGCAATCAAATCATTACCGGCGCCGCCAAATAAATAATCATCACCTACAATTTCGGTATTAAGTTCATGGCCTTCATTGGAATCATCACCCCATATCTGATCATCCCCATCCCCACCATAAATCCAGTCACCTTTACCACCACCCGTGAGGAAATCGTTACCGGTCCCACCTTCTATATTGTCACTACCATGTGCCTCGATGGGTATACCTTCATCATCACCATAGATATGGTCATCTCCGGCATCACCGTAGAGCAAATCATCGCCAGCGCTGCCTAAAATTCGGTCATTGTCATCACCACCATGAATTCGGTCATTCCCATAACCACCATCCAAGTAATCATCCCCGTCTTCACCCCATATGAGATCATTACCAGCCAATTCAGCGTGACGAATATTATCTGAGTCATCTCCCCAGATACGGTCATTACCCGAACCACCATACAAGAAGTCGTCTTTACCACCCCCTATGATGTCGTCGTTACCGGCCCCCCCATAGATTTCATCGCTACCGTGAAATACCTCTTCTAATAGATTATCCTGATTTTTATAGGCTTCGTTATAGCCAGACTGATCACCATACAGCACATCATTACCATCGCCACCCAATATATAATCACTGCCACCATTACCAATAATGGTATCGTCCCCATCACCGCCATCCAAATAATCATTACCATGATCTTTAGGAGCAACTGTATTCAGATACCCGGATTTAACAATCCCATCTCCATCAATGTAGTCATTACCACGACCACCGGTAATATAGTCATTCCCACCCAAGCCTTGTAAATGATCATCACCTTCATCATAGGTAATGGCTTGTTCAGGAGGAATAGAGGGATCCGGATTGTAATTAACAGAATCTCCTTCAATAAAATCATCTTGATTACTGCCCAATATACGATCACTGCCACCGCCGCCATATAAAAAATCGCCCCCGGTTTCGGCAGAGTCATTGAGTAAATGATTCGTACCTGAATAAACAATGACAGGAAAACTATCACTGCCTTTCTTCAAATAGACCCCCCAATTAGGGCCTGCATAAATCAGCTCCACACCATCCTTAGGCATCTCCCATCGTTCATTCGGGGACTGGCGGTAATCAATATTCAAGCTGGAATTAGATAGAATAAAATCATCACCTTCTCCTCCCTTAATGGTATCGGAGCCACTACCCCCTACCAACAAATCCTGCCCTTCACCACCCAATATCACATCATTGCCACCCCTACCATCCAGCGCATCGCCGCCACCCAGCCCAGTTATTTCATCGGCCAGTTCGGAGCCATAAATCACATCTTCAAATCCACTCTGCTGTGCACCATCCACAATCCCGCCATTGCCACCCGTATTGCGATTATTCCAACCCCAGTAGTATTGACCAGTGTATTTTTCATCCAGATCAAAATAGCCTTCCTCGCGGATAATCAGCGTGCGCCAATCACCTTCATATTTGTGACCCAATTCAGATTTATGGTCGTTGTAGCCCGGCAAAACAATGCCCAGCTGGTTCCCGCCCATATCGCGCCAATGCTCAATCGTCAACTGATCTTGGCCATTTCGAGACTGAATCACCAAATGACCATTGGTGGTGTTGACCTTAATCAGCCATTGCCCATCCTCCGATTGCCAAACATTCTGTCCTGTCGCCACCCAAGATATTGAAGATGTCTTGATGTCATTCAGATAAATGGTTCCATTGCCATCGGCATCAATAATCTTGTCTCTACCATCACCATCATTGAAGTAGTATCGGTCCGTACCATTGCCGCCAATCAGTACATCATTGCCCCCGCCACCAAACAACGCATCATCACCATCCCCGCCACTCAGGTAATCATCGCCATCAGCGCCATCCAAAAAATCATTGTTTTTACCACCCAGAATGACATCAGAAACCGCACCACCACTTGCTTTGCCTTCGGCATCATCAGACATGATCAGCACTTGATGGGCTTGCTGGGTTTCGGCACCACCAGACAACAAACTTTGATTAGATTGCTCATCCTTAAACAATATGGAGCCACTCATATCCAGGCCATATTGCGCCCGAATGGTTTGCACCAAACTGAGCAGCTGCTTGTATTCTGCGCGATTTTCCATCACCGCCAACGCCATTGCGTCACCCGTTTCGCTGGGATTGCCTGCGGCACTCGCAGTAGACACATCAGCGTTGTAATCCTTGGCTGCCGACAACTTCAATTCCATCACCATCCAAGCACGGATCTTGATCCAGTCTTCTCCCACATCTGCAACAGTGGTGCTTGCGGGCAATGCATCCGGATTCAAAATCACCACCGGGTTCAACTGCGCCAATGCATGGATATACAAAGAGACCAGCTCGGTATTGCCCTGCTGTTCCCAACTCTTTAGCTGCGCCAGCAAACGCTCCGGTGATTCATCAATAAAGGTAAGCTGATACTGAAATTCATATTCATTAGTCTGGCCACTGATCAATTGCTTATGCCCGGTGGCCGGGTCAAAAATAAAACCCAGTCCTATCTCAGAATAGTTTTGAAGCGATACACCTTTAATCTGCTTATTGGTGGGATTCACCACCTGATCATGCAGCACAGCAGCCATAATCCATTGGGTCACCGCAACGCCACCGGCAGTTTTCCAGTTATGCAACAATTCCTGCGCCGCCGCCTGTGTATTGGCACTATTGGAAAAATAACGCCCCGTTGCCTTATCTGCGGCAGAGGCATAATTTTTGTACCATTGGTGCGCGGAAACGCCACCATCAGCAACCCATTCAGTGGCCGCCGCCTGCACCGATTCCGCTATTTGGGTCGTATTGATCCAGATTTTGGCAAGCTGCGCATCTTCAGCACCCACCTTGACCTTCGCATACCCAAGCATCTGGGCAATGCTGTCAACCGGCACCCCATTGGCCGCTTCAGAACCACCCAATAGCAACAATTGCCCTTCAGAAGTCAGCTCGCCAGAGCTGCTAACATAGAGATACCCATTTACCATATCCTGAGCCATCAAATACAGCTTGGAGCTCCCCAAAATGCCTTGAGCACCCTCACCCTCTGTATCCCGCAGCTGCTGCCACAGATTTTCCACCACTTCTTCACCC
>NZ_LQXR01000038.1 GCF_001590725.1 Snodgrassella sp. CFCC 13594 | reverse complement strand
CCTTTTGCCCATCAATGGTCAGATGGTTTCTGTCCAATTGAATAATGGCCGCGAACACCAACCCCATTTTTTCATCTTCAATGGCATCAAAGCTGACACTTTTGACTTTGCCCGTTAGATACCCATAACGGGTATAGGGAAAGGATTCGATTTTGATTACCACGTCCTGCCCGGCTTTGACGAAACCAATGTCTTTGTTCTGCACCATGGCTTCGATTTCCATCTGATCCTCATCTGGTACTACAACCATAATGGGTTGTGCCGCAGTTACCACTCCACCTATGGTATGCGTGGCCAATTGTTGTATGGTACCTGTCACGGGTGATTTCAAGGTCATCAGTTGTTTGCGTTGCAAGGCCTTATCGGTTTGTTCAGTCAGTTGTTGGATTTGCTCATTGGCTTGGCGAAGTTGATCCAATGTATCTCTTTTCAGGGTTTCGGTATTGAGCAAACGGTTTTGCTGTGCTTCGCGTATGCTCTCCTGAATTTGTTGCATTTGACTGCGTTGGCTGGCTAGATCATTCTGGTTTTGAATCAGCTTGCTTTCCTGTTCATAATAAGCATGCTTAGAAACAAAGTTTTGAGCCAACAAATCTTTGTAATCGGCAGTTCGTTTGCGTTCGATGGCACTGGTTTGCTCCAGTTTGTTTACCTGAGCTCGAGTGGCTTGAAGTTCAGCCTGATGGCCACGCAATACCGTTTGTAATTGTGCATCTTGGGTATACCAAGTTTGAAACTGATTTTGAGCCAAGGTTTGCGCCTCGCTCAACAGTGCAGGATCCAGATGCCATGGTTGCGCCTGTGCAGGGTCTAAACGAGGAGACTTTTTGTTTTCGATCGACTGCATAACGGCTTCAAGACGCAGTTTGGTTAATCGGGCTGCCTGAAGTGCTTGTTCTGATTGGGTATAGTCACTGTCTGAACCGATACCGCTCAATTCTACTAATACTTGCCCAGCTTTAACATGACTGCCATTAGCCACATCAATCTTGTCCACTACCGATGTTTCCAGTGGTTGTATGACTTTACTGCGCCCACCAGGCGTGGTTTTACCTGGTGCCACGGCCACAATATCCATCTTGCCCAATAATGCCCAAGCCAAAGCAATCAGGGCAAACAGCATAATCAATCGAGCTATCCATTTTGGCGCTGCGGATAATGGTGTTTCGGTGAGTTCCAAATGGGCTGGCAAAAACGCACGCTCATCTTCATCCCGTTTGGGCGGGTCCAGCTGCTCACGAATCGACCAGACGTTTTTCCAAACCGTGGCATAACGCTGGAAGAATCTTTGAATGCTTGTAGACGAATACCCATATTTATTTCTGATTGTCTGAATCGTTAACGCTGGAAGATGATGCTATTTCTTCTTTGCTATTAATTTCCGAATTTTCGGATTGTTTTTTGGTAAGAAGTTCTGATTTTTGATTGAGAAGAAAAAGCACAAAAGCTGGCAATACCAAGTAAATAATATTGGCTACCAGTTTTGTTTCAATTGAGGCGTTTGCAGATGAAGCAATAATCATGGCAATGGCTACACCCATAGTCGCCATGATGATGGTCAGTACATTAACATCATTGTTGTTTTGATCATATTTTCCGAATAGCCATACAAGAATCGCAGTTGAAAATAATAATGAAATGTATAAGGTTAGCTGAGAGCCAACCGATATCTGATCCTGTGTTAGCTTATCGGAAATAGTGAGTTGAAATACTTGCAGCAGTAAAAGAGAAGCAAATAACCCTTTTTGACACGTTGTAAAATTAACCCAATAATTTTTTATATTTTTTCTTACGCGCCATCCCAAGCCAAAAATCATAACAAGGAGGACGATAAATATAATGTATAAGACGATTAAATACATTTGCTTTTGATCCTATATCTATCAAATAAATTTACTGCTCACTCAAGGCCAGTTTTAATTGCCTTAACCATTCTGCAATTGATGCAAATAGCGGTAATAGCCCTGTTCCTTCTCCAACAGCACCTGATGCGTACCTTGTTCCACAATTTCCCCTTTATCCATGGCAATAATGCGGTGCGCCATGCGGACAGTAGATAAGCGGTGAGCGATGATTAATACGGTTCGGCCACTGCAAATGGCTTGCATGTTTTGCATAATGGCGCGCTCCGATTCATAGTCCAATGCACTGGTGGCTTCATCAAAAATCAGTATGCGCGGATTGCCCACGAGAGCCCGGGCGATGGCCACGCGTTGACGCTGACCACCAGACAAACCCGCACCTTGTTCACCCACATGGGTGTCATAACCTTCGGGCAGTTCCATTATAAAATCATGGGCACCCGCCAATTTGGCGGCGTGCATGACCTGCTCCAAAGGCATACCGGGGTCGGCCAAGGCAATGTTGTCACGGATGCTGCTATTCAGTAGTACATTTTCTTGCAACACCACGCCGACCTGACGCCGCAGCCATGCTGGGTCCGCTAAAGCCAGATCATTTCCATCTACCATTACCCGACCCCGTTCGGGGACATACAGGCGCTGTACCAGCTTGGTGAGTGTAGACTTACCCGAACCAGAGCGCCCCACAATACCCAACACTTCGCCAGCGGCAATATTCAAACTCAAATCTCGCAGAATTTCCGGCCCATCGGGCCGATAGCGGAAAGTGACTTTCTCAAAATCAATGCGGCCTTTAATGTCGGGTAAGGCAAGACGGGAAGAGGGATTTTCTGTGGGGGTGTTAAGGATGTCGCCCAAGCGCGCTACTGAAATGCCTACTTGTTGAAAGTCTTGCCACAGTTGCGCCAAGCGGATTACTGGTGCGGCAACTTGACCAGCCAGCATATTAAAGGCAATCAGTTGGCCGACAGTCATGTCTCCAGCGATGACCAAACGAGCACCCAGCCACAAAGTGGCCACCGTCACCAACTTTTGAATCAACTGCACCCCTTGCTGCCCAATGGTGGCCAAGCGAGTGACCCGAAAACCGGAAGCCACATACGCCGCCAATTGCTGATCCCAACGCCGCGTCATTTGCGGCTCTACCGCCATGGCCTTAATTGTACCGACTGCCGTTACCGACTCCACCAGAAACGATTGGTTATCGGCATTGCGCGCAAACTTGTCATTCAAACGTGCCCGCAATATCGGGCTGATGGTGGCCGACCAAAGGGCATAACACGGCAAAGACACCAATACCACCAGCGTCAACCAGCCACTGTAGTACCACATCACCAATAAGAAGATAAATGAGAAGCATAAATCCAATACCGAAGTCAGCGCTTGCCCAGTGAGAAAATTGCGGATTTGCTCCAATTCACGCACCCGCGCCACTGTATCACCCACCCGTCGATGCTCGAAATAGGCTAAAGGCAAACTGAGCAGATGGCGAAACAGCCGAGCGCCCAACTCCACATCAATGCGGGAGGTGGTGTGCGCAAAGATATACGTGCGCAAACCACCCAAAACCACTTCAAATAAAGTGACCACCAATAAGGCAATGGCAATCACATCCAAAGTCGAGAAACCGCGATGCACCAATACCTTGTCCATCACCACTTGAAAGAACAAAGGCGTAATCAGCGCAAACAGCTGAATTACCACCGACACCGCCAACACTTCCAAAAAAATTCGGCGGTATTTAATCACCGCCGGAATAAACCAAGTAAAGTCAAAATTGGCCAGTTGCCCCAGAATAGATGCCCTTGAGGTCACCAGAATCAATTGCCCAGAATAACGCTCGGCAAACGCTTCTTGAGATAAGACCACTGGCTTGCCCAAAGCCAAATCCTGAATCAAATAGCGATCCCCATCAATCTTGGCCAATACAAAGTGTTGCCCATCATCTCGCCATACCACTGCTGGCAAAGCCAATAGTGGCAACCGAGCGATCTCATGCTTCACTAACTTGGCCTTAAGCCCAAATCTTTGGCCGCCAACAGCCATTCATTAACGTCTAAATCATCCTGACGGGCAAAGCGATGGGCAATGTCTGCGGGATTGGCAGCGACACCGTGAAAGTGCGCCAAAAGAATGAGGGCGGAAAGTGCTAAGTTTTGTGAAGAGTTCGCATTTTGAGATGTATTGTGGGGAGGGGTCATTGCAGAATCATTAATCTAAAAATTAGGGTTGTGTTAAAAATATGATATAAATCAACATGAAAAAATAGAATCCATCGTTGCGATGATGTTAATGTCATGATACAGTCCTGTAAAAGAATGTCAATCATTTGCGTCAATAAGACGACAACTCTTTCCGGAAAACAGAGGCACGAAGAGGTACGAAGCTTTGCGGATCAAGGGAAAAGACATCAGACCAGTGGAAAACAAGGAAGCAAACCCGTTTCTATGTACATAAATAGGTAGTATTGCAAACTTGGGAGAAAATGGTTATGGCGATACAGGAATACAAACCAGCATTGGGCAGGTAGGTATTCCTGTTTTGTTTTATGGGTTGTCTGAATGAGAAAGAAAGCATTTCAATTAGTCAGTGTGACATAGAAAAAGAATGAGAAATAATGGGCAGGGTGCACATGGTAAATACAACAAGCAAATTCTAAGCCGGATAAAATTTTGGCT
>NZ_LQXR01000037.1 GCF_001590725.1 Snodgrassella sp. CFCC 13594 | reverse complement strand
GAGCTTGCTCTACACCTTTTTTAGCCATCGTGATGCCTTGCCTGAAGCAATCCACTTCCCGTTGATGGTGAGTGCGGTGGTCAGTGGCATTTTGGCCATTGCACCATTCGTGTTGGTGATGGCAGCCACTTTTGCGCCTGAAAAACGCGAGCTTCATGGCTCGGCGCGATTTGCGAATAAAGTGGAAGTCATGAAAACCGGATTACTGCAAAAAGAGTTTAACAAAACCGATTATCCGGATTTGCTCATTGGCAAATATGGAAAAGAATATCTGCGTTGGGCAAGCAACACATTTTTGTATTTGGCTGCGCCCACGCGCTCGGGCAAAGGCGTGGGTATTGTGATACCCAACTGCCTGCACTATCGCGGCAGCATGGTGGTATATGACCCCAAGCTGGAGAATTTTCTAATCACGGGTGGCTTTCGCCAGGATAAGCTGAAACAGAAAGTCTTTTTGTTTAATCCTGCAGGCCAAATGCCTGAACACGCCATCAACCCCAATGCGCCGGTGGTGTCTCATCGTTGGAACCCAATGACGTACATCCGCCGTGATCCACGCTACATGTACAAAGACATTATGAAAATGGCGGATATTTTAATCCCAAAACCGAGTAAGGATACGGGATCAGCGACGTTCTTTGCTGAATCGGCACAGAAGCTGTTTACCGGCCTGGTTTTGTACATGCTGGAAACAGAGCAGGAACGTGATTTGGATGATTCAAAACAAAAAAGCACGTTGGCCAATTTGTTCCGCATGACTGCGCCACCCAATGGCATGACTTTGACTGAGTGGATTAAAGAGGAGATTGAGCTGCGTGACCAACAGCCTCATACCCAGTTAAGCAGCAACTGCAAAACCTTACTGTATGGTTTTGCCAATGGCAATGCCAAAACCGGTGCTGACATTTTGGCGACGCTAACGGCACCGTTGGGTGTATTTCTTGACCCTGTAGTAGAGGCAGCCACCAGTGGTGATGATTTTATGTTGACTGATGTTCGTCGGCAGCGCATGACGATTTACATCGGTGTGATTCCTACCGATACGGGGCCATTCTCTCGCCTCACTAATTTGTTTTTCAGTCAATTGGTGAGCTTAAACGTGCAACAGGGCTTGCCAGAAAACAACCCAGCAATAAAATACCAGTGCACGTTATTGATGGACGAATTCACTGCTTTAGGCGTGATTCCTGCAATCCAGCATGGGGTATCGTACATTGCCGGTTATGGCCTTCGCTTGCTCATCATTATTCAGTCCCCGTCACAAGTGACAGACTTATATGGCCGTGACGCGACCCGCACGTTCTTCACCAACTTTGATTGCCATGTGGTGTTTACGCCGGCCAATGATGTTGATGCTGAGGAATACAGCAAAATGATTGGCTATGAAACCTTCAAAGCCAAATCGCTTTCGCGTTCTTCAGGAAGGGGCGGCAGCCGCAGTCAAAGCCAATCAGACCAGCGCCGGGCAGTGATGCTGCCGCAGGAGTTGAAGCTGATGCCGAGTTCTGAGTGCATCATCAGTATGGCCAAAAATCGGCCGATCAAAGCCCAAAAGATTATCTACTGGCAAGATCCTGCCTTCATCGAGCGCGCCAATCTTCCTTGCCCGATTGTGCCGGCATTGCAAGTGAATGCAGCCAAGCGTTTGATTGGCGCCACGGCTGTGGCTCAATACATGCCCGATGAAGTGATGGCCACTGCTGATGCTCGTGACGTA
Source organism: Snodgrassella sp. CFCC 13594 (assembly GCF_001590725.1). Taxonomy (GTDB): domain Bacteria; phylum Pseudomonadota; class Gammaproteobacteria; order Burkholderiales; family Neisseriaceae; genus Snodgrassella. The sequence goes on along the minus strand of NZ_LQXR01000037.1, from coordinate 2,921 downwards.
ACCAATGCTGCGGATGTGTTCAATACGTTACTGAAGAACTTGATTACACCGGACTGCCCACCTGAGTACATAGAAAAAATGAGCCAGTGCGTACAAGAGAGCCTCGGCATCAACGCGATGCCAATTTTTAAAGCTGTCTTGGGCAACACCTAATTCGATCTAAATAACCACCCGCCGGCCATGTGCCGGCATTTTTATTTGTGAGGACATCATGAGTGATATAGATGACATCCGTTTTGCCCTGAGCTATGTCGATCCACAAGAGCGCGACATGTGGGTCAAAATGGGTGCTGCCTTAAAAGACGAGCTAGGCAATGATGGTTTCGATGTTTGGGATCAATGGTCGCAGCAAAGTAGCAATTACCAACCACGCGACACCAAAGATGTTTGGAAAAGTCTGAAACCAGGCAATGTGCGTATCGGCTCGTTGTTTTATGAAGCCAGACAAAGCGGATACAAACCCAATAAGCCCTACACTCCGCCATCTGCTGAAGAGTTGGCCAAACGGGAACGTGAGGCACAGAAACGGCAGCAAGATGAGGCTGTAGCTACACAGAAGGCTCAGGAAAAGGCTCAGCGCACCGCCAATACCATTTGGCGTAATAACGGACAGGCGTCACCGCAGCACCCGTATTTAGTATCCAAAGGCATTACCGACCCCTATATAGTCGCTCAACTGAAGCAAAGCCAATACAAAGGCAGTAACAATTTGCTGGTACCGGTGATGCAGGACAAAGAAATTGTATCCATGCAATTCATTGATGAAAACGGCAGCAAACGTTTTTTGTCGGGTGGCAAAGCCCAAGGCAGTTACACATTCATCGGCGACACCAAACGCATTACTGAAGGCGTTGTGCTGGCCGAGGGTGTCGCCACCGCAGCCAGTATTTATCAGGCAACAGGGATGCCCGTGGTGGTTGCATTCAATGCCGGCAACTTGCCTGCCGTCGCCCAGAAGATGGTACAGACCTTACCAGCCGCCACACCAGTGGTGATTGCAGCTGATAATGACGCCAGCCAAACCGGCATTACCAAAGCCCGTGAAGCCGCAGAAATTTTTGGTGATCGGGCCCGTGTCACCATGCCGGTGTTTACCGACGAGCAGCAAGCCCGGTACCAGCAATCACATGGGCCTGATGCACTGCCTTCTGATTTTAACGATTTACATGCTTTGGCCGGCATCGATGCTGTACGCCAGGTATTGCAGCCGGAAATGGCCGTACAGCCTGAACCAGAAGCTGAATGGCCAAAACCGGAGCGATCTGACTGGGACGATTTTCCACCGGTGATTCGCAATGGAAATATGGGTGATTTAAAAAATGAGCCTGAGTATGTTGCTGCCAAAGGCGGTGATGTGGTCGCCGCTGGTCAATTGGTCAATAAACTAATTAATGAGGAGACGATCGGCCAGATAAAACAAATGATTGGTGATCATCAGCCTTATATTGTTCCAGTAAGAGCGATTGAATCAGCCGGCCACAACAAAATTCCGCTTGCTATGGCCAATGCGTTTGGCCAAGAATTGGATTTGCCTATTGATCACTCGATTCAACAAGCAAGTAAGGTTAGCCGCACTGGTTCTGATATTAATCATCGTTGGGCATTTCAACCGACATTCACAGGTGAGGTCGAGCCTGGACGCGAATACATTTTAATGGATGACACCTTATCCATTGGCAGCACCATCGCGAACTTGAAAGGGTACATTGAAAATCGTGGCGGTAAGGTATTGGGGGCCGCCGTGATGACAGCGCACGAAGGTGCATTGAATATCGTTATTAAACCCGATATGATTAACGCCATTAACCGTAAGCACGGTGATGGCATGGACAAATTTTGGAAGGAGGAATTTGGTTATGGCATTGATAAACTCACCCAAGGTGAAGCTGGGCATATCAGAAAGGCCCCGAATGTTGACAACATCCGAGATCGAATCACTCAGGCAAGAGATGAAGCGCGATTTAGAGTGGTTGCAACAGAACTACCCAAAGGGCAGTCGGTTCAAAAAGAACAACCCGAAATAAATCCCATGTCAGAAGCCACCAATAAGGTGGCTTCAGTTCTTTCTGAACCACCACCCACGCAACCCACATTATCACCGGCCGCCGAAGAGGCGGTTTTTTTACGTCGACAGGAAACGAATATGGCTAATGAAACCACCAACAGCATTGAACTGGATGACCAACGGCAACAAACCATTCCGGTAACAGAGCCGAAGCAACCTGAACCAGCTGATTCTGCGCCATTTGCTAATACAACCGGCACTACCAAACCCTCAGTAGAAGAACCGCCGCCCGAGCTCAAACATCCCGACCATGCAAAAAATTCAAAACCAAGGCCAGAACAGGTTCCGCCAGCTGATGTTCCTGGTCACGACAAGCCGACGAAACCGATTACCGATCTTCAATACAAAGCGCCTCCGGAGCATTTGGCCAGTCGTTACATAGTGGCTAACGGCCAGTACTTATCAGCCAACAATGGCACCACTGTATTGTTTGAAGACCAGGGTAAAAAAATCAGTACCGCAAAAACTGATTCCCAAACCGTCAATGACATGTTGGAAGTGGCCAAAGCCAAAGGCTGGGACAGTATTAAGTTGTCCGGTACCAAAGAATTTAAAGCCATGATGTATGTGGCGGCTGAAAGCCAAGGTATCCGCACCCGTGGTTATGCACCTACCGCCACTGATCTGGCTTTGGTTGAGCGGATTCGCTCTGAAAACAGTCTCAACAGCATTGAGCCTGCCATGCCACGACCAGAGCAAAAGCGTACGCCTGAGGTTGATACGGCAACCTTAGCAATGTCGCCGACATCGCCTGCAAACAATGCGCCCGCTGCCCTTGCCGGCGAACGCATCGTGGCGCACGGTGCCGCACCATATCAGCATGACAGCAAGAATCAGGACAGTTATTACCTCACTC
>NZ_LQXR01000036.1 GCF_001590725.1 Snodgrassella sp. CFCC 13594 | reverse complement strand
CCCATCGTGATGCCTTGCCTGAAGCAATGCACTTTCCCTTGATGGTGAGTGCGGTGGTCAGTGGCATTTTGGCCATTGCACCATTCGTGTTGGTGATGGCAGCCACTTTTGCCCCTGAAAAACGCGAGCTTCATGGTTCAGCGCGATTTGCAAACAAAGTCGAAGTCTTGAAAACCGGACTACTGCAAAAAGAGTTTAACAAAACCGATTATCCGGATTTGCTCATTGGCAAATTCGGAAAAGACTATCTGCGTTGGGCAAGCAATACATTCTTGTATTTGGCTGCACCGACGCGCTCAGGCAAAGGCGTTGGCATTGTGATACCCAACTGCCTGCATTATCGTGGCAGCATGGTGGTATATGACCCCAAGCTGGAAAATTTTCTCATCACCGGTGGCTTTCGCCAGGACAAGCTGAAACAGAAAGTCTTTTTGTTTAACCCTGCAGGGCAAATGCCTGAACACGCCATCAACCCCAATGCGCCGGTGGTGTCACATCGTTGGAACCCAATGACGTACATCCGCCGTGATCCACGCTACATGTACAAAGACATCATGAAAATGGCGGATATTTTGATTCCTAAACCGAGTAAGGATACGGGATCAGCGACGTTCTTTGCCGAGTCGGCACAGAAGCTGTTTACCGGCCTGGTTTTGTACATGCTGGAAACAGAGCAGGAACGTGATTTGGATGATTCAAAACAAAAAAGCACGTTGGCCAATTTGTTCCGCATGACTGCGCCACCTAATGGCATGACTTTGACTGAGTGGATTAAAGAGGAGATTGAGCTGCGTGACCAACAGCCTCATACCCAGTTAAGCAGCAACTGCAAAACCTTGCTGTATGGTTTTGCCAATGGTAATGCCAAAACCGGTGCTGATATTTTGGCGACGCTAACGGCACCGTTGGGTGTATTTCTTGACCCTGTAGTAGAGGCAGCCACCAGCGGTGATGACTTTATGTTGACGGACGTGCGCCGACAGCGCATGACGATTTACATCGGTATCATCCCCACGGATACTGGGCCATTCTCTCGCCTCACTAATTTGTTCTTCAGCCAATTAGTGAGCCTTAACGTACAGCAGGGCCTACCAGAAAACAATCCGGCAATAAAATATCAATGCACATTGCTAATGGATGAGTTCACTGCTTTAGGCGTGATTCCTGCGATTCAGCATGGGGTATCGTACATCGCCGGTTATGGCCTTCGCTTGCTCATCATTATTCAGTCACCATCGCAAGTGACAGACTTATATGGCCGTGATGCGACACGCACATTCTTCACCAACTTCGACTGCCATGTGGTGTTTACACCGGCCGATGATGCTGATGCTGAGGAATACAGCAAAATGATTGGCTATGAAACCTTCAAAGCCAAATCACTTTCGCGTTCTTCAGGAAGGGGCGGCAGCCGCAGTCAAAACCAATCAGACCAGCGCCGGGCAGTGATGCTGCCGCAGGAGTTGAAGCTGATGCCCAGCTCAGAGTGCATCATCAGTATGGCCAAAAATCGGCCGATCAAAGCCCAAAAGATTATCTACTGGCAAGATCCTGCCTTCATCGAGCGCGCCAATCTTCCTTGCCCAATTGTGCCGGCATTGCAAGTGAATGCAGCCAAGCGTTTGATTGGCGCCACGGCTGTGGTTCAATACATGCCCGATGAAGTGATGGCCACTGCTGATGCTCGTGACGTAACCAATGCTGCGGATGTGTTCAATACGTTACTGAAGAACTTGATTACACCGGACTGCCCACCTGAGTACATAGAAAAAATGAGCCAGTGCGTACAAGAGAGCCTCGGCATCAACGCGATGCCAATTTTTAAAGCTGTCTTGAGCAATACCTAACCGATTGCGATAACCCTTGCCGGCTATGTGCCGGTTTTTTGGAGAGTGTATTTAATGCATTTCTTCAACCAGTTCTGGATGTTTATCCAGCAATTGCAGCAAAACATTGGCAGCCCCACTGGGCTTGCGTTGCCCCTGTTCCCATGACTTAAGGGTATTGACCGAAATACCCAACTTACGGGCAAACTTGTTTTGTGAAAGACCCATACGCAAGCGTAACTCGGCTACAGGCAGTAACGGTGTTGTGGTTGTTCTGGCGAATTTTCCTGCTTTGGCCTGTTCAAGTGAGCGCACCAAAGAATCACGAATAGACAAGGCATCGGGATCATCAGCCAATACTGCATTCTTGTGATTTAAATTCATCAGTCTCTGCAACCGTTAGCATATTAGGATACTTAGCATTTTATAATACATTGCATTATATTTTAGTGGTATCAAATATCAAGTTAATTTTCTATTTACCCTGCCGGCCATGCGCCGGCATTTTTATTTGTGAGGACATCATGAGTGATATAGATGACATCCGTTTTGCCCTGAGCTATGTCGATCCACAAGAGCGCGACATGTGGGTCAAAATGGGTGCTGCCTTAAAAGACGAGCTAGGCAATGATGGTTTCGATGTTTGGGATCAATGGTCACAACAAAGCAGTAATTACCAACCACGCGACACCAAAGATGTTTGGAAAAGTCTGAAACCAGGCAATGTGCGTATCGGCTCGTTGTTTTATGAAGCCAGGCAAGGAGGGTACAAACCCAATAAACCCTACACTCCGCCATCTACTGAGGAGTTGGCCAAAAGGGAACGTGAGGCACAGAAACGGCAGCAAGCTGAGGCTGTGGCCACACAGAAGGCTCAGGAAAAGGCCCAGCGCACCGCTAATACTATTTGGCGTAACAACGGGCCAGCTTCTGCGCAACACCCTTATTTAGTGGCTAAAGGCATCACTGACCCCTATATCGTGGGTCAGTTGAAACAAAGTCACTACAAGGGCCATGAGAACTTATTGGTACCGGTGATGCAGGACAAAGAAATTGTATCCATGCAATTCATTGATGAAACCGGAGCCAAGCGGTTCTTGTCAGGAGGCAAAGCTCAGGGCAGTTACACATTCATCGGCGACACCAAACGCATTGCTGAAGGCGTTGTGCTGGCCGAGGGTGTCGCCACCGCAGCCAGTATTTATCAGGCAACAGGGATGCCCGTGGTGGTTGCATTCAATGCCGGCAACTTGCCTGCCGTCGCCCAGAAGATGGTACAAACCTTGCCAGCCGCCACACCAGTGGTGATTGCAGCTGATAATGACGCCAGCCAAACCGGCATTACCAAAGCCCGTGAAGCCGCAGAAATTTTTGGTGATCGGGCCCGTGTCACCATGCCGGTGTTTACCGACGAGCAGCAAGCCCGGTACCAGCAATCACATGGGCCTGATGCACTGCCCTCTGATTTTAATGACCTGCATGCGTTAGCAGGCATTGATGCTGTACGCCATGTGTTGCAATCTGAAATGATCAGGCAGCCTGAACCAGAAGCTGAATGGCCAAAACTGGAGCGATCTGACTGGGGCGATTTTCCACCGGTGATTCGCAATGGAAACATGGGTGAGTTAAAAAATGAACCCAAGTATGTTGCTGCCAAAGGTGGTGATCCCCAAGCAGCTATTGAATTGGTGCAGAAATTAATCAAACCACAATTGGTGCAACAAATCCGCGATATGGCCGACGGAGAAAAGCCATATTTGATACCTATGTTGGCGGAAGAAGCTGCTGGGCGCAATATGATTCCTTTGGCGATGGCCAAAGCACTAAGTGCTGAGTTAGGGTTTCCTGTTGATTACAATATTCAGCAAGCAAACAAAGTAAGTCGAACAGGCGCAGGCATATACCACCGAATCGCTTTCCAGCCTACCTTTACAGGTGATGTTGAACAGGGTCAGAAATACATCATCATTGACGATTCTCTGTCTGTTGGTGGAACAATCGCATCTTTAAAAGGTTTCATTGAAAATCGTGGTGGCCAAGTAATGGGTTCTGCGGTGATGACGGCACACGAGTCTGCATTGAATATTGTTATTCAATCAGATAGGATAGAAGCCATACGCCAGAAACATGGCGATGGGATGGACAACTTATTTAAACAGGAGTTTGGTTATGGCGTTGATAGACTCACCCAAGGTGAATCAGGACACATCCGCAAAGCCGCGAGTGTTGACTTCGTCCGAGATCGAATCATTGAAGCAAGAAATGTTGCAAGCATCAATAATTATGGAGCAACACTACACAAAGCAATTCCGGTTCAGCGAGAACAACCCGAAGTAAATCCCATGTCAGAAGCCACCAATAAGGTGGCTTCAGTTCTTTCTGAACCACCTACGCAACCAACATCATCACCGACCGCCGAACAGGCGGTTTTTTTACGTTCACAGGAAACGAATATGGCACAGTCACCTGAGCAAACCAACAGCATTGAACTGGATGACCAACGGCAACAAACCATGCCCGCGCAAGGGTCGAAACAACCTGGGCCAGCCGACTCAGTGCCATCAGAAAAGGGCACTTCTACAGCCAAACCAGTGGCGGATGAACCGACTCCTAGTTGGCAACAGGCCAGTGATAGTGCCGACAAAAATCCTTCTGCTGATGCAAAGGTGGATTCGGCAGATCAAGCCAAGCCGGCCAAACCGATTACCGATCTTCAGTACAAAGCGCCTCCGGAGCATTTGGCCAGTCGTTACATAGTGGCTAACGGCCAGTACTTATCAGCCAACAATGGCACCACTGTATTGTTTGAAGACCAGGGTAAAAAAATCAGTACCGCAAAAACTGATGCCCAAACCGTCAATGACATGCTGGAAGTGGCCAAAGCCAAAGGCTGGGATAGCATTAAGTTGTCCGGTACCAAAGAATTTAAAGCCATGATGTATGTGGCGGCTGAAAGCCAAGGTATCCGCACCCGTGGTTATGCACCTACCGCCGCTGATCTGGCTTTGGTTGAGCGGATTCGCTCTGAAAACAGCCTCAACAGCATTGAGCCTGCCATGCCACGACCAGAGCAAAAGCGTACGCCTGAGGTTGATACGGCAACCTTAGCAGCATCTCCGACATCGCCTGCAAACAATGCGCCCGCTGCCGTTGCCGGTGAGCGCATCGTGGCCCACGGTGCAGCACCATACCAGCATGACAGTAAGAATCAGGACAGTTATTACCTCACTT
>NZ_LQXR01000035.1 GCF_001590725.1 Snodgrassella sp. CFCC 13594 | reverse complement strand
TTAGTGGAGGTGGGTATAGTTCGCTTTCTCCGCTGCTGACGCGGCAACGAAACGAAGCAAGACTGAGAAGTTTAGCGGGTTTCAGCGTTAGCGGCAATGCTCTTTAACAGAACAGATTACCGATAAGTGTGAGTGCGGCGACGCCTCACACTGATTCAAGAAGACAAGACATGATAGAAATATCGTACTTGTTAATTTCTTTGAAGCAGACCAGTAAGACTTCGGTCTTAAAGTATTAAAGCTAAGATTAAACATAAGAGTTTGATCCTGGCTCAGATTGAACGCTGGCGGCATGCTTTACACATGCAAGTCGAACGGCAGCATGGGGTGCTTGCACCCTGATGGCGAGTGGCGAACGGGTGAGTAACATATCGGAACGTACCGAGTAGTGGGGGATAACTGTCCGAAAGGATGGCTAATACCGCATACGATTTGAGAATGAAAGTGGGGGACCTTCGGGCCTCACGCTATTCGAGCGGCCGATATCTGATTAGCTAGTTGGTGGGGTAAAGGCCCACCAAGGCGATGATCAGTAGCGGGTCTGAGAGGATGATCCGCCACATTGGGACTGAGACACGGCCCAAACTCCTACGGGAGGCAGCAGTGGGGAATTTTGGACAATGGGGGCAACCCTGATCCAGCCATGCCGCGTGTCTGAAGAAGGCCTTCGGGTTGTAAAGGACTTTTGTTAGGGAAGAAAAGCTCATTAATAACACTAGTGAGTGCTGACGGTACCTAAAGAATAAGCACCGGCTAACTACGTGCCAGCAGCCGCGGTAATACGTAGGGTGCAAGCGTTAATCGGAATTACTGGGCGTAAAGCGAGCGCAGACGGTTATTTAAGTCGGATGTGAAATCCCCGAGCTCAACTTGGGACGTGCATTTGAAACTGGGTAACTAGAGTGTGTCAGAGGGAGGTAGAATTCCACGTGTAGCAGTGAAATGCGTAGAGATGTGGAGGAATACCGATGGCGAAGGCAGCCTCCTGGGATAACACTGACGTTCATGCTCGAAAGCGTGGGTAGCAAACAGGATTAGATACCCTGGTAGTCCACGCCCTAAACGATGACAATTAGCTGTTGGGGTACTTGATGCCTTAGTAGCGTAGCTAACGCGTGAAATTGTCCGCCTGGGGAGTACGGTCGCAAGATTAAAACTCAAAGGAATTGACGGGGACCCGCACAAGCGGTGGATGATGTGGATTAATTCGATGCAACGCGAAGAACCTTACCTGGTCTTGACATGTACGGAAGAATTTAGAGATAGATTTGTGCCTTCGGGAACCGTAACACAGGTGCTGCATGGCTGTCGTCAGCTCGTGTCGTGAGATGTTGGGTTAAGTCCCGCAACGAGCGCAACCCTTGTCATTAGTTGCTACCATTTAGTTGAGCACTCTAATGAGACTGCCGGTGACAAACCGGAGGAAGGTGGGGATGACGTCAAGTCCTCATGGCCCTTATGACCAGGGCTTCACACGTCATACAATGGTCGGTACAGAGGGTAGCCAAGCCGCGAGGTGGAGCCAATCTCAGAAAGCCGATCGTAGTCCGGATTGCACTCTGCAACTCGAGTGCATGAAGTCGGAATCGCTAGTAATCGCAGATCAGCATGCTGCGGTGAATACGTTCCCGGGTCTTGTACACACCGCCCGTCACACCATGGGAGTGGGGGATACCAGAATTGGGTAGGCTAACCTTCGGGGGGCCGCTTAACACGGTATGCTTCATGACTGGGGTGAAGTCGTAACAAGGTAGCCGTAGGGGAACCTGCGGCTGGATCACCTCCTTTCTAGAGAAAAAGAGTGCGAAGTCGCATTCACACTTATCGGTAAACTGATGTTAGATGCGAAGAAGTAGTAAGCGGAAGACCTGGGTTTGTAGCTCAGCTGGTTAGAGCACACGCTTGATAAGCGTGGGGTCGGAGGTTCAAGTCCTCCCAGACCCACCACTTAGTATGGCGAGCCTTGGGGGCATAGCTCAGTTGGTAGAGCACCTGCTTTGCAAGCAGGGGGTCATCGGTTCGATCCCGTTTGCCTCCACCAAGACTACTTTGGAAATCAAAACACACTTGTGGAAGTGTATTTTGATTTGCGAAGTAACGCATCGATCTTTAACAAATTGGAAAGCCGAAATCAACAAACAAAGAAGGTGTTGGTTTGGTACTTAAGGTTGCAACCGAAGGTACATTAAACAAACTGACAAAATATTTGGGTGATGATTGTATCGACTGATTAGCGAAAGACAAAAGGCGCTGATCAGTACAACCAAGCAGTAAGCTTTGTCAAAGTAGAGGCTTTAAGCGAATGACCAGTCAACGGGTAATGAGCGAAGTCAAAGAGGTTCTTGAAATGATAGAGTCAAGTGAATAAGTGCATCAGGTGGATGCCTTGGCGATGATAGGCGACGAAGGACGTGTAAGCCTGCGAAAAGCGCGGGGGAGTTGGCAATAGAGCTGTGATCCCGCGATGTCCGAATGGGGAAACCCACCGTATTCTGTACGGTATCCATGAGTGAATACATAGCTCATGAGAAGCGAACCTGGAGAACTGAACCATCTAAGTACCCAGAGGAAAAGAAATCAACCGAGATTGCGCAAGTAGTGGCGAGCGAACGCGTAAGAGCCTGTATGTGATAGCCGATGAGATAGAAGAACAAGCTGGGAAGCTTGGCCATAGTGGGTGATAGCCCCGTATTCGAAATTTCATTGGTGGTACTAAGCATACGAAAAGTAGGGCGGGACACGTGAAATCCTGTCTGAACATGGGGGGACCATCCTCCAAGGCTAAATACTCATCATCGACCGATAGTGAACCAGTACCGTGAGGGAAAGGCGAAAAGAACCCCGGGAGGGGAGTGAAATAGAACCTGAAACCTGATGCATACAAACAGTGGGAGCCTATTTATTGGGTGACTGCGTACCTTTTGTATAATGGGTCAACGACTTACATTCAGTAGCGAGCTTAACCGATTAGGGGAGGCGTAGGGAAACCGAGTCTTAATAGGGCGAATAGTTGCTGGGTGTAGACCCGAAACCGAGTGATCTATCCATGGCCAGGTTGAAGGTGCCGTAACAGGTACTGGAGGACCGAACCCACGCATGTTGCAAAATGCGGGGATGAGCTGTGGATAGGGGTGAAAGGCTAAACAAACTCGGAGATAGCTGGTTCTCCCCGAAAACTATTTAGGTAGTGCCTCGAGCAAGACACTGATGGGGGTAAAGCACTGTTATGGCTAGGGGGTCATTGCGACTTACCAACCCATGGCAAACTAAGAATACCATCAAGTGATTCCTCGGGAGACAGACATCGGGTGCTAACGTCCGGTGTCAAGAGGGAAACAACCCAGACCGCCAGCTAAGGTCCCAAATGACAGATTAAGTGGTAAACGAAGTGGGAAGGCCCAGACAGCCAGGATGTTGGCTTAGAAGCAGCCATCATTTAAAGAAAGCGTAATAGCTCACTGGTCGAGTCGTCCTGCGCGGAAGATGTAACGGGGCTCAAATCTGTAACCGAAGCTGCGGATGTCAGTTTACTGGCATGGTAGGGGAGCGTTCTGTAGGCCGATGAAGGTGCATTGTAAAGTGTGCTGGAGGTATCAGAAGTGCGAATGTTGACATGAGTAGCGATAAACAGGGTGAAAAGCCCTGTCGCCGAAAACCCAAGGTTTCCTACGCAACGTTCATCGGCGTAGGGTGAGTCGGCCCCTAAGGCAAGGCAGAGATGCGTAGTCGATGGGAAACAGGTTAATATTCCTGTACTTGATTCAAATGCGATGTGGGGACGGAGAAGGTTATGTCAGCGGCCTGTTGGAATAGGTCGTTTAAGCCGGTAGGTAGAACACTTAGGCAAATCCGGGTGTTTAATACCGAGAAGTGATGACGAGCGTCTACGGACGTGAAGTGACAGATACCACGCTTCCAGGAAAAGCCACTAAGCTTCAGTTTGAATCGAACCGTACCGCAAACCGACACAGGTGGGTAGGATGAGAATTCTAAGGCGCTTGAGAGAACTCAGGAGAAGGAACTCGGCAAATTGATACCGTAACTTCGGGAGAAGGTATGCCCCTTATGGTGAATGATTTACTCAGTAAGCCGTGAGGGGTCGCAGAGAATAGGTGGCTGCGACTGTTTAATAAAAACACAGCACTCTGCAAACACGAAAGTGGACGTATAGGGTGTGACGCCTGCCCGGTGCTGGAAGGTTAATTGAAGGGGTGAGAGCCCCGGATCGAAGCCCCAGTAAACGGCGGCCGTAACTATAACGGTCCTAAGGTAGCGAAATTCCTTGTCGGGTAAGTTCCGACCCGCACGAATGGCGTAACGATGGCCACACTGTCTCCTCCTGAGACTCAGCGAAGTTGAAATGGTTGTGAAGATGCAATCTCCCCGCTGCTAGACGGAAAGACCCCGTGAACCTTTACTGTAGCTTTGCATTGGACTTTGAAGTCACTTGTGTAGGATAGGTGGGAGGCTTAGAAGCAGGAACGCTAGTTCTTGTGGAGCCGACCTTGAAATACCACCCTGGTGACTTTGAGGTTCTAACCCGGATCCATTAACTGGATCGGGGACCGTGCATGGTAGGCAGTTTGACTGGGGCGGTCTCCTCCCAAAGAGTAACGGAGGAGTTCGAAGGTTACCTAGGTCCGGTCGGAAATCGGGCTGATAGTGCAATGGCAAAAGGTAGCTTAACTGCGAGACCGACAAGTCGAGCAGGTGCGAAAGCAGGACATAGTGATCCGGTGGTTCTGAATGGAAGGGCCATCGCTCAACGGATAAAAGGTACTCCGGGGATAACAGGCTGATTCCGCCCAAGAGTTCATATCGACGGCGGAGTTTGGCACCTCGATGTCGGCTCATCACATCCTGGGGCTGTAGTCGGTCCCAAGGGTATGGCTGTTCGCCATTTAAAGTGGTACGTGAGCTGGGTTTAAAACGTCGTGAGACAGTTTGGTCCCTATCTGCAGTGGGCGTTGGAAGTTTGACGGGGGCTGCTCCTAGTACGAGAGGACCGGAGTGGACGAACCTCTGGTGTACCGGTTGTCACGCCAGTGGCATAGCCGGGTAGCTAAGTTCGGAAGAGATAAACGCTGAAAGCATCTAAGCGTGAAACTCGCCTGAAGATGAGACTTCCCTGGAGATTTAATCTCCCTAAAGAGACGTTCGAGACCAGGACGTTGATAGGTCGGGTGTGGAAGAGTGGTAACACTTGGAGCTAACCGATACTAATTGCTCGTGAGGCTTGACTCTATCATTTGAAGGACTTCGCTGCGAAGGCAGCAAGTTTGAAAAGATAAAGCTTACTGATGCGATACGCATCACCAGTTGATTAGGTGTATAGATGGGATAGCTCATCTGTATACGACAAAGGCTTTCTGATTTGTACAGTTTAAGTTTGGCGGCCATAGAGAGTTGGTCCCACGCCTTCCCATCCCGAACAGGACCGTGAAACGACTCATCGCCGATGATAGTATGGTCTTTCCATGCGAAAGTAGGTCACCGCCAAACCCCCATTCCAGCCCCCTGACAGCAATGTCAGGGGGCTTTGCTTTGGGCATCTCATGCTTCTTGAA
>NZ_LQXR01000034.1 GCF_001590725.1 Snodgrassella sp. CFCC 13594 | reverse complement strand
CCTTATTTTCTGCTCAATACTGGGTGCGATTTCTAACATGGTTAAATATTCTTGTATATACAATTTGTATATACATAATAGGGGTAGTCACAAGATAATGCAACCCGTCCCCATTTTCGGGACTAGTGCCGTTTTCCGAGGCATCCCCTTTTTTGGTACTGGTCAGCGTTGGAATTTCCGACGGTCGTGGCGTTTTGCCACGGTCGTTGTGTTTTGCCACGCGTATGGAAACCAGACGAGCGTATGGAAATCAGACGGAGCGCCGCATTGTTTTGATACGTTCGTATCGTTTTGATACAACCGTATCGATTTGATACGCCTGAGCGCATTGATTTAATGCGGCCGCATCGTTTTAATGCGGGCTAGCGTGTTGTTTTGACAAGATTGTGTCGTTTTGACATATGTCGATTTGACAAGATTGTGTTGTTTTGACATGCAAGCCAAAGCGGAAATTTTTCGCCTAAGTGAAAGTGAATATCTTGCACATGCAGATTCTGCACATGCAGATGTTGCACCTTCACTTTCTGAACGTTCGCTTTCTGAACGTTCGCCCAACTTGTTGATTTTCAACGTAAGCCCAGAAGTGGGCCAACGGTAATGATTGATAACACACTGATTTAATGGCAAACCTCAAAATTGAGTTTTGTAACCACTCCAGATTTGGACGGTGTACTGATTCGGTACGTTGTTACCGATTCGGGACTGTCCTGATTCGGTACGTTGTTACCGATTCGGGACTGTCCTGATTCGGGACGGTTGTCACTGATTCAGGCAAGGATGGCTCAGATTGAGGCACCCTATTTAGTTTTGCTACCAGAACCGTCATGCCACTGCATTGTTAGCGCATGGCTGATTAGATTTATGCCTATTCCAAGCGGGATTGCTGAAATGAACAGCGGAATTAATTGCAATGAAAACTCGACTTGACTAACAACTTCCTTATTCTGCTCATTCATTAATGCAATTATGTATAAAACCATTAAAGATACAAAATATGTTCCCAAAGCCGCCAAACAGGGCAAAATTCCAGCAACAATAAATCTTAACGGTTTGTTGATTTCCATTTTAATTTGGTACCTAGCAATCACAATAGATAAAATAATCACCAGTAACCCAATACCAAAAACAATATAAGCCACAACAGTCCCACTCATAAATTACTCCCTCAATTACTTCACGTTTTGCCGCCCATGGGTTTTCTTCATTATTTTAACCATACTTCAGAATAAAAACAGCATGACAAAATAACCCCTAATATGGCTATATATAATTAGGTGGTCAGATTCTGACCCACTGAATTGCTATATAGGTCAAATTCTGACCAATAAATGGCCTTTTTTGCCTATTTTTTAATCAGCCACAAAAACTTATCGGTCAGATTCTGACCTATATATTTTTTTATTGGTCAGATTCTGACCATCTCAACCTAATTTTAAGCCAAGAAAAACCCCTAATCTCTTAGGGGCTGTTTCACTACATGACCAATTTTAGCTTGGGTTTATGCTCAACATCGGAGGCCATCCAATAGTTTAATGGCTCTTCAGTAGGCGCTAAATCAATCTTGCTGCGCCCATGTATGTCGGTGCAAGGGTCTATATTAAAAAAGGTGAATGCGTACAAATGGGGCCGCTTTCTGTCACCCTGCTTAGTGAGAATAATAAACCCCTTGTCCATGAGCTCATTCCGGGCTTTACGCAATGTTGTGGTTGATTTCCAACCATAGGTTTGCATTACCGAAAAGGCTACACACAAATCGCCATTGTTTTTTAGTGGCAAATATTGGGCCATCATGTCGACCAGCAAAGCTTTTGCAATAGGTGATAAGCCTGCATATTCCTTGCTAGTAAGTAACTTATGAGGCATGGGTACATAGGTGCCACCGCCAAATGATTGCTGGCTGGCAATTTTAGATTTCTTGTAATTCTCGCGTTGTTTATTCCGTTCTCGGATTTCGCTACCCATAGCAGATAACCCTCAAACTTCTTGTCACTACTCCAGGCATCCAGTAGAATCTCCGCTTAATTGATGGATTGAAAGGGGCGGCTACCCCTTCCGTTAATGCTTTGTCCAAGCGTGATTACCTAACGGTTTTCACGCTGTTTTCTTTTCTGGCTGGCTGAAATACTCAGCAAGTTTGGCTACGCCTTTACCTGTAAACAGCGCTTGTGTGTACTGCCTGCCGTTAGCGTCTGATACCCCAGTAACCTGTACCATATACTTGGCATCCAAGGCCTTGCTGGTGGCTTCAATGCGGCCATTGCGGTATATCCATCCAAAGGCAATTAAAGTCTGCTTTAACACTGGCTCTTTTACCTTCAAATGCTTGGCAGTCAGCCGGAAATTAAACGCCTCGCTACGGTCACTCAATAAATCCAGCGCCTTGGCTTTAGGTGCGGCAATACTTAACTGGTCTTGCAAGTCCGCAGCCAGTCGCAGTGCTTCAGAAAACGTCTTAGGCAAGGCTATCTGTGCTTGCTTGGCCTGTCGTTCGCAGTCAATGAAATATCGGCGTGCTTCACGGCCTTTGGCATTGTTCTCTACCATGCTTAATTCTTTCGCCATGCCTGTGTTGATAAAGTATTCAACAAAGAAACCACCGTTTACTAAATTTTTAGTAAGCGTTACAAAGTCTACATTTTCAACAAAGCCATATTTTTTAATTCGATTATTGATCCAATCATTGAACCGTGTTTTTACCTGCAAAAAATCATGCAAATCACGGGCATTTACGGCTTGCTGCTCTTGTCCATCAAAATTAGCTTGGTCAATCTTAATCAATGCGTTCATGATTATTGTTCCTTTAAAGCCAAGTGTTTTTCAATACGCGTCGAACCTTGCCCAAAATCCGAAAACTGTTTTCGGGCGCATACTCACAACCATAAATCGTGTTATCACACATAATGGCAATATCTCCTCTCCGCCTATCCAGCCTACGAACGGTGACAGACCCAGCTATCTGTACCAAATAGATGCCACTTCCTACATAACGTCCTTTACAATCGACAATATTAATAAAATCGCCACGTTCAATGGTTGGCTTCATTCCATCCCCCCTTGGTTTTATATAAAAATCACCATCAATTTCAAACATAGGGATGGGCTCGCGTGGGCTTTGTCTTTGCAAAATCAATTTGGGCATATTCATGCGTCTAATCCTTTCTTGTTCCCGTTTTTCTCTTCCGTCCATGCTGCTTCTACTTCCTTTATTTCGCTATCACATGGGCCAAGCGTCTCGGTCAAAAAATCGCCAATTTCGGCCAATTGCTGTACGGTAATTGGCCGATCGTCCTTACTGGCCAGCCTAATGGCTTCAAATAATGAGCCTAGCCATTCCAAATTGCATTTGTTCCCGTACATAGCATCAAGCAAATTCACAGTGCCGTATTTCTTATTCATGCTGCCACCCCCTCAACTCGCGCCACTACCCATTGACCATTGGCACATACCAGATTAAACCGACCTGCCCCATTCGCTAATAAAAGGTCAATAAACCGACTTGCCTCGTCTTGGCTGCTAAATGTACGCAGCTCGTTTACTTTCAGTTTCATGCCACTGCTCCTTTTTTCATAAATTGCGGTTTGTTGTCTAATCCCTGCTCACGAGTATCAACCCATGCTAGTACCTCTTCACGTCTCCATAAACTACGGCCTCCTATCCGTAAAGGCTTTGGGAACGCATCATTGTGCATAGCTCGGTAAAGCGGGCTTTTTGATGCCCAATCAAAATATGATTGGATAACTTCGGTTGGCCATAAAGGGCGTTCAAATTTGCTATTTACATCTAGACTCATAGTAATCTCCATGTATTCATTATTACTTTACGCATTCATAATGATTGCGTATTGATAAATAATAATGCATTCATTTTGAATGCGTCAAGCCTTTTCCTTTGCGTTTTATTATTTGTGAAATACAATATAAAAAAATGGAGATAGACAAATGGCGACTAAACCTAGAAAAACCGTAAAATCAGAAAATCTTACAATTAGATTGGACCCACAAACGCGCTTTCTCGCTGAAATGGCATCAAGAGTTCAAAAACGCAGCCTCTCTTCATTTGTAGAATGGTCCGTTCAAGAATCTTTTTCTTTTATAACTTGGAGAAATGCTTCTGGTGAATTAACTTCACTTAATGACTTATTGAATAATGTTTGGCATGTAGATGAATCTGAAAGATTCATTCGGATGGCATTATCAAATCCTGAATTATTAACTTTTAATGAACAATTAATTATTGATTCTATAAAAACAGAATTTAGGAATATATTTTTCAACAAACCACAGAAACATTTTGATTATTCAAACATAAATAGAGTAAAATTAAGAGAACTTTGGCCTCAATTAAATCAAGCCATAATTGATGGCGATTTTACTATTCATGATAATTTATTAAATATGGACAAAATTGCTTCTGCAGCTAATACTGAACGAGAAGGTTATCAAAGTCTAATGCGGGACTTATTGGAAGCAAAAAAAAACAAAGGAATGGACGAGGTTTATAAAATTATAAAAACCTGCCTTCATGAATATGAAATTGAAACACGTCCGTTGTAACAACTAGGCTAAACATCTTACTATTCTTGCCCATTCTTCTAGCATGGCTGACCGTTCTTCGTAAAATGTTGAACGTAAATAGGCGGCCATAGTCTTATCACCACCACCCTTTGCATGAGCCAGTGCCGCATCTATTACAGCTTCAGGATAGCCTTGTTCTTGCATACAAGTGGCTGCCAATGCCCGCAGTCCATGCGCTGTGCTTCTTATCCCTGCTCGCCTTAGCGCCATCCTAGCGGTTTCGCTGTTAATATGCCCATCCAGCTTGCGAGATTCAAATAGAAAAACGCCAGCAACATTGATGGCTTTTATTTCTTTCAGCAACAAAAGTAAAGTATCAGACAGCGGCACAACATGTGGCTTGCCTCTTTTCATATCATCCGCAGGTATAGCCCACTGTTTTTTCTTAACATCAATATCAGCCCACTTGGCCTTTGCAGTTTCGCTTGGTCGAGTCATCGTCAACAACTGCCAGTAAATAGCTAGTCTGGCTTTAGCATCCACTGAGCCACTTTCTAGGGCACTAATGAGGCTAGGCAGCTCTTCAGATTCAAGTGCCTCAAAATGGCCTTTATCAGCCTTCCGGAAGCTTGAGAATCAATCGCCAATACGGGATTAAAATCGATCAACCCCGTGGACACGGCATAACCGAATAATAACTTCAGACTGCTTTTGACACGCCGCAAATACTCCAATACGCCGCGCTCTTCCATGGGCCGCAATGCTTCAGCAATATCGAATGGTCGAATTGATCTCACATCCCTACCACCCAATATAGGTAAAATATTCGAGTCAATGGCCGCTTTAACCTGATTTACATATTTGGTATTTTTCTTTTGTGGTGCCCATCGTTCAAACCATGAGGCATATACACGCTCAAATTGGTATCGGCTGTTATCTTCAGCTTGCTCATTTATAGATAGCCCCTTAGCCAAACGTTCTCGCAATTGCTCACGCCACTGTCTGGCTTCCTGAAGAGAATAAATCGGATATTCCCCTAAAGTTTTAGACTTTCCTTTGTCGTACTGAAACACCCATTTCATTTTTTTATTAGGATATATATACAACACCAACCCAAAGCCATCATATAGCTTTTTTAGTTTATCGCTTTTTTTTACAGCTTTGATGCTAGCAACAGTAAGAGGGGTAACAATTCTAGCCATAATGACAGGATGAATAAAGTTCGAACTGGCTCATCCTGTCATACATACTGTTATTTTGTCAAAAAATAGAGAAACCAAAAGAAACGTAAAAATACCAAAAGACAAATTATAATATTGATTTATAAGGAATTGTGTAAATAATAGATACAAAAAAACACCCTTCAGGGTGTTAATTTGGCGGAAGCGGTGAGATTCGAACTCACGGAGGGCTCGCACCCTCGACGGTTTTCAAGACCGTTGCATTAAACCGCTCTGCCACGCTTCCATCAATGAAGCCGAGATAATAGCGAAAAAGAGACGCCTTGCCAAGTCTGTTTCTTAACCTGAATGGCAATAAAATACTAACTGGCTCTTTTTATTTATGATGTTCTTCTCTTAAAAATACCCATTCACGCTCTGAGGAGCTTGCTGCATCATAATGATAGCCTTCTTCTGCAAAATCTTTCAGTGCATTAGCCTCGGTTAACGCGTGTTCAGCTGCATAGCGAACCATC
>NZ_LQXR01000033.1 GCF_001590725.1 Snodgrassella sp. CFCC 13594 | reverse complement strand
TGAAAAACAAGAAAAAAGACAAATTAAATTACACGCAGGATAGGCTTGCACCGGTAAAACACCGTTAAACTGTGTTTTATTTCGCACTCGCGGGAGTATCTGGTGATTCGCACTTTGAATTGGCTTTTGAGGTACCGCAATGCACTGCACAGTATTAGGTGTGACAATGGGCCAGAATTTACCAGCCAAAAATTTCAACCTTGGGCGATACAAAGTGGCATTAAGATTGAATACATTCAACCAGGCAAATCTCAACGAAACACCTATATTGAACGTTACAATTGTACTGTGCAGAGTGGATTGTTGAATCAATATTTGTTTAATAATTTGAACGATATTGAAGATTATGCCACCCGTTGACTGTGGTTCTACAACCATGAAAGACCTCATTAAGCCAACGGTGGTAAGAAGCTACCACTGATGAGTTGTGATTCTACTGAAACCTGCCATTAAATATGGGAGGATTACCTAATGAATTTATGATTTCATGCATATTATTAAAGAAACTGCAATACAATATATGATAATCAATAATTTATAAATCGATAACCACCGAGGTACACATGCGTATTACTCAGGTCAAAATCAATAACTTCCGTCTATTAGCAGAGGTTGAGCTCATACTAGAAAACCAAACGACCGTTATCGTTGGACGAAATAACAGCGGAAAAACATCCTTGTCAGAGATAATGCGCAGATTTTTGGCTGATGGCAGCGCCACCTTTCAGATCGAAGACTTTTCCAGCGCCTGTTATGATCGTTTCTGCGAGGCTCTAAGTGCTTTGAACCTGGGAGAGGAGGAAAATGTTATTCGTGAACTCGTTCCTGCCATTGAGCTTAGAATGAAATTCCAATACGACCTCCGTCAACCCCAATTTGGACCATTGAGCCCTTTCGTCATTGATTTGGATCCCGAGTGTACTGAGGCGCTGGCGGTAATTCGCTATGAATTAAAGGATGGCCAATTAGCTCCGTTCCTCGAAAACCTCCCCAAGGATCCGCTAACCCCAGAGACCCGTATCGTATTCTTCCGGACTTTGCGGGAGCGCATCCCCAGAGATTTCGGCATCAAAATATGGCTGAAGATCCTAACGATCCAGACAACCGCCGAGAGTTGCAATCTAACGCGCTACGAGGCTTAGTCAAAACAGGATTTATCAACGCACAGCGAGGACTCGATGATGTAACATCACGAGAGTCCGATGTGTTGGCCAAAACAGTGGAAGGCCTTTTCGCAACAGCCTCTTCAGCATCAGCTGATACAGCAGACAAGCAAATTGCCGAGGCTTTGAAGGGGGCGGTCCAAGACATTCAAACTCAGATCGACACAAACTTTGGCAGCCAACTTAAAAGCCTGATCCCTGCGCTGAGAACCTTTGGATACCCCGGTTTGGGAGGACAAGAACTACACACCGAAACCTTGCTGGACGTTAGAAAGCTACTATCAAACTTTACCAAAGTTCGTTACGAGGGATATGGTGGTATTACACTACCCGAATCATACAACGGCCTTGGTGCACGAAACCTGATATTCATCCTTTTGCAATTAGCTGGCTTTTACAAAGCTTTTCGTGCTGAAGCCACAGAACCAGGCGTACATCTGATCTTCATTGAAGAACCCGAAGCGCATCTACATCCTCAAATGCAGGAGGTTTTTATTCGTCAACTTGCCCAGATAGCGCAGCAATTGGTTGACGGCACTGAGGACAAGAGGCCCTGGCCTGTTCAGTTCGTCGTATCCACTCATTCATCACATATCGCCAATGCAGCCGGTTTTGAGAGCATTCGCTACTTCCTCGGAACGCCAGCGCCAGGAACGCATAAGGGGATACGTAAAACCAAGATAAAAGATCTACGCAAAGGGCTGAAGCACATTTCATCTGAAGATAAGCGGTTTCTTCATCAGTACATGACGTTGACACGCTGTGACTTGTTTTTTGCCGATAAAGCGATTCTTGTCGAAGGGTTGAGCGAGCGATTGTTGCTTCCGGTCATTATCACGAAGTTAGAGGCCACTGAACCCGAGCATCCGAAGTTGTCCAGTCAATATGCCACGGTGATGGAAGTCGGCGGCGCTTACGCGCATTTGTTTTTCGACTTGTTGCAGTTCCTCGAACTTCGCAGCCTAATCATTACAGATCTGGATGCCGTCGAAAAACAGGGAGGCAAGGCATGTGCAGTCCACCTTGGCACATATTCCAGCAACGCTTGTTTGAAAAAATGGTTTTCCGGGGATATTCCTTTCACTTTAGCTGAATTGCTTACTAAAAAAGACAGTGACAAAGTGTTCAAGAACAATCGCATAGCCTATCAATGCGCAGAGGAAGAGGATGGCCCTTGCGGGAGGACATTCGAAGATGCATTCATTCTCGCGAATCCGAAGCTATTCGGATTAGTCAAAAAGGATACCTGGGATCTAGAAATCGAAGCACGCAGCGAGGCGGAAAAATGGAAAAAATCTGAATTCGCATTGAAGCATGCAATTCAAGAAACGGCGTGGGTCGCACCGAAATATATCGTGGACGGTGTTCATTGGTTGGCTGGCGGGGATGTAGTCGTGCCAGATCAAGCGTTGGCATTAGCTGTGAAAGCAGTCGCCGATACTGCGGATGGAGGGGACGTTGATGCCTGAAGTTCATTCACTCGCAGAGGCCGCAAGCCTACGCGCGCTCGAAGCCATGTACACCTGCCTTGCAAAGGGTCAGAGTTTTCGTTTGGAGGCCGGTGCAGGCGCCGGCAAGACATACTCGCTAATCAAAGCTCTTAGATTCTTGATTAAACATAACAACGATGTATTTCAGAAACACGGTAAGCAAATTGCTTGCATCACCTTCACAAACGTTGCAAAGGACGAGATCGCAACGCGTACAGATAGGAGCCCATTGGTTTTCTGCGAAACCAATCACGCGTTCTGTTGGTCTCTCATCAGTGGTTTTCAGAAGTCGCTCAGGATGCTAATCGAAGCAATGCCAGGCTGGCAAGAAAAGATCGAGGAAGTTGGAGGAACTATAGGTAATCGTATCATCGAGTACAGCCTAGGGCATCGGTCAATACGCGACTATAGCGTGTCCATCCACCATGACGATGTCATACCGTTAACGATATCGCTCATGGCTCATGAAAAGTTCCGTCGCATGATCACGGATCGCTTTCCGATCATTCTGGTCGATGAATACCAAGACACGAATAACGAGTGGATCGAAGCGATCAAAACCCATTTCTTAGGGCGGGCGGACGCACCGCTATTCGGTTTCTTTGGCGATCATTGGCAAAAAATCTATGGCGGAGGATGCGGCAAACTGGAGCATCCAAACGTAACCGAAATCGGGAAGGAAGCCAACTTCCGGTCAGTTAAAGCAATCGTTGATTCTCTTAATCGAATGAGGCCGGAACTGAGGCAATTCGTTGAAGATACAGAGTCTAAAGGTGAAGTGCGCGTTTTCCATACGAACAATTGGCAGGGAGAACGTCAAAAAGGGGCGCATTGGGAGGTGATTTGCCCCTGAATGAAGGGCTATCCACTCTGGAACGTGTTAAAACCACACTGGAGCAAGAAGGATGGGATTTATCCTCCGATTGCACAAAAATTCTGATGCTGACGCATAAACTCTTGGCTAACCAACAAGGTTATTCGAATTTGTCAGCCGCGTTTCAATATAACGAATCATTTACGAAGAAGGAGCATGAACACATCGCTTTCTTCGTCGATAAACTGGAGCCAGCCTGTGAGGCTTTCGCTGCTCATAAGTATGGAATGATGTTTGAAGCTCTTGGTGGCACTACCCCGCAATTGAGTAACCATTCAGACAAATTCCGCTGGTACGATTCCATGATGCAATTGCTAGCTATCCGTGAAACAGGAAGCGTTGGCGAGGTGATCGAGCACTTACGCACTCATCGAAAGCCAATACTTCCTGACGCTATCGAAAAGCATGAGAGAAAGTTACGCGACTTCGACAAAACAGCGGGTGTTGAAATGCCTAGAGCATTAAAAGAATTAGAGAAGTTGCAAAACGTTTCTTATTCTGAAGTTAAGGCGCTTCGCCGCTACCTTGATGGTCATTCACCGTTCGAAACACAGCATGGCGTCAAGGGCGCTGAATTTGAGAACGTTCTGGTCGTGGTTGGTAGAGGCTGGAGCAAATACAATTTCGGTGAAATGTTGGAGCTTGCTGACGCTCAAGCGATTCCCGCAGGAAAAAAAGAATCATTTGAACGTAACCGAAATTTGTTCTATGTCGCCTGCTCAAGGCCTCAAAAGCGGCTTGCCATTCTATTCACACAGTGCTTGTCACCAGGAGCACTGCATACGCTTGAAAACTGGTTCGGAATAGATGCGATTACATCAGCTCCATAGTTGGCTATGAATCGGCACTGCACCATCTTGGCTGACGTAGTATTCAGCTTACATGGATTCGTTCAGATTTGAGTTAACAGTTTTCACTGGTAGCACACAATCAAATCTGACAGTCTGCGATGAGCGAAAAGCAGATATTCACATCGGGCCAGAAGACATTCTGCAAATGGCGGGCTAGGCCCAGAAGTCTTTGAGCAGAAATATTTCAAGAATTTAGAGGGGCCGATTGTCCTCAATACTGTCTAGGATCAAACTTCTGCAATCAAATTAATTTCAATTAATGATTAGCGCTCAACCTCCGAAATATTGTTAGCATTATGAGATTGTTTTTTGCTTAAGCCGTGTACAGACTGATCAAATATAACCTGAGCTTGTGTGTTAAATCCGGTGCCAGAAACCTCTGCGGCCAATTTGCTCACTATCTTGGCCTCGGTTTTATGCCCAAGTTTGTACAGCTCTTTGGCAATCCGGCCATACTCACCAACAATAATACCGCGTGTTTGCATGGCCTCTTTCAGGAATAGGTATTTTGGGCGTTCATTTTTAGCCAAGGCTTCAATTAAGGATTCAGCCTGTTTTTTATGGGCACTACCTACAAAGCCACGCTGACGCATGGATCGTAAAACAAAATTCTCGCCTTTTCTTGTAATGCCACGGTGCTGGCGACGTGTTGCCGCACACGCGACGCCTTCCTCACGCAGCTTTTCGGCAAACCGAACACGCCACTCAAACAGGTCATTCTTGCGTGGGTTGATGCGGTGGCCATACTCGTCACGCATCAGCACACACAGGTGAACATGCGGGTGTGCCGGCTCATTGGGTCGATCACGATCAGTGTGCAAGGCAAAAACATATTGGTGGCCATCAAATTGTTCCTGGGCAAATTTTCTAGCGGCATTTTTTACAGCGGCTGGCGGTGTGTGCGCAGGCATAGAAAGTACGATATTCAGGGCCTCTCTATGCTTACTTGTATCCGCGATGCCAAGCTTTTGCCAATGTCGAGTCATGGCATGAATATCCTTTTTACCTTGAAGTCGTTCTCCATCATGGGTTTCTACTTCCACTTCGCCATTGCGGCTGATGTAATCGATGTGCCTACACACGCCTTTTAAACCGGTACTATTGGCACTCTTTCGCCTGGGTATTTTGACCATTACTTCTGGCTGTTTTAGGGCGGCTGCACGAAGGTTGGCCAAGCCGCAGCCGGGTTTTAATGGATGTTTGGATTGACGATTGCCAAAAGAAAGGCTGGCAGAGGATTTTCCTTTGACAGCCCGTGTTTTGTAGCCCAGTAACCAATCATCAATATCGGATTGTAAGCTCATTCGAATCTCCTTTTGTTGGCCAACAACAAATCGCCCACCACGTCGGTATGCTTTTCGATGATGGTGCGCAATTGGCGCATTTCTTCGGTGGTGAGGCTGGCCGATTCGCCCGCATTCAATTGCCGGGCAATCTGGTTCAGGTTACGACCAATGCGCAGCAACTGATAATTCGATTGATACAACGCTTCCGCCTCTTTGTCTGATAGCGTTGGGTGACCATCGATGTAATGGCGCAGGATACTGACAGCAAACGCATTGGCAGACATGGACTGAAGTTGAGCCGCCATCCTGATATATTTGTAGTCTTGTGGAAGTAAACGCACTTCAAGACGGTATTTGCTATCGTCATCATCTGAATCAGTGGTAGCGGTTGGCTCACCTTCTTCATCTTCGGACACCTTTATGGAGGTAACCGATGCAGGATTTGACAATTGCCCAAGCAACAGGGTTTTTGCCAATAAAGAAACGCTGGCTTTACCTAATTGCTTTTGGGCTGTTTCCCTTAATGCCGCCAGTTCAGTGCGGTTTAAACCATAAACGTCAATTTTTGGCATATCTCCTCCTTTCAGGCAGCCAAGGCGCCTGAATTGGGTTTAACGATCGACGCCTGCTTCATCCAGAGCAGGTGTCCCTTTAGGAAGGTCAACCGCCTGGGCAGCCACCTTCACTTCGTTCTCATAGAAAATGGCTTGGGCTTCCATCCGCATTTCCGGTGGCAGCTTGGCCGTGATTTTTTCCATGCCGTATTCACGCACTTGGCGCATCTGGCACTCTGGTGTCGTCAATAGATAGTTTTGACCAAGGTAGTTTTCTTTGGCCCGACGTAGCCGACCTTCTGCCGAAATGGCATCTTGTGGCTGAGGTGTTTGTGTTGGCACAGGT
>NZ_LQXR01000032.1 GCF_001590725.1 Snodgrassella sp. CFCC 13594 | reverse complement strand
AACTGTGCCAACACAAACACCTCAGCCACAAGATGCCATTTCGGCAGAAGGTCGGCTACGTCGGGCCAAAGAAAACTACCTTGGTCAAAACTATCTATTGACGACACCAGAGTGCCAGATGCGCCAAGTGCGTGAATACGGCATGGAAAAAATCACGGCCAAGCTGCCGCCGGAAATGCGGATGGAAGCCCAAGCCATTTTCTATGAGAACGAAGTGAAGGCGGCTGCTCAGGCGGTTGACCTTCCAAAGGCAGCACCGGCGCTTGAGGATGCCGGTATTGATCGTTGAACACAATTCAGGCGGCTAGGCTGCCTGAAAGGAGCCTATATGCCACTATTCGCGTATTTGGTCTTTCTGATGGCGATGTTTCCAGCCTGAAAGAAATGGCCATGCAGCGTTTTGGAAAAAACAGCGTATCACTCTTGGCCAAAACACTTTTACTGGCACAGCTTGATACACAAGCGGGTAACAACATACCTACTTCAGTTGATGATTTAGACACTGAAGCAGACAAATACCGCCTTGAAGTGCGATTACTTTCACAGGACTACCAATACATCAGGACAGCGGCACAGCAGCAGTCCATGTCTGCCAATGCGTTTGTGGTGAGTATCTTGCGCCATTACATCAATGGCCACCCAACGCTATCCGACAAAGAGGCGGAAGCGTTGTATCAATCGAATTATCAATTACTGCGCATTGGTCGCAATTTAAACCAGATTGCTCGGCAATTGAATGCTGGCGAGTCCGCCAGCCTCACCACCGAAGAAATACGCCAGCTACGCATCATCATTGAGAAGCATACCGACGTGGTGGGCAATCTACTGCTAGCCAATAAAAAGAGGTTTGAATGAGTTTACAATCCAATATTGATGATTGGTTGCTGGGCTACAAAACACGGGCTGTCAAAGGAAAATCCTCTGCCAGCCTTTCGTTTGGCAATCGTCAATCCAAATATCCATTAAAACCCGGCTGTGGTTTGGCCAACCTTCGTGCAGCCGCCTTAAAACAGCCAGAAGTAATGGTCAAAATACCCAGGCGCAAGAGTGGGAATAGTACCGGTTTGAAAGGGGTGCGCAATCATCTAAGTTACATCAGCCGTAATGGTGAACTAGAGATTGAGAATCAAGATGGCGAAATTCTGCGCGGCAAAAAAGACATCAATGGATTGACTAAGCATTGGAAAAAGTTAGGCATACCTGAAGCCAGCAAATATCGTGAAGCGATTAACGTGGTGTTATCCATGCCGGCACATACTCCGCCGGATGCGGTGAATAATGCTGCCCGTAAATTTGCCCAAGAGCAATTTGCTGGCCATCAATATGTTTTTGCCTTGCACACTGATCGTGATAGGCCCAATGAGCCGGCTCATCCGCATGTTCACCTATGCGTATTGATGCGCGATGAATATGGCCATCGGATAAATCCACGAAAAAATGATCTCTTTGAGTGGCGTGTTCGGTTTGCCGAAAAGCTGCGCGAGGAGGGTGTCGCCTGTGCGGCAACACGTCGCCAGCACCGTGGCATTACGCCACATGAGAATAGCGTTCTTAAGGCCATGCAACGTCGAGGTTTTGTTGGGGAGGTGCATAAACGACAAGCCAAAGAACTTATTGAGGCATTGGTGCAGAACGAACGCCCCAAGCATCTTTTCCTGAAGGAAGCCATGCAAACCCGTGGGATCATCGTCAGTGAATATGGTTTGATTGCCAAAGAGCTTTATAAATTGGGCCACAAGACTGAAGCCAAGATTGTTGGCAAGCTGGCCAAAGAAGTTGACCAGGCTAACTTCAGCACCAAGGCTCAGCAAATATTTGATAGTACAACTCAAGATTTACGTAAATCACAAAACCTTGACCAGCATCGGGCTAATGATCCAACACGATAAATATTCAATAAAAGCGCCCATACGGCGCTTTATCAACAGCAATCAATAATGCATCAGAAAATGCCGCAGAACCCGTTCTTTAGGGCGGAGAAGACGGCCAGTCTCTTTACCGGTAAATTTCGCGACGGTTGCCAACCTGCACTACCAATACGCGTAAAGCACCATCCTGAATATCACAAATTACCCAGCAGTCCCCGACCCGATAAAGCCAGAATCTACCAAGTGGGCCAACCAATGCCTTGCCCGTACTGCGGGGAGGAGGTAAGTTTGGCGGCGCGCTCGGCATGGAGAATGCACTACGGGTCAAGCCGCAGGATTTACGCCAGCAGTATGAAAAACAAATCAGCCAATTACAGGCCGCTTATGGCGAAGCGATGTTGGAGTTAAAGTGTGCGAAAAAGGCTGGCGGAGTAGTTGGAGCGGCACGAGAACTGATTCGACGCTTGTACGAGCAGTTTCAAGCTGATTGCCTGGAAGTGAGTCTGAGCCGTTTGTGTGCTTGGTTTGGTGTGGCTCGCCATTCAATTTATTATCGACCACACAAAAAATCAGCAGTGGTAAAAGCCTGTTATGCCGAGCTAATCAAGCAATTGATTGAGGCAGATCCATCGTTTGGTTACAGGACGGTTGCTGCTTTACTGGGCATGAATAAGAACACGGTGCAGCGGGTGTTTCAATTGAAAGGTTGGAAATTCCGCAAGTGTTCTATAGGCCGCAGACCGTGCATTCAAGCGGTGCCATCTAAAGCTCAAGAGATAAATCAGCGTTGGTCTACCGATTTGTGTCTGGTTTGGGGCGGTCAAGATGGTTGGCTAAGTCTGGCTTTGGTAATGGACTGCGATACCTGTGAATTATTGGGTTGGCAGCTTTCCAAAACAGGTAAAGCCAGCACTGCTGTCAGTGCACTGGAACACGCTTTGATTAACCGCTATCGCTGCTTGGTCAAAGTCTTGCTGCGTTCAAATAATGAATGGTTTGGTGTTTACCGGTCGGAAATACACCGCATTGGTCAAAAGCTATGCGTTACAGCAGGAATTCATTACCCACATTGCCCTCAGCAAAATGGAATGGTGGAACGCTTGATCCGAACGATCAAAGAGCAATGTGTGCACCGCCACAGCTTTGAAAGCTTGCAGCATGCTAATTGGGTGTTAAGTGATTTGATACAGTTTTACAATAAAGTCAGACCTCGACAAGCACTGGGCATGAAAACCCCAGCTGAGGTCTATGCATTAAGCTTGTGACTTGCGCAGAAAGTGCTAGGTCATTACACTATATTCTTAAAGTTAATTATATCGAGATGCTTATGTTCGACCATGAACAAAAAATTATGATCGATCGTATTGTACAAGAATTAGAAGAAAATAATTTTGCAATATTTGCAGGTGCTGGTCTATCAGCCCCTGCGGGGTATGTAAATTGGAAAGAACTCTTACGCCCCTTATCTATTGAATTAAATTTAGATATCGATAAAGAAACTGACTTAGTTTCCTTAGCCCAGTATTACGTCAATGAAAATCATGGTCGTAGCAGATTAACTGAAAGGTTAATCGATGAAGTTGGTATAGCTCGAGAACCGACAACTAATCATAAGATTTTAGCGAAGTTACCCATATCAACCTATTGGACAACTAACTATGATGATCTAATAGAAAAATCTTTAGATAATGAAGGTAAAATAGCAGATAAAAAATTTACTAAAAATCATTTATCTCAAACTAAGAAGGGACGTTCCGCCATTGTCTATAAAATGCATGGTGATGCAAGTCTTCCTGATCAAGCAATCATTACTAAAGATCAATACGAATCATATCCGTTGCACTTTGCACCATTCGTAACAGCTTTGTCAGGAGATTTGGTTTCAAAAACTTTTCTTTTCTTAGGGTTTAGCTTTAATGATCCAAATTTAGATTATATTCTAAGCAGAATCCGAATTCATTTTCAACAAAATCAAAGACAACATTATTGTATTTTTAGAAAAGTTAATCGTGCCGACTACAGTAATGATGAAGATTGTTCATATAATCTTTTAAAGCAACAGTTTGTTATTAAAGACCTTGCTCGTTTTAGTATAAAAGTTGTATTAATTGACTCGTGGAATGATATCACTCGTATATTAGAAGAAATTACAAAAAAATTTCGATGTAAAAATGTATTCTTATCAGGTAGTGCCCATGATTTTAGTCCATGGGATCAAACCGAAACGGAATTTTTTCTATCAAAACTAGGTGAAGTTCTAATCCAAGAAGGTTTTAAAATTACATCAGGTTTAGGCTTGGGTATTGGTAATGCATTTATTAGTGGTGCAATTAAAGAAATCTATAATAGAAAATATACAAAAATTGATGACTATTTAACAATGAAGGTATTTCCTCAATTCGTAGCTGATCCTACAGAAAGAAAAAACATTTGGACAGTATGGAGAAAAGATTTATTGAGTCAGACAGGAATTGTTCTTTTCTTTATGGGAAATAAAATTATCACAGATCCTGAATCAGGCAAACAAACTATTGTTTTGGCAGATGGCATGGATGAAGAATTTCAAATAGCACATGAATTAGGTTTAAAGCTAATACCAATTGGTGCGAGTGGATATAAGGCAAAAGAATTATTTAATCAAATAACTACTGACTTCGATCAATATTACCCAGATTCCACACCAAAATTTCGAGAAGCTTTTGAAAAACTAAATGAAGAAGTAAATGAACCAAATAAGTTGTTATCAAAAATTCATGATGTAATTAAGTTAATTTAAATTGGAGAAAGTTTATGGCTAGAAAAGTATTTTTTAGTTTTCATTATCAACCTGATAATTGGAGAGTATCTCAAGTACGGAATATTGGCGTAATTGAGGGCAATCAACCAGCCAAGGATAATGATTGGGAAACAATCGTGGGTGGTGGTGATACGCAAATTAAAAAATGGATATCTGATCAAATGGTGGGGAGAACTTGCACAGTTATTCTTGCTGGTAAGGATACAGCTAATAGAAAATGGATTAATCATGAGATCGTTGAATCTTGGGAAAAAGGAAAGGGTGTTGTAGTAATTTACATTCATAACCTAAAAAATTCACAAGGTGAACAATCAGATAAAGGACGAAATCCTTTAGAGTACATAAAACATGTACCTACCGGAAAAAAACTATCTGAAATTGCTAAAGCTTATGACCCACCATACTCAACTAGTAAATTTGTTTATGAGTATATTGAAGATAATATTGATAGTTGGATTGAAGAAGCTATTAAAATAAGGAAAGAAAATTAAGAACTTGAACAAAAAATATTACAGGTTCGTTAGTAATTGAACTCCATTTTTAGAAATAGAAATGGAGTACTCTTTATATCGAAACTCAATATTAATAAAATGATGGCAGATCAGACCTAGGAGTGGATATATTTTTAGACAAGAGATTAATACATCCTATTAAATTTAATAAATAAGCATACGGTTCATTTTTTCAAATTTAATCAATAGAGAACTTAACGTCTTTTCTAGAGTAGTTTTGGTCACAACAAACTGATAAATAACTATCTGGAACCGAAAGATGGACTGATAATAAATTATTATCTTTTCTAAATTGATAAAATTCTAACTCACTCATTGGTCCAATCATCCTCCCTGTTTTGTAGGCTATTGCCCAAATATTCTTTGTGTTCTATGTTGGCAGCCCAACCGGCGGTGCGGCGATGCTGAATGTCCAGCTGTGCATCATTGATGTAGTTGTGTGATTCCCGTTTCCACAGCTTGGCGGTGAGATTGGTCCTGCGGTGGGCGTCACGATACAACAAACGCGTCAACCCTAAATCGGTGTTGCTGCTGTCACCGTTATAATCGTAATTTTCATTTAAACCCGCAATGGCTTGGTGGTACCGATAATAGTTGTGGTTAACGGCCAGTAACCAATTACCGATTGGTACCGAATAATGCAGTGCATAGCTGCGGGTACTGCTGTCCGTGCGCTGGCCGGTCGAATCAGTGAGTCGGTCTTTGGTGCCCAAGTCTTGGGTGTAATTCACATAAAACAAATCGCTTAAGCCCAATGGGTTGTCGCCCGCCAAGGTGATGCCAGCCTGATATTTGCCCGTCGATCGGCTGCCTGAATCGTCTACATTCAAAGCCACGCGCCAAGGAATTAGCCGTTGCTGCCAACGGATGACCACATCGCTCTCATTCGGCGCTTCAGCCGGCTCTATGCTGATGTCCGCTTCCGCCGTGGGGTTGCGCTTAAGGTTTTCTAAACCTTGCTCTAAATCGCGCAGATTTAAAATATCCCCAGCTTTGGCCGGGAATTTGTTGTCAAACGCCATGATGCGACCCACATGAGTGGCCTCGGCATTGCGGGTATCGTAACGCAATGCATGAATGCGCCCTGGAATCACCGTGAACACCAAATGACCGGACTTTAAATCCTGAGGAGCGGCCAATATGCGGGTGGTGGTGTAACCTCGATCAATCACCGCATTTTGGGCTAACGTCATCATGTGGTTGACACCCAATGCCCCCAAACACATACCTGGCTGAAAGCCCGATTGCTTCATCGCATGGCGTAGCGCAAATTGAAATTGACCAGCCGCATCGCCGGTTAAGGTAATGTCTTGAATAGCAAAACAGGGTTGCTCGTTTTGCGGCAAACCCTGCTTTGCTTTTGAACCACCGATTCATCCAGCCGTCCATCCACACCCGGCTGCATTTGCTGCTGAAATTGTTGTTGTCGTTGCTGCTCTCGGATGAGTTGCTCTTGCTGCTGCCGAGCGGCTTGTTCGGCCATTTCGGCGGGGGTGGCGGCATAGGCGTGGAGTACGGCAGTGCTCAAAAGAGCCACAGAAAAGAACGAATCGGGAAAGACATATATGTAAATTAATGTTTTATTTATCTCTAATGAATGAATAAAACTTTACAATAAAGTGGAATGGGAAGTCAATAATTTGTTCATTCTTACAGCCAAACAACTGAACCAAGATTAAGAATGCAATCCAAAATCAACGCAACCCAAATGATACATTGCCAGCAGTGATCCAATACCTAGAGATATTTGACAAGAATAATAATTCCAAGTTTACACTGCTTTTATGCGGATCTCAGCTTCATTTCGGTGCGATGTCGCGCAGGGGAAAGGAGAGAGACGTGTAAAGGCACTTGTCTTGGTCTGTACTTTGGGTGAGTGATAATTTATTCATCAGTAAACAACACGGCGGCTACGGCCTCCGATGTTTAGAAACCTCAGAGGAGAACCATCGTTTCCGCGAAGGCGGAATAAAACCGATTTAGGTCGGTTTTAACGGCGCAAGCCTATCCC
>NZ_LQXR01000031.1 GCF_001590725.1 Snodgrassella sp. CFCC 13594 | reverse complement strand
GTACCAGCGGGTTTTCCAAGTCCAGCCGAACCCTATGTAGAAGATTACCTAGACTTCAACGAGTACCTTGTTAAAAACAAACCAGCAACGATCGCAGTACGATGTGGCGGCGAATCGATGCACGATGCGGGCATCAGCAAAAATGATTTATTGGTTATCGATCGCTCAAGATCACCGAAACATCAAGATATAGTCATGGCCGATCTAGGCAATGAATACACCATCAAGCGGCTGCATATCGACGGAGGGCAAGTTTCGTTGCGTCTGAAAATGCTTCAGAAGAATACCCGAATTTTACTTTTGAAAATGATGAAACGCTGACCATTGTGGGTGTGGTTGCCCATGTCATCAAGTCATATTAATTATGTTTGCCTTGATTGATGGTAATAGTTTCTATTGCTCCTGTGAGCGTGTATTTCGCCCTGAGCTGAGGAATGTACCCGTAGCGTACTGTCCAATAATGATGGCTGTATTGTGGCTCGAACGCCAGAAGTAAAAGCCATGGGCATTAAGATGGGCGTACCCTATTTTCAGGTCAAGCATTTAGTGAAGCAAGGCAAGCTGGTGGTGTTCAGCAGCAATTATGAGCTCTATGCAGACCTTTCCCGACGCATGATGCAGAGTATCGCTAGCTTGGTGCCAGCCATTGAGCAATATTCCATTGATGAGTGTTTTGCAGATGTATGTGGCGTGGGGAACTTGCGTCAGCTTGGCCTTGATATTCGCCAGCGTGTACTGCAATGGGTAGGCATTCCAACCTGTGTCGGTATTGCGCCCACGAAAACACTGGCTAAATTCTGCAACCACTTGGCCAAACGACATAAAGACCATTTTAGCGGCGTGGTTATCTGGGGTGACTGGCAACCTGACGTCCAGAAACGCGCGCTGGCCAGCGAACCCGTGACAGAAATTTGGGGCATAGGCCGCCGCATCGGTCAGAAATTAAAAATTGAAGGTATCAAAACTGCATGGGATTTTGTCAATGCCCACACGCCCAGTTTACGCAAGAAATTTGGCGTGGTGGTGGAACGGACACAAAGAGAAATGCAAGGCATTGGCTGCGTTGAACTGCACATCAATGAGGAAAACCGGCAAAACCTGATCCGCAGCCGCAGTTTTGGCAAAATGGTCACAGAATTAGCACCGCTTCAATCAGCCGTCACCCATCACATCACATCTGGCGCTGCAAAATTGCGCGAGCAAGGAACGCAAGCACACATCGCCGGAGTATTTATCTACACCAACCGCTTCAGAGAAGATTTGGCCCAGTATAGCGGCCATAAACAGATTGTTTTACCACAGGGAAGTAATGACACCATCACACTCAATAATGAGGCCCAAACGCTTCTGAAGGCAGTTTATCGGCAAGGATATGAATACAAGAAGTGCGGCATTGAGCTGGGTGGCATTGAGCCAGCACATGCTTTCCTGCAACCTAACTTGTGGCTTCCTGAAAGCATGGGCCATCCAAAGCTAATGACCGTATGGGACAACATTGCCAATAAATTTGGTCGGAACAATATGCGGCTCGCCTCAGAGTTACTGGCAGACGACTGGACAATGACCAGAGATGAGTTGAGTCCCTGTTTTACCACCCGTTGGAATGAGTTGCCTATTATTTAGATTAGTTCACTGAGTGGTGTTTTTGAGGCCCAAGAAGGACGCCGAGCCACTTCATCATCAATAGATTCTAATGAAGCATGTTGTTCAGGTTTTGTAATTACTTGCTTTTCTTGTATCAAAGAAGCATCAGAAACTTGGTCAGCCAATCTGGCTTTGATAAATCGTTGCAAAGCAGGCTTACTTATAACCAGCTTATTCGATTCTAAAAATTTTAAAATTTGATTTAGGTTATAGCCAAGCCGGTGCAGCTCTAAAATATCAGACCGATACGGGTCTAATTTTGAGCTACGTGGGATGGGCTTCTCTTGATTGATAAATTCTTTGATATCCATCATCGTATCTTTTCTGTTACGTCAATTAATAATTAAACATACTTAAAATAATTAAATATTTCAACTCATATCTACATAATAATTATGCATTAGTTCAAGTGAATTTTTATTACGTATATATTTCTTTTAATTTATACAAATTAACCATAAATAATAATGAGTATTTAAATATTGCAAAAAAATTAACATAGATTCGATGAGTCGACGACTTTGAAGTGAAAAAGTATCACTTTTTCGGCGCGTACCACTTCCTGAAAAACAAGAAAAAAGACAAATTAAATTACACGCAGAATCTTTTCAAAGCTGGCGGGTAATCCCCCCGAAAAAAGGCAGCAGTTAAAAGTAGAATTTTCCAGTACCCTGATGACCAGGAGATTCTGCAATGAAGACACCAAAATACAGCGACAGCCAAATCATCTACATCCTCAAACAAGCCGAGACGGGTACACCCGTCCCCCAACTGTGTCGCGAACACGGCATGAGTTCGGCCACATTTTACAAATGGCGTGCCAAGTATGGCGGTATGGATGCTTCTTTGATGGCTCAGTTACGTGAGTTGGAACACGAGAATGCCCAGCTTAAGAAGATGTATGCCGAAGAGCGGCTGAAATACGGGATTATTCAGGAAGCCATGGCAAAAAAGTGGTGAAGCCATCTGAGCGCAATCGGCAGTAACCCATCGTGCGATCAGCATCAGGCTGGCTTGTAGGGTGTTTGCCATCAGTGAACACGGCTATAGGTATCAGGCCAAAAACAATGAAGCCAATCAGACCATCGCATATCATCTGATCACACTGACCGCCGAAAATCGGGATTGGGGGTTTGGCCTGTGTTTTGCGTGGATGCGCAATGTGGCCCAATTGCCTTTTAACCACAAGCGGGTTTACCGTATTTACTGTGAGCTGGCATTGAACTTGCGCATTAAACCCAAACGCCGCCTATCACGACAGAAACCAGAGATATTGAAGGAACCCATTCACCCTGACCAGATCTGGTCTATGGATTTCATACATGATCAATTGAGTGATGGACGTAGTTACCGGCTGTTCAATGTATTGGATGATTATAGACGAGAAGGATTGGCCATGGATGCCAGTCTATCGTTTCCGGCAGTACGGGTGATTCGTACCCTAGATCGATGACTGGAATACCGCAAGACACCGGAGGCCATTCGGTGTGACAACGGGCCGGAATTTATCAGTCATGAGTTCACTCAGTGGGCGAAGCAACGTGGCATCAGGGTGGAGTATATCCAACCGGGCAACCCGCAACAGAATGCCCACATCGAGCGGTTTAACCGTATAGTGCGGTACAGCCTGTTGACTCCCTGTTTGTTGAGAGGCATAGACGAAATTGAACAACGTGCGACAAAATGGTTATGGTTTTACAATCATGACAGGCCGCATACGGCCAACCAAGGCAGACCACCCTTGATGACTGCTTGACCTCTACTTTTAAATGCTACCCAAAAGGGGGGGATTACCCCAGCTTCGTGAGTGAGCCATTTTAGTGATCACGACTAATCTAGTTTTTAGCGGATGGGTCACGCTATTTACAGGTGAAAAGCTGATGCCAGATTTACTAGATAGATTGGTGCATCACTGTGAAATATTTGAAACAGGAAACGAATCATATCGGTGTTAAATTTATCTTAAAGTGAGCCATTTTTAGGCCATAACTGTGGCACATTTGTGAAACATATTTGACATCTCGGCTTACCAATAAAAAGCCCACACCCGTCTCGGGTATGGGCTATGCTAACTGCGTATATAGTCAAATTAAGCCAGAACCTGTTAAGTATTGATTGGGATTGGTGTGTATCCCATTAGCAACAGTGGTATCCATTGCACTGCTTTCTACACCAAATGCAGACATAGCACTGATCAAGTTATTGGCACTAGACGCCGCGGCTGATTGTGGTACAGACAACCCAAAGGCGTCAAATATCTGATCCGATGTGATGCTTCCACCACTTTCAAAGCTGATGTTTTCAACCAGATTATCACCACCCAAGAAGAAATTGGTTAACGTCACCTTATTGGTATTGCTGCCATTTACTTTCAGAACCAAATTGTTGCCCGACTTGGTCAGATAATTGCCCACTTGGCTAAAGGTAATGCCATTACTGAATACCAAGGTATCCATGCCACCAGCCTCGTTAATGATATCTGCACCGGCCGTATAGACATAAATATCATTCCCGGCACCACCATTCAAAGTATCATTCCCGGCACCACCTTCCAATCGGTCATCTCCTTCCAAGCCATACAATTTATCATTGCCGGACAATCCCTGAATCAAGTCATTCCCACTGCTGCCTTTTAAATTACTGTCATTACCCGATGTGCCTTTAACGGTTTTGATATAAACCGGCTGCGGGTTACTTCTCGGCATTTCCAGACCAAATGCATCAAATATCTGGCTGGCAGTAATGCTTCCCCCCGTTTCAAAATTGATGGTTTCTACTAGATTATCACCACCTAGGAAGAAGCCAGTGAGCGTCACTTGGTTGGTATTGCTGCCATCCACCTTAAGAATCAGATCATCCCCAGATTTGGTGAGATAGTTTCCTATTTGGCTGAAAGTGATTCCATTGCTGAATACCAGCTTATCGGTTCCCCCTGTTTCATTGATGACATCCGCACCTGCGGTGTAAACATAGGTATCGTTCCCCTTGCCACCATTCAGTGTGTCGTCACCAGCCCCTCCCGTCAACGTGTCATTGCCATCAGTACCATTGAGGGTTTGAGCATTACCGCCCAGAGTACCTGGGTCAGTAGGATCGGTCGGCGTCGCAGGGCCTCCACTAGGCAATGCAGTCAGGTTACTGGCTATAGTGGCTGTGGAAACAATATAACCACTGGACGGGACAATGCCATACAAAGCATACTCACCACCCAGAAAATGGCCTTCCACCCTCACCTGCTGCTGCAAATCACCATCAACCAATATCACCAAATCATCACCATCTCGATGGTAACTCAGGCGACTTTGGGCAATGTTTTGGAAGAACACCATATCCTGACCACCGCCAACAACAATGGTATCCACACCTTGGTTGGCATAGTACAAATAGCTGTCGTTGCCAGCACCGCCTTCCAATCGATCATTACCATCTTCACCATATAAAGTATCCTTGCCAGCACCGCCAATCAGTGTATCATCGCCAGAATCACTGCCGCCGCCATTACCACCAGACAGATAGTCATCACCATCACCACCTTCCAGACGGTCATCGCCCGCAAAGCCATACAGACTATCATCACCACCAAAGCCTCGGATGAGGTCTTTACCATTGCTGCCATAAAGGTTGCCATTAGCGGTATTATCACCATCGACAATCTGGTCGTAATCACCGCCCACACCTTGCACTTTGATAAGGTTAGCAATGGTTTGTGCACTGATCATGTAGCCACTTTTCGGCTGTATATAGCTCAATTGCTTTTCACCACCGAGGAAATGGTCTTTGACACGAATAGATTGATTAATGTCATTATCAATCAATATCAGCAAATCATTACCGTCTTTTTGAAAGCTCAAATGATCTTCACTGGCATCATTGGTAAACAAGACATCCTGGCCGCCGCCACTTAAATCCAAAGTGTCTTGACCACCACCATTTTTATAATAATATTGATCATTGCCAGCACCACCGTTCAATGTATCATCGCCAGCGCCCCCGATCAGAACATCATTACCGGCATCACCATAAAGCACATCATTGCCTGCACCACCATCAATGTAATCATTGCCCAAACCGCCCGATATAGTTTCCGAACGATCCCGGTAGCCCCACAATACGTCATCGGTACTGGTACCATAATAAGTGGTTAAGCTTTCAAATTGAGCAGCAGTCAAAATTGAACCATCTGCAAACTGGATCTCATCAATCTTGTAATGATTGGCAGCAGTATTAGTTGCGTTAAAATGATTCTGAACGGTGATACTGTCACTATCATTACTCAACTGAATAATCAGGTCATCGCCTTGACGGATATAGCGGACATCAGCCTGAGTGATACCTGTTCCCAAACGAATCACATCGTAGGATGCAGCAATATTGGTAAAGGCTTGATCGACTCTACGTTCGATGATGAAGTCCTGACCATCACCCAGATTAAACTCATAGGCATCGTTACCCAGTGAGCCGTAAAGAGTGTCATTACCCAGTCCTCCTCGCAGGATATTCAGCATATCGCCTTTAACCGGATCTGCATACGCTGCACCCTCACCAAACACCATGGTTCCTGTTTGACTGGCATCAATCACATCATCTCCCGCACCGCCATCCAATAAACCTGGCAAATTGGGAGCTGTCAATACCGTCAATACCAAATTATCATTGCCAGAGCCTCCATACAGTTCACCCTCCCCTGTAAGATGGTCATCACCATCCTGTCCATACAGCTGACCTCGGCCCTCTATGATGTCATTGCCCTCGCCACCATCTAACACACCATCTCCGGAAATGATATCGTTCCCGGCCTCACCAAAAATCTGATTTTGGTACAAATTTTCGCCATAATTGGCTTGGGTTCCAGCTATTACATCATTTCCTGCACCGCCATGAATAACATCTTTATTGGTAACACCTTGAATAGAATCATCATTGGCTGTACCTTTTACCGCCATCTTATTGATAAAGTTTGAATCCCAGGCAGTTTCATCTGAAAATAGGATTTGTTTTATGCCAACCTCAGAGTGAAAAGCATAATAACCAAGTATCGTAACTGTATTGACTCCATCCTTTTCGGTGATAATCAAATTATCATCCAATTTTCTAAGAATCACTTGTTCAGGCAATCGATCTTTGAAATATATAGTATCAGACCCAACCGATCCTGATGACCCGTTGGTTGACCATATATCAATAACATCTTGACCCCATTGATTCTCAAAAACATAA
Source organism: Snodgrassella sp. CFCC 13594 (assembly GCF_001590725.1). Lineage (GTDB taxonomy): Bacteria > Pseudomonadota > Gammaproteobacteria > Burkholderiales > Neisseriaceae > Snodgrassella. The sequence goes on along the minus strand of NZ_LQXR01000031.1, from coordinate 1,419 downwards.
ATATCATTACCACCACCTCCACTTAATAAGTCATTTCCTTTTCCTCCATTTATAACATCATCAAGATCATCCACCCCGACGATTTTGTCATCTGCATCAGTGCCATTGACTACTAGCCTAGCGACATCTTCATAACTCAAATAAGTTTCGCCTCTATCACCCAGCTTGATAGCTTCGATCCTCCATGAAGAATCTACAAAATAGTTATACACATTAACGGAGCAATCATTCCCGACATCCTTGATGATTAGATGATCACCATTCCTATGGAAAGTTAATTCATCTATTTTTTCTCTATCTTTGAACCAAAGAATGTCTTGATTGCCAGTAGTTGAATCATGATCGATAACTATGTCATTGCCATAATTACCTCCGAAGACATAGGTATCATTACCTGTTGATTCTGGAACTAAATCTGATTTAAAGAAGCTCGGTGCTTCCCCTTTCAAAACCGAGTCACTCTTCGACCAATATAGGCCATAATAGTTACCAGCTAAAATATCATCCCCTTCGTTACCCTCTAAAATATCATTCCCCCCCCCACCCTGAAGAATGTCATCACCTAAACCACCCCGTAAATAATCATCAGACGAAAAACCACGGATGACATCATTACCATCCGTACTTAATTGATCTAAACTGTTTTGCAATAAATCTAACAGGCCAACAACCTCGCCATTATTAAACTCAAAATTTATCTGACTATATTTATTAACATCAGAAAGCACTCCTTTCAGATTAATCTGATTCCCATCTTGAAGATGAATAATGAAATCATTACTTATATCTTGCTTCTTTTTAACCGTAAAAGTACTGAAACCATCAAAGCTTAAATACCATTGATCTTGCATTGGATAATCGGGGAACATCACGAGACTATCAGGAGAGGCAAACTCGTAATTACCTTCCATATTAATGGTATACGACCAATCAGAAAGACTACCGTCTAAATATCGCCCAGAGTAACGTGAACTACTTAAGGCATTTAATTTAGGCATAAATGTCAATAAGTACGATAATACATCACTTAATTTCTGCTTTTTTTCCCAACCGCTGTATCCAATAACAGCATCTTTGTCAAAATTAGAATAATCATCTACTTGAGTTGAGTTTGTAAAATCACCTCGGGAAAAAGATAATTGATCTTTATTTACATCAACCTTAATCTGAATCGTCGCTTGTGTGAAATCCTCATCATTGACGATAATATTGTCTTTTCCTGACTCGCCCTCAATAATTACATTGTCATTATTACCAAGGAAAATCGTATCATCCCCTCGTCCTCCATTGATACTATCTGCCCCTTTGTCGCCATTAATAATATCGTCACCATCACCGCCATAAATGACATCTGAGTCAGGTGTACCATAAATTCTATCGTCGCCATTAGTTGAGCGTATAAAAAAGGCTTTTATTCCT
>NZ_LQXR01000030.1 GCF_001590725.1 Snodgrassella sp. CFCC 13594 | reverse complement strand
CCCGCTGCTGGGGGTGTCAAGGCAGCCAATGATGTTCATTAAAGTGGATTTGCCCGAACCGGATTGGCCGATGATGGCCACAAAATCACCCTTTTTAATGCTCAGATTGATGTCTCTGAGTACATGCACACGGCTTTCTCCGCTACCGAAATAGCGGTTGATGTTGCTGATTTCCAGTAAATTCATGATTACATTCTCGGGCCAGGGCCGCCCATTTGTGATTTGGTGCCAGCTTTGGCAGCATCGCTATCGCTCAGAGAAGAAATCACCACTTTATCTCCTTGTTTCAACCCAGATTTGACTTCTGTGCGCATGCCATCGGTGATGCCGGTTTGGATAGCCACTTCTGTGGTTTGCTGGTTGTTGCCCAGTACCTGAACCGTTTTTTTGCCTCGTTGCCGTTTAATGGCTGATTAGACACGGTCAGTACATTGTCGGCAGTTTTGATGATGATGCTATTTTGTGTAGTCATGCCAATGTGTAGCTTGCCATCTTCGTTGGGTACCAAGGAGCGTGCGTAATAATAAATGGCGGAGCTGGTGGTATCCGTACTGGTGCTGTAGCTACCTTGTGACATCGTGGTCAAACCTGGGTCTACCGCATCCAGTTTAGCTCGGCGCGGATTGTTGGGATTGGCCAGTGTAGTAAAGGTCAACGGCAGGCCTGCTTGCACTTTTCCCATATCGCCTTCCGCAATTTGCATTTTATTGAGCATTTTGCTCAGGTCAGCCAATTGAACGATTGTGGGTGTACTTTGGTTGGCATTTACGGTTTGACCTTCTTCAACTGGAATGGCCACTACAGTGCCGTCCATTGGCGCCGTGATGCGGGTATAGCCCAAATCGGCTTCAGCTGTGTTGATGGCGATTTGTGTTTGCTTGATTTGCGATTTCAATTCGGCCACATTGGCTTTGGCTGAGGCCAAATCATCATGAGCGGTGTCCAGTTCTGCCTTGGATGTGGCGTCTTGTGCCATCAATGCTTTCTCACGATCAAAAGCCCGCTGTTTCATTTGTAGGGCAACTTGGCCGGAAACCAATTGTGCTTTATAGGTGTCGAGTTTGGCTTTATTGGTGTTAAGGGTATTCAATTGGGTGGTGGAATCAATGTCTGCAATCAAATCGCCTTTTTTGACTTGCTGTCCCAATTTCACATACAGTTTTTTGATTTGTCCTGAAGCTTGCGCGCCCACATCCACCAGCTGTCCTGCGGCAATTTCGCCGGTGGCGTTGACGGATTGTTCCAGATTGGTGCGGCGCACATCATCAGTAACGTAATTGATTTGTTGCTTTGGTTTAAAGGCATACCACAAGCCACCCACTACCACGATGGCCAAGACACTCCAAATCCCGATTTTCACCCATTTTTTGTTCATGCTTTATCCTGTTGTTGTGGCTACCGCAAGTGCCCGCGGCAACAAATTGGCATTGTTTATTTAGCCAGTATGGATTGTAAAGGAAGTGGATAGAAGGCGGCAATGCGGCAGTGATTCTGCCTTTAATTGTAACAACCTGTTTTTATTTTATTTTTACAAATTCCCGAGCATCGATTAACCCAATATTACCTCCGCTGTCACAAAGATAGGTAGGACGATGGAAGTTAAGAATGCGATCTGGGCTTGAATTTGCTTTTGACTTCATTTGCGCCCGCGTTTATGCTTTCATCAGTAATAACATTAATGTGTTATGCATGATTATTTTTTCAGGCAGCTGGTGTGAATCAGGCTGCCTGAAAACCATTTGGAGTATTTTTGCATGAGCAAACGCGCAGTATTGAGTGCCATAGGTTTGCATACCCCCGCAGAACGCATCAGCAACGATGAGTTGGTGGCCACGTTCAATGACTATGTTCACCGATTCAACGATCAGCATGCCCAAGCCATTGCTGCAGGCGAAGTAACGGCATTGGCTGAATCCAGTAGTGCCTTTATTGAAAAAGCCTCTGGCATCAAAAGCCGTTATGTATTGAATAAATCGGGTATCTTAGATCCCAATATCATGCACCCTGTTTTCCCCGCTCGCGACAATGATGCGTTGTCATTACAAGCTGAAATTGGGGTGGCGGCAGCACGAGATGCGCTAACGCGTGCAGGATTGCAAGGGAGCGATATTGACATGGTGTTGGTGGCCAATTCCAATATGCAACGCGCTTATCCGGCAATGGCAGTGGAAATTCAAACCGCACTCGGCTGCAGTGGGTTTGCGTTTGACATGAATGTGGCGTGTTCTTCTGCCACTTTCGCGTTACAAACCGCACGAGACGCGGTGCTCAGTGGCTCGGCCAAGCGCGTGTTGATTGTCAATGCGGAAATTTGTACTGCGCATTTGAACTTTCGAGAACGCGACAGTCATTTTATTTTTGGAGATGCCGCTACAGCCATGATTGTGGAAAGCGATGATGTGCTGGTTAATATGCATCAGGGCTTCAATATCATTGGCACCAAATTGTGGACGCAGTTTTCCAATAACATCCGCAATAATTTTGGTTTTTTGAATCGTTGTGAAATCGATGATGATCCTTTGTCGAACGATAAGTTGTTTGTACAGCAGGGACGAAAAGTATTTAAAGAAGTCTGTCCGGCTGTGGGTGAGCATTTGTTGGCCCATCTACAACAGCACCATATTGAGCCTACTCAGGTAAAACGGTTTTGGCTGCACCAAGCCAACCGCACCATGAATGAGCTCATTGGTCGTCGCGTGTTGGGGCGTGATGCGACTGCTGAAGAAGCACCGATTATCTTGGATCGCTATGCCAATACCAGTTCAGCTGGGTCCATTATCGCATTGTATTTGCACCATGCTGACTTGGGGCAAGGTGATTTGGGTGTCATTTCCAGCTTTGGTGCAGGTTATTCTATTGGTTCTGCGATTTTGGAAAAACGTTAATGGCTCAGCCGTATTTGCGCCGCGCAGTTTATGCGGGCAGCTTTGATCCCCCCACGAATGGTCATTTGTGGATGATACGCGAGGCCCAGGCTTTATTTGATGAGCTGATTGTGGCCATTGGCGTGAATCCGGAAAAAAATGCCACTTATACCGTGGATGAGCGCAAAACCATGTTGCGTGCCATTACGACCAATTTCCCGAATGTGCGTATCAGTGCATTTGAGAACCAATTTCTCGTCAACTATGCCAAAAGTGTGGGTGCCGAATATATTGTGCGTGGTATACGTACGGGTTCTGATTATGAATATGAGCGTTCAATGCGCTACATCAATCATGATTTGCAGCCCAACATTGCTACGGTGTTGCTGATGCCGCCACGCGAGTATGCAGAAGTATCCTCAACTATGGTTAAAGGTATGGTGGGGCCGCAAAACTGGCAGGAAGTCATTCGCCGTTATGTGCCAGATGCAGTCTATGAAAAAATCATGCAAGATCATTTGTATTCTGCGCGTTAATGTTTTTCAGGCAGCCTTCCGGGCTGCCTGAATTGATTGTGCATGACTGAATAAAAACGCGGTTGCTTGAGCTGATTTGAGACGGTTTTCAGGCAGTTTGATAATTTGTATAATTAACTAATATTTACACAATAACAATGATGCTGCAAAGGATAATTCATGATACGGGCGCTGTGCATTGTGTTTGGTTGCTTGGCTGTTGGCCAAGGCGTGGTTTACCTCACTCATCTCCGCTTTCCCGCCAGCATCATTGGCATGGGAATGTTGTTTGTGTTGTTGCAGCTGGGGTGGGTAAAGGCGGAGTGGTTGCAGAAAATCACCGGTGTATTGATGCAAAATCTCAGCTTGTTTCTGGTACCGCCTTGCGTGGCTGTAATGGATTACTTAGACGTCATTCGACATGATTTTTGGCCGATTACCTTGGCAACGGTTATCAGCACCTTTTTGGTATTGTATGTATCGGCCAAAACCCACGAATTGATACGGAGGCGATTATGACCAGTTTGGCCGCCAGTCCTGCGTTGATTTTGTTTCTAACCATCGCGGTTTATTGGCTTACCAACCATTTGCGTGCCCGTACCGGAAACCTTTTTTTTAATCCCGTGGTGTTGAGCACATTGATGGTGATGACGTATTTGTTTGTGACGGGCACCAGCTACTCAGCTTTTCACCAAGCTGCACAATTTATTGATTTTTGGTTGCAACGGCCGTGGTGTGTTTGGCAGTGCCGTTGTATTTGCAATGGCCCAAAATTCGCAAACAGTGGTGGCCAATACTGGCTTCTCAGTTATTGGGTAGTTTGACGGGCATTGTGTCTGCTGTGATGGTGGCTCGTTGGTTGGGTGCCGAGCGACAAGTGGTGGTGTCGCTGGCTGCCAAGTCAGTGACCAGTCCCGTGGCCATTGAAATTACCAAAAGTGTTGGCGGGTTGCCTGCGCTCACGGCCGCCAGTGTGATTCTTACTGGGATGATAGGGCAAATGATGGGTTTTAAAGTGTTGCGTGGTATGCGCGTTTTATCGCCCAGCTCGCGCGGCATGGGTATGGGTGCGGCATCGCACGCGATGGGGTTGAGCTCAGCTTTGGAACACAGTCAGAAAATTGCTGCGTATGCCAGTTTGGGCTTGATACTCAATGGTGTATTAACAGCTTGTTTGGTACCGGTATTGTTGCCGATATTGGGTTATTAGTCTGTTATATTGGTCACATACAAACATGAAATTAAGTAAAAAGAGGATATTTCTACCTTGTATTTAAACCCATTTAATATAGATACGTTTAAAATACAAGTAGCCGCGAGTAGCGGCCATTGAAAAGGAACATACATGAAAATCAATTCACGTTTGCGCTTATTGGGCTGGAGCGCTGCCACAATCGGCTTATTTTGGAGCACACCTGCAAGCGCCAAAGACATTGCGATTGCCGGCAATAACACCCCATATAGCCAAGCTGATGTACAAAAATTAGCTGGGACTGCTGTGAAAATGGGGGTGAAAGAGCCGGTGTCATTGCAGCTTTCGGGTGGGAAATTAACCGTTAGCGGCAGCTCCAATACGTCATGCACTTTGTCTGTGGGCAGTGGCGCTGCGCCGCAAATTGGAGGGATTAGCTGTAAATAAAATGGTGTATCAACCCTTTTGAAGATTGATGTAGGCTGCCTGAAACGGTTTAGGCGGCCTATTTTATTTTGTGCTAAAGTAGCCGCGCCCAATTAAAGCTTGGGTTATGTTTTGGATTTTTCTCTACGGCGAGCCTCTCATTGCGCGGAGTTCGTCGTGTCTGCGTCATTGTGCCGCAGCAAAAATAAATAAGGAAAACACATGAGTGCTATTACCCTGCGCCGTCAGGCACTGGTGCGCCTGAAAAGTCATCCCACGGCAGCCTATTGGTCTAAATGTGCCATTGAGGCCTTGTTTGAAACGCCCTTTATGGACTTGGTGTTTCAGGCAGCCGAAATCAATCGTCAGCATTTCTCTGCCAATCAAATTCAATTATCCACTTTATTGTCCATTAAAACGGGGGGCTGTCCTGAAGATTGCGCTTATTGCCCCCAGTCTGCACATCATGCAACAGGCGTGGAAAAGCAGCAAATCATGGATGTGGACGACATTGTGGCCAAAGCCAAAATTGCCAAAAGCCGTGGCGCCAGTCGTTTTTGTATGGGTGCTGCCTGGCGTGGCCCTAAACCCAGTGACATCGAACAAGTCAGCAAAATCATTGCGGCTGTGAAAGCATTGGGGTTGGAGACCTGCGGTACCTTTGGTCTACTCCAAGAAGGAATGGCCGAAAATTTGAAAACAGCTGGACTGGATTATTACAACCACAATTTAGATACTGATCCCGAACGCTATCAGGACATCATTCACACCCGTGCTCATGAAGATCGTATGGATACCTTGGGGAAGGTGCGTGACGCTGGATTAAAAGTATGTTGTGGCGGCATTGTGGGCATGAATGAAAGTCGTGCGGAGCGCGCTGGTTTGATTGCCAGCTTAGCCAATCTGGATCCGCAACCAGAAAGTGTCCCCATTAATCAATTGGTGAAAGTGGCGGGTACACCGTTGGCAGATGCCGAAGATTTGGATTGGACTGAATTTGTGCGGACCATTGCGGTGGCGCGCATTACCATGCCCGCCAGTTTTGTGCGTTTGTCTGCGGGAAGGGGCGGCATGAATGAAGCAACGCAAGCATTGTGTTTTCTGGCAGGAGCCAATTCAATTTTTTATGGTGATCAACTACTCACCACGGCTAATCCGGAAATGGATGCTGATAAGCTGCTCATGAATAAATTAGACCTGTCGCCTCTGTCTGTTGCCTAAAGGCTGCCTGAAACGAGCATTTATGGGTTTGGTGCTAGTAGGCAGATGACTGGGTATATTTTTATTGCTGTGGCTCTGTGCACAATGGCAGTGACATGCCAAAATAACCAACCATGGCGATTGGATACCAAGAAAAGGCAGGCCAGATGCAAACCGAACGTAGCCGAGACATCCGCTATTTAGCAGAACATTTGCTGAATACCGATTTATCTGGACTGAGCCGCCGCGAAATCAGCCATTTAATGCGCATTTCCAAAAGATTACAGGCGCAACCAGCTGATGCGAATTTAGAAGACCGTGCGGACCTTACTTTGGGCGAACGGCTGGCAGATCGTGTGGCCGATTTTGGTGGTTCTTGGACGTTTATTATTATCTTTGGCACCTTTCTTGTTGGGTGGGCGCTGCTCAATACGTTCGTATTGCAACGTAAAGCCTTTGACCCCTATCCGTATGTGTTTTTAAACCTAGTGCTGTCTATGTTGGCCGCGGTGCAAGCACCCGTGATCATGATGTCGCAAAATCGCCAAGCAGCTCGCGATCGCATGACCATGTTGCGTGATTTTGACGTCAACCTGAAAGCCGAAAATGCCATTGCCAGCTTGCACAAACGAATGGAACATCTCACTTGGCAAACCCTCGCCGGATTGGATGACATTAAGCGATTGCAGCGTGAATCTCAGCCGGCAAGTGCCGCTGATGCGCGGGTTCCGACTGCTGATGTTTCAATCAATGAAGATGAGCACTCGGGCTCATAAATGTTCGAGCTGTCGCTGCCTTCCAACACCTATTTTATCTGGTATAAAAAAATTATTTTTTAAAGGCAAAGTAAACAGCGCCAAGCATCAGCACAAAACTGACGAGGTAATTTAGTTTGAAGCTGTCTTTCAGGTAGAAAATCGCAAATAAAGCAAATATTGTTAATGTGATGACTTCCTGAATAATTTTTAATTGAAACGGTTTGATGTGCCATTGCGCGCCCAAGTGATTGGCGGGTACGGCAAAGCAGTATTCAAAGAAGGCCAATCCCCAGCTAATGAGTATGATTTGCCAAATGGGAAAATGTTGATTATTTGGCTTGATGTGCCAATACCAAGCAATGGTCATGACCAAATTTGAAATACTCAACAAACCGATGACTGATAACCACCGCATAATTGCTCACTAGAATTAAAAAATGTCTGGTTAAGATTGAAGCGCCCTTGCCATAGACTTTCTCATACTGGAATAGATTGTATTGAGTGGGTGATTATGTACCATATTTATCATTTTGGGTGGTGGATATGCCGCACCAAGTAAATGTGCGTGCCGTGGTGATTGTCAATATCACGGGTGCACATATCGCCAAGCCAGTAGCGGGCTAGAAATTGGATATAGTGGAAACACGATCTAATTGCTTTGATTAAGTCGGAACAAGGGGGCGGGCAGTCATGATTTTTTATTCGTTCATCTTGGGCGAGTTCGGCACCATGGGCAACCGCTAACTTATTTAATGCTGCCGCGGTGGCATGGACAGGGCGCGAGAAAAAGTAGGTGTATCCAAAGCTGATTTTCAATTTAGAGATTTGCGCGTAAAAGCAGCAACAGATAAAGACGAGGCGTTGGGAATTGAGGCGGTGCGCACATTATTGGGGCATTCAAATCAGTGCATAACATCTGATTATATTAGACATAGAAAAGGCAAGCTTGTTGCGCCGACAATTGAGAAAATTAACCAAGATTTTAGAGTAAAAAAATAAATCTAAAATAGGTGGAATGTAGAACAAAAGGTAATTTGTAGAACAAACCGCCATTACAGATAAACAAAAACCAGCTTTTTAGGGCTGGTTTTTTATATATAAAACAAGGTGATTGGTGCCCGGAGCCGGAATCGAACCGGCACGCTCGTTTTAAGAAGCGACGGATTTTAAGTCTTAGTATTAATTTGCAACCTATTGATTATAAACATATGTGGTGCTTGCACGCACAGCCATATTCAGTATAGTTTTCTCATGCCTAGTCACAAATTTGGCACAGCCAAATATCAAGAACGATTATTTAATTTCCCTGAGGGTCTTTAAATAATCGTTTTTTCGTTGTAGGAGTCCATTATGTCAGTAAATAAAGTAATTCTTATTGGTCGTCTAGGTCGTGCTCCTGAGGTTAGGTATAACCCATCAGGAGAAGCAA
>NZ_LQXR01000029.1 GCF_001590725.1 Snodgrassella sp. CFCC 13594 | reverse complement strand
CGCCGGCTGCAAGGCAGCAATGACTGACCGATTGAACACATGTTGCCCACTCCAGAAATCATCTCCTTCCAAAGTAGCCAACTGTCCTCCTGCTTCTTCATAAATCAATGCCCCAGCAGCATAATCCCACAGCCGTTGACCACCATGCACATAAACATCATAACGGCCTGCAGCCAAATAGCACCAATCTAGAGTACTGCACCCCATGCTGCGCTGACTCCCAACGGGCGCCAAAGTTTGCATCCGGCTCGACAGTTTTCCTGACCGCAAATACTTCACTTCCACACCCGCGATGGCATCAATTAATGGCTTCTCCACGCTACGCAGTGGCAATTTCTGCCCATTCAAAAAAGCGCCATACCCATGCTGGGCGTAAAAGCACTCTTGTGAAACCGGATTAAAAATTACGCCTAATTGACTGCGACCATGCTGCACATAGGCCACAGACAAGGCAAAATGCGGCATGCCATTGATAAAATTATTGGTGCCATCAATCGGGTCAACTACCCACAAACCGCCGCCATTGTATTGCCATAGCGCCAATTGGTCTTGTGCACTCATTTCCTCACCCAGCATCGGGCAATCAATAATGTGCCGTAACCCCTTTGCAAAAGCCGACTGGGCCGCCACATCGGCTTCTGTCAACAAGGAACCATCGTGCTTTTTACTGACGCTAACCGCCAAAAAACGGGGCATCACCTCGGCCTGTGCCACTTGTCGTACCAACCCAATAAGTTTATCCAGCACCATGTTCTCAACTTGCTAATTAAGTCAACAAATTGCAATATTAACTATTTCCCAAGGAAACACAAACACCATGCCACGCTTTTACGTCCCTTCTTCTTATTTCAGCACCACTGAATTTACCTTACCGGGGAATGTGGCACGACATGTGCAAGTATTGCGCCAGCAACCAGAGGAACATATTGAATTGATGGATGGCCGGGGCGTGGTTTACACAGCACAAATCACCACCATGGGTAAAAAAGATGTGGCGGTTCGCTTAATTGACCAACGGCGATACAGCATTGAATCCCCCCTTTCCATTACGCTGTTGCAATCGATTTCCAGCAGTGAGCGCATGGATTTCACCATTCAAAAAAGTGTCGAACTGGGGGTAGCTGCCATACAACCCGTTATTACTGAGCGCAGCAGCCAACGGCCGGCAGGCGAGCGTGCTGATAAAAAGGTGGGACGGTGGCAAGACATTGCCATTGCCGCCTGTGAACAGTGTGGGCGCACCGTCATACCAACCGTGCACGCTATTTTGCCGTTTCAGGCAGCCTTACAGGCCCAAGCAACCGTACCCACCAAACTCATTATGAGCTTAAATCAACCACAAGCACTGAATCACTTAGCCCAACCTACCAGCGTCGCCATATTGATCGGGCCAGAAGGCGGGTTAAGCGCGGCTGAGGAAATGCTGGCGATACAGCAATATGGCTTTCAAGCCATTAGCTTAGGCCCGCGCGTACTGCGCACCGAAACCGCCAGCCTAGCCGTACTGGCTGCCATGCAAATGCAATGGGGCGACTTCGCGGCACCACGCTAATCGTATTGAATAAATAGGCTTTCCCCACATCTCATCCAATAAGGCCCACCATGCGTACTCTTCCTTATTTTCTGACCATCCTAACACTCGGCACCACATTGCTCTTGGCCGGCTGTAGCCAATTGAATGCTCATCTCATTGGAAAACTGATGGATAGCCAAGCCGCCAGCGCAGTGGCCGATTTAGACACCTATGCACAAACACAAGTTAAACAACCAATTGAAATACATGAAAACTTAACCAGCAACAACAGGCCCCAAACTCAATTTGATGTCTTCTATCCACGTGCGGCAGCATCATCGCCACAGCGATTATTGCCCTTGGTGGTATGGGTGCATGGTGGCGGCTGGGTAGGCGGAAACAAAGAAGGTGCCCGCAGCTATTTACGCTTATTGGCAGACGCCAATATTGCCAGCATAAACATTGGCTACACACTGGTGCCTAAGGCCCATTTCCCGCAACAATTACTGGAGATAGACAGCGCCATTGCCACCGTCTTAAAGCAGCATACACAATGGCCTATTGATGTAAACAACATCATTCTAGCGGGTGACTCCGCTGGCGCCAATTTGGTGAGTACTTATGCTGCAGCCGTCACCAACCCAGCACTGGCTCAACAGCTGGGTTTTCAGCCAGCACTGCGCGCGACACAACTGAAAGGTATGGTATTACACAGCGGCGTATACGACATGGCCGCCCTGTATGCCGCTCGCCAGCACACTCCTTGGCTGGTGAACCAAGGGATGCAAGACGTGATTGGTCATTTTGCTGGCAGCCAGCATCCCAATACAGCACAGCTAGACCGCATGTCCGCACTGCCTTGGCTAACCCATGATTACCCGCCGGTATATTTAAGCGCTAGTGAAGAAGATGTACTCACAGCGGGCCAGAGCGTGCCTTTTGTGGCCCGATTAAACGCACTGGGGGTGCCAGTCACAGCCCGAATTTTTCCCAAAAACCACCCGGAAAAATTGCGCCATGATTTCAATTTCGATATGCACTTCCAAGCCAGCCATACGGTTTTACAAGAAAGCATACACTTCATTCAGCGCCATTGATTTCAAATAGCATGGCAATATCCAAGGATATTTACTGCACTGGGTTGCCTGAACGGCGGGCATCCCATACGGTGACTACCCAAACCACCAAACCGGCCAGCGCCAAGGCACAACCTACCCAACCCGTGCTGGCCCAACCATAACCAGCGGAGATGGCCAAACCACCCAAAAATGGCCCCAATGCATTGGCAGCGTTAAAAGCGCTATGGTTCAAAGCAGCAGCCAATGTTTGCGCCTCTTTGGCCACATCCATAAGCCGAATTTGCAACAAAGTACCCACAGCACCGCTCACACCAATCAACAGGACTTGCACACACACCCAGATGAAATGATGTACAGCAAAGGGATAAATAGCCAGCATCAGCGCCGACCACACCAGTAGCCAAGCCAACCCTCCCATAATGCGTTTCCCGGCCAATCGCGGCACAATCAAATTACCCAAGGTCATGCCGACGCCATACAAACACATCACCAATGGCACCACATGCGGCGACACCTGCGTAACTTCTTGCAGCGTTGAGGCCATGTACGCATAAATGGCAAACATGCCCCCAAAACCAATCGCACCAATGGCTAAGGTCAGCCAGATTTGTCGATTGGTGAGTGCACTGAGTTCTCGCAACGGGCTACTGCCGCTCCCCTGCATACGGGTATTCGGCAAAAAAGCAGCCACCAATACCACCGTCAGCACCGCCAATATGGCCACCACACCAAACACCACTCGCCAACTGATGGCTTGCGCCAACCAACTGGTCAAAGGCACGCCAATGGTGGTGGCCAGCGTCAGCCCCACCATCATCAAACCCACTGCTTGGGCACGCTTACTCGATGGCACCATAGCCGCCGCCACCAGTGCACCCACGCCAAAATAAGCCCCATGCGGCAGGCCACATAAAAAGCGAAACAACATCATGGTGTGATAGTTCGGTGCCAACACCGTACCCAAATGCGCCAAGGCAAAAAAGACCATCAACCCCAGCAACAAGCTGCGGCGACTGAACCGCGCGCCCAATACCGAAATCACCGGTGCGCCTACCACGACACCCAACGCATAAATGCTAATGAGATGTCCTGCAGTGGGCTCATTAATGTGCAAACCCGCAGCCATGTAGGGCAGCACGCTCATGGTGGCGAATTCAGTGGTACCAATGGCGAAGCCGCCCATAGCCAAAGCAAAAAGTAGCCAGCGTGGATGCGGGATGTGTCGTGTGTGCATGACCTTAAAAACTCCAGAAATGGGTAAAGGCCACCTGAGATTTTCAGGCAGCCTCTATTTCCTCTTGTTGCATTTGATTGGTGTTGCAGGACGCTGATTCTACCTGATTGCCCAGTCGCCGTGTGCATTGTGGCCCATACCCCAAATATTCAATCCAAAAGAATTTAAAACATATTACGCCACCCACAAAAAAAACCCATAAATACACGCTGTATTTATGGGCTAAGCTGGCTGAAACAGTCAGCAACTGCAAGCAAAAGGGTCTGTGCATTCCATGCTGGCGATACACTGAAAAGACGCCTATTTATAATCTTTTGGATGTGATTGAGCCATTAGTCAATTCCAAGCATTGGTTTCAGGAAAACCGAATGACCTCATAAAATTCAAAAAATAGTGAACTCAAGCAGCAAATATCTCTCACCACCATACAACGCTGTGTTTGAGTTTTAATACAATCCGGCGTGAGTGCAACCGCATCATGCGCCACGCAAATGCGACTGCACATATGGTTTTTCTTATCAATCGAACAAGCAACATGGCCAACTGGCACATCAATACTATGATGATGATTGCTATCCATGCGCCCTGAATTGCATTCGGTTTATCAAATTATAGGACAGGTCTTTGGATGAGCGACCAAGGCTACCTGAAACACGTTCAGGCAGCCTTTAATCTGGTACTTTTGATGGCCAATTCGCTTAATTGGACAATAAAAAAGCACGGACTAGCCGTGCTTTGATGCAAAGATTCAAACATCCCCGCTTAGTGTTTGTGTGAACGCAGGTAATCCAAGGTTTTCAGTTCCGCCAATGCCGCCGCCAGTGCTGCATGCGCTTTGGCCAATGATTTCTCATCAGTCGCGGCTGAGATACTGGATACAGCTGCTTTTTGGGCAGCCTCGGCGCGCTCGCGATCCATTTCTGAACTGCGAATGGCTACATCAGCCAAAACCGTCAATCGGTTAGATTGGACTTCCAAAACACCACCGGATACAGCAACCAGAACTTCTTCTTTCTGGCCAGGCACCGTCAAACGCAGAGCACCGGGACGCACCAAGCTCATAATCGGTTCGTGACGTGGGTAAATACCCAATTCACCTGTTTGGGTGGGTACCACCACAAAGCTGGCCTCACCCGAAAAGATATTTTCCTCGTTACTCACCACTTCCACTTGCATGGTACTCATCAAGGGCTCCTTAGTTTAAGGTTTTGCCTTTTTCAACAGCTTCTTCGATTCCACCTACCATGTAAAATGCTTGTTCTGGCAAGTAATCGTATTCACCGCTCAAAATGGCTTTAAAGCCAGCAATGGTGTCGCGCAAGGAAACGTATTTACCAGGAGAACCAGTAAATACCTCGGCTACGTGGAAAGGCTGCGACAAGAAACGCTGAATTTTACGGGCACGCATCACCGTTAGCTTATCTTCATCAGACAATTCATCCATACCTAAAATTGCGATGATGTCACGCAATTCTTTGTATTTTTGCAAGGTAACCTGCACACCACGAGCCACGTCATAGTGCTCTTGGCCAATAACTGTGGGGTCAAGCTGACGTGAAGTAGAATCCAAAGGATCCACTGCAGGATAAATACCCAGAGACGCAATATCACGACTCAATACAATGGTGGCATCCAAATGCGCAAATGTGGTGGCTGGAGACGGGTCAGTCAAGTCATCCGCAGGCACATATACGGCTTGAATAGACGTAATAGAACCAGTTTGTGTGGAAGCAATGCGTTCTTGCAAACGGCCCATTTCTTCCGCCAATGTCGGTTGATAGCCCACAGCAGAAGGCATCCGGCCCAACAAAGCAGATACTTCAGTGCCGGCCAAGGTATAACGGTAAATGTTGTCAATGAACAACAACACATCACGGCCTCTGCCATTGGCGTCTTTTTCGTCACGGAAATATTCAGCCATGGTCAAACCCGTCAATGCCACGCGTAAACGGTTGCCTGGGGGTTCATTCATCTGGCCATAGACCATCGCCACTTTATCCAATACGTTGGAATCTTTCATTTCATGGTAGAAGTCATTGCCCTCGCGGGTACGTTCACCCACACCGGCAAACACAGATAAACCGCTGTGTGCTTTGGCAATATTATTGATCAACTCCATCATGTTGACGGTTTTACCCACACCGGCACCACCAAACAAACCCACTTTACCGCCTTTGGCAAACGGGCAAAGCAAATCAATCACCTTGATACCGGTTTCCAATACATCGGTAGAACTCGACAGCTCATCGAATTTTGGGGCCAATTGGTGAATTGCGCGGGTTTTATCGGTATCAATGGCGCCCGCCTCATCAACAGGGCGACCCAATACGTCCATAATACGACCCAAAGTCGCGGTACCCACCGGCACACTAATGGGCGCTTTGGTATTGATCACTTGCATACCGCGTTTCAGACCATCGGAACTGCCCATGGCAATGGTACGCACCACACCATCACCTAGAAGCTGTTGCACTTCCAAAGTTAGGTCGGTATCCACCAAATTCAGGGCGTCATACACATTCGGAATGATGTCGCGTGGGAACTCAACGTCCACCACGGCACCAATGATTTGTACGATTTTGCCTTGGCTCATTATCGCATCCTAAGTTTATTCGACCGGGCTGCCTTAAACGGCAGCGGCACCGGCCACAATTTCTGACAACTCTGTGGTAATCGCAGCTTGACGCGATTTGTTGTATATCAATTGCAATTCCTTAATGGCATTGCCGGCATTGTCCGTAGCGGCTTTCATCGCCACCATACGCGCAGCCTGTTCAGACGCCATGTTTTCACTCAATGCTTGATATACCACAGACTCTAAATAACGGCGGACCAAATAGGCCAATACAGTGGCCGCATCCGGTTCATACACATAATCCCAACCGTATGCTTTGTCCTCATGAACTTCACCGAGTACCTGTTCACCTACTGGCAACAAGGTTTCCAATTGCGGTTCTTGGCGCATGGTATTGACGAATCCAGCATACACCAAATGGATCACGTCTAAATCACCGGCTGCATAGCGCTCGATGATTTCAGTAACTGGCCCCAAAATAGATTCCATTTTCGGGGTATCGCCTAAGTTAACTGCACTGGCAGTTACTGTCAGACCGACGCGATTACAGGCAGCCAAACCTTTGCTACCCAGACACACAATCTCAACAGACACACCTTGCTCTTCATAAGACTGTACTTTGGCAAACAAAGTCTTCAGCAAATTGGCATTCAACCCACCACACAAACCTTTATCCGTGGTAATCAGAATAAATCCTGCTTTGCTGACATGATCTCGATGTGCCAAGATGGGCAAATTATGATCCGTATTGGTTTGCGCCAAATGACTCATCACTTGGCGCACCTTGTCGGCATACGGACGCGCTTGACGCATCCGCTCCTGAGTCTTCCGCATTTTAGAGGTTGACACCATCTGCATCGCTTTAGTGATCTTTTGAGTATTTTGAACACTGCGAATTTTGGTGAGAATCTCTTTCCCTACTGCCATTTCAGACTCCTTTCAGTGTGCGCATCAGGCTTGATAGCCGTAAGACGCCTTAAAGGTTTTCATGGCTTCGGACAACGCTTTTTCGCTCTCATCACTCATGGCGCCTTTGGCATTAATGTCGGCCAATACATCAGGCAACTGCGTACGCACATAGCTCAAGAACTCAGCCTCAAAGGCCAATGCTTTGTTTACAGGCACATCATCATAAGACCCGTTGTTGATGCCCCACAAAGTCAACGCCATTTCGCCAGTGCCTAAAGTGCTGAATTGTTTTTGTTTCATCAATTCGGTCACTACTTCACCATGACGCAATTGCTTGCGTGTCGCTTCATCCAAATCGGAAGCAAATTGCGAGAACGCCGCCAATTCACGATATTGAGCCAAGGCCAAACGAATACCACCGCCCAATTTTTTAATCACCTTGGTTTGCGCTGCACCACCAACTCGGGATACTGAAATACCCGCATTAATGGCTGGACGAATACCAGAGTTAAATAAATCCGTTTCCAAGAAGATCTGGCCATCGGTAATGGAGATCACATTGGTCGGCACGAATGCAGACACGTCACCCGCTTGGGTTTCGATGATAGGCAATGCCGTCAAAGAACCCGTTTTGCCCGTGACGGCACCATTGGTTAACTTTTCCACTTCGTGGGCATTGATGCGAGAAGCGCGCTCCAACAAGCGTGAATGCAAGTAGAACACGTCACCCGGATAAGCTTCACGACCAGGTGGACGACGCAACAGCAATGAAATCTGACGGTAGGCAACGGCTTGTTTGGACAAGTCATCATATACAATCAAAGCATCTTCACCATTATCGCGGAAATATTCACCCATACTGCAACCGGCATAAGGCGCAATAAACTGCAGTGCAGCCGCTTCAGAAGCGGTAGCCGCAACCACAATAGTATGAGCCAGCGCACCATGTTCTTCCAATTTGCGCACTACGTTGGCAATGGAGGAGGCTTTTTGACCGACTGCCACATAGATACAAATAACGCCAGTGCCTTTTTGATTAACGATGGCATCCAACGCTACTGCGGTTTTACCAGTTTGACGGTCACCAATAATCAGCTCGCGCTGACCTCGGCCTACCGGTACCATTGAATCAATAGCCTTCAAACCAGTCTGCATGGGTTGATCTACGGATTGACGCGCAATCACACCTGGGGCAATTTTTTCCACTGGTGCAGTATGCGTGGTATTGATTGGACCTTTGCCATCAATGGGACGGCCCAGTGCATCCACCACACGACCAACCAACTCATGACCCACCGGAACTTCCAAAATCCGGCCAGTACAGGTAACCGTGTCACCCTCTTTAATGTGCTCAGATTCACCCAAAATCACGGCGCCTACGGAGTCACGCTCCAAGTTCATGGCTAAGCCGAAAGTGTTGCCGGGGAACTCGAGCATCTCACCTTGCATCACGTCTGATAAGCCATGGACACGAACAATACCATCGGTTACAGACATTACCGTACCACGGGTACGCAATTCTGATTCCACCGACAGATTTTCAATCTTGGCTTTAATCAAATCGCTAATTTCAGCAGGATTAAGCTGCATGAAAACTCTCCTAATTCATCATTGCCGTGTGCAGGCTGTTTAAACGGCCTTGCAACGACAGATCCAATACTTGATCGCCGATTGCCACTTTGACGCCACCAATTAAAGATGGCTCCACCACTTGCTGTGCTTTCAACTTGGTCTTGAAATGGGCTTCCATGTCCG
>NZ_LQXR01000028.1 GCF_001590725.1 Snodgrassella sp. CFCC 13594 | reverse complement strand
TCTTATCAAATTGATGGGATTGAAACCGCTTCTATGGACAATGATGAGCTGGCGGCTTTACGACGTAAGCGCTTTGGTTTCATTTTCCAACGCTATAACCTATTGGGTTCATTGAGCGCACGAGACAACGTTGCTTTGCCCGCTGTGTATGCCGGCATTGACCATACGGAGCGTAGCCGCCGCGCCGAGCAGCTATTGGAGGAATTGGGGTTGCAGGGTAAAGAGCAAAACAAACCCAATGAGCTATCAGGCGGCCAACAACAACGAGTGAGCATTGCGCGCGCCTTGATGAACGGCGGCGAAATCATTCTAGCGGACGAACCAACAGGCGCATTAGATACCGCCAGTGGCAAAAATGTGATGGAAATTTTGCACCGCTTGCATGATGACGGACACACCATTGTCATGGTCACTCATGATCCGGGGATTGCCGCCAATGCCAACCGCATCATTGAAATTCGCGATGGCCGTATTATTGCCGACACCAGCAAAACCGAAGAAATCCCACAAAGCCCAGTCAAAAGTATCGAAGAAAAACAGAATTGGGCATTTTACAAAGACCAATTTATCGAGTCGTTTAAAATGTCCGTACAGGCGATTTTGGCCCATAAAATGCGCTCTTTACTGACTATGTTGGGCATCATCATCGGTATTGCTTCAGTGATTTCGGTGGTGGCATTGGGGCGTGGTTCACAAGAAAAAATTCTGGAAAACATTAGCTCCATGGGCACCAACACCATCAGCATTTACCCTGGCACAGGCTTTGGTGATCGGCGCTCCAGCCGCATCAAAACCTTGACGGTGGCCGATGCCAATGCCTTAAGCCAGCAGGATTATGTCGACAGTGTCACACCTGTTTCTTCCGATGGCGGTACCATCACATACCAAAATCAAGATTTAACTGCCCAAACCTACGGCGCAGGCGACCAGTATTTTGATGTGCGTGGGATTAAATTGGCGAATGGGCGTTTCTTTGATGCCGATGATGTTGCGCAAAATAATCAAGTGGTGGTCATCGACAACAACACCAAAAACAAGCTTTTTGCCGATGGCAGTAATCCATTGGGTAAGATTGTCCTGTTTGAAAAAAGGCCTCTGACCATCATTGGTGTCACCGAGCCTGACACCAGCGCCTTTGCCAACAGCGACCAATTACAAATGTGGACGCCCTACACCACGTTGATGAATAAAATCACTGGTGACAAATACATCAGTTCGGTGGTGGTTAAAGTCAAAGACAACGTCAACTCGCAAACGGCAGAAAAAGGCATCACCGAATTACTGCTGGCTCGTCATGGTACGCAAGATTTTTTCACCCGCAACAGTGATAGCATCAAGCAAACCATTGAAAGCACCACTGGCACCATGACTTTGCTGATTTCCTGTATTGCTTTGATTTCATTGGTGGTGGGTGGCATTGGTGTAATGAACATCATGCTGGTATCGGTGACTGAGCGCACCAAAGAAATCGGCATTCGCATGGCAATTGGCGCCCGTCAAAGCAATATTTTGGAGCAATTTTTGATTGAGGCGGTGTTAATTTGCTTGATCGGCGGATTGGTGGGCGTGATGCTGTCACTGGCCATCAGCGTATTGTTTAATTTACTCGCCACTGAGTTTGCCATGTCATTTTCAACCGCATCCATTGCCTTAGCTGTAGTGTGTTCTACCGCCATTGGGGTGCTATTTGGTTTTATGCCGGCTAAAAATGCCTCTAAACTCAATCCGATTGACGCCTTGTCGCGTGAATAACCTATTGCTTTTCAGGCAACGTATGGCTGCCTGAAATGGATGAATACATGATGAAAAACCAATTACCCCGTTCTTTTCAGGCAGCCT
Source organism: Snodgrassella sp. CFCC 13594 (assembly GCF_001590725.1). GTDB lineage: Bacteria > Pseudomonadota > Gammaproteobacteria > Burkholderiales > Neisseriaceae > Snodgrassella. Next base: position 8,327 of record NZ_LQXR01000028.1, on the reverse strand, counting down.
TCAGCGTATCTGTGTTGCTGGCACTAAGCGCTTGCGCCACCACCACCCAATATCCCAGCCAAAGCCTACAACAAGCAGGCATGCTGAGCGCTGAAGAAGTGGGTGCACAATACCAAATCGATGGCAACTGGTGGACCATTTATCAAGATCCCCAATTAAATCAATTGGTACAAACTGCCTTACACAACAACATTGATTTGCGGCAAGCAGCGATTACAGCAGAGAAAGCCCGCTACAGTGCCAACCTAGCAGGTGCAGACTTATTGCCGCAAGGCAGCGGTACTTTGGGTGCCGATGTGAGCAAAAACATCAAAAATGGTGGCGCTTCTGATCGCAGTTTTAGCAGCCGCGTGGGACTCAGTTATGAATTGGATGTATGGCAAAAAGTAAAAGCCACGGCAGATGCATCGGCTTGGGAATACCGTGCCAGCGAAGCGGACCTGGCGGCCAGCCGGTTGTCACTCATCAACAGTGTCGTGGATGCTTATTTCCACTTAGCCTATTTAGATGAAGCCATGGCGCTCACCCAAAAAAGCATCACCCAATACCGCGAGATTGCACGCATCACGCAAGCACAATACCAAGTAGGGAAAGTGGCCAGCATCAATCCTACCCAAGCCAATCAATCCTTGCTCAGCGCGCAAAATAGCCTTATTAATTTAACTCAGACCCGCAATAGCGTGCTGCAAAGTTTGAAAAATCTACTGAATGTACGTCCCCAAGACGCCTTCAACGTCACGCCAACCAAACTCGCCAGCTTGCCGACAACTCAGGTTGATTTAAACATTCCTTTGTCGGTACTGGCAAACCGACCTGATTTGCGCGCCGCTGAATACCGCCTACAAAAAGCCTACGCCAGCCAAGAGGCTGCCAAACGCAGCTGGTATCCAAGCATTACCTTGGGCGCTGCAGTCAGCACAAGCGCTGACAAAGCATCGAATTTATTCAGCATCCCCATCGGGGCGGGCACGGTATCGGTGAACTTACCCTTCCTCAATTGGCCCACTTTGCACTGGCAAACCAAATCGGCAGAAGCCGACTTCGATAGCGCCAAACTGAGTTTCGAAGGTGCGCTCACCACGTCACTCAATGAGGTCGACACCTATTATCGTCAATACACGTTGAGCCGCGATACTTTGGGCAATGCGGAGAAGAAATACGCTTTTGACCAAAAAAACAGCCGTTACTATCGTGCCCGTTATCAATATGGCGCCAACCCTTTAAGCGATTGGCTGGATGCACTTAATACCGAGCTCGCCTCTGCTCAAACGGTGTTAAACAACCGCTATACGGTTTGCAAAACGAAAATCTGGTGTATCAATCAATGGCTGGGCGCTACCAACCCCGTTAAACCAGATTTTAGGGTGTACGACGCAAGTCGCATAGATTGATTGCTGGTGAAAATGGCACCCATTACACCAGCAAACACAATACCTTATCCAACCTAGGTGAAGCTCAATAAACAAAAATCATTGGATCGCATCCAATGACGCCCGTCCTTGGAAGTAATGCATTTAAAACCATAAACTGCGATAGTTGCCCCATTGATACCACCTACCAATCAAAGTGGCATTAGCGCCATGACAACAAACAACCAATAATCACATTATTTATTGATAATGATAAAAATCAATCAATCCATGCTCATAAATCGCGTCGATAATCTTGTATGAGCCTGAATCTCACCATAGCGAAAATCGCAAATTCAGAATCGTAGTTTAGGTAAACTTCCTTTGACATGCATGACAAAGGCACGCGTAATAATTGAGTGCAGCCGACACTTGCCAGAGTCAAAATCAATTAAGAACTACGCAGGCACCAACTGCCACAGGGATGTGACTTCACGGCTACGAGCATGGTGGAGAGGGTCATGGCGCTGTTGAGCCTTGGGGTGTTGTGGCAGCGTTTCGATTTTGGTCAAAACCCGTAACCCAGCAGCATTTATCCACTTCCTCAAATCATCAGGCGCGCGCAAACCCAAATGCTCGGCCAAATCAGACATAATCAACCACACTTGGCCACCTGCATTTAAATGTTCCGCAGCATCTGCTAAAAATGCTTTCAGCATGGCGTGTTGCGGATCATACAAAGCAGTTTCAATATCAGCCGTGGGCTTAGCTGGCAACCAAGGCGGATTGCACACAATTAAATCTGCATACCCTGATGGAAATAAATCCGTGGCGACAATACGCACTTGTGGCGCGCAGTCCAAGTGCCGCATGTTGTCCTCCGCACATAAAATGGCTCGAGGATTGGTATCGGTACCGATTATCTGTGCCACACCACGCTTAGCCAATACAGCAGCCAGAACGCCACTGCCCGTACCAATATCCCAAGCAGTATGGCAACCCTTGGGCAATTCGGCCTGAGCGACCAAATCCACATACTCGCCGCGTACCGGTGAAAATACCCCATAAGGCACATGTATTTTGGCACCACCCAACGCCTGCACTGAAACACCAGTTTTATGCCATTCATGGGCGCCGATAAAACCCAACAGCAGATGTAAGGGCAGCAAAAATGGCAGCCGATGGCCAGCACCATACACATCCGTCAAAGCTGCCTGAACATCCGGTGCTCGCGCATTGTTTAACTGAAACCCTGGTGACACCACCAACAGCAGCATTTGAAACAATCGGCTTTGCTGTGCCTGCTGAAGGCGGTGGCGATGGAAATCGTCAGGTTGTTTGGCCTTGGCGCGCACCCTTTTTTTAATAGCCGAGAGCAATTGCTTGGCCTGGTGATAATCACCGCGCCAAACCAGCGCTGTATCTGCACGCATCAGACGCAGCGCATCATCGGCACTGATGTGTTCTACCGCACACAACGTTTTAGGAGCCGGATGTCGGCTCTCGCTCAACCAGGCTGCCTGAACCGTTTCGCCGTATTCCACCCACTGTAATAAATGCTCATCCGTCATTGTGTTCCGCCCAGCATCCAAGTTGGATAGCCACTTTGGTTTACATAAAAAAGCCGCTGCAGGGCAGCGGCCATCACCAAGAAGAGCCGATTATGAACCCCATACTTGTTTGCATATATCCTGAATCAACTGGATTTTGCGCCATTGGGCTTCATATTCAACCTTGTTGCCCTCTTCCGTAGAAGAGAAGCCGCATTGTGGACTCAATGCCAATTGAGACAGTGGCAGGTATTGGCTGGCTTCCTGAATGCGCGCAATAATATTGGCGGGATTTTCCAATTCTTCGGTTTTTGATGTCACCAATCCCAACACCACCTCTGAGTTGCTGCCTTGCAGCTCCGCCAACGGTTCAAAACCGCCACTGCGCTCATCATCGTATTCCAAATAATAGCGGTCTATCTCTTTGATACCTTTGAAGATGAATTTCTCGATGAAGTCATAACCACCTTGGTAGTGCCAAGTAGAGGAAAAGTTACCACGGCAAATGTGCATGCCAGTTACCAAGTCATCTGGTTTATCGGCCAAGGCCAAATTAATCGTTTCCACACACAATTCACCCAAACGCTGTGGGTCCATACCCAAATCACGTTCACGCGCTTGCGCATCTTGGTCGACCAAATAAGCCCAAAACACATCATCCAACTGAATCGAGCGACAACCCAAATCGTAAAAATGACGAATCGTTTTTTGGTAAGCCAAGCCCAAATCGGCCACATACCGCTCCACATCTTGGCCATACACATCATTGATGCGTAAATTAGGGCGCATAAACATATTGGGGCTGGGGATGGTCATTTTGGCAACACTGAAGCCATCGTCACCCACTTCATCAAACAAAAATTTAAACTGATCAAAATGAGGATGCTTGGGGTTGTAAGCCAGCTGTCCCGCAATACGCACGTTGTGCGGCTTGGTTATCACGCCCTTGAATTGCATGCCTTGTTCAGCTTCAAACCCTTCAGCACCCAGCAAATTTTCCATAAAGTCAAAATGCCACCACGCGCGGCGGGTTTCGCCATCGGTTACCGACTGCAAGCCTGCGGCTTTCTGTTTGGTGATCAAGTCGCGGATGGCCTTGTTTTCAATCTCAGTCAAAGCACAATGCGACAAAGTGCCGGTTTCGACACTGGCACGAGCACTTTTGACTTCAGGCTACGCAAAAAGCTGCCGACATGTTCTGCTTTGCATGAACCATAGCGTTGACGAGCGCTGGCGGTGGTATTAGTCATAATCTATTTCCAAACAAGAAATGATGCAGCAATGCCTGCATCATGAATTAATGCTCATCATAGGCTGCCTGAAATTAAAGTCACACAACCACAAGAACGAATAGCTAATGGGATCATAATTGTAACACGGATGCCTCCAATTCAACCCCAGCAGCCAAAGTCTCATGGTCAGCCTATACGCAATTTATCGGTACGCAACGCGGTCATGCTCAAACCATTTAAGTACATCCTGATTTTGATACGCCCTATTATGCTGATCACCTCCAAAAGAAAATTTGGTTGAGCCAAAACTTCAGAATTACGATGCCGCTGAAACCAAATCAGCCAGTCGCGATTTAAGCGGCCCATCAAAAGCAATGGCCTTATTGGTATGAGGATCAAATGCAACAAACACGATGGTGGCATCGGCCACCACTTTATCGGTATTTTTCAAAGTAATGATTTGCGACAACACGGCATTGCGCTGGTGTATTTCCGTAAAACGGGTCTCGATCACCAAATCATCATTGATGCGCGCACCATGGCGATAATTGATGTTGATGTTGACCACTGCCATACCATACCCAGCCTCTAAAAATAAAGGTGTTAAGCCGGTATCTTCAAAATAAGACCACCGCGCTTCTTCCAAAAATTCCAAATAGCGGGCGTTATTAACGTGTTGAAATACGTCCAAATGATAACCGCGAACGCGGATGTGGGTTTGATGCATGGGCAACTCCAATAGCATTCAGGCTGCAGCCATCGACACCAGCCTCATGCTTGCTTTTCAGGCAACCTAGTTCAAAGAAAAAGGCTGAAATGCTTCTCGCGACAAATCCTGCCGTGCCAAGTCGGTGACCACGGTAGACAATTGAATATCAAACCAATCATTGAAAACCTCTGGGTGCACATCCGGCCACAATGACTCATCTTCACACCAATCGGCCAACTCAGCTGCAAAAATCTCTTGATAGCGCGTTTCAATTTCAGTCCACACATCATCAACATCATCACATGGCGGCACCAAATAGGCATTGGCATCTCGCTGCAAATCAGCCAAACTCAAGCCTTCCAGCGCCATGTCAGGCAACGATTGTAGCCAAGCCCAAAACGGTTCCAAAGGCATCAATAAAAATACGCTGCGATTGACCTCATACATGGTACGCTCCTTTGCTCATCCGCTTGAAAACAACAAACCCATGGCCTACTGATTAATAAAACCCAGCACAACAATTAATGACCGGCTGCATTCAGCATATGATGCGCTTCATTGACCACTTCCTCAGTCCAACCTGCAGCTGCAGTCGTTTTTTTATCATTGTCTTGAGTTGTATCTACTGCTTCAGATTGACTGGTTGGATCGTCTTGTTCATCCACAGAATTTGTGTTGTCATCAGCGGGCCGAACAACCGAATGAGTTGGATGATCAGATGATTGGCTATTATCTTCACCGCCACCATCGGGCACCAAGGAATCAATATCGATGTCCTCATCTGCCGCGTCCACCTGTGTAGCCCCAACTTGCTTATTGCGCATGCTCATGAACACATCCCGTACATACGCATATCGATCCAAAGCCGCATCATCCAAGCTATCGGTTAAATCCAATAGGCTTTCACGGCGTTGCACTGCATTCAATGCCGTGCTGCCCCAGCGGGCACCTGTATTTTTAATAAAAGCATCTTGCACCGGAGCCGCATATAAAACGGTATTACCGATGCTGTCGCGTACCGTAGATGGACCAGTCAGAGGGTACACAAAGTAATTGCTGTTTTTCCACCCCCAAGAGGCAAAAGTGTCGCCCAATGTGCTTTTGTTGTCGGGTATCTGGCCGGCACCAGCAATATCAATCAAACCGCCCAAGCCAAAAGTCGAATTGATGCCCACCCGCACAAAGTCCGTACTGGCTTTCTCAATATCCAATCGCAGCAAATTGCTGCCAAAGCTCACCACATCACGCAAATTATTGAAAAAATTGCGCACCCCTGTGCGTACAGGAGATGGCGTCACTTTACGGTAACCTTGGGCCACAGGCGTCATCACATAGTGATCCAAAGAATCGTTTACTCGAAACATGAAGCGGTTGTACCTTCATAGGGATCTTGTGCCCCTGTTTGGTCAGCCCACGCCGATTGGCTCAATGCCAAGATTAGGCCATAGACCAAAATAGTGTGTTTTTTACTCATGGCTTAATCCATTTATCTACTTCATACAAAGTCATCAGCTGTGCTAACCCAGATGGAATACCAACAAAATGCACATGTTGCTGTTTCTTTTCGCGCAAAGCCGCAATCAAAAGTGCCACACAAGCTGAATCGGCTTCGCCGACAGCAGACAAATCCACTGTATGCACATCTTCGCGCAAGCAGCGCATAAATGCTTCATAAGCCTCATCAGTAACCGTATTCACAGTTACCACTTGGCTCAGATACAAAATATGATTGCGTACTTCCGTGTGCATATTAGCGACCGTTTTTGGCTTTCAATTCATTAATCAAACCGTTAATACCCTTTTGGCTGATGGTTTGGTTAAACTGATTGCGGTACACGGTAACCAAACTTGCGCCCTCAACCGCTACATTATATACGCGGTAGCGGCTGCCACTTTGGTACATGGTGTAATCCATTTGGGTTGGTTTGGCTCCTGGAGTGGTGACTTGGGTACGCACAATCACTTCACGGCCGCCTTTATTGACCACTGGCGTATTGTCCACAGTCACCTTGGCATTTTTAAATTTCAGCATCGTTCCTGAATAAGTGCGAATCAACAAGGTCTGGAATTGTTGTGCCAATGCTTGTTGTTGCGCTGGTGTGGCAGTACGCCAAGGATTACCCACGGCCAAAGCAGTCATTCGCTGGAAGTCGAAATAAGGGATAGCATAATTTTCGGCTTGGTGGCGCACTTGAGCATTGTTGCTGCCATTGGCTTTCTTCAAAATGGTCAATACTTGATCAGCATTGCCTTTAATCTGACTCACAGCCTGTTGTGGTGAAGCAAAAGCCATGCTGATACTTAAAACACCCACGCTTAAAGCGCTCAAAATCGCTGATTTATTCATTTTCATCTCCTGAAATATATGTCTGTAATCAAATTTATTGGGCAGCAGAAGCCGCTTCTGCATCACTGTTCGCACCATCGCCCTTTGCATTGCCTTCAGCAAAATTGGTCATAAATTTACCAATTAACTGCTCTAATACCAATGCAGAACTGGTAATGGTGATGGTATCGCCATTGGCCAAATTATCTGGATCGCCACCTTGGCTCAAACCAATATACTGATCACCTAAAAGCCCAGATGTCAGGATTTGCGCCGAGGTATCGGTACTAAATGGGTATTGTTTATCAATATTTAAAGTCACGCGAGCCCAATAAGTTTTGGGATCCAATTGAATGTTACTGACCCGACCGACCAGCACACCCGCTGCTTTGACTGGCGCTTTAATTTTCAGCCCACCGATATCGCTGAATGAGGCGTAAACAGTATAGGTTGGCTGACTGGCCCCCAACCCATTGCCGCCAGCGACTCGGAATGACAAAAACACAATAGCCACGACCCCGAGTGCAACAAATAAGCCCACCAACATTTCCAAAGTACTTCTTTTCATGGTTGTATCCGCTCCAAACTCATTCGGTAAACATCAACGCAGTCAAAATAAAATCCACTGCCAAAATGGTCAATGCGCTGCTCACGACAGTACGGGTATTGGCCCGTAAAATGCCTTCTGAAGTAGGTTGAGCATGAAACCCTTGATACACCGCAATCAAGCTCACCACCACCCCGAATGCCACGGATTTAATTAACCCATTGACCACGTCGTAATGAAAATCCATATTGGTCTGCATTTGTGACCAAAAAATACCGTTGTCCATACCAAAATATTGCACACCGATTAAGTAAGCGCCGTAGACCCCAGCCACATTGAAAATCGATGCCAACAAAGGCATGGAAATGACTCCAGCCCAAAATCGCGGCACCACCACCCGAGACACAGGATCAACTGCCATCACGTTCATGGCTTCCAGTTGCTCGGTGGTTTTCATCAATCCAATCTCACTGGTCATCGCACCGCCAGCGCTGCTGGCAAATAATATCGCCGCCAATACAGGTCCGAGCTCACGCAATAACGCGGCAGCCACCATATAGCCAAGCACGTCTGCGGACTTAAATTTGGCCAATTGAGTGTACCCTTGCAGCCCC
>NZ_LQXR01000027.1 GCF_001590725.1 Snodgrassella sp. CFCC 13594 | reverse complement strand
CCCACGAAATAGATAAAAAAAAACCACCGATATCAAGGGAGGGAATATCGGCGGCCAAGTTGCGGGAAAACGTTACTTACTCACTACTGACTGCTTGTGTTACAGCAATACTGTGAGTGTCATTATACGAAGACCAATTTTAATTGCTGTTAATCTGTGCTAAGTCTGACAAAATTACATCAATCCATCACGCATCCACCGATACATTCAATTTTTTGATTAACTTAAGGGCTTTATCCGGGTCATCGTTGCGCATGATTTTTTGAGTCTCTGTTTCCAACACAATCACATCGCTTTGTATGATGCGATTTTTAATCGCCAATAAATTATTGGGGTTCATTGAGAATCGGCGCAGCCCATACCCAACAATAAACGCGTGTATTGTTCGTCACCCGCCATCTCTCCACACACGGAAACTTGTTTGTTTAACCGATTGGCTGCACGAATGACATAATGCAGTAACTTCAACACCGCCGGATGGCTGGGTTGGTAAAGATAGCTGACACTTTCGTCGCCTCGGTCCGCCGCCAAAGTATATTGAATCAAATCATTGGTCCCCACCGACACAAAATCCACATGCTTCAAAATGGCATTAATGGACAATGCGGCAGAAGGCAGCTCCACCATCACGCCCACTTGTATATCAGCATTGAATGCCTCATCTCGCTCTGCCAATTGTTTCTTGGCGGTTTCTAAATGCGCCAAGCATTGATGTACTTCAGTGACAGACGAAATCATCGGCCACATCATACGCACTGGTCCAGACACGGCAGCACGTAAGATGGCCCGCATTTGTGTACGAAACATCACTGGTTCGGCCAAACACAAACGAATACCAGTCATGCCCAAAGCTGGGTTCAGTGAATGACTCTGCCCAAACCAGCGCGGATTCTTGTCCACCCCCAAATCAACGGTACGGATGGTGAGCGATTTGCCTTTAAGCCTTTTTACCACGTCGCTATACAAAACAAACAATTCTTCTTCAGTAGGTAAATTATCTCGGTTTAAATAACTGAATTCACTGCGATACAGCCCTACGCCATCAGCACCCAGTTTATGTAGGTTCTTGATGTCTTCTATGGTTTCGATGTTCCCTAATAGCTCAATATTGATGTTGTCTAATGTGGTAGCGGCGGTTTTTTTCAGTTTACTTAATTGCCGTTTATGACTGCGAAATTCGCGGATGCGGCGACGGTACTCCCCCAGCACCACATCATCAGGCGCAATAATCAAGACCCCCATGCTGCCATCAACAATCACCAACTCATCTTCACTAATTAACTCGCGCGCATGACCCAAGGCAATCACGGAAGGCATGTCCAAACTGCGACCCAGAATCGCAGTGTGACTGGTGGGCCCGCCAACATCTGTGACGAATGCAGCAATACGGCCATCTTTAAAAAAAACGGTATCTGCTGGCGACAAATCATGTGCCACCAAAACAGCATCATCTTCAAAATCTTCCTCAACCGCCACCTCAGTTGACAACCCGTTCAAGTTTTTATATATCCGCTCCACCACCTGCAACATATCTTGCTTGCGGGCGCGTAAATAATCATCATCAATGGCATCAAATTGTTCGGCTAATTTATCGGTCTGCTGCTTGAGCGCCCACTCCGCATTAATATGCTGCTCCTTGATAAGATCAATGGGCTCACGCGAAAGGCTAACATCGCTCAATAACATCAAATGCAAAGAAATAAAGGCACCCAATTCAGCCGGTGCATTTTCTGGGATGGCTACCCGCAATTGCTCTAGCTGCCGACGTGTGGCTTTTACTGCTTGTTCATAGCGCGTAATTTCGGTGGGTATCTCACTTGCTAATAGCTCCAGATGCGGCACTTCATCCATGCCGCGGGTGACCAAATGAGCACGCCCGATGGCAATCCCTGCACCCACCGCAACACCATGCAGCACAATGCTCATTATTCGTCTTCGCCAAAATAATGATTAATCAAATCAACCAATGCATTCATCGCCGCCTGCTCATCTATGCCATCCGTTTCTAATTCTATGGTGCAGCCTTGAGCCGCCGCCAGCATCATTAATCCCATGATGCTTTTGCCATTCACACGGCGCCCTTTGCGGGTTACCCATACTTCACTTTGAAATTTACTGGCCATTTGTGTGAATTTACTGGATGCCCGTGCATGCAAGCCCAGCTTATTGATGACTTTTATCTCTTGTTTGATCATTTATCGTTCACATCGTCATAAGTTATTGTCAAAATACCACTAATTGCCGCGCGCTTTACTTCTGCGGCCAACGTCAATAAATCATTGCTTTCCTTTGCATACTGCATGGCCTTTACCATCATGGGGGCATTCAAGCCAGTAATCATCACCATTTTATCGTTGTGAATTAGGTTGCGCGCAACATTACAAGGTGTTGCGCCAAAAATATCCGTCAACACCAAAACCCCATGCCCTTCATCCAGCTGCGCCAACAATACCAATGCTTTGGCCCGTACTGCCTCTGGCTGGTCATCCTGCCGAACACTGAGTATGGCCACGTTTTCAGGCATGGCACCAAAAATATGCTCCGCCAACTGCGTGTATGCCTGACCCAGAGTTTCATGGGTCACAATCATCAAACCAATCATCACACTGCCTATCCAATGAATGTTCAGAGTGTAGCTGAAAATACCTGAGCTAAAAACCACTTTCAGGCAACCTGAGTGCGCTTTTTTCGATAAGGCCTAATTTATAGATGCCGTATGATTGACTCGCTTCTACGGAGCGTAAAATACAAGTAGCCGAATACCGCCGCAACCAGAAAAAATGCATCTTGGCCCACAAAAACCTTAAAATACATGCTTAATGATTAAAAATCGAAATTAATTCACCCATGATGCGTTTGCAAGACTTGGATTACCACTACCCCAACAACCCTCTGCCTGTATTGTGCAACATCAATCTCGACATCGTCCCTGGCAAGGCGCTGGGCTTACTGGGCCCCAACGGTGCAGGCAAGACAACATTAATGCTGCTGATGAGTGGCTTATTGCCCACGCAAAGCGGGCAAATTTTGTGGCAAAACCAATCTCTGGTTGACCTGCCTAAATCTGAACGTCAGAAAATTGCTATGGTGCCGCAAGATTTGGCTTTTTATCCACAATTGACGGTATGGGAAAATCTACGTTTTTTTGCTTCTTTGTATCCTGATGTTGCCACCCACCACTTACATTCTTTGCTCAATCGTTTGGATTTATCGGGCAAGATTCATGCGCGTGCACACCGATTATCAGGTGGTCAAAAACGACGACTCAACCTAGCCATCGGTCTGGTGAATTCACCGAAATTGATTTTTTTAGACGAAGTCACTGTCGGCGTAGATCCCCAATCTCGAACATTGATTTTCGACTTAATTAACGATCTGACCAGTCGCGGCACCACGCTCATTTACACATCTCATTATCTACAAGAAATTGAGCTACTCTGCCAAGATATCGCCATCCTCAATCAAGGCAATTTAGCCTTCCACGGATCCGTACATGACGTTTTGCAGGATACCAATCGAGCTAGCTGTGTGATACAGACGGAACCCCGTTTAAATACAGCACAAATAGCCACGCTCCCCACGGCCACTCTTCGCGCAGATGGTAGCTTGGTGTTTGGTCCCGAAATACCGCTTGCCGAGATTCTGCGCGCCATTCATGACTGCGGTGCCACCATTCGCTTTATCCGCAAGGGGCACAATACCCTGGAATCATTTTATTTGGATTTTTTGCGACAGACGACGGCCTGAAATGAAATTATTTGCCTTTACCAAAGAATTTATACTACTCAGTCGTGACTTACATGGTGTGGCTGTCTTGTTTCTCATGCCTTTGTTATTCACGTTGATTATGTGCTTTGCACTCAGTGACAATGGCGACCCTTTAAGTAAAGCAAAAATAGCCATCCAATCATCGGCCCAGCCAGAATTTGATCGTGCGCTACAAAAAACACTTAGCCAGCAAGGCATGCATGTCATCATTGAATCACAGTCAAATACACAATTACAGCAGAAAATCCACGCACACCAGTTGGATGCCACCATCATCAATCCCAATAAAAACATGCAAATCTTGTCCGCCTTTAAACCACTGACCGTACTATCCGACCCCAGCAAAGACAAAACCTGGCAGTTGGGTTTTGATGGACAAATGCAAGCAGCAATCAACAAAATTGTGTTGGCACAATACTTAGATACATTCACGACAACATCACGAAAACCGGCTTACGCCACCTCCATTCCAGACACAGCCGCAATCAATACATTTCTGGCAACACCTAAAGTAACCGAAGGGGCTTCATCTTCAGGGAAAACACCCAATTCCGTACAACAAAGTGTGCCTGCATGGTTGATTTTTGGGATGTTTTTTATTTTGATTCCTCTGTCCAACGTGATGCTAAGCGAACGACACACCAACACGTTGACGCGGTTGTGTCTTGCTCAAATATCAGCAAGCCACTTACTCGCCGCCAAATTTTTACCATATTTTTTAATCAATCAAATCCAATTTATGGGCATGCTGGCTTTAGCCCATTGGGCACTGCCGATCATGGGTATGCCGGCATTGTCACTCCCTGGTTCAGGGTGGTTGTATTGCCTACTCTCAGCCTGCATTAGCCTCAGTGCTTTGGGTTATGGCTTCTGGGTGAGCACACTATCACAAAGCACCGAACAAGCCGTGGTATTGGGCGGTGGCGGCATCATCATCATGGCTTCACTGGGTGGCATTATGGTGCCAACTTATGTCATGCCAACTACCATGCAGCACCTCTCCTTAATCTCGCCCATGAGCTGGGGGCTAAACGCATTTCAGGGTTTACTGCTCAACCAAGCTGATTTGCCCACCATACTGCCCTACTGCGCAAGCTTGGCACTGTTTGGGCTTGTGTGTATGCTCATGGCAAGTTGGCGGTATCGTCGACAGCTCCGCCAAGCAGTCAGGATATAAATCATGAATTCACCAACATTACCCCTTTCAGATGCGCTTTTATCTCAAAATTTAAAGCTGCTCATCATTCAAGAGTGTGAAAAAGACAACCTCAGTATTGACACTTGGCCCGATGAAGCACCTTTGTTTGGGCCACACAGCACCATTAACCTGGATTCCTTGGATGCCTTGCAATTGTGTGTGGCTCTACAGGCGCATTATGGCATTCGCATTCAAGGCGATCGTATGGTGCGCCAACACATGATGTCCATTGCTGATTTGATGCGTTTTATGCGAACAACTCATGCGTAATGTGTTCCTTCAGGCAGCCGTGTTTACTTGTGCACAAAGCCAAATTTGCTCCTCCTCTATTCGTGAACACATAACCGCGCCCACCGATATTTCGATTGCAAGCGCACAAGGCTGCCTGTGTAAACCTTATTTCCGGGCATTCCCACAAGAAAAGCTCAGTCGAGATAATATTTTAACCATCATCATCCATCATATAGAAAAAGCCATTGCAGAAGCAGGCTGGTCCAAGACCCATCACGGCCAACGTGGTATTTTCTTGGGAAGCACCGCTGATTTGCTCTCTGATTATGAACGACAACTCCAAGCAAGCCCAGATATTGTCCAAACTCTGAACCAGCTGGATTATCAGCTCACCGACATCATAGAATCTCTACAAAACCATTACCCGGGCTACTCGATATTGTCGTTTAATAGCGCCTGCACGTCTGGCGCCCAAGCCATGGCTTATGCCCGCCAATGGATTATGATGGACTGGCTTGATGAGTGTATTGTCGTAGGCTTTGAATGTTTTAATGAACTAACGTTAGCCCACTTTGCAGCCATGGGGCTGTTGGGCAGCGGTCATTTGAGTCCATTTTCGATGCAGCCTTGTGGCATGCAATTGGGCGAAGGCATCGCCGCATTGGCCCTCAGTAGCAAACCATCCCCTTGCTGCATGCGCACGGCAACCAGCCAAACCGATACGGTAAACATCACCCAAACATCACATCCTGCTATCTGCCAACTGATGCACGACATGTTGGCCACACTGCGCCCCCAGTTCCCGTTACAAGCCATTAAAACTCATGGCATCGGCATTCTGCTCACCGATAGCGATGAAGCGAAAATCATGAATGAGATGTGTGCCAATACGCCTGCATTCTCACTCAAACCTTTATTAGGGCACACTTTGGGCGCCTGTGCCGTACTGGAAACGGCTGTACTGTTCGGCTGCCTGAAACAAGGGCATTTGCCTACCTACCTGCAAAGTAATGTGTCTGCATCTAACCCGACATCTCTCTCAATCAATACGCCCGCAGAAAACGCCATGCAACTACTCCCAGGCTCTTATTTACTGAATTTCTTCGGTTTTGGCGGCCAATGCTTTGGCTTCGTACTGGAGTGGCAAGGATGAGTAGTTTGCATATTCTCGCCAAAGGACAATGGCTAAACACAACAAATTTAGATAGCGCACTCAAGCTGCATTTAAAACAATACGCCCCAAAAACTTTGCGGCGTTCCAGCCGCTTTACCCAACTGACCATGGCTGGGGTGGTGTCATTACAACCTCAATCCTCTTCATGCGGCGTCTATTTGGGTAGCCGTTTTAGTTCGCCCTCAACCATCAGTAATATGCTCGAACGCACCTTAACCAACAATTATCCCCGGCCGTTTGACCTCATCGCTGGCTTGCATAATGCGGCTATTTTTCAAGTAGCAAACCACTTCCAATTACACGGCCCCACCGTATTCATCGCCACCGGCAGTATGCATAGCCAACAAGCCAATCCCTTATTATTGGCCTTCAATGACATCACCGCAGGCAAAACAACAGAGGCGTTGGTCGGCTGGGCTTATGAACATCAAATTCATGATAATGATGCGACCCCAGAAGGCAGTCTGTGGTTGCATTTGATTGCATCGCGCTGCAATTCGTCAAAACCTTTAGGGCGAATCAACATCGTGGGACCAACCCCAACCACTTCAACGACTCTTTGGCAAAACTTTGGAAACGTCAGCAATTGGTTTATGCAGCAGCCAGCACAAATACGCTTAAACACCTCACTGCCACAACACTTGCTACAGCTAACCTGGCAAAAAAACGACAAGGACACCCATGCCTAAGATGAACATCTTGGTGGTGAGCTATTCACAAACAGGCCAACTCGACCATCTAACCCAATCATTCACGCAGCCGCTCTCTGGTGTAGAGCATGTGGTTGAATACCTAAAATTAACACCTCAAACTGACTTTCCCTTTCCATGGCCTTTTATGACGTTTTTCAATACATTTCCTGAAACCGTCCACCTCCAACCTAGGGCCATCAATGCGCCACAACCATTACGCTCACACTATGACTTGGTTATTTTGGCTTATTCGGTGTGGTTTTTATCGCCTGCTCAACCCATGACTGCTTTTTTACAATCGTCTCAGGCAGCCGCCATCCTGCACAACACCCCAGTTATCACCTTAATTGGTTGCCGTAATATGTGGCTCATGGCACAGGAAAAAATCAAACTGATGCTGCAACAAAACAAGGCACGGCTGGTAGACAATGTGGTCAAAATTGATGGCTGTGGCAGTGTCGCATCGTTCATCACCACGCCTTACTGGATGCTTACAGGAAAAAAACGTGCCTTTTCTTGGCTACCGCCTGCCGGCATTACTGAAGCCGATTTTCTTGATACACAACGCATGGGGCACCATTTGGCGCAAACCCTATTCGAGCTGCCTGAAAACAGTGTCATTCCAGAGGCCATGCTGCGCGGTCAAGGCGCCGTTACCATCAACGAGAAATTGATTACCAGCGAGCGTTTTGCCCACCGCAGTTTTTACCTATGGGGCAAACTTTTACTCTCTGCCGGGGCGGTTTCTACAGGCTTACGAAAAGCCATACTGGTCTTTTACATTGTATTTCTGATTGGTATCATACTGACCGTTGCCCCTCTGAGTGCCGCGATCAAAGTGCTGCTCCGCCCTCTAACTAAGAAACACATCCAACAACAAAAGCAATATTTCAGCTGGCCTTCAGGCGAATAATCATCATGTCTCATCATGTTTACATCACCCACACAACGGCTTTTTTGCCCAATGACCCCATCAACAACGATGAAATGGAACACATATTGGGCCAAGTTGGCACAAACCCCTCACGAGCGCGCAAACTGATTCTAAAATCCAATGGCATCCACACTCGGCACTATGCGATTGACCCAGTTACGGGTGAAGCCACTCATAATTGCGCTGAACTAGCAGCGCAAGCCATTCAGCAATTATTCCAACAAGGGGTAAACCCCAATAAAGTTGGCGTATTGGCCTGCGGCACGTCCAATCCAGATCAAATCATGCCTGGTCATGGCGTTATGGTTCATGGTTTGCTGCCCCAAACGCCTGCTTACGAAGTAGTGAGCATGGCGGGTGTCTGCGTAGCGGGTATGGCCGCAATGAAGTATGCTCACTATGCCATTTTGGCGGGTGCTCACCACCAGGCCATAGCCTGTGCAGCAGAAAATGCCTCAGCCATGATGCGTGCCCGTGGCTTCCAAGGTGAGATTAAATCATTGGCCACACAATCCATTCGGCCTGAAATTGCATTTGAGAAAGATTTTTTACGCTGGATGTTATCAGACGGGGCTGGAGCAGTTCATCTGAGCGATACGCCTTCGACAAACCAAATCAGCTTAAAAATTCACTGGATTGAATTGGTTTCCTATGCGAATGAAATGCCTGCCTGTATGTATGCCGGGGGCGAATATGTGGGCCACACGTTTACCGGTTGGAAAGAGTTTTCACAACACACGTTGTTGTCAAAAAGCATATTGAGCGTTAAGCAAGACGTTAAACTGCTTAACGACAACATTATTGCGTATGCCTTAGAAAAAGCGCTGACTGGTTGCCTGAAAAAACATCCCATGAAGGCTGATGATATTGATTATTTCCTCCCACATTACTCCTCACAATTTTTCCGTGAAAAAGTGGCAGTAGGGTTATCAAATATGGGCTTTGAAATTCCTTTTCACAAATGGTTCACCAATTTACCAATGAAGGGCAACACAGGATCGGCATCGATTTACATCATGCTGGATGAATTTATGCACACCCATAGCCTTAGTGCAGGACAAAAAATACTGTGTTTTATTCCTGAAAGTGGACGCTTCTCTTCATCATTTATGCTGCTGGAGGTTGTCAATGGAGATTAAAGATATCCCTCAGGACGATAGCCCCATTTTTCGAGGTCAAACTAAAGTCATTTATGCCACAGAAAAGGGCCACTATCAAAAAAGTACCACCACCGGCTGGCAAGACGAGACGTTCGCAACACAATTGGCTGTTGATGCTCTAGCAACACAAGCCAAAGTAGCCTATGAGCAGTGTGTCTGTGGGCAATATTCACCGTTGTATTTCCGCATGTATCAATATCGTTATGATGTCAGCTCATTGGCGCAGGCCACAGGCTTTTTCCAGTGGCAAATCAAACGTCATTTTCAGCCAGCAATCTTCAATCGGCTGCCTGAAAAAAAATTACGCAAATATTTAGCCGCATTTCAATTATCGCTTTTTGAATTCACTCATTTACCGGACCATCATGCACTTTGAAACCAAACACCACCAGCACACGGCACACTGTGAAAGTGGCGTTTTATCAACACTACTCCAATACCACCAAATAGACTTGAATGAAGCCATGGTGTTTGGTTTGGCATCTGCATTATCATTTGTGTATTTCCCATTTGTAAAGATATCGGGTATGCCATTGGTTTCCTATCGCGGCCTACCACGCAGTATTCTCAAAAATACCTGCAAACAATTAGGTATTAAATTGGTTATCAAAAAATTTCATGACCCTTTCATGGGCCAGCAAGCTTTGAATCAAGCCATATCACAAAATCATTTGGTCGGCATTCAAACATCGGTGTTCTGGCTGCCTTATTTCCCACCAGAAATGCGATTTCATTTTAATGCTCACAATTTATTGGTTTACGGAAAAAATGATAATAATTATTTAATCAGTGATCCTGTTTTTGAGCACCCCCAACAGTGCGCCGCAGAAGACCTGCAAAAAGCCCGCTTCGCCAAAGGCACACTGGCCCCAAAAGGCTAATGTACACCGTGCAAATCAATACGCCTTTTGACCATACCCGCATTAATCTCGCAATTTTGCCTGCGATTCGCAAAAATGCCAAAGCCATGTTGTCACCTTTCCCTTTTGTCGGCTGTAAAGGAATTCACACACTAGCGAAAAAAATCGCCAATTTAAACCAATCGAAGCTGCCTGAAACAAAACAAGTTTTATTCTTAGCACACATCGTACGAATGCAAGAAGAAATTGGCACAGGTGGCGCCGGTTTTCGTTATCTTTATGCCGCATTTTTACAAGAATCGGCTCAGCGCCTAAACCTGCCAACATTGGCTAAAGCAGCTGAAACACTGACTGAAATTGGTGATCGGTGGCGTACTTTTGCCAGTCAAGCCGTCAAATATTGCCGGCATCCACAATCAGAAAAAATGCTTACACTGGCAACAGAACTTCACCAAATAGCCAATGACGAATGTCAACTGTGGCATGATTTATCTCAATTATCAGACTAACCACATAATAATCAA
>NZ_LQXR01000026.1 GCF_001590725.1 Snodgrassella sp. CFCC 13594 | reverse complement strand
AGCTAAGTTTCCTTGTAAAGATCGATTAAAGAACAACAGGCTGCCTGAATATTCAGGCAGCCTCAACAGCCTTAGCCTTTGCGGGCAGCAATAACTTGCTCAGCCACATTATTTGGGGCTTCGGCGTATTTTTTGAACTCCATAGAGTATGTTGCACGGCCTTGAGTAGCAGAACGCAAGTCTGTTGAATACCCAAACATTTCTGCCAACGGCACTTCAGCACGAACTTTCTTGCCGCCAATACCGTCATCATCCATACCCAACACAATGCCGCGACGACGGTTAAGGTCACCCATGACGTCGCCCATATAGTCCTCAGGCGTTTCCACTTCTACCGCCATAATGGGCTCCAGCAACACCGGAGAGGCTTTACGCATACCATCTTTGAATGCCATTGAACCGGCTAATTCAAACGCGATTTGCGAAGAGTCCACATCATGGTAAGAACCAAAAATCAAGCGAACACGGATGTCTACCACTGGATAACCAGCCAAAATACCGGTAGTCATGGTGTCCTGGATACCTTTATCGACAGACGGAATGAATTCGCGCGGAATCACACCACCTTTAATTTCATCGACAAATTCATAGTTCACGCCACCCGGTTCCAATGGTTCCATCTTAATCACAACGTGACCATACTGGCCTTTACCACCAGACTGTTTCACGTATTTGTATTCAGACTCAATCGGCTTGCGGATGGTTTCTCGGTAAGCCACTTGAGGCGCACCCACATTGGCTTCCACACCAAACTCACGTTTCATGCGGTCCACAATGATTTCCAAATGCAACTCACCCATACCAGAAATAATGGTTTGGCCAGATTCTTCATCAGTTTTCACACGGAAAGACGGATCTTCCTTGGCCAAGCGATTCAGGGCAATACCCATTTTTTCTTGGTCAGCTTTGGTTTTGGGTTCCACCGCCACGTGAATTACTGGCTCTGGGAATTCCATGCGTTCCAAGATAATTGGCGTGTCTTCAGAACACAAGGTTTCACCTGTGGTAACGTCTTTCAAACCAATAACAGCGGCAATATCACCAGCACGTACTTCCTCGATCTCATCACGGTCATTGGCTTTCATCTGTACTAAGCGACCAATGCGTTCACGCGTGCCTTTAACTGAATTAATGACATTGTCACCCGATTTAACCACACCGGAATACACGCGGATAAATGTCAATTGACCCACGTATTTGTCATTCATCAACTTGAATGCCAAAGCAGAGAATTTTTCGTCATCGCTGGCTTTGCGGCTGGCTTTTTCGCCATCCGGGGTTTCACCAGTTACAGGCGGAATGTCTACCGGACTTGGCAAATATTCAATCACCGCATCCAACAAACGCTGAACGCCTTTGTTCTTAAATGCAGAACCGCACAATACTGGTTGAATTTCACCAGCCAAAGTACGAGCACGCAAGGCTGCAACGATTTCTTCCTCAGTCAGCTCTTCGCCGCCCAAGTATTTTTCCATCAGCTCTTCATTGGCTTCGGCCGCAGCTTCCACCATTTTTTCGCGCCATTCGTTGGCCACATCTTTTAAATCAGCTGGAATGTCTTCGTATTCAAATTTCAAGCCCTGAGTGGTGTCATCCCACACAATGGCTTGCATTTTCAACAAATCCACCACGCCTTCAAAACCATCCTCTGCGCCCACAGGCACAACGATAGGCACGGGGTTGGCGCGCAAACGGGTTTGCATTTGCTCAACCACGCGGAAGAAATTGGCACCTTGACGGTCCATTTTATTCACAAAGGCCACGCGTGGCACTTTGTATTTATTGGCTTGACGCCATACAGTTTCAGACTGAGGTTGAACACCGCCCACAGCACAGTACACCATTACCGCGCCATCCAATACACGCATAGAACGTTCTACTTCTACTGTGAAGTCCACGTGTCCCGGGGTATCAATGATGTTTAAGCGATGCTCTTTAAACTGGCCGGCCATACCTTTCCAGAAGGTGGTTACAGCAGCGGAAGTAATGGTAATACCACGTTCCTGCTCTTGTTCCATCCAGTCAGTGGTAGCCGCACCATCATGCACCTCACCCAATTTATGGGTCATGCCGGTGTAGAACAAAATACGTTCTGAAGTGGTGGTCTTACCAGCGTCAATATGGGCAGAAATACCGATATTGCGATATTGTTCGATAGGAGTTTTACGAGCCACAATAATCGCCTTTCACAATTAAAAGCGGAAGTGAGAGAAGGCTTTGTTGGCTTCTGCCATACGATGCACTTCTTCACGTTTTTTCAGAGCGCCGCCACGGCCTTCTGAAGCATCAATCAGCTCACCAGCCAAACGCAGATCCATGGATTTTTCACCACGCTTACGAGCGGCATCACGCACCCAACGCATGGCCAAAGCCAAACGACGAGCCGGACGAACCTCAACAGGAACTTGATAGTTAGCACCACCCACACGACGGCTTTTTACTTCCACAACCGGTTTGGCATTAGCGATGGCTTCATTGAATACTTCAATGGCGGTTTTGCCGGTTTTCTTTTCAATCTGGGCCAGTGCACCATACACAATGCGTTCAGCCACAGATTTTTTACCGTCAATCATTACCACGTTCATAAATTTAGACAATTCAGTGCTGCCGAATTTTGGATCCGGCAATACTTCGCGCTTAGGCACTTCACGACGTCTTGGCATTTCTATTCCTTCAATTATTCAGTTGGGCATCATTGCCCGCGAATATTCAGATAAATATTCACTTACTCGACAGTGGATTGACTGCCGACAGGTTGGCTTATTTAGGGCGTTTTGCACCGTATTTAGAACGTGATTGTTTGCGATCTTTCACGCCTGCAGTATCCAAAGAACCGCGAACTGTGTGATAGCGCACACCCGGCAAGTCTTTTACACGACCGCCGCGAATCAAAACCACACTGTGTTCCTGCAAATTATGGCCTTCACCGCCAATGTAAGAAATCACTTCAAATCCATTGGTCAAACGCACTTTACATACTTTACGCAAAGCTGAGTTTGGTTTTTTCGGAGTAGTGGTATACACACGGGTACACACACCACGTTTTTGGGGGCAAGCCTCCAAAGCTGGTACTTTGTTAACGTAAACGGGTGCTTTACGTCCTTTGCGTACCAATTGGTTGATAGTAGGCATTTTTCTCTTTTCCTGTTGAGTCAATACTTGTCGACACCATGCCGACAAGAGCGGAATTTTAACGTTTTTGCAAACACTTAGTCAAGCCACCAACCCAACGAATAAACTGAGTCATCAATAAAAAACAACATCTTGCTTTTCAGGCCACAAAAGGCTGCCTGAAAAGAAAACCGCCGATAATAAAAATCGGCGGTTACGTTCATTGCGACTCAGTATGCAACATTATTCTTCGTTTTGGCGGCTTTCAATCGCTTCTTCCAAAGCCTGTTCTTGCCAATGCTGACGACGAGTACGGTGGTACGTTAAACCTGTACCCGCTGGAATCAAACGACCCACAATTACATTTTCTTTCAGCCCGCGCAAATCGTCGCGTTTGCCCATGATGGCAGCCTCGGTCAAGACACGCGTGGTTTCTTGGAAAGATGCAGCCGATATAAATGAATCGGTAGACAATGAAGCCTTGGTAATACCCAGCAAAATGTTTTCAAAGCGAGCCGTTTCTTTGTTTTCAGCCACCAATTTTTCATTGGCGGCCATCACATCGGCACGTTCAACTTGCTCGCCCGTAATGAAATGACTTTCGCCGGCATCCGCTATATTCACGCGGCGCAACATCTGACGAATGATGACTTCAATATGCTTATCAGAAATCTTCACACCTTGCAGACGGTATACTTCTTGCACCTCTTGCACAATGTAGCGAGCCAAAGCTTCCACGCCTTGCAAGCGCAAAATATCGTGCGGATCAACAGCGCCATCCACAATCATTTCACCACGATTCACCACTTGACCATCATGTACCAAAACTTGTTTTTCTTTCGAAATCAAAGTTTCATAAGCCACACCATCGCCATCCGTAATCACCAGTCGCTGCTTGCCCTTGGTTTCCTTACCAAATGATACGGTGCCAGTGACCTCAGCCAACATACCCACATCTTTCGGAATACGTGCCTCAAACAACTCGGCCACGCGCGGCAAACCGCCGGTAATATCGCGGGTCTTGGTGGAAGCTTGTGGAATACGTGCCAGCACATCCCCTTTACCAATTTCTTGGCCTTCGCGCACGGTAATCACCGCCCCAACCGGGAATGCCATAGAGACAACCGCATCATTGCCAGGCATGCGCACTTCTTCTCCATTTGCGTCTAATAATTTCACCGTAGGGCGCAATAATTTAGACTGAGTAGAAGAGCGGCGTTTGCCGTCGATCACCACCAAAGTAGACAAACCAGTCACATCATCGGTTTGCTTGGCTACAGTTACGCCTTCTTCAATATTTTCGAAGTGAACTCGGCCAGCAAATTCAGTGATCATCGGACGCGTATGCGGATCCCAAGTCGCCAGGGTTTTACCCGCAGCCACCACATCACCATCTTTTACCTGCAATAAAGCGCCGTATGGTACTTTATGCCGTTCGCGCTCGCGACCAATGTCATCGTGAATCACGATTTCAGAAGAACGGCCAATCACCACCAATTCGCCCTTATTATTTGTCACATAGCGCATCTGGCTGGAGAAGCGCACAGTGCCACCAGATTTGGCTTCAACTTGGCTGGCTGCTGCGGCGCGAGAAGCCGCACCACCAATATGGAAGGTACGCATTGTCAACTGTGTCCCTGGTTCACCAATGGACTGTGCCGCAATCACGCCGACAGATTCACCCACATTCACCAGTTTACCGCGTGCCAAGTCGCGACCATAACATTTGGCACACAAACCATAACGGGTTTTACAGGTAATCGGCGTGCGCACTTTTACTTCATCCACGCCTGAATTATCAATCAATTCAACCAAGGTTTCATTCAGCAAGGTGCCGGCTTCCACCAAGGTTTCCCCATTACTGGGGTCAACCACGTCCTCTGCTGTCACGCGACCCAAAATACGGTCACGCAATGATTCAATTACATCGCCACCTTGTACCACGGCTTTCATGACGAAACCATCAGACGTACCACAATCGTCTTCAACCACCACCAAATCTTGGGTGACATCCACCAAACGACGCGTCAAATAACCTGAGTTAGCCGTTTTCAAGGCGGTATCGGCCAAACCCTTACGAGCACCGTGCGTGGAAATAAAGTATTGCAATACTGTCAAGCCTTCACGGAAGTTTGACGTAATGGGTGTTTCGATAATCGAGCCATCAGCTTCGCCATCAAACCACGCATACCGGAAAGCTGCTTAATCTGTGCAGCTGAACCGCGGGCGCCAGAGTCGGCCATCATGTAAATAGAATTGAACGATTCTTGATCTACAGTTTTGCCTTCTCGATCTTGAACTTTTTGGGTCGACAGATTATCCATCATCGCCTTGGCAATTTTGTCACCAGTACGGCCCCAAATATCCACCACTTTGTTATAGCGCTCGCCATTGGTCACCAAACCTTGGCGATATTGGTCTTCAATTTCTTTCACTTCGGCATTGGCTTCAGCCAGCAATTTTGGTTTTGCCGCCGGCACGAGCATATCATCGACACAAATAGAAATGCCGGCGCGGGTAGAATATGCATAACCGGTATACATCAAATGGTCAGCAAAAATCACCGTATCACGCAAACCGCAACGACGGAATGAAGCATTAATCAGTTTAGAAATTTCTTTCTTCTTCAATGCTTTGTTAATGTATTCAAACGGCAAGCCTTTAGGCAGAATTTCAGACAGCAAAGCCCTACCTACAGTGGTTTCATGGCGATTAATGACAGGTTCAAACTCATCCTGTTCATTTTTCACCCACTCACGCAAGCGCACCGTAATTTTGGTACCCAATTCCACCTGACGGGTTTGATATGCACGGTGGACTTCTTTTACATCCGCAAACAGCGTACCTTCGCCTTTGCCATTGATTTTGTCGCGGGTCATGTAATACAAACCCAATACAATATCTTGCGACGGCACAATAATGGGCTCGCCGTTGGCGGGTGACAGTACATTATTGGAGGCCAACATTAACGTGCGGGCTTCCATCTGCGCTTCCAAGCTCAATGGGACGTGCACAGCCATTTGGTCACCATCGAAGTCGGCATTGAATGCCGTACATACCAATGGATGCAGCTGAATGGCTTTACCTTCGATCAAAATCGGTTCAAATGCCTGAATACCTAAACGGTGCAAGGTTGGAGCACGGTTCAGCATAATCGGATGTTCGCGAATCACCTCTTCCAAGATATCCCAAACGATTGGTTCTTCTTGCTCCACCATTTTTTTGGCTTTTTTAATGGTGGTCACCGTGGGATCCAGCAACTCTAGTTTATGGAAAATAAACGGTTTGAATAATTCCAATGCCATTTTCTTCGGCAACCCGCATTGATGCAAACGTAAGTACGGGCCTACAGTAATAACCGAGCGGCCTGAATAGTCAACGCGCTTACCCAACAGGTTTTGACGGAAGCGACCGCCTTTACCTTTAATCATGTCGGCCAATGATTTTAATGGGCGTTTGTTTGCACCAGTCATGGCTTTACCACGACGACCATTGTCGAGCAAAGAATCCACAGCTTCTTGCAACATACGTTTTTCGTTGCGCACGATGATGTCAGGGGCTCGTAATTCCAATAACCGTTTCAGCCGGTTATTGCGGTTAATCACGCGACGATACAAATCGTTCAAATCAGACGTGGCGAAACGGCCACCATCCAAGGGTACCAATGGGCGCAAATCCGGCGGTAATACCGGCAACACGTCCATAATCATCCATTCCAATTTCATACCAGAACGCTGGAATGCTTCCAACACTTTTAAGCGCTTAGCAATTTTCTTGATTTTGGTATCAGAACTGGTGGATGACAACTCCTGACGCAAAACTGTGATTTCTTGGCCAATATCCATGGCACGTAACAAATCACGAATACCTTCTGCACCCATTTTTGCTTCAAAATCACCACCAAACTCTTCATATTTGGCGTAATAGTCTTCTTCCGTTAGCAATTGGCGCGGCTGCAATGAAGTCATGCCGGGATCAGTAACCACATAGGCTTCAAAATACAAAATGCGTTCGATATCACGCAGTGTCATATCCAATACCATGCCCAAACGAGATGGCAAGGATTTCAAAAACCAAATGTGCGCAACCGGTGCTGCCAGTTCGATGTGGCCCATGCGCTCGCGGCGAACTTTGGACAAAGTCACTTCCACGCCACATTTTTCGCAAGTCACCCCTTTAAATTTCAGGCGTTTGTATTTACCGCAAAGACATTCATAGTCTTTAATGGGGCCAAAAATTTTGGCGCAAAACAAGCCGTCACGTTCTGGTTTAAACGTACGATAGTTAATGGTTTCCGGTTTTTTAACTTCCCCGTAAGACCAAGAGCGAATGGTATCCGGAGAGGCAATGCCGATTTTAATGGCGTCAAAATCTTCTTCAACACCGGCGTTTTGCAACGGATTAAACAAGTCTAGTAAAGCTTTCATATGTGCTCCTGACGGTAGCCGCTTTCAGGCTGCCTGAAAGCGGCAAATGCCGATTAGTAACGTTCCAAGTCGATGTCCAAGCCCAAAGAGCGGATTTCCTTAACCAACACATTGAAGGATTCCGGCATACCGGCATCAATCTTGTATTCGCCCTTGACAATGTTTTCATACATTTTGGTACGGCCAGTGACGTCGTCCGACTTCACAGTCAACATTTCTTGCAAGGTATAGGCAGCACCATAGGCTTCCAGCGCCCATACTTCCATCTCACCAAAACGCTGACCACCAAATTGGGCTTTACCACCCAGTGGCTGTTGCGTTACCAGACTGTACGGCCCAGTTGAACGGGCATGCATTTTCTCATCAACCAAATGGTGCAACTTCAGATAATGCATCACACCCACGGTGACTTTACGATCAAATGCCTCACCGGTACGACCGTCATACAAGGTGACTTGGGTGCGGGTATCATTAAAGCCCAGTTTTTGCACGTCATCGTCATCTTCTGGGTAGGCCAAGGCCAGCATGGCTTTGATTTCTGCCTCTTCAGCACCATCAAATACAGGCGTCGCAAGGTAATCCCTTTACGCAAATTGTCTGCCAAGGTCAAAATTTCATCGTCGCTCAACTCTGCCAGGTTTTCCTGCTTACCGCTGTTGTTATAAACCTTGTCCAAGAATTTGCGAATTTCGGCTACCTTGCGCTTTTCAGCCAGCATTTTATTGATGCGGGCACCGATGCCTTTAGCAGCCCAGCCCAAATGCACTTCTAAAATCTGACCAATATTCATACGACTCGGCACACCCAAAGGGTTCAGTACGATGTCAACAGAGCGCCCATCGGCCATGTATGGCATGTCTTCCACGGGCAAAATGCGCGATACCACACCTTTATTACCATGACGACCTGCCATCTTGTCACCGGCTTGCAAGCGACGCTTAATGGCAATAAATACCTTAACCATTTTTTGCACGCCCGGTTGCAACTCATCACCTTGAGTCAATTTTTTCTTCTTGATTTCATACAACGCATCAGATTCTTCATGTTTGGCTTGCAGGCTTTCTTTAATCAACTCAACCTGCTTGCCCACAGCTTCATCTGCCATGCGAATGTCAAACCAATCGTGCTTACTCGGCAATGAAACCAAGTAGTCCTTGGTGATTTCTTTGCCCTTACCCAATTTTAAAGGGCCGCCATTGGCTTTTTGCCCCACAATCAAGCGCTCAATGCGATCAAATGCATCGTCATTGAAAATACGCAATTGATCGGCCAAATCCTGACGATAACGCTTCAATTCCGCATCAATAATGGATTGAGCACGTTTGTCACGTGGGATACCTTCGCGGGTAAACACCTGGACATCAATCACGGTTCCGCTCATACCAGTCGGCATGCGCAACGAGGTGTCTTTCACATCACTGGCTTTTTCACCGAAAATAGCACGCAACAATTTTTCTTCTGGCGTTAGCTGCGTTTCCCCTTTAGGCGTCACCTTCCCCACCAAAACGTCGCCAGCTTCCACTTCCGCCCCGATGTAGACTATGCCTGAGTCATCCAAACGATTTTGCATACGCTCAGACAAGTTTGGAATATCACGGGTGATTTCCTCTGCACCCAATTTGGTGTCACGTGCAACCACATTCAATTCTTCGATGTGAATAGAGGTATAGCGATCTTCCGCTACCACACGCTCATTAATCAAAATCGAGTCTTCGTAGTTGTAGCCATTCCAAGGCATGAAAGCGATGGTCATATTTTGACCCAAAGCCAATTCGCCCAAATCAGTCGAAGCACCATCAGCAATCACGTCACCACGCTGCAATACATCGCCTTTTTGCACAGCCGGACGTTGATTAATGTTGGTCGATTGGTTAGAGCGAGTGAATTTCATCAAATTGTAAATGTCTACACCCACTTCACCGGCAGCCGCTTCATCATCATGAACTCGCACTACCACACGATTGGCATCAACGAACTCCACCACGCCGCCTCGTCGTGCTGCAATAGCAGTCGCACTATCAATGGCTACTGAGCGTTCAATACCAGTACCCACCAGTGGTTTTTCAGCACGTAAGCAAGGTACTGCTTGACGCTGCATGTTGGCACCCATCAAAGCACGGTTGGCGTCATCGTGTTCCAAAAACGGAATGAGGGAAGCAGCAACAGATACAATCTGGCCGGTAGCCACGTCCATGTACTGCACACGATCCGGCGTAGCTAAGATGGTTTCGCCTTTTTCACGACATGTAACCAAATCACCCGTTAAATGGCCTTTTTTATCCAAATCAGCATTGGCCTGAGCAATGACGAAACGTCCTTCTTCAATCGCTGACAGGTAGTCAATATCATTGGTTACTTTGCCATCAACCACACGACGGTAAGGCGTTTCTAAAAACCCATATTCATTGGTACGCGCATACACGGCCAATGAATTAATCAAACCAATGTTCGGCCCTTCTGGCGTTTCAATCGGACAGACACGACCATAATGAGTCGGATGTACGTCACGCACTTCAAAACCAGCACGTTCACGCGTCAAACCGCCGGGGCCCAAGGCTGAAACACGACGCTTGTGTGTAATTTCAGACAATGGGTTGGTTTGATCCATAAATTGCGATAATTGGCTTGAACCAAAAAATTCTTTAATGGCAGCAGACACTGGCTTGGCGTTGATCAAATCATGCGGCATCAAGTTTTCTGATTCAGCCTGATTCAAGCGCTCTTTTACAGCGCGCTCTACGCGTGACAAACCACTTCGGAATTGGTTTTCAGCCAATTCCCCCACAGAGCGCACACGACGGTTACCCAAATGGTCGATGTCATCTACTTCACCATGACCATTACGCAGCTCTACCAGCGTTGCAATACTGGAAACGATGTCAGGCACCGTCAACACCAAATCACCCTCTTTTACCGCATTGGCAAAAGTTTGCGTCATTAACCGTCCATACCAGCTATTTTGTTGTGCTTCCAATAGCTTTTGCTCATAGGTGCGGGTATTAAACTTCATACGGCCAACACGCGATAAGTCATAGCTGTCATGGCTAAAGAACAAGCGGTTAAACAAAGCTTCAACGGCTTCTTCGGTAGGTGGTTCTCCTGGACGCATCATGCGGTAAATGGCCACACGAGCTGCTTGTTTGTCTGCTGTTTCATCTGTACGCAAAGTGTTAGAAATATAGCCACCTTGATCCAAATCATTGATATACAAAGTGGTAATTTCATTCACGCTTTGAATGTCAAATTGAGCCAGCAATTCTTCCGTGATTTCATCATTGGCTTTGGCCAATACTTCACCTGATTCAGTGGAAACCACATCAGCGGCCAATACCTTGCCAATCAGGTTTTCTGGGTCCACTTGCAAGCGTTCAATACCAGCTGCAGCGATGTCGCGAATGTTTTTAGCAGTAATGCGTTTGCCCTGCTGCACCAAGACATTGCCATCTTTATCCACTAAATCAAATTTAGCAGTTTCGCCTTTTAAGCGTGATGCAACCAAATCAGTGTGTACAGCATCTTTGCCCAAATAAAAATGTTCTTTATCGTAGAACATATCCAAAATTTGGTCGGCACTAAAACCCAATGCTTTCAGCAAAATGGTTACGGGCATTTTGCGACGGCGGTCAATACGGAAATACAACAAGTCTTTGGGATCAAACTCAAAATCCAACCAAGAGCCACGATAAGGAATGATGCGCGCTGAAAACAGCAACTTACCAGAAGAATGAGATTTGCCACGGTCATGTTCAAAGAACACGCCCGGTGAGCGGTGCAGCTGTGACACAATCACACGCTCGGTACCATTAATAATGAAAGAACCACTGGGTGTCATTAGTGGAATTTCGCCCATGTACACTTCGTTCTCACGGACTTCTTTAATGACATTAGGCTTGGATGATTCCTTATCTAAAATCACCAAACGAATGCGTGCTCGCAAAGGGGCAGCAAAGGTAATGCCACGCAATTGGCATTCCTGGATATCAAACAGCGGCTCGCCCAAAACATAATGAGAGAATTCCAAACGGGCATAACCATTGTGGCTCACAATCGGGAAAATCGAGCTAAAGGCTGCCTGAAGACCAACGTCATGACGTTGGTCAAAAGGCTTATCCAACTGCAAGAATTGGGCATAAGAATTAAGTTGAGTAGCCAATAGAAATGGCACTTCCAACACATTCTCGCGCTTGGCAAAACTCTTGCGGATGCGTTTCTTTTCAGTAAAGGAGTAGGACATGGACAGTCTCCAGTGAAGGGAGGTTTGGCAAGTAATTGTTTATAAATAGAAAACTGCATTTCACAGGATTTATTTACGTCTATAAATGTAAAATAATGAAAAATATTACGTATAAATGTAAATATTTATAAAAATTCACCTGCGCTAGACAAGCGAAAGCAGGCTGGTAGCCTAAGCCACCAGCCTGTAAAACACAGTCAAAATTATTTGATTTCGACTTTAGCGCCCGCTTCTTCCAACTGTTTCTTGATGTCTTCAGCTTCTGCTTTAGCAGCACCTTCTTTAACAGTTTTGGGTGCGCCGTCAACCAAGTCTTTGGCTTCTTTCAAGCCCAAGCCAGTAATGGCACGAACCACTTTAATAACGCCTACTTTTTGTGCACCAGCTTCGAGCAATACCACGTCAAATTCGGTTTTTTCTTCCGCAGCAGCAGCACCGCCAGCAGCAGCACCGCCACCAACAGCCAAAGCTGCAGCAGAAACGCCAAATTTTTCTTCGAACGCTTTAACCAAATCGTTCAATTCCATCACGGTCAGGTTACCAACGGCTTCCAAAATGTCTTCTTTAGTAATAGCCATGCTATCAAACTCCAATTAAATTGATTGTTTCGTATGTATTCAAGAGCAAAGTTACGCGGCGGCTTCTTCTTCGGCTTTCTTGGCAGCCAAAGCAGCCAAGGCGCGAGCAAAACCGGATACCGGTGCTTGCATAATGCCCAACAATTTCGCCAACAGTTCTTCTTGGCTCGGGATGCTGGCCAACTCAGCCACTTGGGCCACATCCAACAAATCGCCATTATAAGAACCGGCTTTGACAACAACTTTGTCATCTTTTTTCGAGAATTGGTGCAGTACTTTTGCCGCTGCCACAGGATCTTCTGACACCGCATAAACCAACGGACCAACCATTTGGTCAGCCAAAGCGGCGAAAGACGTTCCTTCTACTGCACGACGAGCCAATGTGTTTTTCAACACATGCAGGTATACACCTGCTTTACGGGCATTGGCGCGCAGCTCAGTCAAGCTAGCAACACTGACACCACGGTACTCAGCAATCACCATAGTTTGAGCATTAGCAATGGCTTCGCTAATCTCTGCTACGGCTGCTTTCTTGGTTTCAATATTGAGACTCAAGGTCTACCTCCCACTGTTATCAATCAGAGTGGCATTCACCACTCCACCCAGCGCGGCAACCCAAAAAGACATAAGTAAGCAAAACTTACAAAATAAAATCTGGGACTACCGTCTGCGTAGGGGAATTTTAAAGCAGATGCTCCCTACGGTCTTGGACATCTACTTATTTCTAAGTAGCCCAATTATTGTTATGCAATACTGCATAACAATAAATTTTATTCAGGCAGCCAATATGCTGCCTGAAACGGTTTAGCTGTTAACAGAAGAACTGTCAACACGCACACCCGCACCCATAGTGCTGGAAATGGCAATTTTCTTCAAATATTGGCCTTTAGCCGCAGCCGGTTTGGCTTTCACAATAGCGTCCAATAGTGCATTGAAGTTTTCACGTAGATCAGCCTCTGCAAATGAAGCTCGACCAATGGTGGCATGCACAATACCTGCTTTGTCAGTACGATACTGTACTTGACCAGCTTTGGCATTTTTAACGGCCTCAGCCACATTAGGAGTTACTGTACCCACTTTGGGATTTGGCATCAAACC
This sequence comes from Snodgrassella sp. CFCC 13594, assembly GCF_001590725.1. Taxonomy (GTDB): domain Bacteria; phylum Pseudomonadota; class Gammaproteobacteria; order Burkholderiales; family Neisseriaceae; genus Snodgrassella. The sequence goes on along the minus strand of NZ_LQXR01000026.1, from coordinate 2,097 downwards.
ACGCGGGCCTAAAATGGTGCCCAACTGACCAACCACACGCATAGCGTCTGGAGAAGCAATCACGACATCGAAGTTAAGGTTACCGGCTTTAACATCCGCAGCCAAATCTTCAAAACCAACAATATCAGCACCTGCTTCTTTAGCTGCTTCTGCATTAGCGCCTTGGGTAAACACCGCCACACGCACGCTCTTGCCAGTACCTTTAGGCAACACCACAGATCCGCGAATCACTTGATCCGATTTACGCGGATCAACGCCCAAATTAATGGCCACATCAACTGATTCATCAAATTTAGCAGTGGCATTGGTCTTTACCAAGCCCAAAGCTGCATCAATCGCATACAATTTGTCGCTTTCAATGGCGGCACGAATGGCCTGAATGCGTTTAGACAATTTAGCCATTTACACACCCTCCACATCTAAGCCCATGGACCGGGCACTACCAGCAATGGTACGAACAGCAGCATCCAAATCAGCGGCAGTCAAGTCTGGCTCTTTGGTTTTGGCAATTTCTTCCAATTGTGCACGAGTCACCGTACCCACTTTTTGCGTCAATGGATTAGCACTGCCCTTTTGCAAACCAGCCGCTTTTTTCAGCAAGATGGATGCAGGCGGGGTTTTCATAACAAAGGTAAAGGACTTATCCGCAAAAGCAGTAATCACAACCGGTATTGGCAATCCAGGCTCAACACTTTGAGTTGCTGCATTAAATGCTTTGCAAAATTCCATGATATTCAAACCGCGCTGACCCAAAGCAGGGCCTACCGGAGGAGATGGATTGGCTTTACCTGCAGGGATTTGCAGTTTAATGTAGCCGACAATTTTTTTTGCCACTTTAAATACTCCAATTAACGGGTCAAACGCAGCCTAAGCCGCTCCCCAAAAAGACTGACCGATCATTATAAAGAAAAAATAATTTCTTTACAAGAATCGGTCACTTATCTGGATAAATTTGTGGTTAAATTTTCTCAACCTGAGCAAATTCCAATTCTACTGGTGTTTCGCGACCAAAAATTTGTACAGCCACACGCATCTTATTGCGCTCGTAGTTCACCTCTTCAACTACCCCATTAAAATCAGCAAAAGGACCTTCATTTACACGTACTTGCTGACCAACTTCAAATTCCACTTTGGGCTTGGGTTTTTCTACGCCACTTTGCACTTGATGCAAAATCGTATCTACTTCGCGCTGAGGGATAGGCAATGGCTTATTCGCTGTACCACCAATAAAACCCGTCACACGTGGAGTGCTTTTTACCAAGTGCCACGATTCATCGGTCATATCCATTTCCACCAGCACGTAGCCGGGAAAGAATTTACGCTCGGTGATACTACGGCGGCCATTTTTAATATCAACCACTTCTTCTACTGGCACCAAAACCTGACCGAAATAATCGCTCATACCTTCGCGCTCAATACGTTCTTTCAAGGTTTTTTGCACATTTTTCTCAAACCCTGAATAAGCATGGACCACATACCATTGCTTTGCCATGACTAGCTCCTTTTCATAAAGATGTCAAAAAACAGCCATGAAATCAAGCTGTCAACGCCCCAGATGAATAAGGCCAAAATGGCCACAAACACAATCACGAACAAGGTCATGCGCAACGTTTCATTGCGTTCGGGCCACACCACTTTCTTGGCTTCTACCACAGATTCGCGCACGTATGAAGTCAATTCACGCCCAGTCGCAGTCCAGAAGAACACAATCGCAATTGCAACAACCACCCCCACCAAAGGGAATAGAGAACGGATATACACCGGCAATTGCGCCGCCAATGCATAAAACGCCCACACACCAACGGCCACCAATATAGCCGCCAAAATAAACTTAACCGAATCAGCCCGCTTACTTTGTCGTTGCTCTTGTTGCAATTTCAGCTTTGCCTCAGCTTTTAATTGCGATTTACTGGGCTTAGCGACAACATCTTGCGATGTGTTCTTTTCCATAAAACCACCTTCTGTTTTAATACACAAAAGACTAACCGGCACTCAGGCCGGTTAGTCTATTTTTTGGCAGGCCAGGAGGGTCTCGAACCCCCAACCCTCGGTTTTGGAGACCGATACTCTACCAATTGAGCTACTGGCCTACAAAAC
>NZ_LQXR01000025.1 GCF_001590725.1 Snodgrassella sp. CFCC 13594 | reverse complement strand
AATGCCGATAAACCATTTTTTGCTGACCTTACCAATCAGCGTATTAAAAAGTGCCAGGCGCAATGCGGCACAAGCACAGTAAATAAATGCCACGGAATAGCCGATTTTGCCAAATTGAAACAGCTGCCATTTGTACGCAATCAAGGCTGGGGCTACACCAAAACTCACCATATCCGCCAAACTATCGAGCTGCTCACCAAATGCGCTTTGGCTGTTGGTCCAGCGCGCCACACGGCCATCCATACCATCCAGCAACATGGAAATGAAAACCGCAATCGCAGCGGTTTCGTAACGGCCATGCATGGATTGGGTAATCGCGAAAAATGCGGCAAACAAAGCGGCCAAAGTAAAAGCATTGGGCAATAAGTAAATGCTGTTGTCCCTCAATCGACCGCGCAATGGTGGTTTAGGGATATCTGCGGAAGAAGTGTATTGATCGTCTGTCATGGTTTTGTCTTTTGTGTCTGTATGATGCCATTCATCACGGCGTGGCCAATCGGCACACCTGCTTTTCTATGGCCTCTGATTCATGTAGCCCATTCAGCCAAGGCCAAGCGCAAATCGGCCAAGCCAGCGCCAGTAGCCACCGAAACGCGAACGGCATATATTCGTCCTTGTCCATCGCGCAACAATCCGGGATGTTGTTCGCTTTCAGGCAACCTGTCGATTTTATTGAAAATGACCAATTGCGGCACTTTGGCTGCCTGAATGTCGGCCAACACGGTATTAACGTCATCCATTTGCCGCTCATATTCAGGATGGCTTACGTCCACAACATGCAGCAACCCATCGGCCAAAGCGGTTTCTTCCAAAGTGGCTGAAAACGCCGAAACCAGCGTGTGGGGTAAATCACGTACAAATCCCACAGTATCGGTTACCAAAACGCTGGCTTGCGGGTTCAAATACAACCGCCGTGCCGTGGTATCTAGCGTGGCAAACAATTGATCTTTGGCCATCACTTCTGCCTTGGTCAAGCGGTTAAATAAGCTCGACTTTCCGGCATTGGTATAGCCCACCAATGCAAAGGTTTTCATGCGGCTGTTTTCGCGACCTTTGCGACGAGTAGCGCGTTGCTTTTGCACTTGTTGCAATTGCTTTTTCAAAGCGGCTATCTTACGCCCAATTAGGCGTCGGTCGGTTTCTAGCTGTGTTTCGCCCGGCCCTTTGAGGCCGATCCCCCCTTTTTGGCTTTGCAAATGGCCATAACCCCGCACCAATCGGCTGGCCAAATGGGTTAGTTGTGCCAATTCAACCTGCAGTTTACCCTCTTGGCTTTGCGCTCGTTGTGCAAAAATAGCCAGAATCAACCCCACCCGATCCAATACCCGGCATTGCATGGTTTTTTCCAAATTGCGCTCTTGCGTGGGCGAGAGGGCATGATTAAACACCACCAAATCGATTCCGTCTTGCGCTACCGTGGCCGCCAATTCTTCTGCCTTGCCTGTGCCCACAAACAAAGCGCTGTGCGGTCTGTCTCGTTGACAACGAACCACGTCCGCGATTTCACCGCCGCTGGCAGACACCAAATCACACGCTTCATCCAAGGCTGCCTGAAACAGCCGCTGCCGCACTTCCGCAGGGCCGCTATATGCCTCGGCGAGCATTACTCCCACCAGTAATACGCGCTCAGGTGGGTGGCGCGTATCATCAGTAGGACTTAGGTGATTGGGCTTGGTCATAACTCTCCAGCAATGTAAATCAGGCTGCTTGGCTACATCAGCACAAACAGCCTGCCGGTATTTTTTGTTTTATGGCTGTTGCAATACCTGCTGAGCAGCCGCATGTGCTTGATCAGCGGCTTGTCCTACCACTATTGCTGTATTTTGCCCATCCACATTGGCAGGATTCGGTTCCGCTATGGGCGCACTCAACGGTAAGCTCGCCAAAACCGTGCTGCTGGCAGAAACTTTATCACCAATGGCCACCAATGGCGTAGCGTCTTCCGGTAGATACACATCCACGCGCGAACCAAAGCGGATAAAACCATAACGCTCGCCACGACGCAGGCTGTCTTCCGCCCGTACATAACACAAAATACGCCGCGCCACCAAGCCCGCTACCTGCACAAACGTGACCGGTCGGCCACTGCGGGTAACTGCCAAAACAGCATTACGTTCATTTTGCACACTGGCTTTATCGACAGCTGCATTTAAAAAACTGCCCTTAAAATAATCCACGCGCTCCACTACCCCGTCGATGGGGCTGCGGTTGGAATGCACATTAAATACATTCATAAACACACTGATTTTTAGAGCCGGCACCGCACGATAAGGGTCTGTGGTTTTTTCCACCACCACAATGCGTCCATCCGCTGGGCTCAATATTGCCTGCGGGTCATTGGGAATTTCTCGCGCAGGATCGCGAAAAAACTGCACCACAAATGCTGTCAGCAACCACAACGGCAAAGACCACCAGCCAGCAAAAAGCGTCGCCAACACACTGATGATGACGCTACCGATGATGAACGGCCAGCCTTCAATGGCAATCACGGGATGGGGATAAAAACGCGCCAAAGCACACTCCTTCAAAAAATCAATTCAGGCCAATTAAGGCGGCCATTATAACCCAACTATGAGAAGGCCCGCCCATGCAACCAACATTTTCAGGCAGCCCAAATAACCGATTCAAGCTGCCTGAAACCAATACCAAAACTTCATTAAGATTCTTCAATAATGCCTGCCGATGGTGCCAGCGCTGCCGTTTTGGTCTGAGCCATTCGGCAGGCAGCTTCATCGGCATGCATCACACTGGTGCCAATGATTTGGCCATTCGACGCAGTGAGATTGAAATACGGCTTACCCGATTTGGCAGTAGCCATGATATAGCGCTTGTTTTCCACCGCATTTTTGCGTACCGACTCAATGCCATTCAAAGCCGACGCCTTGGTCGTATATTGCTCACTGCTGAGCAATGTGTGTCCTTCACTCTTTAAACTGAAATGAAACTGCCCAGCATCATTTTTGTGCAATTCAAATTCGGCCATCATTTGCTCCTTCAACAAAAAAGCGGTTTTAAAGGCAACAGAAAACTGAATAAATACACCAGCCTAGATACTATATGAAAGGATGGAAATACTGTCAAATCACACCGAAGAAAGACTTATTTCAACAACAAAATACCCAGCAACACCAGCGCAATCAGCGCCAACCAAAAATTCTGACGTTGCTGCGTTTGCACCAAATGTATGTATGCATCACGCATTTCCTGCTGGCGTTTTTCATCCACCAACATGCTGAGCTTACGCGGCAGACCAGGCAGTATTTGCGCCCAATCTGGCGCCTCCTGCTGAATATTGCGCCACAATGCCTTCACGCCAATCTGATCATGCATCCAACGTACCAAAAACGGCTTAGCGGTAGCCCACAAATCCAAATCAGGGTCGAGTTGCCGCCCCAATCCCTCGATATTGAGCAAAGTTTTTTGCAGCAACACCAGCTGAGGCTGAATTTCCACATTAAAACGGCGGCTGGTTTCAAACAAACGCATCAACACCAAGCCAAACGAAATCTGCGATAGCGGCTTATTAAAGATGGGTTCACACACTGCCCGCACAGCGGCTTCCAGTTCTTCCGCGCGTGTATCCGCAGGCACCCACCCCGATTCAATGTGGGCCGTGGCTACCCGATGATAGTCACGATTAAAAAAAGCCAAAAAATTGATGGCCAGATAGCGCTTATCGTAATCTGTGAGTGTACCTACGATACCGAAATCGAGGGCAATATAGCGCCCGTCATCGGCCACCATGATGTTGCCTGGGTGCATATCCGCGTGAAAAAAACCATTCTGAAAAACTTGGGTAAAAAAGATTTCCACCCCATAGCGCGCCAATCGCGGCAAATCAATACCTTGAGCACGCAACGCAGCAATGTCGGCAACTGGTGTGCCATCCATCCACGCCAGGGTAAGCACATGGCGTGCGCAATAATCATAATAAACCGCAGGCACAATCAACATGGCGCTATGGGCAAATTGGCGACCCAGCAAACTGGCATTGGCCGCTTCTTTCATTAAATCCAGTTCATCGTGCAAGTATTTGTCAAACTCGGCCACCACTTCACGCGGTTTCAAACGCTTGCCATCGGCAAACAACCACTCTACCCAACGTGCGCCCACACGCATCAATGCCAAATCCTGATCGATAACCCGCTGGATATCTGGGCGCAAGACCTTCACCGCTACTTTTTGACCCACACCACCCTGATCATCAAACAAATAAGCCTCATGCACCTGAGCCACCGAAGCACTGGCCACCGGCACTGGGTTGAAGCGGGCATACAACACATCGATAGGTTGACCCAAACCAGCTTCTATTTGCGCCACAGCCACTTTCCCATCAAAAGGCGGGACATCATCCTGCAATTTCGTCAGTTCACGTGCATAATCAGCAGGAATCAAATCAGGCGGGTAGACAATACCTGGCCAAATTTCACAAAAATCGGCCCCAAGCTTTCCAGTGCCAATCGCAGCCGCGCCGCGGGCGGTAATTCTGCATGTCGCTGACCTGCAGGCAGATGTACCAGCAACTGTCGCAACCACAACGGCCGAATGTGCGCCGCCGCCACGCTTAATAGCCCAAATGCGTATACCGTGCGTACAATCACCCAAAACCGCTTCGGCCACTTCCACATGACAACCCACCCAATGTGCAAAAGCGCTATTGTACGGTAATTTACTGATGCTGACCCAAGCCGCTTCATAACGGCTGCTTGAATTTCAGTTAACCCACGCCCACTGGCTTATCCACACCCAGCCACACTGCTTGGCCCAGTCGACCTGGTGTAAATTCATAAGCCTGCCCAAATCCCAAGATCAAGCGGCCCTGTTGAGGCTGCAAACGAAACAACACAAAATCCGGCAATTGGCGTAATACGTCTACAGTCGCCCCCAGTTTGGCTTTCATGGCGGTTAACACTACATCATGCAGAGCCTCATCACTGGCTACTGGCTGCACTGTAACCGCATAACTCAAACGCGCCCGTGCAAAAACGTTGCGTACTTGCGCCTCTTCCTGCAGCAGCAAAACATCAGCTACGCCAGTGCGTTGCAAACTTTGCGTATGCGGTGCCAAGCCCGACAGCAAAACAAATAAAGCGCCTTCTTCGGCCACAAAAATAAAAGGGGCATAGCTTGCCTGAGCTGCGCCCTGTGTGCCCGTGGTTGCCAATATCAAACCCGGCCGCGTCAACAAAGTCGTAACCTGATTTTGCAAGGTCTCTGTGCTCAATGCAGACATTAGTGACCACCCTAAAAAGTAGTAATAATAATGATTTTTATTACTTAAATAAATACTAAGCGCCAAAAAAGGCTGCCTGAATCAATTCAAGCAGCCTGGGTGGTTACCCGCCATTTTTAACGTGAACGAATAGATAGATGGTCTATTTTATTTTTTTCATGACATAAGCCGCAGCCAAAGAACCTGTTGGTGCAGTACCATCCACATAATATTGCTGTACAAAGCCTTCGCCCACAAAAAATTGACGTGAGTCACCCTCTGCATCCAAGATGACTTTTTGGCCTTCGCCATCCCAAACAAATGTGCCTTGCGCTTTGTCCTCCACTTTGCTGCCCAAATACTGCTGCACCAAGGTATAGGTTAAATTGTCATTCAACGTGAGCGTGGTGCGGATACCGGCACAATCAGCGCATGGCAAAACGCCCTGATATATACCCGACCAATCCAGTGAATTGGCACTATTATGGTCATCCGCTACGGGCAAAACTTGAGCGGGAACAACAGAGTCATTGCGGCCATCATGTGGATTGGGCAAGGCACAAGCCCCTGCAACCAACGTTCCTGCCAATAAGCAAACCTGTTTGAATTTCATCGCTCATCTCCTTATGAATGCATTCCCATCCCACTCATTCTGGCTTCAAAATATCAGTGTCGGTATGGGTAGCGTTGATTTCATCTGTATTTTCTGGCGCAGCTTGCTCTGCCTCTGCACGTTTCACATCCAAATAGCGCTGTATCGCCTGCACCAATTCCTGCGTACCTTGGCGCGTGAGCGCGCTGATCTCAAATACACGCGGTGTACTAACATCAAAAGTAAATTCATCATCGGGCTTCGCCACATCCCAGCCAATATCGACCAAGAATTGAGCCACTTTAGCTGCCCGCTCTTCTTCAGGCAACATATCAATTTTGTTCAATACCAACCAACGCGGCTTCTCATACAAAGCTGGGTCAAACTGATGTAATTCCTGGGTAATCGCCAGCGCCTCCGCAGCAGGATCAACACCCTCATCAAATGGTGCCAAATCCACCACATGCAACAGCAAGCCCGTCCGTGCCAAATGCTTCAAAAAGCGATGACCCAAACCCGCCCCTTCAGCAGCGCCTTCAATTAATCCTGGAATGTCCGCCATCACAAAGCTGTGATTCTCATCCGAACGCACCACCCCCAAACTGGGATATAAAGTGGTAAACGGGTAATCCGCCACTTTGGGCCGCGCAGCCGAAACCGCACTGATGAGCGTTGATTTCCCAGCATTGGGCATGCCCAATAAACCCACATCAGCCAATACCTTCAATTCCAACATCAACGTGCGCATTTCGCCTTCTTCACCCGGCGTTGCCTGTTTGGGCGCTCGATTCACAGACGATTTAAAATGGATGTTGCCCAAACCACCCTTGCCACCTTTGGCCACGCACACACGCTGACCATGATGGGTTAAATCAGCCACCACCTCATCGGTATCGACATCCCGAATCACGGTACCAATCGGCATACGCAACTCAATGTCATCTGCACCACGGCCATAGCGGTCTGCACCATGACCTTTTTCACCATTTTTGGCTTGGTACCGCTTCACAAATCGATACTCCACCAAAGTATTGGTATTTTCATCGGCTACGGCCCACACACTGCCGCCCCGGCCACCATCACCACCATCCGGGCCGCCTCTGGGCACAAATTTTTCGCGCCGGAAGCTCGCTGCACCATTGCCGCCGCGACCACCCACCACCTCAATTTTGGCTTCATCAATAAACTTCATTTGTTTACCTGTCTGCATCTTTCATGTCTTTTCAGGCAGCCCAAACAACGCTTAGGCGGCCTGAAAAGACATGATTATGTCGAAATAATGAACACATTATAAAGGATAAGCCATCATCCCTCAGCCCATCCACAAAAAAGCCCTGCCGAAAGCGACAGGGCCATTCAATATTGGTAAACGAATTATTCGTCAGCACCGGTGTACGGGCGTACATTCACGGTTTTGCGGTTCAACGCACCTTTGATTCGAAATTCCACGTAACCATCTACTTTTGCAAACAGCGTGTGGTCCTTGCCCATGCCTACGTTGTCACCAGCATGAAAGCGGGTACCACGTTGGCGAACAATAATAGAACCAGCCGGAATCAGTTCATTACCGTAGGCTTTTACGCCCAACCGTTTGGCTTCAGAATCGCGACCATTGCGAGAGCTACCGCCAGCTTTTTTGTGTGCCATGTTTTTACTCCTTCAACAATTTAGGCGATTGCCACAATTTCAATTTGAGTGAAATTTTGGCGATGGCCTTGGCGTTTTTGGTAATGTTTACGACGGCGCATTTTAAAAATACGCACCTTGTCATGACGACCATGGGCAACCACTTTAGCGGTTACTTTCGCACCTTCGATAAAAGGCGCACCCACTTTCACCGCTTCGCCGTCAGCAATCATCAAAACTTCATTCAGTTCGATTTGGCTGTCGAGTTCGGCTGGTATCTGTTCTACTTTCAATTTTTCGCCAACAGCAACTTTGTATTGTTTGCCGCCGGTTTTTATGACCGCGTACATACTCAACTCCATAAGGATATTTGGATTAAACACCCACAATCAAATTGTGGAATCCGCGATTTTATAGACTATTGCGTTTTTTGTCAAAAATTGAATGTAAAAACAAGCATCAGGCTAGCAGCAACACCACCCACACCACATCAGCGTTTCTGCAGCACAAAAACAATACTGTTATAATCGTCTCTATTTGACACAACAACAGCACGCGGCCGCTTGCGGCACCGTCTTTGCAGAAAACCACCCATGCTCGACAATCTGCCTTATTTCCAACAACACTTGCCAGAAGATTTGGGCAAAGTAAACGTCGTAATCAATCGTGCCGTGGCATCAGAAGTGGCCTTGATTTCACAAATCGGACAATACATCATCAGCGCCGGCGGCAAGCGGTTGCGCCCCATCATCACCATCTTGGCTGGTAAAGCACTGGGGTATCACCAAGACCCACTCTATTCCTTAGCTGCCATGGTGGAATTTATTCATACCTCCACCTTATTGCATGATGACGTGGTCGATGAAAGTGATTTACGTCGTGGTCGCAAAACCGCCAACAATATTTTTGGCAATGCGGCAGCTGTTTTGGTGGGTGACTTTTTATATACCCGCGCATTTCAGTTGATGGTGGGTTCAGGCAGCCTGAACATTTTGGGCGTGATGGCCGAAGCCACCAACATCATTGCTGAAGGCGAAGTGATGCAATTGATGAACATCGGCAATATCGACATCACCGAAGCCGATTATTTGCAGGTCATCCAATACAAAACCGCCAAATTGTTTGAAGCTGCCGCACAAGTGGGTGCCATTCTGGCGGGCGCCAATGCGCAACAAGAACTGGCATTGAAGAATTACGGTATGCACGTAGGCACTGCGTTTCAAATTATTGATGATATTTTGGACTATTCTGGAGACGTTGAGCAAATTGGCAAAAACGTGGGCGATGATTTGGCTGAGGGCAAACCCACCCTACCATTGATTTACCTCATGAATCAGGGCAACGCAGAAGCAGCTGCTGATGTGCGCTACGCTTTGGAACACGCCGATCGCAATTATTTCAACAAAATCCACGACCATGTGGTGCAATCAGATGCCTTAGCCTACTGCACACAACAAGCGCAGCAAGCAGTCGACCGTGCCATTGCGAGCTTGGCTGATTTACCCGACAATGACACCACTCAAGCCATGCACGATTTGGCTGTGCAATCCGTGGCGAGGTTGGCTTAGAAATAAAATAATGAGCCCTTGCTTTAGCCAAAATTGATTAGCTCATCCACCTCGCCGTAGTTCAACGGATAGAACACATGCCTCCTAAGCGTGTAATACAGGTTCGATTCCTGTCGGCGAGACCAAATACTGATTTCTCTTCACTTCCTGATGCGTCTTCTCCATCAAGCGATGCAAACATGGTGCAGCACCTCAGGCTGAGGCGTGGTTCTGACGAAACATGCCACTCTCTTCATCATGTTTACGCCATTGCACACAGTCATGAGCAATAATAAAAACAAGGCTGCCTGAATGTTCAGGCAGCCTTGTTTATTAGGTAAACAGAAGCTGAACAAACTTCAATGCCTATTTTAGACCGTGTTTACTTTCCCATTCACGCACGGCTTCTTCAGCTTGTTCCTTGGTATACCCATAGCGCTCTTTCACTTTACCCAAAAGTTGATCGCGTTTACCGGCAATCACATGCAAATCATCATCGGTCAATTTACCCCATTGCTCGCGTGCTTTGCCTTGTAATTGCTGCCATTGACCACTAATTTGTTCCCAATTCATGCTGAGCTCCTTTGTTGTGTTCATTAAACGAATGGTGATTTGAAATGATCTGGCTGGATGCCAGCTTATCACCGTCCATGGCTTTACCCTAGCAAGGGCTCCTGATAATCGCAAATACCGCCATCGCCCAAACCCCAAGATTGCTGTGTATTTTTACAATGTAAATTCAACCAAGCCCAGCATGAGACTGGCTACGTGCCATTAAAACAAACTATTTAAAAATCTAACAAAGAAATGTAAACCTTGTATTGGTTGCCTGAAATACCCATTTTTCTGGCGTCATGTTTCGAGAGCACGCAGTGAGAATAGACGGGTAACGCATTTCAATTCCCATAACAACTATGCTACCTACCCCTATTGTCCAGCCACAAAACACTCTATAATTGATGCAATTTTTGCATGCGCCCTACAAAACAAGCGCAATAGACACCACAAGCCGCATTGACGGCATAAGCCAAATAACTCGGAGCAGACATGGATTTCAATACCGCTCGTTTCAACATGGTTGAACAACAAATTCGCCCTTGGGACGTTTTGAATTTTGACTTACTGGATGTTTTGGGCGAAATCCCCCGTGAACGATTTGTCTTGCCACAACAACAAGGCATTGCCTATACCGACCAAACATTGACTTTGGCCAATGGTGGCAAAATGTTAGAACCGAAAGTGGCCGCTCGTCTGATACAAGGCTTAGATTTAAATTTAGGTGATCATGTATTGGAGGTGGGCACAGGGTCAGGTTATGCCACCGCCATTTTGGCTAAACTCGCAGGCCAAGTCACCACATTCGACATCGACTCAGAGCAGCAAAAGCAAGCCGCATTTGTATTAGGCGACTTGGGTTACACCAACATTCATTATCACACCGGCGATGGTTTGGTTGGCGTAAAGTCTGATGCACCGTTCAGTGCCGTTTATGTAGGCGGCTCCATTCCCGTTTTGCCACAAGCACTTTTAGACCAATTGCCAGAAAATGGGCGCTTGGTGGCCATCATTGGTGATGCACCCGTGATGTTGGCCAAATTATTTGTGCGACAAAACAATGCCTTTCATGAAACAGTGCTATTTGAAACCGTAGCTCCGTCGCTACACAGCGCAGCAACACCCACTCCTTCTAAATTTGTGTTTTAATTTTTAAATTAATCGCTCATTTGATTTCAGGCAGCCCAAAAGTCTGCCTGAAACACGTATATGCGAACCCAATCCTGTGCGCAATATTGGCATATACCGCTACAACGCAGCTCAAGGCTGTTTTAGCTCACCCCGATTTAGCCCCACACTGCGGCAATATATTGCCTACTGATTGATTCCTGACGAGCTGAATCCCTTTTCTTGAACACATTGTGACATTTTGTTATTCCAGAAATCAAAATCTACAGCTGTTTTTGCGTCCATAAAATGCAGATTGCAAAGCCCAAGTAACATGATTGCGTGACCACCCCCATCAAGATGCCGAAATTGCTGAAAATAGAATAAGGCCATCGTAAATACAAGCAACATCATCAAAAATAAGTTAACCAGCCAATATAAATAAAAATCTCAAACGCCCCAATCACCGAAAATTTAAAGGTGATTCATCAATAGCAATACCGCTTATTATTTTATATTTACCAATTTTATTGATAAATATTTTATAAATAAATTAATTAATACTTGGCAATATAAATTCAAATATTGAAATAAATGCGCAATTAGAAATACATTTAACCAGAATTAAATTTGATTTTCAGAAGTAAAGGCAATAACATGTTAATTGACTTATTGTGTTTGTATAAATTAATTTATTTATACAAAACACAATAAGCATACATGTTCAACAGCCAGTAGGAGGTTTGATGTCTGATATTAAAGCAGATTTAAATGCAAATAATCCCGTACAAATTAATGATATTACAATAATTGATTCATCAAAAACAAAAAAAGCCATTACGGCGGCAGCCTTTGGCAATACGATTGAGTGGTTTGATTTTGGTGTTTATGGCTATGTAGCTTGGGCCCTAGGCAAAGTCTTTTTCCCTGATGCATCTCCCAGTATTCAAATGATAGCCGCACTGGCTACTTTTTCAGTTCCTTTTATTTTTCGTCCAATCGGCGGAATTATGTTTGGCCTATTGGGTGACAAATATGGCCGCCAAAAAATATTATCCACCACTATCATTTTGATGAGTTTAAGCACTGCCGCCATTGGATTAATTCCTGCATACAGCTCAATAGGCGTGTGGGCTCCCATCACTTTGCTGGTACTCAAAATTCTACAAGGCATTTCTGTGGGCGGCGAATATGCCGGCGCGGCAATTTTTGTAGCCGAATATTCACCTGACCGGCGCCGTGGATTTATGGGTAGCTGGCTGGATTTCGGTTCCATTCTGGGTTTTGTGTTGGGCGCAGGCTTGGTTGAATTCATTCATTCACAAACTGGAACCAATGCCTTTTTAGAGTGGGGATGGCGCATCCCATTCTTTATCGCACTGCCTTTGGGCATTATTGGGCTTTATTTACGCAAACATTTGGATGAAACGCCCGTCTTTGAAGCACACAACGAATCGCAACAAAACAGCACCACAAAAAAAGAAAATGGTTTTGCCAGTATTTTTAAATCGCATAAACGCAGTCTATTGATTTGTGTGGGATTGGTGGTGGCAACCAATGTGCCTTACTACATGATTCTGACTTATTTACCCAGTTATTTCACCCATAATCTCGGCTACGATGCCTCTCATGGCGTATTGATTATATTGGCAGTGATGATAGGGATGTTGTTTGTCCAACCCGTTGTTGGATGGCTCAGTGATAAAGTCGGCAGAAAACCTTTTATTTTTATGGGTAGCTTGTCATTTGTCTTTTTGTCTATACCAGCCTTCTATTTAATTGCCTCAGACAACGTTATTTCTATTTTTGTTGGACTACTGATTATGGCCTTATCTTTAAATGCCATGCTGGGTGTCATGGCATCTACACTGCCCGCTTTGTTTCCAACAGCTATTCGGTATGGTGGTTTAGCCACGGCCTTTAACATCTCAATCATTATTGCCGGTTTGACGCCACCAATCACTTCAGCCTTGGTTGAATACACAGGGATTTTATATATTCCTGCTGTTTACCTGATGGTATTTGGGATACTCGGCGTGATTGTTGCTTGCACCATTAAAGAAGTGGCCAATAAACCATTAACGGGCGGGCTACCCATGGCCAGTGATAAAGCGGAAGCAAAAGAATTATTGGTTGAATACCATGATAATTTGGAAGAACGCATCGAAAACATAGACCAGCAAATTGAGTCTCTTCAAGAAAAACGGCAACACTTGGCCGACAAACATCCGAAAATTGACTAATCAATTGATCCAATGTCATTCATTGAATCATCGCAGTGGGATGATCTGCTCTAATATCCCGCTGCGACTGGGTGTTATCGCTTCTAATCAAACAAGGTTTAATGACCTGGGCCCCAATGCCTTTTAAAACGCCATAATGAATGTGCACGTTTTATATAAGGAGCACATACTTAAATGCCAATGCTTGTATACTCAGGGTATGGTTATTTTGCTTAAATGAACGAGACAATGGTTCTTAGAAACCGAGCTCAATCAAATTGCAGCCAGCTGCCAACTTTAGCAAAAGTACTATCCTGCAATACCAGTCTGTGAAATGAAATGATGGAAAGTTGGCGCACTAAGTGTAAGTCGGCGGCAGTTTTGTCACAGATTTGCATTTTTTATGTCATAGCCGCAGTTTATAATTTTGCAGGATTCATGGCACAAATAGCCTGTTTAAAAATAGGCTATTTGTGCCATGAATTAATTTCTAAATTATAAAAATCAAACGACCCACTGAATATTCCAGTAGGCATTTAATTACATTAAAAATATTATTTTTCTATTTTCTGAAGCGGATGATTTTTGATTTTTTTTCAAAGAAACCTTGAGGCAAATTACAGAGGCTTGAAATATCCTGATTAGACAAGTTAAAAATATCTTTTAATCCGTCCACAGATAAGCCTCCCTCGGAAACCAAGACATCAATAGCATCTGAAAAAAGTTGAGGATACTCGGGCAAAAAAACCTCATCTAACGGTTCTCCTTTAGTCCTCCATCCACGGGCGGAGTAGTTTTTAAAAAGTTGTGCTTTCTTATCATCACTAATTAATTTTAATGAACCTGCCCGCATAATTAGTGCCATAACTGAAACTTTCCACTTTCTTTTTAAGACCAATAACTTTTCCAAAGAAGGGTATGTAAGATGGTATGAAATGCTTTCGGCCGGCATCAAAAAAGCTGACGCAAATAAGTGTGCTTGTTTTTCAATTAAATCGTAGTTTTTTCTAAGGCGCTCTTTCTCATTCTTCTTTAAATTTGGAACTGTATAATCATACTCATTATTAGGGATATTCCGATGTAGAATTATGTGAGCTAATTCATGAGCAGCATCAAACCTGCTCCTCGGAGTATTTTCTTTGTCTGCAGCCAAAAAGACGTAAGGGGTATTTTGAAACCAATTTGAAACACCATCTATGTCACTGCTTCCCAAATTATCTTTTACTACAACCACACCAATAGACTCTAATAGTTCAATCATGTTTGATATAGGAGCTAATCCCAATTGCCAATATTCTCTACATTGATTCGCAATATTTTCAATATCTTGGCTAGAAAGCGTATTATAATTTTCTACATAAATGTCGGTCGGAATATCTAATGGGGTGAATTCTAGCCAGTTATCAAGCTTTTCTTTTATGATGGAGGCCACCAAAAGCTTACTTTTCGCTATATTGCGAAATACTGGAGTACTACGCTTAAGTGTTCGAAAAAAATAGGCTGCGTTGTCTTGAATCTCCTCTGAGTCGATAAACCATCCCATTGGAAAATTTAAAGCAGAACTTACTTTTTCAAGATTAGCAAAGCTTGGAGACTGCTCGCCATTTTCCCATTTTGAAATAGTAGCTTTTGATACTTCGGATATTGCTTCTAATTGGGTTTGATTGTAACCTCTTATCTCTCTCGCAATTCTTAGTTTTTCAGGTATGAAATCTGTAATTCCAACTTTCATAGTACTAACCTCATTAAAATTAAGCCTTTAACCATTATTTTTCTTTTTTAATTTTGGCTTTTTGTATGCAACATTTTTTCTCGGTTTAAATTTATTACCAACACTTAAGTCATAAGCCTCTATTGCTTCAACCAAAGAAAACTTACAAACAGCGTAT
Organism: Snodgrassella sp. CFCC 13594; assembly: GCF_001590725.1. Classification (GTDB taxonomy): domain Bacteria; phylum Pseudomonadota; class Gammaproteobacteria; order Burkholderiales; family Neisseriaceae; genus Snodgrassella. The sequence goes on along the minus strand of NZ_LQXR01000025.1, from coordinate 1,356 downwards.
TTCAAATCTTCAGAAGTCGGAATAATTATTTCTAGCCCGATCAATTTTTTATCAAAAATATTTGCTACCAGTATGCAAAAAAGCTTTCCTCTAGCTTGTTCAAGGGGTGGGCTAAACATATCTTCTATTACTGGGTTTAACCATTCGTTATACGACACTGCTAGATTCTTAAAATATTCACAGTTTTGCCAATTTGTATTTTGATTAACGGCAAAACTTATGACTAATTTATCCTGAATAGCTACAGGATAACTATAATTTCCTGTCGAGTTTTGAAATATCTTGTAACTTAATTTTCGAGATTTAAAAAATTCTAAAACTGATATTTTCAATTGATTTTGAATGTTTTGCCCAAGTGTATTACTAGCAATTTTACGACTATCACAATCATAACTAGCTTCATAATTACCTATAAATTTTTCATAATCAGTTTCCAAAGATTCTTGAATTTCAAATGCACCATCTCGCCCACCTAAGGAATCTATAACATCAATTTTTACCTGATTAAAATCCACATCCATTTCTTTATCCATTCAAGTTTGTAGTGTTAAATGGATTATGTATCATTTTTGTTTCGTTATCAATAGTAAAACCAAGCATGAATCCGCCTGCCTGTACAGGTGGCGGCTTTCCAATGCAGGCTGTATCTGCTGAGGGGCGTGGTTAGTGTTCACGCACTGGCCACGTCGCCGTCTTACTATCGTTCGTCAGAAACTGTACTTACTCCTTTTGGCCTTGATTGTGAATGGCTACCCAGTTCGCTGATCCCAATTCCGGAAATGCCAACATATTCATTGCCGGTTTTTTTATCACTTAAAAGATAAATACCGCGCTCACCGTTGTAAGCCATGCCATCATTAATAATTTGAATACGCTTGACTGTAAACCTGTCATTTTTTCCGATTGTTATCGTCTGCGCCTCTCGCTGTTGTAATGTCCCTGCGCTTGGCTGTTCGTCACAGCCCGCAAGTACAAATGCCGCACAAATGACGACATGCACTATTTTTAGCATCGCTAACTCCTAATATAGGGAACGTGCGGTGTGCCCGTATCGGCACGTCGCCGTCTTTCCATTATTTATGTCTATTATTCGGGGGCGGTTGGCTTATCTGTAATCAAGCCTTTCTGATACTTCAATAATGCTGCTCTGTATTGACGCCACGCTTTGTACCCAGCCTCACCTGTAGCCGTTTCTTCTTCAGAATCGGCAAAATCAATCAAATCTTGATATTCGCTGATTTTTTGAGCCGCTTTATTAAGCAGTTCGATGATTTGTTGCTGTTTTGCTGATGCTTCTTCAGATGCTTTTTGTGCTTCCGATTCTGCTGTCATCGTCCATTGTCCATCAACGAATAC
>NZ_LQXR01000024.1 GCF_001590725.1 Snodgrassella sp. CFCC 13594 | reverse complement strand
TCAATACTGGGTGCGATTTCTAACATGGTTAAATATTCTTGTATATACAATTTGTATATACATAATAGGGGTAGTCACAAGATAATGCAACCCGTCCCCATTTTCGGGACTGGTACCGTTTTCCGAGGCATCCCCTTTTTTGGTACTGGTCAGCGTTGGAATTTCCGACGGTCGTGGCGTTTTGCCACGGTCGTGGCGTTTTGCAACGCGTATGGAAACCAGACGAGCGTATGGAAACCAGACGGAGCACCGCATTGTTTTGATACGTTCGTATCGTTTTGATACAACCGTATTGATTTGATACGCCTCAGCGTATCGTTTTGATACAACCGTATTGATTTGATACGCCTCAGCGTATCGTTTTGATGCGCATCGTTTTGACACGGGCTAGCGTGTTGTTTTGACACGGTCGTGTTGTTTTGACACATGTTGTTTTGACACGGTCGTGTCGTTTTGACATGCAAGCCAAGGCGGAAATTCTCCGTGTGGAAATTTTTCGCCTAAGTGAAAGTGAATATCTTGCACATGCAGATTCTGCACATGCAGATGTTGCACCTTCACTTTCTGAAGCTTCGCCCAATACCTTGATTTTCCACGTAAGCCCAAAAGTGGGCTAACGTAAGCTCAAAAGTGAGCCAACGGGAATGATTGATAGCCAATCCAGATTTGGATGGTGTACTGATTCGGTACGTTGTTACCGATTCGGGACTGTCCTGATTCGGGACGGTTGTCACTGATTCGGGACGGTTGTCACTGATTCAGGGCTATAGTCATTTACCCACCACCCATATTGCCCATCAGGCTGTTTGCTCTCAGCGCTGTTTGCTCTCAGCGCTGTTTGCGGTTTCAGCAATATGGCATCAGCCCAAATTGGGTTCACCATTAGCCCATTTTGGGTCTCCCATAGTCTCATTTTGGGTTTTTGCACTCAGCATTAGTGCAATATCTTCACGTTCACCTACACATTCAAGTGTTTCAAACACATTCAAATTAGCAAGTTTTCATGCATTCTCATGCTCTTTTGCAACCCCCATTGCATGCATGTATTATTTCTTTTATTTTGATAAAGCTGATAGAACTGAAAAAACTGAAATAACTGATAGAGTACTTTCTTTACAATTCATAGTTTAAATTTCCCACTTTTCCCACTTTTCCCAGATGTTTGTGGTTACCTCATGAGCGTTTTCATTCGCCTTTCTCATAGTGTTGAACCATTCCCTTTCCGGCTCGTTGTTGATCCTATAATGAAGCCTAAAAACTCGCCTAGCGGTAGATTCGCTGTGTTTTATATTTTCAATGTATGAAATGACTTTTACCTTAGTCTTTTGTTCACATTCTACCTGGTTCAACTTGTCGTGATACAAATAGCTAAGGCAATCAACTGCTAAATCAAAAAATCCATGGGTATCGGATAGATTAGAATCAGAAATAGGAAGAATTAATTCAGCGTTTTCATCATTACTTTCAAAAACATATAATCCACTATCGATTAAATTAAACTGTTGCAATATGTGGAACGAATCCCAAAATTTGTCGCAACTCTTGTCCTTAAGTATTTTATGTATCTCATGATCCATTCTTGTATGTGCCAAAGCAGGTATAAAAAAATGTTTTAGATGATAATACTGTATAGAACCACCCAAAGAGGAAATATGAGTGCCGGCTGATTCACATGAGGCAATCTTGGGGTCAATACCACCAAAGCAGCCCATATCTTGGTATCTGTAGAGATTAATCAATAATTTTATGGCATCTTTTTTCCTACCAAGTCTTAGATTTTCCAATGCACTGCCATTCCCATTGATATCGGAAAATAAAGATATAGGGAAGTGAATTAAGTAGTCATTTTTATCGAAATTTAAACAATATGTAGGCCGTTTTGCAGACGCGTTTTCGTTAGTAATGAATCCATCCTCAGCCATTTTAGTGAGCATATTTTGTGCCCGACGCTGAGCAATCCCTGTATAACGAGCAATAGAAGTACTGGCCCAGTTTGTTTTAGCAATATAGCAATGATTTTGTATCTTGGTGCCCGCTGCCAATATCAGCAAACAGATGGCATAATCCAAACCAAGATTATCAATTACGTCATTAAATAATTGTGCAGGAACAATACCAAATTGCGTTGGCTTGATTGAAATATCATTAGACATAAGATAAAATCTTACCCGTATATAGTGTGGAAAAAAGCGAGGCGGCAACCTCGCTTCTAATATTACATCATCTTAGATTCAGCGTGTTTACTTACCGGTTTTCACGCTGTTTTCTTTTCTAAATAAAATCCGCCTCCAAGCCTAGTCATTACAAACAAAGCCAATCGCGCCTCACGCTCCCGTTCTCGGCATCCTGTGGTAATTAGCCCTAGGTCATAGCACAGCACACTATCCAGCATATCAAGCTGCTTTTGCGTCAACTTCTCTCGGTCCAGTTTTGCCCATTTACCAGTCAGCGCTTTATTAATCCGACAGCTTTCATTGATATAGGCGTATTGCCGCGGTTTCTGGCCAGTTTCAGCCACGTATCGGTCATGCAAGGCGTCACATACCATCCGAAAGTTTTTAGACGCTTCTACACGGTTCTGCTGCCATTGCTGCCCATCAAATATGATCGCTTCTAGCTTCTCGTCCAGCCAGATAGCCATATCCACATCAAGCCAACGTGCAAATGGGATTGCCAACTTGCGGTGCAACCATGTGCCATTCTTGCCGCGTCCTTTGCTGGTTTTTATGAAGTGAGATTTTCTCACTTCATATTTTCTGCACAGTGCATCAACATAACGCTCAGTTTCAGGATTTTTAAGCCAATCAACTGGACGCTTGCCATATGGTCTAGCAACGTCCGTAGCAGAAAACCATGCTTTGTCATCGGCAAGTATCGTGCTGCCTTGGTATTGCAGTTCAATCAATGCGTTCATGCGTCTAATCCTTTACGTTTGTTATCAGCCTCTATGGCTGCTTCTACTTCCTTTATTTCGCTATCACATGGGCCAAGCGTCTCGGTCAAAAACTCGCCAATTTCGGCCAATTGCTGGACGGTAATTGGCCGATCGTCCTTACTGGCTAGCTTAATAGCTTCAAATAATGAGCCTAGCCATTCCAAATTGCATTTGTTCCCGTACATAGCATCAAACAAAGCCACTGCGTCGTATTTCTTATTCATGCTGCCACCTCCAAACGTTGTTTCAATCGGTCATAAAATGGTTGACTGGCGGCACAATCTCTAACCAGCGTCCACGCGTCATAATCATTGTTGGCAGTGTAGTCGCGCACTGCTGCTGTTGCGTCTGCCTCGTTTTGGTAGATGCCCAATGGCACCCACTTGGTGTCCATTTCCCCCATGGGTACTGCTACTGTTGCAATGATGTTCATTTAAGCCACCTTTCCTTTCGTTACACTCCAGCCAGAAACACCCTGTGGACGGGTGCGCATCCACTCCAATACCTCGGTTTTCTTCCACAAGCTGCGGCGACCACCGAATTTATAAGGCGCAGGGAACCCGTCATTCTTAATCGCCTGATAAATGGCATTGCGACCCATGTGCACCACACCGCTGGCCAGTGTTTCAATCGGCCAGTAAACGCAGTCATCAGGTAACTGCGGCGTTGCTTCGATTGCTTTTTGATTTTCCATATAAAACCTTTTTAATTATATTACATTAATGGTGCATTAAATAATGCACTCAAGGGCACTATATACATTTTTCGGATGCTGTGCAATACTTTGTGCACCACTAATGATTAAATTAAATGGATTAGGCTGTATGTCCCAAAAAAAACTTGGTAGGCCAAAGGCTTACCCCGGAGAAACCCCAACTAGAATGACTGTATCTTTAAGGCCGCGATATAAAAAAGCGATTGAAATGCTTGCTCAGGATCGAGGAACAAGCCTTAATGAGGCAGTAGAATTTTGTATTGCTTATACAAGCGCAAATGTTATTTTTGACGGAAAACCTTTAATTTATTTCATTCGTCCTGACGTTGAGCCATTTAATTTCTTTGTACAATCACTGCCAACATTCTTCGATATCTCACCTGAATTTGATGGCGAGTACCGATCTAATACCGGTTGGGGAATTGATAATATAAAGCTATATGACGAATATCTATCTGAAATTCAAAGTAAACCTAAATCACTTTGGACTAGCTTAGATAGGACAATGCACGATGTAATATCATCTAAAACAACAGACGTTTTAAATTGTTTTAGATTTCGTGATCTGATAAATGCAATACTAGAATGTTGGAAAGAAGGTATATCAGCGGAAATAATGAAAGAATGGATGGATATATGCGCAGAGTATATAGCCGCGAATAAATACGTACCGTCAGGTACCCTTATTGGGAGACAATCACCAGATCAACCATATGCATTCATCAATCTAGATGATGATTCACAGAATTAATTGCCTGAGTACTGGAAATTACTTCAGAAGAATATAGTGGGTCGTGTTTAGAAGATCACCCTATTTGATTTCTCACCCAGCCTTAGCTTCCAAATAACATCCGTCCAGTAGGTCAGAATCTCGCGCCGTTCTTCCAGTAGCAAACTTCTACTGTATGCCCGCTCGGTAGCATCGCCTACCGCGTGGCTAAGGCACATTTCCAACGCGTCATGGCTAAATTGGCGGGTTTCCCTTAGATAGGTACGTGCCAATGCTCTGAAGCCGTGTGCCGTCGTATTAAAGCCCTCACGCCTCATTGCTTGCCCTACTGATTCTCGATAAATGTGTGGTGCCTTTCCATACCCATCAAATAAATATTCGCCATTGAAATTGATTGCCTTAATCTCTTCCAATAGCTCTAGTAGATGCGGCACCAATGGCACAACATGGTTTGCTGCCCCGCTAAGCCGTCTACGCTTCGTTTTCTCTATCGGCAGCACCCATAGCCCTGTCTGCAAGTCTAACTCGTCAAAACGCGTTTCTGCGGCTTCTCTGGGACGGCACATGGTCATTAATTGCCAATACGCGCATAACTGGGTTGTGCCTGATAATTTGGTCTCAATTTGTTGGATGAGCTCTGGTAAGCCATCGGGCGGCAAGGCTCTGAAATGGGTCTTTTGATGTGGCTTGAATGTACCTCTGCCCAGATTGGCGGCAAAATTGTACTCGCAATAGCCACTGTTCACGGCATAGTCCAAGCATTGTTTGATGGCAAATTTAGCCTGGTGAAGATAAGCCAGCACGCCACGGGATTCATAAACCCGCAAAGCATTCACCACGTCTACACGCCTAATCTCGGTTACTTCCATTTCACCCAATGACGGCATGATGTTTTTAATAATAGATCGCCGTATCTGAGCCGCGTATTTTTCGGTAACGGTTGGCTGCCATCGGGCAAACCATTCATCAAAGACAGCATGGAAGCTGGCATTTTTCTCTTCAGCAGACAAACCACGCGCCAAACGGCCACGGATGCTTTCTCGCCAATCTCTGGCTTCAGCAAGTGAAAACTGGGGGTAGTCGCCCAAAGTCAATGAGCGGTACTTGTCGCCGTCTTTCCACTCAAATACCCACACATAGCGGCCATGAGGGTGAATAACCAACATCAGGCCATTACCATCTCTCAGCTTTTGAACTTTGGCAGTGGGTTTGGTGTTGCGAATCTTGGCGGCAGACAGCGGCAGAATAATTTTAGGCATGGTGTAATTCAGTCAAAATCATACCGCAAAACATACCGCTAAAATTGTTTGATGTAAACAGATTCCAATAGACGCTATAGGACACTAAATAGCTATTATTATATTTTCAATTAATTGAATATTAAATTGAGTTTTTATAAATACTGTAAAAACCTACGTTGACGAATAAAATCGAATTCGGTCATCATTATGCCATGGTTAAAGAAATGAATTTATGGCTTCACCAGCACCACACTAAAACAGCATGAAGCATATAACACATGAGGTACAGCCAATCCAAATATGCTTGACCTTATCACCGAAACCACATAAAAGGCTGCCTGAAACAGGCCAACAGCCTGAGTTTCGCCGTTACAAACGCGTGACCGTCAATACTCCTTTGACTTCACCCAAGCTCGCCAACACCCGGGGCAAGTCATTAACCTGGCGCACTTCCAAAGTAAAACGCATCAATGCTTCCAAATCTTTAGATTGGGTTTGCACCGCCGTGACATTCAATTTATTGCGGGCCAGCGCATCTGACACATCACGTAAAAGCCCTCCCCGATCTTGCGCCCTGATTTCAATGTCAATGGCAAAAACTTGGTTGTCTTGTTGCGATGCCCAACTTACCGGCAACACTTTTTCAGGCGTCAATTGCGCCAAATGTTGGAAGGAAGGGCAATTTTTACGGTGGATAGAGACGCCTCTTTCTCGGGTAACAAAACCCACAATATCATCACCCGGTGCTGGTTTACAGCACTTGGCCAAGGTGGTCAACAAACCCGATTCGCCATCTACCAAAATGCCACTTAAGCTCGCCTTAATTTTACTCTGTTTCACCAAACTGGCTTCACTGATCTGCGGCGGTGGTGGCTCAATCAGTGCCCCAGCCGCTTTTTGAATAGCACGGGCAGACAATTCACCCTGTCCTAGCGCGGCATAAACATCGTCTATTTTGTCGAAGCCCAACTCTTCTGTCAGCTTATGCAGATTAGGCTTCGGTTGAATCTTGGCCAACTGTTTTTCCAGCAGATGCCTACCTTCTTCACGCACCGAATCGGTGTTTTGCTGGCGAATATAGGAACGGATTTTCCCTATGGCTTTGCTGCTCCTAACCCACCCATCATGCAACCAATTAACAGAAGGTCCACCTTCCTTCGCAGCAATAATTTCCACTCTCTGCCCATTTTCCAAAGGTGTCGATAACGGCACAATTTGGCCATCCACCTTGGCGCCGCGGCAACGATTGCCTAAATCGGAATGCAGCGCATAAGCAAAATCAATGGGCGTGGCTCCGGCAGGTAAGGCAAATACCTTGCCATGAGGGGTGAGCACATAAATGGTGTCATTGAATAATTCCGTTTGAAAGGCACTGGCCAAATCTTCACGATCTGATTCGGCCATGTTTTCGCGCCAATCGAGCAATTGCCGCAACCAAGCGATTTTTTGCTCATACGCAGAATCGCCCTTCCCACCTTCCTTATAGCGCCAATGCGCGGCTACCCCAAATTCGGCATATCGGTGCATATCGAAGGTGCGTATCTGCACTTCCACGCCTTTGTCTTCAGGACCCACCACCACGGTATGCAGACTCTGATAATCATTGGCCTTGGGGTGGGCGATATAGTCGTCAAACTCACCCGGGATCGGCTGCCACAGACTGTGCACCACACCGAGCGTGGCATAGCATTCTGGCACTGTATCCACCAAAATACGTACCGCCCGTATGTCGTACAGGCCATCAAAATCAAGTTTCTTCTTCACCATTTTGCGGTAAATGGAATAGATGTGTTTGGGCCGCCCAGCCACTTCAAAATGCAGGTTGAGCTTATCTAATTGCTCTTTGATGGTATCAACAAAATGATCAATGTATTCCAGACGCTCCACTCGCTTTTCATCCAGTAGCTTCGCGATGCGCTTGTATTCCTCTGGATGCTGATAGCGAAAACCCAAATCTTCCAACTGCCATTTGAGCTGCCACACACCCAAACGATTGGCCAAAGGCGCAAATACATCCATGGTTTCCTTGGCAATGCGCCGCTTCAATTCCTCATCGGCAACATGGGCCAAATACACCATGGTTTGGGTACGTAGGGCCAATTTAATCAAGACGACACGGATATCCGTAACCATGGCCAGCAACATTTGGCGCATGGCCTCGGCTTGTTGCTGCCGTTCTTCCTGAGTATTGAGCTGATCTACGCGTACAAATTGAGTTAATTTTTGGATTTGGTCCAAACCCGCAACCAATTGCGCCACACTTTTGCCACATTTCGCTTCTACTTCAAGACGCCAATCAGATACATAATTGGGCATATCCAAAAGCAAGGTAGCGGCCACGGCATCATTCAGTAAATCCATTTCAGCCACCGTTTTGGCTGCGGCCAGCACATTGGCTAGTACTGGCTCACCAGATGGTGTGCACGCATCATTCGGATAATGCGCCTGAACCAATGCCCACGCATGCGTCAACATGGTTTTGACCTCATCTGCTTGAGCAGCAATATAGCGATCTAGCCAGACACGGTTATCAGAGGAAAGCGCATCTGTATGGGCAATATCAGCGGTGGTGACCATATGTTCAACCTGTGCTTTGAAGCTGAATTCAAGAATATTCTCATTGTACCAAAAAGCCTTGTTGTGGCGGCTGCCTGAAAGACGGTTTGGTGCTATGATGCGCTCGCAACCGCCGATCAGTGAGGTTCTTAATCCTTTTTCACGGTTTCAGGCAACCCTCCATCCCACTCATTGCCAAAGGAAAAATCATGCTCACCCACCCGGAAGTCATGGGCGTTGACGCACTGGCCGCAAAAATTCGTAAAATCCCGAACTGGCCACAAGAAGGTATTTTATTCCATGACATCACACCCGTATTGCAAAGCCCACAATACTTCCGCTTATTGGTGGACTTGATGGTGTATCGCTATATGGATCAACGTATTGACGTAGTGGCCGGATTGGATGCCCGTGGGTTTATCATCGGTGCAGCATTGGCTTATCAATTAAATGTAGGGTTTGTCCCCATTCGCAAAAAGGGCAAGCTGCCGTTCACTACTGTGGCCGAAAGCTATGCCTTGGAATATGGCCACGCCACCATCGAGATGCATACCGATGCCGTTAAACCGGGTACCCGAGTCTTACTGGTGGATGATTTGGTGGCCACGGGCGGCACCATGTTGGCTGGTGTCAATCTCATCCATAAATTGGGCGCGAAAGTGGTTGAGGCCGCTGCCATTATTGAGTTCACTGATTTATCTGGCGGTGAGAAAATACGCACTGAAGGCGTGCCTTTGTTCACCTTATACAAAAACACTGGCTGTCTAGAAGACTAATGAGCAACTTAGGCTGCCTGAAAAAACCGCCCTATAGGGCGGTTTTAATTGGTACAACCCAAAAATCTCGATTACAGGCTCTGGCTGCGTGTCAGCATCCATGAGCGCACACTGCGAGCGTCATTTACACGGGTGGCTGAAGTCGGTGAATTGAGCAATACAATCACCACAGGCTGATTTTGCATGGTCGTTTGCACCACCATAGAGCGTCCGGCTTCTCGAATATACCCCGTTTTTTGTAACGTCACGGGCCAGGCACCTTCACGAACCAGTGCATTGGAATTATGGTAGACCTGCTGCTTGCCTACACTGGTGTATACCGAGCCGTAATTATCGGTCGTAAACTGGCGAATCATCGAATATTGGCCAGCTGCACGCACCAAGCTGCCTAAATCATGTGCAGTTGATACATTCCTCGGATCTAGCCCAGTGGGTTCATAAAAGCGCGAGTTGACCATGCCAAGGCTTTGCACTTTACGATTCATCGCCGCCACAAATGCGGGCATGCCACCCGGGTATGTCCGCGCCAAAGCGTGGATGGCGCGATTCTCACTGCTCATCAACCCAATATGCAGCAACTCTCGCCGACTCAAGGTGGTCCCCACAGACAAGCGGCTACCGGTTCCTTTCAAACGATCAATTTCTGCATCAGTAATGGTGATGGGTTCATTCATATTCTGATTGGCATCTAAAACCACCATGGCCGACACCAATTTTGAAATAGACGCAATCGAACGCACTTGGTTGATGTTTTTTTGGTATAGGATCTCGCCCGTACGGCTATTCATAATCAAAGCAGACTGAGAGCTAAGCAGCGGGCCTGCCACTTGCGCCCGTTCTTCCAATACATTGTTACTGCGGGAATAAGAACTAATGGGGTCAACAGGAGTTACCTGATTCTGCTCAATAAAGCGCCCTAAAACGTCCAAATCATCGGCAACCGCTGGCATGGACAACAGCAAGCCAGCACCCAGTAAGCAAACTCCTGACAATTGCCTCAATTGGCACAAATCATATTTCATTGTGTTTCCTTTAACTTGTGTGGCCGATGAGCTGGATACGGTTACCGATGAAAATCATGTCACTGCACGCTGCTTTGAAAAACATGCTGTGGCAAGTTCAACCAACCGATCTTCCACTTATAAAGTGACCTGATTGTCGGTAAAAACAATTTCCTTGTAAAGAAAACAAATGTAAAAACCCGTTTTTAAACCTTGTATTAAGCACAAAAGCAAACAAATAAGACCAGTTACATTGGGCTATTTATCGCTTTATCAAAAGGAATTCAAGCGGCCAAAAGCAGCAGATTACATTTGAAGCAGACGCCATAAGTGTCTATACTGGCATGCTTAATTTCAGCATTAACAGCTTCAATAAAAAAAGATTTTCAGGCAACTTCCTTGGATAGCTGCCAATCTGAAGCTGTCGGATTTTAACTGGATAGAACAAACACATGAGTAAAAACACCCGATATTGTTCATTCTGCGGCAAGGCCGAAGATGAAGTCAAAAACCTGATTGAAGGCGAACACGCTTTGATTTGCAATGAATGCGTGGACACGTGCAGCACCATGCTGCGCAACCCAGATGAAGAAACCGACGTAACACTGGCAGAGGGTGAGCAACATTTGCCTACGCCGGCTGAAATCGTGGCCAATTTGGATCAGTATGTAATTGGGCAGGAATCGGCCAAAAAATTATTGGCGGTGGCGGTATACAATCACTACAAACGTTTGCGCCAACCCCACAACATCAATAATGTGGAGCTGTCAAAATCGAATATCTTGTTGATTGGCCCCACTGGCTCCGGCAAAACGTTGTTGGCGCAAAGCTTGGCGAGAAAATTGGATGTGCCATTTGTCATGGCTGATGCAACCACACTCACTGAGGCAGGCTATGTGGGTGAAGATGTGGAACAAATCATCACCAAATTGTTGGCCAAATGCGATTTTGATGTTGAAAAAGCACAGAAAGGCATCGTTTACATTGATGAAATTGATAAAATTTCACGCAAAAGTGACAATCCTTCTATTACCCGTGATGTCTCAGGCGAAGGTGTACAACAGGCTTTATTAAAACTGGTTGAAGGCACCGTGGCATCGGTACCGCCGCAGGGTGGCCGCAAACACCCCAATCAAGAATTCATCAATGTCGACACCACCAATATTCTCTTTATTTGCGGTGGCGCTTTTGCCGGCTTAGAAAAAGTCATCCGACAGCGCACAGAAAAAGGTGGTATCGGCTTCGGCGCTTCGGTACACAGTAAAGACGAGGATGCCGACATCAGTGCGCTTTTTGAAACGGTAGAACCAGAAGACTTGATTAAATTTGGCCTCATCCCTGAGCTGATTGGTCGATTGCCTATCATCGCCACTTTAGCCGAATTAGACGAAGAAGCCTTAATCAATATCCTTACTGAGCCCAAAAATGCGTTAATCAAACAGTATCAGGCGCTCTTTGCCATGGAAGGCGTTGAATTAGAGATATTGCCTTCTGCACTACGCGCCATAGCCAAACTGGCAATGGCCCGCAAAACGGGGGCTCGCGGCCTGCGTTCCATCTTAGAACACGCGCTAACCGATACCATGTATGCCTTACCCGATCAAGAAGGCGTTAAAAAAGTTATTGTAAACCAAGCAGTAATTGAAACCGGTGCACAACCTCAATGGTTGATGAGCGATGGCAGTGATTCCCCAACTGACCACAAACTTGCTTCTTAAAGATTGCGCATCAAGTGTGGCAAAAAACCGCTCTTCAAATAAGAGCGGTTTTTCAATAGACACCAATAAACTCCAATAAGTTGATTAACCACATTGAAAACCATGACACCATTTCACCTGTAGGCAAACTGCTCGCATGATGAGTGTGATTTCAAAGGTTGCCTGAAAATGTCTTACCATCAACACCTCAGTTGATAATCATCACTGCACTCAATACAAATGAACCGCAACATATCATAAAATAATTAACATTAAAAACCAATGCATTAGGAACATTCAAACAATTTTGCCTGCTATCTGCCATTTGACTTATAAATACCGCCCAAACCACACCACTTTGCCAATAATTTGGACATGGTCTTCGGTTTGATTCAAATTAATTTCAAAACTGGGGTACGCTTCATTGGCGGAGATCACATTAATCATATTACCCGGCATCAACTGCAATCGTTTTACCAATAAATTATCATTAATACGCAGGACATAAAGCCCATCACGGCTAACGCCATCAACCTCGCTAATCAATATGGTATCACCATCATTAAGCACACCTTCCATAGAGTCCCCCTTCACCGAAATCACGGATAACCCACTCGGTCGATTGCTAACCATTTGGTGTATCCAGTCTCGTCTAAATGCCATGGTAAACAAAGGGCGCTCATGTTCAGCTAAACGTCCATGACCGGCTGCAGCTTCTATATCGTAACGAGGAACGTACACAAAATCATCGGCATCAACAGGATTGCCCAATGTATCGGCCACCGCTGTTTGTTGCTGAGCGCCTTCAGGAAAAGGATCACCTTCACCTGTCAACAGCCAATCCAAACTACAGCCTTTCAATAACTTGATTTTTTTGAGTGTATCTGCCTTAGGCAAGCCGCCTTCATGCCATATCCTACTAAATCCCGCCATAGTCATGTCAATGTCTGCTGCAATTTTGGCCTGTCGCTCACCAGGCCAAAGGGAAGCCAACCTATCTTTAAATGTGCTCATAGGGCCTCTTCATATTGTGTTTGCAAATGATGAAATAGATGTATAGATTATTCTACTTTGTTTTTATAAAAATTAAATAAAAAATATTTATTTTATATTTTTTAATTTTTATTAGATTTTTCTAAGTACAAATAAGAAAAAAATAATTATAGTGATAACAAATATCCTGTAGGAGCTAGTCATGCGTATCTATGTATTAGAAATACCACTCTTGATGATTCTGGCCAGCTTGTTTTTCTGGCCAGCAACTGAAGTAAGCACCCATTCAGGCAGCCTGAAATCAGTTCTGCACACCATGGATTGCTCGACGTTAGAGAATCTCGCTTGGTCACAAATGGATCATACCCAGCAAGCACTAGCCAATCAATGTGATGCACGAGAGGCGCAGCATCAATGGCAAACTGTATACGGCCGATTGAGTATGGCAGAGCGAGCAAAAGCAACCGTCTACGAACCACTGTAACAACAACTGCATCAGAGAAGGTTGACACCCATCGACTCCAATGCAGCCTAGCCTAGAATTTTTGTGCTAATCCCAATAAAATTTTCTGATGTATGCCTTGAAAGCCGCCGTTGCTCATCACCAAAATTTGATCACCAGGCTGCGCTGCAGCGACAATCTTAGCCACCAGCACATCAAAATCAGTGTCCACATGCACTTTAGCGCCCAATTCATGCAAGGCTGCATGAACATCCCAGTCGACACCCCCGGCATAGCAATATATTTCGTCTGCTTGTGCCAAGCTATTGGGTAAAGCTGCTTTCATGGTACCCAATTTCATGGTATTGGAGCGTGGCTCCAACACCGCCACAATTCGCCCCGATCCTATTTTCTGCCGTAGGCCCGCAATGGTAGTAGCAATTGCGGTGGGATGATGAGCAAAATCATCGTAAACGGTAATTCCACTCACTACACCTTTAATCTCCATGCGTCGTTTCACATTTTGGAATCGACCTAACGCTGCACATGATGCTCGTACTTCTATGCCTACATGCCGTGCAGCAGCAATCACTGCAAGTGCATTCATGCGATTGTGGTCACCGAGTAAATCCCACTCAACATGGCCTACAACCTGATGCTGGAATAACACATCGAACCCACCTTGTTGATTTACCGCACCCACTAGCCAGTCATTGGCCTCACCAAAATTTTCAACTGGAGTCCAGCACCCTCTATCTAAAACGCGCGCCAAAGCTTCAGATTGGCCATTGCTCACAATCAAGCCTTCGCTAGGAATGGTACGCACCAAGTGATGAAATTGGGTTTCGATAGCGGCCAAGTCCGGGAAAATATCAGCATGGTCATATTCTAAATTATTCAAAAGCGCTGTACGTGGCCGATAATGCACGAACTTACTGCGCTTATCGAAAAAAGCAGTGTCATACTCATCCGCTTCAATCACAAAAAAACCTTGTCTGCATCTACCCTTATCCGTCGACAAAGATGACGCGACCATTCCACTTTGTTGATCAGCTTGAGGCAGGCGAGCAGAAACATGGAAATTTTCAGGCACACCCCCAATTAAAAAACCGGGCGCCAACCCCGCATCCTCCAATACCCACGCCAGCATACTGGCCGTGGTCGTTTTGCCATGGGTGCCCGCAACGGCCAACACCCAATGTGATTGTAAAACATGTTCAGCCAGCCATTGTGGACCTGATGTATAAGGCAGCCCTTGATTCAAAATCGCTTCCACTACAGGCATACCGCGACTGGCCACATTACCAATCACATACATGTCTGCGGGATAATTCATCAATTGAGCCGCATCAAAACCTTCCATCACATCAATCCCCAAAGACGCCAATTGCGTACTCATGGGTGGATACATTTTGGCATCACAACCTGTAACGCGGTAACCTGCCTCTTTTGCAATGGCCGCAATACCGCCCATGAATGTCCCGCCAATACCAATGATGTGAATGTGTTTCATGAACCAATGTCCTTAATCTAAGCCGATTTGTGGCTGCCACAATACAAAGCCGAAATTATAATCTATTCCACCTATAACGTAAGTTTGGTGTTCGAATAAACACAATCACGGTTCTCTTGCTTATTATTTTAGCCATAAGAATGGCCGGATTTTCAATCCGGCCCAATCATCTATTTCAGGCAACTCAAAATATATGCCGCAACAACCAAAATAAGCCAGCGGCTAATGTAATAGACGCGGGCAATGTTAATATCCAAGCGAGTAATAAATTTCTCAAGGTAGCTTTTTGTAAGCCTGATTTATTGGCCGCCATGGTGCCTGCCACCCCAGACGACAACACATGGGTGGTGCTAACAGGCAAACCCATGTGATCCGCTGCAAAAATGGTCGCAGCCGCAACCAATTCCGCAGAGGCGCCTTGCGCATAAGACAAGTGTGTTTTACCAATTTTCTCACCAACGGTAACCACAATCCGCCGCCAACCCACCAACGTCCCCAATCCTAAAGCCAGCGCAACCGCCACTTTAACCCAATCTGGGATAAATTTCGTGGCGTGATCAATGGCTGATGATATGCACTAATGGCCTGGTTGTTTGCATCATTCAAGCGGAAGTTATGCTGCAGTTGTTGATTTTGAATCAACCGTAATGACTCCGAAGTCAAGTACATGTCATTCCTAATGTTACCCACTTCATCCGCTGGTACCGTCTTCAGATTTTCGTGTTGCCCTACTTCCAATGCAATCTGACCAATCAATTGGTCCACAGCAGCCAGTTGTTGAGGAGTGCCTTGTTTTTGTTCAACCAATTCAGTCACCATCACACGGGGATCGAGCTGATGATTGAGTGCAGCGCCTGCCGGCAGCAAGTCGTGTAATGCACGTTGAGCCTGTAGAGAAGTTTTTGAGAATTGAGCTAACTCCGATTCAGGCAATGCATGGTTGAGCGCATAGGCCATCGGCACAGTACCAATCAAGATCAGCATAATCAGACCCATACCCTTTTGGCCATCATTTGAACCATGTGCAAAACTAACTGCGGTACAGGTAAAAACCAATAGCAGTCGGATGGGCCAAGGTGGTGCTTTCTGATCTTTTGGCGGTTGATACAAAGCAGCGATTGGCAGCAATGTTTTTGCAAGTAACAATAATGCCCCTGCCAGCAAAAAACCAATGATAGGTGAAAATAATAAAGCCTTACCCACATTCAGAACTTGATGCCAATCTACACCGCCTGTACCAGCATGTGCTGACATCAATTGATTAGCGACACCCACCCCAATTATTGAGCCAATCAAGGTGTGTGAACTCGATGACGGCAAACCAAGCCACCACGTGCCCAAATTCCAAATGATGGCAGCCAGTAGCAAAGAAAAAATCATTGCAAAACCAGCATTACTGCCCACATGCAAAACCAATTCCACTGGTAATAAGGAAATAATGCCATAGGCTACTGCACCAGATGACGTCAGTACACCCAAAAAATTAAATAACCCAGACCAAACCACAGCTGTGTTCGGTTGCAGAGAGTGGGTATAAATAACGGTAGCAACTGCATTGGCCGTATCATGAAAACCATTCACAAACTCGAAACCCAGTGCAATAAATAATGCCAAGCCAAGCAGCACATAAGCCATAGTTGGTCTTGATGGTATCAAATGTAAATCACTATACAAGCTAAAGCCTGCATAAATAACACCCGACAATAACAGCATCAAGAAAACAGCAGCACCCCATTTACTGGATGGCTGCTCTGCAGTCAAGGCCACAGGCGAAGTCATTGATGAATCAGACAATCACACTCTCCATATATATTTATGACTATTTTAAGACAGATAAATGACATTTTTATGACACAATTACCACAGTGATATA
>NZ_LQXR01000023.1 GCF_001590725.1 Snodgrassella sp. CFCC 13594 | reverse complement strand
GGATAGATTCATGGCTGAACTGAAGACCTATACGGTAGTAGAAGCGGCTCAGATTTGTCAGTGCCATGCTGAAACCATCAGAGAAAAAATCCGTGCTGGCGCGATTAAGGCAGTCAAACCCGGGCGGAAATATTGCATCAGGGCAAGTGACCTTGACGCATTCTTACAGAGTTTGCAAAATGAATGTGTGCAAGCGTCACTCGAACGACGGAGTGAACAGAAATGCCAATTTATCAACGAGAGAATGGAATTTGGTACATTGATATTATCACCCAAAGTGGTAAAAGAATTAGACGAAGTACTAAAACCAAAGAGAAGAGGGCGGCACAAGAATTGCACGACAAAGTTGCCTATGAACAGTGGCGGGTAGAATCGTTAGGGGACTCGCCTAAAATACTTTGGGATGAAGCTGCTCTTCGGTGGATCAAAGAAAGAGAGGATAAAAAAAGCATTAATGACGACATCAGCAAGATTCGTGCCTTAAAAGATTTTAGAGGAGTATTCCTTAATGATATTGACCAGACTTTCATCATGGAAGTTATTGGACGGCTTGAATGTTCATGTGCAACAAAAAACAGATATTTAGCTTTAATACGTGCAATTCTTAACCGTTGCATCCGAGTTTGGAAATACTTGGCGCAGGCTCCGGTAATCATTATGTTTCATGAGTCGAAAGGCCGTATTAGATGGCTTCGGCCAGAGGAGGCAAAAAGGCTTATTAATGCCTTAAGCCCAGAATATTTGGCTGATATGGCTGTTTTTACTTTAAACACAGGGCTACGGCAGGCGAATGTGTTTGGTTTGAAATGGGAACAAATAGATTTAGGACGTCGGGTAGCTTGGTATTATCCTGATGAAATGAAAGCCGATAATCCATTGGGTGTGGCTTTAAATGAAGCCGCGATGAGTATTATTCTAAAATATCATGGTATGCATTCAGAATATGTTTTTGTTAATACTCGTGGGATTCCTGTTATGCAACTCAATCATCGACTTTGGGTAGCGGCGCTACAACGCTCAAGTATTGAAAATTTTCGGTGGCACGATCTTAGACATACTTGGGCTAGCTGGCTAGTTCAAAGAGGAGTGCCTCTTAGGGTTATTCAGGAAATGGGCGGATGGAAGACTCTTCAGATGGTAATGAGGTACTCTCATCTTGCACCGGATCATTTGCATGAGTATGCCAGCAAGCTGGACGATTTTAAGGGGGCTGACACAAATCTGCCACACCCCATTTCAAATCTTAAAGGAGAAGATACAATAGCGTTAAATAAGATGGATAAAAAACCTTATATAACAAGGTGATTGGTGCCCGGAGCCGGAATCGAACCGGCACGCTCGTTTTAAGAAGCGACGGATTTTAAGTCCGTTGTGTCTACCTATTTCACCATCCGGGCCATGTCTTAGTTAACTAAGACATGTAAAAGTGGAGGCGGGGGCGCGGATTTAAACCGGCCTACGCGGCTTTGCACACCGCGGCATAGTCACTCTGCCACCCCGCCATGGGCTACTACTAATAGAGAATTATGGAGGCGGAAGTCGGAATCGAACCGGCGTACACGGATTTGCAGTCCGCTGCATAACCACTCTGCCATCCCGCCATAATACACCCGATAATCGGACAGACTAACAAGAAAACTTGGAGCGGGAAACGAGTCTCGAACTCGCGACCTCAACCTTGGCAAGGTTGCGCTCTACCAACTGAGCTATTCCCGCATATTGCCTTATACACACAACGATGTTCTGGAGCGGGAAACGAGTCTCGAACTCGCGACCTCAACCTTGGCAAGGTTGCGCTCTACCAACTGAGCTATTCCCGCTTTTACATCGCTGAAGCAATGAAGACGGACATTATAAAGGCCAGAATTTTTATGTCAAGTGTCTTCGCGTGCTTATTGCTTGAACTCTTTGACAGCCATTTTGAGGTAATACAGCATCGACCATACGGTCAAAATACACGCCAGCAGCATCAGAATATTACCCAATACCCAAATCCAATTGGGCGCCAATGTGGGTGCCGACGTGAGTAATAACAAGAAGATGGCCACCATCTGTGCGGCAGTCTTGAATTTACCTATTTTGGCCACGGCCACGCTGCTGCGTTTGCCCATTTGCGCCATCCATTCACGCAAGGCAGAAATAGTGATTTCACGGCCAATGATAATCATGGCGAAAAGGGCGTATGTGCGTCCTGTGGCCACCAGTAAAATCAAGGCAACGGCTACCATGAGCTTATCGGCTACCGGGTCAAGAAAAGCACCAAAATTAGAAGTTTGGTTCCATTTTCGCGCTAAATAACCATCAAACCAGTCGGTGATGGCCGCAGCAGCGAAAAAACCCGCAGCCAGCCAATTGATTAAATCGCGATCAGCGACCCAACTGCTGGGCAGGTAGAACAAAATGGTGAAAACCGGAATGATGAGGATACGCAGCCAAGTCAGCAGTATCGGTATATTCCACGGCATGAGAAATTTCCTGGTTTTGGATGATTGTGGTATTGGGCTTAATCATACCCGTTTATGTGTTTTCAGGCAGCCTGTATGCTGCCTTTGCTGGTTGGCTACATGGCATTGCGGTTAGTGATGTAGGACATCATATATTTTTTCAGCCAAAGTGGGGCTGATGCCATCGACTTGGCTCAAATCTTCTACGCTGGCAGCCTGAATGCCACGCAATCCCCCAAAACGCATGAGCAATGCTTGGCGGCGTTTGGCACCTACCCCAGGAATGTCGTTGAGTGAAGAGGTAACACGGGCTTTGGCTCGCTTTTGGCGATGCCCAGTAATGGCAAAACGGTGTGATTCATCTCGAACCGTTTGTAAAAGGTGCAACGCAGGGTTGTGGGGTGCTAAATGAATGGTTTCTTGCAGATGAGGAATGATGAGGTCCTCCAATCCGGGTTTTCGTTCGGGGCCTTTGGCAATGCCCACGATGGGAATATGAAGCCCCAGTTCCTGCCATACGTCCAACGCCATGTGGACTTGCCCCTTGCCTCCGTCAATCAATACCAAATCGGGCCAAGCGCCTATGCTGTCGTCGTTATCTGCCAGCCGGCCATAACGGCGGGTAAGCACCTCGCGCATGGCTGCGTAGTCGTCGCCAGGTTTAGCGGTGGTGATGTTAAAGCGGCGATATTTGCTTGGTTGCATGGCCTCATCTTCATAAACCACACAAGAAGCAATGGTAGCCTCGCCTTGGGTGTGGCTTATGTCAAAACACTCTATGCGGTTGATGTCTTCGGCATCTAAGTGCAATAACTCGGCCAGTGCTTCTATGCGTTGGTGTTGGCTGTGTTGCTGTAGTTGGTGCTGTTTGATGGCCATCAGCGCGTTGCGCTCTGCCATGCGCAACCACACGCGTCGCTCACCCGCGGTGTTGGTAATAAATTGCATGTTCTTACCTTCCTCATCCAATAGGGCTTGTTGTAGGCTTGCAGGCAGCTTGAAGTTGCTGATGATGGCATTTGGCTTTTTTTTACCCAAATAATGCTGAGCCACAAATGCTTCACCATAGCTTTGTAATTTTTCGGCCACCCGAAAACGGGTGTCGGGGAAAAAACTTTTGTCACCCACGTGTCGGCCGCCCCGGATGCTGACCCAGTGTATGCACACGGTTTCGCTTATTTCGGCCA
The DNA here is from genome assembly GCF_001590725.1 of Snodgrassella sp. CFCC 13594. Lineage (GTDB taxonomy): Bacteria > Pseudomonadota > Gammaproteobacteria > Burkholderiales > Neisseriaceae > Snodgrassella. Next base: position 18,583 of record NZ_LQXR01000023.1, on the reverse strand, counting down.
AGGCCAGAATATCCATGTCGTTGCTATTGAGGTTTTTACTGTCGATAAATTGCTGTGACTGGACTAAACCTAATGCCTGCAACTGGTCACGGTATTTGGCGGCTGTTTCGAAATCGAGTTGGTCAGCAGCTTGTTGCATTTTATGGTGCATAGTAGTAGTCAATTCATCGGTTTTTCCGTGCAAAAAGGCGGCGGCCTGTCGCACGTTGTCATGATAATCAACTTCGTTGATGTGCCCCACGCATGGGCCGGAGCAGCGATGGATTTGATACAGCAAGCAAGCGCGGTCGCGGTGTTCGAATACGCTGTCTTCGCAGGTGCGCAATTGAAATACTTTTTGCAAAATTTGAATGCTGTCGCGAACTGCATAGCTGTTGGGGTATGGGCCAAAATATTGGTTTGGTTTTTTCAGGGAGCCTCGATAATACGCCATCTGCGGATAGCGGTGGCCACTAAACATCAGATAAGGATAGCTTTTGTCATCGCGAAATAAAATATTGTATTTGGGCGATAAAGCTTTAATGAAGTTATTTTCCAGAATTAAGGCCTCGGCTTCAGAGCGGGTAACCGTGGTCTCAATTTTGATTACTTGCCGCACCATCAGCTGAATGCGCGGAGATAAATCGCTTTTCTGGAAATAGCTACTGACGCGTCGCTTCAGATTCACTGCTTTGCCCACATACAAAACCGTACCATCCTCACTCAGCATGCGGTACACACCGGGAAGATTAGGTAGGTTTTTAAGAACACGGCAATATCAAATGGCGATGGCGTGTTGCTGGGGCTGGTTGTGTCCATGAGTTGGCTGAAAAAAATCCATAAGTTGAATAGTCAACTTATGGATAAAGCGGATAAATTCAAGTTAATGCAGAGTCTTTGAAGGCTTAATTACAGAATTGCTTGATATCCTGTTCATAGCGTTGAATCAAAGCGTCGCGATTGTTGCTGCGAATGCTGTCTGCTGCTTGGCGGTTTAACCGTGCGGTTTTGCAGCTGGTTTCATTTTTCTTTTTGTTTTCAGCGGCGATTTGTTTGTTTTGTTCTTCAATTGCTTTGTTGCGTGCCGCTACTTGCTGACTTAATTGGGCTTGTTGCTCAGCCAATGAACCTGGGTCAGAAGCCGCATTGGCAGTCGTTTGCGGAGATACTGAAGGGACGCTGGTTTGGGTACGCACATTAAACATGCGTGTTTCGGCCGGTGTTAAATTGCGCGGCGTATCCGAGTAGGCATTATAGCCGCGTCGATCACGCCAAGAAAATACTTCTTGGGCCGATACAATAATGGTGCTACCGAGCACGGCTACCAACACGGCCTTTTGCAATACGGACTTTTTCATCTGAATTTTCCCTAAACTAAACAAAACGATTTTATTTTGATGCTATTGTACCTAAAGCCGTTTCAGGGAACAAATGTCTGAAAGTGGATGGGTAATATTTTGTATAAAACGCTTTATCTGCTATAATTCTGCGCCACATTCTCTCCCCATTTTCTCCCCCAGCTAAGAGCCTTAATCATGCGTATAGTCGAAAAAGCATACACTTTTGACGACGTCTTGCTCGTACCTGCTCACTCTACAGTGTTGCCGCGCGACGTTGCCTTGAAAACTTCATTAACCCGAAATATTGTTTTGAATCTGCCGTTGGTGTCTGCGGCCATGGATACCGTAACTGAGGCGCGTCTAGCTATTTCGATGGCACAAGAAGGCGGCATTGGTATTGTGCATAAAAACATGAGTGTGGAGCGCCAGGCGCGAGCTGTCTCTAAAGTTAAGCGCCATGAGAGCGGTGTAGTTAAAGACCTGTGACCATTGCCCCCGATACGGTGGTAGGTGATTTGATTGGCCCGGGCCGCAAATATAAAGTATCTAGCTTGCCTGTGTTGGAAAACGGCAAAGTGGTGGGCTTGGTGACCAATCGTGACTTGCGATTTGAGCGCAATTTGAGTCAAAAAGTCGCCAATATCATGACGCCCCGTGAACGCTTGGTGACTGTGCCAGAAGGCACCAGTATTGATGATGCGCGCGAATTGATGCATGCGCATAAAATTGAGCGGGTGCTGGTCATTAATGATGAGTGGGAACTCAAAGGTTTAATTACCGTAAAAGATATTTTAAAAACCACGGCATTTCCCAATGCCAATAAAGATGCTGATGGGCGTTTGCGAGTGGGTGCTGCGGTGGGTGTCGGCAAAGATACCGATGAACGCGTGGCCGCTTTGGTGATGGCTGGTGTGGATGTGATTGTAGTGGATACTGCGCATGGCCATAGTCAAGGCGTGATTGACCGTGTGCGTTGGGTGAAGCAGCACTATCCTCAAGTAGATGTGATTGGTGGCAACATCGCGACTGCTCAGGCTGCTCGTGATTTGGTGGCAGCGGGTGCGGATGCGGTTAAAGTTGGCATTGGCCCGGGTTCAATTTGTACCACACGTATTGTGGCGGGTGTGGGCGTGCCGCAGCTAACAGCCATTCATAATGTAGCGGAAGAGCTGGCAGGTACGGGTGTACCTTTGATTGCCGATGGTGGCATTCGGTTCTCTGGTGATTTGGCTAAAGCCTTGGCAGCCGGTGCTTCTGCCGTGATGTTGGGTGGTATGTTTGCGGGTACCGAAGAAGCGCCAGGTGAAATTGAGCTATATCAAGGCCGCTCCTACAAATCTTATCGAGGAATGGGTTCTTTGGGGGCGATGAGCCAAGGCTCTTCTGATCGTTATTTCCAAGATAATGTTTCCAGTGTAGACAAATACGTACCGGAAGGCATTGAGGGGCGAGTGCCTTATAAAGGGCCGATTGTACAAATTATTCATCAATTGGTGGGTGGCTTGCGTTCCAGCATGGGTTATTTGGGTTGCGCCACAATTGGTGATATGCATGAAAAGGCGCAATTTGTGGAAATCACTGCTGCTGGCATGAATGAATCCCATGTTCACGATGTGCAAATCACCAAAGAAGCGCCCAACTACCATGCGCGTTAACGCATAAATATAGTAAGGTATTTTGTGTTCAGGCAGCCTGATGGGCTGCCTGAATTTTTGTGTGTTTGGGTGATTGTGTTAAAAGCGGTTGTCTTCCATTCTGATTCGGTCTTTTATTGTGATGAGTTTGGTGGATGACGGTTGTCAGCTTGGCCTATTTTGGCTAGAATACACTGCTTCTATGGCATGCACTGCCATGTCAAAAAGCACGTAGCACACGCATTCGGCGTTGTGTGGCGTGTTTTTTTTTAACCAGCGAGCCATTCGTTGGCTTAAGGAAGCGCGGCCGCCAGTGCCGTAACCCATTTTTACCGTGGTTGGCTAAGCTGACGGCGGCATCATTACATCCTTGGGACAGCAATTCATGACAACAAGCGCAATTTTGGTTCTGGCCGATGGCTCGGTGTTTCGCGGCATCAGCATTGGTGTGGAGGGGCACACCATTGGTGAAGTGGTGTTTAATACCAGCATGACTGGGTATCAGGAAATTCTTACCGACCCTTCTTACACCAAGCAAATGGTCACGCTTACCTATCCGCACATAGGCAATACTGGCGTCAACAGGGAAGATGTGGAAAGTCGGCAAATCTTTGCTGCAGGCTTGATTATTCGTGACCTGCCATTGTTGCACAGCAGTTTCCGCGCAGAAGAAAGCTTGAGTGATTATTTAAAACGCAACCACACCGTAGCCATTGCTGATATTGATACGCGCCGATTGACGCGCATTCTGAGAGATAAAGGAGCGCAGGCCGGTTGTATCATGACAGGGGAGCAAGCCAATGTAGGCGATGCCTTGGCCAAGGCCAAATCGTTTGGCAGCATGGCAGGCAAAGATTTGGCACAAGAAGTGAGTTGTCCTGCGCCATATGAGTTTACTCAGGGTGAGTGGCAATTGGGTCAAGGATTTGATGAGCCTAAAAACCTCCCTTACCACGTAGTGGCTTATGATTTTGGTGTGAAAACCAATATTTTGCGGATGTTGGTGCAACGCGGCTGCCGTTTAACGGTGGTGCCCGCCAAAACACCGGCCAAAGAGGTGTTGGCCATGAATCCGGATGGCGTATTTTTATCGAATGGACCGGGCGATCCGGAGCCTTGTGATTATGCCATTGTGGCCGTTCAAGAATTACTGGCCAGCAAAAAGCCGCTGTTTGGGATTTGTTTGGGTCATCAGCTACTGGGTTTGGCCGTGGGCGGGCAGACGCGCAAAATGCCTTTTGGCCACCATGGTGCCAATCATCCTGTGCAAGATGTCGATAGTGGCCGGGTCATGATTACCAGCCAAAACCACGGCTTTGAAGTGGATGCAGCAACTTTGCCTGATCATGCTCATGTGACCCATCGCTCATTGTTTGACGGCTCATTGCAAGGCATTCGCCTAACCAATCAGCCGGCTTTTTCTTTCCAAGGTCACCCCGAAGCGAGCCCGGGCCCACACGATGTGGCGTATTTGTTTGACCAGTTTATTGATGACATTAAAGCAGCCCAAAAAGCCTGAAACTGGGTTGTTTGTATGGCTACAGCGGAAATAAATGATGCTGGGGATAACCGATTTAAGTACTTATGTGATTGGCGCAGTGGGCATTATTTTGTTGCCTGGTCCCAATTCGATGTATTGCTTGGCGATGGCGGGGCAGCATGGTGCCCGCACCGCATACCGTGCTGTGGCTGGGGTTTTTATCGGAGATAGTGTGCTGATGTTGCTGACGGCATTGGGAGCCGCTTCCGTCATCAAAACGGTCCCTGCCTTGTTTTGGGCCTTAAAGATTTTGGGTGGCCTCTATTTGGCCTACCTTGGTTTAAATCTTCTGCGTGGGGCGGCCCAGAAATGGTACCGCACACGTGCACAGATGAGAGAAGGTGTCTCAGAATCGGTAGCGGTATATGAAGCACTCAGCCAGATTTCGAAAGCCCCACCCAAACATGTGTTTCATCATGCTTTGACCTTAAGCTTGCTGAACCCCAAAGCCATTTTGTTTTATTTATCGTTTATGGTGCAGTTTGTGGATACGCGTTATGCGCATCCTGGGCTGAGTTTTTTGCTGTTGGCCACTATTTTGCAGGTTTTCAGCATGATTTACTTGAGTGTACTGATTTATGGCGGCGTATCACTGGTGCATTGGTTTGGCCGCTATCAAAAAATGGCCGCCTCGGGCATGGCTGTGGTAGGGCTGATGTTTATGGGATTTGCTGCAAAATTGTGGACGGCAACTGCACGGTAGTTCCCTAATTTTTCAGGTAGCCTGTTGGGTTGCCTGAACGCTGTCTTTGCTGGGCAGCACACCGAATTGTAATGAATGAATATTGAGATAAAGAGACCGACATGCCAAAACGCACAGATCTAAAATCCATCCTTATTATCGGAGCAGGTCCGATTGTTATCGGTCAAGCATGTGAATTTGACTATTCCGGCGCACAAGCATGCAAAGCTTTGCGTGAGGAAGGTTATAAGGTGATTTTGGTGAACTCCAACCCAGCCACCATCATGACTGATCCCAACATGGCTGACGTGACGTACATCGAACCCATTATGTGGCAAACGGTGGAAAAAATTATTGAGAAAGAGCGTCCGGATGCTATTTTGCCCACGATGGGCGGCCAAACTGCGTTAAATTGCGCTTTGGATTTGGCCCATCATGGAGTGCTGAGTAAATACGGTGTTGAGTTGATCGGAGCTTCAGAAGATGCCATCGACAAAGCAGAAGATCGTGGCCGCTTTAAAGAAGCGATGGTGAAAATTGGTTTGAAAACGCCGCGCTCGTTTATCTGTCACACCATGGATGCGGCGCTCAAAGCCCAAGCTGACGTGGGCTTTCCTACGCTCATTCGGCCTTCGTTCACGATGGGCGGCTCTGGCGGCGGTATTGCCTACAACAAAGATGAATTCATGGCCATTTGTGAGCGCGGGTTTGATGCTTCGCCCACTCATGAGCTGTTAGTAGAGCAATCCATTTTGGGGTGGAAAGAATATGAAATGGAAGTGGTGCGCGACAAAAACGACAATTGCATCATTATTTGCTCAATTGAGAATTTTGACCCTTGTGGGGTACACACGGGTGACTCCATTACTGTGGCGCCAGCACAAACCCTCACCGACAAAGAATACCAAATTATGCGTGATGCCTCTTTGGCGGTGTTGCGTGAGATTGGTGTGGATACAGGTGGCTCCAACGTGCAGTTTGCCACCAATCCGCTTACGGGCGAAATGATTGTGATTGAAATGAATCCGCGTGTTAGCCGGTCATCTGCCCTGGCCTCTAAGGCCACCGGATTCCCAATTGCTAAGGTGGCTGCCAAGCTGGCGGTGGGTTATACCCTTAATGAGTTGCACAATGACATTACTGGCGGCCGCACACCGGCTTCATTTGAGCCTTCAATTGATTATGTGGTAACCAAAGTACCGCGTTTTGCTTTTGAGAAATTCCCAGCTGCCGATGACCGCTTAACCACGCAGATGAAATCAGTGGGCGAAGTGATGGCTATGGGTCGTTCAATCCAAGAATCCATGCAAAAAGCGTTGCGCGGTTTGGAAACTGGCTTGAGCGGCTTTGAAGAGCGCAGTAGTGACCGTGCCGTGATCCAAAGCGAATTGGCGGCGCCTGGGCCTGAGCGAGTATTGTATGTGGCTGATGCATTTCGTGCTGGTTTTAGCCTATCGGAAATTCATGATATTTGCGCCATTGATCCGTGGTTTCTGGCGCAAATCGAAGACTTGGTGGCAGAAGAACAAGCGGTTTCTTCAGGCAACCTAAACGATTTGGATTATGCCCGATTGCGTGTGCTCAAGCGCAAAGGCTTTGCTGATAAACGGCTGGCTAATTTATTGAATGTGTCTGAAATAGCGGTACGCCATCATCGTCACAGCCTGAAATTACACCCCGTCTACAAGCGTGTAGACACCTGTGCGGCTGAATTTGCCACCGATACGGCCTACTTGTATTCAACCTATGAGGAAGAATGCGAAGCCAATCCGAGTGATCGCAAGAAAATCATGATTCTGGGTGGGGGGCCGAACCGTATTGGGCAAGGCATTGAGTTTGATTATTGCTGTGTGCATGCGGCGCTGGCCTTGCGTGAGTCTGGGTTTGAAACCATCATGGTGAATTGCAATCCGGAAACCGTGTCCACTGATTATGACACCTCTGATCGTTTGTATTTCGAGCCGCTAACATTAGAGGATGTGCTGGAAATCGTACATACCGAGCAACCTTGGGGCGTAATTGTGCACTATGGCGGCCAAACGCCGCTGAAATTGGCCAATGATTTGGTGGCTAATGGCGTCAATATCATTGGTACTTCCGCCGATGCCATTGATGCGGCAGAAGACCGTGAGCGTTTCCAGAAAATTTTGAAAGACTTGGGTTTGCGCCAACCGGAAAACCGCACCGCGCGCACTGAAGAAGAAGCCTTGCAACAGGCCGATGAAGTAGGCTATCCGTTGGTGGTTCGACCATCCTACGTATTGGGCGGTCGCGCCATGCAGGTTGTACACTCAGCAGATGAATTGAAAACCTACATGCGCGAAGCGGTGCAAGTATCCAATGATAGCCCAGTTTTGTTGGATTATTTCTTGAGCCACGCCATTGAAGTCGATGTGGATTGTGTGTCAGATGGTCAAGAGGTGGTGATTGGCGGCATCATGCAACATGTTGAGCAAGCGGGGGTGCACAGTGGCGATTCAGCATGTTCGATTCCCCCTTATTCATTGCCGAGTGATATTCAGGATGAAATTCGCCGCCAGACCAAAGCCATGGCACGGGCGTTGCATGTTGTTGGCTTGATGAATGTACAGTTTGCGGTGCAGGATGGGGTGGTATATGTGTTGGAAGTGAACCCTCGAGCTTCGCGCACGGTGCCTTTTGTTTCTAAAGCGACCAGTGTGCCTTTGGCTAAAATTGGTGCACGGGCAATGGCAGGGATTGCTTTGGCGGATCAAGGCTGTACCCATGAAATTATTCCTGATTTTTATGCGGTGAAAGAAGCAGTATTTCCGTTCATCAAATTCCCTGGGGTGGACACCATTCTGGGCCCGGAAATGCGTTCCACTGGTGAAGTCATGGGTGTGGGAGAGACATTTTCAGAGGCCTATATGAAGGCGCAGCTGGGGGCGGGTGAGCGCATGCCTGCGGTGGGTAAAGTCTTTTTGGCGGTACGTGACCAAGACAAACCAGAAATCGTGGCCGTGGCTAAAAACTTCCAGTCATTGGGCTATGGCTTGTGTGCTACCCGTGGCACCGCCGCCTATCTGGCACAACACGGCATCAATGTGCAGGTGGTCAATAAAGTGACTGAGGGCCGTCCACACATTGTGGATGCAGTCAAAAATGGTGATATTGCGCTGGTGGTGAATACGGTGAGCAGTGATGTACAGTCTGTGAAAGACAGCCATTCCATCCGCCGCAGTGCTTTGAACATGCGTGTACCGCTCTACACTACGGTGGCAGGTGGTCTGGCAATGAGCGAAGGCGTAAAGAGTTTGGCTGTGCGTCATGTGTATGATTTGCAAAGTCTGCACCAGCGTATTCGCAGGCATGAGGAAGCGCAGCAATAATTGGGTTACTTTGTGCACAGGCTGCCTGAATGCTGTTCAGGCAGCCTGTTTTGTTATGATGGTGGGGGAAAGGGATATCAGGAGGCAATAAAATGGTGGCAAGACGCGACATATTGGATTGGTGTGATGTTCAGTTGGCGGTGGGCAATTTCAAAGATTACGCGCCCAATGGCCTTCAGGTTGAGGGAAAGCCTGATGTTCAACGGATTGTGTGTGCGGTGACAGCGAGTCAGGCTGCGATAGAGGTGGCCGTGGCGCAGCAGGCGGATATGTTGTTGGTGCATCATGGCCTTTTTTGGAAGAGTGAACCGATTGGTATTGTGGGCTGGAAGAAGCGGCGTATTCAAACTTTGCTCGATCATGAATTGAATTTGGTGGGTTACCACTTGCCTTTAGATGCGCATGCACAATGGGGTAACAATGCCCAGCTAGCGGCGCACATGGATTGGCAAATTGAACGGCAAACCGGCGAGCAGAATTTATTGATGTTGGGCACTTTGGCCGCGCCGCAGAGTGCCAGCGAATTGGCTCACCAGTTGGCGGTGAAATTGGCACGCCCTCCGTTGCTTTTGTGTGCGGATAACCATCAGCGTATTCAGCGGTTGGCATGGTGCACTGGGGGGGCGCAAGGCTTTTTTCAGGCAGCCATTGATTTGGGTGTGGATGCGTTTATCACAGGGGAAGTATCGGAAGCGCAATATCATTTGGCGCAGGAAAATTCCGTGGCATTTTATGCGGCTGGTCATCATGCCACTGAACGTTATGGTGTGCAGGCATTGGGCCACGCATTGGCCACGCAATTTGGAGTATCGGTGGCGTTTTTTGATGAGCCCAATCCAGTGTAAATGAATATCAAATATTTTAAATAACCATTATAAAACATTTGGTTATATTGTTTTTCTGGTAAAAATAGCATAAAAAAAGTATAATTTCTCCATTTTAATCAATAGGCTGCCCTTCTTTGGGCACTCACTGGAGCTGGGATTATGATGACTTTGTACTCGGGCATTACGTGTCCGTTTAGCCAACGCTGTCGCTTTGTGTTGTATGAAAAAGGCATGGATTTTGAAATCAAAGACGTGGATATTTTCAACAAACCCGAAGACTTGGCGGTGATGAATCCCTACAACCAAGTGCCGGTTTTGGTGGAGCGTGATCTGATTTTGCATGAATCCAATATTATCAATGAATACATAGACGAACGTTTCCCTCATCCGCAGCTGATGCCAGCTGATCCGATTATGCGTGGCCGTGGCCGCTTGGTGTTGCACCGCATGGAAAAAGAATTGTTTGGCCATGTGCAAACACTGGAAAATCCAGAGTCATCCAACAAGGAAATGGCAAAAGCGCGTGAAGCCTTGGCACAAGGTTTAACCATGCTGGCGCCCGGATTCAATAAGAACAAATTCATCATGGGTGATGAATTTTCCATGATAGATGTGGCCTTGGCGCCTTTGCTGTGGCGTTTGGATCATTATGATATCAAGCTGGGCAAATCAGCCGCGCCATTGCTCAAATACGCAGAACGAATTTTCCAGCGTGAAGCCTTTATTGAAGCTTTGACGCCGGCCGAAAAAGCCATGCGTCGTTGAGATTGCCTGAAAGTATATAATGAGTGAACTCAGTACCAAGCCTTATTTATTGCGCGCTTTGTATGACTGGTGTGCCGACAGCGGCCATACGCCATATATTGCGGCATGGGTCAATGAACAAACCCAAGTGCCAATGCAGTATGTCCGAGATCAGGAAATTGTGCTCAATATTGGTCCTCAGGCAGCCAATGGCTTGGTGATTGATCAGGATTGGGTGCATTTTGCGGCGCGCTTTGCCGGAGTGTCGCATGATATTTGGATTCCTGTAGGCCATGTAAGCAGTATTTTTGCTCGAGAAACCGGCGAAGGCATGGGCTTTGATGTGGTGCCATATGAGCCTGATACAGCAGATGAGGCTGAATCAGGGCATTTAAATTTGGTTGAAACGCCTGCAAGCGATACATCAACAGCAGAGGCATTGCCTTCTACTGTGGCCGATACCTCTTCTCAATCAGCATCAGCAGAAAGCCCCAAAAAAGGGTTGAAGATCATTAAATAAAATGATTGGCTGCCGATAGCGAAGGCGATTATTGGCTGTTGTTGGTTAGATAAGATGGGGCCACGTGTACGCGGTCCCGCTTACTATTCAGTAAAACCATTATTGTTAAAGACAAAATACTCGTTTCAGGCAGCCTGAAACGGTATAATGGCGGCGCTTAATTTATTCTTGTGGTTTGTCTGGATGGGCAAGCCATCATTTGCATCATTTATTTATTGGTTTGAATTGGTTGCCCACCAGATGATGTAGGCAGCACCGATAGGAGACTTCATGAGTGCCATTATTGATATTTTTGCTCGCGAAATTTTAGATTCACGCGGCAATCCCACTGTTGAGTGTGATGTTTTACTCGAATCTGGCGTGATGGGCCGTGCGGCCGTACCTTCTGGCGCGTCAACTGGCGAAAAAGAAGCCTTGGAATTGCGGGATGGCGATGCCGCGCGCTATTTGGGTAAAGGTGTGCTCAAGGCGGTGGAAAACGTCAATAATGAAATTGCGCAGGCTTTAATTGGGATTGATGCCAGCGAACAAAGCTATGTTGACCAATTGATGATTGATTTGGACGGGACTGACAACAAAGGCCGCTTGGGTGCCAATGCCATGCTGGCTGTGTCTTTGGCTGTGGCGCGTGCAGCCGCGGAAGACGCAGGCTTGCCTTTGTATCGCTATATTGGGGGTGCCGGGCCAATGGCCATGCCGGTTCCGATGATGAACGTCATCAATGGTGGCGCTCATGCGAATAACAGCCTCGACATTCAAGAGTTCATGATTATGCCGGTGGGTGCTTCTTCATTCCGAGAAGCATTGCGTTGTGGGGCTGAGATTTTCCATCAACTGAAAAAATTGTGTGGTGCCAAGGGCTATTCCACGACAGTGGGCGACGAAGGTGGTTTTGCGCCCAGCCTGGCTACCCATGAAGATGCCATTAAGCTGATTTTGGAAGCTGTTGAAGCGGCGGGCTACGTGGCCGGCAGCGATGTGATGTTGGCTTTGGATTGTGCTTCCAGTGAATTTTATAAAGAAGGGCGATACCAGTTGTCTGCCGAAGGCTTGAGTCTGTCTAGCGCGGAATTTGCCGATTACCTGACAAAATTGGTCGATACGTATCCCATCATTTCAATTGAAGATGGCATGAGCGAGCATGACTGGGACGGTTGGAAGTTGCTGACCGATCGCTTGGGTAAGCGTGTGCAATTGGTGGGCGATGATATTTTTGTGACCAATCCGTCTATCTTGGCTGAAGGTATTGAACAAGGCTTGGCCAACGCATTGTTGGTAAAAGTGAATCAAATTGGTACCTTGAGCGAAACATTGAAAGCCGTGGATTTAGCCAAACGCAACCGTTATACCAGCGTGATGAGTCACCGTTCGGGTGAAACCGAAGACAGCACCATCGCTGATCTGGCTGTGGGTACCAATTGTATGCAAATCAAAACTGGTTCCTTGTCGCGTTCTGATCGCATGGCCAAATACAACCAATTGTTGCGTATTGAAGAAGAATTGGGCGATGCAGCGTATTACCCAGGCAAAAAAGCCTTTTACCAATTGGGTTAAATTGGAAAGCAACGGATGAAATGGGTTACTTGGATTTTGGCCATCGCACTGGTTTTTTTACAGTATGATCTGTGGTTAGCCAAAGGCAGTTGGCGTGATATGTGGCGCCTGGAAAACAACGTATCGGCGCAAAATGCACGTAATGAAACGTTGATTCAACGGAATAAAACTCTGACTGCTGAAATCAAAGACCTAACTCATGGGCAAGATGCCATCGCTGAAATTGCGCGCGTGGATTTGGGTTATGTGCAAAATGGGGAGACCTTTTATCGCTTTGTGCATCCGGCCAAATAAGCCATATTACAAAGAATCAACCGCTTTCAGGCTACCTGAAAGCGGTTATTTATTAGGTAATCCAAAATAAAACGATGACTTCTTCAAAAGTTTCTGGGGTATCGCGTGCCGCTTCATTGCCTGCCGCACTGGGTTCGGCATGGATGATTGGCGCGGCATTTTTCTTTGCCTTAATGGGTGGCCTGGTGAAGAAGGCAGGGCAGGATTTTGGCTATGGTTTTTATGAGTTGGTTTTTTGGCGCACTATATTTGGTGTGATTTCGCTGGGATTATTGGCGAAATTGAAGGGGTACACGTTCAAAACACGCTATTTGAGCGCGCACATCAGCCGTGGTTTTGCGGGCACGTTGGGGTTGGTGCTGTTTTTTTATGGACTCACCCATTTGTCTTTGGCCACGGCCACCACCTTAAATTACACTTCTGCCTTGTTTCTTGCCTTGCTTTCGGTTTTTGTGCTCAAAGAGCACATTTCCAGGCAGATGATTTTGGCACTGCTGTTGGGTTTTGTCGGCATTATGGTGCTGTTGCGCCCCACGTTTGCAGCTGGGGAAGAAATTTCTGGGGTAATCGGTTTGGGTTCAGGTTTGTGTGCTGGCTGGGCTTATTTGCAGGTGCGAGAATTGTCGCAGTTGGGTGAGCCTTCTTGGCGCGTGGTATTTTATTTTTCATTGGTGGCGACCATTACCAGCGCTATTTTGAGTCAGGTTGGTGGGTGGCACCCCGTTACAGGGCGGAGTTTGGTGTATTTGCTGAGTTTGGGCATCACGGCCACGTTGGGACAAATTTGCCTGACCCTGGCCTATCAATATGGGCGCAAATTTGTGGCCGCCTCACTGTCGTATTTGACGGTGGTGTTTGCCACTTTGCTGGGTGTGGTGTGGCTGGATGATGTCATCCACTGGCAAGAAATTTTGGGTATGGGTATCATAGTTGGCAGCGGTATATTAAGCAGTATCCCCGTCCACAAAAAATAAGGGCAGCATCATGATATCGATTCGCGAACAAAGCTACGGACTGAATGTGGCGGTTTACAATGAATTCACCATTGAAGATTTTCAGCAGCTGGAAAAAGCGCTATTGGATGCCCGTAAGCGGGTAGCGCGTCCCGATATTTTATTGGATTTGTCGATGCTGAAGGATTTCACCATCGATATGGCCATGGAGCAACTCAAATTCTTGCATCAGCATGAAGATGAATTTGGTCGAATTGCTTTGGTAGAAGACGATATTTGGATTCGTTTGGGTGCGGAAATTTCCAGCTTACTCACTTTGCGGCATCCCCGCTATTTTGCTAGTGCGGAAAAAGCGCAAGCATGGCTGTTGGAGAACCCAAAGGCCACGCCTGTTGATTTGCCCCCTGAAAACCCTTGAGGTACTGTGATGCTTGGGTGTCTTCAGTTGCAGCACAGCTAGAGACTGCCTGAAAATCAAGCTACAGACACGTGATTGTAGCTGCCTGACTTCACCCGCCAGCTTGCCCGCCTCCCATGTAGGGATATAGGCTGCTGGCGTGAATAGCATTTGCGTCGTTTTTAATCGGATAACAATTTATTGCGTTACATTATTTTGTGTGGTTTGGGCCACTCAATGAGTGTGCTAAATAAATGGCTGATTTCGCGCTGATGGCTGATGGCCAGGACTGTGGTGTTTGGTAACGTGTTTTTGATCAGTGTGAATAATTGGATGGCCGAAGGGGCATCCAATTGATTGCTGATTTCATCCAAAAACAGAATATCGGGTTGTTGTAACAGAATGCGCGCAATCGAAATGCGTTGTTGCTCGCCTCCAGAAAGGCATTTTCCCCAATCTGTTTCTTTATCCAGTTGATCCTTGAGTGCCCCCAAGCCCACACGCACTAAGGCAGACTCAATGCGTTCATCTGAATGACCTGTATGATTGGGGTATTGCAACACATGCCGCAGTGTATCAATTGGTAAATAGGGGCGCTGTGGTACAAAGAGAAAGCGGTTGCCTGCGACACGATAGTGGCCTTGGTAAAACGGCCAGAGTCCGGCCAAAGTGCGAAGTAAAGTGGATTTTCCTGTACCGCTTGGACCTTGAATCATTGCCCATTCACCTAGATGCAATTGCAAATTGATATCGCCGCCAAGACAATATTTGGCGGGGGTGTACACATGCAAATGGGCTGCTTGCAGCCGATAGGGTACCGGCAGCGAAGGGGGCGGCGGTGTGTGGGGTGGCAGTTGGGGTAAATGATCTAAGGTGGTTTTAAAATGATGCAGGCGTTGCACCACAGCGGCCCATGCCATGATGCGTTTGTAGTAATCCATAAACCAGCCAAAGCCATCCTGTACATTCATAAAGGCACTGCGCGCCTGCATCATGTCGCCAAAGGTCATGGTTTTGGCTAAATACATGGGCAAAGTCGCAATAATGGGGATGAACATGCTGACGCGCAAATAAGTGGCGCTGAATGTTTCTAATTTGAACTCACGCCAGATTAAGGTCTGCCAATTGTTGCGGATGTGTGCAAATCGTCGATTTAAGCGCCCATACTCTGCTTTCTCGCCACGATAAGAAGCAATTTGTTCGGCATGGTCGCGTACCCTCAGCAAAGTGGCGCGGTAATCTGCCTCTCGGTGTTGTTGATTCACATACACGGTTTTTAATTTGCGTCCGATAAAATGGGTGGCTACCGTACACAATATGGAATACAGCAATGCTACCCACAGTAAATAGCCTTGAATAGAAAAAGTATGGTTGGCAAGGGTGAATTGCTGCGTGCCCGACATCTGCCACAGTATCGTCACAAAAGCCACCAGCTTGAATGCATTCATTAAAAAGTATTTTAATAAATCAATGCTGTTGTCAGCCAATAGTGCCACATCTTCGGCAATACGCTGATCTGGATTATCTGGTTCGTGTGTAAATTGCAAACGATAATGGCGGTGTTGCCCTAACCATTGCTTTTGTAGCTGCATGGTTAAGTGCGTTCGCCAATTGAACAGCAATTTCTTGCGTAGCCAATTGCCGGATACAACAAAAAAAACCGTGATGGCAATATAGCTTAAATAAACCCATACCAGATGAGGCAAAACATCGGCCTGATAATCAGCCAGTGCATCATAAAAAGCCTTGTTCCATTGGGTAATGTAGACACTGATTTGAATGATGCCTAAGGCAAACACAATTACCATAGCCAACAGTGCCCATGCATACCACCGCCTACGGCTTCCCCAATAAGGAGCTGCCAGCATCAAAAAATGTTTTAAGGTTTGCATTGATTATTTTCCAGCCAATAAATAAGGCTGCCTGAAGGTTTCAGGCAGCCCTTTTAGCCTGCAATTAGAGTTTCCAATTCAGCTTGAACATGAAATTGCGTGGGTCCCCGTAAAAATTATTCATGCCTGCCACGCGTACTCGCTGATTTTGATAGTAACGTTTATCAGTAAGGTTATTGCCAATCAAACTGACGCGCAGATTTTTGTTGATGTCATATTGGATATTGGCATTCCACAATGCATAACCACCTTGGGCAATATTGTAGATACTATTGGTTTTGCTTTGTACATTGACACCACCACCAATCGTCCAGCGATGTGCCACACCAGGCAGCTGGTAGCTGGTGTACAAACGAAACATGTGTTTGGGCGTATAGGGATTGAAATTGGCGCCTTCAGCATAGCGGGTGCTTTCGGTTTCTAAGTATTTGCTCATGTTGAATGTGTATCCAGCAAATACGTTCCAGTCTGGCAGGATTTCACCTGATATTTCTAAGTCTAGGCCGCGACTGCGTACTTTCCCTTCGGGGTTGTAAAAGCCGGTAGCGCTATCGTAAATGGCTCTGTTTTTCTGAACAATTTGAAATAAGGCTGCCGACGTATTTAATCGGTTATCCAACCACGTGGATTTGGTGCCAATTTCGTAGTTGGTGCCTACCACGGGATCTAAAGTATCCCCTTGTTCATTGGTGACACTTTGCGGTTTGAAAATCTCAGTATAACTGGCATACAGACTGGTATTGGGGGTGACATCCCAAGTAATACCCGCATAAGGAACCCATTTTTTCTCATGCACAGGTGTATTCTCACCATATTCATTATCGGGCTTGCCATTCCATGTTGTGTATTGGTAATAACCGGTTGCCATATAGTTTACATATCGGCCACCTGCAATCAAATGCCAACGGTCGCTCAGATTAAACCGGGTACCCAATTGCAAAGCGCGCTGGTAACGATTGCTAACATAATCAATATCGTTTTTGAGCGTGCTGCGGTCGTCCCAATTGGGCTGGGTTAGTGCACTGTTTGAAAATTGATAAACATCATAAGCTGTGCTGTTCATGATGCGGCGCCAACGAGAATCTGCTTTTTCTTTAGAAAAGCTCAAGGTGCTGAATAAGTCATGCTTGCGCCCAAACAACTCATATTTACCTGTTACATTCACCTGAGCGCTGCCTTGCCAGCCTTCATTGTCGTATCGCTGCATATTATTGACCGTCAAATAAGGACTGCTGGTGCTAACGCCAGTAAATGACGTACTTGAATTGGCCAAACCGGCATATTCTTGCAGGGAATTATTTTTTACGTAATTCAGTTTGCCGGTGATTTTCCAGTCATCATTGAAATAATGCTCTAATTCAGCAAAGGCATTGCGCTTGCGGTATTTTTCTTGATTCCAGTCTGCGCCCAGATAAGTGTCTTTATCCAAGCCCGCATCTGCGCCATTGAAACCCATGGGAATACCAAATGAATCAGGTACATCTTGTTTGTGTTGATACAAAGCGCCCAAGGTTAATTTGGTATTTTCACCCAAATCGGCCTCCATCACACCGTACAAAGTTTCATTGTGACCCGACACAGTATCTTTAAATGAACCGGTTTTATTCCATACCCCGACCAATCGGCCGCGAATGGTTTTTGCACTATTTAGGCTGCCTGAAACATCACCCATGGCCCGATAACGATCCCAACTGCCCGCAGCGACTTCACCATTGGCCTGAAATTGCCGTGTTGGTTTTTTGCGTACGGCATTGATGGTGCCACCTGGTTCGCCATTAGCCTGTGTTAAGCCCGTTGCGCCACGAACGACTTCAATATGGTCATAAATGGCCAAATCAGTCATGCTTTGGGCATCTCTATAAGGATTACCAGAAGATCCCGCCACGGTAGAGCTTACGCCGTCTTCCTCAATTTGATCAATATAGAAGCCGCGAGACTGATAACGGGTTTTACCAGAATCTTCGATCACATTGATGCCTGTGGTATTGCGCAAGGCATCAGCCATATTACTGATGCCTTGGTCATCCAATTGCTTTTTGGTAATCACGCTGACGGACTGTGGTGTCTCTTTGGGTGTTAATGCCAGGCCTGTTGTGGTGCGCATGGCCGAAGTGGTATATGAATCCGTATTCTCAGTTTTGGTACTGCGATTTTGTCCAATGACATTAATGGTATCCAACTCAGCAGAATCCTGGGCCATGGATGATGCACTAAACAGCGCACAGTAAACCGCCATTGAAATGACAGAAAGTTGAAGTCTCATCCGACTTTCCCTTTTAAACAATAATAAGAATCGGTTATGGTAATAAACTTACATTATTTTCTCAAATAAACATAATTTCCTTAAAATGTATTTTTTAGTGGGGAATATTCGGTTCATTTGGCTTATTATTGTTCTGTTTAAAACATTTTTATTGTTTTAAAAACATTTCTGAATATTAAATTACAAGAAAAATGAGTGGTCTAGAATGAAACCATAACGATATGGAGAGCTTGAGGAGCAGCAGCACTGCCATTGATGCGGCGTACTGGGTCTGGTTTTCTTGGTGGGGGCTGGGGAATACGCATCAACTATTTAGCTGGAAAGTGTAGTCCAAATGACACAATAAGTGCTGATGTTATTGGTATGTAAAGCATGTATCTTTAAATGACCATGATGAAATTACTGAAGTGTTGCAATGCGAAAAAATGGTCTATTTAAGTATGTTTTATTGATGTATTTTTTAGGATACAGCCAAAGCGCTGCAGTTTCCCGCGCACTCATTTTTTCTCGTCAGAATAGCTGAACAGCTTAAATTCGAGACACATTTCTGAGTCTCATGATAACCAACAACAAAGCAGGCTGCCTGAATGATTTCAGGCAGCCTGCTTTGGTTT
>NZ_LQXR01000022.1 GCF_001590725.1 Snodgrassella sp. CFCC 13594 | reverse complement strand
GCTACTTCCTATCTAAAGACTTAACAGTTTAAAAAGAATGGTGCCCATGGCAGATTTGAACTGCCGACCTCTCCCTTACCAAGGGAGTGCTCTACCCCTGAGCTACATGGGCGAATTATAAAACATCCATTGGAGCGGGTGAAGGGAATCGAACCCTCACCGTAAGCTTGGAAGGCTTCTGCTCTACCATTGAGCTACACCCGCTAACTTACTCAAATCTGACAGTACTCCAAGTAAGACTTGAATTTTGGTGGAGGGAGAAGGATTCGAACCTTCGAAGCTTACGCAACAGATTTACAGTCTGCCCCCTTTGGCCGCTCGGGAATCCCTCCAAAAGAGAACGGCATGGTACTGGAGGCATAACATGTCGTCAAGCGCTTTGGCTATTTTTTTTAAGTCACCTTAGCAAATACTTGTTTCTGTTTGGCTTATCTAAAATCGTCTATTCTTTTTCCGCCATCAACTTTTCATATTTGGCTTCCAGCTCGGCCTCCGTCTCCGGATGGACTTCATCGATTAAAATACAATCAACTGGGCATACCTGCTGGCATTGAGGCTCATCGTAATGGCCAACGCATTGTGTACAGCGATTCGGATTAATCTCGTAGATTTCCTCACCCTGATAAATGGCATCATTGGGGCACTCAGGCTCGCATACATCGCAGTTAATGCACTCATCAGTAATCAAGAGTGACATCGCTCTTCCTTTGCTTTCAACTCAAATTCAAAACCGTAATTTTGAATTATAACACTAAATTCAAATTCTTCTGTGTCCAAGCACATTTACGCTTCAGGCAACCTGACACAATACAAAACGGCTCATACCAGACTTGCCTTCCTTCAGAATCATCCATGATGGCGGCAATTCAGGCAATCGTTCTGCCTCAACGTATACACGCGCAAGCTTTTCTAAATGAGGCCCAATCCGATCAAACAAAATCGGCCACTCTGCCCATGCATAGGGTGGGTCCAAGAACACCACATCAAATATCTGAGCTGATGCATTCAAATGCAATAATGCCTCTCCACAAATAACGTTTATTTTCTGAAAATTCAATTTATTAACATTATCCTGTAACGCTTTAGCCACGATGCGATTGGCCTCCACCATCACCACGCTCATCGCATGCCGTGACGCCGCTTCCATCCCCATGACGCCGCTACCTGCAAATAAGTCCAATACGCGCAAACCAGTCAAATCTTGGCCCAGCCAATTGAATAAACGCTCACGTACACTATCCGCCGTGGGGCGCAAACCCTCAGCCGTGGGGAAATCGATTTTTCTGCCTCGGTGTGTACCCCCAATGATACGCACTTGATTATGGTGTCGTTTGTGCATGTTTTGATCCAAAAAAAACTTTCAGGCAACCTGAAAGTTTTTAAAATGATTATTAGCCCACTCTCCGAATAAAATTTCAGGCAGCCTTATTCGCCTTTGGGTGCAGGTGGCTCAATCTGCTCGGCGTAGCCACACTCTTTTTGCGGACAAACTTTTTCAGTGCCGCGCCGTTTCGTGGTTTTAATGGTCAATAACGGCCAACCACACTTCGGACAAGGTTCATTGATGGGGGGATTCCACACTGCGTAATCACAATCTGGGTAAGTATTGCAGCTATAAAAAAGCTTGCCATACCGGCTCTTACGCTCAATCAAATGCCCCTTATGGCATTTCGGGCACTCAATGCCAGTGTCTTTAGGCTTTTCTAAAGGTTCAATGTATTTACATTTGGGGTAATTACCACAACCAATAAATTTGCCATAACGCCCGCGTTTATACACCAATTGACCACCGCATTTAGGGCACTCACGACCTTCTACAACAGTAGGTTCTTCAGCTGCCTTGGCCGCTTCTTCCGCTGTTTCATTGACATTACGCGTATAGTCACACTCAGGATAACCCGAACACGCAATAAATCGGCCTCTTTTGCCAAACTTAATCTGCAACTGATGCTGCCCACACTTGGGACAAACCTCATCCAAATTTTCTGCCGTCAACTCTGCGCGCGGAATGTCTTCTTTGGCCTTAACCTCTTTATCAAAACCCTTCCAGAATTGCTGCATGACTGGTTTCCATTGCCGCTTACCGTTGGCAATATCATCCAGCTGATCTTCCAGTTTGGCAGTGAAATTGTAATCCACGTATTGACCAAAATGCTCGGTCAAAAATTTATTCACCACCTCCCCAGTTTCCGTGGGCAAAAAGCGTTTTTGCTCCAACGTAACATACTCACGGTCTTTCAAAGTGGAGATAATACTGGCATAGGTAGATGGCCGACCAATCCCATATTCTTCTAAAGCTTTCACCAAGCTCGCTTCAGAATAGCGCGGCGGTGGCAAAGTAAAATGTTGATCGCCATAGATTTTATCTACTGGTAGCACATCCCCTTCAACCATTTCAGGTAGCTTTTTGCTGTCTTCATCGGCATCAACATCATCCACACCTTCTTCATACACACTCAAAAAGCCTGCAAACGTTTGCACTTGCCCAGTTACCCGGAACACACCCTTACCCACCACAATATCCACAGTGGTGGTATCGAATTTTGCTGGGGCCATTTGACATGCTACTGCTCGCTGCCAAATCATTTGATAAAGCTTAAATTGCTCAGCCGTCAAAAATGGCTTCACCGCTTCGGGCGTGCGGTAAACCGACGTTGGCCGAATGGCCTCATGCGCCTCTTGCGCATTTTTAGATTTGGTTTTGTATGCCTTGGCACTGGACGGCAAATAAGCCTTGCCGATTTTGTGCTCAATAAAATGACGGATTTCCACCACAGCCTCATCCGACAAATTCACCGAATCGGTACGCATATAGGTAATTAAGCCCACCGCACCTTGCCCCACATCAACACCTTCATACAGTTGTTGTGCAGTACGCATGGTGCGATCTGTGGTCATGCCCAGTTTGCGTACCGCTTCTTGCTGCATGGTGGAAGTGGTGAAAGGTGCGGCGGGGTTTCGGCTGCGCTTTTTCTTTTCTACTTTGCTGACGCGCGCATCTTGACTAGCCAAACCATCAACAATGATTTGCTGACGTGCTTCATCTGGAATATCAAACTGCTCCAGTTTCTGCCCTTGCCAATGAGTCAGCTTAGCAGTGAATTTGGTGCGTGACTTATGGCTATCCAAATGGACAGTCCAATATTCCTGCGCCGAGAAAGCACGGATTTCGTTTTCACGCTCGCAGATCAGCCTTAAAGCAGGACTCTGCACCCGGCCGGCCGACAACCCGCGTCGAATTTTTTTCCACAGCAATGGGGATAAATTAAACCCCACCAAGTAATCCAATGCACGACGAGCCTGCTGCGCATCCACCAAGGTTTGCGACAGTTCTCGTGGATGAGCAATCGCGTCCAAAACCGCTTTTTTGGTGACTTCATGAAACACCACACGCTGCGGCTGTAGGTTTTTCAAACCCCGCTTGGACTTCAAAATTTCCTGCAAATGCCAAGAAATGGCTTCACCTTCCCTATCCGGGTCAGTTGCCAAATATAAATATTCCGCTTCTTTGGCAGCCGCCACGATAGCATCCACATGTTTGGTGTTGCGCGCCACCAGCTGATACTTCATGGCGAAATCGTGTTCGGGATCCACAGCACCACTTTTGGGCACCAAATCACGCACATGGCCATAAGATGCCAAGATTTCATAATCCCCGCCCAAGTATTTCTTCAGTTTTTGCTTTGGAAGGAGACTCAACAATGAGTAGGTTTTTTGCCATTTATTCAGGCTCTTATCTTTATTAAATTAATTCGTGTATATCAAGATTTGACCACAAAACCGCCGAATCAAAAAGCTTTCAGGCTGCCTGAAAGCTTTTTTGTCTCAACGTATTAGCAGTGCATCAGCGCCGCTTACATTGCCATCTACTGCATTACCGCTTCGCCATTGAGTGCGGCCATCAATTCATCACCAATCAATACAGGCAACTCAGATTTGTGTGCCCACAACACCAGCAAAGCCAATACTTTGGCATGATCAACGGTGATGTCTTCATAAGGCAAACTCATTAAAGCATTCAAGACAAACTCGCGCTGCTCTGGATTTAAAGCGCCGTTTTGCTCGAGGAAATGCAACAATCCATGCACTTCCACCGGCAACGCATCCAACTCTTCCAAGCAATACACGCGCATCCCCGTGCTCTGACGCAGACTTTCAGCGGGTACCAGTGGCTTGTGTTTCAATACATCCAAAAAAGTAAGCGCATCACCAATTTCTTCATCGTCAAAACCCACTTCTTCCAAAAGCTCGCCCAAATCTTCACGCGGGGGACAAGCATCGGCATCTTGAAAGTTTTCGATTAAAAACGCAATCACATCAATCATTTTGGTTTCCTTTCAAGATTTAATCCGTTGAAAACGGCCGCCAGGTAAGGCCTGCACCCATCCAGCAAGCTCCAATGCCACTATTTCAGCATACACATCTGCCGCCGTCATGCCAAGCATTGTGACCAATTCATCAGGGTGAACCGCATCAAAACCCATTTGTTGCAACACGTACTGCGCGTTATCGGTTGATGAACCATCACCACGGGCACCATCAGACAGCCTAGAGCGTGCATCCTCATTAGTATGATTCGTATTTACCACCCCAAATGGCTGCATAAATCCATTTTGCAAGAGCGATGGGCATTCTTGCAAAATATCATCTAGATTTTCCACCAATTTTGCCCCTTGCTTAATCAAAGCATGACAACCTTTGCTTAGCGGGTTATCAATAGAACCCGGCACAGCCATCACCTCGCGTCCCATTTCTGCTGCCAACCGTGCGGTAATTAGAGAGCCAGATTCCGTAGCCGCTTCCACTACCAATGTGGCTACCGCTAGCCCCGCAATCAACCGATTACGTCGTGGAAAATGGCCAGCCAGTGGACGTGTACCCAAAGGAAACTCCGATACCACACAGCCATGTTGAACGATCTCCCCCGCCAGCTTCTTGTTGCGTGATGGATACACCCGGTCGATGCCGGTGCCCCACACGGCCACAGTGTGACCACCACCTTGCAATGCGCCTTCATGGGCAGCCCTGTCTATACCATCAGCCATGCCGGAGACAACGACAACACCATGCTCTGCCAATACACGGGCAAAATCGCGGGCAATCCGCATTGCCTGCGGCGTGGCATGACGGCTGCCGACAATGGCAATGGCGGGTTGTTGCAAACAGGCAATTTGCCCACGTACAAACAACAGCGGTGGCGGCGTGAGCCCTTCACTCAATAACGCGGGATAGCCTTCATCGGCCAACAAACACAGATGAGCATCAGCAAAACGACTTTCCCAATCAAAAGCCGCTGTGGCGGCACGTTGAGCTGACGCCCCCTTCCATTCCGCTTCGGTCTTGGATTTTGCCCACAAAGGCCGCACGGCGCAACGGGTGCCGATAAGGCGGCCGTTGCCGAACCAAAATGAGCCAATAAACGCAAAAATGTTTCTGCGCCCACATACGGCGTTAACGCCAATTCCACCCAAGCACTGCGCTCCCGTGCATCCATAACTTGCTCCCATCGAATTGGGTTGCCGGTGCGTTTATTATTCAGGCAGCATGAGTTTGGCTCAAGTCTTTTGTCATACTGAATAAATGATCGATGCTTGCGATAGGCTGTTTGATGGTAGCTAAAGCCGCTTGCCGACAGAAAATCACCATCTCAGGTATATCATAAGGCAGTTTTATGGCGACAATCACCACAATCCATATGGCAATCTACATTATCAATGCCTCAGATTGGATGAGTCTCATCAATGACCAGTATAGGGGGATGCGCAAAAAATCATCAGATAGGCTGCCTGAAACGGGTCAAAATGAGCAACACGCCAATGGTTTACGCCGCAAATTTGACCATTATTGTCGTTTTTCTTCAACAAAGCGCCCAGCTTTAACCGTCAACCCTTGTTGAATCTGCCCAGCCAAACTGTGATTGCGCAAGGCATGAGTCAATGCCACGGCCAAAGCATCCGAGGCATCTGCCTGGGGCACCCCAGATAAGGCCAACATGTGCACCACCATGTGTTGTACCTGCTCTTTAGCGGCCTTACCTTTGCCCACCACCGCTTGCTTGACTTGCAGGGCGGTGTATTCATAGACAGGCAGCTGCCGCAAAGTCAAGGCGGCAATGGCAGCGCCGCGGGCCTGCCCCAACATCAGCGTGGCGGCCGGATTCACGTTCACAAATACCTGTTCAATGGCGGCTTGCTGCGGTCGATAAGTGGCGATGACCTCATCCAGGTTTTCAACAATCACGGCAATGCGTTCAGCCAGCGGTGATTTTGGGCGTGTCTTAATGCAGCCAGAAGCCACATAAATATGTTGGTTGCCACCCACCACATCCACGATCCCAAATCCGGTCACACGGCTGCCCGGGTCCACTCCCAAAACACGCACTGTACATTGCCCGCTCATGAATCAACTTTCCCATACCATGCCACATTCATTTAATCGAACCAACCAACTCATTGAAAATAAATTTATTTTCACAACAATGGCCAGCACGACAGCATCAAATTTTGCGTTTCTGTGACTATTTTACGCACGCAGTGCCGTTGGTGTTGACACTGGTGATTAAGGTCATCCATCGATACAACGCCACCTGTACAAACATTTATGCGTTTATGGTATTCACGCCAATGAACCAGAGATAAAACCCTTATTCAACCAAACCAACCAATATGCCCATCAACACTGACACACAAAAGTAAGGCTGCTTGCTTCTCAGAAGAGATGGATTGGGTTGATAACATTAGCGAGCAATACAGTTTTGTGCGTGTCTCACGCTGCCATCTTCACCTCAAGGCACTCAATAAGGCCAGCTAAATCGTGGACGCCATAATGGTCGCTGCCGCTACACGCCAATCTGTTCAACCATGGCCACATAAATACGCTGGCGCGTTGGCAACCACCAGCATCATAACCACCCTTTTTTTACCCACTCATTGGCTTCTGCCAATCTGTCCACCGTGCCCACATCCAACCAGTGTCCATCATGCCGTTGCCCAGCCACCTTGCCCGCATCCATGGCTTGGCGCAACAAAGGTGCCAACTTAGCGGCCTGATGCGGCGGTGTATCGACAAACAATGAAGGCTGATAAATCCCCACGCCGCTGAACGTCAATGCTTCCCCTGCCACATCATGCGAATGGACGGCGCCATTGTGCATCAAGGCAAAATCACCACGGGGATTGTGTGTCGGATTGGGCACCAGCCACAAATAAGCCAAATCCGCCCCACCTTGCATTTGTTTGGCCAGCACAGGGGCTGCCTGAAAATCGATATTGGTTAACACATCGCCATTGATCACCAAGAATGGTGCTTCGCCCAGTAAAGGCAGTGCGGTGGCTATCCCCCCTGCCGTTTCCAAACCAGTCTTCCCTTCCGGTGAGTAGTGGAGATGCACACCATAATCACGACCGTCACCCAAGACTTCTTCAATTTGCTGGCCCAACCATGCATGATTGATGATCACATCTTGAAAACCGGCTGCTTGCAAACGGCACAAATGGTGCCCAATCAACGGCATCGAGCCCACTTTCAACAGCGGCTTAGGGCACACATCGGTTAGTGGGCGCATGCGCTCACCACGGCCCGCAGCCAAAATCATGGCTTTCATAGTTTCACTCTCCGATAGCGATACCAACTGCCCCACACAAACAGCAATACACCCATCCACACCCACACATAACCCACAAAGCGGCTGCCTGAAAAAGCCTCATGAAACACCAGCAATCCCAAACAAAATTGCAAAGTAGGTGACACATATTGGACCACCCCGATGCCAGCCAAACTCATGCGTTGCGCGGCTGCGCCAAACATCAATAGCGGCAACGTTGTCACCACGCCTGAACCCACCAACAGGGCGATCTGAATAGCATTGAGCTGCTGCCATACCAACTGGCCTTGCTGCGACTGCCACCACAGATATCCAACCGCCACCGGCAACATCAACAATGTTTCCAGTGCCAACCCAGGCAGAGCAGACAAAGGGGCCTGCTTGCGCAGCAGCCCATAAAAGCCAAAGCTGATACTCAATACCAATGCCACCCAAGGGATATGACCAGCCAATATCGCCAGCCACAGCACGCCCACCATCAACAAGACCACCGCCGCCATTTGTACGCGTAACAGTCGCTCACCCAAAAAAATCCGCCCTAATGCAATACTGATTAATGGCGACATAAAATAACCCAAACTGGCCTCAATCACATGATGGTGGGTAATCGCCCACATATACATCAGCCAGTTGATGCCCAACAACAAAGCAGAGGCGCCAAATACCCGCCACGTTTGCGGTTGCCTAAGAGCGCTTAACAACAGTGGCCATTGGCGCAACAGCAAAAGCAAAAACACAGCAAAGACCGAAGACCACACAATACGCTGCGACAAAATTTGTGACGCAGAAATAGGGGCGCTGAGCAAAGGATACCAATAAAGAGGAAATAATCCCCACATCACATAACAGCCTAAACCATACAGCAACCCTTGACGCTGACGGCTGAACTGATTCACGGATTGTGGTTGGCGAGCAGTGCCAGACATGAAATCACCTTGAGTACATGGGCAAGATGCGCAGCTTACCGTTTTTACCAGACAAAGAGAAGCCGCTACACAAAGCAAAACCGCCAGCAGGCGGTTTTGCTTCACATCAGCCAATTCTGCATCAAATCAGATTCAGATCATCAACGCGATCGAAAATGTGCTCGGTTTGTCGTCCTTCTTCATACAATTTAATACGCAAGCGCAAATCATTCACAGAGTCAGCCTGACGCAATGCTTCGTTGTAGTCGATGATCTCATCACAATACAAGTGGAATAAATCCTGATCGAACGTTTGCATGCCATCGCCTTCGGCTTTGCCCTGCAAAGCCTTCATTTCTACCAGCTGTCCTTTGAAAATATAATCCTGCATGGCCGGGGTATTAATGAGCAAGTCAATAATAGCGCGACGGCCAGAGCTGTCTTTTTTTACAGTAAGCCGCTGCCCAATGATACAAACCAGATTCAAAGCCAAATCCATCAATAATTGTTGATGCCGCTCTTCTGGGAAAAAATTGAGAATACGTTCGACAGCTTGGCTGGCGTTATTAGCGTGGATGGTGAAGAAACACAAGTGCCCAGTTTGTGCCAAATTCATGGCATATTCCAGACTCAAAGCATTGCGCACTTCGCCCACGCACACCACATCAGGCGCCTCGCGCATGGCACTTTGCATGGCATTGTCCCAACTCAAAGTATCGATCCCAACTTCGCGATGAGTAACAATACTTTTTTTAGGGTGGTGTATGTATTCAATCGGATCTTCAATGGTCACAATGTGGCCTGCCGCATGTTCATTGCGCCAATCCAACATAGCGGCCTGAGAAGTCGATTTACCGGAACCGGTTGGGCCAGCCAGAATAATCAAGCCACGCGGTTTCATAGACAAATCTTTCAGTGCTTGCGGCAAATACAACTCGTCTACAGTGGGAATCTCGGTAGTAATACGCCGCATCACCATGCCAATACGACTTTGCTCATGATAGGCGTTTACCCGAAAGCGCACCCCGTTTTGGGCTTGCAGCGCGTAATTAAGCTCCAAATCTTGCGCAAATTTGATTTTTTGCGCGGCGTTCATCGTCGATAACACTATTTTGGCCGCTTCTTCGGCCAGTAATGGTTTTAATGGCGCGGGCGTCAATACGCTATTGATCTTAAACGCAGGTGGAAAATCAGTACTGATGAAAATATCAGATGCGCCCACACGCAATGCCTCTACCGCCATTTTTTCCAATAACGGGTGCGGCTGAACGGGTGCTGCCAACCCTTCTCTTTTGGCAGCGGCCGACAGGGTGTGCTCTTCAGACACACTTTTTGCAGTAATTGGCACTGCATCCACGCGACCCCTGGCCGGCGTGGGTACTTCAGCCGCCGCAATCGGTTCCGTCACTTCAGGTTCAGATGGCGCAGGCGATGCAGCCCGAGTTTCTTCCGGCGCCTTGTATTGATTCACCATATCAGACAGCAAATCGGTTAAATCCGGACTAGGAGGCGGTTCTTTAATCATGGCCATCTATTTTCTCCCTTAATCTCAAGACAATTGATCTGGATTGGCTGCTTTGGTTCGCGCGGCCTCTAAACTGATGCGATTTTGACGCACCAATGCTTGCAGGCTTTGATCCAATGTTTGCATGCCAAAATTTTGACCGGTCTGCAAGGCAGAGCCAAGCTGGGCAATTTTATTTTCACGAATCAAATTACGCACCGCAGGTGTACTAATCATAATTTCATGGGCAGCCACGCGACCATTGCCATCTTTGGTTTTTAACAAGGTTTGTGAAATCACTGCTCTTAAACTTTCAGAGAGCATAGAGCGAACCATTTCTTTTTCGCCCGCAGGGAATACGTCCACAATACGGTCAACGGTTTTGGCTGCACCCGTGGTGTGCAAAGTCCCAAACACCAGATGCCCTGTTTCTGCTGCGGTCAGCGCCAAACCGATGGTTTCCGGGTCACGCATTTCCCCCACCAAAATCACATCTGGGTCTTCACGCAGAGCGGAACGCAATGCGTTGGCAAAACTGAGAGTGTCTTCATGCAACTCGCGCTGATTCACCAACGCTTTTTTACTTTGATGAACAAACTCGATGGGGTCTTCAATGGTTAATATGTGCACAGGATCGGTATTGTTGATGTAATCAATCATGGCCGCTAGGGTTGTGGATTTACCCGAACCGGTTGGCCCGGTAACCAACACCAACCCACGTGGGTATTCAGAAATGCGTTGAAAAATACGCGGAGCTTGTAATTCTTCTAATGTCAGTACTTTGCTCGGAATAGTACGGAATGCCGCCGCAGGGCCGCGTTCGGTGTTGTAAGCATTGACACGAAAACGCGCTACATTGGGCAACTCAAACGAAAAGTCGGTTTCCAGATTCTGTTGGTACTCTTTGCGCTGGTTATCGTTCATGATAGAGGCAATCATTTTGCCTACTTCTTCATCACTCATGTCAGGCAAATTGATACGGCGAATATCCCCATTCACCCGTATCATCGGTGGCAATCCAGCGCTTAAGTGTAAATCTGACGCCTTGTTTTTAACCCCGAACGCCAACAGATCGGTTATTTGCATTTTGCCTCCCTAAAAGCAACTGCGTTCAATTCGCAGGAAAATAGCTTCAATTCTAATCAACTCTTGAATGCATTTGAACCAAAAAATTTGTCCTAAGCCAAATTATTCCGTATTGTGGCCCATTGTGCAGCTGTAAGGAGACACCGATGTCAGACTTGATTCAGCGCTGGCAAAGCGTGTGCCAGCAAATCAAACAAGACCGCAACCGTTTTCATGCCCCGCAATCGGTACAACTGATTGCCGTGAGCAAAACATTTCCTGCAAGCGATATTCGCTCTCTATATGATGCTGGGCAACGTGATTTTGGTGAAAATTATCTGCAAGAATTCTCAGAAAAAACAGAGATTTTAACTGATCTTCCGGATTTGGTGTGGCACGTCATTGGCCACATCCAATCCAACAAGAGCCGTACTGTGGCTGAAAAAGCCACTGGGTTCACACCATTGATCGCGCTAAAATTGCTACCCGCTTAAACGAGCAGCGCCCGACCACGGCCCACCGGTTGCAAGTGTGCATAGAAATTAACATTGCCAATGAACCTGCCAAACATGGGATTAAGGCCAATGAATCAGAATTGCTGAGTCTGGCCGCACACATTACGGCCCTGCCCAATTTACAACTGCGGGGATTGATGTGTGTCGCTAAAGCCGATAGTACGCAAGCGGAACTGATAATGCAATTTCAACGCATGCAGCACTTATTGAAATACCTTCAGGCAACCGGATATGCGGTTGATGTATTGTCTATGGGCATGAGTGGCGACATGGACAGCGCTATTCAATGCGGCGCCACACACGTGCGTGTGGGCAGCGCTATTTTCGGTGCACGTGATTATTCAACTGAATTGAGGAACCAATCATGAATGTGTATTTTTTGGGCGGCGGCAATATGGCTGCAGCCATTATTGCAGGCCTCGTCCACCAAGGTGGCTACGACATTACCGTTATTGGTCGTAACCCCCAAAAACAGGCCCATTTGGCCAATACCTATGGCGTTGCCACCACCGACATCCTCCCTGAATTACACGCCGAGGATGTGCTGATTCTGGCCATCAAGCCGCAAGATATGGCTGCCGCCACCGCGCACATCAACACCAATGGCGCCCTGGTATTGAGCGTAGCCGCCGGACTCAACATCGCCACCCTAAGCGAGATGTTGCATGGGCACAACCGCATTATTCGCATAATGCCCAATACCCCTTGCCAGGTAGGTATGGGCATGTCTGGCCTCTATGCACCCCAACACATCAGCGCCCATGATCGCGATTTTGCTGAAACATTGATGCGGACTACCGGCGAGGTTCAGTGGGTGCCATCGGAAGATGCTATTGATGGCATCATTGGCATTTGTGGCAGCGGTCCAGCTTATGTATTTTATCTGCTTCACGCTTTGCAGCAGGCCGCAGAACAACAAGGCTTCAACCCCTCTGATGCACGCCGCTTGAGTTTAGCCACATTCAAAGGCGCTGTGGCCTTGGCCGAACAATCTGGAACGGATTTTGCACAGCTACAAGCCAATGTCACCTCCAAAGGCGGTACCACATACGCCGCCATCCAAACCTTCGAAGCAAACCACTTGGCTGAGGGCCTAGTTAGCGGCGTCGCTGCTTGCGTGGCACGTGCACAAGAGTTAGCCCAAGAATTGTCTGGCCCTAAGGATGGCCATGCTCAATAAACTATTGTTGCTATTGGCCGATGCCTTGGCGATGTTGTGCTGGTCGCGCTTATTGTTGCAATGGGCCAGGCTTCCATTCCCGCATCCTTTAGCGCAATTTTGCGTACACAGCACCAATTGGCTGGTCAAGCCATTGCGTAAAATCGCACCACCATTGGGCCGTTGGGACAGCGCCTGCGTACTCGGGCTGGTTTTGGTCTATTACTTAGCCTGCTCGGCAACATCCTTATTGGGGCTGCCTGAAATGCACATCAGCGCCCGCATGATGGCACTCAATGTATTGCTTACCGTCCTGTATGCACTCAAAGCACTCGCCTACGTTTTATTCATGGGCTTGCTTTTGCGCATGGTATTGAGCCTCAGCCAACAAAATTCGCCCCTTTTGCCTGCTTTACAACGGCTGTATACCCCGTTAACACGGCCATTTGCTTTTTTGCGTTTTGGCCGCATTGATTTTTCCGCCAGCGTATTGGCGGTGGTTTTGTGGTTGTGGTTGAGCTGGTGGCTACCCGCCATCCTAACACAATTGAACCTGCTGTTTTTACAAGGTTAAAAAGCATCCATGAATGACAAAATGCTGGTTTGGGCCGAAAACATGCTATGATGCCCGCACTTTTTTACAGCCAAACAGCCTAAAGACCATCACCACCGTGATGCAAAGCTGTTCAGACCATTCGCCGAATCCCAGGCATGTTTTAGAAAGACTGTACCATGGCAAAACTCACTGAAAACGACATCATTCAATGGAATGGCCCGGAAGAAGAGTACATGAATGCGGATCAACAAGCTTTTTTCCGTGCCTTACTGCTGCATCTTCAAGATGAGTTGATCCATAACGCCACCACCACCGCTGGTCACTTGCAAGAGCAGGCGGCCACACCAGACCCGGCTGATCGCGCCACTTTGGAAGAAGAGTACGCACTGGAATTGCGTACCCGAGACCGAGAGCGCAAATTATTGAGTAAAATCCAAGCTTCCTTGCGCCAGCTAGATGAGGGCGATTACGGGTTCTGCCAAGATACAGGCGAACCCATTGGTCTCAAGCGCTTATTGGCGCGGCCCACCGCCACCTTATCAGTAGAAGCGCAAGAGCGGCGAGAGCGGATTAAAAAGCAATTTGCCGATTAAATCGCACATTTAAAAAGTGCTTTCAGGCTACCTGAAAGCACTTTTGTTTTATTATTTGATTGAGAACCGCCGTGCCGCCACGCCATGCCCCCAATAAAGCAGAAAGCGCTCTGCTGCCTGAATTTAACTACCTCACCCGAGAGCACATTCATATTCCACAAACCGATGCTGAGTGGGCAGACACAAGCCAAGCGCTCCACCAAGCCACAGCACTTGGCTTTGACACCGAAAGCAAACCCATCTTCCAAGCAGGTCAAACCGATACAGGGCCACATGTGGTGCAATTGGCCACTCAACAAGATGCTTGGCTGCTGCAACTGCACCACCCTCAAGCCAGTGGATTGGTGCGCGCCATATTGGCCAATCCCCACATCATCAAAGTAGGCTTTGGCCTCGCCAACGACAAGCAACAACTGCAACGCACCATGCAAGCCGAGCCACAGCAGCTCATCGATTTAGATCAATTTTTCAGCCGCCAAGGCTATACCCGCAATCTCGGTTTGCGCGCCGCGGTGGCCGTGGTATTACAGCAGTCGCTACACAAATCCAAGCGATTAAGCACATCCAATTGGGCCAAGAAACAACTCAGTGAGGCACAAATCCACTACGCCGCCAATGACGCCCATGCTGCACTCTGCGTTTATGCCGCCCTGCCGGCATGGCAATCCACGTTCAGTCCGCCACAAACAGCCGACCTTGCGCCAGTAAAGCCTTAACGGGCGCAAAATCCACGCGATGTTCCGGCAATACGCCATACTGTTGTAAGGCCGCCAAATGTGCGGCTGTTCCATAGCCTTTGTGCCGATCAAACCCATATTGCGGAAACCGCTGTGCCAACGCATACATTTCTGCATCGCGGGCGGTTTTGGCCAAAATAGACGCCGCAGAAATGGCAGCAATGCGACTATCTCCTTTGATCACCGCTTCAGCAGGCATCGCCAACCCAGATGGAACGCGGTTACCATCTATCCACACTTTTTCAGGCAACTGAGTCAATCCTGCCACAGCGCGCGTCATCGCACGCAAAGTCGCATGCAAAATATTGTATTGGTGGATCTCTGCCACGTCCGCATACGCCACTGACCAAGCTTGTGCTTGCGCTTTAATCTGCAACGCCAATACATCGCGCTTTTTTTCCGATAATTTTTTTGAGTCAGTCAGTCCGGGTAAATCATACTGTGCCGGCAATATGACCGCTGCCGCAAATACGCTGCCCACCAACGGTCCGCGCCCCGCTTCATCCACACCAGCATGCGAAGCCAATACCACCCAATCATCGCGCTGCATTCGGCAACCTCAATGCGTGGTGCAACACCGCAGAAGCAGCCAATTCATCCGTATTGCGGCGCAGTGATTCATGCAATGCTCGGAATTCAGCCTGCAGCGACGCCACCTCAGCCGGCGATTCATACCACTTCATCACCGCTGCCGCCAAATTTTGCGGGGTGGCGTCTTTTTGCAGCAATTCAGGTACGGCGAATCGGCCCAATAAAATATTGGGCAATCCCACATAAGGCAATTGAAATTTGCGTTTCACATACGCAAACGTGAGGGGCGAAATTTTGTAACTAATTACCATTGGCCGCTGACACAGAGCCACTTCCAATGTGGCCGTACCACTGGTTACCAACACCACATCGGCCACTTGGCAAGCCAGATCAGCATGAGCAGACATCAGCCGAATCGGTAATTTGGCATAAGGAGAATTGACCAACATGGTCTGTATACGCAGACGCGTCGCAGCCGTTGCCAAAGGCAGTAAAAATTGAGCCTTCTCATAGCGTTGATGAATGATTTCGGCTGCCTGAAAAAATAAAGGTGCCATGTATTCCACTTCGCTGACCCGACTCCCCGGCATCAACACAAACACCGGTGCATCTTCAGGCAACTTCATGGCTGCACGTTGGGCTGCCTTGTCGATGACCAAAGGCAAGGTCTGCGCCATCGGGTGGCCCACAAATTGCGCTTGACCACCAGCCTCTTGATACAAAGCTGGCTCCATGGGGAACAAACACAAGACTTCATCCACCTGATGCACAATTTTATGAACCCGTTCACGCCGCCATGCCCACACCGATGGGCTGACATAATGAATGGTGGGGATGCCTGCTGCTTTCAGTTTGGCGGCCACACCCAAATTGAAGTCGGGCGCATCAATGCCCACAAACACATCTGGCTGCCTGCGTTTGAGCGCTCGAATTAATCCTTTGCGGATAGCCAAAATTTCAGGCAGCTTTTTCACCACTTCCACAAAGCCGCGAACCGCCAGCTTCTCCTGTTCAAACAAATTGTCCATACCTTCTGCCAACATGCGAGGACCGCCAATGCCCACAAAGTGCACCTGGGGATAGCGCGCCCGGATGGCGGCCATCA
The DNA here is from genome assembly GCF_001590725.1 of Snodgrassella sp. CFCC 13594. Classification (GTDB taxonomy): domain Bacteria; phylum Pseudomonadota; class Gammaproteobacteria; order Burkholderiales; family Neisseriaceae; genus Snodgrassella. Next base: position 10,892 of record NZ_LQXR01000022.1, on the reverse strand, counting down.
AATGGGCACCGAGTAAATCGCCAGAAGCTTCGCCGGCGCACAAAGCAATGGTTAAGGTTTTCGACACAGCATTAGCAGGAATGGTCATGTTGGCTTGGCAGACACTCAATGAAACAGGCGCCAGTGTACACGCGCACCCGAAAGGAAAAAAGAGCAAACAAAAAGCCCGAGCAAGATGCTCGGGCTGGCTAATTTGGGGTGGCTGATGGGGCTCGAACCCACGACAACTGGAATCACAATCCAGGGCTCTACCAACTGAGCTACAGCCACCACTAAAACAAAACTGATTTGGTGCGCCCGACAGGAATCGAACCTGTAACCCCCGGCTTAGAAGGCCGGTGCTCTATCCGGTTGAGCTACGGGCGCTCTACCGTGAGTGGGTGCGGGACCCTTGTCTATTTGGTCGGGGTGGTGGGATTCGAACTCACGACCCTCTGCTCCCAAAGCAGATGCGCTAACCAGGCTGCGCTACACCCCGACAAGAGATGCGAACTATACCGATGCCCGAGTATGCCGTCAAGCACCCCGTGCGGAAAATTTATCAATCCTTTTTGGGATTCAGGCAACCTTCACGACCATGCCGGCAATAACGGGTGCGTAAAGCTGCGAAAAATGCGACAATATGCCCCTTTTTTGAATAGTCGAATAAATGGCTATTCATCGCATTATCCATTTCATTTTGTTTGCGAAAGACCCTCATGACCGCCCAATTAATAGATGGCAAACGCGTTTCCCAAGAACATTTGGAACAACTGGCCACTCAGGTTCAAGAACGCTTGGCGCAAAATCTCCGTCGTCCATGTTTGGCAGTGGTATTGGTGGGGGACGACCCAGCCAGTGCTGTGTATGTGCGCAACAAAAAACGCGCCTGTGAAAAAGTGGGCTTTGAGTCGCGCGCTTATGAATTACCTGCCACCACATCTGAAACCGAGCTGCTTTCGCTGATTGATGACATGAATGCCGATCGCGATGTTGACGGCATCCTGGTGCAACTGCCTTTGCCTGCACACATCGACAGCCAAAAAGTGCTGGAGCGCATTTTGCCGCATAAAGATGTGGACGGATTCCACCCCTATAATGTGGGCCGACTAGCGGTTAAAATGCCGCTGATGCGCCCTTGCACCCCCAAAGGCGTGATGACGTTATTGGCGGCCTATGGCATCGACCCCAAAGGCAAAAAAGCGGTGGTGGTGGGCGCCTCCAATATTGTTGGGCGGCCGCAGGCGTTGGAATTGCTACTGGCACGCGCGACCGTTACCATTTGCCACAGCGCCACACAAAATCTTGCCGCGGAAGTGGCGGCGGCCGATATTGTGGTGGTGGGAGTGGGCCAGCCCAATTTTGTAAAGGGGTCTTGGATTAAACCGGGCGCAGTGGTGATTGATGTTGGTATTAATCGCCTAGACAATGGCAAGCTGTGTGGCGATGTGGAGTTTGACGAGGCTGCAGAGCGTGCAGGTATGATTACACCCGTTCCCGGTGGGGTTGGCCCCATGACCATTGCCACATTGATGGAAAACACACTCAAAGCCGCCCAAATACACGATAGTGAAGTATAAATTCGTTCAGGCAGCCTGATTCATCAGACTGATCAAACCCAACCAGAAATTGTTTATTCATGATTGATTCCGCAGCACATGCCCCTGATTCAGCCACATTGCTGATTGATGCCCCCGACCAAAAAGGGTTGGTCGCCAGCATCGCGCAATTTTTATTGCAACACAATGCCAATATCCTGCATGCTGATCAACACCAGGATGCCGAAGAAGGCCGTTTTTTGATGCGTGTAGAGTGGGATGTTAACGGCTTTGATTTACCCATGTCTGCGTTTCAACAAGCTTTTGCACCCGTAGCCGCAGCCAAAAATATGCAATGGCACTTGTGCCAACCACGCAAACGGGCGCGCATGGCTATTTTTGTGTCTCAGTATGAGCATTGCTTGGTGGATTTGATGCACCGCTACCGCATCGGCGAATTGGGCTGTGATATTCCATTGGTCATTGGCAACCACGAATCCATGCGCCACTTGGTGGAATACAACCGCATTCCCTTTCACCACATCCCTGTCTCGGCCAACACCAAAGCAGCAGCAGAAGCGCAAGCATGCTCTTTATTAACAGACGCGCAAGTGGATGTTATCGTGCTGGCGCGCTACATGCAGGTGTTGTCACCTGATTTCGTGGCCCAATACCCCAATCGCATCATCAATATTCATCACAGTTTTTTACCCGCATTCGATGGCGCGCGCCTTATCAACGTGCATTCGCTCGTGGCGTCAAACTCATTGGCGCAACCAGCCATTACGTTACCAACGAACTGGATGAAGGGCCGATTATCGAACAAGAGGTGACCCGCGTATCACACCGCGACACCGTCGCCGATTTGGTGGAAAAAGGCCGTGATTTGGAAAAAGTGGTGTTGAGCCGTGCCGTTAAATGGCATTTGCAACACCGTATCTTGTCTTACAACAACCGTACCGTGGTATTCGACTGATGTATTCATTTTTTCTCGACGCCCTAGCCGCATTGCGACTGCGCTTCTACCCATCCGCCCACTACCGCTACAACGGTGCTGTGATTTATGGCATCTTGTTGGTCACTGGTATGGTCAATGCTGCGGCCATGGCGCCATTATTTGGCCATAGCAATGGTGCTGTTGCGTTTGCCCTGTGCCTGACTGTCCTCAAGTGGCTGTGCCTGAGTTTGGCCATGCGCTGGATATTGGCCATCAAAGGGGGTAGCAAACACAACTGGAGCGGCTATGTTTTACTCACTGAGGCACTGATCTTCCCAGCCATTGCTGCCTTGTATTGGCCGCAAGCACTGGGCTTGGCCACCATCATGTGGGAAACCTGGATTATGGTGGTGCAACTATTTGGCTTCATGCGCATCAGCCAACAAAATGGCTTAAAAGTCATTGCCGGCTATATCCTCTATTTCGTGATGATTCTCATCGGCGGCACGTTGCTAATGACCTTATTCAATAGTTTAGGCTGGCTGGATTTACAGACACTGATGAAAGAAATGCAAAGCGTGGCACGCCAAGCGCAAGCCCGCTAAATGCAACGATACGGTCACTCAATCAAACACAAACAAGGCTACCTGAAATTTTCAGGCAGCCTTGTTTAATTTAAAGCCGTTCCCAGCACCAACGCACCAGATCGAACAACATCATACTTTTATTTCACTAGCCCAGCAGGCCTGTTTCCCGCACCACATGGTCGGCCACTTGGCGCAATTGAGCAGCCGTGCGCTGTAGCGCAGCCACCTCAGCATCAGGCAACACATAGCCCACCTGTCTGGCAATGCCTTGGCGACAAATCACCGAGGCACATTTAACACAATATTGCTAATGCCGTATTCGCCTCGCATCAACACCCCCACTGGCAACACCGAATGCTCGTCGATGTTGATTGCCCGAATGAGGCGAAACACGCTGGCTGCAATACCGTGATTGGTATTGAGTTTACGTTTAAAAATAGCCAACCCTGCTTGTTTCACATCTTCTAGAAGCGCCTCTTTGTCAAACAAAGGCAATCCATTGCTCACACAATAATCATCCAACCCTTGCCCCGCCACCTGCACCAAATGCCACGGAATGACACTACCCGAACCATGCTCACCCCACACCATACCAAACACGTTTTTGGGGTCCAAATGAACCCGGTCTGCAATAATTTTCATCAACCGCGCCGAATCGATTATGCAGCCGCGCTGATGACTTGGCTAGGCGTATACGGGGTATTGGCAATGATGAAATGGGTCAAGATGTCGCAAGGATTGGTGACCACAATCAAAATGGCCCTCGGAGCATAACGCCACAATTGGCGGGCAATATCCACAGCAATGGGGGCATTAATTTGCGCCAAATCCAAACGGTTTTGTCCCACTTTGATTTGTGCCCCGGCAGTAATCACCACCACGTCGCTATTGGCCGTGTCAGCGTAATCACCCGCATAAATACGCGTGTTTTTGGCATACGATAAAGCACTGGTGTGGCTAAAATCCATGGCTTCGCCTTCGCTGCGGTCGCGATTCAGATCCACCAACACAATTTCACGGCAATCGCCCAGATTGAGGATATTTTGGCAAATGCCCACGCCTACTGCCCCAGCGCCAATCACGGAAATTTTCATGAACTACCTGCTTCCCAATGGGTGTTTATACTCCAACATCATAGCGCAAATAAACCGCCAAAGCCTCAGCGTTGGCTATAATAGGCATGGACTTTCATTCAGAAAGCATACCCATGAGGCCGAATCTATATTATTTGTGTGGCTACCAAAGCCACAGCACACAATCGCCCAAATATGCCTATATTCAGGCAGCCTTTGCCGATTGTATGACCATTACGCCACTGGATTACCCCGGTAGCTATGACGCCCAACAATGCTGGAATGCCTTTACCCAACAAGTTGATACCAGCCAGCCCAGTGTATTCATGGGGTCAAGTTTGGGGGGATTTTGGGCCTTACATTTGGCCAACCATTATGCTTGCCCATGCATGCTACTCAACCCATGCTGCCGCCCAAGCCTGCTGGCAAAAAAAGCACACGCCCATGCTCAAGATGCACCTTTGTTTGAAGCATTTACTGCGTGGGAGCGAATACAATTGCACCCTCAGCTAGCGCGCTTGGTCTTTTTGGCCAAAGATGATGCGGTCTTGGATTACCGTGAGGCCATGCGCGACCTGCCACATGACACAGAATGGGTGATTTACCCGAGTGGTGGCCACACTTTATGGCCCAAGCTGCCTGCAATCGAAAACCGTAGCCGGCTGTTCTTACAAGAACAAGCCCTTATTTAACGGCGATCCCTTTTTTGCGCTGATGAATGCGGTGCGCTGCGGCAAAAGCGGCGATACCGCCCCCATAAAACCACCACCCAAAAACAACGCAATCACATCCAAGCGTCGCCCTGCATCCAGATTATCCAAAATTTGCTGTACTGTCAGGCCCGATGGGCCCGGCCCATTCATGCCTTCAATCATGTGTCGATTCGTACACTTGGGCAGCAGCGCCTGTTGGTCATCAGCCCGCGGGAAAGCCAGGCGTACCTGCGCTTCACACTGAGTCACTTGTGCCGGTTTCACCACATTAAACCAGCCACCAATATACAAGCCCAGTGCCAACAGCACTAGCCCCAATATCGCCACCACCACGGGTGACCCACGTTTTTCCTGTTGCACTTGCTGCATAAACCATCCTTCAGTTACTCATGGTCACCTGCTGCTGTTCAGGCAACCTAGCATGATCATTTTAAACTGCATTCAACAAAGCCACCGCTTGATCCAGCGTGGCATCCCGTTTGGCAAAGCACACGCGCAGGCAATGCTGATTGTAGCTGTCATGGTAAAACGCCGAAAGCGGAATGGTGGCAATGCCGTGCTCCCGTACCAATGTTTGAGCAAACTCAGCCTCCGGCGCATCACTGATATCGCGATAATCCAAATTCATGAAATACGTACCTTGAGGGCAATACACGCGAAAACGCGAATCGCGCAACCCTGCCGCCAAACGATCCCGTTTGGCTTGGAAAAATGCACTCAATGACTGGTAGTGCGTTTCATCTGCCAAATAATCGGCAATCGCCCATTGTGTCGGCGTATGTACGCTGAACACATTAAATTGATGTACCTTACGGAATTCTGCCATCAAGTCAGGGGCGGCCACACAGTAGCCCACTTTCCAGCCGGTAGCATGCAGGAGTTTGCCAAATGAGGCCACGGTTAAAGTGCGCTCGCGCAGCAGCGGATGTGACAACAGCGTTTTCGGTTGGCGTCCATCATAAACCAAGTGTTCATACACCTCATCGCTGAGTACAAATGCGCCCGAATCAGCCACCACCGCGGCCAATTGTTGCACATCAGCGTCATCAAGCACGCGGCCACTGGGATTATTGGGGTTATTGACCATTACCAAACGGGTACGTGCTGTGATGCACCTTCTGACCTGATCCCAATCAATGGCAAAATCCGGTGCCTGCAAACGGATTGGCACAACCACGCCGCCAAACAGGCGCACTGTCGGCGCGTAGCTATCATAGGCCGGCTCAAACACAATCACTTCATCACCAGGCCGAACCAGCGTGGCAATGGCCGTAAACAAAGCTTGGGTCCCGCCAGCGGTCACGGTAATTTCCTGATCGCCATCCACCGCCAGCCCATGCACCCGAGCCATTTTTTGACTAATGCGTTCACGCAAAGCCGCCACACCGGTCATGGGGGCATATTGGTTGTGTCCCGCCTGCAAATGCTGCGTAATTAAATCGATTAAAACCGGATCCACGGGATAATCTGGGAACCCCTGCGACAAGTTTAAGGCACGATACTGGGCGGCCAAACCCGACATCACGCTGAAAATAGTGGTGCTCACTGTGGGCAATTTAGAATGCAATTGGGGAGTCATGATCGGTATTTCATATCTGGATTCAAAGGACAGCAGCCATCTTACTGCGAATCAGCCATCAACCCAACACCATCAGCAGACCATTTGCTTACAAATGGCACACACGGCTGCCTGAAACACCCTGTATTGGCTTGTATTTCAGGCCAGCCATGTATGTTCGCGAAGGTCATTTCTCCATGAAGCCCAAATCAATCCCTTCCAATCACGCCACCACGGTCTACATCCAATAATCCGTTTAACGAAAATGCGACCACCATGAATTCGGCATCATGATCCACGCAGCCAAGCCCCCGAACGTGGCCAGCAACATGTCTTTGTGCGCATCCCAAACATCGCCTTGCTGGCCATTATAGTTTTCCACTGCTTCGGGCGAAAGCAATAGGGAAATGGCCCACTCAATCAATTCATACACCATGCTGCTGGCCATAATCCACATCACACACATCGCACCCCATTTCCAGTGCGACTGCAATGGCAACGACCAACGCCGAATCCCCTCGGCAAATACAGGAAACAGCAAAAAACCATAACCAAAATGCACCAAGCGATCAAACATATTGCGTCCAAAACCCAATGTGGCATTCAAATCCAGGCCAAACCATGACTTCAACCAATCGTTATAAGGCACGAAGGAATACAAATAATGAGCTGCCAGAATGTGCAATGATAAAAACAGCGTGCTGCCAATCCAAGCAACAGCAGACAGCGGCTCTCGCCGATTGCATACATACAAAGCCAATAAAAATAATACTGTACCAACCTGATGTAGGAGATAAGAAGGCAAATCCAGCGGCCGATAAGATGCGATCACGATTTCAACCAGCAAAACCACCACACAAATTGTTTTCACATTATGGAATATCCGCTGCATCCATCGCCTCCTAGCTGATGCTCATCAGGCTGCCTGAATGAAACGCGCATGCCTGCGCCATTTCGCGATTAGGCTTACAATACATGATTTTAGTATTCACCACATTATCATGGCTTTACACATTGCGTTATACCAACCGGAAATCCCCGCCAATACCGGCAACATCGCCCGCACTTGCGCGGGTACCGGCACCCATTTGCATCTAATCCGACCGCTGGGATTTTCCACCGACGATAAAATGCTCAAACGAGCCGGACTTGACTATTGGCCACATGTCCGCATTCATTACCACGACAGCCTAGATGATTTTGTATCTGGGGTAGAAACCCAGAAGCAAGCCCAACTCTACTTGATTGAAACCTATGGCACACAAGCCTACAGCGATTTTGATTTTAGCCAGGCTAATACCGACTATTATTTCCTATTTGGCCGAGAAACCAAAGGGTTGCCAGAAGATTTTGCGCGTGCACGCGCTGCAAGTTGCTTGCGTATTCCCCAATCGGAACATGTCCGCTCGCTGAATTTATCCAATGCCGCCGCAATTGTGATTTATGAAGCTTTGCGCCAACGCCATTTTATCGACATCGCTTGATGCGTCGCCATCGCAAGGTGAAAAACCATACAGGCCTTAAGTCGAGCATGGTATGAATCTGGACATTGGCACGGCAATCCCACATTCAGGCAGCCCTAAGGCTGCCTGAAATCAATCCATGCCACAAATTTTATAAGCCCAATCGGCAAAAAACACCGGTTTCTTGAGTTTAAAGCGCGCTTCAACTGCATCGGCCCAGCCCAACATCTTATACATGCTGTGAATACCCAGCCAGCGCCATGGCTCCCGTTCCCAAGTCGGATTGGCGAAATCACTCCATGGCAAAGCAGTGCGTTCGGTTTGATGACCCAGTATTTTATCGACCATGGTACGCGCCGCCAAATTGGTGGGGCCCACCCCATTGCCAGCGAAGCCATAAATCCAGCCTTGGCGACGTTGATCATCAAACGTCACCGTGGGATTCCAGTCACGCGTCACACCCAGTGAACCTTTCCAAGCACACTCTATTTCAAACGGATACCCTGGAAACAGCTCTGTAAGTCGACGATACAACTGCGTGGCCACACCATCATCCAAGTGGCCATCGCCCGCATCGCGCGATTGATACTGATACGGCGCGCCGCGGCCGCCAAACAAAATACGGTTATCCCGGGTACGTTGCGCATAAATATATACATGCGCTAAATCACCCAATAATTCGGCATTGGCCCAACCAAAACGTGCCCAAAAATCATCGGGCAGTGGCTTGGTCATAATGATGGAAGAATTTACGGGAATCACTTTGCGATTGTGCAGGAGTTGGTCGGTATAACCTTCGGCGCAGCAGATCACGTTATCGCCTTTCACCACGCCTTGTGCCAACAGCACATTCCCCTCACCCATGCTCAAAACTGGTGTATTTTCATAAATGGCCACCCCTTGCTGTAACAACACCCGCTGCAGGCCCATCACCAATTTGGCCGGCTGAATGCGCGCGCCATCACGATAGCGCACGGCTGCAACCATCGATGGAATGCGTATAAGTGCTTGCCCCTCTTGGCTAGACAAAGGCACTAATTCATCATCAGAAAAACCATATGTGCGCTCTTTTTCATAGTACTGTTGCAAATGTACCGCCTGTGCCTCATTGGTGGCCACAAACAATAAACCACCCTTATGCAAGTCGCAATCAATACCTTCTCGCTGACATACGCCATCCACTTCATCAATGGTGTCAATAACTTGGCGTTGGAATGCACAAATTTGTGCCTGTGTAATGTGTCCATGCTTGAGCAAATTGGTAATAGATGAAGGCAGGTTGGTGGATAGCCACCCGCCATTACGCCCCGAAGCACCATAGCCCACCTGCTTGGCCTCAAAGATCGCCACCGACAAATGCGGTTGTGCTTGCTTCAAATAATAGGCCAGCCACAACCCACTAAAACCACCGCCCACGATGACCACATCAAAATGAGACTGCGCTGACAAGGGTGGAACAGTTGCCATCAAGGCGGCCCTTGTTGCCAACACATCATCGCTCAATGATTGCGACCAAAAAGAAAGGTTATTCAATTTCATTGCCACTCCTGTCTGCACCCACAGGCTGCCTGAAAGAAAGCCTCATGGGTGCCCAATGGTGCTATTGTTTCGCCACCGTATTCGACTTGATTTGCTGCCACAGGCGCACTGCCAGTTTCACCGTATCGGGTTGCTTTTCTTTGTTTACGAAACTGCGCGCCAACACCGATTCGCTAGGAAACACCGAATCATTGGCCACCACAGCTTGATTCATGTACTGCTTAGCCAGCTTGGTACCCGGTGCATAGGTCACAAAATCAGCATTTTGTGCTGCAATTTTGGGTTCTAGCGTCCAGTTGATGTATTTCAGTGCGTTATCCACATTTTTTGCATCCGCAGGGATCACCATAGTGTCAATCCACACACCCACTCCCTGTTTAGGCACTAATGCTTGCACTGTCACGCCATTTTTCGCCGCTTTGGCGCGCGTATTAGCAATATTGAAATCGCCGTTATAACCAATGCCCACACATAAACTACCCTGCGCAAAATCATTGATGTACCCAGAGGTATTAAAGCGGCGAATATCAGGTACTACTTTACTGATCATTTGCGCTGCGGCCTTTAAATCAGCGGCATTATTGGAATTGGGATCTTTGCCAATATAGCTCAGAGCCAGCGGTAACACAGAAGTTGGGCTGTCCACATAAGAAATTCCACATGATTTTAATTTACGCGTGTATTCTGGATTGAACACCAAATCCCATTCATTTTCAGGCAACTTATCTGTTCCCAATGCTTTTTTTACTTGCTCCGGGTTAATACCCACCGTATAAATACCCCAAAAATAAGGCACCGCATATTTATTACCCGGATCCACCTGATCCAGCAACCGCAGCAATGCTGGATCAATGTTTTTATAATTGGGAATTTTTGATTTATCTAAAGGCTGATACGCGCCCGCTCGAATCTGTCGACCTAGATTACTCAGGCTCGGATACACCAAATCATAGCCAGATTTGCCGGTTAAGACTTTGGCCTCTAACACTTCATTGCTATCGAATAAGTCTTGGCGAATTTTGATGTGATATTGATCGGTAAAAGCCGTTAAAATTTTAGGATCAACATAGTCGCCCCAATTGTACATATTCAAGACATGACTACCGTTGTCATTCGCAGAAGCCGTGCCGACATCAGAAACCGCTTTATCCTGATGGGACGCCTCGCCGCATGCCGCCAATTGTAACGAGACACAAATAATGGGTAACACCTTCATGACCGACATAAATTTCTCCTAATCATCAATATCACAAAATCATATTTATCCTTAACATACAACTATAAACAACCCAAACATTGCAGAATTTAACACACGATCATCGCGGTAAGCTTCGGGTTTTCCGAATCAATTCATCGAAAAACCAAATTATCGATCTTCAAAAATAATTTTTAAATGACCGGATTGATAAAATTTTCGAGAGAACTCAAGAATGATGGATACTGGGTCAGAGTTTGCACACACATGTGGTTATGCTCATGTGCGCTGCGCTGCTCATATTAGATGA
>NZ_LQXR01000021.1 GCF_001590725.1 Snodgrassella sp. CFCC 13594 | reverse complement strand
TGGCTTCTCCTGATGGGTTATACCTAACCTCAGGAGCACGACCTAGACGACCAATAAGAATTACTTTATTTACTGTCATAATGGACTCCTACAACGAAAAAACGATTATTTAAAGACCCTTGGAAATGGGAAGTTAAATAATCGTTTTTGAAGGTTGGCTGTGCCAAATTTGTGACTAGGTTATGGCTTTAAATGCTAAATGTGGCTAAGTGTGCAAACGTCACATGTATTTAAAATCAATAGGTTAAAAAATATTAATAAGACTTATATACCATTGCTCCATACCGCCATCAAGCCAATGCCGCTCATATATAAAAACCACCGCATTCAGCGGTGGTTATGCAGTGATGTTGTCTTACCTATGCCATCAATTTATTTCGCCCAGTAATTGCTCGCGAGTTAATAAAAACACGAAACCATCTCCGCCACTGGTTTCCATCCAGGTGAATGGCAATTCTGGATATGCAGCAGTCAACACATCGCGGTTGTGGCCAATCTCCACCAGCAATACCCCCTGTGGATTCAAGAATCGGGCTGCCTGAAGCAAGATTTGGCGGGTAATGTCTAAACCATCTATCCCACTACCAAGCGCCAATTCCGGCTCATGTCGATATTCATCCGGCAATAAAGCCACAGACTCAGCGTCTACATAGGGCGGGTTAGACACGATCAAGTCATAGGTATCACTTAAGCCCTCAAACAAATCTGTGTGTATCAGCTGGATCTGCTCATCCAAACCATAAGATTGAATATTCATGGCCGCCACTTCCAATGCATCCAAACTGATGTCCACGGCATCAATCTGCGCGTCTGGGTAGTGATGCGCCATTTGAATCGCTAACGCCCCACTGCCGGTACACAAATCCAGCGCACGGTGCACCAATTCGTCGTACTCAATCCATGGTGTCAAAGGCTCGCCCAAAAGCTCATAAATAAATGATCGCGGTACAATCACCCGCTCATCTACATAAAATTCAAAATCGCCCTGCCAAGCCTGATGCGTTAGATACGCCACGGGGATACGCTCATTGACACGCCGCTCAATCAAAGCCAACAACGGATATTTTTCTTCGGGCAACAATTGTGCGTCCAAAAACGGTGCCAAATTATCCAAAGGCAGGTTCAAAGTATGCAATACCAAATACGCTGCTTCATCATAGGCATTGTCGCTGCCATGACCATAAAACAGACCTGCTTCATTAAAGCGGCTGACCGCAAAACGCCATACATCGCGCACTGTGCGCAATTGACTGGCGGCAGTGGCATAAATCGACACAGAAAAACCCCCACAATCAAAAATCGCATTATAACCCGAAGGCCAGTTCAATAATGCGGCAGCAAGCAACGCGCCTGCCCTCGTTGAAAGAATGGTTTTAACAATCGGCGGTAATGCGGCAACATCGGCACATAACGCGCATCGGCACACCAGGCTGCCTGAAAAAACTGTGCCATCATTTCAGCCTGTTGCTCCATATTCAAGCTTCTAAAATCAAACACTTGGGCCAAATTGGAGCAATGATAGCCACGATGACCGAGATAGCCGCCTCGGAGCCCCAAGCAAATTCCCCCCCACAATAAAGCAAAACCTTGTTGGTATTGCCATACATGGGTTAACTCGTGAATCAGCCAAGCCTGCTGCGCCTGGCTGCCGGCGGCAAAATCAGCCACGTAATGATCTGGTGGGAACACGATGCATGTTCCCGTACACATTGCCGCTTGTCCTGACACCAGCCACCAAGCACCACAGCCAATCTTCACCTTTGCATAGTCAATTGCTGTGCCAAAAACCTGCTGTGCCAGATGAATTTCATCCAATGTTAAGGCGCGCTTGGTCATAAGACACGCCGATTGAGTGCATGACGGCGACGACGCAGCACCACCCATTGCCATAGCCACCACACCACTCCGTAACCCAAAGCGGCCAAAATACCACCTAATACGGGTACACCCACCAACAATGGTTTGCCAAACTGAGCAAACCAAACGCCCAGCTGCGTCCAGAAATCAGCGGCAGACCAAGCAGGGAATGTCAATGCCATCGTGGGGGTCTGCTGAAATAATAGCCAGTGACCAATGCTGTAAGCCAAAAAATACAATGGCAAATACGTTAAAGGATTGGTGTAAAGCGTGGTGAACACTGCCAAAGGTAAATTGGTGCGCAGCACATAAGCCACCAATAAAGCACTGAGCATTTGTGTCGGTCCGGGCATCAGCCCACAAAACAAACCCACAGCCACGGCAGAGGCGGCTTGGCGGCGGTTCAAATGCCAAAAATAAGGTTTATCAAACCAAGGTGCCAATGGTTTGAGCCATTTGGAGGAAAAAATGCGCTGCTGCGTGGGCAAATGCTGGCGCAGATGAGTGAAAAAATGCTTTAAACGAGCAAACACGCCAACCTTTCGTTAAACTTTCTGACCACAGCAGGCTTTGTACTTCTTGCCACTGCCACAAGGACAAGGTTCATTGCGGCCGATTTTACTGCCCTGTCGACGCAGCGTTTTTGGTGTGTGTTTACGTACTTGCCAATAGCGGTAAATAGCCAGCAGCGCTTCAGGCAACTCATCTTGTAGGCGCCCTCGTTCCGCCGCATCAATGGTGAGCAGAGCGGGCTGGTCATCGGTGGCATCGTAGACACCGCCCAAGGCCATGATCGGGTAAAACAGATCTTCAAAACCTTCATCGTCTTGCTGAGCAAACCAATCTGTAGGGGTCACATCCAAAGCATACAAATAGGCATTGCACCAAGTGTAATAATCGGGCTCGCCCGTTTCATCAGCATACAACAACAATTCTGGGGCACTGTTGAGGCCCATTTCCTGCTGCAATTGTTCGGCCATCTGAGCCACTAACCGGCGGATATCTGCCTGTTCTTCTGAACCAAAAGCTACATTGTCAGCCAAAATTTCAGGCAACCAAGCATCAACGTCAACAGCATCGGGACCGCTCGCCAAGGCAGCCACAAAGCCCTGCACTTCATCTAAGCGCATACTATTGCCCTGTTGCGCATGGCTGTCCAATAAGCGGGCCAGCTGCTGTTGTGCGGTTAAATCAAAAATACTCATAATATGCATCCTGAAAAACTGATTTGGCTTCGGAGGTTTAAAATGACATGGCTGATTTTGCCCTATCTGCACACACAAACCCACATGGGTATGAACACCTAGAAAGTCAATCACACCCCTCGACAGCAACACACCACCACAACAAGTTAGGTCAACACAAGAATTCTTACGTCAACGCCATGCCGCCATCGAATCTCTGCTGGCGCCAAGCTGCCATTTTGATTGGCATAACAATAGATTAGGATTCATCGTGATCACGGCGACGCTGTTTCAAAAGCACATACACCGCACCATCGTTGCGCTCATTGGGTTGCGCATAAGCCAATACTTGCGGGTGCGCCATCAGCCAACGGCGAACCGTGTGTTTTAATACTGGAGCATAATCTTTGGAGCCCAAACCACTACCATGCACGATTTCACCGCACACGCCGCGTTTTTGCACATACGCCAGAAATTCATTAAGTACTTCTTGTGCCTCATCTTGACGGTAGCCGTGCAAATCAACATAGCCCACCACCGGCCAATGTTTCGCCTGCAAACGGCGGATATCATCTGTGCCGCGGCCATTTTTACTGAACACAGGTGGCGGCTCTTGGTGCTCGGTATCGCCTACATAAAAATAATCGGCCGCATCCAAGTCCACCTCATTTTGAGAGCGCACCTTGATTGGCGAAGTGTCTTGGGGATGGTGAAATTGATTGCGTGATTTTAATGGCGTAACACCCGTCATCGCTTGACTAAAATTCACGTCCTCTATCTGCGCTTTGCGCTGCGCTTGTTGTTTGGCTTCGGTGGCCAAACGCTCAGCCTTGGCTGCTCGGCTCAAGGCCTTTAATTGATTTTCTAAATCGGTTTTCATGATAATTCGTCCCAAAGTGGCGGAACAGAGCCATCATAACAGAACAAGGCTTTGATTTACATTAAGCAAACACATCAAATGGCTTTTTCAGGCAGCCACAATTGGTTATGCTCACATTTCTGACGCGGAAAATAGCTGTTTTACTGCCTACGAAGGAGCGGTAATGTCTCAACAACATCACAAGCAATGCGACGTTTTAATCATCGGGGCAGGCCCAGCAGGATTAAGTTTGGCTCGTGGCCTAGCACCCAGTGGACTGTCAATCGTGTTGGTGGAAACGCACCCCGAAAGCGTTTTGGCCAACCCGCCCTATGATGGCCGCGAAATTGCGCTCACTCACTACTCCCGAGAAACCATGCAGGCATGGGACATGTGGGATAAGGTGCCCGCCAATGAAATTTACCGGCTAAAAGATGCACGAGTACTGAATGGACGCTCAAACTACCAATTGCATTTCCCACAACCCACTGCAGCGCGCGGCAAGCCCGCCGATTCTTTAGGGTTCCTCATCAGCAACCACAATATCCGCCGCGCCGCTTATGAAGCGGTTAAACCTTTTGCCAATGTAACCTTAATGTGTGAACACAATGCGGTCGCAGTACAAACCACATCCAACCAAGCCACGGTCACATTAGATAACGGCAGTCAAATCACATGTCAATTATTGGTGGCTGCCGACAGCCGCTTTTCGCAGACACGGCGCTTATTGGGTATTGCAGCCGACAGCCACGATTTTGGCCGCACCGTATTGGTATTCCGTATGCGCCACACGTTATCCAATAACCACAGCGCTTTTGAATGCTTCCATTATGGCCGCACCTTGGCACTGTTGCCGCTGGAAAGCAACCTCACCAATTGCGTGGTCACCATAGACAATGACAAAGCCACGGCGCTTATGGCCATGAATGGGGAGGAGTTGGCTGCCGACATTACCCGTGAATTAAATGGCCGCCTCGGCGACATGACTTTGGTCAGCAGCATCCACCACTACCCATTAGTAGGCGTTCACGCACAAGCCTTTTATGGACAGCGCAGCGCATTGATCGGCGATGCCGCTGTAGGCATGCACCCGGTCACGGCACATGGCTTCAACCTGGGTTTGGCCAGTGCCAAAATACTCAGTGAATTGGTGACGCAGGCTGCCCAACAACACCGTGATATAGGCAGCAACAGTCTACTGGCACAATATCAGCGTCGCCACATGCCGCATACACGCATGCTGTATCACGGTACCAACGCCATGGTGACCCTATTCACCAATGACGCACCACCAGCACGGTTACTGCGCTCATTGGTTTTGCGTGCCAGCAACCATTGTCCTCCAGTAAAACGCCTCATCAGCAAACAGCTCACCGGTTAAGCAAACAGGCCCTCAATGAGGGCCTGTTTTATAAGGGCTGCCTGAAAGCAGCCGATTGGGTTACTTACCCCGCATCAAATCAAAGAAATCTGCGTTATTTTTTGAATGACGTAATTTATCGATGAGGAATTCCATGGCTTCAATATCGTCCATCGGATGCAAGAATTTGCGTAATAACCACATTTTTTGCAAGTGATCATTGGATACCAGCAATTCTTCACGACGGGTTCCTGAGCGGTTGATATTGATGGCTGGGAATAATCGTTTTTCAGCCATGCGGCGATCCAAGTGCAATTCCATATTACCCGTGCCCTTGAATTCTTCATAAATCACGTCATCCATGCGACTACCGGTTTCCACCAATGCGGTGGCAATGATGGTGAGTGATCCACCTTCTTCCACATTACGCGCGGCACCAAAAAAGCGCTTGGGTCGATGTAAAGCATTGGCATCCACACCCCCAGTGAGAATCTTACCAGATGCCGGCACCACCGTATTGTAGGCACGCGCCAAACGGGTGATCGAATCCAACAGAATCACCACATCTTTTTTGTGTTCCACCAAACGCTTGGCTTTTTCAATCACCATTTCAGCCACTTGTACATGGCGAGTAGCGGGTTCATCAAACGTCGATGAAACCACTTCGCCGCGCACCGACCGTGACATTTCGGTGACCTCTTCCGGACGCTCATCAATCAACAACACAATCAATTCTGCATCCGGATAGTTGGCTGTAATGGCATGAGCAATATTTTGCAGCATCACGGTTTTGCCTGTTTTGGGTGGAGCTACCAATAAAGCACGCTGACCAAAACCCACAGGGGAAACCAAATCAATGGCGCGACTGGTGAGATTTTCTTCCGCACGAATATCGCGCTCCAACACAAATTGGCGATTGGGAAACAACGGCGTGAGGTTTTCAAACAAAATTTTGTGTTTGCAGACCTCGGGATTGTCACCGTTGATTTTATCCAAGCGTACTAAGGCAAAATAGCGCTCATTGTCTTTGGGCACCCGCACGCTACCTTCTATGGTATCGCCCGTGTGTAAATTGAAACGACGGATTTGGCTGGGGCTCACATAAATGTCATCAGGACCGGCCAAATAAGACGTATCCAAGCTGCGCAAAAAGCCAAACCCATCCGGTAAAATTTCCAAGGTACCTGAGCAGGTAAAGCTTTCTCCCTGCTTCATTTTGATGCGCACAATGGCAAACACCAAATCTTGTTTGCGCAGACGGTTGGCATTTTCAATGCCCAATTCTTCAGCCATTTCTAATAATTTAGAAACATGCTGGGTTTGTAGTTCTGAAACGTGCATAGATTGATTGATTTATCAGTAGTAAATAATAAACAAAGAAAGCGTATCGAAAATATCCACCACACAGCAATCGGCGCCGGCAATGGCCAGTGCATTAAGATCAAATTGTATGGGTTTAATTGGGAGTAAGCTTATATAGGTTAAGCATCGAAGGAAAGAATAATACGAAAGATTCGCGTCTCATCGACTGTATGCATTCTATGCCGCATCCAAATCCACTGTCAAGACAAAATAAAACCGCTGCACCAGCAGCGGTTTTACCACCATCTCAGTGAATTCCATTACACAGAGGCATTGATGAATGCTTCTAATTGGCCTTTACCCAATGCGCCTACTTTTGTGGCCACGTTTTCACCATTTTTAAATACCATCAAGGTTGGAATACCCCGTACGCCAAACTTGGCAGGAGTTTGTTCATTTTCATCCACATTGATTTTAACAATTTTAAGCTTACCCTGATATTCTGGTGCCAAATCATCCAAAATTGGGGCCACCATTTTGCAAGGTCCACACCAAGGTGCCCAGAAATCCAGCAATACTGGTACATCAGATTTCAAGACCTCTTGTTCAAAAGTGGCGTCCGTAGCATGTACAATCAGCTCGCTGCTCATGTTGTTTCCTTTTCCGTTGTGTCATTGCGTTATTAGATGTTGTTAAGATACGGCCATCGCCTATAAATTTCAAGCCAGAATATACATCATAGCTATTTCATATGATCGATATAGACTGTACAAATCATAGCGTGTATGGGCATCAAATATGTGCCGTTTCTTTACGTTGTCGCCATTGCTGCAGTGTCAGAGGCTGCCCACCAAACCAGCCGCAAACACACATCACCAACGACAACCCCATCAACACAGCCAAAGGCCATTGCCATGAATGTACATGTTGATAAAGCCAACCAGCGCCCCACGGTCCCAACGCAGCCACCAAATAACCCACGGTTTGGGCCATGGCCGACAAGCGCACCGCTTCACCTGCCGAATCGGTGCGTACATTAAAAAACACCAGGCTCAGCACAAACACGCCTGCGGCGCCGATACCCAATAAAGCGGTACACCAAATCAACCAAGGCAAAGGCAATGTGATTAACCCAGACACACCAAGCACACAACACAAGGCCATCGCCAATGCCAATCGTTGCTGCGAGCATTTTTCGGCCAACGCCCCCACCACAAACAAACAAGGCAAGGCCACCCATTGCAAAACAGAGCCATACCAACCAGCTTCTGATGGGGCAACGCCTTTACTCACCAAAATAGCCGGCAACCATGCTGCTAAAGTGTAATACAACAACGATTGCAACCCCATATAGAAGCTAATGGCCCAAGCTATGGGCGAGCACCATACAGGCACTGAGTTGCGTGCCAGTTTGGCGGACTGCACAGCAGGCAATGACGGATTTAACCTACCCGATACGAGCCGCACCACCAACCAAGCCACCAGCGCCAGTAACGTAGGCCAAAACCAAACCCCCAATGCAGTTGGCCAACCTGATTTCTGAGCCATTGGTACGGCCACGCCCGAAGCCAAACCGGCTGCCAAGGACATCACAGCAGAAAACCCGCCAATCATCCACCCTACCCGCAAAGGAAAACCTATTTTAACCACAATAGGCAATAAAACATTGCCCATCGTAATGCCCATAGACAACAATAAAGTACCCAGCAATAAGCCATTCAAAGACAAGAAATGCGCCCGAATTTGCAGTCCCACCAGCAATGCCATCAATGCCCATATCAAGACTATTTCAATTCCGAAACGCCGGGCCAAGGTGGGCGCGGTGGGCGAAAATACGGCGAAACACAGTACAGGCAATGTCGTTAGCAAACCCATGACAGCTGTATTGATGTGCAAATCATGCTCAATAAAAAACACTAAAGGCCCCAAACCCACAATAGGGGCACGCAAGTTGACGGCAAACAGCAAAACCGCCAAAGCCAAATAAAATGCCTTTAAATAATTATTACTAACCATAATATTGTTAATTTTTATATATTAATAAAATATATTTTTATATTAACACATTAATACGCTAATAAATAATAGACAATAAAAAACCACCGCACGTACGGTGGTCTGGGCTGCCTGAAATGGGCTACAACCGACTCAGTGCTTGTGCCAAATCCGCCTTCAAATCAGCTTCATGTTCCAAACCAATAGACAGGCGAATGAGTCCCGGTCCAATACCTGCAATCTGTTTGTCTTCCGGGCTCATACGTCCATGAGTAGTGGTCCATGGATGGGTAATGGTGGATTTAACATCACCCAAATTACCGGTTTTACTGAATAAAGTCACACTATCAATGACCTGCCACGCTGCTTCTTGTCCACCATTCACCTCAAAGGCCACAACAATACCACCTCCGTGCTGCTGCTGATGAATCAAAGCGCGCTGAGGGTGATCAGGTAAGCCCGTGTAGTGCACTGTTTTGACCTGGGGTTGGGTGCGCAAAAATTGCGCCACAGCCAGAGCATTGGCACATTGCTTTTCCATCCGCACAAACAAGGTTTCCAAGCCACCCAATAAAACCCAAGCATTAAATGGCGACAACACCTCCCCCGTAGTACGCACATGCATGAATACTTCATTCACCAAATCAGCTTTGCCGCACACTACACCACCCATGACTCGTCCTTGGCCATCAATGGCTTTGGTAGCCGATTGAATGGATAAATCCGCACCCAGACGCAAAGGCTGCTGCAATGCCGGTGATAAAAAGCTATTGTCTACCGCCAGCAGTGCATTATGCTCATGGGCAATATTGGCCAAAGCGGCGATATCCGCCAATTCATTCAGCGGATTCGACGGAGTTTCCACAAACAACATTTTGGTGTTATCACGGCAAGCAGCCGCCCATTCGGCTGTATCGGTCTGGCTCACAAAAGTCACTTCAATACCACTGCGGGGCAAAATATTATTGAGCAGCCCCATGGTCGTGCCAAACAAACTGCGACTGGCCACCAAGTGATCCCCCGCTTTCATGAACGCCAAGAATGACGCATTAATAGCGGCCATCCCGGTGGCTGTGGCCAAGCCCGCTTCACCCGCCTCCAATTGCGCCACCCGATTTTGGAAAGCGGCCACAGTAGGATTGTTAGTACGACTATAGGTGTAGCCATGGGTTTCACCGGCAAACAAGGCAGCACCTGCCTCTGCACTATCAAACATAAAACTACTGGTTAAAAATAAAGCCGAATTGTGTTCATTAAATTCAGTTTGTTCTTTGGCACCACGAATGGCCAAGGTTTCTGGATGTAAATTTGAAAGCATGATTGTTCAATGAGTAAATAAGTTGAATATAACAAAATAATGTGATGGTTTTGATTGTGCGCTCTTTTAACATCATGGGCAAATAACCTAAGGGAATAAATTGAGACCCGCTAGACATAACCCCCATAAATTTTCTTTACTCAGCAGAAACTAAGGAGCAGTTTTACCTCAAATGCCCAGTATGACGGTGCAAGCAGACCCATTCGCACTCATTAACTAACCAAATCTCACTTTCGGGACAACCAACCCCAACATGCCAATCATCCACCCGTTTTGGCCATAATCCGCACAATTTGCTCCGGCTTATCATTAAACTCGTGACGCTCGGGCTTTAAATCAATGGCTCGTCGAATGGCCATTTCCAATGCTTCATCGCTGCAACCATCGCTCAAAAGTGGCCTCAAGTTCAGGTGATGTTCCTGCCCCAAACACAAATACAAAGTGCCATCCACAGATAATCGAACCCGATTGCAGGTGGCACAAAAATGCTGTGACCGAGGAGTAATCAATCCCAGTGTAAACCGTCCATCTGCACTTTCCCAATATTGCGCTGGGCCACCACCATAT
Source organism: Snodgrassella sp. CFCC 13594 (assembly GCF_001590725.1). GTDB lineage: Bacteria > Pseudomonadota > Gammaproteobacteria > Burkholderiales > Neisseriaceae > Snodgrassella. Next base: position 24,383 of record NZ_LQXR01000021.1, on the reverse strand, counting down.
ATGGCGTGACTGGGTTGCAATTGATATTTTGGGCTGATGTCATGAATGAAATCGACCAAATTGAAGTAATCCAAACTTTGGCCGGTAATGCCCATGGGCATTACCTCAATAAGACGCAGGATAAAACCTTTAGCGATACAAAAAGCAATCATGTCATCGATATCGCCCGTATTCACACCAGGCACGGGCACCATATTGATTTTAATGCGCTCGAAGCCGGCATCGCAGGCTGCCTGCAAACCAGACATAACCTTGTCTAAGCTGTCCTTGCCAGAGAGCGCGTGCACACATTCGCGACGCAATGAGTCTAAGCTCACATTCAAGCGGCCCAAGCCAGCAGTGCGCAACGCCTGAGCATAACGTGGCAATTGCGTGCCATTGGTGGTGAGCGACAAATCAGTCACGCCGGGCAAGGCCGAAATACGCTCTACCAAATCAGGCAAATTTTTGCGCAGCAATGGTTCCCCACCGGTTAACCGAAAACGCGATACCCCCAAGCGGGCAAATGCCGCTACCACGCGCTCGATTTCATCAAACGAGAGCCAATTGGTGGGTTTTTCAAATTCGGTAAACCCTTCTGGAATACAATAAGCACAGCGTAAATCGCACTTATCGGTTACCGATAGGCGCAAATATTCGATTTGGCGCCCATACTGATCGATGAGCATGTGTGTTCCAATATGTTATTAATATAATGCTTGATTTTACTGCAAAGCCAGCTTTCAGGCAGCCGTTATTTATCTAAGACGCGCCCATATCGGTGAAAAACAGGCATAATATCAATTCATAAATCGATTGCTACACATCATGATTACAGTTGTTTATTTAGCCAAACTGGCCGATTTGGTGGGCCGCACCAGTGAAGCAGTGGATACCGAGGTCGCTGACAGCAATGCCTTGATTACACTACTCACCCAACGCGGCGAACCTTGGTGCAGCGCCTTGACCCATAACCTTTATAAGCTTGCCATCAACAATCAAATTGTGCACGGCAATACCCCATTACACGATGGCGATACGGTGGCTCTGCTGCCGCCGGTCACCGGAGGCTGATGTGTACGAAGTATTGATTCAAACCGAAGCCATTGATGTGGCCGCAGCTTTGGCGCGCGCGGATGACTTGTGTGACAACTGCGGTGCCGTTGTGAGTTTTGTGGGCAAAGTGCGCGGACGCGACCACGACCAGCCTTTGAGCCATCTGTGGCTAACCCATTTACCGGGCGCCACCGAAGCCGAAGTTGGCCGCATCATTCAAGCCGCGTCACAACGCTGGGCTTTGGCATACAGCCAAGTGATTCATCGAGTTGGCCACATCAACGTGGGCGAGCCCATTGTTTTGGTACTAACCACCAGCGCACACCGCGATGATGCATATCAAGCCAATCGCTTTATCATGGACTACCTCAAAACCGAGGCTCCTTTTTGGAAAAAAGAGTGTTTTGTCGATGGGCGCGCGCATTGGGTAGACATGAAAACCAGTGATGTGGCACACACCCAGAAATGGCAACAGCATGATTGAGCACAGCGTGGGCCTGATTGTATTGGCTGGCGGAGAAGCCGTGCGCATGGGTGGCGTCAATAAAGCCCTGCAACTTTGGCAAGGCAAACCTCTAATAGCTTGGATTTTGGCTGAACATGCTGCACACGTAAACGCCACCGTTATCAGTGCCAATCGCGATGTAAACACCTTCTCAGCATATGGTCATTCAGTCACACCTGATTTGCCAGCCTACGTTCAGCTAGGCCCATTGGCTGGCATTATCAGTGCGGCCCGTCAATTGCCAACCGGCTTAGAATACATCCAAGTATTGCCATGCGACACCCCCATGCTGCCTGCGTGTGTGGTGCAAACCTTACATGCCGCACTCCTTAGTCAGCCGGCAGCAGACATTGCCGTGGCCACCAGCCCCAGCGGCTGGCATCCAGTGGTGTGCCAATTTCACCGCCGCCATCTGCAGCACATTGAATCTTCATTATTACAGCCAGGCAGCCATAGTGTACGCAGTATAATTGAGCCTTATGCACACGCTTGTGTGCATTTTGCTGAAGATGGCTGGTTTCAAAACTGCAACACGCGATCAGACCTCCTTGCCCTGCCTCACACTGAAGGACCCACACCATGATGGATTTTTATCAAGCACAAGAACAGTTGTTGCAAGAGGCGCCCTGCCACCTCAATAGCGAAGCAACACCACTGCTACAAGCAGGACAGCGTTTTCTCGCACAAGACCTCTATGCCACCCAAGATGCACCATTGTTTGACAACAGCGCCATGGATGGCTACGCCTTATGCGGCTTAAATGAGACGACCTGGCAAATTATCGGCGTAGCCGCCGCCGGTGGCACTGAAATATTGCGTTTACACCCGGGGCAAGCCGCACGCATTTTTACTGGAGCTGGGCTGCCTGAAAATACGGAAGCAGTGGTCGCACAAGAAGACACAGAAACTACGGATACCAAGCTTCACGTCACCACCCACATCAAAGCAGGCCAGCACATTCGCCGACGCGGTGAAGAACTGCGCAAAGGCGCCCGCATTTTGCCTTCAGGCAGCCTGCTTACGCCCCAAGCCATTGGTTTGGCTGCTTCGCAAGGACACGCACAACTGCCGTGTTTTCCTTTATTAAAAGTAACGGTTTTCGCCACTGGCGACGAGCTGGTGGGTACACAAACCCAGCAAAATTTACAGCACAACCAAATTTTTGACAGCAACCGCCCCATGTTACAAGCGATGCTGGCTCAACAAGGTTTTATCCACATTATTGATGGCGGTATTTTGCCGGATGATTTGGCTGCCACACGGGCGGCGCTGGCGCGCGCCGCAGCCACCAGCGATGCTTTGGTCATTTCCGGTGGAGCCTCTGTGGGTGACCGCGATTTTGTGAAGCCCGCTTTGTCTGAGCTCGGTGACATCACCCATTGGAAACTGGCCATCAAGCCAGGTAAACCGTTTGGCTGGGGCCACATTGGCCATTGCCAAGTGATGTTGCTGCCCGGCAATCCCGTGGCAAGCTTTGTGACCATGAAATTACTGGGCTTACCTGCTTTACGCGTTTGGGGTGGCAGCCACCGCATCATGGCCATGCCTGAGTGCCATCAGGCCAAAGCCGATTTTACTTTGCAACCGAATCATCAAAAACGGCGTGAATTTTTACGCGGCCTGCTGCGATTTGGCGTCGATGGTCCTACCGTAAAACCACTGCCGCAGCAAGGATCACACATGCTATCGAGCTGCACCGAGGCCAACGTATTGATTGACGTACCGGCACAAACCGACATTATTCCGGGGCAATGGCTCACCATTTATCCGCTATAAAAGCTTCATGCATTCAGGCAGCCTAAATGCATAATGCTTGGGCCAAAACAATGATCGCCAACACCTCACTTTGAATGCGCTAAACACAAATGGGCACCTACAACGTGCCCATTGTGATCTTTGCCCAACTAATGGCTTTGTGGTGCATCGCTCATCAGAAATGGATTGGCGCCTCCGCGCTGATAACCCTCATCCGCGAGCAGCATATCCAAAGCCAATGTAGCCAAGTCGTCAGCCACGACATCGGCGTATTGTTGTTTGCTGAATTGATAAAATTTGCGGTAACCATGGCAGGACGAACAGCACTCGCCAAACGCACCTGAAAGCGCACCTTGTGCTTTTTCCACACTGTGCAGCTGCATGCCCTTGCCATTGCCACAAAATGTACATTTGGCCCGTACCACATGCCAGCGGCTATTACACAAACTGCATTGCAGATAGCGCACGCCTTCTAATTCCCCTTTGCCAATCACCACCGAGCCCACCGCATCGGCCCCACAACACGGGCAATAGCTTTCATCGGTTGACTCGACCACATCTGCCTCGTTTAATTGTCGTGCGGCCCTTGTCCACACTACCTGCATCAGCGCATGCACCCACACCGCGTAATCTCGATCGGTGATGGTGCCTGGTTGTTGCAACACCCGCCAGGCCAACTGTTGCCGCTCCGCCGGGGTTTTGGCCAAGATTTCACCCCACACCAATTTTGCGGTGGGCGACAAATCGTGTTCCAACAACTCATGCAAAGATGCATACAAAGCATCGATCTCTGTTGCGTTTAAAGACAACCATGCTGTCGCCAGTGGTAAGGTATTGCCTTGTTGCTCAGGCAATGTCCAATCAGGCAGCCTGTCAAGCAAAATTTGCTGTGCTTCGCACACTTTAGCCAACAACAGTAAGTAACGTGCCCAGTCGCTCACATCGTCTGCGGCCAACGCACGAAAACGAGCGGCGCGTGTAGCAAAAAGCTGTGCATCGGGCTTGACCCAAAAAGGAATGTGAAAAAAAGGCTTGGCCTGAATAGCTTCAGGCGATTGTTCAATTTTTGCCATGTTTTTATTCGTGTCTTAAATAATCGGAGTGTGTGTAGATGACCTGACGCTGGCTGCGCGCAAAGCCGACTAAAGTAATATTGGCTTGATTGGCCAAATCGATGGCATAAGCAGTAGGCGCAGACACCGCTACGACGCAACCAATGCCGGCTGCCGCCGCTTTAACCACCATTTCAAAGCTGGCGCGGCTCGATAGTAGAACAAACCCGTTTTGCCAATCCAATCCAGCACGCAAGCCCCAGCCTATCATCTTATCCAGCGCATTATGCCGGCCTACGTCTTCAAAGGTTGCCTGAATTTGCCCTGCTGAATTGGCCCAAGCCACACCATGCACCGAACCTGTGCGTGCGCGTAATACCTGACCTTCATCAAAATGCGCTAAGGCACCCACAATAGCACTCTGGGCCAATGATTGGCGCTGCTGCACCGGCTGAATATCTGGCAGCACCGCAGCCAAGCTGTCTAAACCGCAAAGACCACAACCTGTGCGCCCACTCATATTCCGCCGCCGCCCTTTCAACCGTTGAAACGAGGCTGTCGCAATCTCCAAATTGACCACCAGCCCATTTGGATCGCTGGCAGTATCGATGTCATAAACCTGGCTGACTTGATCAATAATACCTTCGCTCAAACTGAAACCCAAAGCCAATTCTGATAAGTGTTCTGGGGTGGCCATTAACACCACATGCGCAATACCGTTATACACCAGCGCCACTGGAACTTCAGTGCTGACTTCATCTGAGGCTGCCTGAAAGCCATCGGCCTTGGCAAGAATGACAGGATAAGTTTGTAGGCTGTTTGCATTCATGATTTATACAAACAGCAAAAGGGTAGTCATACCCTTTTGCTGTTTCGCCATTGTGTATCAACAAATAATTAAAGCGTTTCTTTTTCCACTTCTTGCTTTTCCTTGGCTTCGTGCTTGGCCATCATCTCGCGATACCACCGCGGATGGTGTTTTTTCGCCCAAGTTTGGGTAACCACGCCTTCCACCATGGCTCGGATGGTGCCTTTCACCCACAAAGCAGCATAAACATGGATGATGATGCCCGCAATCAAGGCCAATGCCGAACATGCGTGCACCAGCAAGGCCAAACGAATCACCCAAATGGGGAAAAAGCCTGAGAAATACTGTCGCCAAGCAATGAGGCCAGAGAGCAGCAGCAAAATCATACACCCCGTCATCAGCCAAAACATGCCTTTTTGACCGCCATTGTATTTGCCGGTATCGCCCACTTCACCACCGGTGATGATGGTCTTCACCGATTTCATCCATTTAATGTCTTCGCTATTGAAAAAATTGTATTTCCAATAGCGGAAAAACTGAATGAAAAAGCCCACAAACATCACAATCCCAATGAAGGGATGGATGATGCGCGCCAATTGCGGGGAGCCAAATACATTGGTCAGCCAGAAAAATGAAGGGTAAAAGAAACCCAAGCCGGAAATGGCCAGCAGCACGAAACAACCCGCCACTATCCAGTGGTTCACGCGCTCTGATTTTTTATAGCGTTGAATCATCGGTTCTTGTTTCATTATGCGTCCTCCTTGCCTTTTAGGGTTTCACCTTCTTTCCCGATGACTTCTGGGTCGACCTCATCAGCACGGTTAGGGCCTACCGTGATGTAATGCAGCCAGCCAGCCACACCTGCGGCGGCAATACCAATGGTAGCCAAGGGCTTGAGTAAGCCTTTCCACAGTTTCACCGTGGTGCTGATGGATGGATTATCTGGCAAACCATGGTAGAGGCTGGGCTTATCGGCGTGGTGCAGCACATACATCACGTGCGTCCCACCCACGCCTTGCGGATCATACAAGCCCGCATGTTCAAAACCGCGCTTTTTCAAATCCACAATACGCTCTGCGGCCACATGTTTCATATCTTCCTTGCTGCCAAATTGGATGGCACCGGTCGGACAAGTCTTTACACAAGCCGGCTCTTGGCCAACAGCCACGCGATCAGAACACAAAGTGCATTTATATGCACGATGGTCTTTTTTGGAAATACGAGGAATATTGAACGGGCAGCCAGAGATGCAATAGCCGCAACCAATACAGTTTTCTTCATGGAAATCCACAATGCCGTTTTCATATTGCACAATGGCGCCTGGTGATGGACAAGCTTTCAGGCAGCCTGGTTCGGCACAATGCATACAGCCGTCTTTGCGAATCAGCCATTCCAATTTGCCGTATTCCTCTGTTTCGGAAAAGCGCATCACCGTCCAGCTCTCGCTCGACAAATCCATCGGGTTGTCATACACCCCGTGGCATTCGCCGACTTCGTCGCGCAAATCGTTCCATTCCGAGCACGCTGATTGACAAGCCTTGCAACCGATGCAGGTGCTTACGTCAATGAGTTTAGCCACTTCCACCACATGCTGACGTGCATTGGGTCCCGGCGTTGCAGAACTGGTGGCGGAGCGACGCTTAATGTCTAATGATTGTAAAGCCATGATTCTCCCCCTCAAGCCTTTTCAATATTGCACAAGAAAGTCTTGTATTCCGGCGTTTGCGTATTGCAATCGCCCACGAACGGCGTCAATGTATTGATGAGATGTTGTTTTTTCTCGCCCACATTGACCCAACCGCCGTGTAAGGGGATGCCCACTTGGTGAATGGTTTCTCCATTCACCGTGAGCGGCTTCATGCGTTTGGTAACCACCGCTTTCACCTGCACATCACCACGGATGGTGCTGACCTTAACCCAATCACCTTTACTGATTCCTTTTTCCTTGGCCAGCTCTTCACTAATTTCAATGAATTGCTCAGGCTGCAGAATCATGGGAATACGCGCTGATTTGGTCCAAAATTGGAAATGCTCGGTTAAGCGATAAGTTGTACCCACATAAGGGAATTGGTCTTTTTTACCCAAGCGCCCTTTCACACTATCAAACAACCGCACAGCAGGGGTGTTGAGTTGTTTCGGATAAATCAAATTTTTACCCACTGGGCTTTCCATGGGTTCATAAAACGTAGGGAATGGGCCATCAACAAGTTTTTTGGCACAAAACAGGCGACCAGCCCCTTCTTCATTCATGATAAATGGATTCATACTGCCATCGGGCGCTTGATCAGCCTTGTAGTCTGGAATATCAGCACCGCTCCATTTGCTGCCATCCCAAGAAATCAGCACACGATTCGGATCCCACGGTTTACCAGCAGGATCACAGGAGGCACGGTTATACAAAATGCGGCGATTGGCCGGCCATGCCCAAGCCCATCCAGGTGTATTGCCCAAACCCGTGTTGGTATTGTCGCGCCTAGCCATTTGATTGCCATTTTTGGTCCATGACCCAGAAAAAATCCAGCAAGCACAAGCCGTTGTGCCATCTTCTTTCAACTGAGCAAAACCATCCAATTGACCACCTTTCGGTACCACCACATTGCCTTGATCATCTTTGATATCAGCCAATGCCCAGCCATTTGATTCCATGGCCATTTCAGCAGGTGTAGGCGAATGTGGCACCTTATAAGGCCAGCTCAAATTCAAAATCGGCTCTGGAACTTTGCCACCTTCTTTTTGATACAACGCACGTATGCGCAAGAACAATTCAGCCAAAATTTCCAAATCAGCCAATGCTTCACCTGGTGGCTCCGCACCCGCCCAGTGCCATTGCAACCAACGTGAGGAGTTCACAATCGACCCTTCTTCTTCGGCAAAGCACGGGGTTGGCAAACGGAACACAGTGGTTTGGATTTGGCTGGAATCCACATCATGGGCATCCCCATGATTTTCCCAGAAAGTGGCGGTTTCCGTATTCAAAGGATCCATCACCACCATCCATTTCAATTTGGAGAATGCCTCAGTCACGCGTTTGGAATCAGGGAAAGAACCCATGGCATTGAAGCCTTGCACCAACAAGCCATGCATTTGACCTTGATACATCATTTCGGTCATCTGCAAGACATCATACATTTTGTCCCATTTGGGCAACCAATCATAACCCCAGTTGTTTTCTTTGGTCGCATGCTCACCAAAGAACCACTTCATCAGGCTCACCATAAATTTGGGGGTATTGCCCCAATAGTTAAATTGGCCCGGTCGGAAGGATTTAGGTGTTTGTACGGCCAAGTATTCATCGAAAGTGGGGTGTTTTTTCTCATTCGGCAAAGACAAATAACCAGGCAAGCTGGTGGACAACAACCCTAAGTCCGATAAACCTTGAATATTGGAGTGACCACGCAATGCATTGACCCCACCACCCGCCATACCGATGTTACCCAAAATCAATTGAATCATCGCCATCGTGCGGATGTTTTGAGAACCATACGTATGTTGGGTCCAACCCAAAGCATAAAGAATGGTACCGGCTTTATTGGGTGCAGAAGTGGCCCCCAATGCCTCGCATACCTTCAGAAAATCAGCAATAGGCGTCCCTGTAACTTTGCTCATCATTTCCGGTGTGTATTGAGCGTAATGGCGCTTCATTACCTGCCAAACACAACGAGGATTTTCTAAGGTCGGATCCACCTCTGCATAGCCATCGGCCCCAAGTTTATAGGTCCAACTGTCATTACTGTAGGCTGTCGTTCCTGTGCCAACATGGGCAATCAGAGGCTCTTTGCCATCGGCCAAAGTCCCTTCAGGTGAGACATAATCGGCATGACCTGAAAACAAGCCTTCATTAAAACCGTAATCATCAGCCAGAATAAAGCTGGCATTGGTATAGTTTTTTACATATTCCCATTGCACTTTATTGTTTTTGATGAGCCAATTAATGACAGCACCCAAAAATGCAATGTCCGTACCTGAACGAATGGGCAAGTAATAATCTGCCACCGATGCGGTACGGTTGAAACGAGGGTCGCACACAATTAACTTAGTGCCTTTTTTCTTTTTCGACTCAATTGCCCATTTAAACCCCACCGGGTGCGCTTCAGCTGCATTGCCGCCCATAACCAAAATAAAATCGGCGTTTTGAATGTCTACCCAAGTATTGGTCATGGCACCACGACCAAATGTAGAAGCCAAAGCAGCAACGGTTGGGGCATGGCACACGCGAGCTTGTGAATCGGTCCCGACCAAACCCAACGAACGCATGAATTTTTGAGTCAAAATGCCAGTTTCATTGGAACTGGCAGACGCCGCCAATAACCCCACCGTTTCAAGTCGATTGATGGTCACGCCATCGGCGTTTTTTTCTTTGATGCCGGCATCACGCTCATCTTTAATCAAGCGCGCAATACGGTCAAAAGCTTCATCCCAGCTAATGCGTTTCCATTCTTTACCACCGGGTTCGCGTACTTCTGGGTATAAAGTGCGGTTTTCGCTGTTGACGAAATCCACCAGAGAAGCCCCTTTGGGGCAAAGACTACCACGGCTTACCGGATGATCCGGATCCCCTTCGATATGAAAGATTTTTTTCTTGGCATTTTTGGCTCCATCCCCATAGCTATAAAGCAAAGAACCACAACCCACTGAGCAATAAGTGCAATTATTACGGGCCTCACTGGCGCGCAAGAGCTTATATTGACGGACTTCAGCCCAAGCATTGGCCGGTACCATGCCCATCACAGCTAAGCCCGTTGCCCCTGCCCCGGCCGCCGTTACCTTGAAGAACTGGCGTCTGGTCAAGTTCATGATGTGTTCCTAAAAAACATATTGTTATTGGAGATGCCACTCATTTATGGCGCGCAGCGCATAACTGCAGGCTAAAATGACGGCAAATTTTATGGATTATAGGCAATCTAACCAAAAAAAGATTTGATTTAGGCAGAATTTAATTGATTTATATCAGACAACTTTCATATTTTTTCATTAATAGCTTACCCATTTTTCATTCCAAAAATAACTATTTCTGTATTAAATATCAAAATTAGTATTTTTGATTTTCACTTATCTTATTATCAATAATAAAAAAAAATCAATTTATCTGAAAATTATTCAGAATTAAATTAAATCATCATTCACAATATATTTAAAAAATACCGACTGAACTCCAACCTTTACCCATTGCCTATCGTTATATACCTATGTATATTTCGAATATTGCAAAACACATTTATTATCTACTATTTTTATTTCTGTCTTGGAGCGATTTCCATGCCTGTTTTTCGCCACTATTTCATCAAAACCATTTGCGCTGCAGCATTACTGGGGGCAACGATAACTGCTTCCGCTGCTGACATTACGGTTTCTGCCGCCGCCAGCCTAACGAATGCCTTCAATGACATCGCTAAAGCCTACGAAGCACAACACCCACAGGACAAAATCCGTTTGAATTTCGGTGGTTCAGGCGCGTTATTACAGCAAATTGATAAAGGTGCACCTGTTGATGTATTTGCTTCGGCCGATCAAACCACGATGGATCAGGCACAAGCCAAAAAACTCATCAATCCCAAAACGCGTGCTAACTTTGTCAGCAATAGTTTGGTATTGATTACCCCACTGTCGAATCACCTACGCATCAAAAACATTAATGATCTCAAGCAACCGGGTGTAAAACGCATTGCGGTTGGCAACCCGGCAACAGTTCCTGCTGGGCGCTACACTCAGGCAGCATTACAACAAGCCAATGTATGGGGTGCACTACAAGCCAAAATCATTTTGACGCAAGACGTCCGTCAAGCACTGAATTATGTATCTCGCCAAGAAACGGAAGCCGGTTTTGTGTTTGGCACCGATGCGGCTATCATGAAAGATAAAGTTAAAGTGGCAGCCGTTATCCCCACTCATGAAGCCATCACGTATCCTATTGCTGTTCTTTCAGGCAGCCGTAACCAACAAGGCGCACAGCAATTTATTCGATTTGTTCGCTCTACCAAAGGGCAACAGATCTTGCGCCATTATGGCTTCCAATCACCACGGCGCTAACACAAGGCTCGTTTCATGGAATCTGCGTGGATTGCCCTATCCTTATCGCTTAAAGTGGCAGGGTGGGCAACGCTCATCAACCTAATATTAGGTGTAGGTACCGGTTATCTGCTGGCCAAAAAGCAAGTTTGGGCCAAAGATTTGCTGGATACCTTGTTCACCTTGCCCATGGTGATGCCGCCTACGGTATTGGGCTATTACCTGCTGGTGGTCATTGGCAAGCAAGGTTGGATAGGCCAATGGTTGATGCACACTTTTGGTATTAACTTGATCTTCACATGGCAAGGTGCCGTATTGGCTGCCGTGGTGGTATCTTTTCCATTGGTGTTCAAACCAGCGCGCACTGCCTTTGAAGCGGTCAATCCGGAATACGAGCAAGCCGCTCGGGTATTGGGATTAAGCGAATGGGCGCTATTTTGGCGCATTACATTGCCACTGGCCTGGCGCGGTATCTTGGCTGGCATATTACTGGCCTTTGCGCGAGCCATGGGCGAATTTGGAGCCACACTCATGGTGGCCGGCAGCATCCCCGGTGAAACCCAAACATTATCTATCGCAGTGTATGAAGCCGTTCAGGCCGGAGATGACCATTTGGCCAACATGCTGGTCCTGATTATTTCCATTGTCTGCATGGCTATTTTGTTCATCACGGGTAAATTGCTTTCGGGCAAAATACCCATGCAAAATCTGAAATAGCCATGTTTGAACTCCATATAAAAAAAACCATCTCTCGTGCCGGCAGCAAACCTTTCGAATTAGATGTTGCTCTGCAAAGTCAACACAAGCGCACCGTCATCATGGGTGCCAGCGGCAGTGGCAAAAGTCTCACGCTCAAAGCGATCGCTGGCCTACTAACGCCTTCAAGTGGCAACATCCGCATCAACGATCAAGTAGTATTTGATCGAGCATGGGGAATCAATATCCGCCCACAACAACGCCATTTGGCCTATGTATTTCAAGATTACGCCCTTTTCCCTCACCTAACAGTGCGCCAAAACATCGCTTGCGGCATGGTTGCCGGGCTACTCAATCCTCGGCGGCAGCAAAGGCTGCCTGAAGTGGAATACTGGCTTGGACAAATGAATTTAACCGGATTAGCCAATCAATACCCTGCGCATTTATCCGGTGGCCAGCGCCAGCGCGTGGCACTGGCCCGAGCACTGATTACACAACCTCAAGCCATCTTATTAGACGAGCCTTTTTCCGCGCTCGATACGCAATTGCGAGAGCAAATGCGCACTGAATTACTGCGCTGGCAACAACGCTTGAATTTACCTATGCTATTGATTACCCATGACCCGCGTGATGCCGAAGTATTGGGTGATGAAATTTGGATGATGGACAACGGCCGCCTGAGTGCGCACAATTAGCCATCCTCATGCTTTCAGGCAACCCTAATGACGGTATTTAGCTTAGACAGTGAACTGCGGCCCACCATCGATGGCCAGCGCATCGGCAATCCGAACCGCATCGTGCTTTTAGAACAAATAGACCAACTCGGTTCCATCAGCCAAGCAGCCAAAGCCGTGCCCATGAGTTACAAAGCCGCCTGGGACGCCATAGATGCCATCAACAATATTGCTCCTCAACCACTGGTCATGCGCCAAACGGGTGGCAAAGGCGGAGGCACCAGTACTTTAACTGATTTTGGTCGCCAATTCGTACGCCATTACCGCCAACTTGAACAGCTACATCAGACCATGATGGTACAATTGCAGCAAACAGATCCAGCCTTCTCTCCACCCAATATGGATTTATGGCAAAGGCTTAATATGCATTTTAGCGCAGACAATCAACTATTTGGCAAGATTACCACCATCCACTTAGGTGCAGTCAACAACGAAATTCACGTGCAATTGCCCAATGGTATGACTTTGGTCGCCATCGTGACACAAGACAGTACGCAACGCATGGGCTTGCAAATTGGCAGTGAAGTTTTTGCCTTGATACAGGCTTCTGCCATACTCGTGGCCGATGATTTAGCTGGAGTGCACTTATCGGCACGCAATCAGCTGCCGGCACGCATAAAACGCATCCATCAGGGCAGTGTCAATACAGAAATTGCTTGCGATTTAGGTGATGGATTGTCACTCAATGCTGTAATCACCTGCGTCAGTGCTGAAACCATGAAGCTGCAACCAGAAATGCCTGTCACCTTGGTCATCAAAGCGCCCAACATCATTTTGGGTAAACAAACCTAAGTTCTGTGCACCACCGCCCCTACGCAATCGGTCTACCATCACTTGCTGCCAAACAGACCTGTCTATAAAGCGCACGCAACATCACCATATGTCATTAGTCGTGATGAATGGATATGCGTTGTATACGGCATGCACCCCATCCATACAGACAATCCATTCGTTATCACCCGAACACATAGCGGATAATGAAATTGACACAGGCTTAGCTTTTGCCAACACTCATGGCCATAACCACGCCCAAACTGACCGCCCTTCACTGCGCAAAATCATGTAGGTTCGACAAGCAGCAGCTGTGCTCATGACTTCCATACCAATACCATGGCTACCCAGTTGAGCAATCAGCTTGGGGGGCAAAAACACTTGCTGACTACCCGTACCCACTAAAATCACTTCGGGATGCGCATTCATGGCTGCCTGAAAATCATCGGCCTCCAAATCAGTCGGTGCTGTGCGGGCAATCGGCATCACCGCAGAACCATTCAAACAAATGGGCTCGCCATACGCAACGCCATCCACGTGAATTTGCCTATTTTCATACGCATCAATCCAAAGCATGCCGTCGCCACGGCTCTCATCCATTTGCACAAAACACTCCTTCCCTACGCAAAACCCAACCTACCTACGCGTAGACTGGTTTTAAATTGTGGTCAAACCGTCTGATTTCCGCTACGATGTTGGGCTAAATTCGTCATACTATACAAACCAAATCAGGCTTAATCAAGGAGTGAGCATGCAGCCTATCCGCATCGGCATTTTGGGTACCGGCACCGTCGGTGGTGGTACCGTTAAACTTTTGCAGGCCAATGCCGCAGAAATTACCCGACGCTTGGGTTGTAGTGTCCTGGTTAGTCGTGCCGCCAGCCGCAATCTGGAGCGCGCACAACGCATTTGCGGGACGGATGTTCATCTGAGCACAGATGTGATGGATGTGGTTAATGCTGAAGATGTGGACATTGTGGTTGAACTTATTGGCGGCACTACAATAGCCAAAGAAGCAGTGATTCAAGCCATCAAAAATGGTAAGCACGTAGTCACAGCCAATAAAAAGCTGTTGGCTGAATACGGCAATGAAATCTTCGCTTTGGCCGCTGAGCACAATGTTATGCTGATGTTTGAAGCCGCTGTGGCTGGCGGCATTCCCATTATCAAAGCCTTACGTGAAGGCTTGGCCGCCAATCGCATCCAATCCATTGCAGGCATTATCAATGGCACCAGTAATTTTATCCTGAGCGAAATGCGCGCTCATGGCAGCGCTTTTCAATCAGTACTCAAGCAAGCTCAGGAACTGGGTTACGCAGAAGCCGACCCCACTTTTGACATTGAAGGGCACGATGCCGCACATAAATTGAGCATTATGTCGGCTTTGGCCTTCGGTACCCCCATTAACTATACCCACTGCTATTTGGAAGGCATCAGCAAGCTGGAAAGCCAAGATATCCGGTATGCAGAAGAATTAGGCTACCGCATCAAATTACTGGGTATTACTCGCCGTTGCGAAAAAGGCATCGAGTTACGCGTGCATCCCACATTGATTCCAGAAACACGCTTATTGGCCAATGTTGAAGGCGTGATGAATGCAGTATTGGTACAAGCAGACATGGTTGGCCAAACCATGTATTACGGGCCTGGCGCAGGAGCAGCACCAACCGCCAGCGCGTGGTGGCTGACATCATGGATGTGGCGCGATTAATTGACAGTGACGCCTATAATCGAGTGCCTTATTTGGCGTTCCAACCCAGCTTGGTCAAAGACATTCCTATTTTGGACATGGACGACATCGCCAGTAGCTATTATCTGCGTGTATCAGCAAAAGATGAGCCGGGCGTACTGGGCGAGATCGCCAACATCCTGGCTGCCGCTAATATTTCGATTGAAGCCCTCATCCAAAAAGGTGTGGTCAGCCACGAAACAGCTGAAATTGTTATCCTCACCCACACCACCCAAGAGCGCCAATTAAAATCGGCAACCACGCAAATGGAAGCATTGTCTCGTGTTTTGGCACCCATCACCATGATTCGCATGGAGAGCTTGCATGCCCGCTGATTTCAGGCAGCCCACCAATCGAAAGTTGCGTCTAATCAAATGGTGCTTGGGCCTCGCTGTGCTGATGTTCGTGGGTATGTTTGTATTAATCCGCTGGAATATTGGCGACCCAGAGGCACGACAAAAGGTCATCGATAATTGCACCAGCACCGGCCCTTATGCCCCCAGTTGGGCCCAACAATTGCAACAATATGGGTTGACAGACAAAAGCGATCAAGTCATCACACCCTATTGCCATTGCATGTGGGATGATGCCTTAAGTAAAATGTCTGCCGATGATATCCGTACCTTTTTCAAGGCACCTTCAGAGCAGCAAATCCGTCAACTGGGCGGGCAAGAAGCAATGGTTAAGCGCCACCAGCAATGCCTAAAAAATCAGCAAATTCGCAAGACACCTGCACCATAACAAAACCAGCCTAAAGGCTGGTTTTGTTATGGTGCCATGGTTTTGACTAGCCCCTCATTGTAAATCGACAATCTCACCGTCTTCATCCCACTCTGTTTTGCGGACCAGCTCATTCTGTTCAAACACACTTTCCGATTTTTTGTCGCCATTATCATACCAGGTCAGCACCACACCATTTTGCTTTTGGTTCTGTACAGCTAAATCTGACGTAATGCGCCCTTTTTCATCCCATGTGGTAACGGTTTGCACTTGGCCTTTACGCAAGGTCATTTCTGATTTTAATTGGCCATTTTGATACCAGCGCTGCCACATGCCTTCTGCCTGACCTTGCACAAAAACCAATTGACCCATTTTTTGGCCATTGGCATACCAGCGCGTCACTCGCCCTTCTGGCAAACCATTATGGTAATGAATTTCGGCCGCCAACTGGCCATTCGCATGCCAGCGCTGCCATAATCCATCAGGTTTACCATGTTCATAATGGCCTTGCGTCTGTTTCTGTCCATTGGCGTACCAGAGCACCAATTCACCATCATCTAACTCTGGCGAAAACCGATGTAACTGTGCAGCAGTGGTGGTGAATTCATTGCGATACGGTGTTTTTTTGGGATAATAAAAATCACTGGCCAAAATGCGATCACCATCTCGTTGAAAGGTGCGCACATATTGAGCTTGCGCTTTGGTTTTGACCACCTGCCCATCGACATTGAAATACACCACATTGCGTTGTTTGGCCTCCAACTGCCACCATATTGCCACCAGCAGCAACAGAGCGCCCACCACAAACCAACGCGGATAATGCCCGAAACGCATTTCATCAATCCCTTATTTTTGCCAATAGGCTTTCACATTGACAAACTCATACAAACCAAATTCAGACAGTTCTCGCCCAAATCCAGAATCTTTAATGCCCCCAAAAGGCAGGCGCAAATCACTGCTGGTATGGCGGTTGATGAAAACACTGCCCACAGCCAGCTTCGGTGCCAACTGCCAACCATATTCGGTATTTTGCGTGTAAATACTGGCACCCAACCCAAAAGGCGTGTCATTAGCCAAAATCACCGCTTCTTCTGCATCGCGTGCACGCAACACCACTGCCACGGGACCAAACACTTCTTCATGGTACACACGGCATCGCGGATTGACATTGTCCAATACGGTAGCTGGATAAAAGTTACCTGGGCCTGAAGGCAAATAACCACCACTCAAACAACGAGCACCTTGCGCCAGCGCATCTTGCACCTGCTCGTGTAATTGTGCACGCAAATCGGCACGATGCAAAGGCGCCAATGTGGTTTCAGGCAACCAAGGCGCACCCATGGTTAATTTCGCACACTCGGCTAAAAACACTTCCAAAAACTGGTCGGCCACCGCTTCAGTCACAATCAAGCGTTTCGCTGCATTGCATGACTGACCCGCGTCGCGAAAGCGAGAATAGCAGGCATCTTGTGCAGCTTGTGCAACATCAGCATCATCCAGCACAATCAATGCATTGCTGCCGCCCAGTTCCATCACACTTTTACGCAAATACTTACCAGCCAATGCAGCCAAATGGCGACCAGTATGGGTAGAGCCAGTAAAAGCCAAAGCTTGAGTTTGCGCAATGGCCTGTTCAGTGTTTTCTGGTGCCAGCCAAGCAACCTGCAAAGGCAAAGCAGCGTCGACTAAGTCAAACAACATCTGCGTAATACCACCAACAGTGGGTGCAGGCTTCACCAAACATGCATTGCCTGCACACAAAGCCGGTATAGCAAAGCGCAGGACCTGCCATACTGGGTAGTTCCAAGGCATGACCGATAAGATCACGCCCAAAGGCTCAAAACGCACTTGGCTCAAGCTGGCTTGGGTAGCGATGGTTTTGTGGGCTAAAAGTTCTGGTGATAGATGCGCGTAATAACGAATCAGGGCAATCGATTTGCTGATTTCTGCTTCACATTCACGCAAACAACGGCCTACCTCGATGCAGATTTGCTTGGCCAAGCGCGCTTGTTCCGCTTCCAAGCGTGTAGCCAAAGCCAGTAACTGCTTGGCTCTATCACTCACGCTAAGTGCCGCAAAAACTTGCTGTTGTTGTGAGATAGCTTGATATTGGGTATGAAAGTCTTCAATAGAGATTGCCGCCCGCTCAAACAATATCTGTCCATCAATCACATGCCGACTACAAAACTCCATACCACCCCCATGCAGGCTGCCTGAAAAAAGCCGATGGCATCGCCACCGGCTAAATCAGAAGCATTAATTGTCCTGTGCTATTTTCTGACTGCCAGACTTAACTGGATAGCAATTTTCAACCAATCCAGCAAATTCGCCATCCATTCATTACCCATGGTTTGCGCGAGTGATTGCTTCGCCTGAGGCAAAGCCTGAGTCAAGTCGGCGGGCGCGTTAATGGCTGTAATTTCCACCAACACTGGCTCCGGTGTATTTTGCATCAGTAGATAAGCAGGTTTTCCTGCTGCTGGCCGAGCTTTTAACCACTGCTGAAAGTCAGTTGTTGGCATGGCACGGGCAGCTTGCTCTGCTGTGACCGCAGAGCTAGACGACCACATAATGCCACTTTGATTGCCAGATTGCGCCTGTTTTAATGCACTAGCCGCAGCTGCAATGGCCAATTTGCGACTTTCTGCGGCCACATAATCTTGGCGAACTTCGGCTGCTACCTCAGTAAACGGAGCTTGGTGTTGAGGGCGCACGGCACTAGCATGCACTACCCAAACGCTGTCTTCACTCACTGATACGGGTTCAGAATTGTATTTTTTGACCAATACATCATCGCTAAATAACGCTGTTTGCAATGCCTCAGGCATCCCCGATGCAGCCGCTTCTTTGCGCGTCAGCCATTGTTCATGTTGCTGCAAAGTCAGCCCCATTTTGGTGGCCACGGCTTTCAAATCATTGGGATTGTTAAAAGCCAAGTCAGCCAATTGCTCCTTGGCTTTTTGTAAGGCTGCAGCTCCTTTTTTCGCCTGTATTTCCTTAACCAGCATTGGCTTAATAGTTTCTAATGCGGGTTTGGGCGCAGAAGCACCGTTGGGCAGTTGTGCATAAGCTTCTTTTAGCTCTGCGTCCGTCACTGCATTTTTACTGCCCAATGCCTGCGCAGACAACACAACATATTGAAACTTCACCGCCTGCTCTAGCGCATATCGACTTTTGTTGGCTGTGTAGAAGGCCTGTAGTTTGGCATCATCGACAGGAACCTTATCTGCATACTGTGCTGATGCAAAAGTGGCACTGCGCATCTGGCGTGGAGCCTGCAACAACAACATCATTTGCTTGGCCTGCGCATCACTTACCATGTTGCCAGATTGCGCCAAATTCACCATTGTTTGAATGGCATATTGTTTTTGCAAATCGGCGACCAGGGCATCTTCCGTCAAGCCATTTTGCTGCAGAAAAGCTTGGTAGCGACTTTCACTGAATTGGCCATTTTCTTGAAAGCTGGGATCGCTCACAATCACTTTTTTAATGTCCGTGAGTGAAGCACTAACACCCAAATCTTTCGCGCCTTGTTGCAAATAAGCTTGTTGTAGCAAACCTTGATACACCGCTTCTTTGTCTACTTGCTTCTCGCCGGCTGCCTGAAGACGGCGCATGGTGTTGTTGACATCTGTTTCACTGACCTTAAACTCGCCTACTTTGCCCACATAATCATGACCGGCCCCGGTTAAAGTGGAAGCGCCGAAGCCGATAAATGAGACAGCAATTAAGCCCAATAAAATTTGTGCCGGTAATTTGTATTTTTCAATGGTATGGAACATAGATAACCGTATGGTCGTTCATCAAATTTAAGTGCGCTATTGTAGCCCGATAATGACACCAGCGCGAACCCTCAATCATATCTAGCCTACAGAATTAAGCATCGAGGACATACGCAAGCCAAGAAAAAAGGTAGGCTTAGCGCCTACCCTTGAGAAACTGGATTAAAACAACAAAATTACAGAGCATCTTTCAGAGATTTACCCGCACGGAATTTCGGGGTTTTGGCTGCTTTGATTTTCAAAGGCTCGCCAGTTTTAGGGTTACGACCATTGCGTGCAGCACGTTCACCCACGTAAAAAGTACCAAAGCCCACTAAAGTTACAGTATCGCCTTTTTTCAATGCACTGGTAACGGCACTCATCAAACCATCCAAAGCTTTTGCAGCAGCAGCCTTTGACAAATCAGCCTCTTCGGCAATGGCTTCAATCAATTCAGACTTATTCACTATGAAGTCCCTTTCTGTTGTTATGTAAATGGAGAAACTCTGCCCGCAACGGGCCGATAACCGAGTAAAACAGCACGCTGCCTTTATATCAAGCTCAAATTTGACATGTCAAGCATACAAAGGCATGGTTTCATCAAATGGCGATAAAATTCAGCAAAGCCTGAAGGATTGTGCCGCGCTTGCGACACTATCCTCACCAATTAATGCTTTACGGCTTTTTTACTTGACTTCGCCGTCTTATCTGTTTCCAGAGGCAAAGCTTCCGTTGAGATAGACCAAGGCGTTGGTTGATATTCCAATCCCAATGCCAATACCTCATCAATCCATTGAACGGGATGGATATCCAGTTCATTTTTTACGTTATCTGGAATTTCTTCTAAATCCTTAACATTGTCTTTGGGTATTAGTACACGCTTGATGCCACCCCGCAAAGCTGCCAACAACTTTTCTTTTAATCCACCAATGGGTAATACCTCTCCACGCAGGGTAATTTCACCCGTCATGGCCACATCAGCACGTACTGGAATGCCCGTAAAGGCAGAAACAATCGCCAAAGTGATGGCACTACCTGCACTGGGCCCATCTTTGGGCGTAGCGCCCTCTGGTACGTGCACATGAATGTCATTTTTTTCATAAAAATCAGGTTCAATTCCCAAGCTTTCTGCTCTGGAACGAACCACACTCCACGCCGCAGTGATGGATTCTTGCATCACATCACCCAGTTTACCCGTGCGTATGATATTGCCTTTACCTGAGAATTTGCTTGCTTCAATGGTCAGCAATTCCCCGCCTACTTCAGTCCAAGCCAATCCAGTCACCTGCCCTACACGATTTTCACTTTCAGCAACGCCATAATCAAAACGCTGAACGCCCAAATAATCATGCAGATTATCAGCATTGACCACAATCAACTCAGGTTTAATCGCCCGTTTGCTACCTGCCTGTTCGGTTTTTAGTGCCTGAGCCATCACCACTTTACGGCAAATTTTGGCAATTTCTCTATCCAAAGAACGCACACCAGCTTCACGGGTATAATACCGAATGATGTCGCGCACAGCCGATTCTTCTATGCGCATTTCACCTGCCTTGACCCCATTTTGCTTGATCTGTTTGGGCACCAGATACTGCATGGCAATGTGGATCTTTTCGTCTTCAGTGTAGCCCGACAAGCGAATGATCTCCATTCGGTCCAGCAAAGCTGGAGGAATATTGAAACTATTAGATGTAGCGATAAACATCACATCGGACAAATCAAATTCTACTTCAGCATAATGGTCAACAAAAGCGTGGTTTTGCTCAGGATCTAAAACTTCCAGCAAAGCACTGGCCGGATCGCCACGAAAATCATTGCCAATCTTGTCGATTTCATCCAGCAGAAACAAAGGATTCCTTACGCCCACCTTGGCCATATTTTGCAAAATTTTACCCGGCATCGAACCAATATAAGTACGCCGGTGGCCACGAATTTCACTTTCATCATGTACCCCACCCAATGCCATCCGCACATATTTACGGCCAGTGGCTTTGGCAATGGATTCACCCAAGGAGGTTTTGCCCACACCCGGTGGACCAACCAAGCACAAGATTGGCCCTTTCAAACGATTCATGCGTTTCTGAACCGCCAAATATTCCAAAATACGCTCTTTCACCTTCTCCAGACCATAATGATCTGCATCCAACACCAAATCCGCTTTGGCAATGTCTTTGCTCACCTTGGTTTTCTTTTTCCACGGCAATTCCAACAAGGTGTCAATGTAGTTGCGCACCACCGTTGACTCTGCAGACATGGGCGGCATCATGCGCAATTTTTTCATTTCAGCCAGACATTTTTCTTCTGCTTCTCGGCTCATACCTGACTGGCGAATTTGTGCTTCCAACGCATCCAGCTCATCATCTTCATCACCTAGCTCTTTTTGAATGGCTTTGACCTGCTCATTCAAGTAATACTCACGCTGGGATTTTTCCATTTGCCGTTTCACGCGACCACGGATGCGCTTTTCCACTTGCAAGATATCCAACTCAGCTTCGAGCTGTTGCAACAAATGCTCCATGCGTTCGGTGACATTCACCATAGCCAGTACTTCTTGGCGTTGCTCTAATTTCAACTGAAGATGAGCAGCCACGGTATCCACCAATCGACTATTGTCTTCAATCCCATGAATGGTACCCACTACTTCTGCCGGAATTTTTTTATTCAACTTAGCCATCTGATCAAACTGGGACAGCAAAGTACGCCGAAGGGCTTCTTGATCATGGGCGTCACCCATGGTTTCAACCACATCATGCACATGGGCAACGAAATATTCACCACTCTCGTCAATGGCATCCACATGGGCACGCTTCATGCCTTCGACCAAAACTTTGACCGTACCATCCGGCAATTTCAACACTTGCAAAATATTGGCAATGGTCCCCATGTCGTGCATATCATCGGCTTGAGGTTCTTCCGTATTGGCATTTTTCTGGGCCAATAAAAATACCCGCTCATCTTTGTCCATGGCCGCATCCAATGCAGCAATAGACTTGTCTCTGCCTACAAACAAAGGCAGCACCATGTGCGGATAGACCACCACGTCACGCAAAGGCAACATAGCCAAAGCAGTGGTATTCAATGGGGAGGTTTGGGTTGCGGCCATAATCAATGTCTCGCTCTTTCTTGATGTCGTGCTTCAAATGGTTGACAACATTGGGCTGATGCATCACATTTCAAGCAAAGACTGTTATAGATTTACACTTACATCCACCAATCTTATTTTGGTTAACCCATCAATTTTATGGGAGCGCAAACATGAATTTTGCTCCGGTGATCGATGCCCATGAAGCTTGCCAAGCATGGACACACCATGCCTTATGGTTAGATGCCCAATTCGACTTAAATAAGCCCCATCAAGGCTGCCTGAATTACGACTCAGCCCACAAAACAGGCGCACACCACATCGATTTGGAAGCACACCTGTCAGCGCCCACAACCACTTTTACTGGGCGACATCCTTTTCCAGACCTATTGTCATTGCGCAGCCACTTACTGCATATTGGTTATCAGAGTCAACAACCCGTGGTGATTTACGATCAAGGTGACATGCTATTTGCTGCGCGCGCTTGGGTTTGCTTACGCTGGTTGGGCATTGAGTCAGTGTGTGTGGTAGATGGTGGCTTGCCTGCGCTAATCGCCGCTGGCGCATCTATCGACAACAGGCACCCCAATATGCCAGAAAATCCCGCCCAGCATGCCATTTGGAGCCCATCGTTACAAGATTTAATCACCCAAGAACAACTACAACAAGATTTGTATTCACGGCCTTGGCTATTGATTGATGCCCGTGCACCCGCACGATTCCAAGGCAGTCCTCATCCTTTGGATCCGCGTTGTGGTCACATACCAGGTGCAATCAATCGATTTTATCAAGATAATTTACAAGCAAGCGGACGATTTCTGCCTCACGCAGAGCTGCAGCAGCAATGGCTCGCTCTCTTAAACGGAAAAACCCCGCAAGAAGTGGTGCATTATTGTGGTAGTGGTGTATCTGCTTGCGTCAATTTATTGGCCATGGCCTATGTTGGTCTTACTGGCAGCCGATTGTATGTTGGCTCGTGGAGCCAATGGGCGGCCAATCCAAACAATCCCATTACGCTGTTGTGAATAACACCATTACAGCGCGATTGAGGCGGCTTTGATTACAACAATGGCTCTAATGGTAACCATGATAAAACTTTCACCCATGCACGACGCCACCATCCCGACTCAGGCTCATGGGTAGTCATGACAACCTGACCATCATCATCTTGCGTTTGCCACTGAAGCCGGTTGCGGTCATCCAATCGAACACGATAAGCAGCTTGCGGTAATGCCTCATCTACGGCGGAGTTAACTGCTTTTGCCAATTTTGGTGAGGTAATCAGCAACCCCATTTCGGTATTGATCAGCGCCGAACGTGGATCCAGATTGAATGACCCCACAAACAACGCCTGATCATCAATGGTAAAAGTTTTGGCATGCAAACTGGAGGCCGAACTGCCGGTAATACCCCGGTCCCGACGGCCTTTCACCAACCCTTGGCTTTTCAATTCATACAACTCAACATCACTGCGCAATAGTGGCTTTCGATAACGCTCATAGCCTGAATGCACCGCCGGCACATCGGTTGCTGCCAATGAATTGGTCAATACCCGGATGCGTACACCTTGTTGCGACCACAACCGCAACTGAGCCAAACCCGCGCGAGTTGGCACAAAATAAGGAGACAGCAACAGCAAATCCTGCTGCGGTTTTTGAGTCATGCTGGTAAAAATAGCGGCGGGAGGGGCAATATTCGCTAGTACGGGCGCCGCATGATCTGTGTTCTC
>NZ_LQXR01000020.1 GCF_001590725.1 Snodgrassella sp. CFCC 13594 | reverse complement strand
TGAATTCGCAATCAGAGTAGGAGTACAGCATGCAAATCACACACACCAGCCAAGGCCATCAAGGCCGACTTACCGCCAGTAATGAAAACGAGGTTTTGGGGCATCTGGATTATGTGATGGCATCCAAGCAGATTATTGATGTGCACCATACTTTCGTTGACCCCGCCGCCCGTGGCCAAGGCGTGGCCGATGGGCTGCTAAACGCGTTGGTGGCATTCGTCCAAGAAAATCACTACACCATAGTACCCACATGCAGTTATGTGGCCAAAAAGTTACCGCGTAGCCATCCTGAATTACTGGCTCAATCCTGGGCACCATAACGCCATGAATCTGAATCATTTTGGCCGTGACAACACGGCATTACGCCAGCTATTGCAACAAACCGCTCATTGGCGCCGTTTGGATACAGCCTTGAAACAGCAATTGCCTGAAAATTTACACAATCATTTTCAGGCAGCCTGTATACATGAAAGCTGCTTGGTAATTTTAGCCACCAACAGCATGGCCGCATCCCGATTACGCATGATGTTGCCCACGCTAGTGCCCAAGCTCCAATCCATTGATTCCACTATTCAAACAGTTCACGTTAGAATCCAGCCACTGTCGGTACAAAAGCCGTCAGTCAAACGCGCACATCTGGGTGAGCAAGCCCGAGCCAGTTTGGCTCAATCAGCTGACCGTTTGGCTCATCATCCCGAGTTGGCAGCAGCCATGCGCGCATTAAGTCATAAGAAAAATTAATTCTTGGGTCAGGCTGCCTGAATACGCCGTGGCTTGAGAATACCCAGGAGAACAACACATGCCACGCCATCTGAGCGCGCCTTTGTCTTTGCCCGGCCATACCTTACGCAACCGCGTCATCATGGGCTCCATGCACACAGGCTTTGAAGAACACACCGGAGGAGCTGCGCATTTGGCAGCATTCTATGCTGAACGGGCGCGCCAGGGCGTAGCGTTAATCATCACGGGCGGCATTGCCCCCAATGCAGATGGGGCGGTTATGGAAGGTGGCGCCAAGCTCACAAACGCCACTGAAGTAGCTTGGCACCAAACTGTCACACAAGCCGTGCACGCTCATGGTGCCAAAATCTGTATGCAAATCCTCCACACGGGACGTTATGCCATGAGCCGCACGCCCGTAGCACCGAGTGCTATTCAGGCGCCCATTAATCCGGCCAAACCACGCGCTTTGAGCACCGCAGAGGTACAACAAACCATTAAAGACTACATTCACTGCGCCCAGTTGGCACAACAAGCGGGTTATGATGGTGTGGAGATCATGGGCAGCGAAGGCTATTTAATCAATCAGTTCTTAGCCCCATGCACCAATCAGCGCGATGATGAATTCGGTGGCTGTTTGGCAAACCGCCACCGCTTCGCCGTTGAGATTGTAGAAGGCATACGTGCGGCGTGTGGGGATACCTTCATCATCGTGTTCCGTTTATCTCTACTGGACTTGGTAGAAAATGGTTCTACCTGGGATGAAAACGAGCTGCTGGCAGAAAAAATTCAGGCTGCGGGCGCCACTTTATTCAATACGGGTATTGGTTGGCATGAGGCACGCATTCCCACTATTGCCACCATGGTGCCGCGAGGTGCTTTTGCGGAATTCACAGGCAAACTCAAAGCCATCAGTCGAATTCCCGTCATTGCCACCAATCGCATCAACATGCCTCAAGTAGCAGACGATATCTTAGACAAAGGTTGGGCCGATGCCGTTTGCCTAGCACGCCCTTTCTTGGCTGATGCTGCTTGGGTGGATAAAGCCATTCGTGCTGAAGATGATCGGATCAATACATGCATTGCGTGTAATCAAGCCTGCTTGGATCACATTTTTGTGGGTAAACTGACCAGTTGTTTGGTCAATCCGTTCGCCTGTCATGAATTGCAATTGATACAGTCCCCAGCCGAGAAATCCAAAAAACTAGCAGTGGTCGGTGCCGGCCCTGCGGGTATGGCATTTGCCAAAACCGCTGCTGAGCGTGGCCATCGCGTTACCTTATTTGACGTTCAAGATAAAGTGGGTGGCAGCTGAATATTGCCAAAACCATTCCAGGCAAGCCCGAATTTCAAGAGACCTTACGCTATTTTTCGGGTGAGTTACAACGATTGAAGGTGGCTTTACGCTTAAATCATCAAGCCATACCTACCGATTTGGCTGAATTTGACGAAATCATTTTGGCCACTGGTATCCAGCCACGCCTACCAGAGATAGAAGGCATTCATCATCCCAAAGTACTCAGCTATCTAGATGTATTGAAAGCACGCAAACCAGTGGGCCAAAAAGTGGCTATTATCGGTGCAGGCGGCATCGGCTTTGATGTGGCCGAATGGCTGAGCCAAAATGGTCCAGATAGCGCACGTTCACCCGAGCTATTTTGGGAAGAATGGCAAATTGACACCAGCTTGCAAGCACGTGGCGCATTGCGCCACCAGCATGCCCATTTACCGGCCTCTGCTCGGGAAATTTGGCTGTTACAGCGCAAACCCGGCGTAGTGGGCCGAAACTTAGGGAAAACAACAGGGTGGATCCACCGCATCACTTTAAAATACAAAGGGGTGCACATGATGGGTGGCGTTCAATACCTCAAAATTGATGATGACGGTTTGCATGTGGCAATAGAAGGTCACCGCCAAATCTTACCGGTTGATCACGTGGTGATTTGTGCGGGCCAAGAACCCAATCAAACGCTCTTGGCCGAATGTAAAAACCTCAACATACCAGTACACCTGATTGGTGGTGCTGATGTAGCTGCTGAATTGGATGCAAAACGCGCCATTAAAGCGGGCACGGAATTGGCCTTACAAATTTAATGACACTTCGTGTTTTTCAACGCTCTGCTTTATCAATGATGTTCAGGCAGCCTCAAGGCTGCCTGAACATCATTGAGCTGGCTCATTAATCATCACTCTAATTCTAGCCGCGTGGCCGACTCAACCACTGAGCTAGTGGCTGGTCTACATTAAAATATCCTCCACGCCACATGCTGTCCGTAGTAGCCAACAAAGCATCATGCGTGAATTGGCCAGCAGACATCAATGCAACCATTTCCGCTGTGCCTAACAGACCAAACGCAGCAACTTCGCCATCTTGATTTTGTGGTCTGAAATCGATTGGCAAATGCACATCAAACACATGTAGCCACTCACGATGTAAGCCGCTTTCCGTAGCTCGTATACTGTATTGGCTACCTTGTGGCATTAAGGTCTGCAACCGTGATGCAGGCAATCCAGCTTCCTCGAATCCTTCCCGACACATGGCAACATGCACTGATTCGCCGCTACTGACGCCCCCACCTACTAAGGTATCCAGCATATTGGGATCCACTGCTTTCGATAAACTACGTCGCGCAATCCACCACCATCGTTCACCAGAAAATGACGTTGTCCATCCATTAATGTGGACCGCATGGCTGCACAATCCCAGTGGCCGAAATGCAGCGCGCTCTAAGCAAAAAAGTACGTCACCACCCAAATCACAGACATCAAAAAACTCACCTCGCCACGCATTCAGCCACCCACGATGACGCCAATGCTCTGCTACCTGCTGTAGCATTTCGCCCAATAAATGCCAATCAGGCTGGCGTAAATCAAGGGTATCGTTCAATACCGTTACAACGCCCGGCCAATCCGCCAACAAACGCCCACGCCACCATGTATTCAGCCAACCCAAATGGCGACCATTAAAAGCCAAGCGTGTCCATGCGTTCATGTCTACCGTCGAGGCGGCACACAGATGGTGCCACAGCATCTGCTGCTGGCTAAGCGAGACCTTGAAACCCTCTATTTGTTTGGGCAGCATGTTAAAGCACATCATTCTAATGGAATACCATACTTGGTCTACTCAACGACCCTTGAGTCGACACCCACTTTCGCAATGGGCAGATACACATCAAACCGCACCGATTTACCGCAATATTGAAATGCGGGCGGCAGCCCTGCCAAATGAGCACCACGCAACGGACGTTTCACTACCACCCGACGTTTGGCTTTGGCTCGCGCAACGTTCAGCAAAGCAAAATCATCAGTTTGTTCAGGCAACCCCACCAACTCATGGAAATACGCCATTTCTTTTTTTGCAGCCGCTGATTTTTGTGTATCCGGATACATCGGGTCGAGATAAATGACATCAGGTTCTGGTCTACATACCGTTGCACCACCGATACTGCCCCATTGCAAATGGATCCGTTGCACCACATCAACTACATCAGCCTGAAGGCGTGCCCGATTCAAACCATCCTGCAGCAAAGCATACACCACAGGGTGGCGCTCAAACGCACATACTGTCAGGCCCATATTGGCCAGCACCCAAGTATCGCGGCCCAATCCAGCAGTGGCATCCCACACGCAAGTACACTTACTCGGTTGCACAGCCCTGCTCAACAACTCACCACCACCGGATAAACGCCGGTATTGGGCAGCGCCGCCATTAAAATCAACCCGAACCACACCTTTCGCTGATTTTTTGGCCAATGCCAAGCCTTGCTCATCATATTGTAGATGCAAGCCTTCTGTTGGCAAATCTGAGGTAGGTACCAATGACACCGTTGCACACAAATGGTGCCAAGCCGCTAATTGTTGTTCAGGCAGCCCATTGGCTACCTTGCAAGGAAAACGCATTTATTCTATGCCCAACCGTTCCATGCGATAACGCATAGAACGGAAGCTAATGCCCAATAATTTAGCGGCTTGGGTGCGATTGAAGCGAGTCTGCGCCAAAGCTTGCTGCAAAATATCGCGCTCTACGTCGTCTAAATAATCCTGGATTTGAGTCCGTCCCAATTGGAAGCCAGAAGTGGCCGGCAGTTCAGTATGGATTTCTTCTTCATTATCTTGCAATGAAACTGCTTGATGACTGCTTATTTGCAAATCATCCACATCAATGATCTGGTCTTGGGCCAGTGCTACTGCACGCTCCAGAATATTTTCTAATTCGCGGAAATTACCAGGATAGTTGTATTGCAGCAGGGCTTTTTGCGCTGCCTTGGTCATGCTCAATTTACCATTCGATGCATGACGCCGCAGTAAACTCACCACCAATTGCGGCAAATCTTCGCGCATTTCACGAAGCGGTGGCATGGTGATGGCGACCACATTCAAGCGATAGAATAAGTCCTGACGAAAATGGCCTTCTGCCACTTGTGCTGCTAAATCCTTATGTGTTGCACAAACAATACGCACATCCACCGGCTTTTCTACCGCGTCGCCCAGTCGTCGCACGGCTTTTTCCTGAATGGCACGCAATAATTTCACCTGCATGGCCAAGGGTAAATCCGCCACCTCATCCAAAAACAGCGTGCCGCCGTCGGCGTGCTGGAAAAAACCCAATTGATCGCTATCGGCACCAGTGAAGCTGCCTTTTTTATAACCAAAAAATTCGCTTTCCATCAAATTTTCTGGAATAGCGCCACAATTCACCGCCACAAACGGCTTATCCCTTCGAGCCGACAACTCATGAATACTGCGCGCAGCCTGCTCCTTACCCGAACCAGACTCACCAGCGATGTACACCGGCACCATTGATTTAGCCAATTTCATAATCAACTGGCGTACTTCTTGCAATAATGGTGAATGCCCAAGCAGACGTGGAACTGGTTTTTCAGCACTGGATTGAGTATCTGCAGCGGCTTGAGTTTTTATTACAGGAGCATGCATAGTGGGCCTAGCCGGAGCTTCAGGCAAGCTCTCGATAGAAGACGAACGTCCCCCACTGACAACAGCTTGTGGTTTGGCCGTGCCCGTTGCCGTTGGTGTATCGTCATCATTGATCTTGATGGCTGACTTCACTAAGCTGCGCAACTGCGCCAAGGTAATCGGTTTTTGCAAATAATCAAAAGCCCCATTTTTGAGCGCTTGCACCGCTTGATCGGCGTTGCCAAATGCGGTAATCACTGCAACTGGCACATCCAATCCGCTTTGCATGATGTGGTCCACCACCTCTAAACCTGAACCATCCGGCATGCGCATATCCGTCAATACCAAGGAAAATTTCCGAGTCGACAGCTGTTCCTTCGCTTCGGCCACGCACGCAGCGGTGTAAACCGACAAACCCATTTTCATCAACGTCATTTCCATGAGGTCACGAATATCGGCTTCGTCATCCACCACCAGTACTGGCTGCTTTAAATCACTGCTATTCATTGGCTACCCTTGGTAAAACAATTTCAAATCCATTGATTTTGGACTCATACCGCAAGCGACCCAAGTTGGCTTGGGCTAATTCCCGAGCAACATACAGCCCCAAGCCGGTACCGCCCGCCGAAGTAGTGAAAAAAGGTTCAAACAAGCGGTCTTGATTTTCTGCCGACACACCGGCGCCATTATCCATCACCACAATGGCAAT
The DNA here is from genome assembly GCF_001590725.1 of Snodgrassella sp. CFCC 13594. GTDB lineage: Bacteria > Pseudomonadota > Gammaproteobacteria > Burkholderiales > Neisseriaceae > Snodgrassella. Next base: position 28,898 of record NZ_LQXR01000020.1, on the reverse strand, counting down.
CTCGGCTCGACCTAAAGGCCGAAACACCACACGAATAGCGCCTGCATTTTGTTGGCTGTGGCGCCAAGCGTTATTCATGAGGTTCCACAGAATTTGCTGCAGATGCATAGGATCACACCACACTTGCAATTTTCCCTCTCCTACTTGCAAATCAATAGCATGCAGGGCTTTGGGCTGGGTAAGCACAAATTCTTGTCGAAATTCGCGCCAGAATTGCATTAAATCGACCACTTGCTTGTGAATTTTATCACTCTTATTCAGTGAGCTGACGTCTTCCAACATTTTATCAATACGGCCAATATTGTTTTCAATCATGCCATGCAAGCGCTTGTGCGGCGGGCTGTCGTCTTCCTCTTGCAATAATTCATTGGCTTGACGGATGGCTGACATCGGGTTGCGAATTTCGTGTGCTAAATTGGCTGTGAGTTGGCCCAACGCTGCCAATTTCATGGCCATGGCTTCTGCAGCCAATTCGCTGTTTGCCCGTACAAACAGCATCAATAGCGGAGTATTGCCTTCATTGATGGGGCGCGCACGCACACGCATCAATTGCGCTTGTAAGGTAGTCTCCGTGTCAAATGCCCGAATTTGGTGGCGTTGCCAAACCGCCATAATGGGCTCAAACAGCGCTGTACCTTCGTCAGCGCGCAAAGATGGAAAATAATCTTGCGCCTTGCGATTGAGCAGCCAAATGATGCCAGCCCGATCCAGCACCACTACGGCTTCTTGTACGTGATTAAACGCTACATCAGTCAATCGTTTAAAGCTGTCCAATACTTGAGACTGCCGCCTTAATGCACTACGTGAACGCGCCAAATAAGTAGCTGCGTAAGCCGTTAATGCCGCTACCAAAAAGACCGCAGCCACCAGGATCACCACTGTGGCCCAACTGCGCATGTCAATTCGGTCTAAACCCACCTCACGGTTAAGCCACAGGGTACTCAACACAATCAACATCGCGGCGTAACCCGCATAAAGCAAAGGATAACGACCAAAACTCAGTAAACAAGAAGTGGTGATAAAAGGCAACACCAAAATACCGAAACCACTGGTGACCCCACCGGCAATATACATCAGCCATACCATCATGGTGATGTCCGCCACGGCATGAGCACTAGGCAATGCCGTGGTGGCCTGTTGCCATTGCGGCAACACAATAGACAATATAATCAAGCAGCCATAGACACCCGCCCATGCATACAGCTGCACATTGCTGAAGGTGAGAATGTTCAGACCATTGAAGCTAAAATTGTGCAACAAAGATTGCACCAGCAAATGAAACGTCAGCAATGAAAACAGCAAACTGATGCGACCAATATTAATCAATCCAGGCAGTTTTTCTAAACTTTGCTGATGATGCCAAGGCACGGTGTCATACATACTTGCCTCACATGGACTCGAATTGGATGGATTTCAACTGCCCCGATACCGCCAAAACTTTACCCTTATGGCCGCGTCTATTAAACACATCTACCACCCGCAAGTGTTCACGGTGCGTTCCGCCACGCGGTCCTTCACTCATAATGTCAAATTCGGCGCCACAACCCACGGCAAACAAACTGAGCTTTGCGCCTTTTGGTAACGACAACCATTGCAATCCGCGCCCTTTGGGCATGATTTTGCACTCAGATAAAGCAAAAGCCAGCAGACGCTTTTCTGATGAAGCCACCACCACTGACGCCTGGCTGCTTTCAGGCAGCCACGCGGCCGGAATTGGGCATGGCGGCAGTGCCGTTTCATCGCGTCCCAGTGTCATCACCGTTTTTCCGGCCTTGGTGCGGCTCAATAAATCTTTCAACTGCACCACAAATCCATAACCACCGCTGCCCGCCAATGCATAATATTGGTCGGGTTCAGCGCTGAGCATAGCCACCACATCCACATTAGCGGGAACGTCCACCAGTGAACTCACAGGGATACCATCACCGCGCCCTCCTGGAATATCGGCAGCATCGACGGTATAACTTCGCCCTTGCTCATCCATGAAAACCACGGGCCAAATACTGCGCCCTTCAATTGCATAAAGTAAATCATCGCCTTCTTTAAATGTCGTTTGGCCCAAATCCAGACCATGCCCCACCCGTGAGCGCAGCCAGCCTTGTTTCGACAAAATCAACGTAATCGGTTCATCAGCGGTGGTTTGCGTTAAAGAAGCCCTTTCGGCTGCCTGAATCAAAGTGCGCCTATCATCACCAAATTGATGGGCATCATTTTCCATTTCCTCAATAATCAATTGCTTTTTGGCATGATCATCTTCCAAAAGATGCATCAAATCCTGCCGCTCTGACAATAACTTATTGAGCTCATTTTCCAGTTTAATCCATTCCAGTCGAGCCAACTGGCGCAAGCGAATTTCCAAAATATCTTCAGCCTGAATGTCGGTAAGACCAAACGTCGCCATCAATTCCGGCTTGGGTTCGTCCGCTTCACGAATCACTCGGATCACCTCATCAATGTGCAAGAAGGCAATCTGCCGCCCTTGCAAAATATGAATGCGCTTATCTACTTGGCTTAAGCGGTGTTGAAGCCGCCGAGTCACAGTCACGATGCGGAAATCCAACCATTCCTGCAAAATCATCAGCAATGTTTTTTGTGCAGGCCTATCGTCCATGCCCATCATCACCAAATTAACCGAAACATTGCCTTCTAACCCAGTTTGCGCCATCAGGGTATTCATGAACTCATCGGCATCAAGGCGACTGGATTTGGGCTCAAACACCAACCTAACGGGTGCTTGGCCATCCGATTCATCACGCACTCTATCCAATAAAGACAACAACAAAGACTTGGTATTCAGTTGCTCTTGGCTCAGTGATTTTTTACCTGCCTTCGGCTTGGGATTGGTTTGCTCTTCAATACTGGTCAGAATTTTCTGAGCAGACATGCCCGGTGGCAACTCACTCACCACCACTCGCCATTGACCCCGCGCTAATTTTTCCACAGTGTAGCGGGCGCGCACACGCACGCTGCCTTTGCCACTGGCATAAATACTTTGCAATTCTGCCGCAGAGCTGATGATGTGGCCGCCACCGGCAAAATCGGGGCCTTGGATGTATTGCATTAAATCATCAATGGTGAGCAGAGGCTCTTTCAACAAAGCCACGGCCGCGGCAGTAACCTCGCGCAAATTGTGTGCTGGAATTTCCGTGGCTAAGCCCACTGCGATCCCCGAGGCGCCATTAAGCAAAACCATGGGCAAGCGCGCCGGTAATAATGTTGGCTCATCGAAAGCACCATCATAATTAGGCACAAAATCAACCGTACCCATATCCATCTCTGACAGTAACAGTTGCGCCATCGGCGTCAACCTTGCTTCGGTATAACGCATGGCCGCCGCGCCATCGCCATCTCGTGAGCCAAAATTGCCAATGCCATCAATCAATGGGTAACGTAATGTAAAGTCCTGAGCCATGCGCACCATTGCGTCATAAGCGGAGGCATCTCCATGTGGGTGATATTTACCCAAAATCTCACCCACCACCCGAGCCGACTTCACTGGCTTAGCGCCATGCACCAAACCCATGTCTTTCATTGCATACAAAATACGCCGCTGTACCGGTTTTTGACCGTCAGCCACATCGGGTAGCGCACGTCCCTTGACCACGCTCATGGCATATTCCAGATATGCGCGCTCGGCATATTGTCCAAGCAACAAATAATCATCACCGTGGTGCGGCGTTGTCACAACTTCACTCATAAACAACCCTAAAAATGTGGATTAGGCTGCCTGAAAGCAGGCGCAGCCATTGTAAATGAATTATGCCCAGACAACAAAAAACCTGCCCAAACACTTGTTTGGGCAGGTTTTATAAAAGCTGACTCAGTCTGCTTGACGACGAATAACCGCCGGAATTTCGAAATCATCCAAAACCGATTGATTAGCAAAATCTGCAGCCGATAAATTCATACTGCGCGCACTGCGACCAGAACGAATCACGCTATCAATATCAGGAAACGCATCATCGGTACCGGTTGCTTGCTGCACTTTGACCATACGCAAATTATTATTTTGCAACGCTGCTTTGTTTTCTTGTAGGCCCGTAGCAATGATGGTCACTCGGATTTCACCTTCTTCCATGTGTTCATCTTCTGCAGTACCGTACTTCAACTCTGCATCCGGATGCGCATATTCACCCACCATACTCATGATTTCATTGTATTCAGACATACGCAAACAACCGGGCGCGGTCGTGATATTGACCAACACCCCATGTGCGCCTTCCAATGTCACATCGTCCAACAGCGGGCTGGAAATGGCTTGCTCAGTGGCAATGCGGGCACGATCCACGCCATGTGCCTGTCCAGAGCCCATCATTGCCATACCCATGATGCCCATCACATTTTTTACGTCGGCAAAATCCAAATTAATGATACCAGGGCTGGTAATGACTTCAGAAATACCGGCTACCGCATTGCGCAATACATTATCAGCAGCGCGGAATGCTTCACGCACCGTCACGTCGTCGCCTAGCGCCGTCATCAATTTATCATTTGGAATCACAATCAGCGAATCAACTGTGTTTTTCAATGTCTCCAACCCATCGCGAGCCACTTCTTTGCGCTTGCCTTCATGCTCAAACGGACGCGTTACCACAGCCACAGTCAAGATACCCATTTCTTTGGCTAACTCAGCGATCACAGGCGCAGCACCAGTCCCAGTACCGCCGCCCATGCCAGTAGTAATAAACAGCATATTGGCGCCTTTAATGGCATCAGCAATGGCTTCCCTATCTTCCATGGCGGCATTGCGCCCGATATCGGGATTGGCGCCTGCACCCAAACCTTTGGTCAAATTGGTACCCAATTGAATGCGTTTCGGTGCTTGACTGTGCTTCAACGATTGCGCATCGGTATTGGCACTGATGAATTCAATCCCAGCAATGGCATTGTCAATCATGTTGTTGATGGCATTGCAACCACCACCGCCAATACCAATTACTTTAATCACCGCGGGGCTGGCAGCAGCCTCAACCACATCATAGACCAATTGCATGTGCATTCTCCTGATAATGCCTTAGGGCACGGGTTCGCTTAATTCAATCTGCGGCATTATATCGGCAATTACACCGCCACAGCAAAGGTTTCACAAGTAAAAATCCAAATGGCTTAAAAATTATTCTTAAACCAAGCTTGCAATTTGCTCAACAAAGATTCTTTCGGCTCTTCAACCGTCACCGGCATGCCCACTTTACCATCATTGCCGCGGGCTGCCTGAAGCAGGCCGATGGCAGTCGCAAAACGAGGATTGCGGATGCGTTCTGATACGCCACCCATCTCCTGAGGCACACCAATACGCGCGGGTAAATTAAATACATCTTCTGCCAAATCAACCATGCCCGGCAGCAAAGATGCACCACCGGTTAACACGATACCTGAAGTCAACACTTCTTCGGGAAAACCAGAACGGCGCAATTCATTCAGGGTGAGCTCCAAAATTTCCTCTACCCTGGGACCAATCACACTGGCCAAAGTTCGACGAGAAATTTGGCGTGGGTTGCGATCGCCCACGCTGGGTACTTCAATCATGTCATCCAAACCATCCATGCTGGCCAAGGCCACGCCATGGTTAATTTTGATGTACTCAGCAGCACTGTGGGGCGTACGCAATGCCTGCGCTAGGTCCTTGGTAATCAAGTCACCAGCCACCGGAATCACAGCGGTGTGGCGAATGGCGCCATTGGTATACACGGCGATATCGGTGGTGCCACCACCGATATCAATCACACACACACCCAACTCTTTTTCATCTTCTGTGAGTACAGCCTGACCACTAGCCAAAGGTTGCAGAATCATGTTATCAATTTGCAAACCGCAACGATTAACGCATTTCTGAATATTTTGCATGGCCGTAACGGCACCGGTAATGATGTGAATACGGGTATCCAAACGCACGCCACTCATACCGATGGGCTCTTTCACCCCAGGCTGATTATCAATAATGAATTCCTGTACCACGGTATGTAAGATATCGTGATCCGGCGGGATATTTACCGCCTTCGCGGTTTCGATTGCCCGGTCAATATCGGCTTGGCTGACTTCACCATCCTTAATTTTAACCACTCCTTGGGAGTTAAGGCTGCGAATATGATTCCCGGCAATACCGGTGGTTACACTGCCCACCTGTACATCGGCCATCATCTGAGCCTCTTCCATCGCCTGTTTTATGGCTTGGGCTGTGGTCTCGATGTTGGTTACCATGCCAGCCTTAAGGCCGCGTGAAGGCGACTGCCCCAACCCCACAATGTGAATTTCATTGTCGTCCTGTACTTCACCAATAAGGGCGATCACTTTGGACGTACCAATATCCAACGCGCTGATGTATTTTTTACCTTTAACCATGGTCGTCACTTTTTAAAATCATGAATGAATCTGTTTATCAATCGGCGGTTTGGGCCGCTTGGGCGGCCTGAGTCGCCTGCGTGTCGGTCGCACTGGCCGCTGTAGCGGGAATATTCCCATCGGTTTGCACACTACCCGCGGATTTATGGCCCACCGCAAAACCATCTTTATAACGCATGTCTACATAATTCACGCGCCCAGCTTGCTCTTTTAACACTTGCGGCCATGCCCACACAAAATGGGTAAGTCGTTGTGGCCCATCACTGCTGCCCAGGCGCACGGAAATACCATTGTCTAGCATCACATCCCAAGCTGATCGATCACTTAAATCAAGCTGCGTGATATGCAAACCAGTGGGCTGCAAAATCCGTTCAAATTCCAGCAACTGTGGCACCATCATTTTGGGCAAACCGGCACTGCCGGTAAACACAGGCAAGCTTTGATTGGTGGTTGCATTAAACACATTGCCTTCGTTATCCACCAATTGGCCATCATGCCAATGCGCTACCGGTACCCGCTCAGTGATGTCAATGGCCACTGTATCCGGCCACAACCGCTTCACTTGCACTTTGGCTACCCAAGGCAATTTTGCCAAAACAGCTTGAGCACCACTGACATTAGCCTTGAATATATTGCCATGCAAATACTGCTGTGTTATCGCTTGCAACTGTTGCGCGCTGATGTGTTGTACTGGCTTCACAACTTTGACCTGTTTGATGGGAAAATAAGGGGAATTCACCACCCAGACACCCAACGAAGCCAACAAACACACTATTACACAAGCATACAGCCAGCGATAGAGGCGCCGCAATGCTGGCGCGTTATCCCAAAGTCGCATGGCTCAAAATTTCAACACACAAATCTGCAAAACTCAAGCCAGCTTCACGCGCAGCCTTGGGCACCAAGCTGTGACTGGTCATGCCAGGCACCGTATTGATTTCCAATACATATAACTGACCTTGATCATCACGCAAAAAGTCTACGCGCCCCCAACCGCGACCGCCCAAGGCTGCATATGCCTTGACCGTTAAGTCGCGCACCATTTTCTCATCATGAGGATTCAAATCAGATGGGCACAAATACACGGTATCGTCGCGATTGTATTTGGCATCCCAGTCATAAAAATCATTTTTAGGAATGATGCGAATGCTGGGCAAAGCCTGTTCACCCAAAATACCACAGGTGTACTCGCCCCCAGTCATAGCGGGTTCGGCCAGAATTTCACCATGGTATTGCTTCAGCCGCTGGTATGCCTGAGCCAAATCGCCTGCTTTCTTAATGTGCTCCACACCCACACTACTGCCTTCTGCCGCAGGCTTCACAAACAAAGGCAAACCCAGTTGCGCCTCTACTGCAGCAAAATCACTGTCATCATGCAATACCACAAAAGGCACACAGGGAATACCCAAGCCCTGCCAAATCAAACGGCTGCGAAATTTATCCATGCCCAATGCGCTGGCACCGACACCACATCCAGTATAAGGAATGGCCAAGCTTCCAAAGCACCTTGAACCACGCCATCTTCGCCGTATGTGCCATGCAATATATTGAATGCACGATCAAAGCCATCGCTAACCAACTCATACAATGGTCGCTCTTTCGGATCAAACGCATGCGCATCAATCCCCTTGCTTTGCAAGGCCGCCACAATTGCGTTGCCGCTGTTTAACGACACACTACGCTCACTGGAGAATCCCCCCATGAGCACGGCTACTTTGCCAAATTCCTGCATATTGTTTCCTAGTTTTCAATCAGCCAGCCAAGCCAATGGCAATGCCAGCTGGCTGCCTGAACCATTCAGGCAGCCCTACTGTTGCGTCAGTGCTTCCAAATTACCCGGTACTTTATTGATGCTGCCTGCACCCATATTCAGCAATACGTCGCCATCCTGCAATACATTCAATAACGTGGGTGCCATTTCATCGACACTGGCCACGTAAATCGGTTCCACTTTACCCAACACCCGAATGGCCCGTGTTAATGCTTTGCTGTCTGCGGCCACAATCGGTTCTTCGCCTGCAGGGTAAACATCGGTTAACACCACGCTGTCAGCGCGACTCAGTACCTGCACAAAATCCTCAAACAAATCTCGGGTACGCGTATATCGGTGCGGCTGAAACGCCACCACCAGGCGACGATCCGGATAAGCACCCCGCGCCGCCGCAATAGTGGCGGTCATCTCTACTGGGTGGTGACCATAATCGTCTATCAGCAAAGCCGTGCCACCATTGGGCAGTGGCAATGCTCCGTGATTCTGGAAACGGCGGCCTACTCCTTCGAAACTTTCCAAACCATTTTGAATGGCCGCAATGGGCACTCCGATTTCCAATGCCACCCCAATCACGGCCAAAGCGTTGAGTACATTATGCCGGCCCGGCATATTCACAGTCACCGCAAAGGGCGCTATGCCTTTTTTGCGCGTATGCACAGTAAAATGCATTTGGGCGCCGCGCGCTTCAATATTGCTGGCATACAAATCGGCTTCTGCATCCAAACCATAGGTAACATAAGGTTTTTGTATTTTAGGCAGAATCTGGCGCACATGCTCACTGTCGATACACAGAAATGCCTTGCCATAAAAAGGCATACGGTGCACAAAATCCACAAATGCCTGATGCAGTTTTTCCACATCATGGTCATAGGTATCCATGTGATCTGTGTCGATATTGGTCACCACCGTGAACAGCGGGGTTAAATACAAAAATGAGGCATCCGACTCATCGGCTTCGGCCACAATATATTCGCCTTTGCCCAGTTTAGCGTTGCTGCCTGCGGCATTGAGGCGACCGCCAATAACAAAAGTAGGATCCAGTCCAGCTGCTGCCAATACCGATGCAGCCAAACTGGTGGTGGTGGTTTTGCCGTGTGTGCCGGCAATGGCAATGCCGCGACCAAAACGCATAATTTCAGCCAACATCATGGCGCGCGGAATCACCGGAATTTTATGGATAAGTGCCGCCGCCACTTCTGGATTGTCTTTTTTTACTGCGGTTGAGGTCACCACCACATCAGCACCAGCAATGTGTTCGGCCGCATGACCTTGATACACGGCCACACCAATATCTTGTAAATGACGCGTGGCCGAATTACTGGTCATGTCAGAACCGGATACCCGATAGCCTTCATTGTGCAGAACTTCGGCAATACCGCACATCCCCGTACCACCGATGCCAACAAAATGAATGTGGCCAATTCGGTCTTTCATGTTTTCTTTCATGCACTCATCCTTTCAGGCAGCCTTCAGTTGCCTGAATACTCGTTTAAGGTGGTTAATGCTATGGTGGCCACTTCTTCTGCGCTATTGGGCATCGCCAATTGCCGCGCCTTTTTCGCCATCAGTAAACATTGACCGCGATTGAGTTCGCGCAATGTATCGGCCAAATATTCGGCATTCAGCGTGGTTTGCGGCATTAAAATGGCTGCACCCGCTTTGACCATAAACTGCGCATTCACCGTTTGATGGTCATCCACGGCATGTGGATAAGGCACCAGTACGGCGCCCACGCCTGCTGCAGTAAGCTCAGCAATAGTCAAAGCACCAGCTCGGCACACCACCAAATCGGCATCGCGATATGCGCTGACCATGTCATCAATAAATTCCACACAATGGGCGGTCACGCCCACTTCTTCATAGCGCGCTTGCAGCGCGGCAAGTTTGTTGCGACCGGATTGGTGGGTAATGCTCGGGCGCTGTTCAGCAGGCAATAATGACAATGCTTTGGGCACGACTTGATTGAGCGCATCGGCACCCAGGCTCCCACCAACCACCAACACCGTTAAGGCGCCATTGCGGCCTTCAAATCGCGTTTCAGGAGCCGGCAAAGCGGCAATATCGGCCCGAACCGGATTACCCACCAAGCCATCGGCATCGGCAAATACACCAGGGAATGCATACAAAACCCGACGCGCCCAACGAGACAAGACTTTATTCGACAAGCCAGGCACAGCATTTTGTTCATGCACAATCACGGGCACGCCCATGAGCTTGGCAGCTACGCCTCCAGGGAAAGTCACAAAGCCACCGAAACCGATGACTTCGTCCACATGGAATTTTTGAATGATGTGCCGGGCTGTCTGAACGGTTTTGGCCAAGGTTAACGGCAACATCAACTTCCGTTTCCAACCATTGCCACGTACACCCTTAATGGCGAGCGTTTCCAAATGGATGCCATATTGTGGCACCAACCGCGTTTCCATGGCGCCTTCACTGCCAAGCCAAATAACCTTATGCCCGCGCGCCTGCAATGCCTGCGCCACGGCCAAGGCTGGGAAAATATGACCACCCGTACCACCGGCCATCACCATAAAGGTCTTCACGCTCATGTTTGTTCCTCAGGCTGCCTGAAACCCATTCACACTTTAAAACCACGCATGACGCGGCGGTTTTCATAATCCACACGCATGAGCAAGCCCATGCACACCAGCATCACCATCACCGCCGAACCACCATACGACATCAGCGGCAAAGTCAGGCCTTTAGTGGCAGTAGGCCAATATTCACACCAATATTGAAAAAACTCTGTATGCCAAGCCAAATACCAATGCCTTTGGCCACAAACGCACCATAGAATAATTCCAAATCGCGCGCCTGTTTACCGATGGAAAAAGCCCGCACCACCAGCCATACGTAGCAACATATCAGCGCCAAAATACCCATGAAGCCAAATTCTTCGCCAATAACGGCCAAAATGAAATCGGTATGGGCTTCTGGTAGATAAAAGCGCTTTTCCAAACTCGCTCCCAAACCAACCCCAAACCAACCACCACGACCGATAGCCATCAACGAATGTGTTAATTGGTATCCTTTACCCAAAGGATCTTGCCACGGATCCAAGAACGCTGTAACACGCGCCATGCGATAGGGTTCAAACACAATCAACATCACCATAGCCGCCACGCCAATAGCCACCACGGCCGTAAACCATTTAAATGGCAACCCCGCTAAAAACAGCAAACCCACCGCAATCACCGAAACCACGACAAAAGAACCGAAATCAGGTTCCATCATGATTAAAGCCAAGCCAATACCCACAGGAATGGCGGCAAACCACACTTTTTTAAACTGCTTCAACACTTCTGCGCGCCGCGTAAAAAAACTCGACAAATACAAAATAATCGCCAATTTAAAAATTTCTGTGGGCTGCACATTAATCGGCCCAAGGTGTATCCATCGGCGCGCGCCATTGATTTCTCGACCCACACCCAAAACCGCAATCAACAAAATGACTGACACTGCCAAAATAATCGGCGTGGCTTTTTTCCATGTCCGCATAGGCACACGAAACGCAATAGCGCCCAATAGCCCCCCACTGACCAAAAATGCTGCCTGCCGAATCAAGTAAAAATACTGGCTGCCACCGTCATGCGCGGCATAGGCAATGGACGCGGAATACACCATGACCAAGCTGAAACAAACCATCAGCAACACCATCCACAGCAACGACTGATCCATGGTATCACCGCGACGCAATAACTTGCGATCCAGCAAACGTGATTCGGTAATCATGAGGCTGCCTGCAATTGTTGCACGGTATCGATGAACACTTGGCTGCGGTGTGCATAGCCGTGGAACATGTCATAACTGGCGCAAGCAGGACTGAGCAACACAATATCACCCGCATGGGCTAATGCATGGGCGCGTCGAGTGGCTTCTTCCAAGGTGGGAAAATACTCCACTGGATAAGTTGCCTCAACCAGCGCATCACCCACTTGATGACCATCAACCCCAATTAACAATACCGCGCGCGCTTTGCCATGCAAGGCTGCCTGAAGGGGTGAAAAATCCTGACCTTTGCCTTGACCACCCGCAATCAACACAATCGGTTTATCCAAACCCACCAAGGCCGCACAAGTGGCACCCACATTGGTGCCCTTGGAATCATCAATGTAGGTAACATCAGCCACTTCGGCCACTTTCTCAACCCGATGCGGCAAACCTTTAAAATCGCGGACATGCTGCAACAATTCGGCGCGCGGCAAACCAATGGCTTCACACAAAGCCAAGGCCACCAATACATTGGCGGCATTGTGGGTGCCTTGTAACTGAATCGCAGATTGAGCCAGCAGAGGCTTGTCAGCAGCGCTCAACACACCATTATTGAGCCAATAATCAGTGGATTTCTTGAGCGAAAACCATTTCACTTCGCGGCCACGGCGAGTCATCGCCTGGCAAAAAAAATCATCGGCATTCAATACTTGGATGGCATTGCCTCGGAAAATGCGGTCTTTGGCATGAGCGTAATCGAGTAAATCATCGTATCGATCCAAATGGTCTTCGGAAATATTCAACACCGTGGCCACGCTGGCATTGAGATGCGCAGTGGTTTCCAACTGAAAACTGGACAATTCCAATACCCACACATCCGCAGGTTTCCCCGCTCGGGCCAGATAGGCATCCAATACAGGCGTGCCAATGTTACCCGCCACCACGGTATCCAAACCACAGCGTTCACACAAAAAACCCACTAAACTAGTGGTGGTGGTTTTACCATTGGCACCAGTGATGGCGATGATCTTATTGTTCTGGCGCGACTCGTGGCCAGAAAGCAAATCAGCGAATACTTCCACGTCGCCCAAAACTCGCCCACCAGCAGCCTTAAATGCAGCAATCGGTGCTTGGCGTTGGCTCACGCCTGGGCTCAGCGCCAACACGTCATAATGCTGATCCGCCAGCGTTTCACCCAGGCTGCCTGAAAACAACGGCATGCCGGCAAAGCGGCTGACCACAGCCTTGGCCTGCTCATCATTTAATTTTTCATCATAGCCCGCCACCTGAGCACCTGCCTGGGTAAAAAACGCCAGCATCGACATGCCCGTGCCACCCAAACCCACTACCAAAATACGTTTATTGTGCCAATCCATCATGGCCAAATTCCTTTTCAGGCAACCTCAATGCTGCCCGTATGACGCTTTAGCGGATTTTCAATGAGCTCAAACCCACCAAAACCAAAATCATGGTAATGATCCAAAAACGCACCACCACCTGCGTTTCTTTCCAGCCTTTTTGTTCGAAGTGATGGTGTATCGGTGCCATCAAGAAAATGCGTTTATGACGGGTTTTGTACGAGCCTACTTGCAGCATCACCGACAAGGCCTCCACCACAAACAACCCCCCCATAATCACCAATACGATTTCTTGGCGCACAATCACCGCCACCGTACCCAAGGCAGCACCCAAGGCCAACGCCCCCACATCACCCATAAATACCTGGGCCGGGTAAGCGTTAAACCACAGAAAACCCAAACAAGCACCACACATGGCGGCGCAAAATACCACCACCTCATTGGCCCCGATCACGTGCGGCAACTGCAGGTAACGCGCAAATTCAGCATGGCCGCTGGCATACGCAAAAATGGCCAACCCGCCAGACACCAATACCACCGGCAAAGCCGCCAACCCATCTACCATCGGTAAGATTGACCGCATTGGATGTGCCCACAATCACAAAATAGGTCAGCACCACAAAACCCGCCGCACCCAAAGGGTAGGCAATTTCTTTGAAGAAAGGCACGATAAACGTGGTGGTATTCGACAAATGCGCCACAAAAAACAAAAACAAACCAGCGGCCAAAGCCACGGCAGACTGCCACACCATTTTGAACTTAGCTGACACCCCATGCGGGTCTTTATAAACCACTTTTTTCCAGTCGTCATAAAAGCCCAAAGCGCCGGTACTGAGCATCACCGCCAACAAAATCCATACATAAGGATTGGCCAGATTGGCCCACAGTAATGTGGACACCGTAATCGCCATCAAAATCAACGTCCCCCCCATCGTGGGGGTGCCGGTTTTCACCAAATGCGTTTGCGGGCCATCGCGACGAACCGCCTGCCCGACTTTGAGTTCAGTTAATTTACGAATGGTCCACGGCCCCAGCATCAGGCTAAATGCCAACGAGGTTAAGGCAGCCATCACCGCACGAAACGTGGTGTACTGGAACAAATGAAAACCGCTGACCCAGTAATGAAACAATTCGGCTAACCACAATAACATGTTGTTTTCCTTGTAGCGGCCACCCGGCCGCAACGGTTGTCGATTGGTAACAGGCTTTCAGGCTGTCTGAAAGCAAAATGCGTATTTTAAGGATTTATGCCCCAATTAGCGATGCTTATTGCGACACCAACGCGGCCACTATTTCTTCCATTTTCATGAATCGCGACCCTTTCACCAAAATAGTGGCACCCGCATGATCCACATCAGCCAAAGCCATAATCAGCGATTTTTTATCTGAAAAATAGGCTCTGTCGGCACCATAGGCTTCAGCCGCATAACGCGCGTCATCCCCCACAAATAAAGCCGTGTCAATACCGCGCGCTTTGGCATAGGCGCCCACTTCGGCGTGCAAGGCGGGGGCATTATCCCCCAATTCGCCAATCGCGCCCATCACCAACACCCGAGGTGGTGCAAAGGCTGCCAATACATCAATGGCGGCTTTATAGGCATCGGGATTGGCATTGTAAGTATCATCAATCACCAAGGCCCCATGAATACTGTGTTTTTGCTGCAAACGCCCTTTCGCATTGGCAAAATGTGCCAACGCATGCGCAATGTCGACCAAAGGAACAGCAGCGGCCAAAGCCAGCGCAGCAGCGGCCACGGCGTTGTGCACCATGTGTCGCCCAGGCACCGGTAGCGATACCCGTATCATGCCTTCTGGGGCACACAAATCAAATGCGACGCTTAAAGGCGCCAATTCAATATTACTGGCATGAACCGTCCCCTGCTCTACCCCAAAAGTTTGACTGCGATGACCCGTCAAGGCTGCCTGAAACAAACTGGCTTGACTGTCATCAACAGGCACGAAACCCATACCCTGGGTGTCTAGGCCTTGATAGATTTCACTTTTGGCCCGAGCAATATCGGCCACGCCATCAAATCCACAGCCCACGTGCGCGCGCAAAGCGTTGTTGACCAAAGCAAAATCTGGGCAAGCCAAACGAGTTAAATAAGCCAGCTCGCCAAAGTGGCTCATGCCCATCTCAATCACCGCAAACCGATGCTGTGATTCCAATTTTAACAAGGTCAAAGGCAGACCGATGTGGTTATTGAAGTTGCCTGCAGTGGCCAACACCGCATCGCTACCAGCAAAATCACGCAAAATACACGCCAGCATTTCTTTCACCGTGGTTTTGCCGGCCGAGCCTGTGATGCCAAAAACGGTGAGCGCTGGATTTACCGCCAAACGCCAAGCACGGGCCAATTGACCCAAGCTTTTTCAGTATCGTCCACAGGAAGGCACCGAGCTTTGGTGAGGCAATCCGCCCTACTTACCAAACACAAAGCAGCACCTTGAGCGATGACTTCATCGACAAAATCATGCGCATCAAACCGCTCACCCTTGAGCGCCACAAATACATCACCTGGCCGTATGTCGCGACTATCGATGACCACGCGTTTGACTGGTGCATTGGCTAAGTTCAGCGCTGTACCAAATGTTTGATAAATAAAGGCCAAGTCCAATTGTGCCATGATCTCAATCTCTTTCAGGCAGCCTTAGTGGCCGCTGGATAATGCCGATGCTCGTTGCGCCAAAGCGGCCCTCGCCACTTCAAAATCAGAAAAATGATGCTTTTCACCGCCCACATCCTGGTAGGTTTCATGTCCTTTGCCGGCAATCAGCACTATGTCGTGCTCATCTGCATGGGTAACTGTGTATTCAATGGCGCGGGCCGATCGGGCTCAATTAACTCAGGCGTCGGTACCGCAGGCAAAATATCTTGAATGATGCTTTGCGGCTCTTCCATACGCGGATTGTCACTGGTCACCACCACACAATCAGCACCGGCTACAGCAGCTGCACCCATTAACGGGCGTTTGCCACGATCGCGGTTACCGCCGCAGCCAAATACACACCACAATCGGCCATTATGGGGTTTGATTTCCTGCAACGTAGCCAATGCTTTTTCTAAGGCATCGGGTGTATGCGCATAATCCACCACCACCAACGGTTGGTGATCGCCCATGATGCAATCCATACGACCTGTAGCGGGACGAATTTGTGCCAATACCCGCAGCACTTCTTCAAAACCAAATCCATGAGCACACAACACGCCCACGCAAGCGGCTAAATTTTGGGCATTAAACCGCCCCAACAGATGTGTATGCACCACACCACAGCCCCAAGGGGTGTCCAAATGCACCTGCATACCCGTGGGTGATGCCTGAAAAGCATCAATCCGGATATCCGCCTCATCACTAAACCCATAGCCATAGACCGCGGTGGATAAAGTACCCGCCCGCACTTTTTCAGCCAAGGTTTGGCCAAATTCATCATCCACATTGATGATGGCGTGCTGCAAACCATCCCAATAAAACAATTTGGCTTTGCACGCACCATAATGAGCCATGTCACCATGGTAATCCAAATGATCCCGTGTCAGATTGGTGAACACCGCCGTTGTAAAGGGTACGCCGACCACTCGACTTTGATCCAATCCATGACTAGACACCTCCATCGAAACGATGCGCGCACCATCGGTCAGAAAATGACGCAGCCATGTCTGATTGGATACCGCATCCATCGTGGTATTGGCGCTGGCCTGCAAATGTTGCCAATAACCATTTCCCACGGTACCCATGATGGCACAGGGTTGACACAACAAATCCGCCGCTTGCGCCAGCCACTGGCTAACCGAAGTCTTACCATTGGTACCGGTCACGCCCCAAACAGTGAGCTGATTACCAGGGTAACCATAACAAGCCGCCGCCACTAAGCCTGCACGACGACGCAAATCGGCCACGCCCAAATTGGGCACCGACTCATCTGCTGGCCACTCATAATCATTGTCACGATCCCAAAACACAAAAGCAGCCCCATTATTGATGGCTGCTGAAATGTATTGGCGCCCGTCTGTGTATTCCCCTTGGCACGCCACAAAAACATCACCAGGTTTAACCTGGCGACTGTCTACATGCAGTGTACGGCCCGCCACTTGAGCCAAAACGTCAGTGGGCAAAATGAAATCAGCAAGGGGCTGTTGATGTGAAAACATGGCGGATTCAGTCTCATTGAATCAAAATCAAATGGGGTTTCAGGCAGCCTGCTCATAAAGGCTGCCTGAAGCAATCAACGTGTGGCCACGTGTTCGGTTTTGGCTTGTTTGAACGGTTTGGTAGGGGCAACACCCAATACGTTCAAAGTTTGCGCCATCACATCATGAAACACAGGGCCAGATACCACACCACCATAATACCCGTTGGCAGTGGGGTTTTGAATATTCACCGCCACAATGACACGGGGATTATCGGCTGGGGCAAATCCAATAAATGTCGCCATGTGTTTGCTCTCGGAATAGCGGCCATCCACCAACATCCGTGCCGTACCGGTTTTGGCGGCCACGTCAAATCCATCAATCGCCCCTTGTTGCCCAGTACCGCCCGGTTCGGTAACCGCAATCATCATATGGCGAATGGCTTGGGCTGCTGATGGGTTGATAATGGGCATGCCTTGTGGCTGCGTATTCAGTTTCAAGAAGCTCACCGGCAACAATTCACCATCATTGGTAAAAATAGTATAAGCCCGAGCCAATTGCAACAAGCTGACTTGAATACCATAACCAAATGACATGGTTGCTTGCTCAATCGGGCGCCAATTATGCCAATCCCGCACCAATCCCGTGGTTTCACCCGGGAAACCAGAGTGCATGCGCCGCCCAAAGCCCACTGAAGTATAAAAATCATACATCTGCTCCGGCGTAAACATGGCGGAAATTTTACTGGTGCCCACATTAGACGATTTCTGAATAATGCCACGCACATCCAAAGAAGGGTAATCATGGGTATCACGCACGGTCGCGGGCCCAATTTTATACGACAAGGTGTTAAACCAAGTAGTGGGTTTCACTTTACCTTCGTTAATGGCTTTGGCAATGGCGAAAGGCTTCATGGCGCTGCCCGGCTCCAACATATCGGTTACAGCACGGTTGCGCCGATGATCGCTGTCTGCGGCACCCGGGTTATTGGGGTCATAAGTGGGGGAATTGACCATCGCCAAAATTTCCCCAGTTTTGCCATCCAATACCACCACAGAACCGGCACTGGCTTGGTGTTTTTGCATGGCTTGATTCAGAGATTCATAGGCCAAAGACTGAATACGCTGATCCAGAGACAACACCATGTCCTTACCATTAACTGGCGGTTGATTGCGCGGCGAATCCATGCTGTCCACAATATTGCCTTTGTTGTCGCGCAGCACAACTTTACCGCCATCCCGTCCATGCAATATAGTTTCCTGCGACAATTCCAACCCTTCTTGGCCTTTACCATCGATATTGGTAAACCCAATGATGTGGGCAAACAAATCGCCCATGGGGTAATGACGCTTGCTTTCATGCTGGAAAGCCAAACCTTTAATGCCCAACGCCGTTACTTGCTGCGCCACTTCGGGAGGTAATTGCCGCTTCAAGTACACAAATTCTCGGCTTTTGCCACTCATGCGCGATTTAAGGGTATCTATAGGCACATCAATCAGTGTTGATAATTGCTGTAATTGTGCATCGCTCGGCAGTTGCGTCATAGCAGAAGGAATCGCATAGAGTGAGTCAGCAGGCGCACTCATTGCCAACACGGAACCATTGCGATCCGTAACCGTCCCTCTTTTGGCTACCAACGGAATGGTGCGCACAAAACGCTGATCACCTTGTTCTTTCAAGAAGGCATGCTGTTCTGTCTGCAAATACACGCCACGTCCTACTAGCAATGCAAATGCTGAGGCCAAAGCCCCCAATACCAATACAATACGGCCATTGGTGGTCACCGGCTTGGCTTGCTTGACCTGCCGGGTTACCATACGCGGTTTGTAATCGTTTTTAATCAACATAATTATTCCAATGGCTCTATTGGCCTATTTCAGGCAGCCTGATTGGGTGTTACGGTTTCACCACCAACATTTGCGTCTGTGCCAAAGTTGGTGGCTGCAATTGCTGCTCGGCTGCCGATTGCTGGATAAACTGATGGTTGGCCAATTTCGCCTGGGTGATTTTCAAACGACTGTAATCATCGTTCAAAACCCCTTCACCTTTTTGCGCTTTATCCAAAACAATAAAATACTGGCGCGAACGATCTTGCACGGTTACCACTGCAAAAGCCGACACCAGCACCAGCACCAATAAAAATACATTTAATTTATTCATGTTCTGCCCATGCACCCGTTGTGCGTTCAGCGACTCGCAAAACAGCAGAGCGTGCGCGTGGATTGGCGGCTATTTCTTCTGCATTCGGTTTTTGCGCTTTACCCACCAAACACAACGGCGGTTGCGGTCGTTCCGACTCTTTCACCACCGCCCAGCGTGGCAATGGTTTGGGTTTACTGTGCAAATGCATAAATTGTTTCACAATTCGGTCTTCCAACGAGTGGAAGGCAATCACGGCCAACCGTCCGCCAACTTTCAAGTGTTCAACCGCCTGCGGCAAAACCGATGCTATTTCTTCCAATTCGCGGTTAATGAAGATGCGAATGGCTTGGAAGGTACGCGTTGCTGGGTCTTGACCGCGCTCGCGAGTATGGACGACTTGTGCCACAAGCCGCGCCAGCTGGCCGGTTGTAGCAATGGGCGACTCAACTCGCCGCGCCACAATGGTGCGCGCAATCTGGCGACTAAACCGCTCTTCACCATAATTTTTAATCACCTCATGTATGTCGTTTTCATCAGCTTCGGCCAACCACTGTGCCGCCGATAAGCCTCGGGTAGTGTCCATGCGCATATCCAAAGGCGCATCAAATCGAAAACTGAAACCGCGTGCTGCTTCATCAATTTGCGGCGATGAGATACCCAAATCAAACAAAGCGCCATCAATTGCCTCTACTCCCAGGCGAGCCAAAGCAACATCCAAAGTAGCAAAGCCATCATGCACCACAGTAATTCGAGCATCCGCTGCTGACAGCTGATTGGCCACCGCAATGGCTTGCGGATCTTTATCAAATACAATCAAGCGACCGTGTCCACCCAGCTGCGACAAAATCAATCGTGAGTGGCCGCCACGACCAAACGTGCCATCCACATAAACACCATTGGCCTGCACCTGCAAACCTGCTACAGCCTCATGCAGTAAAACCGTGATGTGCTTCTGCTGGGTCATCTCATTACTCATAGCTGTAGCTGTGTTTTACTCAATTCAATCGCCAACATGTCTTCATCCATGTCCAGCGCCGCATTGTTTTGATCTTCCCAAAGTGCCCTACCCCACACTTCGATGCGATTAGCCCTGCCCACCACATAAACTTCTTTATCGAACTCAACCAATCGGCGCAAATTCTGAGGCAACAAGATTCGACCAGAGCCATCCAATTCCAAAGTATCGGCGTTGTGCAAAAGCAAATTCTGATAGGCCTGTAATACTTTATTTCCCGCCACTGGCAATTGCAGCAATTGTGTTTCGACATTTCGCCACTGCGGTTCTGGATAGAGCAGCAAGTGCGTCCGTTTTTCCAAAGTGGCCACCAGAAAAGGAGAAAAATGGCGCGCCAGCAGCTCTCTGAATTTGGCAGGAATAGCCAAACGCCCTTTGCTGTCTATGGTCAACTCGTATGCGCCACCAAACACCACATTGCTCCTTCAACTAGGATTTATCGCCCACTTTTCGACACTTTGCCCCACATGCCCACACTATAGGCAAGTTTTGTCAATGGGTCAATGAGATTTGTCATTTCCTGTAAACGCCAAACTCTAAAATGCATTTTCAAGACAGAGACTTATCGGAATGCAACGATTTGAATGACCAAAACTTCATGTCATATTTTGTGAAGAACCATCTTGTCATCCTGTTAAAGCAGCACCTATTCGGAAACAGCCGTTTATAATGCAGGCTTTCAGCTTCGGAAAAACATCATGTCGCAAACACCCGCTTTACCCCAGCCTTCATCAGCTGCTTTGGCCAGTAGTGAGTGTTTGCTTCGTGAAATCGCCACTGCCCTCGACCTTCACCAAGGCTGGCTGCCGTTTTCACAGTACATGGACATGGCTTTGTATCAACCACAGTGGGGCTATTACAGTGGTGGAACACAAAAATTTGGGCTCGGCGGCGATTTTGTCACTGCACCCACGCTCACACCGCTGTTTGGTCAAGCTTTAGCACGGCAGCTATTGTCATTATTGCCGCAAACCGCAGGGGTAATTTATGAGTTTGGCGCAGGCACTGGGGATTTAGCCGCCACAATTTTGTCATCACTGCCCCCGGAGGCAGTTCACCAATACTGCATTATTGAAATATCGGCCGAATTGGCACTGCGCCAAAAAGAGCGGATTGCAACACTCCTGCCGCAATGGGCAGATAAAGTAGTGCATTTAAACCGGCTGCCTGAAAGTATGGATGGGATTGTGATTGGCAATGAAGTTTTGGATGCCATGCCCGTAGAAATTTATGAGCGAATGGGCGAACAAGTTCACCGCATGGGGGTCACATTAAACAACACAGGATTGCAATGGCAAGGCCAACCAGAAACGGCTGCACCTGCTGTGTTCGAAGTACTCAATACTTTTCCTGATACTGGCGCTGCTTATCGGTCCGAATTGCATCCTCGCCAATATGCTTTTGTGTCCACGCTGGCGCAAAAACTCACGCGAGGTGCCATGATTTGGATCGACTATGGCTTCGACGCTGCTCAGTATTATCACCCACAGCGCAACGAAGGCACCTTGATTGGCCATTACCACCACCACTCCATTCATGATCCCTTCTTCCTACCTGGCTTACTGACCTCACCGCACACGTTAATTTCACTCGCATCGCCGATGCCGGCGTGGACCATGGTTTGGATTTAATCGGCTACACCACGCAGGCGTATTTCCTGCTCAATTTAGGCATTACGGAATTACTCGCACAGACAGGAAAACCAGAAAGCACGGCCTACATTCAGGCAGCCGCTGCTTGCCACATGCTTTTAGACCAACACGAAATGGGCGAGCTATTTAAAGTGATGGCTTTGGGTAAAAATATCGATGTGGATTGGCTGGGCTTTCGTGTTGGTGATTTATGCCATAAGCTCTAAACACAAAGACCCATCATTGAAATAAAAAAGCCTTTCAGGCCAATTAAGCGGCCTGAAAGACTTTCATATACCAAAGTCCAACTTAAGCAGATAATTCGCCCTTTTTCACTCGACGCCAATGATGCAATAAGGGCTCTGTGTAGCCATTGGGTTGCTCTGTCCCTTTAAAAATCAAATCACTGGCAGCGCGAAAGGCGCATGATGTGGTCTCATGCCCCGCCATCGGTTCATAATGGGTATCGGCGGCATTTTGACTATCAACCATCGCTGCCATGCGACTGAGGGTTTCTTTGACCTGCGCCTCAGTCACAATGCCATGCACCAGCCAATTAGCGATGTGTTGGCTGGAAATACGCAACGTAGCACGATCCTCCATCAGCCCAATGTTGTGAATATCGGGCACTTTCGAGCAGCCAATACCTTGGTCCACCCAACGGACAACATAGCCCAGTATACCTTGGCAATTATTGTCCAGTTCTTGTTGAATTTCCATCGGCGTCCATGACGGATTGACCGCCACCGGGATAGTCAGCAAATCAGCCAATAAATCAGCGCGATCATCAGCCAACTGCTTTTGTACTTCAAATACATTCACTTGGTGATAATGTAAGCTGTGCAACGTAGCAGCGGTAGGCGATGGCACCCAAGCCGTAGTGGCACCAGACTTGGGGTGGGCAATTTTCTGTTTCAGCATTTCTGCCATTAAATCCGGCATGGCCCACATGCCTTTACCAATTTGAGCTTTGCCAGGCAGACCACACGCTAGCCCTGCCTGTACATTATTGCGCTCATAGGCGGCAATCCATTTGCTGGCCTTCATGTCGCCTTTACGCACCATGGGGCCCGCTTGCATCGCCGTGTGAATTTCATCACCAGTGCGATCCAAAAAGCCCGTATTAATAAACACCACGCGCTCTTGGGCTGCCTGAATGCACGCTTTGAGATTCACGGAAGTACGCCGCTCTTCATCCATGATGCCCATTTTCAAGGTATTTCGCGGCAGCAATGTCAAATCTTCAATCGCACCAAATAAGTCATTGGCGAATGCCGCTTCTTCAGGGCCATGCATTTTGGGTTTAACAATATAAACACTACCAGAACGGCTGTTGGTGTTCTCACTGCGAGTGAGATCAAAAGGTGCAATCAACGCTGTCATCACCCCATCCAAAATGCCTTCTGGGATTTCGTGGCCATGTTGATCCAATACAGCCGGCGTGGTCATCAAATGACCAACATTACGAATAAACAACAAAGAGCGGCCGGGTAGTTTAAATTGGGTACGGCCATCAGGCTTGATGTATACCCGATCAGCATTTAATTTGCGTACAAATAGTTTATCGCCTTTACGTACTTCTTCTTGCAACGTACCGGTCATCAAGCCATACCAGTTTTCATAGACCAAAGTCTTGTCTTCGCCATCAACAGCAGCAACGGAGTCTTCACAGTCCATAATCGTCGACAGCGCAGCTTCCATAATCACATCTTTAATGCCGGCTGGATCTTGTTGACCGATGGCACTGGTTTTGTCGATTTGCACATCAAAATGCAAACCATTTTGCAGAAACAGCAAGGCAGTGGGTGCATCGGCATCGCCGCTGTACCCCACAAACAGTTCAGGGCTATGTAACCCCACTTTGCGACCTTCTTTTAAAGTTGCCTGAACTTGGCCTGCGATCACTTGATAAGCGATGGCATCTTTGTGACTACCTGCCACCAAAGGGATGCTTTGATCCAAAAATTGACGTGCGAACGCAATGACTGCGTCGCCGCGCTGAGCATTGTAACCGTTACCAGGGGCCAAATCGCCTTCATGGGCAATCACATCCGTGCCATACAGCGCATCATACAAGCTGCCCCAACGAGCATTGGCCGCATTCAAAGCATAGCGCGCATTCATGATGGGCACCACCAGCTGCGGTCCCGCTTGTTCCGCAATTTCACGGTCCACATTTTGCGTGGTAATGTGAAAATCGGCTGGAGCATCAACCAAATAGCCAATCTCTTTCAAATACGCTTTGTAGGCGACTAAATCAGTATTGGCACCCGGATGGGCTTGATGCCAAGCATCCATTTTTGCCTGAATGGCATCGCGCTTGGCCAATAAAGCCTGATTACGCGGCGCAAAGGCATGCACCAAATCACTGAACCCTTGCCAAAAACTTTCGGCACTGAGATTTTTATTGGGGTGCTCAGCCAAAACCACGTTGGCAACAAAATCATATAAAGTCTTGTCTACTTGCAATTGAGCGGCAGTTATATAGCTGGCCATCATATTCCTCACTTCTAAGTCTTATTTTTTTATGGATTCGGCATTACCTTGAAAGCGCTGAGGCATATAACCACAGGCTGCCTGAAACGCTATCACAAAAATGTAGTCTTGTGTAGTTATACACCAGTTACATCAAATCGACATCTGAAAATGCACTGCCTGATGCGTTTGCTTCCACCCAAAAATCGAATGACTATGCCACGTCTGTGGCCACATGCACGCTTTGCGGCTGAAGTGATTGTAAGCCCTGGGGCGCCATCGCCACCAGAAAACCACGCTTGCCGCCATTGATGTAAATCTCAGGCAAATCATAGATGGTGGCTTCCACATACACAGGCAACCCAGCCTTATTACCAAAAGGGCTGGTGCCGCCTACCAAATAACCGGTCCATTTGTTGGCTTGCTCGGGGCTGGCTGGTTCGATGTGTTTCATGTCCAAATCACGGGCCAGCTGCCGCGTGGAGATGTGTTTATCCCCATGCATCAACACAATTAAGCCCTGTTTGTGCTCATTTTGCAGCACAATGGTCTTAATGACAGCATGCTCATCTACGCCCAAACACACAGCTGATTGCGCCGTGCCACCATGCGCCACATAGGGATACTCGCGTGGTTCAAACACCACGTCATGAGCACGCAAAAAACGAATGGCGGGGGTGACTGGAAATTTATTTTTACTCATAACATTATAGATTTAAGTGATTGATTTTAATATTATCAAAAGCCACCAAAAATGACTTAATCTCATGTTAACATACCGCTTTACCACCACACCATGAGGAACATGATGAGTATCCAACATTACCAAAGCGGCAGTCGTTTGTCTGAAGCCACCATCGCCCAAGGCTTGGTGTTTTTGGCTGGCCAAGTTCCGACCAACGAAGATGATGGCATCACCGCGCAGACCGAAAATGTGCTGGCTCAAATTGACACTATTTTGGCGGCCTGTGATTCCGATAAAGCGCACATCTGTGAAGTGGTGATTTACTTACCCAATTTGGCTGATTACAACGGTTTGAATCAAGCCTGGGATGCTTGGGTAGTGCCGGGAAAAACCCCAGCTCGCGCCTGTGTCCAGGCAACGCTGGCCAATCCCAAATGGAAAGTCGAAATCAAACTAACAGCCGTACAAAAATCGACTCAGCCTTAACCACCACACGCCATTGAACACATTCACTGCGGCCATCTATGTGTTCAAATTATCCCTCGTTTCAGGCTGCCTGAAATCCAAAAACCCGGTTATCACAACCGGGTTTATTCATGGTTAATCAAAACAGCACACCTACTCAGCTGCGATAATCGGCATTGATGGACACATACTCTTTAGATAAATCACAAGTATAAATGCGCGCTTGCGCGTCGCCACGCTGCAAATCCACCGTGATGGTAATTTCCGGCTCTGCCATCACACGTTGGCCTGCTTCTTCAGTATAGCTATCGGCGCGACCACCACGTTCCGCCACCAATACATCTCCCAAATACACTTTCAATGCATTTACGTCCAAATCCGCAATGCCAGCATAACCAATGGCACACAAAATGCGCCCTAAATTCGGGTCACTGGCATAAAACGCGGTTTTCACCAATGGTGATCGGGCAATGGTATAGCCCACTTGGCGCGCTTCTTCAACCGTCAGCGCATTTTTCGTGTGTACGGTGATGAATTTGCTCGCGCCCTCGCCATCGCGCACAATGGCTTGTGCCAACTCCAGCGCCAGATCTGCCAATACTGCCTTAACCGCCACATAATTTTTATCGGATATGGCACTGATTTTACCTAGCTTGGTTTTGCCAGTGGCCACCACCACAAAACTATCGTTGGTACTGGTATCGCCATCCACAGTGATGGAATTGAATGAGGTTTGCGCCACCTCGGCCACCATTTGCTGTAACACAGGCTGGGCAATGGCTGCATCGGTAGCAATAAAACTCAACATGGTCGCCATATTGGGGTGAATCATGCCAGAACCTTTGGCAATACCGGTAAACTCAATGGTTTCACCTTCTATTTGCAAGGTGCGGCTGGCCGCTTTAGGCAGTGTATCGGTGGTCATGATGGCAGCCGCAGCCTGCGTCCAATGCACTGGCCGTACTTTCGGCAGCGCCGCTACAATTTTTTCTACAGGCAATGGCTCCAGAATGACGCCCGTTGAAAATGGCAACACCTGTTCAGGCTGACACCCAATCTGACGTGCCACCATCTGGCACGTCAATTCGGCATCATTACGTCCACGTTGGCCGGTACCCGCATTGGCATTGCCAGTATTGATAACCAAAGCGCGAATACCCAAATCAGCCGCCAAATGCTGCTTCGCAATTTGCACCGGTGCCGCACAAAATCGATTTTGGGTGAACACGGCGCCCACACTGTTGTTACCATTAAATACAATCAGCGTCACGTCATCATGCCCTGCTTTTTTGATGCCGGCTTGGCCCACAAATACCTGTGCCCCATCAATCGATACAATCTGATCGTCTGTCGGGGTATTTAAATTCACTGCCATTTTATGCTCCCTGATTTTATGCCACCAACCCATTGGCACATCGTCCTGATCCACCCAATCTGGTTAACATCTTAGCCCAACGCCATCTACCACTCAGAATATCCTATGCTTCGGCGGTACACATGCGGCTAAAGATATACAGTGTCACTCACGCCCACCAGGAATCGCATTAACCACTTCGCACCAGGCTAGCGCAGCCAGTGATAAAGCGTTTGTGTAGCCACCACCAACATGAATAAGCCAAATATTTTTTTCAATACATTTTGTGACATCCGCTGCCAACCCGCACACCCACCGGCGCCAAACTGACGGTGGCCAGGGCCATGACAGCCGCCACAGGCCAATAACAAAAGCCCACCGACCCTGTAGGCAAACCCGATACCGTCCAACCGGTCATCACATAACCCAGTGTGCCCGTAACGGCCACACACCACCCCAAAGCGGTGGAGGTGCCAATGGCCTGTCGAATGGACACATTACAATACAGGAAAAACGGCACCAACATGCCACCACCACCCACACCCACCCAGCTGGCAATACAGCCAATGGCGCCACCGGCACCGGCCATCCCCGCCGTATCAGGCAAATGGCGCGTGGCTTTGGGTTTGTAATTGGTTAAAGCCTGTACTGCCATCACATAGGCAAACACAATGAAAAACAACTGTAGTCCACGACTGGGTAAAAACCGGGTTACCGATGCCCCCAACAGTGCGCCGCCAATCAGTGCTGGCGCCATTTTGGGCAGTACATCCATGCGAATGTTATGACGTCGATATTGCGCGACCATGCTGGCCAACATGGTTAAACTCATCACTGCAAACGAAGTGCCCAGTGCCAATTGCTGGCTGTGCATGTTGGTGGGCGCCAAATGGTGCAATACCCACAACACCACGGGTACCACCACCATGCCGCCACCAATGCCCAGCAATCCGGCCAAGAAACCAGCCACACAACCCATGAGCAATAAAGCAATAATCAACGTGCTATCCCACATGTCTCTTCTTTTCTGTCCTTAAATCCTTGATTAACGGCTCACCACTTTAATACCATGTTGCCGCAATAGCGCGGCCGTCACGCCATCCCCATTTTTCAAGTTGCCTGAAAAATCACCTTCATAGATCCGTCCACAACCGCAGGAAGGGCTGTTTTGTTTGAGAATCGCCACTTTAACCTGATGTTGTTGAGCCACTGCCAAAGCCTGTTCCGCCCCCCGCACAAAAAATTCTGTGACATCGGTGCCCTGGAAATCAATCACCCGTGCCTTACTTGCCAGCACCGCAGCGCCATCTCCGCCTTGAATCTCAGCAGGCGGGCGCGGCACAGGCAACCCAGCAGCCATCTCCGGACAAAACGCTATCTGATGCACATCACCTTCCACGCCCAACTCGGTACACAAACATGCGCGACCATCATAGCGGACTTTTTGTCCGGCCAAACAAGCGCTGACCAACACAATGGGCTTGGACATTTCAGGCAGCCTGCTGGTTTCGACGACGCAGCAAACGCCATACATACATCACATAGCCAGACAAGCTATACAATAGGAAAAATCCAAACAGCACCACCGATGGCTGCCAAGTCACCACCAGTAACCCAATCACCGCCAAAATCATCACGAAAAATGGTACTTTGCGCCGCACATTGATTTCTTTGAAAGACCAGAATGGAATCTGTACCACCATCGATAAACCGCCAAAAAGTGTAATCGCCAGACACAACCAGCCCACATAAGGCAAAGCCTCAAAGCTGTGGTCAACCCAAATCAAGCCAATCACCAAAGCAGCTGCAGTGGGGCTGGG
>NZ_LQXR01000019.1 GCF_001590725.1 Snodgrassella sp. CFCC 13594 | reverse complement strand
CGCCAATAACGTCACCGATTATGCAGTTGATTTGAGTGATGCAACCAAAGAAAGTTTGACTAATGCAGACACTGCATTACAAACAGTCGTGACTCAGATTGACGGTAAAGATGTTAAAACCCTTAATAAAGCTGACAACAAAGCCAACTTTGTTACTGGTGACAACATAGAACTGACTGCTGACGCAGGTGGTATCAAAGTTTCAACAGCAAAAGATGTCACATTCACCAATGTGAACACCACGAACTTAACCGCCACTGGTGAAACCAAGCTGGGTGATAATTTTGTGGTCAATACTGACGGAAGTGTTACCTATAATGGTGACATTACCGAAGGTGATAACATCGTTAATAAAACCTACGTAGATCAATCGGTAGCCGGTAGCAAAACCCATTTTTACAGCGTGAATAGTACAGATAGCGCTGCTGGGAACTACAACAATAATGGCGCAACAGGTGCCAATGCGTTGGCTGCAGGCGTTAACGCTTCGGCAGCTGGGTTTAATGGGGTTTCGGTTGGTTTTTCAGCTAATGCAGAAAAGGATGGTAGCGTTGCATTCGGCTCTAAGACTACAGCATCAACCAATGCTACCGCTGTAGGCCAGAATGCTAAAGCCAGTTCATCTGGCTCGGTCGCTTTAGGTGCTGGCTCCTTGGCCAGTGGCACCGGTGCGGTGGCAATTGGCGGGAATAGTGGTGTTTCTCGTGCATATGATAATACAACAGGGCAAGTTATCAGTTACACGGTCAATAGCGGTACGATAGCTAGTGGCAACGATACTGTTGCCCTTGGTAACGGCGCTTGGGCACAGGGAAACAATAGTATTTACATTGGTACTTCAGACAGCTTTAATGATGGTTACTATCAAGGATATGTAAAAGGTTCTGGTTCTGGTGCCATTGGCAATAACAATATTGTGAAGGGTAATAATTCGTATGCTATCGGCAATCTAAACCAAACAGTGGATGCTGATGAGGCATTTATTTTAGGTAATGCTGTGACCATTACTTCCGCTGCTACTGGGGCGGTCGCGCTTGGCTCTAATAGCCAAGTATCTGTTGCTAATGGTGTGGCTTTGGGCAGCAATTCTATAGCGAATACGGCAGGAGGGATCATTGGTTATGTGCCACTGGGGTTAGTGCAGGAGATAAGGCGGCTATTGAAGCCACCGTTGCCACTAATGCTGCTGTAGATGTTGGCAGTCGTCAGATTACCAGTGTGGCAGCAGGGACTGCTGCCGATGATGCAGTGAATGTGAGCCAGTTGAAAGCAGTAGCTAATTCTGTTGCAGAAAGCAAGACGCATTACTACAGTGTCAACGATAATGGCGCTGTGGGTGGTAATTACAACAATGATGGTGCAACAGGTGCTAATGCGTTGGCAGCAGGTGTTAATGCATTGGCCACGGGTAACAGCTCCATTGCCATTGGTTCGGGCGCTACGGCAAGTAATTTGAATGTCGCAACTGCTGATAACAATACCATTGCAACTGCGGTTGGTTCGGGCGCACAGGCAACCAAGGGCGGTACGGTGTATGGTGCTAGCGCCAGCACATCGTATGGTGGCGTTGCGATTGGTAATGGTGCGAATGCGGGTAATGGCGTGTCAACCAATAGCCTATGTACTCTGTTCCCAAATTTGCCGGTTTGCGCGGGTGGCTATAACGAGCGTGTAAACAGCAATTTAGCGATTGGTGATAATGCCGTGGTTCGGAACGATACTGCTTACCGCGTGGCTTTGGGCACTTCTTCAGTAGCAGGCGATGCCGATTTAAGCTCTGATGCATACAGCCCCACAGGAAAACTAGATGACATAGCCGGAGCAGTCGCATCTGGCGAGGTTTCAGTGGGTAACAGTACTTTGTACCGCCGTATCACCAATGTGGCAGCTGGTTCTGCCGATACAGACGCAGTGAATGTGAGTCAGTTAAAGGCAGTTTCTGCATCTGCAACTCAACCGTTAACTTTTGCTGGAGACAGTGGTACCGATGTAACGCGCCAATTAGGTCAGAAAGTAAACATTATTGGTGGCGCTGATCCAGATAAGTTGGCTGATGGCAACATCGGCGTGGTAGCCGATGGCACAGATAAACTGACCATTAAACTGGCTCAAAATATTAATTTGGGCAGCACTGGCAGCGTGACCATGGGGAATACATTGTTGAATTTCAATGGGTTAACCATTGCAAACGGTCCGAGTGTCACAACGACAGGAATCTATGCTGGGGATCAAAAAATCACCGGCGTGAAAGCCGGTACTGAGGATACTGATGCTGTGAATGTGAGCCAGTTGAAAGCAGCTTCTAGTGGTGCGGCCAGCACGGTATCTAATACTGATGGGAACATCACTGTTACGAAATCTACTAATGCCAATGGCAGCACCAATTACGATGTTGCTTTGGCGGATAAAGTAACCATGGGTAGTGGTGATAATGCAGTAACCATTGATGGTACTACTGGTTCAATTACCGCAGGCCAGGTGACGGTCAATGGCAAGGACGGCACAATCAATGGCTTGACTAATACAACATGGGATGTAAATAAGGTTGTTTCTGGTCAAGCGGCCACTGAAGATCAACTCAAACAAGTTGCAGATGGAGCTAAGGATTATACTGACAATAAATTCAATAGCATTACTGGCGATGTAACCAATTTGGATGGTCGTGTAACCACCGTTGAAAATAGTGTGACCAACATCAATCAAACATTGGATAAAGGTTTGAACTTCAGTGCCGATAGCGGCAGCGCGGTGAACAAGAAATTGGGTGATACCGTAGCCATTACTGGTGACGGTAATATCAAAACCACCACAACCGGCAATGGCGTTCAGGTCACTTTGAATCCGAATCTGGATTTAGGCGGCAATGGCAGTGTAACCATAGGCAATACGACGGTGAACAACAGCGGTGTTACCATTCAAGGTGGCCCAAGTATAACCACCAATGGTGTGGATGCGGGCAGCAAAACCATCACCAATGTGGCTGATGGGGTGAATGATTCCGATGCCGTGAATGTGGGCCAGATGAACCGCGCCATACAAAATGTTGGTGGCAATATGCAGCAATTAAATGGCCGCATTGATAATGTGGAAAACACCGCCAATGCCGGCGTGGCGCAAGCCATTGCGACAGCTGGTTTGCCACAGGCTTATCAACCCGGCAAGAGTATGTTGTCTGTGGGTGGCGGCTATTATAAAGGTGAAACAGGCTATGCCGTTGGTTATTCAACCATCTCCGATAGTGGCAATTGGGTAATCAAGGCCACAGGCAGTGGTAACTCCCGTGGTCATTATGGCGCTTCTGTGGGTGCTGGCTACCAATGGTAATGAGGTGATTCAGGCAGCCTGTATGGGCTGCCTGAGCCGAAAAAATAAAGGAATAAATGAGATGAATATCCAAATCAAAAAGAAATGGGTTGTATTGGGCTTAACCGCATGGGTCTTGGCTGGCTGCGCTACCGGTACCAAAATTAATGATGATGGCTCTACAGATGAGGCAAAGTGGAAGCAATGGGATCAAGTGACCCTCAATAAAACACGTGGTACTTTCCCTGATTTGCAGAGCTTGAGCCAAGTCCGTAGTGGCATGACAAAAGATCAGTTATATTATTTGATTGGTCGTCCTCACTACAATGATGGTTGGCGTCCGCGTGAATGGAATTATCTATTTCATTTTCATACACCAGGTCAGGGTACTGATGATGTGACCACATGTCAGTACAAAGTAGTGTTTGATAAAAATATGTTTGCCCGCAGTTTTTACTGGCATGCGGTGGATCCAGAAAATGGCGTGTGTCCACCTGATGCAAAAGCATCTGCAACTGCATTACAGCGATATACGTTGAGTGCCGATGCGTTGTTTGCTTTTGATAAAAGTAATCCTCATGATTTAAATGCTCAAGGTAAGATAGACTTGGATAATTTGGTTCGTAAACTGAAATCCTTTGATCGGCTCAATACCGTTAATGTGATGGGGCATACCGACTACTTGGGTTCAGATGAGTATAACCAAGGATTATCACAACGGCGCGCAGAAACTGTGCGCCAATACCTGATCAACCAAGGATTACCTGCTGGGAAAATCCGCGCCGTTGGTTTGGGCGAGCGCCAGCCTGTAAAACAATGTGCCGCAACCGCTAATCGAGCCGAGCTGATTGCATGTTTGCAACCCAATCGACGTGTGGAAATAGAAGTTGATGGTTCTGGTACATTGAAATAGGCTGCTTGAAGTTCAGTGACAAAATGATTCTGTAGGCTGATCTTATTTTAATGCCCAATTCCCTAAGAAGGAATTGGGCATTAAATTATTGCAGATTGTAGCGGTTATCAATGGTGTTTATTCTGTGAAACATATTTCTATTTTAGTTATGGTGTCATCTGGCGAGCATAATCAATTATTTTTAGTAAGATGATGAAGCGGCATGAAAAGCAATATGATTCAAATGTAGCAATATGATTAAGGCACCAAAACGGCAGCACCATCAAAACGACCATGGCGTAAGTCATCTAAAGCCTGATTGGCTTTTGCTAATGGATAGGAGTGGGTGGTGGTGTGTATGTTGATTTGTCCAGCCAATGCTAAGAATTCCAAGCCATCTTCTCGGGTGAGATTGGCCACCGATACAATTTCGCGTTCTTCCCACAAAATATCATAAGGAAAAGCTGGAATCTGGCTCATGTGGATGCCAGCACATACCACTCGGCCACCTTTGCGCAAGGCTTTTAATGCTATGGGAACCAAGGTCCCCACTGGCGCGAAAATAATGGCGGCATCTAAGGCTTCTGGAGGCGTATCATTGGACCCACCCGCCCAATTAGCACCTAGGCTGCGTGCAAAGTCCTGTGTTTGCGTGTCTCCCTGTCGAGTAAAAGCATAAACCTGTTTTTTCTGCCATACCAATACTTGAGCGATGATGTGTGCTGCTGCACCAAAACCATACAAACCAATTTTTTGCGCTTGGCCGGCTTTTTTCAATGAACGCCATCCGATTA
The DNA here is from genome assembly GCF_001590725.1 of Snodgrassella sp. CFCC 13594. Classification (GTDB taxonomy): domain Bacteria; phylum Pseudomonadota; class Gammaproteobacteria; order Burkholderiales; family Neisseriaceae; genus Snodgrassella. Next base: position 34,256 of record NZ_LQXR01000019.1, on the reverse strand, counting down.
GGCCTGCACACAACAGCGGCGCTTGGGAAACTGGATCTGCTTTAGTGCTTAAAGGAAAGGCAAAGTGTGCATCCGCTACTACCAACGTGGCATAGCCACCATCGCGAGTGTATCCAGTAAAAATAGGGTGATCGCAAAGATTCTCTTCATCTTGGCGGCAATAAGTACAGTTGCCGCATGTGTGTCCTAGCCACGGGATGCCCACGCGTTGGCCGATGTGTAAGTCAACAACTTCGCTGCCGATGGCATCAATTTCTCCGACAATTTCATGGCCGGGAATAACGGGCAAATGAGGGTGGGCTAGGTCGCCATCCACAACGTGTAAATCGGTACGGCATACTCCGCAAGCCAATACTTTAACGCGAATTTCACCAGCGCTTGGGTGTGGATCTGGTACGGTTTCACCGCGAAGCGGTGTCCCTGGCTGATGTAAACGCATGGCAAACATGATGGGCTCCTGTTTGATTATGGCGACTTGATTGTTTACTGCTTTTTTTGTTCTGGTTCAGTCGCTTTGAGAAAATGACTGTACGGTGTCATTGTAACGCAATTGTTGAGGTAATTAAGCAGTTGGCTCGGTACCAATAACGATTTTGTGGCTGCGTTCAATTTCATGTATAGAAAATGATGCGTATTTGTAGGTGCTGAATAGAGTTGCCTGAAGGCTATGTTGCAAGGGCAGATGGGTAATGTGTTCAATGTTCAGCATAGGCGGAACGTGAAAACGGCCAGGCATGGCCTGGCCGTTTAGTGCAGTAGACAAGATTACTGTGCGCCAGTGTTTTGTCTATGCTTGGTGCCCAAATTGAATTTTTGGGCGATGATGCCCATCAACACAATAACAGCAGCTAAAATACTGGTATAGATCACCTCTTTACTGTATGTACCTTCAAAAATCATGGTTACGATGGCAGCAATAATGAGCACAATCACCAAGTAAGTTAGGTAAGGAAAGCACCACATTTTAAAACCCAATTTTTTGCCTTGGGCTTCCAGTTTGGTGCGCATGCGCAACTGAGAGAAAGCAATAGCTAGGTACACATACAAAGCCACAGTACCAGTAGCCAGCATCAACACGTCATACACATCCATTTTTTCGGTTGCAGTCAGATAGACAGCCAGCAATGCGAATAGGCTAGACACCAACACCGCGACCCAAGGGCTGCTGGTACGGCTGGTTAACGACATGGCGCGATGAGCGTCACCGCGTTTGGATAAAGAAAACAGCATGCGTGAGCAGGTGTATAAAGCGGAGTTAAAACAGCTGCATACGGAGGTTAACACAACAAAATTAACGATATGGCGTGCTTCTGGAATGCCTAACGCAGTTAAGGTGACGCTGTACGTACCCCAAGTAGCGTCTTTGAGCAAAGGATTATCATAGGGGATCAAACACACTGTGATGAAAATTGAACCTACGTAAAACAGTACAATACGCCAAACCACGGATTTGGTCGCTTTGCGGATTTCGTGGCTTGGGTTTTTCGATTCAGCTGCCGCCACAGTGACAATCTCTGCACCCATGTAGGCAAACATCACACCCAATAAAGCCGTGACGACGGAAGAAAAGCCATTGGGCATAAAGCCATGACTAACCAGATTCGTAACCCCAACAGCATTTGTATCCCCCCATGGCCATAAGTGAAAAATAGCCATGCTACCGATAATCAGGAATAACACAATGGCGACAACTTTAATCAAGGCGAACCAAAACTCAAACTCACCATAGTTTTTCACATCCAATAGATTGACGATGACCAAAGACACAATGACCAGTAGCATGTAGCCCCACACTGGTACCATGGGAAACCAGCTATTCAGGATTTTACCGGCAACATAGGCTTCCCAGCCCATGAGTAACGCCCAAAAATACCAATACAGCCAGCCCACGGTAAAACCAGCCCAGCGGCCGATAGCGCGATCAGCGTAGGTAGAGAAAGAACCACTGTCAGGCTGAGCAACCGCCATTTCCCCCAGCATACGCATAATAAGCATGACCAAGGCACCGCCCAATGCATAAGCCAAAATTGCAGCGGGTCCGGCGTTGTAAATGACGCTGCCAGAGCCAATAAAAAGCGCTCCCCCAATGACACCAGCGATGGAGATCATGGTCAAATGCCGTGATTTCAAGCCGCTTTTTAACTCTGAATGTGTACTCACTATAGCTGTCTCCTAAAAATGAAAGTAGGTGGTTTTAAATCAGCCAACTAAAAATATTATTATTAAATAGTTACTTATTAAAAATACAACAAACATAAAACATAAAAAAGACAGCCTAAAATCAGACTGCCTAACTTGTTATGGCTATTTATTTAGCCCAGCCAGTAAAATGTATTTAATTTCGACATAGTCTTCAATGCCGTATTTAGACCCTTCACGGCCCAATCCTGATTGTTTGACGCCGCCAAATGGAGCTGCTTCATTGGATAGCAGCCCCGTATTAACGGCCACCATGCCGTAATCTAAGTTTTCAGAAACCCGCACAATGCGGCCAATATCGCGGCTAAAGAAGTAAGCAGCCAAGCCAAATTCGGTGTCATTGGCCCAAGTCACTACTTCATTTTCATCTTCAAATTTGAATACAGGCGCCAATGGACCAAAAGTTTCTTCCGTGGCTACTTTCATAGACTGAGTCACATTTTTGACCAGCGTAGGCTTAAAAAATAAATCGCCGTGGCTGTCAGCTGAACCGCCTATGACGATTTCGCCACCTTTGGCTACGGCATCTTCAATATGCTCTTTGACTTTGGCTACGGCATTTTGGTCGATCAATGGGCCAAATGTCACACCGGCTTCCAAACCATTGCCAATGTTGAGTTTGCCGATTGCGGCTGCCAATTTTTCTACAAAAGCATCGTAGACGCCGCTTTGGACATACAATCGATTGGCGCATACACAAGTTTGACCGGCATTGCGGAATTTGGAGATCATGGCACCTTCTACTGCATCGTCCAAATCTGCATCATTGAATACGATAAACGGCGCATTGCCGCCCAACTCCATGGATACTTTTTTTACCGTGTTGGCACACTGGGCAATCAACTTGCGACCGACTTCAGTCGATCCGGTGAAACTGAATTTTTTGACGCGATCATCTTCAGTTAGCACTTTGCCAATTTCAGCAGAGCTACCGGTAATCACATTGAATACACCAGCAGGGATGCCGGCGCGATGGGCTAATTCAGCAATCGCCAATGCAGAAAACGGCGTTTGCGAAGCGGGACGAATCACAAAAGTGCAACCCGCAGCCAGTGCAGGCGCTGCTTTGCGTGTAATCATGGCATTGGGGAAGTTCCATGGTGTAATCGCGGCGCACACCCCAATAGGCTGTTTGATGACCATGATGCGTTTGTCGGCTGATGGTGCTGGAATGGTATCGCCATAAATGCGTTTGCCTTCTTCAGCATACCATTCTAGATAAGAGGCACCGTAGGCAATTTCGCCTTTGGCTTCAGCCAAAGGTTTACCTTGTTCTAGGGTGAGAATTTTGCCCAAATCTTCTTGGTTGTCCATCATCAGGTCAAACCAGCGGCGCAGTAAATTGCTGCGTTCTTTGGCTGATTTTGCTTGCCAGTTTTTTAATGCGGCTTGAGCCGCTGCTACAGCGCGCTCGGCTTCGGCGGTGCCCATTTTGGGTACATCGGCAAGGCGCTCGCCATTAGCTGGATTGGTTACCGCAATCACTTCGCCCGAATCTGCGGGTAGCCATTGGCCATTGATGTAGCATTCGGTTTTGAATAGGCTGGGGTCTTTTAATGGTAATTGCATGGATTTTGCCTCGGTGTGGAATCAATTCAATCATTTGAAAAGGCTGCCTGAAAGATTTCAGGCAGCCTAAAGGCCTTATTGTGCCGCGCGTAAGGATGCTTCGAGAATGTCCAAAGCCTCATCAAAAACGGTGTCTTCAATGGTTAATGGGTATAGGAAACGAATGACGTTGTAGTAGGTACCGCAAGTCAGAATAATCAACCCTTTTTCTAAGGCCAGTGCCTGCGCTTTTTTGGGTAGTTCAGCATCTGGTTGGTTAGTGCCAGGCTTAGTGAATTCAACCGCCACCATAGAACCATAACCACGAACTTCACGAATGGCCGGGATGTCGGTTTTCAGGTTTTCAAAACGTCGTGTCAATTTCTCGCCCAGTGCCACAGAGCGTGCACACAGATTTTCTTCTTCAATCACATCAATCACGGCGTTGGCGGCGGCCAAGCCAATGGGGCTGCCTGCATAGGTGCCACCCAAACCGCCCACTACTGGCGCATTCATGATGTCGGCTTTGCCACTACACCCGATAATGGGAAGCCACCAGCCAAGGATTTGGCAATGGTAATCAAGTCTGGCCGAACTGGCGTGTATTCAGTGGCAAAGAGTTTGCCCGTGCGAGCAAAGCCAGATTGTACTTCGTCAAAAATCAGCACAATGCCATTGTCGTCGGCAATTTTACGCAGTGCCTGTAGGAATTCATTGGGAGTAATGTTGAAACCGCCTTCACCTTGAATGACTTCAATGATAATGGCGGCCACATCGCTGGCGGCAATGTGACATTTGAAAATTTGTTCCATACCCGCCAATGCATCTTCTACGCTGACGCCGCGCAATGCATTTGGATAAGGTGCGTGGATGATATCGCCTGGGAACGGGCCAAAATCCACTTTGTAAGGCAACACTTTGCCTGTTAGACCCATGGTTAAATTGGTGCGGCCATGGAAAGCGCCGTTAAAAGCAATTACCCCGCGGCGTTTGGTGTATGCGCGGGCAATTTTTACGGCATTTTCAACGGCTTCAGCACCGGCAGACACAAACATGGTGCGCTTGTCGCCATCAATGGGTGCGCGTGCATTGATTTTTTCCGCTACCTGCGCATACAGTTCATAAGGCACCACATTAAAACAAGTATGTGAGAACTTTTGCAGCTGGTCGGCTACGGCTGCTTGCACTTTCGGGTGCAGATGACCTGTGTTCAGCACTCCGATACCACCCGCGAAATCGATGTAACGGTTGCCATCCGTGTCCCAAATTTCGGCATTTTTGGCGTGATCAATATAAAAATCACACATCAAGCCCACACCACGAGGCGCTGCAGCCAGCTGGCGGGAACGCACTTTGCTGTTTTCACTCATCTCAAATATCTCCTTAAAAACAATATACTGGAATGGCTACAACCGAAGCCGATGAAAAGGCGCGTAGGTTGTGTCATTGTCCTTAAACGATAGAAGCCAACCATGACTTTGGGTAATGGCTATTGGGTAGGTGAAAGTTACGGGTTTGCCGAAATCGTGTCAATTAAACATCGTAAAATCAGATGATTTTGTTTCGCATTGTGGAACTTGGCAAGTAGAAATGCCTATTTTTAAACCTTGACTGTGTTTTTGTTTCAATAATTGAATATGAACTTGAGTAAAATTTTTGCTTAAAAAGGGATTTTTAAGCAAAGAAGTTTGATCTTGGCGCTGTTAAGTCAGCGTTTATGTTGGTTGTGATTCAGATAGTGCACGGTAAGGCTTTCTAATTCAGATGCGTCTACTGTGGGGGAAGTTGTCCAAAATATTATTTGGTTGGTTAGCGCCACTAAATAAATGTGTTTTTTAATGAGGCAAATCAGACTGGGGTTGATTACATGGTGATGATTGCGGGGGAAGGAGTTGCCAAAAGCGTAAGGTGGCTTCAATGTTTTCGGAGGACCAATGATTGCTGGCAGCAAGCGTCAATAAGGCTGTTGCCGTTTCCAAATTGCATTTACCCCCATTGATGACGCCAGCACCCAGTAAAGCATGGCCTTGAGCATACACGGCCGCAGTGCATCCCTGTGGCACTTGACTGATGTTGAGTATGGGCGTGCCTGATGGGTGGCTGCCTGAATGGCTTTCATTAGGCCTGGATGCGTAGGCACATTGCCATGACCATAAGTTTGCAGCACGACACCATCAGCTGGTTGCTGTGTGAGCACGGTGGTGATCATGTCGATATTGGCACCTGGGGTGAATACAAAGCTGTGAATGCGCACATTTTCTTGAATGATGCTTGAGGTATTCGGTTGCTTTTGCATCTGATCATCTGGTGCGGGCAGAGTATGGAGTTTGAGATGTGACCATTTGTTTTCAGGTTGCCATTTTCCCAGTGAAGGGAAATGAGGTGTGGCAAAGCCGTCGATTGATTCGGTGCTGACTTTGCTGCTGCCCACAGCACGCCAAAGCTGGCCGTGAAAAGCGATGGCTACTTGGTGGAAACCGGGTAAGGTGAGTGCAGCCAAAGCCGTTTGCAAATTCAGTGGCGCATCGCTGTGTGCTTGTTGCAATGGCCATTGTGCACCAGTCAAGACAATGGGCTTGGTCAAATTTGGTTGAGCCAAAGCCAATATATTGGCTGTGTAGGCCATGGTATCGGTGCCATGCAGTATCAGTAGGCCATCGTACGCATCCAGATGTTCCGCAACCCAAGTGAGCCAGTCTTGCCAATGGTGCAAGTTGACGGCGGAAGAATCAATCAATGGCGTGTAGATATGCCATTCTACTTGGCAATCGAGTAGGTAAGGCGCTGCCAGTGCTGCTAAATTGGCTGATGGCGCCAAGCCTTGTGCCGTGGGCGCCATACCAATGGTGCCGCCAGTGTATAAAATACCGATTTTGGGCGTGGTGGCCATGTGTTGTTAGATTGCTGCTTATGAGAAATAGGTTTCTAGCATAGCACAGGCGGTAGGGTTTTTTTCAGGCAGCCATACGCGTACAATAGCGCCTTTGCCTTTGTTTGAGCGAGTGAAGCCTCATGGTTGTTCGTACCCGTTTTGCCCCCAGTCCCACCGGCTATTTGCATATTGGTGGCGTCCGCACTGCTTTATTTTCTTGGGCTTATGCCAAAAAAAAGGGCGGTAAATTTATTTTGCGTATTGAAGACACCGATTTGGCGCGCTCCACCGAGGAGTCGGTGCAGGCCATTCTGGATGGCATGAATTGGGTGGGTTTGGATTACGATGAAGGCCCGTTTTATCAAACGAAGCGATTTGATCGTTACGCAGAAGTGCTGCAACAATTGTTGGCTTCTGGTCATGCATATTACGATTACACTTCAAAAGAAGAATTGGATGCGATGCGTCGGGCGGCAGAAGCCGTCGGCGAGCATTTTTGGTATGACCGCCGCTGGCGACCTGAAGCTGGCAAACGCTTGCCTAATGTTCCTGTAGGCGTTCAGCCAGTGGTGCGCTTTAAAATGCCATTGGAAGGCGAAACCGCGTGGGAAGATTTGGTCAAAGGGCGCATTGCCATAGCCAATCATGATTTGGATGATTTGATCTTGGCCCGCGCCGATGGAACCCCCACTTATAATTTTTGTGTGGTGGTCGACGACTTTGACATGGGCATCACCCAAGTCATTCGTGGCGATGATCACGTCAACAACACCCCCAAACAAATCAATATTCTCAAAGCCATGGGCGCCACTTTGCCACAATATGCGCACTTGCCCATGATTTTGAATGACAAGGGTGCCAAAATGAGTAAACGGCGCGATGCGGTCAGTGTGGTGGATTATGATCGCCAAGGTATCTTACCGGAAGCTTTGTTGAATTATTTGGCGCGCTTAGGTTGGGGGCATGGTGACGAAGAATTTTTCACCATGGCTGAGTTTGTTGAATGGTTTGATTTAAAAGATGTAAGTCCATCGGCTAGCCGTTTTAACCAGGAAAAATTGTTGTGGCTTAATGCCCAGCATATAAAATCCAGCAACAATGTTAAATTGGCTGAGTTGGTGCGCCCGCGGCTAAGTGAGCGTGGCATTGCGGTTTTGGACAATCAACCTAACTTAGCCGATGTTATTGCATTGGTGAAAGAGCGAGTGCAGGATCTCAATCAATTGGCTGATGAATGCATTTATTTTTATGCAAAAGCCACACCCACCGAAAAAGAGTTGGCCAAGCATTGGGATGCAGAAGCACCAGCACGCATGCAGCGCTTTGCTGATTGTTTGGAGGGCTTGAATCATTGGGATGCGGAAAGTATTCATGCATTGTTTGCGCCTTTCTGCGAAGCCGAAGACATTAAAATGGGCAAATTGGGTATGCCTTTGCGTCTGGCTGTCTGCGGAACGGGTAAAACCCCATCAATTGATGCGGTTTTGGCATTGATGGGCCGCGCCGAAGTGATGCGGCGTATTCGCAGTCTTTGAGATTGAATGCCTGTGACGATGGGCTGCCTGAATATTTCAGGCAGCCTTTGTTTGTTTTTGTTGAAGAATGATTTTGATTGCGTTGTGATTTTGCAAAATGAATAGCAACTCTAATTATTATTAGGGCAATTGATGGTGGGTGTGGCAAAATCAATCATATATTGGATGAATTTGAATGAATACAGCAGCGGAAGCAACACAGCACATTGTGGTGGGCATGTCTGGGGGAGTTGATTCTTCGGTGACTGCATATCTGCTTAAACAAGGCGGGCATCAGGTGCGTGGTATTTTCATGCAAAACTGGGAAGATGATAACGACAATGAGTTTTGCTCAATCAAGCAAGATTCATTGGATGCAATGGCAGTGGCCGATATTTTGGATATGGACATTGATATCGTTAATTTCGCACATCAATACAAAGACAAAGTATTCGCTTATTTTTTACAAGAATATCAAGCAGGGCGCACCCCAAATCCAGACGTACTGTGCAATGCGGAAATCAAATTTAAATGTTTTTTGGATCATGCCTTAAAAGAAGGGGCTGATGTGATTGCCACAGGGCATTATGCTCGGAAAGAAATTCGAGATGGCGCTCATTATCTGCTGAAGGGTTTAGACGGCAATAAAGACCAGAGTTATTTCCTATACCGCTTGCAACCGCACCAATTGCAGCACGCCATTTTTCCTCTTGGGGAGCTGGAAAAACCACAAGTGCGTGCATTGGCCTTGGCTGCTAAGCTGCCTACAGCAACCAAAAAAGACAGTACCGGTATTTGCTTTATCGGCGAGCGCCCTTTTCGGCAATTTTTGCAGCGCTATTTGCCCACCAATCCGGGGCCGATGGTCACGCCTGAAGGCAAGTTAATGGGGCAGCATGAAGGGCTTATGTATTATACCTTGGGGCAGCGCAAGGGTTTGGGTATTGGTGGTGCTGGCGAACCTTGGTTTGTTGCAGGTAAAAATTTAGGCAGTAATACGCTTTTGGTGGTGCAGGGCCATGATCATCCGTCGATGTACAGTACACAGCTAACCATGCATGATTTGAGTTTTACATTGCCAGAACAACCACGGGAAGGTCGTTATGGGGTGAAAACCCGCTATCGAATGGCGGATGCCCCTGCACAATTGCATTACTTGTCGGATGGCCGCGCGGAATTGGTGTTTGAGGCACCACAATGGGCAGTGACACCGGGGCAATCAGCGGTGCTGTATGATGGGGATGTGTGTTTGGGTGGCGGTGTGATTGAAGACACTGATAGCCACAGCATTTGTATTGATTAACGGGTTGCCTGAAACAACCACTGATTTTGTGTGGAGCCAAGCAAAGAGGTTGAAAACAAAGCTTGCGCTGCGGCGGCCAGAATATGGACGCAGAACATCAACAAAGGAGAAATACAATGGAAAAAATTTGGCTACAAAGTTACGAGCCTGGCGTTCGAGCTGAAGTGGATGTACGCGCTTATTCTTCCATCATCGCCGTATTTAAAGACACGGTACGCAAGTTTGGCCACCAACAAGGCTTTACCAATATGGGGGTTGGTCAAACGTATGCGGAGACAAATGATCATGTGAATGCATTTTCATCCTATTTGCAAAATGTGTTGAAGCTGAATAAAGGGGAGCGCGTGGCAGTGATGATGCCAAATGTATTGCAATACCCCGTGGCGGTTTTTGGTATTTTGCAGGCTGGCTGTGTGGTGGTGAATGTCAATCCTTTATACACCCCGCGTGAATTGGAACACCAACTTAATGATGCCCAAGTTTCAACAATTGTGGTGCTGGAAAACTTTGCCAATACCTTGGAACTGGTTTTACCCCGCACCGGTGTCAAAAATGTGATTGTGGGCAGTATCGGTGATATGTTGGGCTGGCTTAAAGGCGGCATCGTGAATTTTGTGGTGCGTCGGATCAAGAAAATGGTACCCGAATATCGGATACCACAGGCTGTCAGTTTTAAACAGGCGTTGTCTGCTGGCAGGCAACAGCCATTTCAAGAAATTCCATTAACTTTAGATGATTTGGCTTTTCTGCAATACACCGGTGGCACCACTGGTGTGGCCAAAGGCGCAGAGCTTACCCATGGAAATATCGTTGCCAACATGCAGCAGGCGGGAGAGTGGGTAAAGTCTAAAGTCAAAGATGGCGAAGAAGTAGTGATTACTGCCTTGCCGCTGTACCATATTTTTTCACTGACTGTAAACCTGATGATCTTCACCAAGCATGGTGCCAAAAATATTCTCATCACCAATCCGCGTGATATCCCGGGGTTTGTGAAAGAATTGAAAAATAATCGAGTAACGGTCATCACTGGCGTGAATACTTTATTCAATGCATTGATACACAATAAAGATTTTTCCAGCATTGATTTTTCTTCTTGGAAAATCGCATTGGGCGGTGGCATGGCTGTGCAAAAAGCAGTGGCATTGGAATGGAAAAAAGTCACAGGGATTCCATTGATTGAAGCCTATGGTTTAACAGAAACCAGCCCGGGTGCTTGTGTCAATCCTCTGAACATCAAAGAATATACAGGCACCATCGGCTTGCCTATTCCCAATACTGATATTGAGATTCGAGATGGCGAGGGTAAGGTCTTGGGCATCAATGAAGTGGGCGAATTATGGATACAAGGCCCTCAGGTGATGAAGGGTTATTGGCAGCGGCCAGATGAGACCGCTAAAGCGATTGATAACAGAGGATTTTTGGCCACAGGCGATATTGCGGAAATCAATGAACAAGGCTTTGTGCGTTTAGTTGACCGCAAAAAAGACATGATTGTGGTGTCTGGATTCAATGTGTATCCGAATGAGATTGAAGATGTGGTGGCTGCCATGCCGGGAATTTTGGAAGTGGCGTGTATTGGTGTGCCCAGTGAGAAATCTGGGGAGGCGATTAAGTTGTTTGTGGTGAAAAAAGACCCCAAAATCACTAAAGAAGACATTATTGCCTACTGCCGCAAAGAATTGACAGGCTATAAAGTGCCTAAAGATATTGAGTTCCGGGATGAATTGCCGAAATCCAATGTAGGCAAAATTTTGCGCAAAGAGCTGCGAACACAGTAATGTTTTTTCTTTTCAGGCAGCCTTAAGGCTGCCTTTTTTGATGCTTATAGCCAGGAAGTTGATACATAGTGCCAAGTATTCTGAATGGCGGCGTTTAAGGCCGTTATAATTTCTGGGAGTCAGATTAAAGAGATGAATGATGAATGCTTTGCCTATTATTGATTTAGCGAAGTTGGATCGGCCGCAAGAACGGGCCGAATTTTATGCACATCTTCGTGAAGTGGCGCGCAATATTGGTTTTTTTTATCTGGTTGGCCATGGCGTGCCGAATGCACAAATCCAAACTGTATTGCAACAAGGTAAAGCATTTTTTGAGCAGCCATTGACGCAAAAACAGCAAATCAATATGCTTTATTCGCCCCATTTTCGGGGTTACACCGGACCGAAAGAAGAGTACACACAAGCAAAGCCTGATGGCCGCGAACAAATTGATATTGGTGCTGAACTGCCGCTGTGGCCTAATCGGCCAAGCGATAAACCGTGGCTGCAATTACAAGGCCCCAATTTATGGCCCGAAGGGTTGCCTGAATTCAAGCCCACCATTTTGTACTACCAGCAGACCATGCGCGCGGTGGCCATTCGCTTATTGCGTGCCTTCTTGGTGGCATTGGGTCAAGATGAGCATGCTTTAGATGATTTGATTGCTGATCCGCCGGTGCATTTATTGAAACTGGTGCGTTATCCTACTGCCAGTGCTGAAGCCGATACACAGGGTGTTGGTGCACATAAAGACACCGATATCTTGACATTACTTTGGCAAGACAAGGTGGGCGGTTTGCAAGTAGAAACCGATACCGGCTGGGTAGATGTGCCGTATGTACCAGACTCTTTCGTGATCAATATCGGTGAGATTCTAGAATTGGCCACCAATGGCTATTTACGGGCCAATGTGCATCGAGTAGTGGCACCACATTCTGGTGAGGATCGTTATTCTATTTGCTATTTTTTGGCACCCAATTTGGACAGCAAAGTACATTTATTGAGTTTGCCTGCTTCGTACGCTGCCTTGGCTTTAGGGCCGGAAGCCGACCCCGCCAATCCTATGTTTGAAAACCTAGGTGCCAATTCTTTTAAAAGCCGTTTGCGAGCACATCCGCAAGTGGCTAAACGTCATTATTCGAGCCAATCATAATAAGTGCATCGATTCTGAATGCCCTTGCCATGTACTCGAAAGTCATAATGAAATTGTTCATTTGGAATGATCATAAAGATGGAGATTGAGCTGCATCGGGCTCATCTAAATCAACAATAGACAGTTGATTTAAAGCCAAATCATCATTTTGGTGTGGGTGTTTCTGGCCGTTTAATTGGATATTTAGCCGTAAATCATTAATAGAATCCGCGTTTTTCAAGGCTTCTTCATAACTGATGGCGCCCGCTTCATATAAATTGAACAACGATTGGTCAAAGGTTTGCATGCCGATATCGTGTGATTTCGCCATGATTTCTTTTACCGCGGCAGTTTCACCTTTGGCAATTAAGTCAGCCACTAACGGTGAATTGAGTAAAATTTCCACGGCCGCTACACGTCCATTTCCATCTTTTTGGGGTATCAGTCTTTGTGAAATGAAACTCTTTAAATTCAATGATAAGTCTGCAAATAATTGCGCATGCCTATCTTCTGGAAAAAAATTAACAATGCGATCTAGGGCCTGATTAGCACTGTTGGCGTGGAGCGTGGCCAAACACAGATGGCCGGTCTCTGCAAATGACAAAGCATATTCCATGGTTTCTTGATCACGAATTTCGCCAATTAATATCACATCAGGTGCTTGACGCAAGGTATTTTTCAGTGCTGCAAACCAATTTTCGGTATCAACGCCGACTTCACGCTGTGTAATGATGCAGTTTTTATGTTGGTGCACAAATTCAATGGGGTCTTCAATGGTGATGATGTGACCAAATGAATGCTCATTGCGGTAGTCAATCAACGATGCCATGGATGTTGATTTACCAGAGCCAGTTCCGCCCACAAAAATAACCAATCCGCGTTTTGCCATGATTACTTTTTGCAGAACCTTCGGTAAGTTCAATGTTTCAAATTGAGGGATATCGCTGGTGATGACTCGGCAGACCAAAGCTGTTGCACCCCGTTGGATCATGGCATTAATACGGAAGCGAGAAACACCGGCCAAGCTAATGGCAAAATTGGATTCATTGCATTCAGCAAATTCTTTGGCTTGTTTATCGTTCATCAGCGCTTTAGCGATGAGGGCAGTGTGCTCCGCGGTTAATGGTTTATCCGTAATTTTAGTGACTTGACCATTGAGCTTCATGGCGGGTGGAAAACCGGCGGTGATAAATAGATCTGAGCCTTTATTTCTGACCATGTATTGCAATAATGAATGAATGAGTTTGCGTGTATCTTCTAAAGAGTGGAAATTGCTCATAGAGCATACCTTATTAATATTAAAATGAGTAATCAATTTGGATTAGCCCGCCATTATAATGCTTTAAAAAACGCAATCCCAGTGGCATGTAGGTTATCTCTAGTTATTAATTTAATATTCAGGCAGCCCATTCGCTTCTATAAGATATAAATAAGCTTGGCCAAGTAACAAAATTCTCATACCAAGATAATAATTGAGCATAGATGGTGCAGATTTATTAAATTAATTGGGTAGTTAAACTCGGTAAACGCCTAACAAAATGGTGGTTTAGACGTTAATATGAGCAACAATACGATTGGAGAATGGTAATGAGGTATTTACTGTTTTGTTTGGGCTGGATGTTAGCTGGCGGTGCGTGGGCTGATGTCAGCTTTATGGGGAGATTAAAGCTGGTATGGCAGTCACACACACAGATATGCAGGCCTCTAGTAAGATGGCAGCATCAGATCGTGCAGTCATGCCAACAGGCTTGGTTGACCATGGTTCTTTTATCGGCTTGCGTGGACAAACCCCACTTGGAGACTCTGGCTTAAGAGCCATCTGGCAAGTAGAGCAAAATACGCCGTTAAGTCCGAAAAGGCGTCGCTAGGTTCGATGAGTGGAAAATTTTTCTGAGGTACTGATTGCTTGGTCTTGATACAGAGGCCATGCGATATGTTAGCCACACTACAGAATATATGGACTATGCCTTTGGTATGGCCATCAAACTTAAGAATGAACGAGAAAATGTTCTAAAAACAAAACAGATGGGCATAATAAATGGCAGGTAAACCTGCCATTGATGCCGAAGCGTTTAACCGGACAACCGGTTAAATGTTATGCAGCTTGAATGTTTGACGCTTGTTTGCCTTTAGGGCCGGTGGTTACGTCAAAAGAAACGCGTTGACCTTCTTTTAAGGTTTTGAAACCATTCATGTTGATCGCAGAGAAGTGAGCGAACAAATCTTCACCACCTTCATCCGGAGTAATGAAACCAAAACCTTTAGCGTCGTTAAACCACTTAACAATACCAGTTGCCATGAAACTTCCTATACTAAAAACATAATAAAAAAACTGCGAAGCGGCATGGCAGCTTCTCAAAAGTTTGGGTTATATAACCAATCCCTTGTTAAGCGGTCAATGCCTGACTTGCTTTAGTCTTTTTACATAGGTTCAAGATGAACGTCAAGCAGTGTGAGAAAAAAATGATAAAATTACCTACTTGTTTACCAAAAAACACACAGACCCCCATCATCGAAAGCGTTTCATGACTGCTTTACCCACGCGACAAACAGAATCTACACAAATTGCCGAGCAACAGTTAACGCCACCGCGGCGCTATGCCGTGTTGTTGCTTAATGATGACTATACTCCCATGGATTTTGTCGTGGATGTGCTGACGGAGATTTTTCATTTGCCACACACCCGGGCCATGGCCGTAATGCTCTTGGTGCATCAAACAGGCAAAGGACTGTGCGGGATATACCAAAAAGATATTGCAGACACAAAATGCCAACAAGTCTTGCGCAGTGCACAAGAGGCTGGATATCCTTTGATGTGTGTGGTAGAACTGGCATAAACAACTTAATCTTCAGTTGTGGAACCAATCATTGTTTTCTTTAATTCAGGCTATTCTAGGGAATTGGTTCATCATAACTTGAATGCGCCATAAAGGTGCCAATATAGCCACTGTATCCCCACTCATCATGCCATTAGGGCAGGAGGCCAATCATGATTTCGGCTCAATTGGAAAAAATTTTACAATATGCTTATGCTGATGCGCGCGCTCGGCGGCATGAGTTTATTGGCATCGAGCATTTGCTACTGGCGTTAATGGAGCAAAGTGATGATGTGGCTGAGGTATTAAAAGCAATGGGCGTCGATTATCCTTTGCTCAGCGAACAACTGATGAGCAGTATCACAGACAACACGCCAACGTTGCCTGAAAGCGAATTGGCAAAAGTGGAAACACAACCAACCATGGGTTTCCAGCGGGTATTGCAGCGGGCGATGGTACATGTTCAGGCTGCCGATAAAGATGAGGTATTGCCTTTAGACGTGTTAGTGGCATTGATGTCTGAGAAAGACAGTCATGCAGTATATTTCTTAGATTTGCAATCGGTAGGGCGTTTGGATGTGTTGCGTTATATTGCCCACGGCGCATTAAAAATTGAAGAAGCACCGTCTCGATCCTCTGATTCGGCTAATGAAAACAGTGGGCACGCAAAAAATCAAGCCAGTGCCCTGGATCAATACACCATTAATTTAAACCGGGAAGTCTTGGCTGGGCGAATTGATCCATTGATCGGGCGTGCAGATGAAATGCAACGTATGGTGCAAACACTATGCCGGCGCCGGAAGAATAATCCTTTACTGGTGGGCGAGGCCGGTGTGGGTAAAACCGCGCTGGCTGAAGGATTGGCTCATCGACTGGTGCATGACAAAGTGCCTGATGTGCTTAAAGGATCAGTGGTATTTTCTCTGGATATGGGGGCCTTGCTGGCGGGGACCAAATACCGTGGTGATTTTGAAGCGCGCATGAAGGCCGTTATCAAAGAATTAAGTGCGCTGAATAAGGCCGTGTTGTTTGTAGATGAAATACATACCATCATTGGTGCGGGCAGTGTTTCTGGTGGCACGATGGATGCATCTAATTTGCTGAAGCCAGCTTTGGCCAAGGGGACTTTGCGTTGTATAGGTGCAACTACCTACAGCGAGTATCGGACTATTTTTGATAAAGACCATGCTTTGAGCCGGCGCTTTCAAAAAATTGACGTGATTGAGCCGACTATCTCGGAAACAGTAGCCATCTTGAATGGGTTGAAACCGGCTTTTGAACAATTTCACCAAGTGCGGTATACGCATGATGCTTTGACGGCTGCGGCCGAGTTGTCGGCTCGTTATATTAATGAGCGATTTTTGCCTGATAAAGCCATTGATGTCATGGATGAGGCCGCAGCCGCGCAAAAAACCTTACCCAAATCCAAGCAGCGCAAGACCATTGGTAAAAGCGAAATTGAAGCCATTGTGGCTAAGGTTGCGCGTATCCCAGAAAAAACTGTATCCCATGATGATAAACAAATTTTGCGCTACTTGGCACGAGATTTGAAAAATGTGGTGTTTGGTCAGGATAAGGCCATTGATGCATTGGTGGCTGCGGTGAAAATGGCGCGCTCTGGTTTAAATCAGGCTGATAAACCCATAGGTAGTTTTTTGTTTGCAGGCCCTACCGGTGTGGGTAAAACAGAGGTGGCCAAGCAGTTGGCAGCATCTCTGGGTGTACCGTTACAACGCTTCGATATGTCGGAATATATGGAATCCCATGCTGTATCTCGTCTGATCGGCGCGCCACCAGGATATGTGGGCTTTGAGCAAGGTGGTTTGCTTACCGAGGCCATTGGCAAACAGCCATTTTGTGTGTTGCTTTTGGATGAGATCGAAAAAGCCCATCCTGATATCTATAATGTGCTGTTGCAAGTCATGGATCATGGCACGCTTACCGATAATAATGGTCGCAGTGCAGATTTTCGCAATGTGATTATCATCATGACAACCAATGCCGGTGCGTCCGAGTTGGCCAAACCCAATTTGGGCTTTACGGGCCAGCGAGAAGGCGCGGACAGTCTCGGGGTTATCAAAAAAACCTTTACCCCAGAGTTTCGTAATCGATTGGATGCAGTGGTGGCTTTCGAACCGCTGGACGAGCAAGTGATTGAACGCGTGGTCGATAAATTCCTAATGGCTTTGGAGCAGCAGCTATTGGCTCGGCAAGTGGTGGTGGAATTCACCCCGGCGTTGCGTATGTTTTTGGCCAAAACAGGGTTTGACCCCGCCATGGGTGCCCGCCCCATGAATCGCTTGATTCAAGATCGCATTCGCACATTATTGGCGGATGAGTTGTTATTTGGTCGCCTCAGTGCGGGTGGGGATGTCCTCATTGATTATGTTGCGGATAAAGATGAGGTGGTGCTGGTGTTTCCATCATCAAAAAAGCGCAGCAAACGAAAAATCGAAACTGCAGACGCGCATTGACAATCAGTTAAGTGAAATAAATCGACAGCCCAACCTTCAAATTGGGCTGTTTTTCAAGCAGCCTATTTTTTAAACTTTTATTGCTTGATTTAGAAAACAAATAGGGCAGAGTTTATCCATTTGTATTGGCTAGCGCCGATGTTGGAAAAACGTTTGCAGCAGTGCTTGGCTTTCTGAAGCCAGAACACCACCACGGCAAGCCGTGTGCGCATTTAATTTAGGCTCATTAAAAAGATTCAGTACACTGCCTGCAGCGCCTGTCTTAGGCTCTGTTGCGCCAAAAATAACACGCCGTACCCGCGCTTGTATTAGTGCACTGGCACACATGGCACAAGGCTCAAGTGTGACATACACATCACAGCCATCGAGCCGGTAATTATTGGTGACCATGCCAGCCAAGTTGAGTGCTTGAATTTCGGCGTGATGGCTGACATTGTGGTGTGTCACGCATTGGTTGTGTGCGGCGGCGATCAAGGTATTCTCACGAACGATAACCGCGCCCACCGGTACCTCCTGATATTGCAGCGCCAAGCGGGCTTGATCTAATGCTTTGGCCATCCAACTTTGCATGATATTTGTTGGTGGAAATATCGCGACTGGCGGATGTTGGCGTATGGCGTCATGCCATGATTGTTTTTCAGCGAGGGTGGGTGGCCAATGGGTTTGCGTATCGGCGGCCTGTACCAGTCGCCACAATAGGCTTTCAGTTACCCCAAGAGCAGCAGCTTTCAGCAATAAAAAAGCATACACAGGCCCGCAGCGGTGTAAATCTCCACGGGTGTGGATGCCTTCTGTTTTCAGTATGGCTACAGCTTTGGGCGGAATCGAGAGCTCAATAAGCGGCGTCGTATCCGATGGGCAAGTCATGTTGTCAGTCCAAGTGGTAGGTGTTAATGGTACTATAAAGTTGCCTGAAATTCTGAAAGCCTATTTATGACAGCACCTGTATTGGTCATCATCACCGGTCACAGCAAAGGCTTAGGGAAGGCGTTAGCCGAGCATTACTTGCAGCAATCTCATTGTGCGGTTTGGGGCATATCGCGACAGAAATGGCCAATCAGCTCGGCGCAATTGCATCAAACTGCTCTGGATCTGGCCGATAGTGGTCAATTGATGGCATTTTTAAAAACCAAGGCTTGGCAACGATCGATTCAGAGCGCTACTTCGGTGGTGCTCATCAACAATGCTGGTTCAGTAGTGCCTAATGCCATATTAGGTCAGCAAGATGATATGGCCATCAGCCAAGCGGTGGCTTTGAACGTGACAGCGCCTTTGCTACTGAGCAATGCGCTCATGGCACTGATGAAGCCCACACAAGATTTTCGCATAGCGCACATCAGCAGCGGTGCGGCGCGGAAGACCTATCCTGGTTGGAGTGTGTATGGTTCCACCAAAGCAGCGTTGGATCAGCATGCAGCGGTGGTGGCTGCGGAAGGTCATATCGGCGTGCGCATTGCCAGCATTGCTCCGGGCGTGGTGGATACGGGCATGCAGGAAACCATCCGAGACAGCGATCACACATCCTTTCCACTGCGTCAGCAATTTGTTGATTTACATCACCACGGTTTGCTGCAAAGCAGTGAAGCGACAGCGAAATGGATAGCGGCCATGATTGAAGATGATCGCTATGGACAGATAGTACTTCGTGATGTGCGGGAATCTCAGTAAGTTTGTGACGGGCGGCCTGAAACCCTTATAATGCGCGTTTTTAAGTTTTGATGGATGGTTATGGTCAGCGCTGAATATAATGCTCAACTACAAGAAAAAATCCGCCAAATAGAAAATTTATTTGCCGATTGTATGTTGCCGCCCATCACCGTGTTTGAGTCACCTGAGCAGCATTGGCGCATGCGCGCTGAATTTCGTATTTGGCGTGATGGAGATGAACTCAGCTACGCGATGTTTGCGCCGGGTGAAAAAGCTGGTGCGCATAACATCATCAAAATGCAGACCTTTGCAGCAGCACATCAACACATTAGCCATTTGATGCCGGTATTATTGCATGCGTTGCAAACAAATATTGTGTTGCAACAGCGCTTGTATCAAGTGGAATTTTTAACCACGCTGAATGGCAATACGCTGGTTAGCCTGATTTATCACCGCAAACTGGATGAAGAATGGCTGCAGGCTGCCCATCAACTTAGCCAGCAATTGAATATTTCGGTGATTGGACGCAGTCGCGGACACAAATGGGTGGTGGGCCAGGATTTCGTCACCGAAACCCTACAAGTGCACGACTGTGTATATACGTATCGCCAACCAGAAGGGGCTTTTAGCCAGCCCAATGCCGTGGTGTGCGAAAAAATGCTGTCCTGGGCCACAGACGCGGCACAGGGATTGGGTGGTGATTTATTGGAGCTTTATTGTGGCAATGGTAATTTTACCTTGCCACTATCTCATTGTTTTAATCGTGTATTGGCCACAGAAGTTTCGAAAACGTCGGTTCAGGCAGCCCAGATCAATATCGCGGCCAACCACATTAGCAATATCGCCATTGCGCGATTGTCTGCGGAAGAATTTACGCAAGCCTACCAAGGTGTGCGCGAATTTCGGCGCTTGCAAGAGCAAAATATTGTGTTGGCGGATTACCGGTTTTCTACCGTATTCGTCGATCCGCCGCGCGATAGATGCACAAACATTGGCTTTATTGAGCACGTTTAACCACATTATCTATATTTCGTGTAACCCAGAAACATTGCGACGTAATGTGCACACTTTGTCGACGACACATGATATCGCCAAAATGGCTTTATTTGATCAATTCCCGATGACACCGCATATGGAAGCGGGCGTGTTGTTGACAAAGAAGCCGCAAGCAGCCTTAATCAACGCTATGGCGTAAACAGGCCCGTATTTGAGAAGTTCGTTGTTTGTGTTCATTGCCAAGAAATGGGCCCACGATGCGATAACTCAATTGATTTGAGGTATGGTCGAAAGTGTCATAGTCATAACACCAAGCAAAAAAGCGGTGCACAAAATGGCATCGCTTTTGAATTTTTTGAATGCAGCCAATGATTTCTCGCCGCTGTCTGGCTCACCATGCAGAGCAATCAAGCTCCAGAAGCGGGCACTTCGATGTCAGGGAGCGACATGGCCAATACGGTTTCTTGCTGGCGTTGGCGAAATTTGGATAATGCCTGCGCCAATCGCGTGTCTTCATTGGCCAATAATGAAATGGCAAATAGCGCTGCATTGGCGGCACCCGCCTCACCGATCGCAAAAGTGGCCACAGGAACGCCTTTGGGCATTTGTACGATGGACAGCAAAGAATCTTCACCTCGCAGGTATTTGCTGGGTACGGGAACCCCCAATACAGGTACCGTGGTTTTGGCGGCCACCATACCCGGTAGGTGTGCAGCACCACCTGCACCTGCAATGATGGCTTTAATGCCTCGTTCCCGTGCATTTTCTGCGTATTCAAACATCAAGTCAGGGGTGCGGTGTGCCGATACCACGCGGGCTTCATAAGGCACATCGAATTGTTGTAAAAATAAGGCAGCTTGCTGCATCACTGGCCAATCACTGTTGCTGCCCATGATGATGCCCACTTGTGCGTTCATAATTGGAAATCCTAATAAATTAACGATTTAATTGTTGCCACGCTTGTTTTGCAGCAGCGCTGTCTGGGTATATGCCGATGAGTTTTCGCCAGGTGACCCGCGCTATGTCAGATTGTTGCATCCGCATCTGGCACTGACCAACTTGATACAGCACTTCTGCCGCTCGTGGATGGGTAGGAAAACGATTGGCAAAGCGATTGCCAATATTAATGACAGATTCACAATTATTAAGCCTGCGGTGGCTTTGCATAAGCAAATACATGCTTTCTTGAGCGGCCGCATTACCATTACCGCCACCATCCGCACCCCGCAAAGCAGTAATCACTTGTGCATACAAACCTGCTCGATACCAATTTTTTGCTTGCGCCAATACATTAGAGCTGCCTGAATGCGCTGCGGCCATTGGTTGGCGCGAGTTTGCATGACCACGTAAGCCGATCACTTGGGTCAGTGCCACTTGCTGGTTGCGCAATTCGTTCATTTGGTTTTGCAATCCGTCCAGCTGTGCTTGTATGCTTTGTAGTTGTTGTTCTATTAATTGCAAAGTAGGTGTTGGCAGCGAAGCCATTTGGGCTGAGCTGGAATGAGAATCAGGTTGGCTCATTGCGGTATTTTGGGTCAAATGTGTGCTTGGAATCTGTGCTGAGGTGGGCATTGTGCTGTTGCATGCACTCAACACCGCACCAATGAACACGATGCTTACAGACTTTATCCAACTACCGTTATTATCGTTATTATGCAGTTCCTCGCTGAGACTGGGGCAGCGAGCCCACACAGATTTAGTCATGTTTTTTTTGCACCAAAGTTAAGCCATCACCGATGGGTAGGGTAAGCACGTGAATCCGACTGTCTTGCCGCAAGCTGCGATTGAACGCATCCATGGCAGTGATGCTTGCCGATTCAATCTGATTGGGCAATGCGCTCAGTGATACGCGCCCATGCAATAACACATTGTCTATCGCAATCACGCCACCTGGGCGTACCAGGTTCAGGCAGCGTTCAAAATAAGCGACAGTGGGCCATTTGTCGGCATCAATCAAGGCCATATCGTAATGGTTGCTGAACCCATTCGCAATCAGTTCGTTTAAGGTTAATATTGCTGGCTGTAGGTGAAGATCAATTTTGTGCGCCATACCAGCTTGTTGCCAAAAATATTGGGCAATATTGGTATAAGTGACATTGATGTCGCAGGCAGTGATACGACCATGTTCTGGCATAGCCAGGGCCATTGCCGTGCTGCTGTATCCAGTAAACACACCGATTTCTAAATAAGCTTCTGCATTGAGTAGCCGTGCGAGCCAAACCAACCACAGTGCCTGCTCCGGGGCAATGGCCATTTTACCCTTTCGATGGCGCGCTGTTTCCGCTCGGATGTCTGCCAATATGGGCGATTCTGTTGGATTGATGTCGCGCAGATAGTCGATCAACCGAGGAGAAACGCCCCAACTTGTGTCACTCATGCTAAATCCATGATGAGGGCTGTGCATTGCCCATCAATCAAGAAATAGTTACTCGGATTGATAGCTGTAGCCTTTTTTGGGCAGGCTAGCCGCTTTGAAATTGGCTTCATCTTCAGGGTTGAGTGCAACATCCCACAGCATGCCACGGTGTTGTAGCTGTTTGGTTTTTTCTTCGGGATGCTCTTCAAGATAAGCGTCTAGAAATTGGGTAGTATCAGATTTATATTGGTACATGATGTGTTCTTTTGACAAAAAACAAGTGTGCGAATTATAGCGGAGCGGCCCTGTGTTGGGGAAGTGATTTCCTTTGATACTTGGGGTCAATGCTATGGATTTCTGTGGCATGTGCTGCCGATGCCCACTTTGTTTGGGTTATACTAGGCCACTTGCGGCCCTGTGCCGCCCTTTTTTGTGTATATGATAGTGTCCATTATGTTGAAAAAATGGCTGAATAAAGTTTTACCGGGAAAAGCGAAAACGGCCAAATTATCTCGGCAGGTGTTGTCTTTTAACGAGCACGGCATTCATGCGGAATCCATCAGCTTTGCGGCTGAAAAAGTGATCAAGCGACTCAAGCAAAGCGGTTTCGAAGCTTATATTGTGGGTGGCGCCGTGCGTGATTTACTATTGGGCGTGGAACCCAAAGACTTTGATGTGGCCACCGATGCACCACCAGAAGCAGTGCGTAAACTATTTCGCCGTAGCCGCATTGTAGGGCGACGTTTCCCGATTGTGCATGTGATGGTAGGTCCAGAAACCATAGAAGTCACGACTTTTCGGGGCGGGCCCGTACATACCCAAAATGAATTGGGGCGCATCATGCGAGACGTGAGTTTTGGTTCTCAAGAGCAGGATGCGCAGCGACGTGATTTTACCGCCAATGCTTTGTATTACGATCCCATTGATCAAGTAGTGGTGGATTTTCATCATGGTGTGGACGATATTCGTTTAAAAAAATTGGTGATGATTGGTGAACCTGCGGCGCGATATCAAGAGGATCCTGTCCGCATGTTGCGTGCAGCGCGCTTGTCGGGAAAATTGGGTTTTTCGGTAGAAGGGGCCACCGCCAGTGACATTATCCCGTGTGCCGATTTATTGCGTCGCGAACCGCCAGCCCGGTTATTTGATGAAATCTTAAAAATTCTGTTTTCCGGCCATGCACAAAACTGTTTACAACAGATTCATGCATTGGGCTTATCGGGGCATGTCCATCCATTGTTGGATGCGCTGGCAACCGGTGCTGATAAAACGGCCACCAACATGGCTTCACTGGCCTTAAAAAATACGGATGAGCGTTTGCGTGCTGATAAATCAGTCTCCATGGGGTTTGTTTTGGCCGCGGTATTGTGGCCGCAAGTGTTGGCTTTGTGGTTGCGCTATCAAGCACAGGGCATGCGCCCTGCGGCCGCGCTGAATGCGGCCATAGCCGATGTGCGCGCCCAAATGGATCAAAGTTGGGGCGTGCCACAACGTTATGGCATTACCATGCGTGAAATTTGGGTATTGCAGCCACAGTTTGAGGCGCGCAAGGGAACGCGGCCATTTCGTTTACTGAGTCAAGCTCGATTCCGGGCGGCGTATGATTTTTTAAGCCTGCGGGCGCAACTGGGTGAAGTACCCATGGCGTTGGTACAGTGGTGGCATGATTTTCAGGCAGCTGATCATGAGGGGCAACAACAATTGATTCAGAACGCGCCTGCCGAATCTGGTGTGCCTCAAAACCGCAAACGCCGCCGCAAACCACGCAATAAAGCGAAAGCGGCAGAGATTAGCCAAGATGCAGATTGACATGC
The DNA here is from genome assembly GCF_001590725.1 of Snodgrassella sp. CFCC 13594. Lineage (GTDB taxonomy): Bacteria > Pseudomonadota > Gammaproteobacteria > Burkholderiales > Neisseriaceae > Snodgrassella. Next base: position 9,828 of record NZ_LQXR01000019.1, on the reverse strand, counting down.
GAACCAGCGTAATGGCAGTGATTGCCTTGGGCTCAAACTTAGATCAGCCTGCACAACAGGTTCAGGCTGCTATTGAAGCTGTCGGCTTGTTGCCAGGGGTGATTGTGCAGCATGTATCTTCACTATACCAAACCAAGCCAGTTGGCTATGCGGCTCAGCCGGATTTTGTGAATGCAGTGATGCTGGTGTCCACCACATTAGATGCACATGATTTGTTACAGGCATTGCAAAATTTGGAAAATCGCTTTGGTCGTGTGCGCAGTTTCCGTAACGCACCACGCACTTTGGATTTGGATATCGTAGATTATGGTGGCCAATCGCTTCATTCTTCTGAACTGGATTTGCCGCATCCACGGGCACATGAACGGGCATTTGTGATGGTGCCTCTGGCTCAGATCATGCCCGATTATCCGATAGGCGAGCATGGGACGGCCGTTCAATTGGCGCAGCAATTATTGCAGAACAAGCCTGATGAAGCGGTTGCGCCGCTTTAGTGCTAAAACACATTGGATACTGGGAATATTAAAGGGATAAATCATGCATTACCGCTATATTGTTGTGGAAGGTTCGATAGGCAGTGGTAAATCGGCTTTAAGCCGCCGTTTGGCACAATATTTTGATGCCATGCTACTCACGGAAGCACCCGAACGCAATCCTTTTTTGGAGCAATTTTATTTGAATGCGGCAAATCATGGTTTGGCCACTGAGTTGCATTTTTTGGTGCGCCGCTGCGAGGCTTTGAATGTGATTCAAACCGAGGATGAGCGCAATCAGCGGGTGATTGCTGATTTTTTGTTGGAGAAAGATCAGATTTATGTGCCAGTGATTCTGCGCAACGACGAGCAAACATTGTATTGGCAATTAAAACAAAAAGTGATGCCTGAGTTTCCGGTGCCAGATTTGGTGATTTATCTGGAAGCCGATGATGAAGTTTTGGAAAAACGCATTCGTAGCCGCAACGATAATATGTTGAATTTGTTCCCTGCGGGCTACTTACAACAAATTCACGATGAATATCGCCGTTTTTTCCATCTGTACCAACATGCGCCTTTGCTGATTGCCAATACCAACGAACTGGATTTTATGGGTAATGATGACCATTTTGAGCTGCTGTTGCGCACCATTGCCAATATGAAAGGCAGCCGTCATTATTTGAATTTGAGCGAATAAGCAATGCCGTTCAGGCAGCCTGAAAGGCGGTCTTGACCAAAGCAATAGCGCTGTTTAAGATAAAACCCATCAAACGCCGGTAACCGAAGCCGGCGTTTCGCTTGAAGGAAGGTAGGGGACAATGATCACGATTAATACTTTACGAGCCATGAAAAGCAAAGGTGAGAAAATCGCCATGCTGACGTGTTATGAGGCCAGCTTCGCCAGCTTGATGAATGAAGCTGGGGTGGATGTGCTGTTGATTGGTGATTCTTTAGGCATGGCGGTGCAAGGTCAAAGCTCGACCCTTCCGGTTAGCCTCCGAGATATGTGTTATCACACCGCTGCGGTGGCGCGCGGGAATCAACATGCCATGATTGTGGCTGATTTGCCTTTTGGTGCTTATCAACAAAATAAAGAGCAGGCATTTTCTGCATCTGCTGAATTGATGGCAGCCGGCGCGCACATGGTGAAATTAGAGGGTGGGATATGGATGGCGGAGACCACGCACTTTTTGCAACAACGTGGTATTCCGGTGTGTGCTCACATCGGGCTTACGCCCCAATCTGTGAATGCGTTTGGTGGCTATAAAGTGCAAGGCAAAGGCGATGCTGCGGCCGAGGCCTTGTTTCAAGATGCGCGGGCTCATGATGAAGCCGGGGCTGATCTGGTTTTGATGGAGTGTGTGCCCAGTGGTTTGGCCAAGCGAGTGACACACAGCCTTGCTTGTCCCACCATCGGTATTGGTGCTGGCGTAGATTGTGATGGTCAGGTTTTGGTGATGCACGATATGTTGGGCATCTTTCCTGGGAAAACCGCTAAATTTGTGCGCAATTTTATGCAAGGTCAAGCCAGCATTCAGGCAGCTGTGGCCGCTTATGTGCAGGCTGTGAAAGACCAAAGTTTCCCTGAAGAAGTACACAGCTTTGCCGATTGAGCTTAATAAATAATATAAAGAGTGATATCCCCGATATAGAATCAATGGTTATTGTTTGAGGCGATGTTATATCAAAAGGCTGCCTGAAAAATTTCAAGCAGCCTTTTGAGTGCATGGCATATGATTCAAAATTAATGCCCAGTCCTAAAGGTTATCCACATCTTGCTATGGCTTCAACTTGGATGAATCATCTCTTCCGGGATTACCCATTGGTCAAATTCTGCGGCGGTTAAATAGCCAAATTCAGTGCTGCTTGTTTCAAACTAAGGTTTTGCTGGTAAGCGGTTTTGGCGATTTTAGCGGCTTTTTCATAACCAATGTGGCGGTTTAATGCGGTGACCAGCATCAGTGAGTGATGAAGATTGGCGTCGATTTTTTCGCGTACTGGCTCTATCCCCTGGGCACAGCGCAAATCAAAGCTCCGGCAAGCATCGGCCAGCAAACGGATGGATTGTAAAAGGTTGAATGCCAGCACTGGCATATATACATTCAATTCAAAATTGCCGTTGGCCCCAGCCATACTGATGGTCGTGTCATTGCCGATCACTTGGGCCGCGACCATGGTCATCGCTTCTGATTGGGTTGGGTTGACCTTACCTGGCATAATACTGGAACCTGGTTCATTCGCCGGAATGGTGATTTCGCCAATGCCGCAACGCGGGCCGCTTGCCAGCCAGCGTACATCGTTGGCAATTTTATTTAAGCTGACGGCCAAAGTTTTCAGGCAGCCTGAAGCAAAAACCACGGCATCGCGTGCCGCTAATGCCTCAAATTTGTTGGGCGCCGTAACGAACGGTAATCCAGTCAGTAACGTCATTTGTTCGGCTGCGCGCTCGGCATACAAAGGGTGACTATTAAGCCCTGTGCCTACCGCTGTCCCACCTAAAGGTAGCTCATACAAACCCACCAAGCCTGCTGTAAGCGTGCCAAACTATGTTCCAATTGGCTTACATAGCCGCTGAATTCTTGTCCTAAGGTTAACGGAGTCGCATCTTGCAGGTGGGTTCGGCCAATTTTCACGATGTCTTTAAACGACTCGGCCTTTGCTGATAAGGTGTCGCGCAGGGCGCGCATGCGTGGAATCAGTTGCTGGTTGATTTGAATGGCCGCTGCAACATGGATGGCGGTAGGGAAAGAATCATTGGTGGATTGGGCGTGATTCACATGATCATTAGGGTGGACGGGCTGGTAGCTGCCGCGGGGTTGACCCGCCAGCTCATTGGCGACATTGGCGAGCACTTCATTCATGTTCATATTGCTTTGTGTACCCGAGCCTGTTTGCCATACCACCAAGGGAAATTGATCGGCCAATTCACCGGCCAAAATCTTTTCTGCCGCGCGCACAATTAAGTCGGTGCGTGTTCTGTCCAGCCGGCCCAACTCCTGATTGGTAATGGCCGCCGCTTTCTTCACCAAAGCCATGGCTTGAATTATGGCTGGTGGCAGGGTTTCTCCGCCAATATCAAAATTACGCAAGCTGCGTTGGGTTTGTGCACCCCAATAAACATGATTGGGTACGGCGATTTCGCCCATGCTGTCGTGTTCAATGCGGTTATCCATCGATTTTTTCTCCAAGGTTTACGGGTAGGCAGCAGTGGCGTGTGTTGTGATTGTTATGTGATGCAGCCGTGAGCGTAATCCCATTTGCGCTGGTGGTCTAGTCTGATGGTGTGGCTTCGGCTTGGGTCCAAGGTTGCAGTAATTCCGCCAGCCAAGTCATCAGCGCACGGGTGCGCACAGTGGCGTGTAAACGGTTGGCGTAGACCAGTTGGACAGGCATGGGATCTGGCCGAAACAGAGGCAGAACCTCAACCAATCTACCTGCTTGCAAGTCAGTAGCCACATCATAACGGGGTAGCTGAATGAGACCGATGCCCGCCAACGCTGCGGCTACATAATTCTCAGCATTGTCCACCACCAAAACGCTGTTTAGTTGGGATTGCAGTGGTTCACCCGCTTCTTGCCAAAACCAATTGGCGGTTGGAAGGCTGTGTTGGTGTTGGTAGCACACCACATCGTGCCCAGATAGATCAGCTGGCGTTGTGGGTATCCCCTTGCGCGATAAATACGCTGGACTGGCCACGTTAACCATATCAAAACACCCTAATGGCCTCGCAATTAAATTGCTTTCAGGCAGCCGGCCCACTCGCAATGCGCAATCAATACCTTCATGAACCAAATCACTAAAACGGTCAATGGCACTGATGTGTAAATTGAGTTTAGGGTGCAACGCCAACCATCTGGGCAGAGCTGGTATCACCAAACGTCGGGCAATGCGGCTGGGCATATCTATATGTAAATGGCCGCTGAGCTCCTGATTTTCTGCATGGAACAATTGTTCAATGGCGTCCATTTCTGACAATACCGTATCGGCCCGCAATTTCAGTGCTTGACCATCTTCACTGAGCCGGACCTGGCGAGTAGTGCGGTAAAAAAGGCGCACCGACAATTCTTGCTCCAATTGCTTGATGGCCAGTGAAACTGTGGCCCTTGGTAGACGCAGGCGCTCGGCAGTACGACTGAAACTGCCGCTCTGAGCAATGTGTGCAAAAACGCGCAGGCAAGTGAGTTTGTCCATGATTGTTTAGAAATTATGAATAGAGAAAACAAAAATGATGGTTTTATATAAAAATTCTGTTCAATAAAATGATGTTTGTCAATCACAACACGCAACAGGAGCATCAGCATGACAAACCCCAATATCATTCAAGGGAAAGTGGCCTTGATTACCGGTGGCGCCAAAAATTTAGGTGCGTTGTTAGCACGTGAACTGGCCCATAAAGGTGCCAAGCGGTTGCCATCCATTACCATAGCGCGGCAGCTAAGGCAGATGCCGAGTCGGTGCTGGCGGATATTCGTGCAGCAGGTGCAGAAGCCATGGCTGTGCAGGCTGATTTAACCCGAGCAAATGCCATCACGCAATTGTTTGATGAAGTGGAAAGTCGCTTCGGCAAAATCGACATCGCCGTGAATACGGTGGGCCGAGTATTGAAAAAGCCGATGGCAGAAATCAGTGAAGACGAATTTGATGACATGAGCGCGGTAAACGCCAAGTCGGCTTTTTTCTTTATCAAAGAAGCAGGGATGCGCTTGAATGAGCATGGCAAAATTTGCACATTGGTGACTTCTTTGTTGGGCGCCTACACCCCTTTTTACGCTGCATATGAGGGCTTGAAAGCGCCTGTAGAACACTTCACCCGCGCGGCCTCTAAAGAATTTGGGGCCCGTGGAATTTCAGTAACCGCCATAGGTCCAGGTCCCATGGATACGCCATTTTTCTATCCCGCAGAAGGGGCAGATGCAGTGGCCTATCACAAGACGGCTGCTGCTTTGTCGCCCTTTTCAAAAACGGGCTTGACCGACATTGCTGATATTGTGCCGTGGATTGTGTTCATGGTGAGCGAAGGTTGGTGGATGACCGGACAAACAATTTTGGTGAACGGCGGATACACCACGAAATAAGTCAATTTAATGGCTGTGTTGATGACTTGGGTCGGTTTGCTGATGTGGTCAGCACCGACCCAAGTTGTTTTTGTGTGCATTTGATGGTAAAAAAAGTTTTTCAGGCAGCCTCAAATTTAAAGGGCATCATGAATCAGTGGGATGAGCGTTACAATAAAGCGGAATACCATTATGGCGTTGAGCCGCATCGCTTTTTGCGTCGGGTTTTGCCTCTGTTGCCTAAAGGCGGTAAGGCTTTGGGGCTGGCTGAAGGTGAAGGCCGAAATGCGGTCTATTTGGCCGAGCAAGGTTTTGATGTGCTGGGTGTGGACCTCTCTGTTGTCGGCTTGAGAAAAGCTCAGATGTTGGCACATGATCGTGGCGTGAAGTTACGCACTCAAGTAGCTGATTTGGCGAAATTAGAGATGGGGCAGGCAGTTTATGATGTGGTTACGGCGATTTATGCCATTTGCCTTCTGCCATTCGCGGGCGGGTTTTGACTTCCGTACAAGCGGCACTCAAACCCAATGGCTGTTTTGTGGGTGTTTGGTACCATCCCCAACAATTGCAATATGCTACCGGCGGCCCGAAAGACATTGATATGTTGCCTACGCTGACTGATATTCAAAAAGTCATGCCAGAATTGGATTGGCTGATTGGTGAAGAGATCGTTGATCACATTGTGGAAGGCAGCGGTCACACAGGCGAATGCATGGTTGTTTATGTGTTGGGTCGTAAACGTGGCTGTTGAGCGGTGCTGTTTAAAAAATATTCATAAAAGGAGCGCAAATGGCGCATGAAGGATTGAATGCATGGGTGCGGCCCGATGATCAAGGTTTTTTTGGCGATTATGGTGGCAAAATTGAGCATCCCGCTTTGCAAGTTGCTTTGGCACAATTGGAAGCGGGCTTCCATGAAATTATTCGAGATAAGGAATTTTGTGCTGAAATGCAGCGGCTGCAGCAAACCTATGTGGGCAGACCAAGCCCGCTGTACCATGCCAAAACTTTATCGAGACGTGGTGCTCAGATTTACCTCAAACGTGAAGATTTAAATCACACTGGTGCCCACAAAATCAATCACTGTATTGGCGAAGTGCTGCTGGCCAAAAAATTAGGCAAGAAAAAAGTCATTGCAGAGACGGGGGCTGGCCAACATGGCGTTGCATTGGCCACTGCGGCGGCATTGGTGGGCTTAGCTTGTGAAATTCACATGGGCGTTGTGGACATTGCCAAAGAACATCCCAATGTATCGCGCATGAAAATTTTAGGGGCAAAACTGGTGCCTGTATCCGCAGGTGCGGGCACTTTAAAAGAAGCGGTAGACAGTGCTTTTGCTGCGTATTTGCAAGACATGGACAACAGTATGTTTGCCATTGGCTCTGTGGTGGGCCCAGCGCCTTATCCAGAAATGGTGGCTTATTTTCAATCTATAGTGGGGCATGAAGCGCGGGCGCAGTTCCAAAGCCAATATGGTGGGCTGCCTGATGAAGTCGTGGCTTGTGTGGCGGTGGATCCAATGCCATGGGTTTATTCAATGCTTTTTTAGATGATGAAGACGTGCAGTTGGTGGGTGTGGAGCCGGCGGGCGAAGGGCTAGATACCAACCGCCATGCCGCTACTATGAGCAAGGGTAAGCCCGGGGTAATTCAAGGTTTTCGTTGTTATGTGCTGCAAGATGAGCAAGGGGATCCTATGGTGGTTCATTCCATTGCTTCAGGCTTGGATTATCCGGGCGTAGGACCACAGCACAGCTATTTGAAAGACATGGGGAAAGCCCGTTATGAATCGGCCACCGATGGCGAAGCACTGGCGGCCTTTTTGGCTTTGTCGCGGGAAGAAGGCATTATCCCTGCATTAGAATCGGCACATGCAGTGCTTATGCTTTGCGCCGAGCCTCGGAATTAGACAACAACCAGCGACTATTGGTGAACCTATCAGGCCGAGGTGACAAAGACATTGATTTTGTATTGGACCAACTGAAACTTTAATGCTTTCAGTACGTTGGCCTGATTTTTAAAATCAGAAGTGTGTAGTGTTGCATGTAAAACGCTTTTACATCACAAATTCACTCTAAGGCCGGCGTGGTGATTGGTTGTTACTGTGCAGCCACACGCTTTTAGTCAATGTTCTTTAAAATAGTTTGCTTGGTGTGCAGGATGAATGCACAGGCCGCCCAGTGCAATATTATCGCTTTCATCATGTGAATAGGCTGCCTGAAACCCATCCAAAATTTGGTTTCAGGCAGCCTATTCACATGTCCAAGTCTTTAGATACAAGTCATATCAACGCGTAATTAAAGGACGCGATGATGGCGATTGCATTCAAGCCTCATCATAATCGCCATCACCTTGTCAATAAAACGGGCCAATTGCTTTCAACACCACATAATTACAGTGATTCTATTGCTTCATTAGAAGTAAATATCAACGCAATACAGCGCAGTTTGAACTGGATGGTTATTCATCATCACCCAAGCCATCCAGAAAGTCATAGGTAGGAACGTAAAACAAGCAGCCAGTGGTGGCGGTACTGAAATCGAGTAGGCGGTCGGTAAACCCTTCTTCATTGCCCTTGAACATGTGCAGCAGCATTTGCCGGGTTACAGAAAAATGGCGGGCATAACCAATAAAGAAAGTGCCGTATTCATTTTTCGATGGTTGGGCAAAGGCCACATTGGCGCGCACAATTTTTAATTCATTGCCTTGCGCATCATGAGCTTTGGAAACGTTATTGTGGGCAGTTTTGGGTTTGACTTCGTCGCTCAGTTCTACGTCATCGTATTTCCGCCGACCAATGACTTTCTCTTGTTCTTCAGTACTCAACGCTCGCCATTGATCCATGTCGTGCACATATTTTTGAATGAAGGCATAGCTGCCGCCTTTAAACGCCGGATCTTCATCGCCCACCACAGCGTATTCTGCGGCTTCAACTTCTTCTGGGTTTTCCGTTCCATCCACAAAACCAATAATGGCGCGACCATCTAAATAACGAAAGCCATGAACTTCATCAATAGGGAAAGTGGCATCGTGTAATTCTTGGTCTATTAATGATGAAAGCTCATAGCAAATATCTTGCTTATCAGCACGAATATGGAAGAATAAATCGCCTGGTGTAGAAACAGCTGTATATTTCGGTCCTTTAATGGCTTGAAAAGGCACCAGCTCCTTGGGTTTCGACTGCTGTGGAAATAAACGATCCCAAGCTTGGCTGCCAAAGCCCAAAGCGGCGTTAAAATGACAGTCTGGAAAACGTTTGCTTAAACTGCGCACCAACGCTGAGAATCCAGCGGCAAAGTCTGTTACAGCTTGTAATGCGTCTTTGTTATCCTGTATTCCCAAAACGATAAACACAGCATTCATACCGGGGGCGTGTGTCACAGGTTGTATGCGTTCAATGGCCATAGCGGGTTCCTTTACAAATTACCAATCAAGCTATTCGACACGTGCGAAACAGCCTTTCATGAAATGTTTTCATTGTTGCATTTTTTGGTAGGTATCTAAACCATTATACCTTCTCTGCTTGTTTCATCGCATCAATGATGGCAATCACCAAATTAGTATATTTCTATACCACATTAATGGTTGCCGTCGGTATCATGGCGATAGAAGAACCAATTGAGTAAGGCGGGTGTTTGCCACCGCAGCCACAATGCAGAGAAAGGGACGGTTATGTTTTTTGTGATATCACCTGCTAAAAATTTAAATGAAATACCGGAGGCCACTGTGAGTGAATACACTCAGCCGGCATTGTTGAAACGATCGGTAGAGTTGTTGCCTTTACTCAAAGCCATGGCGCCGCAAGATTTGGCAAAACTGATGGGCATATCTGACAAATTGGCTGTGTTGAATGTACGGCGTTTTGCTGAATGGCATTTGCCTTTTACTACAGAAAATGCCAAGCAGGCCGTCTATTTGTTTGATGGTGATGTCTATGAAGGTCTGCACGCAAACACCTTGCCTGAAAGTGCAATACATTATTTGCAGCAGCATTTGGGGATTTTATCTGCCTGTATGGCATTTTGCGGCCTTTGGACTTGATTCAACCCTATCGGTTAGAAATGGGTACGAAATTGGCGAATGATCGGGGAGCTAACCTGTATGACTTTTGGGGTGATCAAATCAGCTCTATGTTGAAAAAAATGATGGCGCAATCCCATGATGACGTACTGGTTAATTTGGCTTCTCATGAATATTTTAAATCTGTTCAAATGGGTACATTGCCATGCTCGGTGATTACCCCCATCTTTAAAGATTATAAAAATGGGCAATATAAAATCATCAGTTTCTATGCCAAACGTGC
>NZ_LQXR01000018.1 GCF_001590725.1 Snodgrassella sp. CFCC 13594 | reverse complement strand
CTGAGAGTGCAACGCAGGTATGGACTCCATTGTTTCCATGTCATCAGTCCTGAGCATGCGTCACACTCAAGCCACCAAACGTTTGCGATATGGGCATCATTTCGATGGTATTCACATTCATGTGTGGCGGCGTTTGATACAACCACAAAGCTGTATTGGCGATGTCTTCCGGCGTTAAATACACTGTATCCGCATACACTGCCGCTGCCTGAGCGTCATTGCCTTTAAAGCGTACATTGGAAAATTCCGTTTCCCCACATAATCCAGGCGCAATCAGGCTCACACGCACTCTTGTACCTGCCAAGTCGGTGCGCAAATTCAAACTAAACTGCTGCACAAAAGCCTTGGTAGCACCATAGACATTGCCGCCTTTATAAGGCCAAGCGCCCGCAGTAGAACCCAGATTGATAATGTAGCCTGCGTTGCGCGCCACCATTTGCGGCAGAATCTGCCGCGTGAGATAGGTCAAACCCAAAATATTGGTGTGTATCATGGTTTCCCAATCCGCAAATTCGGCTTCTTGGGCTGGCGCCAAACCCAGTGCCAAGCCGGCATTGTTGATCAAACCATCAATCTGCGCCCAATCACCGGGCAAAGAAGCCAGTGCAACATCCACACTGCGCTTATCGGCCACATCCATGGATAAAGGAAAAAAAGACGCCCCCAATTCGTGGTGTAAATCCTCTAGCTTCTCCAAACGCCGCGCCGCACCTATTACAGAGAATCCAGCGTTCACAAACGCGCGACACATTGCCGCCCCAAACCCAGCCGAGGCCCCCGTAATCAACACCGCCATCATTCACTCCTTTTTGCATAGACATACCCAATAAACCGATCAATATGTTAGCACGTTATCAGCAACACTTTTCACCTGATGGCAATGCCATTGCAGAAATCAAACAGGCTACCTGAAGCCTTTCAGGCAGCCTACCTCATCTTCAGAGCATTGGCACAGCGCTTGCTCTTATTCATTCATACTTGTATTAATCAGTGATGCTGACCGCCCCATGAAAAAATCAAACCAAGGCTTTACGTTAATTGAATTGATGATTGTCATCGCCATTATTGGCGTCTTGGCTGCCATTGCATTGCCGCTTTATCAAAACTATGTTGCCAAAACACAACTCACGCGCGCATTTTATGAAGTTCGCTCCACCACCACTGCCATCGAAACCATATTGGCCAACGGCAACATGCCCACACTGGATCCAGCGCAAGACAACACAAAAAAAGGCATCACCTTGGTTGAATTTGCCGGGCTCAATGGCAGCAACCCCAGCTCAAATATGTTTAGCGGCGCTCAAATCATCCAAAACAACGATCAATTTGAAGCCATTGCCGTGACCTTGGGTAAAAACGCCAGTACCGCCATCCAAGGTACCACCATCCAGCTTAATCGCTCTGGCGCTGGCGCTTGGACTTGCGCCATCACACCCCCGGCCAATGCCGCCAATCAAACAATGTTCGCCGTCAATAGTTGCACCGTTAATTAATTGGCTTGAAGATAATCCCGAACAATCTTTTCATTTCTTACTTTGCTTGCATTGATAGCGCCACCATTGGCTAGGAAAACCATTAATTCCTGATGGCGAGGTCGAATGAGGGTAACGGCAGTTGTCTCGGGTAAACTGCCATCCTTCCAAAAATATTGGTCATTTTTACTAGAAAACTCATACATGGCCAAGCCATGGCATCCACGCAGATTGTCGAGCCCACAGCGAATTTGGCGCTCAGAAAATGAGCTGAAAATATTTGGTGCTGATTGTCTCGATGCATTATCTAGTGCGAGTAGCAAGCTTTTTGCGCTTCCTTTTAAACTGCCAGAAGCTGTCGCATTGTGCCAAACACGCAAATCATCATTTGTATTAGACCTTCCGAAAGGGTATATGACCCAATTGATCGCGTCATGGCTTTGAGCTTGCCACAAAAAAACAAATGAGCTTTGTGAATAAGGGCCAGATGTCATCAAATGTTCAACTGATTGTTTGGTTGAAACTGTCAACACTGATCCCAACAGGCAATACCCTAAATTGCTGTATGCAAAGCGCTGACCAGCGTTACTGTTGAGTTGTAAAGAAGCAAGTGCAAGCAAATGATCTGGGCACCAGCTATTTGGCGCGGCCATTACATCACCTTGGATGGTTCGATCCACACCCATTCGATGACTCAATAAATCGCCAATCGTAATAGCCTTGGCCCTGTTATCTACCCAATTGCCCATCCTTACTTTTTGAGTTAGCAAACGGTTTGCTACTGGATCATTTAACGATAATTGCTGCATCCTAATTTGCTGGAAAATCAGTTCCGCAGTGATTAATTTGGTAAGTGACGCATAGGCAAAAATACTATCATTATTCACTGGAGGGGATATGTATGGCCAATATTCCCAGCCGTATTGGCATGCATGTAGCTGCCCTTGTTTCAGTTCTGCCCACTGAGCTGCCGTTGCATGCACTGATTGCACAGAATCCACAAACCATTTTTTCACTCCAGCTGAAACTCCTTTGGAGCAGGTAACCGGAGCGAATTGGGTATTGGCCCAAATGGCCAAAAATTTCACATTGAGCCAATCAAAATAAAAACCTATGTACACCAACACCAACAGCAGACTGGATAACACTCGCAAAGATTGACGCTGCTTTTTCAAGGTACGCATCAACGTAACCTTAGTCGTTTGAACAGGTAATCATGCCGGTGGTGAATCAAACAAGAATAATTTTGATATTCAGCAAAGCGGCTTAAATGCCGGGATTCGGAGCAGGCCCGACCGTAATAAATCAGGCTTACACACATTAGCCCCAACACCATCGCTATTGCCATCCAAATGGACTGATGCGGCAGCAATGGCAACAAGCACAGCCACCAATAAATATTTTTTGATAAATAAGCAGGATGGCGGCAAAATGCGTAAGGACCATGATCAACTAATCCACGCCAACTCAAATTGGAAAAACGTATACCAAACACTAGAGTTGACCACCAATATATCACCCATGATAAAGATAATAAAATCAACCACGTTGTATACACCCAACCAGAGCCATTGGCCCAATTATCGGCAGTTAGTACAGTATGCTGCTGTATGTATTTGATGATTTGCACAAATGGCGGGTAACAAATCAGGCAAAATACCCAACCCCGCCAATCTGGCTCGACATCCAAAATTTCATTATCAAAAAGACGCGTAGTAAACACGTAGCCGATAAAGCCCACCACCACATCCAACATAACACCACCATAAAATGCCAGCATGGCCCATTGTGCTAAATTTTTCGGCCAAGTCAGTTGCAGCAAAATACCAGTAATGTTGTAAATAATAAAATACATAAACGGCAAGAAAAAGGCTTTCAATGCCAGCATTCGTAGGAAATCACCAGTCCCACTGCGTGGGCCACGACCGAGAATTAGAGCACCATATTCATCTGTTTTACTGTGCACCAATCCATGCTTAAAACATAAAAAACTGTGTAACAACACAAAACCCAAGATGATCGGCATCATAAAAAGACACTTAAATCCATAGCCACCGTAAGTCGCGCCCAAAGCTTCACTTATGGTCGACCACAAAATGGAAATCAGTAGTAGCACACTGGCGTATACCAAATTGGGTAGTGCCGATACTATCCACCATTCACCGCTGTTCCATAACGCCATCGAAAATATCGGCCGTATTTTAAATGCCCATAATAGATAAATATATCCCAGTAAAACATAAGTGAGGATAATCCAATCCGCTGATTCGATGCCCAGCCAGCTTGATATACCCAGCCACCTCCAGCCCAGCAGTGCCAATACATAACAACCAACCTGGCCCAAGCCCAAGGCTATATTGTTCATCATCCATCCATTTCATTTGCATCAAGGCCAAGCAACAGAAGTACCCTAATAAATTCTAATCAAAAAAAAAGCTACTTAACAGTAGCTTTTTTCTAGCAACTCATCAGTACTTCGTATTAATTACCGGTGCTAGTAGAGGCAGCAGCAGGAGTACAACCAGCTGGTGCATATTTGGCATCAACGGTAGTAGCACAAGTCCAAGCACCGCTAGCATCACGCGTCCAAGTCAAAGTTTTGGTTTTCAGTGCAGTAGCAGCATTATTACCAAAGGTAGCAACAATAGTGCCAGAAGCAGTAGCACTCGTAGGCAAAGATACTTGAGGCACACCAGTACCGGTTGGCGCAGCAGTACCACCGTCTTGCACAGCGCCAGTCAATAAATTAGAACCGGTAGCACCAATTACACATGCGCTTTGGCCTACTGTTGTTTTACCATCCAACACACACGTTTCTACAGCAGTTTTTAAAGAACCAGATTCAGACATCACACGGCTAACTTGTGATTTGGCGATGTAGTTTTGGTACATCGGCAATGCGATGGCAGCCAAAATACCGATAATCGCGATTACGATCATCAATTCGATTAAGGTAAAACCTTTTTGCAATGATTTCATGCTTTATCTCCAAATAAGGAACGTTTCATGGTTGGCCAGAGGCCAAAGGTTTCGGCATAGCCGGATGAGAAATAGTGAGCAGCAGGCATGCCAATCTACTTTTATTACATTAATTTATTATTTATCAGATAGATAAATAGAATTCAGCGCCACCTCGCCCATTCAAACATAATCCATAACGGAAAAAACTGACAAAAATAGTCACTTTTTAACCTTTCATGCATGATGCATAACAACCCTTGCGAGCACAAGGCCGCCGCCTTCTTAGTCTCAATCATCCCTTGCTTTGGCATTGCCGATAATGGGCAAAATGAACTCCGATGACGCAGCAAGGGCCGATGGTCTAGCATTTCATTTGGCTGTTGCGCCGCTGCGGCGATGAATGCGGCTGAATCTGGTTTCTGCCTTGCCGAGTATTCGTTTTTTTCAGGCAGCCTGCTGGTACAATAGGCCATTGATTGAATGGGCGTGGCCAATAGAATGGCTGCGCCAACAACCGAAATAGAGACCATGAATATATTGTCGTTGGATAAGGCTTGTTTTGCCGTGGGCCACTACCCTTTACTGGATCATGCAGAATTTCAATTGGATGCTGGTGAAAAAGTAGGGCTGATTGGTCGCAATGGGGTGGGCAAGTCTTCGCTATTGAAAATTTTGGCGGGGGCGCACAAACTGGATGATGGTTTGCTCAGCATCCAAAATGGGCTAAAACTGGTTTATGTGCCACAAGAATCGGTGTTTGATCCAAATACCACGGTATTTGATGCCGTTGCCGAAGGCTTGGGGGCATTGCGTGATTTGCTGCGTAACTACCACCAGACTAGTCAAAAATTGTCACTTTCTGCCGATGAACGTACTTTAGCGCAGCTCACCGAATGGCAAAACCAGATTGAAGCACAGAATGGATGGCAATTTGATGCTGCCATCAATCAGACCATGAGTGAGCTGGGGCTCCCTGAAAACGAGTTATTGGGGAACTTATCCGGCGGCCAAAAGAAAAGAGTGGCGCTGGCACAAGCATGGGTGCAAAAACCAGACGTATTGCTGCTAGACGAACCCACCAACCATTTGGATATTGAAGCCATCATCTGGCTGGAAGGCTTGCTCAAAAATTTTTCAGGCAGCCTGGTGGTGATTACCCATGACCGCCGTTTTTTGGATCATGTGGCCACGCGGATTGTGGAATTGGATCGAGGCATCTTACGTAGTTATCCTGGCAGCTTTGCCCAATACACCGACAAAAAAGCACAAGAACTAAGCGTAGAAGCGGAACACAACCGCTTATTCGATAAGTTCCACGCCCAAGAAGAGGCTTGGATACGCAAAGGCATCGAAGCACGGCGCACACGCAATCAAGGTCGAGTGAAGCGGCTGGAAGAATTGCGGCGCGAGCGCTCGGCGCGGCGCAACGTACAGGGGCAGGTATCATTCCAGCTCAGCCGAGGTGAACAAAGCGGCAAAATCATTGCCGAACTGGAACATGCTTATTTCTCTTTTGGCGACCACGAGATTATGCGTGACTTCTCTACGGTGATTCAGCGTGGCGATAAAATTGGCTTAATTGGCCCCAACGGCATCGGTAAAACCACTTTTTTAAAACTTATTTTGGGCGAGTTACAACCCACTGCCGGTAAAATCCGCTTGGGTACCAAACAAGAAGTCGCCTATTTCGACCAATTCCGCAGCGCCTTGAATGAAGAAGATACGGTGTTTTATACCTTGGGCCAAGGCAATGATTATGTGGACATTGGTGGCCAAAAAAAACACGTGATTGGCTATCTGGAAGATTTTCTGTTTTCGCCTCAGCGTGCCCATAGCCCGGTGAAATCACTTTCTGGTGGTGAACGCAATCGTTTGCTCCTGGCCAAGCTGTTTACCCGTTCAGCCAATATTCTGGTACTGGACGAACCCACCAACGATTTAGACATCGACACTCAAGAGTTACTGGAAGAACTGTTGCGCAATTATGCTGGCACGGTATTTTTAGTGAGCCACGACCGTATGTTTTTGGATAACGTGGTGACCCAATCGATTGTATTTAAAGGCAAGGGCATTTTGCAGGAATACATTGGCGGCTATCAAGATTACGTTGATGCACAAAAACGCGAAGACGCATTGATGACAGCAGCCACAGCGCCTGCAAAAATCACAGTGTCTGCCCCACCAGAAAGTCAGCCTCAACCCAAAAATCAGCGTGCAGGCAAGCTATCTTATAAAGAGCAACGCGAGCTTGATGGATTACCCGAGGAAATGGCATCCCTCGAGTCGGAACAAAATGAACTCAACCAGAAGCTTAGCAACCCCGATATTTTCAAAAACGATTATCAACTGGCGGCGCAGTGGCAAGCACGGATTGCCGAAATTGAGGAAGTTTTGCTTGATAAGCTCACTCGCTGGGAAGCGCTGGAAGCCAAGCTGCAAGGCGAGGCATCATCATCATGAGTTGCGGTAAAGGATTTGTCGTGGCCACTGGAGTAGCCTAATTTATGCAACTAAACCGCTTTACTGACTTGGGTTTGCGCGTATTGATTATGCTGTCGCACACCCCACCCACGCAAAAAATCACTGTGGCACAAATTGCGCAGGCGTTGTCTGTATCGCAAAATCATTTGGTGAAAATTGTGCATTTCATGGCTTCCGCGGGCTGGGTTGAATCCTTTAAAGGGCGGCATGGGGGCATCCGTTTGGCCCCCGCCAGCTATGCGCGCCCTTTGGGTGAATTGGTACAACAATTGGAAATCCACTCTTCGGAAGGCCGCCCGTTGATTGACTGCCACCAGCCCCCATGTTCCTTATTGCCGTTGTGTAGTCTGCCACCTTTATTAGCCCAAGCCCAGCAAGCCTTTTATCAGGCCTTAAACCAACATACCTTGCAAGACATTAGTCGGCATGACAGCCAGAGTAATGAGATCGTGGTGCAGTGGCTATCGACCGAGCACTCAAAAGACCATGCTCGCCCTTAACGTCCATGCCAAAGACAGCATTGAGCGGTTGATCAGCATCGCATTTCCACCTGATGCCCATTCCGCCCTATTCGCCCGTCAGGCTGCCTGAATAATCATTTCCTTTGGCACGAAAAAAAACGCCACACAAAACAGGTGGCGTTTGACACCATCATCATCGCCTCAGTCCTACTCAGCATCTCCGCTATCATCACTAATTGCATCGCTACCGACAGGTGCTCGATCACCCAATCCGCTATCCAAAAAAGCAGGTTGAGGCAACAAAGTATTGAGATTCAAGCTGTTGGCAGACAATACTGGATAATCACTAAACCGAACCTGATAACCGCCATTGCTGCTGGGACGAAGCTGTGCATGCGCACCCAATGGGAATGTGGTTTTGTTGGTAATATGACCAAATGGGAATCCGGTCAGTACCGGCACCTTGGCCACCCGCGATACGGTTTGGATCACGCTATTGAGCGTGTAGCTGGCGTCATACACATCGCGCACACTTCCCATGCGGAAATTACCCAATACAATGGCTTTTTGGCGCCCCAGCACACCAGCCAAATACAAGGTTTGCAACATCCGTTCAATGCGGTAAGGCTGCTCGCCCACATCTTCCAAAAACAAAATGCCCCCATCAATATTAGGCATATAAGGACTGCCAGCAAGCGCCGATAAGACGCTCAAATTGCCACCCCAAAATAGGCCATCCGCGGATACCTCTCGGCTCTGAATATCACTAACACTAACCATCATATTGGGATTGGTGCTGTTATCTACAAACGACTGCAACGTATACGTGCTTGGTTGCGGCTTGGCGAATTCACTGTAGAGCATGGGCCCCGCAAAACTGGGTACACCACTTTTAGCCAACAACGCCAGCTGAATGGCTGTTACGTCACTAAAACCATACAACAAGGTGCCTTTTTCACGCATTCGGTTGCCCAAATTAACCCAATCAATATGCGGCAACAAACGCATGGCCCCATAGCCTCCCCGAAAACCCATGAGCACTTTTGGGGTCGCTACGCGGCCGCTGGCCACGTCTTGCAAATCCGCAATTCGCTCCAAGTCGCTACCAGCAAAACGCTGATAGCGACGAAAGCAGGCCTGCTGGTTGGTCACCACAAAACCGGCGTTATAAAGGCGCTGCAGCCCCAGATCACTGCGACTGCTGCTCTCGCCATAACCAGAACTGGCAAATACACGCAAAAGGTTATCGCCGGTTTTGGCGGTATTGGGTTGAGTGGTAGACGTCACTTTGGGTACCGTGGTTGTGCTGCTGCCGCAAGCTTGTAAAATACCTGCTCCGGCCGCAGCCAAGCCGGCACGCAGCACTTGGCGCCGACTGTTGGACATTGAATTCATAAGCATTCGCTCTCCGTTGTTGATATAGGCCCTGCAACGGCAAGGTTTAGCGTGCGCTATTGTAACGAATCAGGCTCGTTTGTGGGCGCCTAGTGTCTTTTCAGGCAGCCTTTTAACTTGCTCATGCCTTTATTTATCCTGATTTAACAGCTTGGCAATGTGGCTAGTAAGCTTCTCTGGCGAAGTGATGGGAGCGAAGCGCGCCAACACTCCACCATCACGGCCAATCAAAAATTTAGTGAAATTCCACTTAATGGCGGCCAGGCCCGCCAGCCCTGTTTTCTCGGTTTGCAAAAATAACCACAGAGGATCGGCATGTGGGCCATTCACTTCGATTTTTTGGCTCAAGGCAAAAGTGGTGTGAAAGCGGTTATGACAAAAGCCTTGAATTTCATCGCCATTGCCCGGCTCCTGCTGGCCGAATTGATTGCACGGAAAGCCAATCACAGCAAAGCCTTGAGGGCCGTATTCATCCTGCAATTGTTGCAGGCCTGCCAATTGCGGCGTAAACCCGCATTCACTGGCTGTATTGACCAGCAGCACTATTTTTCCCCGATAGTCGGCCCAATTTAGTGGGGTGCCATCAATCAAAATTACGGGAAAATCATAGACTGTGGTGACGCGCGTGGGATGGGGTGTATCCATGAGTAACGTCCTTATTTTGCTTGCCAAAGCCGCTGTTTTCATCAACACTGCGGCTGTCTATGTGCCATTGTAGGTGAAAAAATGACTTTGCTGAAACAATTGACCTTATGCACCCTGTTGGCGAGCTTGGCTGCTTGCGGCCAGCTCCACCCAAACACACGAACCGAAGCCATTGCCGACTATGGTTCGCGCATTGGTTTTTTTAATGGTTCGGCAGAGGGTCGTCAAAATTCAGCACCACCATTAGGCTTGGGCCATCCCCAGAGCAAGTTCATCGGCATAATAGCACCGCCCACTGCTGAATACACTGCGCCCATTCAAAACACTGAGCGTTACGGAAAAATCGACACCAATCCGGTGCATGCAGTGGCGCAAGCGCCCGTTTCCACCTTCAGTATTGACATAGATACGGGCAGCTATACCAATACCCGCCGCTTTCTCAATCAGGGCCGTCTCCCGCCCGTAGATGCGGTGCGCGTGGAAGAATTGGTTAATTATTTCGACTACCACTACCCTTTGCCCTCTGGTGATGCGCCCTTTTCCGTGCACACCACCACGGTGGATTCGCCTTGGCAAAAAAATGCCAAAATCATTAAAATCGGCATCCAAGCCAAAGACATCGCGGCCCAGCAATTGCCACCTGCTAATCTGGTTTTTCTGGTGGATGTTTCAGGCAGCATGAACAGTCATGACAAGCTGCCTTTGGTGAAACAAACACTGCGCCTCTTAACCGAGCAATTGCGCCCACAAGACAAAGTCACCCTCATTACCTACGCCAGTGGCGAAAAACTCGTATTGCCGCCCACTTCAGGTAGCCACAAGCAAACCATTTTGCGAGCCATCAATGAACTGAGCGCGGGCGGCGCCACCGCGGGTGAACAAGCCATTCAACTGGCGTACCAAATGGCTGAGAAAAACCACATCAAACACGGTATCAACCGCATTTTGCTCGCCACAGATGGCGATTTTAATGTAGGCATTACCAACTTTGATACCCTTAAAGGCATGGTGGCGCAAAAACGCCAAAACGGTACCTCGCTCACCACGTTGGGTTTTGGTACTGGTAACTACAATGAACGCCTCATGGAACAGCTGGCCGATGCAGGCGATGGCAACTACAGCTACATCGATGGTCCAGAAGAGGCCAAGAAAGTCTTGCAGCGCCAACTCTCTTCCACCCTAGCGACAGTGGCACAAGACGTCAAAATTCAAGTGGAATTCAATCCAGCTACCGTCAAAGAATACCGATTGGTGGGCTATGAAAACCGCTTGCTCAAACAGGAAGATTTTAATAACGACAAAGTGGATGCAGGCGACATTGGTGCAGGCCACAGTGTGACCGCGCTGTATGAGATCATCCCTGCAGGCCAAAAAGGCTGGTTGGATGATTCACGCTACCAAGCCACACCATTGGCATCAGGCAAAGCCAGTGAGTATGCTTATGTGAAGCTGCGCTACAAATTACCGGGTCAATCCACCAGTAAACTTCTGAGCCATGCGGTGCCGGCCATCAGTCAGCCTTTGAATCGGGCCGATGGTGATACCCGCTTTGCAGTGGCAGTGGCGGCTTATGGTCAACAATTGCGCGGTGGCCAATACAACGGTGACATGGGCTGGCCTGCCATCATCGCGCTGGCACAAAATGCCCAACAACCAGATGAATATGGTTTACGGGCGCAATTGGTGGACTTGGCGAAAATCGCCCAAAGTTTGAGTGCGCGACACAACCGAGAGTGAATCCTTTCAGGCAGCCTGTGGTTGCCTGAATGTGCTTATTCATTCTATATCAACGAAAGCAGTGAACAATGGGGATGTTTGACTTAGGTGTGCGCGACTGGCTATTAATGGCGCTGATGGCCTTGCCGGTGGTGGCCACTTTGCTGCCGCTGATTCCAGCGGCACATTGGAGCGTGCGCGTATTTGATTTTCCCCGTTTGCAGATTGCGGCTTTGAGCGTATTGTGCATGGTTTTGAATCCCTTATTCAAACAAAGTGATAGTCCCCTTTTCTTGGCAATGGAATTACTGAATTTGGGCTGCGTGCTTTACCAATTCAAAGAAATCCATGCCTATACATGGCTGGCCAAAAAACAAGTCTTAGACTATCAAGCACTGACGATGATCGCCGCATCAGCATACTCAATAGCAATGTCCTCACCCCCAACCGCCATGCCGAAAAATTGATTGCACTGGTTAAACATTACCAGCCAGATTTGCTGCTGACGCTCGAATCTGACCAATGGTGGCAAGACCAGCTCTCTATATTGGAATGCGACTACCCCTATACCGTGAAAATACCGTTGGATAATCTTTACGGCATGCATTTATACAGCCGCCTGCCTCTGAATCATGCACAAATACTGTATCGCGTTCGTGAAGATATCCCGTCCATCGAAACCGAAGTGCAATTGCGCAGTGGCGAATGGATCAAAGTATTTTGTTTACACCCGATGCCACCCAGTCCCACCGAAGCAGAGACAGCCACTGAGCGTGATGGTGAATTGTTGATTGTGGGCCACCAAATTGAACACAGCAACGAGACCTGTTTGGTGTTTGGCGACCTCAACGACGTGGGCTGGTCCAAAACCTCGCGACTGTTTCAAAAAATCAGCGGCCTAATTGACCCACGCGTGGGGCGTGGTTTGTTCAGTACGTTCCATGCCCACTACCCTTTTTTACGCTGGCCCCTCGATCATATTTTCGTCAGCAATGATTTTTTGGTGCGGCGACTAAGACGTCTGCCCAACATCGGTTCTGATCACTTCCCGGTATTCGCCGAGTTTCAATATCATCCGGCGGCGGAAGCCATTCAGCCAGAGCCCGAAGCAAGTGCCGAAGACAAAGCACGGGCACATGAAAAAATTGAAGAGGCCGAGCCCATACATCAACAAGCGCAAATAAAATACACCGAAAACCGCAAGGGTTAACCCCACACAACCAACACCCATCATCAACAAACACGCCTAGCCCACCACGCCTAGCAAGCAGCAAGCAGAGCAGGCTGCCTGAAACGCTTTCGCTAAACTAAAATAGTCACGCTTTGGGAATGTGCTGCAACAAATCCAACAGCACCGCCCAATTCTTGGCTACCGAAGCAATATTGACACGCTCTTTCGGCGAATGCGCGCCAGTGATGGTTGGTCCAAACGACACCATGTCCAGATGAGGTGCCTTGCCACTGAGCAATCCACATTCCAACCCAGCATGAATGATGTCCAATGATGGCGCCTGTCCAAAATGCCGCTCAAACACCACTTTGGCTTGTTGCAATAAAGGCGAATCGGCATTGGGTGCCCAGCCAGGATAATCGGCATCAAACCGTACCGTTGCGCCTGCCAGGCGCGCCAATGCCTCTATGCGCTGCCCCAACGCATCTTTGGGAGACGCCAGTAAGGAGCGCATCAGGCAGTGTATTTGCACCCCTTCTGCATTGGTTTTGACCACACCCACGCTGCTGGAAGTTTCCACCACCCCTGCAAACACATCGCTCATACGCAATACACCATTGGGTAAGCACAATAACCCATCCAACACGCGGCGCGTATCGGCCAATGAGGCTGCCTGAAGCGGCGTATCGACGGCCTGCACGCTGATATGCAAATTCGGTTCAGTGTGCGCCAACTCCGCCTGCAACACTGCTGCTGTTGCCGCCACAATGGGCGCCGCCTGATTTTCAGGCAGCATGATGGTGGCTGCGGCTTCGCGCGTAATCACGTTGCGCAATTCCCCACCCGCCAAATCAGCCAAAGCAAACGGGGCCACTTCATACACCGACGCCAAGAGCCGCGCCAACAACACATTGGCATTGCCCAAACCTTGGTGAATATCGGCGCCAGAATGGCCGCCTTGCAAGCCCTCCACGCGAACGCAGCAAGCAGCACCTTCCGCCGCCTGCCAACGCAAGGGCAAAGTGAAATTCACATCACGACCACCGGCACAACCGATGAATAGCCGACCTTCTTCCTCACTATCCAAATTGATTAAATACGGCATCGTCAACCAGCTAGGGGAAAGCGCCATCGCGCCACCCATCCCGACTTCTTCTTCCACCGTCACAATCAACGTTAAATCCGGATGAGACATATCGGCCTCAAACAATACTGCCAAACCCATGGCCAAACCGATGCCGTTGTCCGCACCCAGGGTGGTCTGCTCAGCACTCACCCAGCCATTATCAATGCGGGTGTGAATCGGGTCGCGGGCAAAGTCATGCAGCGAATCTGGGGCCTTCTGCGCCACCATATCCATGTGTGCCTGTATCGCCACAGGCGCTCTGTCAGCCATACCTGCCGTGGCCACTTTATGAATACGCACATTGCCGCGCGCATCTTGTTCGGCAGACAAACCTCGAGCCTCTGCCTGCTGCATCAAAAAATGACCCAAAGCTTGTTCATGAAAAGTTGGGCGCGGAATGGCACACAGTTGTTCAAACCAATACCACACAGCCTGTGGCTGCAATTGTGTGAGGGTTGTCATAATGTTTTGTCTTTCTCAATTGTTCAGGCTGCCTGAACAACAAAACCATGCCCGCAGGCATGGTTGGCGAATACTACAGACAGCCTAAACCTATTCGATTCTAGAATTTTACACCTTTGTGCAAGGCCACTACACCAGCAGTCATATTGTTGTAGCTAACACGGTCAAAGCCCACATCCAGCATCATCTGCTTTAAGGTTTCTTGATCTGGGTGCATGCGGATGGATTCAGCCAAATATTGGTAGCTCTCGGCATCTTTGGCAATGAACTTACCCATCAGTGGCAACATTTTGAATGAATACAAATCGTAAACAGGTTTCAGTGGCGCGGCCACACGGGAGAACTCCAACACCAGCAAGCTGCCACCTGGCTTCAATACGCGGTACATTTCTGCTAATGCCTGCTCTTTATGCGTCATATTGCGCAAACCAAAAGCCACCGATACCAAATTAAAATAATGGTCGGGAAACGGCAGCTTTTCCGCGTCACACAACGCCACGGGTAAAGCTACACCTTCATTAAGCAGCCGGTCTCGGCCCACGGTTAACATGGATGAATTAATATCGGTCAGCCACACCTCACCCGTTGGCCCCACGCGCTTGGCCCAGCCGCGCGATAAATCACCGGTACCGCCAGCAATATCCAACACCTTATCGCCTTTTTTCAAAGGTGCGGTATTGATGGTGAAGTGTTTCCAGATGCGGTGCATACCGCCAGACATTACGTCATTCATGATGTCGTAATTTTTCGCCACCGAATGAAACACCTCAGCCACTTTGCCGGCTTTTTCTGTT
Organism: Snodgrassella sp. CFCC 13594; assembly: GCF_001590725.1. Classification (GTDB taxonomy): domain Bacteria; phylum Pseudomonadota; class Gammaproteobacteria; order Burkholderiales; family Neisseriaceae; genus Snodgrassella. Next base: position 25,180 of record NZ_LQXR01000018.1, on the reverse strand, counting down.
TCATCCACGGTTTGGTAGCCAAAATGGGTTTTGTGATCGCTCATGTTTGTGCTTTCTGCTGGTTCTTGCTCATGGTATGGGCTGCCTGAATGCATCAGGAAGCATCCCGGCTGGCGCCAGCAACCGCAGTTGTTGTTCGTAATCGGCCCAACGCCCCACCTGCTGCGTAGCCAACTCGTATAAATAATCCCAATCATACAAGCCGCTGTCATGCCCATCACTGAAACTAATTTTCAACGCATAATTGCCCATCGGCGTAAGCCCCGTAATGGTGACATGGCGTTTGCCCACCTGTAGGACTTCTTGCCCGGGCGCATGGCCTCGCACCTCGGCGCTGGGCGAAAATACACGCAAATACTCTGCTGATAGATGATGGCAGTGCTCGGCATAAACCAAGCTCAGCGCGGTTTTATCGTGATTCAAGCGGATTTCATCAGGCAAGGGATGGTGCATGGCGGCTCTTTAGGCAAAAACGCGTTTATTTTAACCGATATGACCCACACTGCACACCACAGTCCGAAAAACAGTTAGTCCACCGCAATGAATCTCTACACCCTACTTTTCAGGTAGCCCCGTTTGGCAGTATATTGGCTGCCATGCACAACCTCAGGCTCAAGGACAACGCCATGCAAACTGCTGCTGTGATTGACTACATTGTGAACTGGTTGAAAGATTACGCCAACGAAGCGCAAATGAAAGGCTTTGTGGTGGGGGTATCCGGTGGGATTGACTCAGCCGTAGTTTCCGCATTGGCCGCCAAAACAGGCCTGCCCACATTGGTGTTGGAAATGCCCATCCACCAAAAAACCGATCAAATTGGCCGCGCCCAAGAGCACATCAAACAACTCAAAGCCCGCTTTGACAATGTTGAAGAACATTGGGTGGATTTGACCCGTACGTTTGATTCTTTTGTCATGGCCGTTGACATTGGCGACCCCAAAGAACACCAAACTCAGTTGGCGCTGGCCAATGCCCGCAGCCGTATCCGCATGATTGCTCTGTATTATTATGCACAAGAACGTGGTTTGCTGGTAACCGGCACAGGCAACAAAGTCGAAGATTTTGGCGTGGGCTTCTTCACCAAATACGGTGATGGCGGTGTTGATATCAGCCCAATTGCTGACTTACTCAAAACTGAAGTGTATGAATTGGCCAAGGCGTTGGACGTACCGAAAAGCATCCAAGAAGCAGAGCCCACCGATGGTTTATGGGACACCGACAAAACCGATGAAGATCAAATCGGGGCCAGCTATCCCGAATTAGAATGGGCCATGGGCGTATATGATCGTCACACTGCCGGTGATTTCAATGGCCGCGAGCGCGAAGTATTTGAAATTTACGAGCGCCACCACAAGGCCATGGTTCACAAAATCAATCCCATCCCCGTGTGTACCATTCCGGCTAATTTGTTGAAATAATGTGAATCTCACGCCCGGCAGGCTGCCTGAAAACATTCAGGCAGCCTGTTTTGTGTTGGCCGCCGACTTAGCGTTTGCTGATGACCACCGCATCCAATTGAAACAAGTCAGGCCCGTGCGTTTTCAACCAATCCTTGGCCGCATCCACATGCGGCGTATGTGTACGCACCAAAGCCCAAAAGGCGAGACTGTGATTGGGGTGTGGAAGATGGCACAATTCATGAATACATACATAGTCTACCACCCAATCCGGCGCCCCAATCAGACGCCAATTCAAACGAATACCCGTGCGGGCGCGGCACACCCCCCAAAAGGTTTTGGCAGAGGAGAGCCCCACCCCCGCTGGCGTGAGCGCTAAATTGTCCGCCCACGCATGCAAACGCGGAAGCAAGGAGGCTTGCGCAGCTTGCTTTAGCCACACATGCAACGCTGCAGCTGCTTGATAATCAGCGTCGGCATGATGATTTTCGGGTACCGCAAAGCCTTGGTGCATACACCATTGAATAGATTGAATGCAGCCATCACGCCTTATAGGATATAGCACGCCTTGATACCACAACTTTTCAGGCAACCCTAGCCATGTTTGTGCCGACGGCATTTGCTGCGCTTTGCGCCAATACCGCAACACAACCGCCTCATTGGCACGCAACCACGTTTGTAACGATTGCATGCTGAATCTGGGCGGTACGCTGATGCTCAATACATGCGCTGTTTCGATCCGCAAAATCAGATTTTTACGCGCCCGCCGATAGAGGCGAAAGGCAATGCGTGTACCGTCTTGGGTATGATAGATTTCAAGCATAGATAGCTAGTGATGAAAAGGCTGCCTAAATCGGGTTCAGGCAGCCTTAAATATTAAAGCCGAGTCTTGCTCAAGGGTGGTGTAGGCACTTGTGGCTGCTTGGGGCCAAATGGGCCTGCGCCTTGAATCTTGGCTTGCTCATTCTCAATCCAAGTTTCGCAAAGATGAGTGAGCGCTTCTGGATTGGGCGCCGCATCATAGGCAATGGGTTTACCGATCACCACACTGATGGTACCCGGGTATTTCAAAAATGAGTTTTTCGGCCAGAATTCACCACTATTGAGCGCCACGGGCACCACATTCATATGCAATAACTGCGCCATCCGGGCAGCACCGTGTTTATAGCGACCACGAAACCCAGGTTTGATGCGCGTGCCTTCTGGAAAAATACAAATCCACAACCCTTGAGCTTTACGCTTCACGCCTTGATCAATGATTTGTTGCGACGCCTTAGTGGGGTTGCCACGGTCAATGCCTATGGTACCGGCCCACTTTAATCCCCAACCAAAAAACGGAATTTTAAACAATTCGCGTTTGGCCACAAACACCAGCAAAGGGAAGAAATGCTGCATGGCCAAGGTCTCCCAGCCAGACTGATGCTTGCAGCAAATGATAGAAGGCTCGGCTGGAATATTTTCCTTGCCTTCCACCCGGTATTTTAAGCCGACCACATGCTCCAGCATCCACAACAAGGATAAAGCCCAAAAGGTAGTGGTGTAATTTACGCCCTTGGGGATCAACATCGACACCAACACAATGGGCAAAAAACACACTGTAAACACCACCAAAAACAGCCAATAAAACAAATTGCGCAGCAATAACATGAATTATGCTTCCTTTTCGTCGTCAGGACTGTCTTGTTCAATGCGGTATTTGGCAAAAGCCAGCAAATCATCAAACACTTGAGTGTCTTCAGGCAAGGCTTCTTGAGCCAGCGTTTGCTTGCCCTTACCGGTCAACACCAGCGCTGGGTGTCCGCCCACCGATTCAATGGCCTGCAAATCACGCAAGCTATCCCCCACCAGCCACGTATTTTCGGCTTTCATGTGCAAACGATCCAGAATATCCAGCACCATGCCTGCTCGAGGTTTACGGCAACTGCAATCGGCGGCGGCTGTGTGGGGGCAAAACCAAACGCCACTAATATGCCCACCGGTTTTTTTGATTTGCATGTGCATCTTGGCATGCACCTCATTCAACTGCTGCATGCTAATCTTACCACGGCCGATACCCGACATATTTTCCGCCACCACCACGGTGTAATCAGCCTGAGTGAGAAACGCAATGGCATCCATGCTGCCGGGTAATGCGGTCCAATCATCTGGATCCGTAATGGGCTCATGATTGTGTACAGCGTTCATCACACCATCACGATCCAAAATAATCAGTTTATTGTAGCCGGCAATGGCCATGATTTACCCCTGGCTTTGTGGTCGCAAACTGCGACGCCATTGCGCCAACGCGGCATCAAACACGCCATCCAGCAACGCTTGGTTTTCATCATTAACAAGCACATGATAAAAACTGGTGAGCGCCGGGGTATTGAGTGTGCCCACATAATCTTCCATGAAACGGCCATAACCTTCGTCTTCGTCATCGTAATAAAACAGCGAAAACCGTCGGCCTTCTTCATTAAAATCCGTGTCTTCCAAGCCGCCACCCATGTTTTCCAACACAAATTGCGCACCACTCATCTGCCCAAGTTTGAGGGCAGCCATGTCGTCATTGGCGACTTCATCCCATTGCTGATTGACCAGATCCCGCCGCGCTGCCCATGACCAATAGTAGCCCATATGGGTGGCTGCATGCGCCATAGACAAATCAGCCGGATAATCTTCTTCAGTGTGAAACACCACGTGATCCAATAACATGCACCCTCCTTGCCGATTGCCATATGAATTCAAGCCAATATCCGTTGCCTGAATGCTTTTTAATCAGTCATTTAATAATGAAATATCGGCCACGGCGTTCATTTGTGCAGATAAATCTTTGAGCAGCGCCAGCCGGTTATTCCTCACCGCCTCGTCTTTGTCCATCACCATGACTTCATCAAAAAATGCATCTACTTTAGGTTTAATCCCAGCCAAAACCGCCAAGGCTGCCTGAAAATCTTTGGCCTCGAGCGCTTGGTGAATGTGTGCACTCAAGTTTTGGGTGGCTGCAAACAAGGCTTTTTCTTGAGGTAGCTGTAGCAGTGGTTCGGCCACTTCAGGCAAGGCATCGGCATCGGTTTTCTTTAATAGATTATGCACACGCTTGTTCGCTGCGGCCAAAGCAGCCGCTTCAGGCAGCTTCTTAAATTCCGCCACAGCCTTGAGCTTATCTGCCACTTCGCCCAAATTGTGCGTGGCACCACCCAACACCGCTGCCACCTCATCATGGGCATAATCGTTTTGCAGCAATACCGCCAACCGTGCACGCATAAATTCAGCCACTTCCACCACTGTGTGCTCAGCCAATTTCCCTGCTGGAAAGGTATTGTAGGCAGCTTGCAACAACGGCGTTACTTCTAAGCCCTGTTGCATCAGCATACGCAATACACCCAACGCGGAACGACGCAAAGCGTAAGGATCTTTATCCCCAGTGGGCACCAAACCAATGCCCCAAATCCCCACCAAAGTTTCCAACTTATCAGCCAAGGCACGGCAGTGCCGATTGGGTCATCCGGCAAGGCATCCCCTGCAAAACGCGGTTGGTAATGCTGCTCGATGGCTCGCGCAACCTCAGCATCTTCGCCATCATGCAAGGCATAATATTTGCCCATGGTACCTTGTAACTCTGGAAATTCGCCCACCATTTCAGTGAGCAGATCGGCTTTTGCCAACTCTGCCGCACGCACCGCTTTGGTCACATTGGCACCCAGCGCTTGAGCAATCCCTTGCGTTAGCTGCATCAAACGAGAAACGCGTTCTGCTTGGCTACCCAATTTATTGTGGTAAACCACGTGCATTAATTTGGGCAGGCGGCTGGCCAATGAGGCTTTTTGATCTTGTTTGAAGAAGAACGCCGCATCAGATAAGCGAGCACGCAGGACACGTTCATTGCCGTGAATGATGTGACTGGGATCCGCCGTTTGCAAATTGGATACCAGCAAAAAGCGATTCATCAATTTGCCTTCCGTATCCAAAAGCGGAAAATATTTTTGGTTCTGCTGCATGGTTAAAATCAAGCATTCTTGCGGCACACGTAAAAAATGTGACTCAAAACCGGCTTGCAGCACCACTGGCCACTCCACCAATGCAGTCACTTCATCCAGCAGTGCATCATCAGCGGCTACGGTCGCTTGCAGAGCCGTCGCGTTTTTATCCAATTCGCGCGCGATTAACGCCCGGCGTGACGCAAAACTGGCAATGACCTTGCCTTCTTCTGCCATTTGACGTGGATAATCATCTGCATTAGCCAATACGATTTGACCATGACTCAAAAATCGGTGGCCCAACGTCCAGTTTTGGCTCGTCAATCCGAGCACCTCACCCGGCACCACTGTATTGCCGTGCACCATAACCAAACCATGAACTGGGCGCACAAAGGTATGCGTGCTGCTGCCCCAGTGCATAACCTTGGGAATCGGCAATTTTTTCACCGCCTGAGCCAAAATATCACTGAGTAGCGCCGCCAAAGGCTGGCCTGCTTGCGTGTATTCGTAGGCAAACACCATTTGTTTGCCATCATCTATTTGCGTTAAAGCCGCCACATCCACATGATTGGCACGGGCAAACCCTTGCAATGCTTTCGTAGGCACTCCTTCTTTCATGCCCGCGACGACACTCGGCCCTTTTTTAATCACCTGCTGATCAGCTTGTACCGCTTTCACGTGCGGCACCAACATGGCCAATCGGCGCGGAGAAGCAAATACACTGTATTTTGCTGGCGATGTCACCAGCTGGGCTTTTTCTAAACCCTCAACCACCGCAGCAGCCAAGCATTCGCCCAATTGGTTCAGTGCTTTTGGGGGCAACTCTTCAGTTCTTAGTTCAATCAATAATGTATCGGTCATTTTTGTCTTTCGCGCCTTATTTTCAGGCAGCCACAGTGTTGCCGGTATTTTTGAGCAAAGGGAAACCCAAGCGCTCACGACTTTCCACGTATTTATGGGCCACCAATCGACTCAATGCGCGCACACGACCAATATAAGTAGCCCGTTCGGTCACTGAAATAGCCCCTCTTGCATCCAAAAGATTGAACGTGTGACCGGCTTTGAGTACCAACTCATAGGCAGGCAAGGCCAAATCCACGTCGTCCAACGCCAACAAACGCTTGGCTTCCACTTCATAATGGTTGAATTGATCCAACAACCAATCAGCATTGCTGTATTCGAAATTGTAGGTAGACTGTTCAACTTCATTTTGGTGGTACACATCACCATACGTCACGGTATGCCCATCCAATGTTTTGGCCCACACCAAGTCGTAAACGTTTTCCACACCTTGCAAATACATGGCCAAACGTTCGATACCATAAGTGATTTCACCCAATACCGGCGAACAGTCAATTCCACCAACCTGTTGGAAATACGTAAATTGAGTGACCTCCATGCCATTGAGCCAAACTTCCCAACCCAGGCCCCAAGCACCCAGCGTGGGATTTTCCCAGTCATCTTCCACAAAACGAATGTCATGCTGCTGGGGATCTATGCCCAGTTCTTTGAGCGAGTTGAGATACAAATCTTGAATATTATCGGGCGCAGGCTTTAAAGCCACCTGAAATTGATAATAATGCTGCAGCCGATTGGGGTTTTCACCATACCGGCCATCTTTAGGGCGGCGCGAAGGCTGCACATAAGCAGCAAACCAAGGCTCAGGCCCCAACGCGCGCAAACAGGTAGCCGGATGGCTGGTGCCTGCGCCCACTTCCATATCCAATGGCTGTAAAACCACACAACCGTGTTTGGCCCAATAGTTTTGTAAAGTGAAAATAATTTCTTGAAAAGTCAGCATGACGGAATCATCGGTTGCCTGCAAAGGGCGTTATTTTACTGCTTTGCACCGCAATTGAATAGCCAAAGACGAACGCTGTTTTAACCAAGTTAAACATTGGCTATTTTGATGCGGCCATTTTAGCCAAGCAGATGGAAAACAAATGGGCTTGCGATATACTAATCGGGTAAAACAGCAAGCACTGTTCGTGCCGAGCACATTCAGCTTCAGCACGCATCAGAAAAACTCACAATTCACGATTTTTAGGAGCGCATTGAATGGAACACAGCAACAACAATCAAGACCAAGGCATCGGCAAATGGGTAGCAGCTTTGCTGGTATTGATCGCATTGGTTTTGGCATTTTTCGGTGGCATGATTTTATTGGAACCGGCAGGCAACAGCATGACCACAGTACCGGCATCATCTGCAGCAGCAACATCGGATACCGCTACTGGTGACACCAGCGCCAGTGCAACCGCACCAGCATCTGCCACACAAGCTGATCATGTCGTGGTCGACAACGGTGTGGTGAAATTCTACTTCGCCAGCGGCTCTAACGCCTTGGCGGCTGATGCCAACACAGCCTTGGCCGATGTGGTTGCGGGCGCCAAAGAAGGTAAAAAAGTGGTAATTTCCGGCTTCCATGACAGTACAGGCGATGCCAAGGCCAATGCCGAAGTATCCAAACAGCGTGCCCAAGCCGTAGAAGCAGCGGTAGTTGCTCTGGGCGTATCGTCTGCGCAAATCGAGCTGCGCAAGCCACAAGACACGGAAGGCAGCGGCAACGCAGCAGAAGCACGCCGTGTAGAGGTATCTCTGGAGTAAGCTACATCTGGCTTGATGTACTTATCCAGAAAAACTGCCGTGATGCTCTTCAGTTGCGGCAGTTTTTCATTGCACCATGACTGCAGTCGCCGATCTTTTCTGAACCACAAAAAATTTATATATACACATTATCAACAACTGAATACATCACAACCTATGCCGGCGCATTCCGCAAACAAGCTCAACCGTCCAACAAGTGAAATCCTGATTTTGTGTGGCTAATGCCTCAAATCGGCTGCGCTCACATGCTGGTGTCGGCTTGAATGAATCATTAGACCGCAACTGGGATATAACTGCGTGGAACCATGCGGTTAAAGTCTTCTCGTTTATCAGATTTTATCGATTTCTTAGGATCTAGCACATACCCGCCGTTTGCGCTGGGAACGTAAACGACCCAGTGCCAAGTGTCAGTTTTGTCGTTGTAATTAATCCCCACTACGCTGAGGCATTTCAAAGACTCCCAATGGGATAGCCTTCGTCCCTTTGATGGATGCAACCCAAGCTCGCTTAGTAGTAAAGAAAGCTCCCTGGAGCTTGTGTAGAAAGGCGGGTGATTTGAGACAATACCAAGTTCAATGGCTAATGATTTGGCACGAGAATATGTAGTACGTCCAAGCATTGCAGCACAAGCGAGTCCGCAGCCAGTGCTATCCTCTTGAATAATTCGGCAGATCATCTATTACAGCCTAACGTATAAAATAAGTGACTGGCCAGAAGCCTGTGCGCTTGAGCATAAAATTAGAAAATAGAGCACGTTACAAACTTTCAGTATTACTCAATTCTTTCATTTAAGTTGCGTTGTTTTAGCGCTCGATAGCTGAACCAAATAATTATTTACAGGCTCACCCGCCACGAAATGAAACGCATGATCCCTAACTATATTTGATTTAGGCCGTCCCGCCCAAGCGCATTCAGGCAGCCCATCCATTTCGACCTGACCTATCTTCTTTCTGCCAATGCTTGCCTTTGATGATCAAGGCCACCTAATATTTTGCAGATGGATGGTTACATATTGTTTTGTTATGACCATTATTGCCAGCGCAGACAAGCCCCATCAAGCTGCTTGATTGAGTACGATCAGCTAGCCTCATGGTCACTATGTAAAACGGGAATTGGGGAACCAATCATCCTAATTTAAAAATTGCATTTTAAAGTGACTTGCTCAGGCCATCACTGTAAACCAATTTTGCACCCTAATTGATCTTTCACGCCAATCTATATCTGTATTTAAAGACCTGACATCGGATATCTTTCAGGCAACATCGAGCGAAAAACACAAGATATCGCCCAGAGCCAGCGGGTTAAATACGATTAAAACAGTTGCTCTATACTTCATAAATATGAAAACATAACACTCTTATTATTTATTTTTACGATGGTTTCAATCATGTATCGCGGTGAACGCTTTAACGCTTATTCACATTTAATTGGCGCCATACTGGCCATTGTTGGCACGGTATTATTACTCATCCAATCCGCTCACAGTGGCAACCCGTATCGCATTGTCAGTAGTGCTATTTATGGCGCCAGCCTGATTTTCTTGTATGTGATTTCCACCTTGTATCACAGTGTCCGTTCCACACATGCCAAAGGCGTGCTGCAAAAGTTTGATCATTGCGCGATCTATATTTTGATTGCTGGCAGCTATACCCCATTTACACTCACCACGCTTAATGGTGGATGGGGATGGTCACTGTTTGGTGTGTCTTGGGGCTTAGCCTTGTTTGGCATTGCTCAGGAATTAACGCTAGGCCGCAAGACCCGTATATTATCGATGATTTTATATGTGGTCATGGGTTGGTTGGTACTGATTGCCATCTATCCTTTGATGCAACGCATGTCTCTACCCGGCTTATTTTGGTTAGCATTGGGCGGCGTCGCCTACAGTATTGGTATTTACTGGTTTGTGAATGATGAAAAGATACCCCACGGCCATGGTATTTGGCATATTTTTGTACTCATAGGCAGTATAGCCCAGTTCATTTGTGTTTACGCCTATGTACATTAACGTGTTTCACATCATCACTGTATTGCATATGTTTATAAATAAGCCGTCTAAAGATTCAGGCAGCCTTGTCTTGACCTGCGTACCGATTTAAGGTGTAATTTGATTTCAGTATTGATGTAACAACGCCGATTTGATGCAGCTTGCGGGCGCTAAAACAGCTAAAGCGGTCATGGATTGTATCCATTCTGTTTTACCGCCCATTGTGTCAAGCAATGGGTTTTTTTGTTCCTAGGTATCCACATGATTGTTTTGAATGAAGTTTCCAAACGCTATCAAGGTCGCGATAAATCTTGGTTTAGCGCCATTGAGCCATTAAGTCTCAGCATCGCTGAAGGAGAAATCTTTGGTTTGATGGGTTACTCTGGCGCCGGAAAATCCACTTTATTGCGTCTCATTAATTTACTGGAACGGCCCGATAGCGGCACAGTCCATGTGGGTGATCAAGAGCTAACCCAGCTCAATGCGACCGATTTGCGCAATGCGCGCCAGCACATTGGCATGGTATTTCAACAATTCAATTTACTGGCCAACCGCACGGTTGCGGCCAATATTGCGTTTCCATTGGAAGTAGCCGGTTGGCGGCAAGCAGACATTGATCGGCGTGTCACCGAATGTTTGGACATCGTGGGGCTTACTGATCGAGCCCGTCATTATCCAGCACAACTGTCTGGTGGGCAAAAACAACGCGTAGGCATTGCTCGGGCACTGGCATCTAGCCCCAAGGTCATTCTGGCAGATGAACCCACCAGTGCATTGGATCCGGCAACTACCCGCAGTGTATTGGAATGCTTACTGGACATCAATCAGCGTTTCAACGTCACCATTGTGATTGTTACCCATGAAATGAGCGTCATTCGCCGTTTGTGTGATCGAGCCGCCTTATTGCACCAAGGTCGATTACTGGAAGTCATCGACATCAAAAACAATCAGATACATGCACATTCTGCCATTGGGCAAGAGCTGGTGCAGGAGGATTAAGAGATGGCCGATGTGTCTTTTGCACAAGCCGTGGGCAATATTGTTGCCATGAAAAGCGAAATCCTACAAGCCTTGTGGGAAACATTTCTAATGGTCGGTTTATCCACTATTTTGGCAACCGTTTTGGGCACCATCCTGGGGGTTTGCTTGTATGTCACCGCCAATCCGCAATTATTGTATAACCGCGCACTCAATCGCCTTGCTGAGCATGTGGTGAACTTAATGCGCGCATTCCCTTTTGTCATTTTGATGATTGCCATGATCCCTGTCACTAGGGCCATTGTGGGCACCACCATCGGACCCTTGGCAACTTCATTGATTCTAACGGTATCCGGCACATTTTATTTTGCCCGGCTGGTAGAACAAAATCTGCGCGAGGTGCCACGTGGCATCATTGAAGCAGCCACCAGCATGGGCGCCAAACCAAGCACCATCATCACCAAAGTATTATTGAATGAGGCCCGTGCAGGCATGGTATCCAGTATCACTGTTTTGGCGATTGGTCTGCTCTCTTACAGCGCAGCGGCAGGGATGATTGGTGGTGGCGGATTGGGTGATTTGGCCATCCGCTACGGTTATTACCGTTATCAAACTGAAGTTATTGTGTTTATCGTGGCCATCTTGGTGATTTTGGTCATCATCATGCAAGGTCTGGGCAATGCCCTTGCTCGTCACTTGGATAAACGTTGATTTATTATATTTTTACCCTCTTTGTCTAGGAGAATAACAATGCAAGCAACATGGTTCAAAACGGTTTCTGTGGGTCTATTGACGGTGGCAATGGCTGCCTGCAGTGGCGGGCAGCAGAAAGCTGCATCTGATGCTTCTGCCGCATCAAGTAGCCCAAATAACAATGCCAAAAAAGAAATTGTTTTTGGTACCACGGTAGGTGATTTTGGCGACATGGTTAAAGACCAGATTAAGCCCATCTTGGAAAAGAAAGGCTACAGCGTCAAGCTAGTGGAATTCACTGATTATGTTCGCCCCAATTTGGCTTTGGCTAATAAAGAAATTGACATCAATATTTTCCAACACAAGCCTTATTTGGATGAATTCAAGAAAGAGCATAACCTCGACATTATGCCTGCTTTCCAAGTACCTACAGCCCCTTTGGGTCTTTATTCTGGCAAATTAACGGCATTAAACGAAGTTAAAGATGGCAGTACCGTAGCGGTACCTAATGATCCCTCCAATTTCGCGCGCGCGCTGGTTATGCTTGATCAATTAGGCTGGATTAAGCTCAAGGCCAATGTAGATCCTTTAACTGCATCCAAAAACGACATTGGCGAAAATCTCAAAAACATCAAGTTGGTTGAATTGGAAGCAGCACAGCTGCCACGCGCACGTGCCGATGTGGATTTCGCGGTGGTAAATGGTAACTATGCCACCAGCTCAGGCATGAAGCTGACCGATGCCTTGTTCCAAGAACCTAGCTTTGCTTATGTCAACTGGTCTGCTATTCGCACCGCCGACAAAGATACCCAGTGGGTCAAAGACATCACTGAGGCCTATAACTCAGATGAATTCAAAGCCTATGCACACAAACGCTTTGCAGGCTACAAATACCCAGCAGCTTGGGGAGAACAGCCAGGTGCAGCATCCGCTGCCAGCAAATAACGCTTAGATGAGTTATCATCAACGGCTTTCAGGTTGCCTGAAAGCCGTTTTTACACCAACACATCCACTACCATGACCAATTCCCGACCTAGTCTTGATGTCAATGACAAACTCAATCTCGAAACTGCCCGTATTTTTTGGCATGAACTGCAAAAACCGTTTGCACTAGGCGCCTGCCTGTATGTGGCACCAGATTTAGACTTGATTAATATTGCCCAACTCATCGCTGATGACCACACGGCCACCATTTCGCTATTAATCGCTGAAGGTAAATTGGGCAAGGTCACTGATGAGCAAGCCAAATTGTTTTACAACACCAATCAATCAATGTGGGCCGTGGTTGTGGCGCCTTATGTTTTGGTACAACCCAATATAGCCATCCGCTAAATATCCATTAATGGCAAACTAAATCCATAACCTATTTATAGCGTGAAATGCATACTTGACATATGCACTCAAGCTTTACTTAATAATGGCATTGAATTTGCTTGTTAATTGATGATTAAACCTATGCAGCAGATAAATCAACGAATCGGTGGTTTCATCCCGCATACACAAAACCATCTATCCAATGATTACTGAGAAAAATTGATTATGCAAACAAAGAAGCGCTACCACGGTTTTACACTCATTGAACTCATGATTGTCATCACCATCATCGCTATTCTGACCATCATTGCATACCCCAGTTATCAAAGTTTTGTACGCATGACTCATTTGGAGCAAGCACGCTCTGATTTGTTACTGAGTGCCCAGCATCTAGAACGCTATTACAGTCAAAATCATACATTCAGCGGCTTTAAAAATGCAGATTTGGTGTCAGATAAAAGTAAAAATTTCTTTTCAATTGAAATAGTTGATGGAACATTAAATGCAGATAGCTACAACCTGACGGCTAAACCCAAAACCAGCTCTGGTGAAGATCGGTATTTAGTCTATGAAAGCACCGGTAACATGTTGATTTGTAGCGGTGCTGATAAATGTGAAGCATTTTAAGGCGCATGTCTATTGATTGCCCCCTATTCATCATTTAATCAATTCAAATCGGTATTTCCATAACACGTAAATTCACCCACTTAATCAAGGCAATTTATTCTAATGCGCCTTAAATATCAGGCATTAATCCCATTCTTGTCAGCAAACCCTTCTCTTTTTGTGATACCTAATGATGTGGTACACCCTCTTAATGTCTGGATACTCAGCATAACCAACATCTTAACCACCAATAAACCACGTAAAACGTTGTTTATCACTGGGCCGAATTTAGCTTTTTATGCATCAATAAATTCAATACGCACAAGCCCTTATCTAGCCAACCCAAAACATGCAACCTCTAAAACAAACGATCGCAACAATCACCCACTAAGCTTCATTCCTGGATGATCATGACATTTAATTCAACAAGGACAAATTGAAGCATTGATATGCTTTATGCATAAATATTCACTAAAAGCAAAAAAATCGTTATATCGAACAAATCTCACATAGATGCGAATGCATGACAATATTCATAATCATTACTAAGCAATATCATCAAGCCATTCAGGCAACCATTAATAAAACCGATGTATCCTAAAACGGATACATCGGTTCAAATCACCCTATTTTTAAGGCTGAGTATTGATCAATAAGTTGCGAAAATCTCACGCCAAGATATACGTTGAACCGTGATATTACAAGAGGACCCGCCTACAGCATAACTCCCCGCCCCTGTACTGGCATCAACATAAGTTACAGAATTATTACTGCTCGCAAAGCAACTGTTATTTTGAGGTAAATGCTTCAATTCAGGCTCTGTACCTGATTCACCAGAATCGCCATCACGCGACACCGATAAACCATTTCGGCTGCCATCTACAAAAGTGAAATTACTTAGCCCAGACATTTTGAGGCCATTGGCGTAATTTCCTTCGCTGCTCACATTCCCAAAGTTGATATAGGTACTGCCCTTGGTTAAAGCACCGCCCGTTAGTGCATTAAATTGCATCCACCAACTGTATGCACTGGTCTTCACGGTCACGGATGAAGATGCACAAGGGTCATTTTTATTCTCATTTCCAGTATTGGTTTCACTGGTTTGATACGTTCGAGTAGTTAAAGCCGCAGTCTTCAATAACATTGATGGTTTCACCACAACCCGTTCGCCATTATTTTCCAGATTAAAATACCAACCTCGGTCTGTTGCTGAAAGTGTGTTGTTGCTCAAATACCGATAAGAGCCAGATGTTGAAATCGTCTGCTGCAACAAATTACCCTTAGATACTAGTGCATCAGATCCAGTTTTGGTTAAATCGTCATAGATACCATATACCGACTATTGATTGGTATTGGTCAAGTCAGACTGGTAAATATCACTACCTGTGCCAAAAATCACCACATATTTTTTATCATTAATACGAGACACAGCTGGCGCAGATGTAATCGGCTGCGAACTTACTCCAGAGAAAATTTTCGTTACCGTCCAATTAGCTGGATTAGGGTCACTCAAATTAAACCGATATAGATTGCCACCATAATCACCAGCATAAGCTGTTTCCACAACACCAGTGAAGTTATTTTGCACCAAAGTCGGACTGGACAAACCACCAACACCACCCGGTACAGTAAATTTGTGAATCAAAGTACCAGGAGCAGCGCCTTCTTTCGTATTTTTAGCAGTGCCAACATCAACACCCAAAGCGTCATAAACATAGAGCGCAGTTTCTGCAGACGATACAGCACCAGTATCCGTGGCATAACTATTGGAGTAGTTATACCCATTGGCAACAAACACGGCTTGACGAATATTTTGAGTTAAATCGCTGGATGAAGCTCCATCTGCAGTATTCACCCGCACTCGATCAATGGCTGGGGAGCCCACAGTAAAACCAAATTTATTATCCGATCCTTTGGCCGTCTCAAACAAAGGCACCTCACTTGACCACCCCGAACTGCCCATATTACTTGCCGCCACATCATTCCCACTAACCCGGTCTTTACCACCAACATTGAGCGCTAAAGCACCTCGACCAGCTTGCCCCATATTGGACGCCAAGAAAATTTGCTGCGGCTTACTGGCATCAGTTTGGCGAACCACCATACCCCCATTCAATAAATATTGATGTGGGTGATCTTCGTCTTTACCATAACTATTGGAAAGCAAATCCGGATAATATTTTGCTACTGTATCACTATTATCATTGCTCTGCCGCTGCATTGCCATAGGCATATAATTGTATTTCAAATCATAGGGATGATCAGCATCATTATTAGAGCGAAATACATAAACCATCCCGTCATTGGCTGAGGTAATCAGGAATTCCGAACGCCCATTGACTTGATTACCGATACTCAGGATAGGGTTATCAACAACATCCCCCATGTCACGTGAATCAGCATCACGAGCGCGATAATCCAAAACATACCCAGCAGCTTTCAAAGCAGCATCACTTGCCCCCTTGCGGTTATACCAAGCAAGCAAGCCATTTTTCCATTCTAATTTATTGGTGCTGTTGTCCGTCACATTATAATAATTGTTGTTTTTCCAAGTATTCGAAACAGAATCATACCGATACACACTACTTCCATCACTCAGTAATAACTGGCGATTGCCATAAGAAGGCACTTTATAAGATGAGGTATCAATACTGCCGCCACTGCCCATACCATACATGCGCAGCTGGCTACTCCACGTATTGGTATCCAATGTTGCAGTTACCGCCAATTTACTGGCCGTTGATGATGATGTATCCACACTCGGAGCGGTTACTGAGAATGCCTGTTGGCCGCCAACTGCGTTATCTGAACTGATGCTATCAAAAATAGTAGAAAAAGCAGACAGCAACTCATTTGCATCACCTGATGCAAAATAATACTCAGGTTTCGATGCCCCGTTTTTCAAATACGCGGTACCTGAAGAACTCAGAGAGCCACCAAAACCCACAGTAAATGTTTCGGCCGTTTGCTGATATGCTAACCCCGTTTTGGGATTGACCTCATTCCAATTCTTCCCCGCCTTATCCTTACCAGGACCCATACCTAAATCCGGTATAAACGCACCAAAAGAATTAGTATTCAAATATTGAGAGAAATGCCCGAGGCTCCCAAGGCTATACCACCATGCGTCCGAATATTTATTTAGGTTTTCTCCAAAATAATCATCATAACCACGTCCCCGAAAATCAGCCACATTTGCATCCCCATCCGACATCAGCACTACATAAGATTTTTGGCATCTATATTTTTGCTTTGGGATCACCACATTTTTGACTACTTGATAATAACGTCCTGTAGTTGGTGTAACGTAAGGACTGTTTAACATACCAATGTGGGTCAATAGTGTCTGATAACCGTTTAAGCCATTAGCAGAATCGGTAGATGTATCATAATAATCACTTAAATTAGGACTACCTGAAGGGTATGCGCCACTATACCCCCCCCATAAAGACTGCAATCCCCAATATATTTTATCTCGATACTGACCAACCAATTGACTTAATACATTTTTAGTGGCGCCAAAGCGGGTAACATTATGACTGGCATTTGCGCCGCAACCTTGCCATTGCTGCAGTGATGTATTCGAGGGCGAAGTAGAATGGATCACATAATCAGTCATCCAACTACCCCAGCCAGCAGTAGTCGTACAGCCGCTTCCAGACAAGCAGACACGCGTCCTGCTACATGCATATCCTGTAACTTTACCTGCGTTAGAACCCATACTCCCTGAATCATCAATCAACAGCATCACGTTGGGCTTTGCACCCGCAGCAGTGGTAACCGTAGTGGTTTGTTGTAAGTGAAGAGGGATATACGCAAACACAGACGTCTTACCCTGCACAGCAACGGGTAAGCTCATGCCAGCAACACCCAATACAGAAATCATTAAAGCTAATTTTCTGATTTTCAAATTTTTCTTTCTGCGCTGAGATTGAGATACTTCGCTGGCATTCATAACGGCTGCTCCATAACAATGGCATATTTCAAACTATAACTATAGTATATTTTATTAAAAAACATAAATTTATGCAAAATATATTCTTCTTCACATATTGAAAGATTCGGTTTCCGATACAATTATTTATCTATATTTGGTTAAAAATCACGTCCCTAGAGACATATTCTCGAGCCTCATTGATCGCTATCTTATACAAATCAACTGTCTCGAATACGGCCTTTTAGTCTGTGAATTAAGCGAAGCCACTCCCTGGTTTTATTCACTATCCGCATTCCTATGCAACCCGTACAATATATACACTCAATTGAGTCAGTATATGAAATGAATCCATCCCAGCTAAGCGAAATACACAGCAGCCCCGCGACACTGCGCAAACTGGACAAGCTCAACCTCCATACCGAATGGGACTTGGTGCTACACCTACCTCTGCGTTATGAAGATGAAACACGAATCACACCCATAGCTGATGCGCCACTCAATACACCCATACAAATCGAGGCCACGGTCTTACACCAACAAATACAGTTTAAACCTCGCAAGCAATTATTGGTCCAAATACAAGATCCGTCAGGAAATATTCTGCATTTGCGCTTTTTGCATTTCTACCCCAGTCAACAACAACAATTGGCCGTAGGCAAGACCATACGCGCCTTAGGGGAAATCAAACACGGGTTTTACGGTGATGAAATGATTCATCCCAAAATCAGAGCAGCCAGCAAACAAGATTTAGCCACAACACTGACACCGGTTTACCCAACAGTAAACGGGCTATCGCAACTAACCTTACGGAAATTGATTCAGACAGCCTTAGCACACATTCCTGATGAAGACATCTTGCCTGACCACATCTTGCAGTCATTGCATTTGCCGTCGTTATTAGAAAGCCTGAACCTTTTACATGCGCCACCACCTGAATATACCATCCGCGATTTACACAATGGGGCACTACCTGCTTGGCAGCGACTCAAATTCGACGAATTGCTGGCACAACAACTGTCCATGCGGCTGGCACGCCAAAAGCGACTGACTGGCCAGGCCGCAGCCATACAATCTCAGCATCAATGGGCTACTGCCTTGCTGGCACAATTGCCTTTCGCATTAACGATGGCACAGCAACGTGTATTGGCAGACATTCGCACCGATTTGGCACAGACACACCCCATGCACCGCTTATTACAAGGTGATGTGGGTTCTGGCAAAACCATTGTCGCTGCGTTAGCGGCTTTGAGTGTGATTGAAGCGGGATTTCAAGTGGCAGTGATGGCCCCTACAGAAATTTTAGCCGAGCAACATTATCAAAAATTGAGCCAATGGCTGCGTCCATTCGGCATCCAGATCGCATGGCTTTCAGGCAGCCTAAAAAAACGTGATAAAGAGCAAGCTCGTGCTGCCTTATTAAGCGGCGCCGCTCAACTGGCAATTGGCACACATGCTTTGTTTCAAGATGATGTCGTCTTTCATCAGCTGGGATTGGTCATTGTGGATGAACAACATCGTTTTGGTGTGGGCCAACGACTGGCCTTAAAAAACAAAGGCCATGATGTTCACCAACTAATGATGTCGGCCACCCCCATTCCACGCACGTTGGCCATGAGTTTTTTTGCTGATCTAGACGTTTCCGCTATTGATGAGCTACCGCCAGGCCGCACCCCCATCAAAACCCGTTTGGTGAATCAAATTCGCCGCCGTGAAGTGGAAGGTTTGGTTCGCCATGCTTGCGCGCAAGGCAGACAAGCTTATTGGGTGTGCCCATTGATCGAAGAGTCTGAAACCTTGCAACTGCAAACTGCAGTAGACACTCAAATTGAGCTTCAGGCAGCCTTGCCTGAGTTAACCATTGGCTTGGTACACGGGCGCATGAAGGCAGCCGAAAAAGCTGCTGCTATGAATGCATTTATTCAAGGAGAAACGCAAGTATTGGTCGCCACCACCGTTATTGAAGTGGGCGTTGATGTACCAAATGCCAGCCTCATGGTGATTGAGCATGCCGAGCGCATGGGATTGTCTCAACTGCATCAATTACGGGGCCGCGTGGGCCGTGGTGCAGCTGCTAGTAGCTGTATTTTACTCTTTGGTGAGCCTTTATCCGAATTAGCCAAAGCACGATTGAAAGTCATCTATGAAGAGCATGATGGTTTTGAAATTGCTCGCCAAGATTTGAATATCCGAGGCCCCGGCGAATTTCTGGGCGCCCGGCAAAGCGGCGCACCACTTCTGCGATTTGCGAATTTAGAAGAGGATTTGCGCTTATTAGAACAAGCGCGTCACTGGGCAGCCTGGCTCATTGAATATCGCCCCGATGTGGTAGAAGCCCACTTAAACCGATGGTTATCCAATCGCGCTCAATATCTCAGCGCTTAATGCTCAGTACAAATTAGAGTGGTCATCATAAATGATTTAATACTATTAAGGCTGCCTGAACGTTCTTTTCAGGCAGCCTTAATTGATAGATGAATAACCAAAATAAAAGGCCGGATTCATGTAACGTAGACTATGTGAAGATGATGGCCATGCCACACAGAATAGGCCACACCACCGAACCACCCTCCGCCATAAATACCATGCTCAGTTATGCTTCAGGTGCTTCGCCATCGGTTTCATCTAACATATGTTCGGTGACTTTCTGATGAATACCCACTTTTTCACGAATTTTAGCGTCGATTTCCTGAGCAATTTCTGGGTTGTCCTTTAGCCATTGGCGAGTATTGTCTTTCCCCTGACCAATCTTATTGCCATTATAGCTATACCAAGCACCTGCTTTATCCAACAAGCCTAAGCGCACCCCGATGTCAATCAGTTCGCCTTCCCAACTGATGCCCTCGCCATAAAGAATATCAAATTCGGCTTGTTTAAACGGCGGCGCAACCTTATTCTTAATCACCTTCACCTTGGTTTCATTACCAACCACATCATCGCCTTTTTTGATCTGGCCCACACGGCGAATATCCAAGCGCACTGAAGAATAAAATTTCAATGCATTCCCGCCAGTGGTGGTTTCAGGATTACCAAACATCACACCAATTTTCATGCGGATTTGATTAATAAAAATCACCAAGGTATTGGTTTTCTTAATGTGGCCGGTGAGCTTTCGCAGTGCCTGGCTCATTAATCGAGCTTGTAAACCCACATGGCTATCGCCCATCTCACCTTCAATCTCTGCGCGCGGCACCAAGGCCGCTACGGAATCAACTACCACCATATCGACACCGCCACTGCGCACCAACATATCGCAAATTTCCAGAGCCTGCTCCCCCGTATCCGGCTGGGAGACCAACAAATTTTCTACCTTTACCCCTAATTTGCGCGCATACACTGGATCAAATGCATTTTCTGCGTCAATAAAAGCACATACCCCACCTTTTTTCTGGCACTGGGCAACCGCTTCCAAACACAAAGTGGTTTTACCAGACGATTCCGGCCCATAAATTTCCACCACGCGACCACGCGGCAAACCGCCCACACCCAGAGCCAAATCCAAGCCCAGAGAACCAGTGGAAATCACTTCTAAATTTTCATCAGTGTGGCTACCATCCATTTTCATGATGGAACCTTTACCAAAATTCTTTTCAATTTGCGCCAATGCCGCCGCTAAGGCTTTGCTTTTTTCGTCTGACATGGATGTGTACTCGCTCAGTTATGCCTCAAATGGCTAGGTTGAAATTATCGCACAAACTTTTTCGAAATAGTTTAGATAAATCTAAATAACACTACTACAGCACTGCCTTCCATTCACCGTGAAGTTCACGGGCATCAAGCAGAAATGATACACTATCACCCACCATACCCATGATTAAATGAGTTGATGCACAAAACCAAACCGCGCAGCAGCTCTCTCTTAATATAGCTTATACAGCGAGTATTTTATGGCCAGTATTTAAGAGCAGCGCTCATCACCTTTACTGACCATATCCGCTTGAACGCACACACTGGCACCTTTTCAGGCAGCCTTAGGATGTTACCAATGAACACTTTTTCCGATTTGGGTTTATCCAATGAAATCGTCAGCGCCTTAATTGATCAAGGCTACGCCACCCCTACGCCCATTCAAGCTGCGGCCATCCCAAAAGCATTGGCCGGCAATGACCTACTGGCAGCCGCCCAAACAGGCACAGGTAAAACTGCGGCGTTTATGTTGCCCAGCTTGGAACGTTTGAAACGCTATGCCACTACCAGCACTTCGCCTGCTATGCACCCTGTGCGTATGCTGGTACTAACACCCACACGTGAGTTAGCCGATCAAATCGATCAAAACGTACAGTCTTATATGAAAAATTTGTCGCTGCGTCACGCCGTATTGTTTGGCGGCATGAATATGGATGCACAGAAGCAAGCCTTGCGTGCTGGCTGCGAAATCGTGGTGGCCACCGTTGGACGGCTACTGGACCATGTGCAACAAAAAAATATTCAGCTTAACAAAGTGGAAATTTTGGTTTTAGACGAAGCCGATCGCATGTTGGATATGGGCTTTATCGACGACATCCGCAGAATCATGCAGATGTTACCCAAGCAACGTCAAACCTTGCTTTTCTCGGCCACGTTTGCACCCGCCATTCGCCGCTTGGCACAGGATTTCATGCACCAACCCGAAGAAATCAGCGTGGCGGCCCAAAACACCACTGCAGCCAATGTCGAACAACACGTAATTGCCATCGATGGCGGCCGCAAACGCGCTTTATTGGAGCGTCTAATTATTGATCTCAACATGAATCAAGTCATTGTATTTTGCACCACCAAGCAAAGTGTTGATCAAGTTAATCGTGACTTAAATCGCCGCGGCATTGCAGCACAGGCAATACATGGCGATAAATCCCAACAAACACGTTTGGAAACATTATCCCAATTTAAAGAAGGCAGTTTGCGCGTATTGGTTGCCACTGATGTCGCCGCACGCGGCTTGGATATTGCTGAATTGCCCTTTGTGATTAACTATGAGCTACCAGCCAATGCGGAGGACTATGTGCATCGCATTGGCCGCACGGGGCGTGCAGGCGCAGAAGGCGTTGCTATTTCCCTTATGGACGAGCATGAGCAAAGAATGTTTGAAGCCATTAAAACATTGACGTGTCATGATCTAAAAGTAGAACGCATCGAAGGCTTCGAACCACACTGGTGGAATCACGCAGAAGATACACCACCCACATCACCAACAGCCAACCGACCAAGTCATGCAACGGAGCGCATCAATACACGCGGGAACAAACGCCCTGAATCCACTACAGATCAAATAGCTGCCCGCCCCTCTAAGGATGCTGGCAATGTTTGCAAACGCATCCCTGGCCGAGCACACCGTAGCAACCGAAACCGGCCTCAATGCGCATTGCTGCAACCTCACTACGGCACGGCCACAACAACCCAAAATCATTAAATCCGCTTGGCAATACGGCATTATCTATGCCTAACGGCCTGTTTAGTTGACAGGCTTTAAGAGCTTGGGTATAGTGCCACTTCTTTGGAGAATTGGCCGAGTGGTCGAAGGCGCTCCCCTGCTAAGGGAGTATACGGCTTAAACCTGTATCGAGGGTTCGAATCCCTCATTCTCCGCCAGAATTCAACCATAGTTAATAAAGTCCTGCTACGCAGGATTTTTTTTCGTCTCTAAGAGCTTCATAAAATCAATGCACGAAATGCGCCCTCAATTGCCAATAATCTATCCTCCCTATTAATATCACATCAAAAAGTAGTTTATTCTCAATCAAATCTCCTTTATGCTGTAAAGAGAAGCGAATTTTAAATTTTGATATTGCTCTAAATATCACAAATTATCATGGGAATAATAATGCATCGTATTTACAAAACGGTGCGCAACAAAAAATAGTTAATAAAGTCCTGCTGTCCGGGACTTTTTTTCATCTATACGAGCTTCATAAAATCGATGCACGAAATGCGCCCTCAATTGCCAATAATCTATCCTCCTATTAACATCACATCAAAAAATAGTTTATTCTCAATCGCATCTCCTTTATCCTGTAAAAGGAAGCGAATTTTAAATTTTGATATTGCTCTAAATATCACACATCAACAGGTAAATAATAATGAATCGTATTTACAAAACAGTGCGTAACAAAAAAACTGGTGCTTGGGAAGCAGCATCAGAGTTAGCCAAAAACGGCAAAGGCGGAGCCTCGGTGGCCGTGGTGGTTGGCTTGAGCCTAATGCCCGCGTTAGCATGGGCAGATAATACATGTTCTTCAACTTTTTCAGCTGGAGAAGTGACAATAAGCAGTGGCACTTGCAGCACAAATGATGTTAATGATACCCATGGCAATCACTTAGGCAATAGTCAGAGTGTTATTGGAACCTTTAAAAGTGACACGACAGTGCATGCCGTCACGGTTGCGAGTGGCGCAATCGTACAGGGCCATGGAGTGGCCATGAGTTTGGCTGGTTCAAAAGATAATCCCGTCAAGATCACTATTGATGGTACCGTTACCAATGATGGCTCCTTGGCATCTGGCCCCAATGGCACTGGCCCCAATGGCATAGAAACAAATGGCTACACCACTTTAATCATCAATGCGGGTGGGACATTATCCGTAACAAATACGGGGAATGGCGCGGATGCAGGTGAGGCATTCAATCCCAATAACGGTGGCAACACGGTCATTAATCGTGGCACCATGTCCACGGCCTCTTCAGCTTTGATCTGGTTTCAAGATGGGGATATGGAACACCCTAATTTTATTGATAATTATGGCAGCATGACTGCGGGCACAAACGGCAATTTGGCAGTAGTAGGCTCAAGCAACAATGCCGTCGTTAATTTTACAAACTATACAGGTGGTAATGTAAAGGGAAATTTGACTTTGGGCGGTGGAGAGGATTCCGCTGATTTACAAACAGGTTCAACTTTTACCGGGAATATCAATACAGGTGCAGGTGATGATACCGTTAAGATAGAAGCTGGGTCTAGTTTTTCAGGTGATGTCAATGGTGGTGATGGCAAAAATTCCTTAACCCTTTATGGCAGTGGTGATGGTGAACTCAAAGGTACGGTCACAGGGTTTAATCAGTTAAGCAAAACAGGCACGGGCACTTGGGAAGTTTCTGGTAATGTTAATAAATTAGCCAATGCCGATGACCCCAACGTCAATATTGATGTTCAAGAAGGCACATTAAAGGTCACGGGGAATAATGCCGACTATTCCGGTACGGCTAAAATTGATGATAAGGGCACGTTGCAGCTCGGCGATGGTGGCGCTTCAGGCAGCCTGAACGGCGATATTGTCAATAACGGGATTTTGGCATTCAATCGATCTGATGATGCTTTGATTATCGATGATGCCATCAGTGGCTCAGGCCAAGTACAACAAAATGGTAGTGGCACCACCACCTTAACAGGAGTCAATACCTACACTGGTGATACCATCATCAATCAAGGTACTTTGACAGTGAACGAAAATGGTGCACTCACTGCTACCAGTTCGATTAGCGATAACGGTACTCTGGCCATTAGCGGCCATGGCAAAGTCACCACCGGCCATGTGAATTTGGGCACAACCAATGGTAAAAAAGGCATATTAACCATTACTGATGCAGGCAGCTTAACCACTAGCGGTACGCTCAATATTGCTTATGCTGCTAACAGCACTGGCGAGGTAACAGTTGATGGAACTGATGCCAAACTGAATACGGTGCAAATCACAGTGGGTGAGCAAGGCACAGGAACACTGAATGTTCAAAA
>NZ_LQXR01000017.1 GCF_001590725.1 Snodgrassella sp. CFCC 13594 | reverse complement strand
TTGCGCAAATTGCGCGGGCATAATGGGGTAGGCCGTATACACAGTGGCTTCCTTGATGTGGTTACGGGACAAGGCATAGTCCTGGAATAACGCGTAAATCTCAGGCAAAGCCATCAATCGTTTATTTTGCGCCAGCACATACACAAAATTTTTCAATTCTGTGTCAACAGGTTGTTTGTCCAATAAAGACAAAATACTGTCGGCTTTTGCGGCATAACCGGTTTCAGGTTCTTCAATCAATGTCACCACCTTGGGTTGCAACACGATTTCTGCCAAAGTTTTCAGTTCGCCCAGCCAAGACTCGGTGCAATTTTGCGCTTGCGCCAGCTCATATAATGCCTTGGCATAAGGTCTGGCGATGGTTGCGAACTCAGCCATAGAATCACAGCTCCTGTTTCAGATGGGCCAGCATGTCTGCATGACGTGAGGCATCAACCTCACTGCGCAGAATCGCTTCAGCACCTTTCACAGCCAAAGTGGCCACTTGTTCACGCAAAGCTTCGCGGGCGCGATTGGCTTCTTGTTCAACATCGGCTTTGGCTTGAGCCATAATGCGTGCAGCTTCGGTGACAGCCTGATCTTTGGCTTCATCAACAATTTGTGCAGCACGTTTTTCCGCATTGGCCACCATTTCGGAGACCTGATTGCGTCCTTCGGCTAAGATTTCTGCAACACGTTTTTCCGCTTGAGCAAAATCACTTTTCCCGCGTTCAGCCGCAGCCAAACCTTCGGCGATTTTGTCAGTGCGCTCATCCAATGCTTTTGCGATAGGTGGCCACACGAACTTCATCGTAAACCACACAAATATCAGAAAAACAATAATTTGCGCAATTAAGGTTGCATTAATATTCACGATTAAACCTTTAGATTAGTGTTTATTAATTAAACAGTTAACAACCAGCAAATCTAAATTCTTAGCCGCCAATTTTGGCAAAGTACAAGAATGATACGCCCAAAGAAATAATAAACGCAGCGTCAATCATACCCATGATAATAAAGAATTTACCCAACAATGGATTCATCAATTCAGGTTGACGGGCTGAAGATTCCATGTATTTAGCACCCAACAAACCGATACCGATAGAGGCACCCATAGCAGAAATACCAATCATCAGACCACAAGCGATAGCGATTAAACCACCCATTTACTTCACTCCTTAAGTTAAAGAATCAAACAACAAATAAAACACTTTAATGCGAATCATGCGCCTGACCCAAATATACGAAGGTCAATACCATGAATAGATAGGCTTGCAAGGCAATAACCAAAATATGGAAAATAGCCCAAGCCGAACCTGCCACCAATTGCAGCAAGAACAAAACAACATCACTCACACCTGCGCTGCCTGAAAGGCCCCAAGCACCACCTAACAGCGCGATCACCATAAACAGTACCTCACCAGCATACATATTACCGAAAAGTCGCATACCGTGAGACAGCGTTTTGGAGAAGAATTCAATGACGTTCATCAAAAAATTGGGGATATACAACCATACTTTATTACCAAACGGCGCACTGAATAATTCATGCACCCAGCCGCCAAGGCCTTTGATTTTGATATTGTAGATAAAACACAATACCAGCACGGAAATGGCCATTGCCATAGTGGTATTTAAGTCTGCTGTTGGCACCACGCGCAAATAAGCATGGTGATCGCCAGTAGCGTGCTGCCACGCCCATGGCAATAAATCCACAGGCAGCAAATCCAACGCATTCATGAATAAAATCCACAAGAATACCGTCAAACCCAATGGGGCAATCACTTTGCGCGAGTTGCTGTTGTGCACCATGTCTTTACACAAGCCATCAACAAACTCAATCAACAGCTCAATAGCTGCCTGAAAGCGCGTTGGTACATCCGCTTTCATATTGCGCGCTGCGCGCCACATCACGAGGGAAATGATGATACCCAACAGAATAGAGAAAAACAGGGTATCCAAGTTAATGAAAGAGAAATCAACCATATTCGTCTGATATTCAGGCGATTTTTGCGTAAAGTTGATTAAATGATGGCTAATGTATTCGCCCGGAGTCATTTCAGTGCTACTCATAGTACCAATCTTTTTCCAAAAGTAAATAATCCCGCTTGGCTCACCAAAATGAGCCCCAATAAGAACGCAAGCCAATTGGCCGCCGGGTAAGCTAGGTAGACCACCAGCATCATCAGGCACACCAATATAATTTTACCCAACTCTGTCGCCATCAAAGCCACAGGCAGTAAGTCCGGGATTTTCTTCAAAATGCTTAACAACACGATGGCCAAAATGGTGGGCAACAAATAACACAACCCGCCCAATACGACAGACCCAATAGCAGCAACACCCCATACCCAAGCAGCTATAGCAATTGCCACAACCAGCAGGACCATTTGCCACACTATTATTTTGCCCATGAAGCCTCCTACTCAGACACCGCAGCAAGCCGCGCAACTATAATCAACCACAGCCCAAGCGTCAAGCCATTTTGACAAAACATGTTAATCACTTCTCAACGCAAAATTCATATTTTTCAAATGTTTCGCCAAAATGCTTTACTCAATGTAACAATTTCCTTTGCGCTGCAACAACATGTATCCGATCACTATTTCTCCAGCGTCAAACCCATTTTTTTCAATAAGTGCGCCAAACTTTCTGGGCTGTCAAAATGCAGCACCAAACGGCCACTGCGCTGATTTTTACTGATCAGCTCTACCGGTACCGATAAATGGTGCGCCAATACAGCTTCAATATGCATTATTTCAGTGCTTTTTTTGGCACCCTCTTCTTGCTCTGGTTTGCGCGCCAACCACTGCTGACTACGCCGTTCAACTTCACGAACGGACCACCCATTTTTAACAGCACGTTGTGCAAAATCGATCTGCTGAACCACAGGCAAGCTCAATAGTGCCCTGGCATGCCCCATCTCCAATTGCCGCGTATACATCAAATCCTGTACAGGCTGTGGCAAATTCAATAAACGCAGGCTATTGGATATGCTACTGCGACTGCGCCCCACAGCATTGGCCACAGTTTCGTGTGTCAGCCCAAATTCATCTACTAAGCGCTTCAATCCTTGTGCTTCTTCAATGGGATTTAAATTTTCTCGTTGAATATTTTCAATCAATCCCATGGCCAAAGCGGTTTCATCGGAAATACTCTTAATGACTGCGGGAATATCTGCCAATCCAGCCAATTGGCTCGCGCGCCAGCGTCGTTCACCTGCAATCAACTCATATTGTGACAAGCCCATTTCACGCACGATCACTGGCTGAATAACACCCTGTACCCTGATGGACTCCGCCAATTCGTGCAAAGCCGTCTCATCCATTTGCACCCGAGGTTGGTACCGTCCAGGCACGATGTCACTGATGGCCACATTAGTCAGTCGATCAGCGCCGCCCACATCGCTTCCAGAACCCAGCAGCGCATCCAAACCTGTACCTAAACCTTTTGCTTTTGCCATATTTATTCTTGATCGGTTAATTGTTGTGTTTCAGGCAGCCTGAACATTCAATCTGCATGACAAACAAGCCAAGCTGAAGTGACCCAGTGCCATTTAGATTTAAGACGCCTGCCGCGCCAAAAGCTCATCTGCCAACGCCAAATAGGCCAAAGTACCTCTGGCCTTATCGTCGTATTGCAACGCCGGCATACCGTAACTCGGTGCCTCTGCCAGCCGAATATTCCTTGGAATAGTAGTTTCAAACAGCTTTTTGGGGAAATATTTGATCAGCTGTTCATCCACTTGTTTAGACAACAGGCTTTGTCCATTATAAAGGGTGCGCACGATGCCCAAGATATCTAGCTGAGGATTCACCGCTTGGCGAATTTTGCGCACTGTGGCCACCAAATCGGAAATGCCTTCCAGCGCATAATACTCACACACCATCGGCACCATCACTTGCTGCGCCGCCACCAAACCATTGATGGTCAGCAACGTTAGCGTAGGTGGACAATCAATTAAAATGTAGTCATAGCGATCCGCAATGTGCATCAAAGCATTTTTCAACCGCATTTCGCGTGCCAGCTCTTGTACCAATTCCACCTCAGCGCCCGCTAAAGCGCGATTGGCTGGCAGAACATCAAACCCACCGTTTTTCGCTGGCACAATGGCTGCTTGAATGTCTGCACCCCCCAGTAATACAGCATAGACGCCATCGCGCACACTGCCTTTATTGATGCCACACCCAGTCGTCGCATTGCCTTGTGGATCCAAATCCACCGTCAATACGCGCTTACCTCTATGCGCCAATGAAGCCGCCAAATTCACCACCGTGGTGGTTTTGCCCACTCCGCCTTTTTGATTGGCCACAGCGATGATGTGCGCACTCATGCAGTTTCTTTCTTTTGCAACAACACCATGTGCCGCTCTGCATGCAGATGGGGTACCTTCAATTTATCCACACTCACCACTTCTACGCCTGCAGGCAATTGGGCAATTTCTTCATAAGGGTAGACACCTTTCATGGCAGCCCATTGCCCACCCTTAGCCATTAACTGCTTGGTAATGGTGACAAAATCACCTAATTCAGCAAATGCACGACTGGTAATCACATCAAACTGCTCGCCCACCATGGCTTCCACCCGGGCAGTAATCACTTCCACATTATTCAATCCGAGCTCAATCACGGCTTGCTGTAAAAACGACGTTTTCTTGCTGTTGGCATCCAGCAGCGCGACTGGCAGATCTGGCCGCGCAATGGCCACAGGAATACCGGGCATGCCGCCGCCTGAACCCACATCAATTAAACCCCGCGCTTTTTTTAAATACGGCAACAAAGTCAAACTGTCCAGAATATGGTGGCTAATCACGGCTTGGTCATCGCGTAAAGCGGTCAAGTTATAAGTGCTATTCCATTTTTTCAACAAATCCACAAACGCCAGCAATTGCAACTGCTGCGGCACTGTTAACTCAATGCCCATTTCTTGCAAACCTTGTTGCAGCCTATTTTTCATTTCGCTCACGATATTTTTGCTCCTTCAAAACCGCGCTTCAAATGCACCATTAATAAAGTAACGGCAGCTGGCGTTACGCCAGAAATACGCGCTGCTTGGCCAACGGTTTCCGGACGATATTGATTTAATTTTTGTTGCACTTCGGCAGACAAGCCTTTTACCTTAGCATAATCAATGCTTTCAGGCAGCCTGAGTTTTTCCAAATCCTGATGACGGCCGATTTCATCATTTTGCCGTTCGATATAGCCCTGATATTTAACCTGAATTTCCACCTGCTCTGCTGCTGCATCATCCAGTGATTCTGCTTGAGCACCGGGCAGTGTCATTAAATCAGCATAGGCAACATTGGGGCGACGCAATAAATCCAACAAGCTGGATTCTTTGCTTAAAGTTTGCCCCAATACACGCAATTGTTCATGCTCAGGTAAATTCAGTGGCGTAAACCAAGTATGGCTCATGCGCTGGATTTCGCGTGCCACCGCTTCTCGTTTTTCCTCAAATAACCGCCATTGATCCTCATCTACCAGACCTACCTGTCTACCCAATTCAGTTAAGCGCATGTCGGCATTGTCTTCACGCAACTGCAGTCGATATTCAGCGCGACTGGTGAACATACGGTAAGGCTCCGTAACACCTTTGGTAATTAAATCATCAACCAATACACCCAAATAAGCTTGGTCTCGATGCAGCACCAAGGATTCTTTTTCTTGCACATAAAGCGCAGCATTGGCGCCAGCCAATAAGCCTTGTGCAGCTGCCTCTTCATAGCCTGTCGTGCCATTGATTTGGCCCGCAAAAAACAAACCGGGTATGCTTTTGGTTTCCAAACTGGCTTTAAGATTGCGTGGATCAAAATAATCGTACTCAATCGCATAGCCCGGCCGCAAAATATGCGCATGCTGCAAACCAGGCATCGAATGCACCAAATCCAACTGCACATCAAACGGCAAACTGGTAGAGATGCCATTGGGGTAATATTCGTGTGTAGTCAATCCTTCCGGCTCCAGAAAAATCTGGTGGCTGTCTTTATCGGCAAAACGATTGACTTTGTCTTCAATCGACGGGCAGTACCGTGGCCCCACGCCTTCAATTTTGCCAGTAAACATCGGGCTTCGATCAAACCCACCGCGGATAATGTCGTGTGTCTGTGTATTGGTGTGAGTAATCCAACATGAAATCTGGCGCGGATGCATATTGGCATCACCGCGCACCGAGAAAACCGGTACTGGTTGATCACCGGGCTGCTCCTGCAGTTGCGAAAAATCAATACTGCGCCCATCAATACGCGGCGGTGTGCCGGTTTTCAAACGCCCCTGCGGCAACTTCAGCTCTTTCAGGCAGCCCGATAAATGTTGTGCTGCGGGATCACCCGCGCGCCCACCAGCATAATTTTCCAAACCAATGTGAATTTTTCCGGCCAAAAATGTACCGGCAGTCAATACCACTGAGCGTGCCCGGAAAGTCACGCCCATGGCCGTAATCACACCTGCCGCACGGCCGTGTTCCACCACAATATCTTCCACTTGCTGTTGAAATAAATCCAAGTGCTCTTGGTTTTCCAACATATGGCGAATGGCCGCTTTATACAAAATTCGGTCAGCTTGTGCTCGGGTAGCGCGCACAGCCGGACCTTTAGAGGCGTTCAATCGACGAAATTGAATTCCGGCCTGATCCGCAGCCAAGGCCATAGCACCACCCAGCGCATCCAATTCACGCACCAAGTGGCCTTTGCCAATCCCGCCAATCGATGGATTGCAGGACATTTGTCCCAAGGTTTCAATATTGTGTGTGAGTAATAACGTTCGCACGCCCGTGCGCGCAGATGCCAGCGCTGCCTCGGTACCTGCATGACCGCCACCTACCACAATCACATCATATTCAATAGGATAGTTCATCTTAATGTGCTTTATCGGCACTGTTTTCACCAAGAAAACCGTGCGCAACCAAAATGGTGTTATTTTACGCGAGCATGCCGAGTTTGTCAGGATGACAACACGGCAATGCTTACCCCATTATGGCTACACAGCCGTTGAATCATTTCCCTCAAAAAGCAGCAAGATTACCTCGGCCATACTGTGCCAATCCACCATCATCACCACCGATTTTTTCAATTCGGCTGCATACCCAACAAGCACATTTCCAAATAGATGTACTCCCAAAAAACTTCATCACCCAAAGATAAAATGCCATTTAGAGTCAAACATAAACATTGCCCAGTAGGCCCCTAAGCCAAGCTTTGGGTTGAAAAGTGCGTTTTGAAACCAGCATTGATGCAGTTAGCAATAGATGCACCATCTAAATGCGAAAAATACAAATTCAACTGCCTTTGAAAATTTCAAGCAACCGGAGTCAAGTCGAATCAACACCACATTTATTTATTGGCTATAACACACTCATCCCATTGGGTGGCATGCACCTCATCAATACACCACATTACCTTCTCAAGCGCATGCATATATCACCATGATAACCATCCGATGGGCAATTACGTACTCTGATTCCTATCGGATTTCCACCAACTTTCCCAAATAATTGTTGACAATCTACTTGTAAATTGTTAACAATTTACAAAAATAATCTTAACGATGTAATTAAGGGAATGCGTCATTGGGATATTTTTTACAACAGTCACTCATGGCTGATCGTCACAGCAGGCCAATTTGCGGGGAGCAAACCACATGAACATCCAAATCTCTTTACTCACAAGTGCCATGGTCGCAGCATGTAGCAGCGCTTTGGCCTTTCCAGTCTCTACTCAAAATGACTGTACCGACAACCAAGGTCAAGCAAATAACGCAACTGAAGTCTTTAGCTGCGGCCAACTCGATGGCAGTATCCGCTTAAATAGCTATTCACTTAAAAATGCCTATTTTGGTGGCACCAGCCAAGACACCACCAGCATTGGCGGTTATGCAACCTATAAAACGGCACCACTACATGGCTTTCAGGCAGCCATTGGGATTGAAGGACAGCATCGCATTGATGAAGGTGCTAACTCAATTGCCGAATTACACGACAATACTTTCGGCCTAAGTGAAGCTTATGTGAAATGGCAAAAAAATCGACTTTCCATTACGCTAGGCAATCAGCGCTTGAATCTACCCTTCGTCGGTGATTATGCTAATTTCCGCGTTTTGCCATATTTGTATCAAGCTGCCGATATCCAATATGGCGATGCAGATAATTTTGTCCGCGCCACCAAAATCCATAAAGCCAAAACATACGGCACCAGCGATTTTCGCAAAACATCACGACTAAATGATGATGCATTCATGCGTTATGATCATGAAACCAATGGCATGTTTGCGCTGGGAGCCGGTCACAGATGGCAAGGTGAACACCAATATATCAAAGGCCAAATTTGGGCAGAGCACTACAACAACGTACTCGACCTTGTTTACGGCGAACTCAATTACGGCCTTCCTAAATACACTTGGCAACCGGAATTCAGCATACAAGCAATGTACGGAAAAGACACTGGTCATGCTTATTTAGGTAAAGTTGAAAGCAAAGTAGTGGGCATTCAAGCAAAATTCAAACCCAATCCCAAACTGACTTGGAAAATTGCCGCCAATCACATGTTTAGCCAAAACGACGCTTGGCATAACGGCGCACTACCCACCCCTTATGCACACAACACTTCATCTGGCCCATTCTTTGCACAGCCATTTTTCACCAGCACTCAAGATTTGGGCGCTGGCAATGCCTTCTCCACCGAATTAACGGGCAATGTTACCGAGAAAATATCGATGGGTGGACGCCTCTCCCATGTGCGTGCTAGCAATGTGAGTACCCAGCCACATCTTAAAATGACTGAATATTTGGTTTATGGTTTTTATAATTTCAACGGCAAGCTAAAAGGCCTCAGCATCGGTAATTTTGCCGGGGTGCAAAAGCGAGAGGGGAATGCCCATGCGTTTTGGCAAAACCGTTTGCAAATGTCGTACAATTTCTAAACACACCAGCAATAAAAAAGAGCCCAGAGGGCTCTTTTTGCATAGGCAACAATTAACGTTTTGAGAACTGTTTGGCACGACGTGCTTTGCGCAAACCGAATTTTTTACGTTCAACTTCACGTGCATCACGTGTCACCAAACCAGCAGCAGACAGAGCTGGTTTCAAAGCAGCATCATAATCAATCAATGCACGGGTAATGCCGTGGCGAATGGCACCAGACTGGCCTGTTTCACCACCGCCTACTACATTGACTTTGATATCAAAGGCTTCCAAATTTTCGGTCAAAACCAAAGGTTGACGCACAATCATGCGGCCAGTTTCACGACCAAAAAATTCATCCAATGGGCGACCGTTTACAGTGATCTGACCATTGCCTTTTTGTAAGAAAACACGGGCCACTGAACTTTTGCGGCGACCTGTGCCGTAATAATATTTACCGTTCATTGCGTGTCCTTAGATTTCCAAAGCTTTGGGTTGCTGAGCAGCGTGGCCATGTTCAGTACCGGCATACACTTTCAGTTTTTTAATCATAGCATAGCCCAAGGGGCCTTTTGGCAACATACCTTTAACTGCTTTTTCCAAGGCACGGCCTGGAAATTGGTTTTGCATTTCACCAAAAGTACGCTCGTAAATACCACCTGGGTAACCAGAGTGACGATAGTATTTTTTGTCAGTTTGTTTGTTACCGGTCACACGCAATTTGTCGGCATTGATGACAATGATGTAGTCACCGGTGTCTACGTGCGGCGTGTATTCTGGCTTATGTTTGCCGCGCAAACGGTGGGCAATTTCGGCAGCCAGACGACCCAGAACCTTGTCTTGGGCGTCTACTACATACCAATCGCGCTTCACCTCATGCGGTTTAGCTGAAAAGGTTTTCATGGGAGCTAATCCAAATAAATATACGAAAGCTGCCGATTTTAAAGAAATAACAAGGCCCTGTCAACGTAATGCAATGATTCTGTTGTGTAGTGCCCGTTTCAGGCAGCCTTTTTCCGCAAGCTGCCTTGATCACACTTCAACACGATAATTTAAAGCCAATTCATCGCCACAGCAACCACGGATACCCCAATGGCTTTTCGGAGTTTCAAACAAAGTAATTTCAACATCTTGTGCGGCGATGCCGATTGACTTTAAAGAAACAAACAACAATTGAATCAAATGTTTTTTGGCTGCTTCCGTTCGTCCTTCAAATAAACTAATCTCAATGATTAAATATTGGTCTGAGCGATCATCTGGATGCACAAATTGCCAGTCCTCCAAAGCCATGAAACGATGAAACCGCTTTTCCGGAGGATATGCCAATGCCGCCATCACCGACTGATGAATGGCATCAGAAATAGCTTGGGATTGTTTTTTAAGAAATACTGCATGACCAAAAATTTTAATTTGTGCCATCTGATTCCAATCATAATTGCGAAAATGTGATAGACCTTACAAAAAGGGGCATAGGGTACTGTGGTTAGAATTGAGTCTCGAACCTTTGCCCAAACAGGTTCTCCCGTACTTTCCTGAATTTGAATTTTAATGGATTGCCATTCCTCATCACCCATAAATGCCGCCCACTGTTGCTGCAAGACTGCCTTATTTGGCAATGCTAATAAGTACACAAACTCTAAATGTGATTCATTTCCTGATTCCCACATACTCAATATATGAAAATCATCCTGTCGCATGATGCGGCTTGCGTGCTGCTCAAATCGCCGATGGAAAACCGATCTCAATTCCGGTTTAACTTCATAGATTCTGAGTTGATAAATAGGATTCTCTAAAGGCATAGCCATTCCCTGACAAGATTTAAGAGAAATTAACCAATGCGTTTAAATGGCGGTAAACACGCCAGCATTTGTTTACCATAACGAGCAGTGATGATGCGGTTATCCAAAATGGTAATGCGTCCATAATCAGATTCAGTGCGGATCAAACGACCCACTGCCTGAATCAACTTAATACTGGCTTCCGGTACGGTAATTTCCAAAAAGGGATTGCCCCCGCGTTGTTCTATCCATCGGTTTTGGGTTTTTTCGATGGGGTTATCGGGCATGGCAAACGGCAGTTTGGCAATGATGACCTGCACGCAAGCCTCTCCAGGCAAATCCAAGCCTTCTGCAAAGCTGTCTAAACCAAAAATCACGCTGGGTTTACCGGCGGCAATGGCCTCATGGTGTTTCGCCAACAAAATGTTTTTGGGCAGTTCCCCTTGGATAAGCAGCAACGGCAAATGGCTTTCAGGCAGCCTGAGTGCCACTTCTTGCATTTGCTTGCGCGAGGAAAACAACACCAGCGTACCAATCGGCTCTGCATGACTGACCAGTTTGGGTAACCACCTGGCAATTTCTGCCGTGTGCGCCGTCACATCCTTGGGACTGGCCGCCAGCGTAGGAATATACAATTCGCCCTGTTGTGAAAAATCAAATGGGCTATCCAAAGCCACGCAAGTGGTTTCAGGTAGCCAGATCAACCCCGTTTGCCTCAATAACAAATCAAAATTGCCCAATGAGCGCAATGTTGCCGAAGTCAATACCGCCCCCGCGGCGCGGCGCCACAACCCATTGGCTAATTTACTGGCACTGCTGATGGGCGAGGCATGAAACACATAGTCTGGCTTATCTGTCATCTTGCGGGAAACCCATTTGGCCAATGGGGCCTCACCTTCCACGGTGGTCGTTGCCATTTGCGACCACACCGCTTCAACCTGCTCGGCACGGGCCGTCATCATGCCCAATTCACCCGTCAGACGATCAATCAGCGGACCGTCCTGGTTTTGATCACGGCGAGCAGCCGCCAAGGCATCATTGAGATGATTGAGGTTTTTCAGCAATGCCTGCGCTGACAGTGCGGTATTGTTCACCAACAATTCAAGTGAATTCGGCACCACGCCATCTGGCCACAGCCAGCTCGGTTCATTAAACCCATCATGAGCTGCCAATGTCGGCTCATCGGCCAAATGCATCATCCATTCCTGCAGGCTTTCAATGACGGCCTGGGCAGCCTCGTCGGCCAAAGTCGCCAATTCGCCTTTGTCCGTTACCCCCGCCACTTTATCCACCACACCACCAACGCGCTCTAAAAACCACAGTGCTTGGTTTAAGCTGTGTTCGGCTGCAAATTGACTTAATGCTTTCTTGGGCAAATGATGGGCTTCATCAATGCAATAGAAACTGTCGGCTGGACTGGGCAGAATAACCCCACCACCCA
Source organism: Snodgrassella sp. CFCC 13594 (assembly GCF_001590725.1). Lineage (GTDB taxonomy): Bacteria > Pseudomonadota > Gammaproteobacteria > Burkholderiales > Neisseriaceae > Snodgrassella. Next base: position 34,271 of record NZ_LQXR01000017.1, on the reverse strand, counting down.
TACCAATGTCAGCCAACAACAAATCATGATTAGCCACCACCACATCCACAGTATCTAAAGTCTCACGAGCCAAGAAAAAAGGACATTCGGCTCGATTCGGGCAGGCTGCCTTCAAGCAGCCATGACGGTCATTGGTCACCTTAAACCAAATCCCGTCATCAATCGCTTCTGGCCAAGTATCGCGATCACCATTAAAACGGCGGGCGGCAAACTCATCTGCCAACACACGCAGTTGTGCCAGCTCTTCTGGTCGAGGTTTACTGTCCCACAATACATTGGGGGATTCGAACCCAACCAAGCTGTCTTGGGCATTCGACTGAGTTAATTGATACAGTTTGTAAGGACACAAATAGCGCCCGCGCCCCTTCGCTAGGGCGAAGGTTAGAGTCAAGCCGCTGTGTTGCACCACAAATGGCAAATCCCGGCCCACCAGCTGCTCCTGCAACGCCACCGTCGCACTGCTGACCACCAGTTTCTTTCCTCGCGTTTGCGCCATGATCCCGCCAGCCAACAAATACGCTAGACTTTTGCCAACCCCAGTGGGGCCTTCAACCACCACAATACTCTCTCCTTCCCGCTCCGGCGCTGCTTCTCCTGAGACAGATTGGCTGCGCGAAAACGCTTGAGCAATGGCCGCAATCATCTGCCGCTGTGCTGCTCGAGGACGGAAATGAGGCAGGCTTTTGGCAATATTTTGATAATGATCGCGAATGGCGGTTTTTTCTAAATCGGATAGCATGTCAATGTGTGCTTGCTTAAGGTGCGTCGCTCAAGATACATTTCAGCGGCATGAGGTACATATTATAAAGTATGCTAGGGCATCCTGCTCTGCTTGAGTAAAACGCTTTTCCAGCAGGCAGTTGCCTCGCCATGTTTGATTTCGAACACCTCATTAACACAATCGAAAATTTCAATTGAGTTTTTTATCTATTCAAGCGAAAATCTCTTTTTACACATCATTCTCACAAAACAATAGGGGAGACTGCGTCATGAAACCCGATTTGAGCAAAATAACCTGTATTGAAGACTTGCGCGTGGTGGCAAAACGCAAAGTGCCGAAAATGTTCTATGACTATGCCGATACCGGCTCATGGACCGAGCATACCTATCGTGCCAACAGCCGTGATTTTGAAGACATTCAATTTCGTCAACGCGTATTGGTTGACATGACTGGCCGCACATTGGCCACGACGATGGTGGGTCAAAAAGTACACATGCCGGTCGCCATTGCCCCAACTGGTTTAACCGGCATGCAACACGCAGATGGTGAGATTTTAGGGGCGCGTGCCGCAGAAAAATTCGGCGTGCCGTTTACCTTATCAACCATGTCGATTTGCTCAATTGAAGACGTAGCAGAAAACACCAGTGCGCCGTTTTGGTTTCAATTGTATGTGATGCGTGACCGTCCATTCATGGAAGACCTGATCCATCGCGCGCAAGCCGCCAAATGCTCGGCATTGGTGCTGACCGCAGACCTACAAGTTTTGGGGCAGCGGCACAAAGACATCAAAAATGGCCTATCCACGCCACCGAAACCCACCCTCAAAAATTGGATTAACCTCGCCACCAAGCCAGAATGGTGCATGAAAATGCTCAATACGCAGCGGCGTACATTCCGCAATATTGTGGGACATGCCCAAAACGTGGGTGATGTATCTTCTCTTTCTTCTTGGACTGCCGAACAATTTGATCCACGTTTGAGTTGGGATGATGTTTCACGCATCAAAGATTTGTGGGGTGGAAAGCTCATCATTAAAGGTATTTTGGATCCGGAAGATGCTGAGTTAGCAGTGAAATCAGGGCAGATGCCATTGTGGTTTCCAACCACGGCGGCCGCCAATTGGATGGTGCCCCATCCACCATCCAAGCCTTGCCCAATATTGTTTCTGCGGTGGGCAGTGACATTGAAGTTTGGCTGGATAGCGGCATCCGTAGCGGCCAAGATGTGCTCAAAGCCATGGCGCTGGGGGCCAAGGGCACCATGATAGGCCGTGCATTTTTGTATGGCTTAGGTGCTTATGGCGAAGAAGGGGTCACCCGCGCTTTAGAAATCATCTATAACGAAATGGATATTTCCATGGCCTTCTGTGGGCACACTGACATTACCAAAGTTGGCAAAGACATTTTGGTACCTGGTTCCTATTGATTTATCTTTAATACGAATACGTAATGTGTCGCTTCAGGCAGCCTTAGGGTTGCCTGAATGTTTTTGTACCACAAGACGGTGACCATTATGATAAGTTTCATTATGCGTGGCGAAACGAATATTCAGCACCATGCATCACCAGAAAAACAGAGGAGCGAACCGTGGCAGAAAACAATGTGGTGCTTTTTGACACTTTACCCACCAACAACGGGCGGCAATTGGGCGTAATCACACTCAACTCAGAGAAGTCCCTCAATGCCTTGAGCCTAAGCATGATTCAAGCGCTGCAACCAAAGCTAACTCTGTGGGAAGAGGATGACAACATTGCCGCCGTTGTGATGCGAGGCGCTGGGCAAAAAGCGTTTTGTGCTGGTGGCGATATCCGCCAACTCTATGACAGCATGCGCACCGAAAATGCTCTACCCAACCCTTACGCGCTGGCATTCTTTCGAGGTGAATACAGCCTCTATTACCAAATGTATACCTACAGCAAGCCCATCATTGTGTGGGCCTCCGGTATTGTCATGGGCGGTGGTCTGGGGTTAACCGCAGCAGCCAGCCATCGCGTCGTAACAGACACCACTCGCTGGGCCATGCCTGAAATTACCATCGGTTTGTATCCAGATGCCGGCGGGTCATGGTTTTTACAGCGCATGCCAAGCAAGGCTGGCCTATTTTTGGGCCTTACTGGCGCCCAATGCAATGGCCACGATGCCTTAATTGCCAATTTGGCCGAGTATGCGATGCCCAGCCAAAAATATGAAGCTCTGCTTGAATCTTTGCAGCGCACCGCTTGGCATAGTGACCCTGCCACCAATCACCCACTGGCCAGTCAAACCTTACTCCAGCTCAATCAATCAAGCGCCTTGCCTGAAAGCATTCTCAGTACTCGCTTGGATATGGTGCATGAAATCGTGAATCGTGCCGACATTCAGGCTGTCGACTGCTGCCTGCGCCAAACACCGTTCACTGACCCATGGCTGCAACAAGCAGCCAACCATTACCAACACGGTTGTCCCGCCACTGCTGCGCTCACTTGGGCACTGTTCCACCGGACACGAACGTATTCCATTGCAGAAGTGTTGCATTTGGAATTGAGTGTATCGCTGCATTGTTGTCACAATGGAGATTTTCAAGAAGGTGTGCGGGCCTTATTGGTAGACAAAGACAAGCAGCCGCAATGGCGACACACGTTGGCACAATGCACCGATGCATACATCAATAGCCATTTCACTAGCCCTTTTGAGCGCGGCAAGCATCCTTTTCATCATTGGTTGCACCCATAAATCGTGGCAACACCATCGAAAGCGCTGCTTGAATAACCAACCATGTCCCATGGCTGCCTGATGATTCAGGCAGCCTATCGTGTACTTCCTTCCTCAAGTCATTCTCCTTAATTCAAATTTAAGCAAAATTGGGCGACCAATCTCTATTTTCATGGCAAGCCACAAGCAGCACATCGAATATTATTTCATGTTGATATTCATCTAATTTATTGCAAATAATAATAGTTTCTATTATTATTGCTGGCCTATGGAAACCGATCATTTGCTCCGCTGGCCGACCTTGGCCTTGGTATTGATGCTACACAGTCTCTTGCTGTGGGCCATGTGGCGAGATCAGCCACCTAAAGTCGACCTGTCATCAGCGTCTTTGAGTTTCGTGGATTTAAATGCATTGCCTGCGAAAGGCGATGTCCCCACTGCTGCTGGTGCACCAAGTAAACCAGCCAGCCAAAAACCTAAGACAAAAACACAACCGCACCCTATTAAACCTCAAGTTAAACCTGTGGTAACCACACAGCCGCGCGCAGCCGACTTAGCCAAACCAACACAAAAAGCCAAACCCGTTCAACCCACAACCACAACAACGCTCACCCGCCAAACCAGCAGCACTGAAAAAAGCCAGTCCAATAGCAACAGCAAGGGGGCGACGGGTAGCAGCGGGTCTGGGGTAAACAACGGAAGCCCTTCGGGCACTGCTGGCGGCTCCGCAGCGGCGGGGGGTGGCGGTAATTTGGTCATTCCCAGCGAATACAAAGGGGGGTTTTTGGCGGCATTGCGCCCCAACTATCCAGAGCGCGCTCGCGAAAATGGTGAAGAAGGCAATGTGGGTATTGCCGTTTCGGTCTCGGCCAGTGGCTCACCGACCAATGTGCGCGTCGCCAAAAGCAGCGGTTTTCCCCAGCTGGATCGTGCTGCCAAACAAGCGGTCGAAAACTACCGCTTTAAGCCTGCTACGCGTGGCGGCACTCCAATCCCTTATGATTATCACTTTACGGTGCAGTTCAAGTTAAAGAAATCTGCTTAAAACCATCATTTTTTGAAATACATAACAATACAAGGACAGCTACACCCATGAATATCGGATTGGTTTTTGAACAGGGCGATTGGGTCCTGATAAGTGTTTTCCTCATTTTGATGTTGATGAGTGTCATTACTTGGTGCGTCATCATCTTGCGCAGTATTCAGTTATTCCGAGCCAAACGGGGCAATAAAACGGTACAAGATGTATTGTGGTCTGCCAACAATTGGCAAGAAGCACAAGAACGCGTGCGTGCCACAGCAGCACCGATGAGCGCATTGGCATTGGAAGCCATTTCAGCCAAAGAACGCTACCGTCACCACCCAAGCAGTGTGCTCTCTGCTGCCGTGCCACTCAATGAATATTTGGTGCGCCAAATACGCAATAGCATGAGCCAGATTCTGCGCCAATTTGACGGTGGTTTAACGGCATTGGCTTCTATTGGTGCTACAGCCCCTTTCATTGGTCTATTCGGCACCGTCTGGGGGATTTATCATGCCCTTATCAATATCAGCCACAGCGGCCAAATGAGCATTGCCGCTGTAGCGGGTCCCATTGGTGAAGCATTGGTGGCAACCGCTGCAGGCTTATTTGTGGCGATCCCTGCTGTTTTAGCTTACAACGCATTGGTGCGCGGTAATAAAACCTTAACTCAAGACATGGATGGCTTTGCGCATGATTTGCATGCCCAATTGCTGAACACGGAGGACTAAGTCATGGCTTTTGGCAACTTAAATCAAGATGACAACATGCCCATGGCGGAAATCAATGTGACGCCGTTGGTGGATGTCATGCTGGTGCTGTTGATTGTGTTTATGATCACCATGCCCGTACTTACTCATTCGATTCCTTTGCAACTGCCCAGTGCGGGCAATACCGAAGCCGTTAACCCAAAAGAGCCACTGCGTTTATCTATAGGTCAGGATGGGCAATATGCGTTGGGTGAACAAAAAGAAGACTTGACACAATTGCGGGCCAGTTTGAGTACCATAGCCAAGACCAATCCCGACGCCATACTCGCCATTGCTGCAGATAAAAACGTTCCTTACGACCATGTAGCACAAGCTCTGGCTGCTGCGCGTGATGCTGGATTGACCAAAGTGGGTTTTGTGACTGAAGACCCATAGTCGGCAGTATGCTGACCATGATTAAACCCCGCATCGCTGGTTTTTTATGTCTGCCGTATGCTTTAATGAGTCATAATTGTGAATGAAAATAGGCTGCCTGAAAGGTTTCAGGCAGCCTATTTTCATTGCTTCTTGCAACTATCGGATCACTCCGCGCTGGGATACTTCAAAAAATGCCTTAAATACCGCCAATTCTGGCGCGCTGTCTGCCTCATTGACAATTTGCATCTTCGCCTCTTCATACGACAAACCTTGGCGATAGAGCAGTTTATACATGCGCTTGATGTTGGTGATCTGCTCGGCACGAAAACCACGGCGGCGCAAACCTTCTGAGTTCAGCCCTGCAGGCTCCGCTCGGTAGCCCGCCGCCATCACATAAGGGGGTACATCTTTGTGGATGCCTGCTGCAAACGCCGTCATGGCATGATCGCCAATGATGCAGAACTGATGCACCAATGAAAATCCGCCCAAAATGACCCAATCACCGATGGTCACATGGCCTGCCAAAGAAGCGTTATTGGCAAAGATGGTGTGGTTGCCGACCACACAATCGTGGGCTATGTGCACATAAGCCATAATCCAGTTATCATTGCCAATCCGCGTTTCGCCAATTCCAGTTACTGTGCCAGTATTAAAGGTGGTGAATTCACGGATGGTGTTGTTGTCACCGATGATCAATTTGGTGGGTTCGCCGTGGTATTTTTTGTCCTGCGGCAGAGCCCCCAAAGAAGCAAACTGAAACACCCGATTTTCACGCCCGATGGTGGTGTGCCCATCAATCACCACGTGCGGACCAATGTCACTGCCTGCACCAATTTGCACATTAGGCCCGATGATGCTGTACGCACCCACGCGCACACTGCTGTCTAATTGTGCTTTCGGATCAATAATGGCGGTTGGATGAATGTGAGTCATGAATGATTCCTACTGTGGCTGCCTGAATTCTTCAGTCAACCAATTTTAGGCGGCCGCCCACTCTAGAGCGTCTTCCAAATGATTACGCGGGAAACTGCGCCAATCGCCCGGCAAAAAATGACCAAAAAAAGCCACGCTTTCTTCCAAGCGTTCATCAGCACATACCAAAGCAATTTTTTGCCAATGAAATAACCTTTGCAAACCTACTTCTGCGTCTTCCCACAATATTTTGGCCGTGTACTGAGCCACATCGGTATCCAAAATATAAACCAGCCGGATTGGCCCGTTTTGCTTTTTCAAGGCTGGAATCAACACAGTGCGATAATCTTCCGCCACCACCAAACCCGTGGCTTCAACCACCACCAAATGGGGCACCGCACACGGTATTAATGACATCATAAGCTTGGCCTCAATTACTGATCGACTTTGCGTTTGGCGCACATAATGTCTGCTTCACACGCTATCTGGCCATCCACTTTAGCAACGGCCTGGAATTTACCGATACCACGCTTGTTTGCCATCATGTTGACCTCAAAAACCAATTGATCCCCAGGCACCACTTGGCGTTTGAAGCGCGCATTGTCGATGCCCACAAAAAAATAAATTTCATCAGCTTCACGACCACCATGACTCAAAATAGCCAGTGTGCCGCATGCTTGCGCCATGGCTTCAATAATCAATACCCCAGGCATCACTGGGAAGTCAGGAAAATGACCTTGGAAAAACGGTTCATTCAAAGTGACATTTTTAATGGCTGTGAGCGATTGTAATTCATCGTTGTAGGCGACTACCCGATCAATCAACAAAAATGGGTACCGATGCGGGAGCAATTTTTGCAACGCACGCACATCAATGGGCAGAGTGAAATCCATGATTTTATTCCTGATTCACAATTTCTGATGTCTGTTGAGCCATCAGTAACTGTTCTAATTTTTTTAATTGATGATGCATCTCACGCAGATGGCGCAGATATGCTGCATTTTTTACCCATTCTTTGTGGGTTTGCAGCGGATAAACAGCAGCATAATGATCTGCTTGCTTAATACTGTGGCTGACTGGCGTGGCAGCTGCAATCATGGTTTTCGCCGGGATGGTTAAATGACCAGCAATCATAGCTGCGCCGCCAATAATGCAATAAGGACCAATTTCGGTGCTGCCTGCAATGCCCGTACAACCAGCAATGGCAGTATGGGCACCAATTTTATCATTGTGCCCTATTTGCACTTGATTATCGATTTTGACACCGTTTTCTACTACAGTGTCTTCAATCGCACCACGATCAATAGTCGTGTTGGCACCAATCTCAACATCGTCGCCCAGTACAACACCACCCGTTTGTACAATTTTATACCAATAGTTATCTTGCTTGTCCCAAGCCAAACCAAAACCATCCGCACCAATAATGGAGCCCGAATGTAACTCCACGCGATCACCCAAACGACAACCTGGGTAGACAACTACATTGGCATGCAACACACAGTCGGTACCAATCACACAATCATCTTCGACCACGACACCAGCCAATAGACGACTGCCGGAACCAATCACCGTACGTTCGCCCACCACCACATGAGGGCCAATTTCACAATCTGCGGCCAGCTGCGCCGATGCCGCGACCACAGCAGTAGGATGGACGCCGGGTTTTGCTTTAATTACGGGATGGAAGAGCCGCGCTACTCGGGCAAAATACAAATATGGATCATCGGCCACAATCAATGTGCGGCCATCACCCAAAATTTGCGCGGTTTTTTCAGTGACAATTAACACACCCGCGCAACTGGCAAGGGCGTCGGCACGCAACCGTGGATTACTCAGAAAACTGATGTCGTCAACAGTAGCTTGTTGCAACGACGTTAAACGGCGCACGCGCAAGTCATGTCCCTGAAGCGTGCCACCCAATTGCGCCACCAGCTCGCTGGCCAGAAAGGATAATTCAGATTGAGCCATCATCTTTGCTCATTCAATGCCTTGATCACTTGGTCTGTGACATCGTATTTGCTGTTCACAAACACCGCATCTTGAATAATCAGGTCATAGCCATCTTTTTTGGCTAAATTCACAATCACTTTGTTGGCATTTTGCTGCAAGGAAGCGAACTCCTCATTGCGCCGCAAATTGTATTCTTCCGCCAATTGCAGTGCTTGTTGCTTGTATCGCTGATCCATTTGCAGCATTTGCCTCACTTTGGCTTCACGCTGTGCTTCAGGGATTTTGCCGGATTCCAAAGCATTCTTCAGCGCTAGGCCTTGTTTTTGCATGTCTTGCAAACGCTTCTGCTGTGCAGCAAATTCTTTATCCAGATTCATTTGGATGGATTGTGCTTGTTTAGACTCCTGATACACTCGGCCAGTATCGATAAAGCCCAGTTTTTGGACTCCATCTGCCCACGCTAGGCTGCCTGAAAGCAGACCCAGCGCCACCATCCATATATATTTACGTAACATAAATTATCCTCGTCTATCTCTACAGCCGATTAGAACGTGGTACCCAACTGGAATTGGAAGCGTTGAATTTGATCTTCAGGCTTTTTCTTAATCGGATACGCATAACTAAACTTCATCGGCCCCAGCGGCGACAACCACGACACTGCCACACCAGCTGAGTAGCGTAGCTCTTTGCTGAAAGTTGACTTATAGTTACCATCATAAGCAGAGTAACTTCCATCATTTGTAGGCCCATGCTCTTTGTTATCCCACACACTGCCTGCATCAGCAAACAAACTCAAACGAACCGTGTGCTGGTCCTTCACCCCAGGAAAGGGGAACATCAGCTCTGCTGTAGTGTAGGCTTTGTAATTGCCACCATAACTACTGGCCTCTGAACTTTTACCGCTATCACTATACTGAGTGTAATACTTCGGCCCTAGCGTACCAGACTCATATCCACGCACCGAACCCAAACCACCTGCATACAATGATTGGAAAAATGGCAGTTCTTTGGTTTTGCCATAACTATTGGCATACCCAATAGCACCGGACCACATAAAAGTGACATTTTTACTTACAGGGAAATACCAACGTTGGTCATGACTCAAGCTGTAATACAGTAAATCGCCACCAGGTAAACCCGAATCCAATCCAGCGTTAATCACATACCCTCGCGTTGGCCAGAGTGCGCTGTCGGTGGTGTTTCGCCCCCAACCTACGGAACCTTTGACAATCCAGTTTTTTTCTCCGTGTTGTCTTACGAAATCCACATAACGTTGGGGAGGATATTGATCCTCAAACAATTTCACATTCAGGTGCTCCAAACCCAAACCGAAATTCACTCGGTCATATTCGGTAATGGGCACACCCATACGCGCCCCCGCGCCTATTGTCGTGGTTTTATAACCTTGTCTATTACTATCGGATTTATTAGGGTTATAACCACGGTAATAAACATCATAGCCGAGACTCACACCATCGGGCGTAAAGTAGGGGTCGGTAAATGAAATCGATCCCACTTGGCTCACCTTCGAGCGTGACACTTGCATGCTGGCAGATTTACCGCTGCCGAATAAATTATCTTGAGCAATACCTCCAGACAATATCAAGCCATCATCTTGCGCCCAACCTGCGGCTACGTTCAGGGAACCTGTAGAACGTTCTTTCACAGACATGTCCAAATCAACCTGGTCTGGAGTACCACTCACGGGCTTGGCATCGACTTGCACATTATCGAAATAACCCAGCTGTTGAATACGTTCTTGAGACCGCTTAATTTTGGATGTATCGTACGGCGCACTTTCCATCTGGCGCAATTCGCGCCGCAATACTTCATCGCGTGTTTTGTTATTGCCCGTAATATTAATTTGGTTCACATAGACTTTGCGATCGGGTACGACTGTTAAGACAAAATCAACCACACCCGTTTGCGCATTGGGCTGAGGTTTAACATCAATCTGACTAAAGGCATAACCAGCTTCACCCATTTTGTCTTGCATGGCTTTCAAGCTATCAACCATTTGTGATCGGTTGTACCATTTGCCCGTCTTCATGGTCAGTAGCTTATGCAGTGATTCTTTCGGTACCTCACGGCTGTCGCCTTGTAATGTTACGTTACCCCACCGATAACGCTCGCCTTCAGAAACATCAACGTGGATGGTTTGTGATTTTTGATCCTCGCTGGTTTTGACATCGACATTGGTGATGCGGAAATCAAAGTAGCCACGATCTTGGTAAAAATTACTGATGTTGTCTAAATCTTGACGAAACTGAGTATCTGAAAAACGATTGCTTTTACTGAACCAAGTCAACCAGCCATCCTCGCTCAATGCCATTTGATTACGCAACGTCCGGCTAGAGAAATGTTGGTTGCCTGAAAATTCGATGTCTTTGATGGTGGTCGTGGCCCCTTCGTCGATGGCCAAATCAACAGCCACCCGATTGCGCTCCAAGCGTGTCACTGTCGGTGTTATTTTTACTTGATTCTTACCGCGTTCACGATAAGCATCTTGCAACCCCGCCATGGCTTGATTCAGCGTTGCTTGATTAAATAAACGCGACTGCCCTAAACCAAATGAATCTAGATTCTTTTTAATATCAGCATTGCCTATGGTTTTACCACCGGTCACATTCAAACTACTGATTACCGGCCGCTCCACCACTGTGAGCAACACCTGATTATTCAGCGTTTCCACCCGTACATCATCAAAAAAGCCCGTCGCAAAAAGCGTTTTGATGATGCTTTCCCCTTCTGTGTCGGTAAAAGTGTCACCGATTTTCACAGGCAAATAACTGAACACTGTCGAGGGTGTTGTGCGCTGCAAGCCTTCCACCCTGATGTCTTTAATGGTAAACGGTTCAACCGCCAAGGCCATGGAGGACAAGCCCAACGCAATCAAGCTTGCTGCAATTTGTTTCAATTTCATAATCTATCCAAACAAACGGGTAATATCATTAAAAAAGGCCACCATCATCAATAACAGCATGGCCATCAAACCAAAGCGCAAACCCCATTCTTGCACAGTTTGACTGAGTGGCTTCCCACGCAACCATTCGACCGCATAATACAGTAAATGCCCACCATCTAAAACGGGAATAGGCAATAAATTCAACACCCCTAAACTGACACTCACCAATGCCAAAAATTCCACATAGCTTTGCCAACCCATAGCCGCCGTTTTACCAGCCACATCAGCAATGGTTAAAGGCCCCGAAATATTCGCCAAAGAGGCCTGTCCCATCAATAATTTACCGAAAAAGCGCAAAGTTAGCGAAATATAGTGCCACACCCGCTGCGCAGCCAATGTACACGCCGCCGCGAAGTCAGGGCGGTAATGGTGTTCTACTTGAGCTTGCCAATCACGATCGGGTAAAGCACCCACACCTACCCTGCCCGTGATTTCACCTCTGCTCATCACCGAATCTGGGCGAATTTGCGTTTGTGCCTGTTGTCCATTACGCTCATAAGTCACGGTTAATTTTTGACCTGCACTGCCTTGAATCACCTGTACCCAGGCCTGCCAGTCTGGCAAAATCTTACCATCCACCGCCAATAAGGCATCGCCTTTTTGTAAGCCGGCTTTGGCGGCGGGGCCATTGGGCTCCACCACACCTATGCGATTAGTCAATTTAAAAGGCAGCATGCCCAGAAAGCCAGTTTTGGCCACAGCATCTGCTGCATCTGTTCCGGCAACATCAATCACCCGAGTTACCTGTTGCCCATCGGCAGTGCGCACCTGAACTTTCAATGCCGCTGCATCCAAATTCAATACCATCGCCGCCTGAGCATCAGCCCAATCAGAAACTACTTGCTGGTTCACTGACTCAATACGATCACCAGGCTGAAAGCCCGCTTCAGAGGCAATAGAAGGCGCAGTAACCATTCCCACCCAGGGACGCACTTGAGTGACCCCACCCACACTAAAGCTGACGGCATACAACACCACCGCCAATAACAAATTAGTGAGTGGCCCCGCCAACACAATGGCAATGCGTTTGGCTGGATGTTGCCGATCAAACGCGTAGGGCAAATCCGCATCGGCTACTGGGCCTTCCCGAGTGTCCACCATTTTGACATAACCACCCAATGGAATGGGAGCCAAACACCACTCAGTGTCCCCGCGCTGGGTTTTCCAAAAAGGCGTGCCGAATCCCACGCTAAACCGCAGCACTTTAACCCCCATCAAGCGCGCCACAGCGAAATGGCCCAACTCATGCAGACTCACCAGTACCACGATGGCAACCACAAACGCCAAAAGCGTTGTCAAAAATCCACTCATGCTATCCTAATCTGGCAAGATTCGGTGGTGGTTACGTACCCACACCTGCGCCGTCGCGCGTACTTGCTCATCTAAATCCAATACTGACTCAATCTGGTCCACTTGTGCTGAACCATGTCGTTGCAAAGCAGCATCTACCAAAGCGGCAATGTCAGTAAAACCAATACGTTTCGCCAAAAAAGCGGCTACCGCCACTTCATTCGCCGCATTGAGTACACAACTGGCTGCCGGTGCATCAGCCATCAATACATCATAAGCCAGTTTCAAACAAGGAAATCGCCGAAAATCAGGCTTGGCAAAGGTTAACCCGCTCAGCGCAGCAAAATCCAAAGGTGCCGCCCCCGATGTCATCCTTTCAGGCAACCCCAAACAATATGCAATGGGAATCCGCATATCGGGCGTGCCCATCTGCGCCAGCACAGAACCATCCTGATATCGAACCATGCTGTGTACCACGCTTTGCGGATGAATCAACACCTCCATCCGAGTGGCCGGCGCATTAAACAACCACCTCGCCTCAATCAACTCAAGCCCTTTATTCATCATGGTGGCCGAGTCAATTGAGATTTTATGCCCCATACGCCAGTTCGGGTGTTTTACCGCCTGAGTAGGGGTAATGCCCGCGAAATCGCGCAATTCCGTGTGTAAAAAAGGACCACCCGATGCGGTCAAAATCAATGAAGCCACGCCTGCGGCATCTAAATCACCAGCATAATTGCGCGGTAAAGATTGAAAAATGGCGTTGTGCTCACTATCTATAGGCAGAAGGCGAGCACCATGCTGATGCACAGCTTCCATAAACCAAGCACCACCCACAACCAAAGTTTCTTTATTGGCAAGGTAAATGGTTTTGGCGGCCTTCGCTGCGGCCATCGCCGGCAACAACCCAGCTGCTCCCACAATCGCTGCCATCACTGCATCTACTTCGGTCGAGCTGGCCACTGCACACAACGCTTCAGCACCAAATAGCACTTCTGTGGCAACAGAAGCTGCCTGAAGGCGCGCACGCAAAGAACGAGCAGCCGTTTCATCAGCGACAACCGCATAGGCAGGCACAAAGCGTTCACACAACTCGGCCAGCTTATCTACTTGTCGGTGTGCCGTTAGCGCATACACACGAAACCGCTCAGGGTGCTGGGCCACCACATCCAAAGTATTTTCACCGATGCTGCCGGTGGCACCCAAGATCGTTAGCACTGTTTGTTTTTGATTCATACGGAAACCACTTTAAACGTCAACCAAGACAACAAAGCCGCATACACGCTCAACACCGCAATCAGCGAATCCACGCGGTCAAACACGCCCCCATGTCCAGGCAAAAGTTGGCTGCTGTCTTTCACGCCAGCGGCGCGTTTGAGCCAACTTTCCAATAAGTCACCACACACGCTCACGGCTGTGAGCACCACAGCAATCACCAAGGTTTGCAGCAATGGTAAATTTACTGCAAACCATTGTTGCTGCTGCAAAACCACCGCATAGACGCACACACACATCACACCACCGATGGCGCCTTCCCAACTTTTATTGGGGCTAATGGTGGGTGCCAGTTTGCGTTTGCCAATGGAGCGGCCCACAAAATAAGCCGCCACATCCGCAATCCAAACCATGCCCATAATGGCCAACAAATAACCCGCAGCGGCCGAGTTGGGCCGCAAGGAAATCAAGGCGAGCCAAAACGGTCCCATCAGCAACCACCCGACCAGATAGCCAAACACATTGGCCTGCAAGCGCCATTTAAACTTTAACCACAATGGCACTACCACCAACCAAAACAACAAAACCAAGGCATGCTGCCACGGCTGTAAACGAAAATCCGTTTGATACAAATAAATACCCAAAGCCAAACTGACGCCCAAATACAGCGCATTTTGCCATGCTTTCATGTGGCAAATGCGGGCATATTCCCACAACGCTACCAAAGCCATCAAACCAGCAAAACTGGCCCACCATTGGGCATCTGCAAAAAACAACATGCCAATCATCAGCGGCAACAAGACCAGCGCAGTCAAAATGCGTTGTTTCAACATGGTTTAGGGGCGCTGCAAATGAATTGGCAACTGCTCGGAAGTACGTCCGAAACGGCGCTCTCGGGTTTGAAAAGAATGGACGGCATGCATTAAGGCAGCCTCATCAAAATCTGGCCACAATACTGGTGTGAAATACAACTCGGTGTAGGCCAACTGCCACAATAAAAAATTGCTGATGCGGGTTTCACCGCCGGTGCGGATAAACAAATCAGGCTCAGGCGCCTCACTCAAAGCCAAATAAGGCGCCAAGGCAGCCTCATCCAATACCTTCACGCCCGTGGCCAATGCCTGATTGGCTGCCTGAAGAATGTCCCAACGGCCGCCATAGTCTGCGGCAATCGTCAGCGTGAGGCCTGTATTATTGGCGGTTAAAGCTTCTGCCGCCTCAATACCCGCTACAATCGATGGCGCAAACCGACTGCGATCACCAATAATCTTCAAGCGCAGGCCATTTTTGTGCAACTTTTTTACCCTCTTTTGCAGCGACTGCAAAAACAAGCCCATTAAAAAACCCACTTCTTCTTGAGGGCGGCGCCAGTTTTCGGTTGAAAAAGCAAACACCGTTAAATAATCCACACCCAATCGACTGCATATGGCCGTGAGGGCTTCCAACACTTCCAAGCCTTTTTTGTGTCCAGCCACCCGCGGCAACAAGCGTTTTTTGGCCCAACGGCCATTGCCATCCATGATCACCGCAATGTGGCGCGGCAAATCACGGTGTTCAGGTATGGTTTGCGTACTGCTGGTCAATGCATATCCTTTGTGATCAAACCACAGGCCATCAAATGGCCATCAAATCTTCTTCTTTGGCCGACAACATTTTATCGATTTCAGCAATGTATTTGTCGGTCAATTTTTGAATGGTTTCTTCGCCGCGACGCGCATCGTCTTCACTGATGTCTTTGTCTTTAAGCAATCGTTTCAAATCATTATTGCCATCACGGCGCACATTGCGCACCGCTACGCGCCCTTCTTCTGCCTCGCCACGCACCACTTTAATCAAATCCTTGCGGCGCTCTTCTGTGAGCATAGGCATGGGTACACGGATCAAATCACCCATAGATGCGGGGTTCAAACCCAAATTGGAATCGCGAATGGCTTTTTCAATCGCACCCGCCATTTTGCTTTCATAGGGTTTCACACTGATGGTACGGGCGTCCAGTAGCGTCACGCTGGCTACTTGGCTGACAGGCACTGGGCTGCCGTAGTAATCCACTTCCACTTGGTCGAGAAAACCGGTGTGTGCCCGTCCGGTACGCACTTTCGACAAATTTTCGCGCAGCACCTCCAGCGATTTCTTCATTTTGTCTTCAGCGGTTTTTTGAATCTCGTTAATCATGTTTGTCCTCGATTTGGGAAACAGCAGCTTATTGACACAGGCTGCCTGAAAAGCAAATTAGCGCGCATACTACCGCAACTGCGCGCGCGGCCACAAGTTCAGACATGAACTAAAGTGCCTTCATCTTCACCCGCAATCACCTTTTTGAGTGCCCCGTCTTTGAAAATACCAAACACCACAATGTTCAATTTTTGTTCGCGACACAAGGCAAATGCAGTGGCGTCCATCACCTTTAAATTTTTACTGATGGCTTCATCAAAAGTAATGTTTTGATAGCGCGTGGCACTGCTATCTTTTTTTGGATCCGCCGTGTACACACCATCGACATTAGTGGCCTTAAGCATGATATCACAATTCATTTCTGCGCCTCGCAAGGCAGCAGCCGTATCGGTGGTAAAAAATGGATTGCCGGTACCGGCAGCGAAAATCACCACTTTGCCTTCTTCCAAATATTGAATCGCTTTCGGGCGCGCATAGGTTTCCGCCACTTGCTGCATGCTCAGCGCCGACTGCACACGCGCCTTAACACCTTGAGTCTCAAATGCCTCTTTTAATGCCAATGCATTCATCACCGTAGCCATCATGCCCATGTAATCCGCAGTGGCACGCTCCATGCCTTTCGCTGACTGCGCCATCCCGCGAAAAATATTACCACCACCAATCACCACCGCCACTTCTACACCCATATCGACAATTTCTTTCACTTGCGCGGTAATTTGCATGATGGTGTCGCGGTTGATACCAAAGGCATCCGAGCCCATTAAGGATTCGCCAGACAATTTCAACAACACACGCTGATATTTGGGTTGGGTGCTCATTTTTTTCTTTCTCAATGGATTATCTAAAAACAAGACTGCCGAAAACAGCCTTCAATATAAATCAAAAATGTTTTTTATTCAGCATGCTGATGACGCACAATCAATGAATCAACACGCTCAAAAAAAAGCACTCTGTTCAGGCTGCCTGAAACCAGAGTGCTTGATTTACATGATTTTTTAAACTTTAGAAGCCGCAGCCACTTCAGCAGCGTAGTCCACTTCTTTCTTCTCAATCCCTTCGCCAACATGGAACGCAACAAAACGCACGATTTCAGCGTTGTTTTCTTTTAAGAATTTTTCCACGGTTTCATCAGGATTGATTACAAAAGGCTGGCCCAATAAAGTCACTTCAGCCAAGAATTTGTGTACGCGGCCTTCCACCATTTTCTCAATGATGTTGGCGGGTTTGCCAGATTGCGCCGCTTGCTCTTCATAAATGTGCCGCTCTTTGGCCACCACTTCTGGATCCACTTCGGCAGAAGACACGCATTGCGGACGAGAAGCTGCAATGTGCATCGCCACTTGGCGAATGGCTTGTGCATCGCCACCTTTGTGTTCGACCAGCACACCAATTTTAGCACCGTGCATATAGGTAACCAAATCATGCGCGGTTTCAATGCGATCAAAACGGCGCACAGTGATGTTTTCACCCAATTTAGCAATCACGGCCTTGCGCGCTTCTTCTACGGTTTCGCCCGAAGCCAACTTGGTTTCAGCCAAGGCTTCCAAGGTGCCAGGATTGCTGTCAACCACGGCTTCGGCCACGGCATTGGCAAAAGCCAAAAAGCTTTTATCTTTGGCCACAAAGTCGGTTTCGCAGTTGATTTCCACCACGGCGCCCACTTTACCTTTAACACACTCTGTCACCACGCCTTCAGCAGCGGTGCGGCCCGCCAACTTACCGGCTTTGGCACCAGATTTGATGCGCAAAATTTCTTCGGCTTTGTCAAAATCACCATCGGCCTCTACCAAGGCTTTTTTGCATTCCATCATACCCAAGCCGGTAGCAGCACGTAAGTCACCCACCATTTTTGCGGTAATTGCAGCCATTGTTTACTCCTTCAAATTCAAAAATCGGCTTTCAGGCAACCTTCGAGCCACCTGAAAAATACATTTAAAAAAAGGGGCTCACCGCCCCTTAGTTTTCGTGCCTGTGCTTTATTCAGCAGCAGCGGCGGCAGCCTGGTTTTCTTCAGCGGCTTGAGCAGCTTGTACCACTTCTTGCAAAGATTGTGCTTTACCTTCCAAAATGGCATCGGCCATGCCACGGCAGTACAAACGGATGGCTTTGGCTGAGTCATCATTCCCTGGAATCACGTATTTCACGCCTTCTGGGCTGTTGTTGGTATCGACCACAGCAATGACTGGAATACCCAGCTTAGCAGCTTCAATCAAAGTACCTTTTTGGTAACCGGTATCAATCACAAAAATCGCATCCGGCAGGCCTTTCATGTCTTTAATGCCGCCCAAAGAGCGTTCCAACTTAGTCACTTCGCGCTGCATTTCCAAGATTTCTTTTTTGCTATAGCCAGCTTCAGTGGCATTTTCCAATGCAGCAGATTTTTCTTCCAAGCGCTTGATGGATTGTTTTACCGTTTTGTAGTTGGTCAACATGCCACCCAACCAGCGGTGATCCACATAAGGCGCACCTGCACGGGCCGCTTCTTCTTTAATGATGTCGCGTGCTTGGCGTTTGGTACCCACAAACAACACCGTCCCTTTATTGGCAGCCAAGCGGCGTACCACGTCTTGGGCTTCCAAGAACATCGGCAGGGTTTTTTCCAAGTTCACGATGTGAATTTTATTGCGCGCGCCGAAAATGTATTCGGCCATTTTCGGGTTCCAGTAACGGGTTTGGTGACCAAAGTGCACACCGGCTTCCAGCATCTGGCGCATGGTAATTTGTGACATAACGATTCCTTAAAGGGTTAAGCCTGACATTCACCGCGCCGAACCCGAAAATGGGCACCCTTTGGCGACGAATGCGAGCGTTCAATAAATAAAATAATGCTTTTACAGAGAAAAGCCGCAGCATGATACCCGAATTAAGCCAAGAAAACAAGCCTGATTTCAACCCATTAGCCATTGATATTCCCATGCACCAGCATACCACCAGCGCTACAATAACCATCAATTACTCATTGGCTTTCCATTATGTCCACACCTGCTCGCCACAAATCAAAATTACGCCAGCATTTGCGCCATCAACGCCAATCCTTAGACCTGCGTACAAGGCGCCAAGCCACGCGACGCATCAACCGAAATTTATATACGCTGATCCGGCGCAACCAACGCATCGGTGTGTATTGGGCTGTGGGCAGCGAACTGGCGCTCGACGATTTCATCGCCGCCGCACACCAGCGTGGCGCCAAGCTATACTTGCCTTATATTGATTCCCATCAACGCCGATTGTGGTTTACGCCGCTTCCACCTTGTCCCGAGCGCGCCGCTGGCCATCACTTTGGTATTCCACAATTTGCCGGCCCCAAAATTCGTGCGCATGCCTTGCACGTATTATTGGTACCACTGGTAGGCATAGACGAACGTGGCTTTCGGCTTGGCCAAGGCGGGGGCTATTACGACACTACATTGACACACATCCGTCACCGTTTACGTCCTCGCTTGGTGGGCGTGGGTTTTGCCTGCCAACAAGTTCCTGTATTGGCCACCGAAAACCACGACCAGCCACTCCCGGCTTTCGTGAGCGAGCAAGGCTGGCAACATTTCCGGACGCAATTTTGAACACCTTCGATGCATGTAGCCCTAAATTTACACCCGCGCCAAATGACTGTTCCATCAGCCCCACAGATACAGTACCTTTAACCAAAGATAACTCATTATTTTTCAATCTATCGATTTTGCAAGATGACTATCTGTAGATGAAGCACCATAAGCACGACACTTCGATTTGATCGAGTCTGAACAAATTCAGCTAAAGAACATAATAAAAGGCTGCCTGAATGTATTCAGGCAGCCTTTTCGTGAAAACCAACACCATTGATATTATGCGTTGCCCACTTCTTGATGTTGTGATTGTTGATACATGGCTTCAAAATTAATGGGTGCCAACAATACCGGCGGGAAACCAGCCCGAGTAACGGTACTGGAAACTGTTTCACGCGCATACGGGAACAAAATATTCGGCGCGGCCACCGCCAGCAATAATTGAATGTCTTCATCAGGAATATTGGCAATGCGGAAAATACCGCTTTGTGCCACTTCATTCAAAAACATCACCCGCTCATCGGCCATTTTGGCGGTCACAGTCACAGTGACTGTGACATTATAAAATTCATCCTCCAGCTTTTCGCTGGCCGTGGCCACGCGCATGTCGACTTGTGGCTCGCCATTTTCCAAAAACACGCGTGGCGCATGGGGAACTTCCAATGACAAGTCTTTCACATACAATTTTTCAATACTGAACACTGGTTGTTGGTCTACGGCTGGTTCTTGCTCGCTCATATGGTTACTTTCATGGTTAAAGAGTGAAGATTGGGGCAGCATGTAGCCACCCGAATTAAAAAATAATAAGTGCTGTTAGGCCCAGTTTCAATCGGCCAATAAGGCGTCCAGTTTACCTGCTTGATTGAGGGCATTCAAATCATCAAAACCACCCACATGCGTTTCGCCAATATAAATCTGCGGTACTGTCCGCCGACCCGTGCGTTCCATCATTGCCACGCGCTGTTGCGGCTCGGTATCCACACGAATTTCCTGAATATCCTGAATACCCTTTTGCTTCAGCAAGGCCTTGGCCATCTGGCAATATGGGCATACCCCAGTGGTGTACATAGTAATGGGTTTCATCATTAGCTCCTTAAATTTAATGATTGATATGGCGGCATTCCGTCATTAATTCAACTGCCCACTCACCGCCCGCTGAGGCAACTGCTGCAACCAATCATCCATGGCCGCCACATACGTTTCGGCATGAGGCGCATTCACCAGTACCACCACCGCTAATGGATGCTGTTTTGGCGCTTCAGGCAACCAATAACCGGCCAAAGCCCGTACATTATCTAAAGTGCCGGTTTTCAAATGCCACTGGCCTGCGGTATGGCGAAAACGGTTTTTCAGCGTACCGTCCACGCCGCCAATGGGCAAACTAGCCACCCAGTCTGCTGCGAATGGCGATTGATACGCCTGCACCAGCAACCTACCCAACAATGCAGCACTCACCCGCTCGGTACGCGACAATCCTGAACCATTTTCCACCACCAAAGCACCATCATCCAACCCGGCTGCACGTAAAGTTTGCCGCAATGCCGCCTTACTCTGCCGCACAGTACCAGCCTGCTGACTCGATGCGGACTGCCCCAAAGTAAGCAACAGCGTGCGCGCAATGATGTTATTAGAATATTTATTCATATCGGCCACCACCGAGCGCAAAGGCTTGCTTTCATGCACCGCCAACACAGCAGAATCGGCTGGGGTTATGCCAGTGGTGAATGACATTCGTTGCTCTGCACCACCCAATTGCCAATAAGCCTGAAAGCTCTTCTGCGCAAAGGTAGGAGCGTCAAACAGATTCACATACAGCTGCTTTCCCACACAACTTTTGGGTACTTGCCCTGTCAACCTCAATACCCCTTGGCGATAATCTGCTTGCACAAAATGTCCTAAGCTCGAGCAGGGCATAGCCTGAGTTAGCCACCGTACATCAACATGGGTAGGCAAATCAGTCAGCGGCGGCACCAAGTCAAAGCGAGGCACACCGTCTGCATCATTGCGGAGTTCGATCCACAATACCTTATATGCCACCATTTGCGGGTCTGGTGGCGTCACAAAAGCCGCTTCTGCATCATGCCCAAAATCATCAGCGCCAGCGATTTCACGCCACACCGAGCGATCCAATACCACGTCGTCATCAATGTACTGCACGCCTTTCAGGCGCAATTGCGCCTGCATAGCCTGTAGATCCTGTTGGTCAAATACAGGATCACCGCTGCCTCGCCAATAGAGCTTGCCGCGCAAATGGCCTGCATCAAGAGGAGCATGGCTAAGCCACTCAGTGCGCCAACGGTAATCCGCGCCCAAATGCTGAAAAGCAGCAAAAGCGGTCACCAGCTTCATGGTCGAGGCTGGACTCATTGCTGTCTCAGCACGGTGCGCCGCCACCACTTTGCCCGTCACCAAATCCACTGCATACACTGCCGTTTGCGCAGTCGGTAATCCACCTAAATACACCTCGGCAACAGCGCTGGCAGACAGCATAATCCCCAACGCAAACACCAGCAGTGTTTTACAATTCCATCGGATCAACATCAATCAACCACCTTATGTGTGGATGGGATTTGGCTTCCGCCAACAAAGCGGTTTGCCACCATGACACTGCGCGATGTAAATCCCGACGACTGCGACTCTCTAAAAATACTTGCGCCCGCTCATATCCGGCCAAACGCGCCATCAGCATGGGTACTGGGCCAAATTGGTTAACGTGTTCAGGCAGCCCATGTTGCTGCACACTGGCCGCCATCACTGTCCGCAATAATTGTTGGGCCGCCTGCATGGTGCGGGCGTCTGCTCGCACCGCCGCCATATGCGCGAAAGGCGGCATCGCCATGTCACGGCGCTCCGCCAGTTCGGCATCAGCAAAACGCGTATAATCTTGGGCTTTCAACGCTTGATATACCTTATTTTCCGGTTGTTGCGTCTGCACCCATACTTCACCGGGCAGATCAGCGCGACCAGCACGACCCGCAACTTGCATCAATTCCGCAAACAAGCGCTCGGACGCCCGAAAATCCGCGCTGAACAAACTGCCATCGGCATTCACCACCACCACCAAATTGAGGCGAGCAAAATCATGGCCCTTGGCCAACATTTGCGTCCCCACCAACACATCTATTTCATTGCGCGCAATATGTTCATACAACTGCGCCCAATCTTGTTTGTGGCTGGTGCTGTCACGATCAACCCGAGCCACACGGGCACCTGGCAACCAATGACGCAGCGTTTCTTCTAGCCGCTGTGTCCCTTGACCCACTGCAGTTAAATCCTGATTGCCACATTCGGGGCATACTGAAGGTACGGGCATGCGATAATCGCAATGATGACAGCGTAATTGGTGGGCGCGCTGGTGCAGCACCATTTTCGCCGCACAATGTGGGCACCCAAAAACATGGCCACACGCTGAGCAAAATAGTGCAGGTGCAAAACCACGACGATTTAAATACACCATACTCATGCCGCCAGACGCATAATTGGCTTGGAGTTTTTCTTTCACCACTTCGGTGAACCCTTGGTCCAGTGGCAATCTTCTCGTATCCACCAAATGCACTTGTGGCAGCTGAGCAGCAGCGTGGGCACGTTGCGTCAAGGTGAGCAGAGTGTAGTCGCCCATTCGGGCCTTATGCCAGCTTTCCAACGAGGGAGTCGCGCTGCCCAGTACAATTGGGCATTTGGCTTGACGTGCACGCCACACGGCCAAATCACGTGCCTGATACCGCAGTTCACTGTCTTGCTTGAATGAAGCATCGTGCTCTTCATCCACCACAATCAAGCCCAGATGAGGCATCGGGGTAAACACGGCCAAACGAGTACCCACCACCAAAGCAGCCTGACCCAATGCTGCGCGCAAATAATTTTGGGTGCGCGCTCCTGCCGCCATCTGACTGTGCAGTACCGCAGTGGTCGTTTGCGCAAAACGTTGCGACAAGCGCTTGAGCAGTTGCGGAGTCAGGTTGATTTCAGGCAATAAAAACAACACTTGCCGGCCTTGAGCCAATACCTTATCCATGATGTCGAAATACACTTCCGTTTTGCCGCTACCGGTAATGCCATACAGCAAAAATGGCACAAATTCAGGCAAAGCAGCTTGGACGGCCTGACTGGCAGCCTGCTGTTCAGGGTTGAGCACATGCCCATCAATTGGCGAGGCGCGGTACGCTGCCTCGGTCTGCACCGTAATCCACCCTGCATCCTGCCAAATCTGAATATACTTTGCAGCTTGGACATAGATGGCTTTTAACGCAGCCATGTCCGCAGTACCCTTACTCAGCACCTGCCACAAAGCGACCTGTTTGGCATGACGTATGGGGGGAGGCGCATGTTGTCGCCCTAGTATCGACAAAGTGTAATGGCGCACCGGCTCAGGCAAACGCACCGCACGGGTTTGGCGTAGCCCTTGTGGCAATGCCGCCAGAGCCGCCTGCCCGAGCGGATAATGATAATAGCGGGCGGTAAAATCCAGTAGCGCCAACCAGCTTTCAGGCAACCTGGGTTCGGCGTCAAATACTTGTTGAATGGGCTGGATTTTCGCGACATCAATGTCGGGCGTCACCGCTGCCGCCCATACCACCCCCACGACCAGCTTATTGCGAAACGGCACGCATACCCGAGTCCCAGGCACCAAAACAGCGTCATGGACATAGGTAAATAAGCAATAAAGGGGAACGTTGAGCGCCAAATGATGATAAATCACAGCGAGCCAGGTGAGCTTCAAAAACCGCATTGTACAACACTGACCACCCTTTTGCCGTGCGTGCAAATATGCGATAATCGCCGCGTTTTGCATACTTTGGCGTTTGCATCATGAGCATGGGGTTGTGTTGTGCGACCACGGGTCGCAACGTATTGCCAATGGTCAATAAACTAAACCGCTGTGACAGCGGTGCGTCGCCATTTCGACCCGTTTTTGACGGGTTTTTTTATGCCTGTTGCGGGTGCTTTTCAAAGGTTAAATCATGGCCAATCTACTTTACCGCCAACATCTGATTTCGATTAACGATTTATCGACCGCCCAGCTGGAATTGTTGCTGCACACAGCATTGCAATTAAAGCAGCAGCCACAAACCGATTTGCTGCAAGGCCGCCTTATCGGCTCATGCTTCTTCGAGCCTTCCACACGTACGCGCCTCTCGTTTGAAACTGCGATCCAACGTTTGGGTGGCAAGGTCATTGGCTTTGCCGATGGTGCCAACACCAGCGCCAAAAAGGGCGAAACATTAGCTGATACCGCCCGCATCATCAGTAATTATGCAGATGCGATTGTGATGCGCCATCCCAAAGATGGCGCTGCACGGGTGGTCAGCGAATTTGCCAAGGTGCCAGTCATCAACGCTGGCGATGGCACCAACCAGCACCCATCGCAAACGCTATTGGATTTACTCACCATTTACGAAACCCAAAAACAGCTTGATGGTCTCAAAATTGCCTTAGTGGGCGATTTGAAATACGGCCGTACGGTACATTCCTTAGCCCAAGCATTAAGCCGCTGGAACTGCGAATTGGCGTTTGTGGCACCGCCAAACTTGGCCATGCCAGATTACATTTGTGCGCAATTGGATGACGCACAATCGCCTCATCACAACTTGGCTACTTTAGAAGAAGCAGTTGCTTGGGCCGATATTGTGTACATGACGCGTATTCAACGAGAACGATTTGATGAGCAAGAGTTCGCCAAAATACAAGGTAAATTCTGCTTACGCGCAGCCATGTTGAACACAGCCAAACCCAATATGCGTATCTTGCATCCGCTACCCCGTGTGGACGAAATCCACCCAGATGTAGACGCCAGCCCACACGCTTACTACTTTCAGCAAGCCAATAACGGCGTCTTTGCGCGGCAAGCGATTTTGTCTTTAATTTTAAACGAATCCCTTTAAATATAAAGCTGCCTGAAGCACATCAGGCATTGGGAGCAACATCATGAACAATACCAAACTCAGCGTTGAAGCCATCAAAGATGGCACCGTTATTGACCATATCCCGGCGGGTCAAGGGCTGGCCATTTTGCGGCAGTTCAAGCTATTGTCTTATGGCAGCGCCGTCACTGTGGGCTTTAATTTACCCAGTCAAAGCACTGGCCACAAAGACATCATTAAAATTGCGGGCGTCCACCTAGACGATCATGCAGCCAACCGTTTGGCGCTATTTGCACCCAACGCCACGGTGAACGACATTGAACATTTTGATGTGGTCCACAAACGCGCGCTCACGCTGCCGGCAACCATCAGTGAAGTCTTCCGTTGCCCCAACAACAACTGTGCCAGCCATGGCGAACCCGTTCGCAGCCGCTTTTATGTGCGCCAAAGTCAAGGTCATACCAAGCTGCAATGCCATTATTGTGAAAAAACTTTTGCCCGAGAATCGGTAACCGAAGCTTAACATCAGCCACTGACGTAGCCCGGCGACCGCCACCCGTCCGTGAACACACCCAAATAAGGATGCCAACTGCATGAAATCCATCTTGATTACCGGCTGCTCCAGCGGTATTGGTTACGCCACTGCTCAACTGCTGCGCCAACAAGGCTGGCGTGTTTTGACCAGCTGCCGCCACCCAAAAGATGTGGCTCGCCTTCAAGATGAGGGCTTTCATTGCATCCAGCTCGATGTTACCGATGATGCGCAAATTCAGGCAGCCTTTGCTCACGCCACCACCGAATTGGGTCATTTAGATGCGCTTTTCTGCAATGCTGGCTACGGCCAAACCGGCGCAGTGGAAGACATCAATCGCGCGGCTTTGCGCGAGCAATATGAAACCAACGTATTCGGCACCTGGCAATGCATCAACGCGGCCATGCGCTTATTTCGCCGTCAAGGCCATGGACGAATCCTCGTGAATTCCAGTATTTTGGGCTTTGCCGCCATGCCTTGGCGCGGCGCATACAACAGCAGCAAATTTGCGCTCGAAGGACTGTGTGATACCTTGCGTCTAGAAACCCACGGCAGCGGCATACACGTGAGCTTGCTTGAGCCAGGCCCGATTGCCACTCGGTTCCGCCCCAATGCGCTCATTAAATTTCGACAGTACATCGACGTCGAGCAAAGCGTACACAAAGCCAACTACGAAGCGCAATTAAACCGTCTGCAAACCGAAGGCGCCGCAGCACCTTTTACCCTATCCGCTGAAGCCTGTGCTCAGGTATGTGCAAAAGCCTTAAGTGCCAAGCAACCCAAGGCCCGCTATGCGGTTACCATTCCCACCCACGTCTTTTGGTATTTAAAGCGTTGGTTGCCTACTGCTTGGTTAGATGCTGCGTCACGGCGCGCGGTGGCTGGGCAAGGCAAAACCCATTAAGCCACACCTTATTCCTCAGCAGCACCTCCTAGTTGACCATAACAACACCACCACACAATGCCAGCGCTCAGATTTTAAAAGGCATCAACCACATGATTGCGACACCCCCATCATTGTATCTGGCTTCAGGCAGCCCACGACGGCGTGACATCTTGATCGCGCTTGGCTATGCCGTCCATGTTCTGCCTTCTGCCATAGACGAAACCCCTTGTCCTAATGAGACTGCACACCATTATGTGGACCGCATGGCCAAAGAAAAAAATCAGGCGGCCCGGCAAATTTGGGCGCAACATCATGATAACAAACCTGCTTTTCCCATACTCAGCGCCGATACCACCGTCGCCATTCAGCAGCGCATCTTAGGCAAGCCCTCATCACCACAACATGCAGAAACCATGCTGCATCAGCTCTCTGGCCAAACGCATCAGGTATTGAGTGCGGTATGTGTTTCTTGGCAAGGGCATGTGCAGGCAACTGTTCAATGTAGCGATGTACGGTTTGCAGCCTTATCTGCCGCAGAAATCAGCGCTTATGTGGCCACTGGCGAGCCACTCGACAAAGCTGGTGCCTATGGCATACAAGGCTTAGGTGGTGCCTTTGTGGCGCATTTAAGCGGTAGCTTTACTGGCGTCATGGGTTTACCCGTATATGAAACCTTGCACCTGTTGCGCAGCGTGAATTGGCCGACACCACCATGGGTGCAGTCGTGATCCATAAAGCTCATCATGTATGCGCTTCATGACACTACCCAGCCTGGCATGGGAACCATTTACGATCCAACCGGTCTGTTACAGACACTTTGCTTTTAACTGAGGAGCACCATGAAAACCGTATATGTCCCTTTATTGATCAGCCTTGCGTTGCTGAGTGCCTGCTCGCAGCAAACCCAACAAAGCACCAGTGAAGCCGCTCAAAACGTTGCTTCCGATATTCAAGCCGCACACGAAGATGCCTCTGCCACCATTGCCTCTGTTGCCGCAGATGCACAAGCACATGTTGCCAAAACCGCATCAGATGCACACCAAGCAGCGGCCGAAGCCGCAAACAAAACCAAAGCAGCAGGGGCTGACTTAAAAGAATCCGCAAAAGAAGCGGCCGATAAAACCAAAGCAGCAGCGCAAAACGCAGCACAAGATGCAAAAGAAGCAGGACAGCAACTAAAAGACAATGCCAAAAAGGCATTAGAAGACAAACATTAACTTTCCAGCTACCCAAAGCCGCTATCGCCAATCGATAACGGCTTTTTTTAGTGTCTGAGTGGATTCGCTTGAGAAAATTCGTTAGTATCGACGGGGTTGACTCACAACAAACTTGACCCATGCCTATCCTGACGAGTTTGGGCGTGCAAATTCGCGCCAAACGCCAAGCGCTTAACCCTAGTGAAGTAGGATTGCCTGAGCTTGCAAAGCGACGCCAACATGGCTTGAGCATCATGGAAGTAGCCGTGCTAAGCGGCGTGGGCTTACGTTGGCTTAGCCGCCTTGAGCAAGACCAGCTGATTTTGCACGATTTTGAAGGCTTAAAGCGGATACTGCAAACCTTGCGTTTTTCACCCAAGGAGCAGCATAAATTATTACAACAAGCCGGTTGGCTACCAGAACGGCTAACCGATTTGCCAAAAAAAGAACTACGCCGCCACTTACAGCAAACCGTTGATGCCATTAGCGCACCCGCCTACATCCTCGACCAACTTTGGCAACCGGTGTGTCACAACCGCGTGGCTGGCCAATTATTTTCGCATTGGCTAGGCAAACATGCACAATATCAAAGCCTGATTGATTATCTGTTGTTTGACCCACAAAGCCGGTTATTCATCCATCAATGGCAAGCGCATGTACCACAATTATTGCGCCACTTTTGCCAGCAAATTGCACCTTACCGCAATCACAAAACCATCGCTGAATTCTTGCAACAACGTCGGGCACAAAGTCCTTTATTTGAGAGCGCCGATAAAACCCCAAACACCCCAAAAGAGCCAGTTCTTCTGCCTTTACAAGCCACTTTTTTGAGCCACAAAGGGCCTGTTATCCACCAACGTATGGTTTTTACCATTCCCGATACGCCCCAATGGCAAATGATGGTCTGGCTGCCTGAATCCTGCACCACAGAGATGAAAACAGAATAGAGCAATGCCCAAAGGAAATGAGGTATCGAACCCAAGCGCATTGAAACGCTACAAAAAAAGCCAACCTCAAGGTTGGCTCTTTTCTTAAACTGGTCGGTCCTGCGCAACGGCATCCGCACCCGTGGCTATACACCAACCGCAGCAGGCCTAGCATTAGTTAATCGAACTCGCTCTGAGAACAGCCTCAACAGTATTGAACCTGCCATGCCGCGACCAGAACAACACTCCTAATTAAGGTATTTAAAAACAACGATATAGATCATATCCCAGCTCTTTGATGGCGTGCGAAAGTGGAGCTGATTCGATTTGCAATTTCTCCGCTGCTCGAACGAAATGCAGTTCTATAGCAACAGTGAGAAAACAGCGAAGATGACGTAGCTCCATGATTGTCTCCTCAGGCTTCATGTTTCGCTGATTGGAATGAGCACCTGTTGCGGCCAGTACATACCTACCTTGATGAAATGGCAGAATCTTTGCTTCTTGTCATTCCTAAGGCCAGTGCTAGGGCGGAAATGGCAAGAGGAACAAACGAAACCCACAGAACCGTATTCCAGCCATAAGCGGATAACAGGCCACCTGACGAGAAAGACCCGACTGCCATAAGCCCAAAGACGATAAAGTCATTAAGCGATTGCACACGTGTTTTTTCCTCGGGCCGGTGGCATTCCAGCACCAGCGCAGACGCACCAAGAAATCCAAAATTCCATCCCACTCCCAGCAGTATTAAGGAGGCCCAGAAATGAGCAACATCCATACCGCCCAGCCCGACTAGAGCAGACAATCCAGTCAATGCCAACCCCACCGTCGCTACTCGCCCAGCACCGAAGCGAGAAATCAGGCTGCCGGTGAAAAAGCTGGGCGCGTACATTGCAATCACATGCCACTGCAACCCCAGATTGGCGGACGCTTGCGAATGACCAACATGATGCATCGCTAGCGGCGCGGCTGTCATCAGGAAATTCATCAGCATGTATGACACCGCGCCACAGATGGCTGCAGCCACGAAACTCGGCTGTCGTACAATCACTTTGAGCGGGCGACCGCCCGCGATTTCCTCTGCAGTGGGCATAGGCAGCTTTACCCCGAGCAGAATAAAGGTCGAAGCAAAAGCGACGACAGCCTGTACAAGAAACGTGGCTGCAAACATGTGGGACGGCCACAAATCCATTGTGAAAGTTACCAACTGAGGCCCGACCACCCCGGCGGCTACACCACCCGCCATAACCAGTGATAGCGCACGAGCGCGCCACTGCTGTGCCACGCCATCTGTGGCTGCAAAGCGGAACGACAACACCACAGCCGCGTAGCTACCGCCGAAAAAGGTAGCCAAGCAAAATAGCCAAAACTCGCCCCAGATGACGGCGAACATGGCTAATAAGCCTGCCAATATGCCGGCCCCCGTGCCAGTCAGAAAGGCAGCTCGCCGTCCATGCCGACGTGCTATGGCACCTACTGGCAGGATGCATGCTGCCATGCCCACCACAAAAATCGAAATTGGCAGCGTAACCAGCATCGGGGACGGAGCAAGTATGTCACCTACAATAGCGCCAGTGGCATACACCACTATTGAGTTCGCACCAGCTAGTGCTTGGGCTATAGAAAGCCGCCAGATATTCCCGCTTTGTGCCTTTTCAGGCAACTCGCCATTCATTAGGTTGTAGTGATCAGGGGTCATGTTTGTTCTGTCATTTATGGTTAATTTCTAACTGATAGCAACATGCGGTATCTTACATCGCCAGATTTGAGCTTGCACAGAGCTTCGTTTGTGTATTCCAAGGGGAGAAGCTCAATGTGCGGCTTCACGCTCACCAGCAGACTGAAATTCAGCGCTTTTTTTGTTGTCGTAGGGCGTGCCAGTGATAGAGCCGAAAATACTGCGCTGGTCACCGCCCAGTAGGCCAGCAGGAACTTGCAGCGGGTTTTTAGCTGGATTAAGCCCCACTAATCGGCCTTCAGGAGCGAAGCCGGCCAGAATGGTGACACTGTTTCGGCATGATCGATCGTGGTGACAATGGCTTGCGCATCACCCATCCTCTTGAGAATGGCGGCGTCTTCCTCCCGATTGTCGATATAGATGTGTGCACCAAGTGTCTGCGTATCCGCTGCAATAGCTTTGCCGCGCCCAATGGCCACCACCTTGAACATCATGCGTATTGCATATTTCAGGGCCATGTATCCCAAGCTACCGATGCCAAGTACAGCGACCGTGTCACCTGCTTGCGCGCCAGATTTATTCAGCGCGTTGAAGGTCGCAATCCCCGCGCATAGGATGGGCGCTGCTTCTTCCGAGCGCAGTTCTTGTGGAATGGCGACAAGGCCCGTGCTACGTGCCAGCATCAATTCAGCGTAGCCGCCGTTGCAACTGCTACCGACAACACAGGTTGGTTCATGTAGAGCTGAAAGCGTCCCTGCAGGCGACGTTGAATCTCAGCGATATTTAGCACAGATGCTTTCACAAAAATGGCCACGTCTAGATGTGCTATTTGCCAATGCAGGCGATGTTACGCACAGATCACTTGAAAATTGGGATGAAGAGACTTGGGATTGTCTCATGGCAACAAACCTTAAAGAGCCTTTTTTCTTGATTCAAGCAGTCTTGCCTTTGCTGAGAAATCCTGCCTCAA
Organism: Snodgrassella sp. CFCC 13594; assembly: GCF_001590725.1. Classification (GTDB taxonomy): domain Bacteria; phylum Pseudomonadota; class Gammaproteobacteria; order Burkholderiales; family Neisseriaceae; genus Snodgrassella. Next base: position 2,620 of record NZ_LQXR01000017.1, on the reverse strand, counting down.
TTATTTTATACGGATCGACCAGCGCTCATATTGGTCTTCCACAAAATAGCGCCTACGCCGCTAGCAAGGATAGATTACTTTCCCTCGCCCGAACGCTGTCAGCAGAATTAGCAACTCGTGGTACTCGAGTTAATGGGCTAGCTAAGTCCTGGGTCGACTGAAACCCCAGTTCTAGGCAGGCTAAGGCTATCTATTTAGGAGTTTCAATCAATACCTGAACTCCGTTCGGGAAATGGAAAATATTGTACGTTACGGGTGAAAATTGACGATCCGAGTAATAAATAATAAATCAACTCATTGTTATTTGTTATTTAAAGCCCTAAATTAATGCCGGTTTTCAACTGTATTTTCATATAAATAATGTCTCGGTGTCATACCTGTATGCCGCCGAAAAAAAGCGATGAAGGCACTGTCGCTAATAAATTCAAGCTGCTGTGCCACCTGACTTAACATCCATCCGTCAGACAGCATTTCCATTGCTTTCAGCAGCCTCCATTGTTGCCTCCAGCTCTGATAATTCATTCCTGTATCCTTGATAAATATCCGGCTTATCGTACGCTCACATGCGCCAACCTGTCTGGCCACTTGGCTCAGTCGCGGGGGTAATTCACCCATACATACCCTATCCAACCATGAGCCTAGGCGCGCGTCTGAGGGAAACCTTAATGTCCAATTTTCTCGTCGTGCAGCCTGTATTTCTTCACTAAAAACGGTAATGAGGCTGGTCTGTTGCTCTGCTGGCATTTCCCATGGCCAGGATGCCATTCGTTCTATGACTTCAAAAAAGAGTGGGTTAACCTCGACTATCTGTAGTGGCAGTACAGGTAATTGAAGTATGGTTGAAAAATAGAGAGATCGATAGGCTAGCACGCCACGCATGATGGCACGATGAACCGTGCCCGCCGGAAGCCAGGCAGCACGACGTGGCGGAAGCAAACACAAGGTTTTCTCCAGCTCAATCGTGATGCTCCCAGCAGCCGAAAAAAGCAGTTGATGGCGCAGGTGACTGTGCCTCCCTGAGTCATGTACACCCATATCGGACGCAATCCCGACTACCGGTGCATTAAAGCCGTCTGGATCAAAAATATCATCTTGATTAATCTTCATTAGTGTCCGATATTTAATATAAAAAGTCTTTATTATGATAATAAGACATCATCGTTTCAGCAATAATAATGCTTTAATTTTGTGCTTCTTAGGACACAGCCATGAATACAAGCAAACAGCCGCCCTTGTGGCTACTGACGCTGTTGATTATGTTTCCACAACTAGTGGAAACCATATACAGCCCAGCATTACCGAGTATTGCTCATTCATTTCAGGTAGGCAGTGAGCGTGCCTCTCAGACACTTTCCGTCTATTTTGTCGCCTTTGCTGCTGGCGTTGCTGTCTGGGGCTGGATGAGTGACTGCATCGGGCGACGCCTATCTATGATGGCCGGACTCCTATGCTACGGAGCAGGTTCTGCAATGGCGATTATTGCAACTGATTTTAGTGTTTTGCTGCTAGCGCGGATGGTGTCGGCCATGGGTGCGGCAGCTGGATCAGTTGTGGTACAGACCATACTGAGAGATAGTTATGAGTCAACCGCGCTGGCTCGTATCTTTTCCATCATGGGGGCTGCTCTGGCTGTGAGCCCGGTTTTCGGCCTAGCGAGCGGCGGCTTGCTGGTCAGTCTATACGGGCATACCGGCGTGTTTACAGCACTGATATCGCTAGCAGTTGTGCTGCTGGCACTGACAGCAGTCGTATTGCCGGAAACACGGCAGGAAAATACACCAAGCCCTCATTTTTCAGGATTAGTTTCGCGCATGGTGCGGGACAAAGCGCTTCGAAAAAACACCATGCTGGTTGCCCTCCTGAACACCATGTTATTCAGTTACTACAGTCTCGCTCCGTTTCTTTTCGGGCAACTTGGCTGGAGCAACAGGGCGTTCGGGTGGACGGGAGGCATACTGGCGCTTGCGTCACTATTGGGCAGCCTCCTAAACTGGAAGCTGCTGGCAACTGGACTTTCGCAGGAACAGCTGGTACGGCATGCTTGTGCTCTGGCGCTGCTATCTGGTGTCGCTGCCTGTTGGCTGCAGCATTCTGCATGGATACTTGTCCCCGTGGCTGGGGTGGTGGTTGCCTATGGTATTGCGATACCCAATGTCCTGAGCCAAGCCCTGAGTCACTATCGTGAGCAGGCCGGCGCGGCTGGAGCACTGTTCGGATTAAGCTACTATCTGCTGTTGGGCTTAATGCTGGGGGTCGCCGGCATGGTACAGCAACTGGGACTGGTTCTGACCGTCTGTGCGTTAATAGCCTGGTTGTACAGCCTGTTAGGAGAGACGCGCTTCCGACGTGCATGAGCAGGATAAAGAGGCGCCTATTCGTAGTATGTAGCGCATAGGGGGCCTTTTCTCAACCGGCGTGTAATTTGATTTGCGCTTTTTCTTGTTCTTCAGAAATGTGTTGCCAATTATATTGGCCGTTAGTGGCGTCATCGGATAGTGGGATTGGCTTAATAAGCCATTCGCCTATGGTTTTAACCAGCCCTGAAACATTAGTAGTACCCAAAAAGATGCCTTAGGCAAAAGGTTTGTTTGTCGCAATGCACAATGCATTTTTTTACGAA
>NZ_LQXR01000016.1 GCF_001590725.1 Snodgrassella sp. CFCC 13594 | reverse complement strand
AGCACCATGCCCACAAACAAACCAGAAACCGCAATAATCACAATCGACAGCACGCCCGCAAAGTACATTTGCCGGATGCCCAATCGCGGACGTCGCAACGCAGCGCCACTGCGCCACAAAATGGCACCGAAAAACAACACCACTCGGCCCAATTGCTGAATAAAATTGAGGGCTTTCCGGCCCAAAGCTTGAATGGGGTTCATGTCAATAAATGCAAATCCTGTTGTAATGTGGTTTTGGCCGGATACCGGAAAGCCACCGGACCATCAGCTTGACCTTGTATAAACTGATTAATCCAAGGTGAATCTAAACGGCGCATTTCCTCAGGGCTGCCTGAAAACACGATCTCACCGTGCGCCAAAAAAACCACTTGATTCACGATATGTAAAGATTGCTGAATATCATGCGTTACCATAATACTGGTTGATTGCAGTGCCTGATTCACTCGACTGACCAAACTGGCAATCACACCCAACGATATGGGATCCAAACCAGTAAATGGCTCATCATACAGCAACAAGCTTGGATCCAAAGCGATGGTTCTGGCCAAGGCCACACGGCGAGCCATACCACCTGACAACTCTGCAGGCATTAAATCCTGCACGCCGCGTAAACCCACTGCATGCAATTTCAGTATCACCAAATCATGGATGACACTTTCAGGCAACCGGGTGTGTTCGCGCATAGGGAACGCCACATTTTCAAATACCGATAAATCAGTAAACAATGCCCCGAATTGAAATAGTACCCCCATATTGCGCCGGTGTTCGTATAGTTCTTCGGCAGTAAACCCAGCCAAGTTACGCCCATTAATCAACACTTGCCCTTGCTGTGGTTGAATTTGCCCTGTAATCAAGCGCAGCAGCGTGGTTTTACCACTGCCCGAACCACCCATAATAGCGGCAAAATTACCCCGGGGCACAGCAAAATTGATGTTTTGCAAAATGGGCCTGTCTCCATAAGAAAACGCCACATTTTTCATTTCAATAAACGCCGTATCCATGCCTCTCCGCTTCCTGCTCTGCCGTCAACTGGGCTGGGTATTTTAAACACCCAGACGCACCCGAAGCAAACTAACTGTGTTGAGATTATTGTAATCCAGTATAGGGCTGTGGTCTAAAGCGCCGGACGATGATGGGTACTCATGTCCCATGCACACAACACCGCTTCATGCAGGCTGCCTGAATCTGCCGCACCCCGCCCCGCCAGATCCAACGCCGTACCATGATCCACCGAAGTACGGATAAAAGGCAGCCCCAAGGTGATATTAACACCCTTACCAAAACTGGCATATTTCAATACCGGTAAGCCTTGATCATGGTACATGGCCAATACCGCATCGGCATCTTTCAACATAAATGGCTGAAACAAGGTATCAGCAGGGAACGGCCCTCGCACTGCCAGCCCTTGTTTCTGTAATTGCTGTATCACCGGCTCAATGATGTCTTGCTCCTCATGGCCCAAATGGCCTTGCTCTCCAGCATGAGGATTCAAGCCCGCCACCAAAATACGCGGCTGCGGCAAACCAAATTTGGTTTGCAAATCATGTTGCAAAATCGTCAATACCGATATCAATAAATCTGCAGTGATGGCGGCCGGTACTGACCGCAACGGTAAATGGGTGGTTGCCAGAGCCACTCGCAAGCCGCCACCGGCAAGCATCATCACCACTTGTTTGGTGTGGCTTTTGTCTGCCAGATACTCAGTATGCCCGCTAAAAGGAACGCCCGCATCATTAATGATGCCTTTGTGTACTGGCGCGGTTACCATGGCAACAAACTCACCACATTGTATGCCTTCATAGGCTCGATCAAGCAGTGCCAATACATAAGGGGCATTGGCCACATCCAAGCAACCGGCTTGAACTGGCTGAGGCAGCGGCACATCCAACACATCCAATACGGTGGGATCATATGCCAAATCAGGGCGGTATGATCGCAAAGCCACCTGCTTGCCCAAACCATTGGCACGGGCCTTCAATAAGGCCAAATTACCCAGCACCACAACGTGTCCGGGCAAACCCATGCTCGGCAAATCCAAGCAAATATCTGGACCAATACCAGCAGGCTCGCCACTGGTTACCGCGATTTTAGGTAAAGCTGTCATCGTTGTCGTCCAAAGTATTTCAGGCAGCCTTAAGGCTGCCTGAAAAAAGCCAACATGTTATTGTCGAACCTGAATAAAAGCCTGTTGGTGTAATTGCTGCAATAAATTTTGCATCACCGCTGCTCGTTTTTCTTGGGTCAAAACAGCGCGCATACCATTGCGTTGTTGTTGCTCAGGACTGTCGTTGGACTTCACCGCCACCAAACGCACAACATGCCAGCCAAATTGAGAACGGATTGGTTGACTCACTTGACCAGGCTTAAGCGCCTTCACTGCAGCCTCAAATGGCGCCACTGTCTGCCCTTCCGCAATCCAGCCTAAATCGCCGCCATTGGCCGCACTGCCATCCTGCGAATATTGCCGCGCCAACTGCTCGAAATTAGCACCTGCGCGCGCCTGTTCCGCAATTTGCCGTGTTAATTTTCGAGATTGCTCAGTATCGTCTTTAATCAAAATGTGTTGTACATGATAGGTATAGGTAGTAACTGGCGGAGGTAAAGCTTTGCCTGCTTGTTTGGCTCGGGCAATGGCATCATCAATCTCGGCTTCTGTCACTTGACCTTTGCTCATAGCCTCGCTGTCGGCCACTTTCTGCGCCAAGATATTTTCACCAATAGTGCGCCGCAACGTATTTTTGCCCACCCCTTCCTTAGCGATCTGGTGGTAAAGCTGATCCACAGTTATTTTTTTACTGGCCGCAATGCGCACCACTTCTGCATCGATGTCCGCCTCCGAAGCCGATACACCATTGCGCTTCGCGGCCTGCACCAGCAAACTCTGATTCACCAACTGCAGCAAAGCTTGTTGACGTACTGCTGCACCATCCGCTTTACTACCTTTGGGCAGCTGTGCACGAGCCTGACTGGTGGCCCAGTTGAGTTCTTGCTGCGTAATGGCATCATTATTCACCACCGCCACAATGCTGTCGACTGACTGAACACCTGCGGCTTGGGCTGCCTGAAACACCATCCCAATTGCAGCCACGCCCATCCATTGTTTTATTTGCTTCATCTGCGTTTTACCTCATTGACATTGCTGTAGCCGGGAATGGCTGTACGCAACTCATCCATTGGATTATTACCAACGCTGGTTAAATCACGCAACTGCAATTGCACAAAATAAGCAGTTTTGGTGCTGTTCACCCCATTCACATAGCGATTCGCCACAAAGCTTGCGCTCCAACAATTGCAAGGACTTTGGTACTGCACCCCAAGCAATCGATTCAGTGATTTATGATTGTCTAAATCGTAATTTTGGCGCGCCATCACATACCAATTTTGGGCAACCGGCCACTGCACGCCAATATCCAGCTGGCGCAGCTTACCATAGACATTGTCATATAGCTCTTCGTAGCGCCCATATTTATAGCGCACTGATACGGTTTTGCCTGTCTCAGGAGTATAGCGAATACCTGCATCATAACTCTCTGATGTTTTCAGGTTTTCATTGTAGTGCCAATTGCCTTCCACGCGAATTTGATCATTCACATTGGCACGCGCAAAAGCCAAAATATCAGAGCGATTCCGAGCATTCTCAGTTACTGAGCCATCCAACAACACATCATCGCGATTAAAGTAAAAACGCTGCCCCACGCCCGCACTGAGTCGCTCTACGCCAGTTTTTTTGTCGTATACACGCGTTTGCAATGCCATGGTAATGAAATTGGCAGAATTAATGCGATCTTGCCCTGAAAAGCGATTTTCACGGAACAACTGAGCATAGGTGAAATCATTTTCGGAAGTGTCAAACAGAGGCAAATCGTTCTGTTCTTTGGATGGAATGTAGGTATAAAACAATCGCGGTTCTAGCGTCTGTATGTAATCTCGGTTTCGCCATTGCCAAGGCCGCTCAAAAGTGACTCCGCTGTCCACGCTCACGATCGGCAAAACCCGATTTACGCTGCGTGATTTTAAACCGTCAAAAGCATCCAAATCATAATGGGTAGCATGTACGCCAATTTTAGGGCGTATATAACCCCAGCTGTTAGCGAACTCCGCAGTGGCTGTTGGATATACCACCACCCGGTTGCCTTCTTGCTTGCTGTCATGCGTAAATCGCGTGGCTTCTCCATAAACATTCACACGGTAATTATCACCGAATGAACGCCCCCAATTGCTGCTCAGACGCGGCATCATTGCATAAGGTTCGTCTTTATAGCCCGTAGTGGAAGCTAAAGTCTGGTATTTCTTAACGGTAAAGTAGCTGTCGGCTGTACCACCCCAAAGATCGGCATGGTGATTCAACCAAAATTGGCGATTCAAATTAACACTATCGTTATCTGCATTCCAAAAATCACGCTGGTAATCATCATCCGATACCTGATGGAAATCCACACCACCAGACAATCCGCTTATCCATGAATTTAAATTTTGCTGATGCGTCCAATCCAGCTTATAGCGATTATTATGGGTGCTATCTCGGTCATCGGGAAGCCACTCACCATTGACTTCGCCTACATAATTTGGCTGCAAATAACGAAACTCACCACCCAGTTGTAATCCACGTTTACTGATGTAATGCGGCTTAAACGTCGCATCATAATTGGGCGCCAAGTTAAAGTAATACGGCATCATCAATTCAAAGCCATCTGATCCAGCTTTAACTGTGGGCGCCAACAAGCCACTCTTGCGATTGCCATTCAGTGGAAAATCAATCCAAGGCGTATAAAACAACGGTACACCACCAAACACAAACGTGGCATTGCGTGCCACACCCACATTTTTGTCGTAATCGGTATCAATGCTGCTGGCACGAATATACCAACTATCGTCTCCAGGATTACAGGTATTGAATTGGGCGTGCTCCAAACGGTAGCGCTGCTTGCCTTCCATTTGCACAGTCTTGCCCACACCCTGCAACCGTCGCCCTTCCTGCTCAGTCTCAAAGCGAGCCGCATCGGCCACGCCAGAATCAGTGGACAGATCATAGGTGATTTTGTCACCACTCACGCGGCCTTGACCATCCGAAAAAGTAAATTCATCACCAGCTTTCAATAGCTGGTTTTGCTGATCATAATCCGCCCAATCAGCATTGAGTGTTTGTTGATTGCGCTCAACAATGACATTGCCCTTGGCATGAACCCGCACTTGAGATTGGCCACTGACATCGTCGGCCACAACCCGCGTCGCATCCTGTACCAATGGACCATCTCCACTACTTTGCGGTGGCGACACAAAATATTTAGGCGGATTAGGGGCATGACAGACTGAGCTGCCCATCGCCAATCCAGAATCTGCCCATGCCATGGCAGGCAAAGCAGTAAATCCGGCCAATAAGGCCAGAACCAGCGGTTTTTGATTAAACAATCGGGACAAAGTATCACCCTTACCGGATTTGCCAGTTAAAATAGCGTTTATTTTAACCTGAAAATGACCATGCAACGAGAAACCCAACTAAAAAACTGGCTGGCTGAATGCTACCCTGACCAAACACTGGCACTCAGCTTTGCCGCTGCCGATGCTGACTTTCGTCGCTATTTCCGCGCCACCTTTGACAATGGCGATAGCGTTATCTGCATGGATGCGCCGCCGGATAAAATGAGCATTGAGCCTTACATCAAAGTGCAGCAGTTGTTTCAAGCTGTCAATGTCCCCACCATTTATCATACTGATGTTGCGCAAGGATTTATGACGCTGCAGGATTTCGGCCACACTCCTTATTTAGCCGCATTAGAGCACGACAGCCGCCCAGAAGTTCACAAAGCTTTATTGTTGGAAGCCATTGATGAGTTGGTATTACTGCAGCAAAGCAGCAAACCAGGCAGGCTGCCTGAATACGATGAAGCCGTATTGCTGCGCGAATTACAACTTTTTCCAGACTGGTTTGTGGCCAAAGAGTTGAACAAAAGCTTGAATTTCAAGCAAAAACAACTGTGGCAACAAACTTTAGATGTGCTCATCCCTGTATTAACAGTCCAATCTTCCGTTTATGTTCACCGCGACTTTATTGTGCGCAACCTGATGTTGACACCCAGCCGCCCAGGTGTTCTAGATTTCCAAGATGCGTTGTATGGCCCTATCAGTTATGACTTGGTGTCTTTGCTACGGGATGCTTTTATTGAGTGGAATGAAGAGTTTGTATTGGACTTGGTCATTCGATATTGGGAAAAAGCACGTGCAGCAAACTTACCCGTACCTGCAGAATTCGACACGTTCTATCGCGATTTTGAATGGATGGGCGTGCAACGACATTTGAAAGTCGCTGGTATTTTTGCCCGGCTGTATTACCGCGATGGCAAAGACAAATACCGTGGCGAAATTCCTCGCTTTCTAAACTACCTGCGCAAAACAGCGCGTAGATACGGCGCTTTGGCGCCGTTGTATGCATTATTGGTCGAACTCGTAGGTGATGAAGATTTACAAACTGGTTACACTTTTTAGTTGGCATATCGGATAGATTATCACGCCACAGCTGCCTGAATGCAGCAGCAGGAACATGCCATGCCCAATGAATTTAGGTTATCTGTTTCATTTAAAAAAACATAAGCGGACAATTCGGGCATGCTCTGTTTGAGAATAGTTAATGACACTGCGGTAGCTATCGCCTTCTGTCAAAAAGGGGATCGCCAAGGATATGCAACGCTAACAAAATTTAGCCTACAGCCACTCATTCATCACCTTATTTAACCCCTAATCAGGATGGTTAGGACTAAACTAAAAATACCTTAAACCTAAAAACCTGGGAAACAATTATGAAAAAAGTATTGGCATTGTTGACTGCCTCAAGTTTGGCTTTATCCGGTATCACGTTGGCAGCACCTGGTGAACCAGTACCTCCCAAACCGCAGGTGCAACAACCTAATGCTCAACCGCAAAAACACCACTTAAAACATCAGAAGCGCGCGGCAAAACCCCAATTGAAAAAAAACCACCAACGTCCCTTGGCTCAAAAGAAACCGCAACCATTGCCACCCAAACATAAAGCGCAAGCACAGCCTATGGATCAGCAACAACCGATGCCGCCACGTGGTGAATAAGTAGATGCAATAAAAAATCCCTGATAAATCAGGGATTTTTTATTGCAGAAATCCTCAATATTCATCGTAAAAATTAAAACAATTTTTTGGAATCCAATAAGATGGTTACTGGTCCATCATTGTTCAATTCTATGTTCATGTGGGTGCGAAAATGACCGGTTTTAACCACGAGTCCCATATCCATGAGTAAATCTGCCAAGTCATTATACAAAGCGCGGGCTTGTTGAGGTCGCGCGGCCTCAATAAAAGAAGGACGACGGCCATTGCGCATATCCCCAAACAGCGTAAATTGCGAAACCAGCAAGATTTCACCTGCCACATCTTGAATAGACAGGTTCATTTTATCGTCTGCATCTGCAAAAATACGCATATGGGCAATTTTATCCGCCACATACGCAACATCTCGGTTGGTGTCATCATGGGTGATACCCACCAAAACCACCAAGCCTTGATCAATGTGATCAACATGGACCAATTCATGGCTTTCCACCACACCAATGTTGGCTTCCAATACTTTTTGAATAACAGCTCGCATGTCTTCTCTTAAAATACTTTGAGGGGGCTGTTTTATTAAGCCACAGAATAGCAGAATAAAAAATGAAAATATCAGCGGCATCAATAATATATCCACGATCCGCCTTAGATTAGGAGCGATTGCATAATATGCCAAAATATTTAATTATGCAATATCGATAATTCACCTGCCGCCGACATTCTGTCCAATGAGGCACAATCAGATTGATGATGTTGGTGTCGTTTCATTGTGAAGACAACGGTTTTCCCTTAAAATCGAGTTTTTGCTCATGCGTGCAGCTTAATGCTGCATGTTTGCTTCGGTTTTGCTGATTCAATGGCACGTACCTTCTGTGGCAAACAATGTGTTCAACTGGAATAAATATACATGGCCGCTTTCAACGTTCAAAAAGTTTTATCTGTGCATCACTGGACCGATGCCTACTTCACTTTCACCTGTACCCGGGATGATGCATTGCGCTTCCAGAATGGTCAATTTGTTATGGTTGGCTTAATGGTCGATGGCAAGCCACTGATGCGCGCGTACAGCGTTGCCAGTGCCAACTGGGAAGAACATTTGGAATTTTTCAGTATCAAGGTACAAGATGGTCCATTGACCAGTCGTCTGCAACATTTGAAAGTTGGCGATGAAGTATTAATCAGTAAAAAACCCACCGGCACGTTAATTGCAGGCGATTTAAATCCGGGTAAAAATCTCTATTTACTCTCCACCGGCACTGGCTTGGCCCCTTTTTTGAGTATCACGAAAGACCCGGATGTCTATGAGCAATTTGAAAAAGTGGTGTTGATTCATGGTGTGCGCTATACAAAAGATTTAGCCTATTATGAACACTTCACCCATGGCTTACCCAATCACGAGTATTTGGGTGAATTGGTACGTGAAAAACTGATTTATTATCCAGTGGTCTCTCGAGAAGCATTTAAAAACCAAGGGCGATTAACCAATTTGATGCGTACGGGCCAGTTATTTGAAGACATCAACATGGAACCCATCAACCCTACCGTGGATCGTGCCATGATTTGCGGCGGCCCAGGCATGCTCAAGGATTCATGCGATACACTCAATGAGTTTGGTCTGAAAATTTCCCCAAAAATGGGGCAGCGCGGCGACTATGTCATCGAACGCGCCTTTGTGGAACAATAAGCCGTTTTATTATCCCTGTTCACCCAAGCCCTTGGTTTGGGCTGCCTGAATCAAGCTGTCGGCCATCGGCAGCTTATTTTTATGTGAATGCCTTATGCACAGTCTCATCACCCTCATTACCATTTTGTTGCCGCTGTTTGTCGGCTTTTGCGTGCGATTGCCACCTGCCGGTGTGGCGTGGGTGAACCGTGGTTTGTCTTGGCTGGTATATTTGATTTTGGTTTTAATTGGACTCTCGCTGGCCAAAGTACCCAACTTGGGCAATCAACTGCATCTGATTGCGCTGACCACTGTGTGGTTGTTTGTTTGCACCATTGGTTTGAATTTGGTGGTATTGATGGTTTTCGACCATAAACGCCCTTGGACGCAACGGCCGTGCACACAGCAAAACCACAAAACCCGTGTTAGTGTTTCAGGCAGCCTGAAACAAGTGGCTTGCGTATTATTGGGATTGTTGTTGGGTAAAGCATTGCCCACACAATGGCTGCCGCCCGATGCCGCCAGCACCGATGCGCTCATGTTGTTGGTGTTTCTTGTGGGTGTGCAATTACGCAGCAGTGGCATCACTTTGCGGCAAGTTTTTATCAATCGGCGCGGCGTACAAACAGCCGCTTGGTTCATGCTTGCCAATCTGGCTGCCGGCATCGTGTTTGCAGCGACATTACCTCATGTATCTTGGTCGCAAGGGTTGGCTCTATCATCAGGTTATGGCTGGTACTCACTCTCCAGCATTGTCATGACAGAAGCTTATGGCCCCATTTGGGGCAGTATCGCACTCTTAAATGACTTGGCACGCGAATTTTTTGCATTGATGTTCATCCCCTTCATCATGCGCCGTCATCCCTCCGCGGGGGTGGGTATAGGGGGTGCCACCAGTCTGGATTTTACCCTCCCTATTATCCAGTCCTCTGGCGGTATTGCTGTCGTGCCGCTGGCCATCAGCTTCGGTTTTATTGTGAATGTGGTTTCGCCCATTTTAATGGTGTTTTTCTCTACATGGGCATTTTGAGCATGTAATTTCGCTGAGCGGAACTCAGCTTGCGCGCATGTGAACAATGATGCACAATACTTTTCACTTTTAGCCACAATCATTATAAGGTATGAAAATGCCGAGCCGTACGCCACGCCATGAAAAAATCATCGACTTAATCCGCGAAAGCGGTTTTATGCCCATCGACGAATTGGCACGGGTTTTGGACGTTACCCCACAAACCATCCGCCGCGACATCAATCAATTATGCGAAGAAAATTTGTTGCGACGTTATCATGGCGGCGCCGCATTGGGCAGCAGCATTGAGAATGAAGATTATTTTTCACGCAAAAATAAACTGCAAAGTGAAAAATCGCACATTGCCGACGTGATTGCGGAACACATTCCCGACAATGCCTCCTTGTTTATGAGCATCGGTACCACCATCGAAGCCGTGGCTTTATCATTGATTAAAAATCACAAAAACCTCAGCATCATCACCAACAACATCCACGTTGCCTCCATCGTATCCAGTCGCAGCGATTACACGGTCATGATCACCTCCGGGGTGGTGCGCGCTGTGGATGGTGGCATTACCGGCGTGGCCACCATTGATTTTATTAATCAATTTAAAGTCGACTATGCCGTTTTGGGTGCGGCCAGTATAGAGTCAGACGGTTCGTTACTCGACTTTGACTACAAAGAAGTCAGTGTCATGCAGGCAATGATGCAAAATGCGCGTTTTCGTTACTTGGCGGTTGACCACAGTAAATTTGGCCGCAATGCCTTGGTGCGCATGGGTGATATTACCGAGTTTCATGCATTGTTTACTGATGAAGAACCTTCTCCCGCATTGTCTAAAAAATTGGATGATCATGACGTAAAATGGTATTTGGCCGACAAAGAAGATGAATAAACAAACCAAGTCCAATAAAAAGGCTGCCTCAATGTTTCAGGCAGCCTTTTTATTTTTGGTTTGGGTATCAATTTTTATTGCATAACCGATAGGCAAAACTCCAAGCGCTCATTTATGCTTTGGGTAAGGTCACGCCAGTTTGGCCCATATATTTACCAGCGCGATCCCGGTATGAGGTTTCACACTCTTCATCGCTTTCAAAAAACAGTACCTGAGCCACACCCTCATTGGCATAAATCTTAGCGGGCAAAGGTGTGGTATTGGAAAATTCCAGCGTCACATATCCTTCCCACTCGGGCTCAAATGGTGTCACATTCACGATGATGCCACAGCGTGCATAGGTTGATTTCCCCAAACATACAGTCAACACATTACGGGGAATACGAAAATACTCCACGGTGCGGGCCAGGGCAAAGGAATTGGGTGGAATAATGCAATAATCGTCTTCCACGGTAACAAAATTGCGTGTATCAAAATTTTTAGGATCAACAATGGTGCTGTTGATGTTGGTAAAAATTTTAAATTCCCGCGCACAACGAATGTCATAACCGTAGCTGGAAGTGCCATAAGAAATGATTTTCTGACCGTCTGCTTGCTTGATTTGTCGCGGCTCAAACGGCTCAATCATGCCATGTTGCTCGCTCATGCGGCAAATCCACTTATCCGATTTGATGCTCATGATGGGCTCTACAAAAATGTAATGGACGCATTATACCGATGCAACGCAACCCTGCCACCACAACGCCGCTTTTGGCAGCACACAACGGGCTTTATTTACCCAATTGATTGCGGTCTTGAATTACACGGTAACCCAGGCTTTCTGCCTTGGTTTGCTGGCTTTTGGCAATGGTAAACACCCCTAAATCACCCGTAGGGCCACCACACATGGCCGGATAGGCACGGCCATCATGCGTATTGGTGGCTACCAATACATCAATCCCGCCTTGCTGCAATTGCGCACGCAAAAACGCAACGCCTTCGCCGACTGAAGTATGACCGCACTGACGCAAATCCAGTGTTTTTGACATCATTACAGTTTGACTACTAAGGCTGCCTGAAGCGCCTCCATTATTCGCGCAAGCAACCAATCCACTCACCATAGCCAATGCTGCAGCCATTCTAATCGTATTTCGCTGTATCATTTCGCCTCCCATTTAGCGGCCGATTTGGCCTGCTTTAACGTGCTTATTGCCCCGGCTGCCATCCACCCAAGTGACTCACTAATTCCAAGAGTAAATCACTCAAAGCTTCCGTCATCAATACCTGCGATGCAAACATCAGGCTTTCCATGTCATCTCCTTGGCTGGCGGCTTCTTCTTGCAACACATCCAAAAATTGAATGCGCTTCAACGTGAAGTCTTGTGTGAGCACACAACGCACCCGATCCTGCCACACCAAGCCAAGCTGCGTAACAACTTTGCCGCTCTTGACATGGTTTACCACTTCTTCAACCGTCAAATCTTGATGACTGATGCGAATGACCGGAGCGGCATCACCCACACCTTTGAGTTCACAATCACAATCCAGTTCAAAACCACCGGCTGCACTACCATTGAGCAACCACTCGGTCATCAAGCTACCCGGAGATTGTTGCGTACGCGGCAGGCTGGCAGGCAACCCACCCAAAGCGTCACGCAGCTTGGTGAGCAAGGTTTCAGCTCGCTTGCTGTTGCCCTGATTAATGAGCAGCAAAGCACGTTGGGTATCAATCACAGCTTCAGTTTTGCTGCTTTTGGTAAAGGCACGAGGCAGCAAGTCATCGGTGATGTTATCCTTCAGTTCTTGCTTTTCCTTGCGCCCTACTTGGCGACTTTCCGCTTGCTGTATTTCCTCAACCTTGTCGTCCAGCACATCCCGTATCACGGCCGCTGGTAATACCTTTTCCTCTTTTTTTAAGGCCACTCGCCAAGTGTGTTGCGCAGCAAATACCATTTCTGGACTAAAAGACGCTGGTGCACAAAAGCCTATGCTGTCCCAATCCAAACCCATGCACGGCGCAAATTCAGCTTTGCGCAATGCGTCCGCCAATGTTTCCAACACCGGTATGCCATTTTGTTCCAAAGGATAAAAACTCAATTGCTTAAACCACATCGACTGCTCTTTCGTGTATGACCACCTATAAAGATCTGCATTATACGGCAAAAGCCCCTCCGCCGATAAAGCACCCACACCCCGCCCGTACTAACTATCTGGCCCAGATGGCATTACGCTGACCATTACGAACGCTGCCAGATACCGTTCAGGCAACCATTAAGGTTGCCTGAACGGTATCGTGATTCATGAATCTTCAATGCGCTCGACAAGGCCGGAATACATCCAACTCAGGCTGATATTCGTGCGTACGAGCATCCATTAAACCCAAAGTGGAATGGAAAACATCATCATGAGAAAACTGGTTTTGCTGTGCCCGACGCTGTAAACACGAGGCATCTAAACCAGCATCATGATAGAACCCTGCATTGGCCCAAAAAATCATTGGGATATGAGTCTGTTGACTGGGGGCAATGGCATAAGGCGCAGCATGCAAATACATGCCGTTTTCACCCAGTGATTCGCCATGATCAGAAAAATACCATAAAGCGGCATCCAAATCGGTTTCGCTTTGCAGCAAGCGGATGGTTTGGGCCAACATATGGTCAACATACAGCACTGTATTGTCGTAAGTATTGCGTAATTGTTGATTATCACAGCTCTGAATCTGATTGGTATCGCACGTGGGCATAAAACGGCGGAAGGCACTTGGATAGCGTTGATAATAGGCCGGGCCATGACTGCCCATGGTATGCAACACAATCACGCCATCCGTTGGCAACGCACGGATTTCCTGCTGCAAATGGGTGAGCAAATTCAAGTCTTGGCAACCATCACCCACACACTCCTGTTTTGGCGCCCAGTCATGCACTTCAACATGACGTATACGGTCGCATGCCCCTTTGCACCCACCATCATTCTCACGCCAAAGCGTAGATATCCCAGCCCGTTGCAACACATCCATCAACCCTTCCTGATGCCGTGCCCGATTCGCATCATAGTGCGCGCGCGGCATATTGGAAAACAAACACGGTACTGACACCGCAGTGGATGTGCCACAAGAAGCTACTTGCGGAAAATTGACAATATCGCTGCCCATGGCGGCCAGTTGTGGTGTGGTTTGACGCCAATAACCATTTAAGCCCCAGTTTTCTGCACGGGTGGTTTCCCCCACTACCAAAATCAGCACCCGTTTGCGGCCGCCAACATGAGCTTGATGCTGTGCATCCAAGCCGATGCGCTGTAAAGGTCGGCTGGCATCATAAGCGTTATAGGCTGTTTTAAACAAAACACCCACCACATTGGTTGGTGCAATTTGGTGATTCACCTGTTTATTGTTCCGAAAAAAAGAAGCAAAATGCCCATATGCCGCCAACACCACAGCGCCTGCTACCACAACGGACATCAATATATTCAACAAGCGCCACGCCACTTCACGGTACCAAGGATGGGCATAGACCAAGCGCACCACCCACACATAACCCACGCTGGGTAAGACACCAGTAACCAGACACCACCACAAAAAACCAGCACTAAGCCAAGCGCTGGCCTCGCCCATATTGGTCTGCAATACGTTTTGCATCATATCCGCATTAAAATAAACATCCTGTGTCATGGCTGCATAACTCACCGCTGCTCCCACCATTAGCAAGACGGGCACCACCACTTTATGCACATAAGGCCAGAAAAAAAGTTGAATAAAGACGTTCATGGCCGCCAAGAGAAAAATAGGCATAGCCAACCACAGCACCATATTGTGGTCATACAACAAAGGGGCCTGCTTGGCCAATACCAGCCAAAGCCGGACATTAAACACCACTAAAAAATACACACTCAACAGCGCAATAATCCGGTTACTGCTGCCCAAAACGGAGATTTTCATCACACTCACCACAAAATTAGCGTGGAGGCAGTCTAAAAAAGCAAAATTAAGGTAATCTTAAGACTGCGTTGGCACACTCATGGCAAAAATCAATATTCAGGTAGCTTGCTGGCGCATAACTGATAGAAATGCTGTTGTCCCATTGAATTGATTAAAGAGAAACCGATGACTTTTTCTTGGCACGAAGAAAACCACTTTTCCACCCGCAATAACTGGCTGCGCGCCAGTGTATTGGGCGCCAACGACGGTCTGATCTCTACCGCCAGTTTGCTCATGGGATTGGCTGCCGCCCAGCCCAGCAGCCACACACTGATGCTCACAGGGGTCGCTGCCTTAGTGGCCGGGGCCATTTCCATGGCCGCAGGAGAATATGTTTCGGTGTCCAGCCAAGCCGATACCGAAAAAGCCGACTTACACAAAGAGCGAACCACACTGGCTTCGTTTCCCGATGATGAACTGGCTGAATTGACCACCATTTATCAAGAACGTGGGCTTTCTGCGCCTTTGGCACGCGAAGTGGCACAAGCCTTGACGGCACACAATGCATTGGAAGCCCATGCACGTGATGAAATCGGTATTACAGAAACCAATAGTGCCAAACCATTTCAGGCAGCCTTGGCTTCAGCATTATCTTTTTGCTGTGGCGCTTTATTGCCGGTATTGATTGCCATTCTGGCACCCCAACATGGGCTTATGATCATGCTCTTCAGCACCACCATGATAGGATTGCTGGTATTAGGCTGATATCGGCCAAATTGGGTGGTGCGCCTATCTGGCCTGCATTGACGCGTATTTTTATGTGGGGGGTATTGGCTTTGCTGGTCACCAGCTGCATTGGCAAAATTTTGGGTATATAGCCCCATGCGCATCATCATGTGCATCTACATTGACTCGACACACCAACCCTAAACATGGTCGCCCAAACCTAATGATTTTATTCCCATACGAAAACACATAACTATGCGTATTTTATTATTGGAAGACGACATCGACATAGCCGAGGGGCTGGTTGCCGGACTCAAAAAACATGGTATGGCCTGCGACTGGTTTCGCTCCGCGCGCTTAGGTCAGAGCGCCTTATTCAACGCGCCTTATGATGCCGTTATTTTGGATTTAGGGCTGCCGGAAATCGATGGCATGGATGTATTGGCCTACTGGCGTCAACACCAAATACCCATACCCGTCTTCATTCTTACGGCACGCGATGCACTGCCAGATCGTTTGGCCGGACTCAATAATGGTGCCGATGATTATCTGTGTAAACCCTTTTCCCTGGATGAAGTGATTGCCCGCTTGCATGCCTTAGTGCGCCGCAGCCAAGGCCGCAGCCAGCCCATGTTACAGTATGGCGGCTTGCAATTGGATGTGGCAGCTTGCTCAGCCACCTTAAATGGACAAGCCCTCAGTCTCACTCAACGAGAGTGGCTACTTTTAACACTATTGGTATCCCATCCCCACCAAGTCCTCAGCCGTGCTCAAATAGAAGACAAGCTATATGGCTGGGACCAAGAAGTAGAAAGCAATGCGGTAGAAGTCCATATCCACCACTTGCGTAAAAAAATCGGTCCCTCATTCATCCGCACCCGGCGTGGTTTGGGCTATCAATTGGGTACTCCGCCATGATGAAATCCACCACAGCCATCAGCCGTCGGCTCATGGTCTATTTGGGGCTAACTTTGCCAATTTTGTGGGTGACCACTGCGCTCATGAGCGCCATTGCTGTGTATCACGAAATCAATGAAGCGGGCGATACTCAATTGAGCCAACTGGCGCGTGAGCTATTGCAAGTACCGGTTGATGCCTCAGTCAAACCCACGATTACCAAGCTCGCGCTAACCAAAGCGCAACGAGGCCTAATTGATGCCGATGAAATGGGTTTTGCGGTATGGCGCCAAGATGGTCAGTTATTGGTGGCAGATGACATCGGACAGAAAATAAGGCCTCGGCATGATTTTCAGGGTTTTCACAATCAGGGGCGCTGGTGGGAAAAACACGCGTGGCGTATATTTTATCTTAACGACAACCAACACGACTTGCATGTTGCCGTCAGTGCCAGTAGGCGAGAGCGGCTATCCACAGTACTTAATGCTGTTTGGATACAATTAAGCCTGTCGATCTTGGTTTTGCCGATATTATGGTGGCTCATCGCATGGGGGGTACGCAAAGGCACACAACCTTTATTGCACTTAGCCACAGATTTGAATAAACGCGATGCATACAGTTTGACACCAATGGGCACAGCCGTGCCGGCGGAAACATGGCCCATGGTGAATGCCATGAATGCGCTCCTGAGACGCGTTGATGATGCTAGACAACGCGAATTGCAATTCACAGCCAATGCATCGCATGAATTGCGTAGCCCTTTGGCTGCCTTAAAAATACACACTGATGTTTTGGCGCTCACGGACCTAGACGATGAACAATGGGCGCACATCCACAGCATGCAGCAAAGCATAGCACGTACCCAGCATTTGATTGAGCAATTACTGATACTATCGCGCTTAGACCCACTTTCCACCTTGACCGACAACCAACCCATTGATTGGCATACTACCAGCAATCACGCATTAGAAAGTGTAAGCCTGTTGGCACGCGAAAAACACATTCACTTACAACGCATCCTATTGGCACCCAGTTGGGACCAAGCTTTACCTGTGCACGGTGATGCAACTCTACTGTCCGTATTATTGCGCAATCTTCTGGACAATGCCATCCGCTACAGTCCCCAACACAGCCCAGTCCTGCTCCAAATAAGTACACATCAAATTTCTGTCACTAATATGGGTAATGGGGTTTCAGCCGAAAATCTGCCGCGCTTACATGAGCGTTTCTTCCGACCTGCAGGACAAACTCAAAATGGCAGCGGCTTAGGGCTGTCCATTGCAGACAGCATTGCTCATTTACACGGTTTGGTCATTCATTTAGATAATCGCCATGATCCGTCAGGCCAAACCATTGGCTTTGTTGCTGCACTCAGCATTGCCATGCCACCATAACGTCCTCCAGATTGACAATGGGGCTGATTTTTAGCGATAATCCGCCCGCCTCATTGCATGCGCCCATCGTCTAGAGGCCTAGGACACTGCCCTTTCACGGCGGCAACCGGGGTTCGAATCCCCGTGGGCGTGCCAATTATGGTCACTCATTAAGATAAATAATTGATTATCAGTCTGATAACTATATACCCAAATATTTCTTTTATTTCATTGCTGCTAGCAGCGCCAACACACAGAAGCAGCCAACTTCATGCTGATGCGCTCTGCCCATTTCATTCATCACTATTACCTTGGCAATTACCTTTTGGATGTCTTTCACAGAGTTTTTACGCCAACAACACAACCCATGCCCCTCTCAAGGTAATATACTTTCATACATTGGTGATCAATCTCACTGTGTAACTTTGCTCAGCATATCCTAACTTATTATTGATTTTGACCGAATGATTGCTTTTTTTTCTGTTGTACTAGCCATTCTATTCACGCCAGGCCCCACCAACACCCTATTGGCTTCCTCAGGAGCCCGTATCGGTATACGGCAATCATTGCCTTTGATTCCAGCCGAATGGCTAGGATATTTCGTTTCCATCAGTGTTTGGGGGCACTTTTTGCATGGTCTAGCGCAATGGTGGCCGCTGATACCGATGCTCATTAAATTCTTATGCGCGGTCTATATTTTAAAACTTGCCTATGACTTATGGCATCATGCCAACTGCCCCAATGAACCTTCAAACAGAGGCATTACACCTGCCAAGCTATTTTTGACCACCTTATTGAATCCCAAAGGCATGATTTTTGCCACTACGGTTTTTCCCCCGATAGCATGGATCAATACAACCGCTTTTCTCACCTACTTTGCATTATTCACCGTAACCCTGATTCCAGTAGCCGCTTGCTGGGTGGTGTTTGGCGGCAAATTGGTCAATGAGAAATTACACATCAGCCCGATGCATTTTCAGCAATTTTCCAGCATGGTGTTGGCTATCTTTGCTGGAGTGATTATTTATAAAACCATCCTCGTTTGAGACCATGACCCAACAACGCTTATCCATGTGGTATTTTTCTCAATCATGCTCTTACGCTATTGCGGATTTAAACCCCAAAATTGATCTGCCTATAACAGTATTTTTGTATGCTCTAAATTAATGAGAAAATCAGCACTGCACGGGTTGCCTGAAACACAAAAGCAGCTTATTGCAATGCGCCCCAGCGGCTAACGGCAGGTTCAGATTGTGCCCATTGCCACATAGCGCCATTTTGACAGACATCCAAGGTAAACCAGTGTTCAATCACTTGTTTATGCTCTTTTTCTTCGACAGAAAACAATGCTTGTTTGCAAGTCGTCAACGCATTGGGTGCTTCACGCACCACCACCACCCGTCCTTGATTACGACCATAATAGGGAATAGCTTGCTTTACAGACCAAGTACGCTGATACCCAGGTGCTGTTTGTCCAATGGCATTGGCAATTTGCTGCTGTTCATTGGCTGTAAAGCGGCGCATGACGTATTTTATGCCAGAATCGACTGCGGCATTCGTCGCCGTTGCCACCGCCAAACCAACGGCGGGATTGCTGGTGGCAGAAGAAATTGCCACACCTGCTGTCACCCCGGGTAAACTCGCCAACACGCCACACCCCGACAACATAGGCGCTAAACACATGATCGTTTGTAGTAAGCGTTTAACTAGGATCCGTTTCATTACTGCAATGCCCCCCAACGACTGACCGCTGGCTCGGCCGTTGCCCATACCCAACCAGTTGGGCTTTGGCAAATCGAGGCCACATAAAACTGGCTGTGGGCAACATTTTTCGGACTGGCTATTGGTGTCCGCATGGCTACCCAAGCATCCAAATCATCCGTCACAGCATAGCTGGGAGCAGATGTGCTGGTGGCGGCCACCTCGGAGTCGGTCTTGACCATCGTATCCACTGAATACACGATTTCTTTACACTGCATCAGCCCATCGCTAATGCTGCGACTCACTGTCACCCGACCTCGCTCATCCGGTTCCAGCGGTATAGTGTGCGTTGAATACCAAGCAGCCACTTGGCCCTCATTCAATGGCGCCGCCGCCAGAGCAATCGCCTGCTGGGTTTTACCGTGACTATTGCGTAGGGCATACTGCACCGCCGAGCGGGTGGCTGCCTGAAAGCCAATACCAATACCAGCCGTCACAGCCGCATTATCGGTTACTTTTTGTGCCACAGCCGCCCCGCCCAAGCCGGCTACCACTGATGCGCTTTCTGTCATTAGCGATTGGCATCCGCCCAAGCCAAGCAACAACACAACAACCCAAATACGCGTCAACGCTACGGTCATTGTGCTGAATCTATAAAAATAGTTGAGATAGCTATGTGCAGCATTCATATTGGCTACGTTGCGTGCAGGTAGTGACACGCCCAAAATTAGTGAACTCGGATGGCAGTTAATTCGCATGTTGATTGGATATTAATTTAGCAACGCAGTTCAATATATGAAGATAACACAATGATTCAACTACGCACATCGTGCCACTCAAACACACCCATCCCCAGCATGCGCATTATGGCTTTACTTCATTTAGCCTGAGTCGATTAAGTTCCCAACGCAGGTTTAGCAATCTTTTGAATTGACTTATTCAGGATGGGTAAACAGCATACTACACCAATCGCCCATTCAATTCCGCGTCTGGCACACGCGCCAAAATACTGCTTATATGGGTATTGAGTGCATTAATTAAAAAATATGAACGCAAATATGCCATTGGGCAAGCTAGATATGCTCGCCAAAGAAACAAAAACACATTCAAAAAAACCGGCGCATCTGCGCCGATTTTTCAAGATAGGATTTCACTCAAATAACTTATTTTTTAACGATTTGCCGAGCAACCACCACAATACCGATTACAAAGGCCAGCAAACCCAGGATTTGTGATGGAACGGCCCAGTTGGGCAAATTCAGCGCCAATGGCGATTCACCAAAACCAGACGCCAAAGACACGACAATCACCATGGCTAAAGCCACGCCAACCAAACTTTCCCCAACAATCAAGCCTGCGGCAAACAAGGTGCCGCGACGCTCTACTGTTTTTAAGGCAGCCTGCTTTTCTGATTCGCCCATATGGCGTTTTTTGATCACACGAGTGCACCAATACGCCAACAAGGTACCGATGAAAATAGGCATGATGATGGTGGCGGGCAGGTAAATCCCCATCCCGACGGCCAAAGAAGGAAAACTCAATCCAGGCCGCCATTTTTTCAGCACTAAATCAATAATGATCACCACTACACCAATGATCATGCCGGTGAAAATATAACCCCACTCCAAATTATGTGAAAAAATACCTTTGGCAATGGTAGTCATTAATGTGGCTTGGGGAGCCGCTAATGCCTGTGTAGCATCCATATCCGGACGTGGCAAGGCACCACTGAAGCCATAAGCGTTGTAGAGTAATTCCAATACAGGGGCAATCACCATCGCACCGACCACGCAACCCACCATCAAAGCCACTTGCTGGCGCCACGGCGTGGCATGCACCAAATGGCCAGTTTTCAAATCCTGTAAATTGTCATTGGAGATGGTCGCCACAGCCATCACTACCGAAGCGGTAAACAGAGCCAAAGCTGTCATGAATTCATTGCCACCAACTTGTGCAAACACCCCTGATGTTTGACCAATCACCATAAACACCAGCGAAATTAAAACGATGGAAACAATACCAATCCCTGAAATGGGACTAGCAGAAGAACCGATCAACCCAGCCATATAACCACAGGCAGCCGCCACCAAGAAACCAATAAAAAATGCCAACAGCGTAGCGCATATCACCAAGCCAATGGCCAAGCCCGCTGAAATCGGGGCACTGGCCACAAAATGGTAAAATGTTGCAGCCAAAATCAACAGCATGGCCACCGCAATGATGCCCATGGTTTTAGGCGATAAATCCTGATGCACCCGATCAATTGAAGCCTCAGTATGTGATTTTTGGAAGGCTTGCAACGACAGTTTCATGCCTTCCACCATCGGTTTAAATAACGTCAACAACGTCCATATGGCTGCCACAGCAATGGTTCCTGCGCCAAGATAACGCACTTTAGTAACCCACAATTGCATCGCATATCCCGCCAAGGTAGTGCCTTCAGGCATTGGCGCGATGGCAGAAAAATACGGCACGGCTACCCCCCAAGCCAGCAACATTCCAGCAATCATAGCAATCCCGCCCGTAATACCCACCAGATATCCCGCGCCCAATAGGGCAAAAGAAAACCCCATAGGCAGCTGGAAAATGGCATTACCCGACTTAAACCAATAGCTGGCACTATCACTCAATATACGCAAGCCTCCGGCCAAAAAACTAAACACACCAGAAACCACACTGCCAGCCACAATCTGCTTAATGCCGCTTTGAGGCGCATTGCTGTTGGCCGAAATCAATTGGTTGTGGTCACCTGCCTTTAAAATTTCGGCAGCAGCCACACCTTCTGGATAAGGCAAATCACTGTTTACCACCATTACGTGCCGCAAAGGAATGGTAAAAATAACCCCTAAAATCCCGCCAGCAGCACAAATCAACGTGGTTTGCCAAAACGGAAAACCATTCCAATACCCCAACATCAGCAAACCTGGCAATACAAAAATAATGGACGACAACGTACCCGCTGAAGATGCCTGCGTTTGCACCATATTGTTTTCCAAAATGTTGGCGCCTTTGAAAAACTGCAACACCGCCATGGAAATCACTGCAGCAGGAATGGAAGAGGCAAAGGTTAGGCCTACTTTAAGGCCTAAATATACATTGGAAGCGGTAAAAATCACCGTAATCAAAGCACCTAGAATAATGCCGCGCAAAGTCAATTCACGGTATTGAGCCATGCTGGCCAGCTCAAAAGCGGATTTAGACATCTAAAAACCCCCAACTTGTTGGACTCAATGCCCATTCATTATGCGAATCAGACATTTCATTCAATCGAATTAGAAAATTCTGTTATTAAAAAAGAATATGGCACATTATGCTGTGTCAGCGCCTATATTGTACTTAATTTTTCTGAGTGTACAGACTTAAGAGCCATTACCCAGTGTATTGCTAAAACACACCCACCAGAAAATCCACCATCACAAGAGTGCCTTGGCAACATTGTCAGCCTGTTGTGGTGTGGCTATACTGCTTGAATTTGCTCTCGCTTATTTTAATAATATGTCTCAGCCAACTGTTTTGGTGTTGCAACACCCGCAATTATCCCAGTGTGATTTAGCCGCCTTGTCGTTCTTGCCCGCATTCGTAAAATCGGATTATCTTTTCAATCAAACCACTTTGCGCGTGCCCGTCACTGCTGACTTCAGGCTGCCTGAACAAGTCGGTGCAACACTGATGGCTCAACACATTGATTTCGCGATTCTCCCCGATCTGCCTTTTGAGCATTTGGGATTAATTGTCAGCGACATGGATTCCACTTTTATTACCATTGAGTGTGTAGATGAAATCGCTGCAGGTGTCGGTTTGAAAGACCAAGTCACGGCCATTACCGAACGTTCGATGCGTGGAGAGTTGGATTTTGAAGCCTCATTGCGTGCCCGTGTGGCTCTTTTAAAAGGGCTGCCTGAAGGCGAATTGCAATACGTATATGAACATGTTTTGCAGCCATCACCAGGCGCTGAGTGGCTACTCAAAGAATGCAAACAACACGGCGTGAGATTCATGTTGGTCTCCGGCGGATTTACTTATTTTACCGAGCGATTACGCCAAAAATATGGCTTGGATTATGCTTTTGCCAATCAACTTACCGCTCAAGCAGGGCAACTCACAGGCACACTCTCTGGACAGATTATTGACGCCCAAGCCAAAGCAGATTTACTGGCCGAATACACCCAGAAATTGGATTTGCAGCCCAATCAAACTTTGGCCATGGGGGATGGCGCCAACGATATCCCCATGATTCAAGCTGCAGGCTTTGGTGTGGCCTACCACGCCAAACCCAAGACCCAAGCAGCAGCAAACATTCAAGTTCGCTTTGGCGGACTGGATGTGGTGCGCAAGTGGTTCCGCTAACCCACAACCCTGCTGTTTTTTTAATCACTGCACCAATATACAACAATAAAATACTGCCTAGCGCTTTCAGGCAACCCGCTAAGGAACCCATCCATGTATCCCATCCATGAGCCCCTGCAATCTGGTCTTTTACGCGTATCCGACATCCACCAAATTTATTGGGAACGCAGTGGCAATCCCAATGGCAAAGCTGTCATTTTTTTGCATGGCGGTCCCGGTGGTGGTGCCACAGCCGAATGCCGAGGCTTTTTCGATCCCGATCGCTATCACATCATCATCATCGACCAACGCGGCTGCGGTCGCTCTTTGCCTTATGCATGCATTGATGACAACACCACATGGGATTTGGTGGCCGACATCGAAAAAGTACGTAACCTATTGGGTATTGAACAATGGCAAGTCTTTGGCGGCTCTTGGGGTAGCACATTGGCACTGGCGTATGCCATCACTCATCCACAGCGTGTGCGAGAATTGGTGTTGCGTGGTATTTTTTTATGCCGTCCTTCAGAGCTAGCTTGGGCCAACCAAGCGGGTGCCAACGCTTTTTTCCCGGAAGCATGGCAGGACTATTTAGCCCCCATACCCGTGCACAAACGACACGACCTCATCAGCGCCTATCATGAATTGTTGTGCAATCCCAACACCGATGAAACACAATGTCTGCAAGCGGCACGCGCATGGGCACAGTGGGAAAGCCACATCGTGCATCTGCACCCCAACGACGAAGCCGTCGCCGTTTACAATGATGCAAAAGCCGCCTTGGCCATTGCCCGCATTGAAAACCATTATTTTGCACATCGAGGCTGGCTCAGTGGCGAATTCGCGCTACTCAATCACGTTGCCAAAATCCGCCATATTCCCACCATTATCGTTCAAGGGCGCTACGATATGTGTACACCGATGCACACTGCTTGGGAATTACACCAAGCCCTGCCCCAATCAACGCTGGTGGTCACCATCGCAGGGCACTCTGCCTTTGAGCCAGAAAATAAACAAGCTTTGATTGCGGCTACCGATCAATTCGCCGCTTGATTCCATTTGCGAAAAGGCTGCCTGAATACTCTTCAGGCAGCCTTTTCTATACTTGACTGATTTTGTCGGGTATTGGATAATTCAGGCATTGATTAGGGATGTTTGGGGTTTTTATGCGTTTAACCACCAAAGGACGGTTTGCTGTAACGGCCATGCTGGATTTGGCCATGCACGCACGTGATGGTGCGGTGAGTTTGACTGCCATCAGTGAGCGCCAGCACATTTCCCTATCCTATTTGGAACAATTATTTGGGAAACTGCGTCGTGCAGGGTTGGTTGACAGCATACGCGGCCCTGGCGGCGGATATGTCCTCCGCCAACAAGCAGAGCTTATCAACATCGCCGACATCGTCGCTGCAGCCGAAGATACGCTCGATGCCACTCAATGTGGTGGCTCTGCCAACTGCCAAGACGGCAACCCTTGCTTAACCCATCATTTATGGGCCAATTTAAACAAAACCATCGACAACTATTTACGCGGCATCAGCTTGCAATGTGTGATTAACCAACAACAAGAGCGTCATGGCGGTCATAAAGCCACCATCGCACTCACCCAGATCCATTAACAGATGGACCAACAACCAAGAGAACACCACCATGACTGTTAAACTACCTATTTATCTCGACTACTCTGCTACCACCCCAGTGGATCCACGTGTGGCCGAAAAAATGATTCCGTATCTGACCGATATTTTCGGCAACCCCGCATCCAACAGTCACAGCTTTGGTTGGACAGCAGAGGAAGCTGTGGAAAACGCACGCAATGAGATCGCAGCTTTGATTGGCGCAGATGCCAAAGAAATCATCTTTACTTCCGGCGCCACAGAATCAGACAACTTAGCCATCAAAGGCGCGGCACATTTTTATCGCAGTAAAGGACAGCACCTGATTACCGTTAAAACCGAGCATAAAGCCGTACTTGATACCATGCGCGAGTTGGAACGCGAAGGCTTTGAGGTCACATATTTGGGGGTCCAAGAAAATGGCTTATTGGACTTGGATGAATTAAAAGCAGCGATTCGACCCGACACCACCTTGGTGAGCGTTATGTGGGTGAATAATGAAATCGGCGTGATCCAAGACATTGAAGCCATCGGTGCCGTGTGTGAAGAAAAAGGCATTGTGTTCCATGTAGACGCCGCTCAGGCTACAGGCAAGGTTCATATTGATGTCAAACAAAATCATATTGGCCTGATGAGCCTGTCTGCCCACAAAACTTATGGGCCAAAAGGCATTGGCGCTTTGTATGTACGCCGCAAACCCCGCGTACGCTTGGAAGCGCAAATGCATGGTGGCGGCCACGAGCGTGGCTTTCGCTCAGGAACATTACCTACCATCAAATTGTGGGTATGGGTGAGGCTTTCCGCTTGGCGCGTTTGGAAATGGATGCCGATAATGCCCATGCCAAAGCCTTGCGTGACCGTTTTTTAAACGGCATTAAAGACATTGAAGAAGTTTATATCAATGGTGATATGCAGCACCGCGTGGCCCAAAATCTCAATGTCAGCTTTAACTTTGTGGAGGGCGAAAGCCTGATCATGGCAGTGAAAGACATTGCCGTCTCCAGTGGTTCTGCTTGTACTTCGGCCAGTTTAGAGCCCAGTTACGTACTGCGCGCATTGGGTCGCAACGATGAATTGGCGCATAGTTCTTTGCGCATCACCATCGGCAGATTCACCACGGAGGAAGAGATTGATTATGCGGCTGAGTTGATTAAATCCAAAATCGGCAAATTGCGCGAATTATCGCCACTTTGGGAAATGCACAAAGACGGCATCGACTTGAGTAGCGTTGAATGGGCTGCACATTAATCTTCTCGGTAAAATGATACCAATAACAGGCGGCTTAATCCGCACACAAGGAGCAACACATGGCTTACAGCGACAAGGTCATCGACCATTATGAAAACCCCCGCAATGTCGGCTCTTTCGATAAAGGTGATGAAAGCATTGGTACCGGCATGGTGGGCGCACCTGCTTGCGGTGACGTGATGAAACTGCAAATCAAAGTGAGCGACGCCGGCATCATTGAAGATGCCAAATTCAAAACCTATGGCTGTGGCTCTGCCATTGCGTCGTCCAGCTTAATTACTGAATGGGTAAAAGGCAAAAGTCTGGATGAGGCATTGTCCATTAAAAACAGTGCCATCGCTGAAGAATTGGCTTTGCCACCGGTAAAAATCCACTGTTCTATTTTGGCTGAAGATGCCATTAAAGCAGCCGTGGCTGATTACAAGAAAAAACACGACTAAGGACTAATCATGGCCAGCGGCTGGGCTCCAGACGGCGCCGAACAGGCACAAATCGATGCCTCCTTGGATGATGCACTCACCCAAGTACGCGAGCGTTTACCACAAGGTGAGAGCGCGCATGAATGCATCGAATGCGGCGCCATTATTCCGGAAGCGCGGCGGCGTGCCATTGCGGGCGTGCAATTGTGTGTTGATTGCCAGGAGGAAGCCGACCGGCAGCAGCGTATTTTTGCCGGCTACAATCGGCGCGGCAGCAAAGACAGCCAATTGCGCTAAGGCTGCCTGAAATCAACAGAGAAACCAACAAAAATTCGGATGGATTTATGATTACCGTTACTGAAAATGCAGCCAACCACATTCAGAAATACATCGGCAAACGTGGCAAAGGAGTCGGCATTCGCTTGGGCGTCAAAACCAGCGGCTGCTCTGGCATGGCCTACACTTTGGAATTTGTGGACGACCTACACCCTGAAGATATGGTGTTTGAAGGTCACGGCGTTAAGGTTTTTGTGGACCCCAAAAGCCATGTCTATTTGGATGGCACGGAGTTGGATTACACCAAAGAAGGCTTACAAGAAGGCTTCAAATTCAGCAATCCCAACGTTAAAGACGAATGCGGCTGTGGCGAAAGCTTCCATGTTTGATGATCAGGCTGCCTGAAACACGCTGCTCAACAGCACAATAATCGCTGATGCACTAGCTGATGCACTAGTAGTGCATGGGGGCCATCCGTCGTACAACGTTTGCAACCACTGGGGTTGGACATGCCGCCGCACTGGCAGTGCTTACTGGCATCGGCGTCAAAACCCACAAGCACAATCGATCATCCAAGCTGCGATATGCTGGCCACAACAGCTAAAGAGAAGCCAACACAGTCGGATCATTTTCGCTCAGATAGTTTGAACGAAACCGGCGCACCCATAGAAACAAGCATCATGAGCCAATATTTTGAATTATTTCAACTTCCTGAGCAATTTGACATCAATCTTGACATGTTGACACAGCGCTACCATGCACTGGCTGCCCAATGCCACCCAGACAAATTTGCCCATCAATCTGCATTTGAGCAGAAACAAGCCATGATGATGGCCACTACAGTCAACGAAGCTTATCGCACGCTGAAATCGCCACTGGATAGAGCAGCATATTTACTACAGCAGCAAGGCATTGCCGCAGATGCGCCAGAACATACTCATTTCGCTCCAGAATTTTTAATGCAGCAGATGGAATGGCGCGAATGTTTGGAAGAAGGGCAATTGGCCCACGATGAAACCGTGCTCACCAACCTGAGCACTGAAATTGATGATGCCCAAGCGGCACTGGAGCACACCTTAGCTGCAGCATTGGGCGAGCAAAGCTGGGAAGAAGCCGCCGAACTGGTGCGACAAGGGCGTTTTTTAAGCAAATTACACCATGAGATTCAAGCTGCCTTGCCTTAATTTGGAAAGCCATTGAACGGCCTGAGCGCACGCACCAAAATGTTATAATTAGTGACACCCAAACACACAAACCAATCACACTAAGACTTTTTGATTATGGCTTTACTGCAAATTGCCGAACCTGGCTTATCCGCTGCGCCACACCAACATCGGTTGGCTGTCGGCATAGACTTAGGCACCACCAATAGCTTGGTGGCCACTGTACGCAGCGGCCATGCAGCCTGTCTGCCCGATAAGCAAGGCCGAATGACACTGCCATCGGTGGTTCGCTATGGCAGCGACGGAGAAATTGACGTGGGTCAGGATGCACTCAAGGCCCAAAAAATCGACCCAGCGAATACCATTAGCTCAGTGAAACGTTTAATTGGCCGCACCTTAGCCGACATTAAAGCCAACGAAGAGACACGCTACCTCCCCTACCGTTTCGGAGAGGATGAGCGCATCATCCAACTGCATACTCGCGCGGGTGTAAAAACGCCGATTGACGTATCGGCTGATATTTTACATGCCCTCAAAAATCGTGCTGAAGCCAGCTTAGGAGGTGAACTTACTGGCGCCGTCATTACCGTACCGGCCTATTTTGACGATGCACAACGTCAAGCCACTAAGGATGCAGCACGCTTGGCCGGCCTCAATGTATTGCGCTTACTCAATGAGCCTACTGCGGCGGCCATCGCTTACGGTTTAGACAACCGTGCTGAAGGTACGTTTGTGGTGTATGACTTGGGCGGGGGTACCTTTGACGTTTCCATTCTGTCGCTGAGCCAAGGCCTGTTTGAAGTCAAAGCCACCAATGGTAACAGTGCGCTTGGCGGTGATGATTTTGATCAACGCCTGTTTTGCTGGTTGCTGGAGCAAAATAAACTGTCGCAACTCAACGAACAAGACAGTGCTTTGCTACTTTCGCTCGCACGCGCCGCCAAAGAAGCGCTCACGCATGACAACTCAGCCACCATTCAGGCAACCTTATCTGACCACCGTCACATCAACACCCGCATCACCCGTGCTACTTTCCAGCAGCTCACACAACATTTGGTGGCCAAAACATTGGCGCCAGTAAAACAGGCGATGCGCGATGCGGGCGTAGCCAAAACCGACATCACGGGCGTGATTATGGTAGGTGGTGCCACGCGCATGCCTCATGTGCAACAAGCAGTCGCCACTTTCTTCGGGCAAACCCCACTCAACAATCTCAACCCTGATGAGGTCGTGGCTTTGGGGGCCGCCATTCAAGCCAATGTATTGGCAGGCAATAAAAATGACGATGAGTGGTTGTTATTAGACGTTACGCCGTTGTCTTTGGGTTTAGAAACTTATGGTGGCTTGGTGGAAAAAGTGATTCCACGCAACACCACTATTCCTACGGCTCGCGCGCAAGACTTCACCACGTTTAAAGATGGCCAAAGTGCCATGATGATTCACGTGGTTCAAGGTGAGCGCGAATTGGTATCTGATTGCCGAAGTTTGGCGCGCTTCACGCTGCGAGGCATTCCACCGATGATGGCGGGCGCGGCACGCATCCGCGTCACGTTTCAGGTCGATGCAGATGGTTTATTGTCGGTTTCGGCATGTGAGCAAACCACTGGCGTACAAGCCCACATTGAAGTTAAACCATCCTACGGTTTGGATGATGCCGCCATCACACAAATGTTGAAAGACAGCTTCAGCAATGCCGAAACCGATGTGCAAGCCCGCGCCCGCGCAGAAGCCGTGGTGGAAGCACAGAGCATCATGGGCGCAGTGCAAAGTGCACTTGCTTTGGATGCGGATTTACTCGATGCCTCAGAGCAGCAATCCATTCAGGCAGCCTTGATACAGACACAAAGCCAAGTTAATGAAGGCGATGTCCAAAGCCTACGCGATGCCATCCAAGCATTGAGCCACGCTACGGACCACTTTGCCGCCATGCGCATGAACCGCAATATTCAGCGGGCGTTGCAAGGCAAAAAAGTGAATGAGATTTAATTCATGGTTTGTCGGGCACGCCAAAAGCTGCCTGAAAACACAACTGGAGAATTGACGATGTTAAAACTATATTATTTACCTGGCGCTTGCTCTACGGTTCCTCATGTGGCTTTGGTTTGGTCGGGCTTACCGTTTACAGCCGAAGCCGTGAGTCGTGACTGGATTAAATCTTCTGAATATTTGGCACTGAACCCACAAGGCCAAGTGCCGGTATTGGTGGAAGATGGTTGGGCGCTTGCTCAAAATGTGGCCATTCTGGATTACATCAATGATTTGGCCCCAGATGCTCAGATTTTTGGCAGCGCCGATACCCATGCCAAAGCACAAAGTCGCCAATGGTTGGCTTTTGCCAATAGCGACATTCATCCTTCATTTGGCTTGCTGTTTCACCCTCAGTCGGCAAGCGACGATGAATTGGTCCAAAAAGACATAAAAAGCCGCGCAGCAGAAAAAATTGCCGCCTTGTTTGGCAAGGTCGATACGCGATTGACGGCACAGCAAGAACAGAACCAGGGTTTCTTGGCCGGAACCAACATCAGCATAGCCGATGTTTATGTTTACGTGACCTTACGCTGGGCACACGCCAGTGGCATTGATTTAAGCCGCTTCACACAACTGTCTGCATTCTATCAGCGCGTGGGCGCAAATGCGGGTGTACAAACCGTACTTAAAGCACAAGGTTTGCAACCATAAAAACCGCTTTCGGAACCAACATGCCAAAAATCACTGTTTTACCCCACCCCACTTTGTGTCCAGAAGGCCGAATCTTAGATGACGTGCCCGTAGGTGAAAGTATTTGCGATGCCCTTTTGGATCACGACATCGAAATTGAGCATGCCTGCGAAAAATCCTGTGCCTGTACCACTTGTCACGTTATTCTCCGGCAAGGATTCAATAGCCTGCCAGAACCAAGTGAACTGGAAGAAGATTTGCTTGATCAGGCTTGGGGTTTAGAGGCCACGTCGCGCTTAAGCTGCCAAGCCAAAATGGGTAACGAAGATGTGGTGGTGGAAATTCCCAAATACACCATCAACCATGCCAGCGAAAACCATTAACAAAAATAACCTACTCAGGAGCCGATGATGAAATGGACTGACACTCAGCGCATCGCAGAGGATCTTGCTGATATACACAGCCACATAGACCCCAACACAGTGCGCTTTACACAGTTGCGAGATTTGGTGCTGTCGTTACCAGACTTTGACGATCAACCAGAGCATTGTGGTGAGCGGATTTTAGAGGCCATTCAGCAAGCGTGGATTGATGAGGTAGAATAAATCCGTGGTATTGCACAACAAACAGCCGGTGAAAACCGGCTGTTTTTGCATGGGCTGCCTGAAAAACATTAAGTTATATCCATGCGCACCACCGCAACTTGCTTAATCATGTCGTTTTGCACAGACAACACCTCAAATCGAATGTGTTCATGTTCATAGACACTGCCCACTTGAATCGGCTCTGGCAACTTATGATGCAGATATTCAGCCACAGTCATAGCCACCTCATCGGCACTCACCAAATCATGTGTACCCAATTCCTGCTGCAACTGATACCAATCGGCATCACCCGTACAGCGCCAGCGCCCTTCACCCACTTTCACTAAGGCCAACTGCTCATCTGCATCTGGAAATTCACCAGCAATCGCTTCCAACACATCCAACGGTGTCACCAAGCCCACCACTTCATGGTGGCGGTTGCGCACCATCAGCAGCATACCTTTGGCCGCCCGCAAGGTATGCATACATTCAATCACATTTTGGTCTTCATACACCCAAATCGGCGGGGCTGCCTGTGATAGTTGTGCCTGCCAATCTTCGCCCCGATCCAATGCATCCAGTAAAATTTTTGCTCGAGCTACGGTACGCACTTCGTTCAAATGGCCAGCGCACACCGGCAACAAACTGTGTGGCACCGCCAAAATCGTTTGCCGTATTTGCTCGGCCGAAGCTCGGCTATCGATCCAGGAAATGTTTTCACTCGGCACCATAATGCTGTCAACCGTTCGCTGCGATAAAGACAATACTCCACCGATCATGTACCGTTCTTCAGGAATAAAAGCAGCGCCCAAAGTTCCTTCAGGCAGCACCGTCTCCAAACCGCCGTCGTCGGTTTTACCCCCCATCAGCCGGAAAATGGCATCGGCGGCTCTCGTCCGCATGGGCTGTTGCGCGGCCCGTTTCTGTTGATTGCGTTTGGTAAATTGATTAAATGCTTCTATCAATATGGCCACCGCAATACCAGAATAAATATAGCCTTTGGGAATATGGAAGCCCAAGCCCTCTGCGATCAGACTGATGCCAATCATCAACAAAAAACTCAAGCACAAAATCACCACCGTGGGATGTCGATTCACAAACACCGTGAGCGGCTTCGACGCCACCAACATCAATACCACCGCAATAATGACTGCCGCCATCATCACATAGAGATTATCAACCATACCAATGGCCGTAATCACTGAATCCAGTGAAAACACCGCATCCAACACCACAATTTGTGTCACCACCAGACCGAAGCCAGCAAACGCCTTTTGGCTGCCTGAAACGTCGTGGCTGCCGCCTTCAATTTTCTCGTGTAATTCAGTCACGGCTTTATAAAGCAAAAATAAGCCGCCTAATAAGAGGATGAGATCCCGTCCGGACAAAGACAGGCTCCCCAGTGAAAACAACGGATTGGTTAGGGTCACCAACCAAGAAATCACCGACAACAGCGCCAAGCGCATAATCAAAGCCAGCGACAAGCCAATCACTCGCGCTTTGTCGCGCTGGTGTGGCGGCAATTTCTCCGCCAAAATGGCAATAAAAATTAAATTGTCTATGCCCAGCACCACTTCCAGCACCACCAGAGTGAGCAAACCAATCCATAAACCGGGGTCGAGCAAAATCTCCATATATTGATAGCAAGTTGTTGAAAACGACCTGAGTATAAATGAGAATTGCGGATTATCACTTCGGCTTACGGTTTTTTACGCGAACAGTTTTTTTAGAATGAGAAACGCCATTCCGCCACCGCTTGTTTTTTCTGCATTCAGCCAACAATTTTGTAATGGCCTGTAATACGCTATAATTGGCCTATTTTCAGGCAGCCATTGTGTTCAAGCTGTTACATCGAAGCAGAATGCGCTGCCACCAAACCCTACTGCCTTGTTAAGGATACCCACTCATGAGCTTGAAAGTTGCCATCAATGGCTACGGCCGCATCGGCCGCCAAATCCTGCGCGCCATTTACGATTATGATTTGCGTGATCAATTTGAAATCGTTGCCGTAAATGCCAGCGGCAGCTTGGAAACCAATGCCCATTTGACCAAATTCGATACGGTACATGGCCGGTTTTCGGCTGAGGTAGCCGTGGAAGGCGACAACCTCATCGTCAATGGCGATAAAATCCCATTTTTCTCTACCCGCGACCCAGCTGAATTGCCTTGGCAGGCGCTTTCTGTGGATTTGGTATTTGAGTGTACTGGCGCGTTCACCAGCAAGGAAAAAGCCAAAGTGCATTTGGCATCTGGCGCCAAAAAAGTGTTGATCTCCGCACCCGGCGGCGATGATGTGGATGCCACCATTGTGTACGGCGTCAATCACGATGTCCTAACCGCAGACATGACCGTGGTTTCCAACGCGTCCTGCACCACCAACTGTTTGGCCCCTGTGGCCAAAGCCTTGGATGATGGTTTGGGCATCAGCAAAGGTTTAATGACCACCATTCATGCCTTCACCAATGACCAAGTACTGACCGATGTACGCCACAAAGACTTGCGCCGAGCCCGCAGCGCCGTGGAAAACATGATTCCCACCAAAACGGGTGCAGCCAAAGCCGTTGGCTTGGTATTGCCCACGCTAAAAGGCAAACTGGATGGCTTCTCGGTTCGCGTACCCACCATCAATGTGTCCTTGGTGGATCTGACTTTCGAAGCCAGCCGCGACACCAGCGTTGAGGAAGTCAACGCCATTGTAAAAGCGGCCAGTGAAGGCGCAATGAAAAATGTATTGGGCTATAACACTCTGCCTTTGGTATCAATGGATTTTAATCACACCACTGAAGCCTCCACGTTTGACAGTACATTAACCAAAGTCTCCAACGGCAATATGGTTAAAGTATTGGCTTGGTATGACAATGAATGGGGATTCAGTTGTCAGATGCTGAATACAGCCCGAGCCTTATTTGGCTTGGATGTTCGCCCATTTCACTGATTAAAACACCCCCAATCAGGCTGCCTGCATCTTTCAGGCAGCCTGTTTTTATGCCAAACATAGTACAATACAATGGCATGTCGCTGTATTAGGCGACC
This sequence comes from Snodgrassella sp. CFCC 13594, assembly GCF_001590725.1. GTDB lineage: Bacteria > Pseudomonadota > Gammaproteobacteria > Burkholderiales > Neisseriaceae > Snodgrassella. The sequence goes on along the minus strand of NZ_LQXR01000016.1, from coordinate 13,901 downwards.
GCTTCAGCATGGCCAGATTGCCCCACCCTATAAAAAAGAGACTGAATCATGTTGCGTTATCACGTTCAACCGCATCACCTCAAACAACATTTATGGCAAGTTTCTCTGTGTTTCAGTCAAAACCATGATCATGCCTTTACCTTGAGCCTGCCCAACTGGGTACCAGGCAGCTACATGATTCGCGATTTTGCCCGCCACATCATATCCATCCAAGCCAGTTGCAACGGCCAAAGCCAGGGATTAATTCAAAAAAGTAAAAATACTTGGCAAGCCACAGGTGATATGGGCGAATGGCAGGTTGATTACTGGGTATATGCATTTGATGTGTCGGTGCGGGGCGCTTTTTTGAGTACCGAACGGGGCTTTTTTGATGGTGCTTGCCTCTTTCTGCGCCACAATCAGCGCGCCCAAGAAGCCTGTCTATTGGCCATCAGCAATGTGCCTCGGGATTGGGACATTGCCACCACACTGCCCGTTTTGGATGCTCGTAAAAACATCTTCCAAGCCACCAATTATCGTGAGCTCATTGATCATCCTGTGACAATGGGCAATTTACTGCGACTGCCTTTTCAGGCAGCCGGCATTGAGCATGAAATTATCATCAACGGTCATTTTGGGGATTTCGATCACGGCCGTTTGGTGGAAGATGTGCAACGCATTTGTACCACTGAGATTGCTTTATTTGATGCACCTGTTCCTTTTGAGCGATATCGGTTTTTGCTGTTTGTGGGTCAAAATGTCTATGGTGGCTTGGAACACGGCTCATCTACGGCGCTCATGGCCGACCGCCACCATTTACCGCAAAAAAATCGCCCCATGGATGATGGCTACATCAGCTTGCTGGGATTATTCAGCCACGAGTATTTTCACGCATGGAACGTGAAATCCATTAAACCGGCAGCCTTTGCCGATAGTGATTTAAATGAAGAGGCTTATACTCGGCTATTGTGGGCTTTTGAAGGCATCACTTCCTATTACGATGATTTAATTTTGGCCCGCAGCGGCGTCATCAGCCATGAGCAGTATTTAAACTTACTGGCCAAGACCATCACTCGCGTGCAACAAGGTGCAGGCCGTACCCTGCAAAACTTGGCCGACGCCAGCCTGACAGCTTGGACCAAATACTACAAGCAAAATGAAAATAGCCCGAATGCCATTGTCAGCTATTATCAAAAAGGCGCCTTGGCCGCGCTGTGCCTAGACATGTATATCCGTCGCCAAAGCCAAAATAAAATGAATTTAGATGTGATTATGCGTGCGCTCTATCAAGATTGGCGTATTCGCCACCAAGGTTTAGCAGAAAATGAATGGCTACAAATTGCCGAAGCGGCTACAGGCATGGATTTGCGCATATTCCAACAACGCTGCATAGACAGCACCAGTGAATTGCCCTTAGTTGCATTGTTAACCACCGCCGGCGTGGGCTTATCGTGGCAGGCTTTAGCACGTGATCATGGAGGTGCTTATGTGGAAAACACACCCAATCCCGTTGGCGCACCCGCCGATTTTGGTGCGCGATTCAAACCCGCGTCACTGGGTGTCACCCTAAGCCAAGTGTATAGCCAAGGCAGTGCCGAGCAAGCGGGATTGTGCGCAGGCGACTGCATCATTGCTTTGAATCAAGAAATCATTACCGATTTTACCCAACAATGGGCCCGCGTGGCGGTGAATGACTTGGTGTTGATTCACTTTGTGCGCGACGGTATGCTCGACCAAGTGGAAATGCAGGCTCAGGCCGCTCTACCCAACACTGCGCTACTGCACATCCAGGATCACAGCAAATTGGCTCAGTGGTTGGCTTAATGAAAAAAAGTGGATATAGGGTTGCAGAAACGATCATGGTTTCCTACACCGCTTGTTCAGGCAACCCTATCCTCCTTTGCTCAGCGCCACTAAAGCATGATTTGGTTCAATGAACGGAACAGGTTGCCTGAAAACCATTTCAGCCAAATCACCCAGTCCATCGCTAACCCTGTGCTAACCTCACTTCAGGCTTTATAACATTGCCCAGTACTCGTAAAACGGTATGGACCAGAGAATGAGCACTCATGGGGGACTCAATGACCATAACCAGGAAGATGGCGCCTGCCAAACAAATTGAATGGGGCAGAATAGACGCATTGCTCTTTAAAATTAAAATTGAAGCGCCTCATACGGTATAAAATTACCCAAACAATAGAGCCTATACCTGCTTCACTCAGAGCATTCCATATTTAAAAGACACACCTCATGCACCTCACCCTTGCCATACCCGCCTTGCTGTGGCCTTACGCATCCGCCGCATTACCGCCACTATCGCTCCCAGCCCTTGATGGACTGAGGCAATGGGGTCGATTTCAACACCAAACACAGACGCGTAGCGCGTTTTATGCGCAATACCTTAATAGCGGTTCTTGGTGCGCTACGCTTGCGCCCACGGCAAGTGTGGATGAGCATGAATTTTGCTTATTGTGTAGCCCAATAAGCCAGACTGTAGGAATGCATCAAGCCCCATTTTCCTCAGACAAACAACTGCAGCTATCAATGTCAGAAGCACATCACTATTGCCAAACATTGTCGGCTTTTTTTGAAACCGAGCACATCCGCTTTGTGGCTGCTCGCCCCACATTGTGGTTAATGATTATCCCTCAGGCTTGGTCATTCCAGATACCCAGTCTATGGGATTTGCATGGGAGCATGGACAAGGCCAGCAAACCCAGTGGCGTAGATGCGGGACGCATGTTACAGCTGTTGACTGAATGTCAAATGCTGCTATTCCAGCACCCGTTAAATAAGCAGAGGCAACAGAGCGGCCTAGCGCCGATTAATGGCCTTTGGCTACAAAATGACTTGATCGGCAATGCCAGTCAATCAATTAGCCTGTTTGCCGACAATGATTGGGCTTGTTCTGCCCAGCCATTACCCGTCAACGGCACCACATTACTGCAACAATTGGCTGCTGCACAAACAACGCATGCCGTGGTGTTTTTGGATGATTTAACCACACCAGTGGATGCCAACGATGCCTATGCCTATGCCGCCATTTTAAACCGATGGGAAATAGATTGGTTTCGGCCATTGCAGCAAGCATTACACAGCAAACCATCGTTCACACTCAGCCTCCATACTGATGGAGATCAAGGTGGCATCATGACCATACGCAAACCTTGGTTTACGCCCTTTTGGCGACACCGTTCCGCTTTTAACGGCCAAACTTTATGATGAATACCGAACACATTACCACACGCCCTGTTGATGAGCGTGCCTATACGGCATTACAAGAAGCAGGAATAGACCCCTTATTGGCTCGTCTTTACGCCGCCCGCTCGATACATCACATTGAGGAAACAGATATTAGCCTGCGCGCTTTGCTGCCTTTTGATGGCCTAAAAAACATTCAGGCAGCCGCACAACGCTTGGCTGAGGCCATTACACGACAAGAACGCATATTGATTGTGGCCGACTATGATGCAGATGGGGCAACCGCTTGTGCATTAGGCATTCGCGGCTTGGCGGCCATGGGTGGCTGCGTGGATTTTTTGGTGCCCAATCGTTTCGAACATGGCTACGGGCTCACACCCGAATTGGCCGAGTTAGCAGCGGCACGACAAACACAATTGCTGCTCACGGTCGATAACGGCATTGCCAGCGTCGCCGGTGTCATCAAAGCACGCCAGCTCAATATGGATGTTTTGATCACCGACCACCATCTCCCAGGTAACACCTTACCGGATTGCCTTATTGTAAACCCCAATCAACCCAACGATGCTTTTGGCAGCAAAGCCTTGGCCGGTGTGGGAGTGATGTTTTATGTGCTCATGGCGCTGCGCAGCCACCTTCGACGCCAGCACTATTTCGGCATCAATCGGCCAGAACCCAATCTCGCCAACTGGTTGGATTTAGTCGCACTGGGCACGGTTGCTGATGTCGTGCCATTGGACCACAACAACCGCATTCTGGTGACGCAAGGACTCAATCGCATTCGTGCAGGCAAAACCCATGCTGGCATACGCGCATTATTTGATGTCGCCAAGCGCAACATTCGACAAGCACAATCATTTGACTTGGGATTTGCCATTGGCCCTCGATTGAACGCCGCAGGGCGTTTAGACGACATGAGCTTAGGCATTACCTGCTTAGTCAGCGACGATGATGAAGCAGCCACCCTACTGGCCGAGCAACTTGACCAGCTCAACCGCGAGCGTCGACAGATTGAGCACGGCATGCTGGATGAAGCCTTGGCCGACTTACCCGAAACCATACCTGACCACTGTTACAGCACCGTGGTGTATAGACCACAATGGCATCAAGGGGTCATTGGCATTGTGGCCAGCCGTTTGCGTGAACGTTTTCACCGCCCAACCATTGTCTTTGCGCCAGCAGATGATGGTGAGTGGCGTGGGTCGGGCCGTTCGATCTCAGCTTTGCATTTGCGCGATGCCTTGGATTTGATTAGCAAACGGCACCCCTCACTCATTCATAAATTTGGTGGCCATGCCATGGCGGCGGGCTTAAGCTTAGCCGAAGAAGGGTTAACCGATTTTCAGGCAGCCTTTGAAGCAGTGTGTCGGGAATTATTACAACCACAAGACCTCACTGCACAACACCTAACCGATGGTCACTTACCATCACCCTATTTAAACTTGCCTACCGCCCGAGAATTGGCGCAACACGTTTGGGGACAAGGGTTTTCCGTACCCAGTTTTTGTGATGAATTTGATGTTTTATGGCAAAAGCCGGTGGGCACGCAACATTTAAAAGCAGGACTACTCAAAGATAATCAAACTTGCGAGGCCATGTTTTTTCGATGCACTGAAACTTTACCGCAGCGTATACGCGTTGTGTATCGACCAACAGTAAACGAATGGCGCGGACAACAGGAATTGCAATTGTATGTGGATTACTGGGAGCCTGAAAACGGCCCAAGCTCGACATTATGATGTGGCACAAAACAAGTAACATGACAATGGACTGAAGGCTGCCTGAAAAGTAAATTTATCTTATAATCAGCAGGATTGGCTGGGAATCAACGCGGCAGCGTCCGACTGGCATAATACTTTAGCAAAATATTCAAGAAATAACACAGGGAATCAAATACCTATGAGTGTAGGCTTATTGCGGGTTTTGTATCAACACAAAATCATAGACAACACACAAGTGGAAAAATTGCGCCAAGCCTTGGACAAAAACCACAATGTGATGCCCACTTTATTTGAAACAGGCGCCATCAATGCCGCCAAGTTGGCGTCATTTCTGGCACAAACATTTGGTTTCCCTTTGCTCGACTTGCATCAATACAACAGCAGCTTGGTCATCCAAGACAGCATCAATACCGACTTGATGCTAATGCGGCGTTGCGTTCCGATTTTCAAGCGCGGCAACCGCCTATTTTTAGCAGTGTCCGACCCCACACCCATCCAACACTATCAAAAAATGGCTGCTGATGTCGGTTGTGCCGTGGATTTGGTGATTGTTCGCGATGACCAACTCAGTGTCTTACTGGAAAATATCTCACAGCAATCCACCACTTTATTGGACGACCTCGGCGGCAACATGCCAGGGGCCGATGATGCAAAAAAAACCATGTCGGTGGATGACGAAGAGGGTGAAGACGGCCCAGTTGCCAAGTTTATTTTCAAAGTACTGGCGGATGCCTTGAACGCGGGCGCGTCTGATATTCATTTGGAATTTTATGAAGATTCAGCCCGTGTCCGGTTTCGCGTGGATGGTCAATTGCGCGAAGTAGTGCGCATGCCATTGAATATTCGCAATCAAGTGGCCTCGCGCATTAAAGTTATGGCGAAGCTGGACATTTCTGAAAAGCGCATTCCCCAAGACGGGCGTATTCAGCTTAGCTTCCGCAAAGGTGCCAAACCCATCGATTTTCGTGTCAGCACCTTACCCACTTTATTTGGCGAAAAAATCGTGATGCGTATCCTCAACTCAGATGCCGCCACGTTAAACATCGAACAACTGGGCTTCGAACCATTCCAAAAAGAAATGCTGCTCGAAGCCATCCATCGGCCTTATGGCATGGTCTTGGTCACCGGCCCTACCGGTTCCGGTAAAACCGTTACCCTGTATACCTGTTTGAATATTTTAAACACCGATAGTGTTAATATTTCCACTGCAGAGGATCCAGCGGAAATTAATTTGCCGGGGATCAACCAAGTCAATGTCAACGACAAGCAAGGACTCACCTTTGCCGCTGCGTTAAAATCGTTTCTTCGCCAAGATCCAGATATCATCATGGTAGGGGAAATCCGTGACTTAGAAACCGCCGACATCGCCATCAAAGCGGCCCAAACTGGCCACATGGTGTTTTCAACGCTGCACACCAACAACGCTCCAGCCACTTTATCACGTATGTTGAATATGGGTGTGGCGCCATTCAACATTGCCAGTTCGGTCAATCTCATCATGGCCCAACGTTTGGTACGACGCTTGTGCACCTGCAAAGCACCTGCAGAAAAACCGCCCATTGCTGCATTGAAAAAAGCAGGGTTCTCAGATGAGGATTTGGCCAAGGAATGGACACTCTACCGCCCTGTGGGTTGTGATCGCTGCAGAGGCAAAGGTTACAAGGGCCGTGCTGGGGTGTACGAAATCATGCCGATCAGCAACGAAATGCAGCGCATCATCATGGATAATGGCAATGAAGTCGACATCAGTACACAAGCCTACAAAGAAGGGTTAGTAGACTTGCGCCATGCAGGTTTGCTCAAAGTCATGCAAGGAGTAACGACCTTAGAGGAAATTTTAGCCACCACCAATGACTAACCATTTTCAACAAGCACTCATTAACCCAATAACACAGAGGCTGTTATGAATCGAACTGCAACGTCAACCACCAAAGCATCCGGAAAGCGCTTCACATTTGAAGGAAAAAATTTAAGTTCCGATCAGATGGTTCGTGGAGAGGTCACTGCCAAAGATGAGGCAGATGCCCGCGCTAAGCTGGCGCGGCGACACATTAAAGTGATACAGCTCACTAAAATGAAAAATCAGCGCCAAAAGCGCATCACTCAGGCCGACATCACGGTATTTACCCGCCAGTTGGCAACCATGATGAAAGCAGGCTTACCTCTGATGCAGGCTTTTGACATCGTTGCCCGTGGGCATGCCAATCCCTCCATGACCAAATTATTATTGCAAGTCAAAGGTGATATTGAACAAGGCACTTCAATGGCGGATGCTTTTGCCAAACACCCCAAATATTTTGACCGTTTTTATTGTAATTTGGTTAAGGCTGGTGAAGCCGGGGGGGTATTGGAAAGTCTGTTGGATAAATTGGCAGTCTACAAAGAAAAAACTCAGGCCATTAAGAAAAAAGTCAAAAGTGCTTTAACCTATCCGGCTGCGGTGATTGTGGTGGCCATTGCCTTGATTTTGGTGATGATGATGTTTGTGTTGCCTGAATTTGGCAAAGTCTATGCTGGTATGGGGGTAGAGCTACCTGTACTGACCCGTTTCATGATGACTTTATCGGAGTTTTTCGTTTCCTATGGCTGGCTGATTATTATTGCTTTAATTGGCGGTACCGTTGGCTTTTATCAATGGCACCAACGTTCACCCAATTTACAAAAACGCGTAGACGCTTTTTTATTGAAAATGCCTATTTTCGGCAGTATTGTCCGCAAAGCCACCATTGCGCGCTGGGCGCGCACCACGGCTACTTTATTTACGGCTGGGGTGCCTTTGGTTGATGCTCTAGATTCTGTAGGAGGGGCTTCAGGCAACATCATTTATGAAGAGGCCACAAAAGAAATCCGCAGCAAAGTCAATCAAGGGATATCCCTCACATCTGGCATGCAAGCCACCAATCTATTCCCAAATATGATGGTACAAATGGCATCTATTGGTGAAGAATCAGGTTCATTGGATGACATGCTCAACAAAGCAGCCGAATTTTATGAAGATGAGGTGGACAATGCCGTAGCCCAACTATCTTCATTAATGGAACCCATTATTTTAGTAGTTTTGGGTTCCATCATTGGGGTAATTTTGGTGGCTATGTACCTACCCATCTTTAACTTGGGTAACGTGGTGGGCTAATATGTTGCCAGAACAAGGAATGTACATCTTTTTTGCACTGATATTCGGTTTGCTCATTGGTAGTTTTTTGAATGTGGTGATTTACCGGCTACCGATCATGATGCAACGCAGCTGGCAAACAGAAGCACGGGAGGTTCTGGGGCTGTCGGAAGAAGCAGAAACGCTGTCCACATTCAATTTATGTAGGCCCGCATCAGCCTGCCCCAGCTGCCATGCACCCATTAAACCTTGGCAAAATATTCCCATCATTAGTTTTCTAATGCTGCGTGGGCGCTGCCAACATTGCCATACACCCATATCTTGGCGCTATCCTTTGGTAGAGCTACTCACTGGATTGGCATTCGCCACTGTGGTTTGGGTATTTGGCGCAACACCCATTGCATTGGGCGGTTTGATACTCACGACTGCCTTAATCGCGCTGACCTTCATTGATGCCGATACCCAGCTCTTGCCCGATCAAATCACCCTGCCATTGTTGTGGCTGGGTTTACTGTTTAATCTCATGGTTGGTTTCGTGCCACTGCGTGAGGCAGTATTGGGTGTTGTGGCAGGGTACATGAGCCTGTGGCTGCTGTATCAAGTATTTAAGTTGATTACAGGCAAAGAAGGAATGGGTTATGGTGACTTCAAGCTGTTAGCGGCTCTGGGCGCGTGGTTAGGTGTCAGCAATCTACCCATTTTGGTTTTCATGGCTGCATTAGTGGGTATTGTGGCATCCATTATTCTGCGCGTGGCACGCAATCAACCCATGCATTTGGGCCTGCACTGGCCATCGCCGGTTGGGTTGTTTTGGTGGCCAATGAGCCCATTCGCCAACTAATCCAGTGGTGGCTGCGGTTATCGGGTTTCCTGGCATAATGTTGTGGATAGGGCTAACAGGGGGTATTGGTAGCGGCAAATCAGCTGTTGCCGCTGGATTTCAACACTATCAAGTCCCTGTCATTGATGCCGATGCCATAGCTCGTGAACTGACTGCCCCAAACGGTGCCGCCCTAGCGCCCATCAAAGCCTTATGGGGTGATGATTTTTTCCATCCAGACCGCACACTGAATCGATCACACCTCCGTGACATGGTGTTTACGCACCCTCATGAAAAACACAAACTGGAAGCGCTACTTCATCCATTAATTTTCCAAAACATTCAAGCCCAGAAACACATACACACCTCGCCCCATGGCTACGGTTTAATCGAGATCCCATTGCTGGCGGAACAACCCCAATTTCAATCACTGATTCACCGCATATTACTGGTTGATGCCCCCGACAGCATACGGATTACACGGGTTCAAAAGCGCAATGGCCTTGATGAAGCTGCTGTGCGTGCTATCATGGCGCAGCAAAGCAATCGAGAAGCGCGGCTGGCGCTGGCCGATGACATCATCGACAACAGCCTGCATTGGCAACATTTGGATGAACAAATCGCCCGCCTTCACCGTTTTTACCAAGACCTCAGCCATTCACAGCCATGAACCCATGTATCCGTTTTGAGCATCCTTTATCTGAACGCGTGCGCAATTTTTTGCGCGTGAATCATTTGTTTGCACGTTTTCAAGAAACCTTGCCGCGTACCGAAACGTGGGCGCACCACAACGCTTTATTCACCTTATTCGAGATTATGGAAGCGGCGGCCCGCGCTGAATTGAAGCTTGATATTTTACAAGAACTGGAACGGCAAAAAGGCCTACTGGCACAATATACCCAATGGGATGAGACCACCAAACAGCAACGTCTCAGCCAATTGCAAGAGGCCATGCTCAATTTACAAAACGTGCAACAAAAATTTGGACAACACCTGCGTGAAAATGAGTGGCTAATGGGCATCAAACAACGCATGTTCGTTCCGGGCGGTACCAGCCCATTTGACCTGCCTTCTTATTACTTTTGGTTACAGCTTCCTGCCGAAACTCGAATGACTCAACTAACGCAGTGGATACAAAGCCTATTGCCTACTTATGAAGCGATCGCGCTTTTGCTGCGCATCTTACGCCAAAACAGCTGGTCTATTGATTGTCTGGCCAATGCAGGCAGTTATCAGCACAACAGCTTGGGACAAAATACCCATTTATTGGCCATTGATCTTCATCAAGCGGCCGCAGCGATCCCCGAAGTATCTGCCAATAAATACTTTACCCACATTCGCTTTTTACAAGCGTCGCAGCAACAAGCACGTGGCAAAATGGTTCCAGACAACATCCCATTCAAACTGATTATGTGCAGCTTCGATCCGGTGGTGAATAAATGAGTACGATGCATCACCCCACCATGGTTGCCTGCCCCACTTGTGGCAAACCAGTTGCATGGCTGCCTGAAAACCGCTTTCGCCCTTTTTGTTCAGAGCGCTGCAAATTGATAGACCTAGGCGCATGGGCCAGTGAAGACTACAACCTGCCGGCAGTGGATGATGGCCCTCATGAAGACGACATCCATCCTCGCCATCATTGATGTCCACACTTTCCCTTCCCTCAAAAATAAAAGATACTGCCATGCCTATTCCCGCTTTATCGGTTCGCAACGCGGTGAAAACCTATGCGAACGGCTTAACTGCACTCAACAACGTCAACCTAGAAGTAGCCCCAGGTGAATTTTTTGGCTTATTGGGCCCCAATGGCGCCGGTAAGACCACGTTGATTTCCGCCATGGCTGGCTTAAGTCGACTCAGCAGTGGCGACATCGCCATTTGCGGTCACGATGTCCGCCGTGATCCTTATGCCGCCCGCCGAAGCTTGGGCGTGGTGCCACAAGAATTGGTATTTGATCCATTTTTCAGCGTTCGCGAAGCTCTGCGTTTCCAATCTGGGTATTTCGGTATCCACCATAATGACGACTGGATAGACGAAATAATCGAAAGCTTGGGCCTAACCGACAAAGCCAACACCAATACGCGCAATTTGTCTGGCGGCATGAAACGGCGTGTGATGGTGGCGCAAGCATTGGTGCATCGTCCACCAGTCATTGTTTTGGACGAACCCACCGCTGGTGTTGACGTGGAATTGCGGCAAAGCTTGTGGCACTTCATTGAGCGCCTAAATAAACAAGGCCACACCATCATTCTCACCACTCATTATCTGGAAGAAGCACAAAACCTGTGCAACCGTATCGCCATGCTCAAGCATGGTCAAATCGTGGCACTCGACAGTACTGAAAACCTGCTCAAATCGGAGTCTAGCCTGCGCCTGTCAATCACCCTAGACAATAAGCTACCTGAAAGCCTGCGCAAATGCTTGATACATGAAGATGGCTACACGTACTTACTGAAATTAGCCGATTATGGTCAATTGGCTTTTGTGTTGCAGGCTGTGCAATTTGACCACATCACCATAAAAAATATGCACATGATGGAAACTGACTTGGAAGACGTGTTTTTGCGCCTCACCAGTGATCACCAAAGCGGAGATGCAGCATGAATTTTACCGGCTTTTATACCTTGTTCAAAAAGGAAATCTTGCGCTTCTGGAAAGTAGGCTTCCAAACATTATCGGCACCTATTCTCACTGCTTTGCTGTATCAATTGATTTTTTCGCATGTGATGGATGGACGCCCCAATATTTTGCCCGGTGTGAGTTACACAGCATTTTTGATCCCGGGGCTGGCCATGATGTCCATGCTGCAAAATGCCTTTGCCAATGCCTCATCCAGCTTGATTCAATCTCGCATTACCGGGAATTTAATTTTTATCTTGCTCCCGCCCATCAGCACCCCGGCTTTTTTCTGCGCTTATGTGGGTGCTGCCATCGTCCGCGGTCTGGTTGTGGGATTGGGGGTGATAGCCGTGACTGCGTGGTTTGGCCTACCCATGCCGCATCATGTGGGCTGGATTTTACTTTTTGCTTTTTTAGGCTGCGCCATTATGGGCATGTTTGGCCTATTGGCCGGCATTGTGGCAGAAAAATTTGACCAGCTGGCCGCTTTTCAAAATTTTTTGATTATGCCGCTCACGTTCTTGTCGGGTGTATTTTATTCCATCAATACCCTGCCGCCTTTCTGGCGTGCACTAAGTCATGCCAACCCAGTCTTCTATATGATTGATGGCTTCCGCTACGGTTTTTTTGGGCAAAGCGATGTTGCTCCGTGGTTGGCGCTGACCGTTGTGAGTGGGTTTACCGCCATTTTGGCGATCATCGTTTATGCCTTACTAAAATCCGGTTGGAAATTGCGTAATTAATGGTCAAACCCGCTATAATGTCGCCTTTGTGACAGGCGCGAATTTCCGTTCGGCGCCACCCAAAATTGTAAAGGAACTGCCATGCTGCTGCCCACTGATGTTGCCGACATGATTGCAGCCGTGGTGCCGTGCGAACACATTGCTGTCGACGGCGACGGCCATCATTTTTTTGCTGAAATTGTTTCTTCAGCTTTTGCCGGGAAAAGCCGCTTGGCACGACACCGCCTGATTAAAGATGGCTTGGCCGATAAAATTGCCAGCAATGAATTGCATGCCTTATCCATTACCACGGCGGCAACGCCTGAAGAATGGGCAACCAAACAACATTGATTCAGGCTGCCTGAATTATTTTCGGACTGTGTTATGGAAAAATTAAAAATCCGCGCCAATGGCCCACTTCAAGGTGAAATTGTGGTTTCTGGCGCCAAAAATGCCGCCTTGCCATTAATGTGTGCCGCTTTGCTCACCAAAGATACGGTACATCTCACCAATGTGCCCATGCTGCGTGACGTGAAGACCACACAGAAATTGCTGCAAGGCATGGGTGCACGCGTGCTCACCGATAATGTGCAGGAATTCGAAATCAATTGTGGCAGCATCAACAATACTTGTGCTCCCTACGACTTGGTGAAAACCATGCGCGCGTCCATCTTGGTGCTAGGCCCTACTCTGGCCCATTTTGGTGAAGCGAGGTAAGCTTGCCTGGTGGTTGCGCCATTGGCTCACGCCCTGTTGACCAACACCTCAAAGGCTTGGAAGCCATGGGCGCCGAGATCAGCATTGATCACGGTTATGTTAAGGCTCGCGCCAAACGCTTAAAAGGTGCCCGCATTGTCATGGACATGGTAACCGTTACCGGTACCGAGAATTTATTGATGGCGGCCACCCTGGCCGACGGTACCACCATATTGGAAAATGCAGCCATGGAACCCGAAGTATCGGATTTGGCCGACTGCTTGGTGAAAATGGGGGCCAAAATCCAAGGCATAGGCACGCCTACCTTGACCATTGAAGGCGTGGACAAACTGCATGGTTGCACCCATAGCGTGGTGCCCGATCGTATCGAAGCTGGCACTTTTTTGTGCGCCGTAGCGATGGCTGGTGGCAAAGTGATACTGCGACGCACCGCCCCCAAAACCATGCAAGCAATTTTAGACAAGCTGGTTGAAGCCGGAGCGGTGATTGAAGCCGGTGATGACTGGATTGCCATTGATATGCCCCACCGCCCCAAAGCAGTGGATTTACGCACGCTCCCTTACCCAGCCTTTCCCACCGACATGCAGGCACAATTTATGGCCATGAATGCCATCGCTGAGGGTACAGGCAAAGTAGTGGAAACCATTTTTGAAAACCGCTTTATGCACGTGCCCGAACTCAACCGCATGGGCGCGCATATTGACGCCGAAGGCAATACAGCCATTATTCAGGGCGTCGAACACCTTTCTGGCACCACCGTCATGGCGACCGACTTGCGCGCCTCCGCAAGCTTGGTACTGGCCGGTTTGGTGGCCAGCGGCGAAACCACGGTGGAGCGTATTTATCACTTGGATCGTGGCTATGAAAACATCGAACAAAAATTGGGCGGTGTTGGTGCACAAATCGAGCGTATCAACTAATCTACATCTTGTTGTTGCAAAACCCATGCAGGCAGCCTGAAAGCCCTTGCACCATTCAGGCAGCCCAACAGCAAAAAGCATCCCCAAAA
>NZ_LQXR01000015.1 GCF_001590725.1 Snodgrassella sp. CFCC 13594 | reverse complement strand
GGGGTTTGCATTGCAAAATATTGAATGGCACCCGGCAATAGTATTGAGCCTGCAACCATGGACGCAAGCACTTTGCCTTGTGCAGCAGACAAAGCACTTAATTTATCGTCTGATGTTAATGAATTGATTACTTTGATAATGCCTGCGGTATCCGCTGTTGCACTGCCAATCTCAGGCACATTTGCTTCAATGAGTTGGATAATCGCGTCATGCAATTGATTTGTCTCTGTGGCACTTGGGGTTAGATTGGCACCAACGAGTACCTCATTGATTAGATTTCGAAGAAATAATGTTCTGTTGCCAAGTTGCTTTGCTTGTACATTATCAATGCCATCGGCACCGCCCATCACTGGATCAGATGTCTCAAGCTGATAAATTCCATTTTCCCATTTGCTGGTTTCTGCAAGATTAGCCATTTATGCCGTTCCTCTATTGAATAAACCATCTCGTACAGCGCGGCCATTGTGGCGAAGCGCAGCACGCGTAAAATCTAAAGACGCCAAGACACAACGAGCTGGGGCGAATGAACGCAATGTTTGACGCAGTAAAACTGCTTGGTCGTTGGTAATCGGCATTGATAAAATCACCCGATAATGAGCCCATGCATGGGGGTCGCCATGACGATAATGCCCATTACGGCTGATAGCGCCGTTATGAAAGCGATTATTTAACCCCTCAATGATTTCTACTGTGCCAAACCCCAGCCGTTTTACAATTTCACGAATTGCCCAAGGCGTACCTTTTCGCCGGTGTAGGTCATATGCACCTTTAATCAGGTTTCGGCGTGCTTGGTCTGATTCAGCCAACCAATATCCGTCTATGCCCCAAATACTGCGACTTTCAGCCAACAAATTTAGATGGCCAGCAGCCACGAGTTGAATCAATCGTGGAATCAACCGTGTGGCGTCAACCAAATCCAGCCGTAGACCGAGATTGGCTAACGCTCTAAAGCGCTGATCACGCTCAATCAAGTCGGCATAGGTCAGCTTAGCCATCTTCTGGTTCATCCTTCAGCATAAGTGTCATGCTCACACAGCGTGCCCATTGGCTTTTCAGGATTTTTGTCAGCTGTAAATCAGGTAATTCGACGTTGTAAACACCCTCGACCTTAAGTGTTTTGGCAATTTCCAGCGGCACAATGTCTTGCCCCAGAAGCAAACTGGCTTTGGCAACATACTGGTTCCACGATGCTTGGGCACGAGACAGAACATCGTTGTACTCGTAGCCGCTCAGTAAAGTGAGCGTGGCATGTACGCTGTATTCAATGGTCTCTGGTGCCGCAACATAAACGGTGTCGCACAGTGGCCGGACATCCTCTCTATTCAATGCGGTTTGTACCTGTAGCAACAATTCAGGCTGGGTAAGCCTGTTTGGGTGAGTACAGTCACCACGACTTTGCCACCCACGGGCTCGTCATTTTCGTCGACTGGATTATCAATGTTGACGTCACAAATGCTTTGCGAAACTTGCCGTGTGTAATACTCATAAGCGCCCACCGGACCAGCCACCGAGAATGACTCAAATGCCATGAAAATGCGGGTTCGATAGGCGTCGTCAGTTTCATCATCAATACCACCCGCCGACACCGTTGTATTTGTTGCTTTGACTTCCACGCTAGTACCCAAATCATCAACCAGCGTGCTGATTTGGCCGACTGTCCAGCCGTTCCCTGCGGCACCCGCAGTGGCGCAAATCGCCACGACATTTGCAGCCGGTGTCGTGGCTGACAATAAAATGGATTGTTCAGTAGCAAAATTGACGTCACCGGCAGCCACGCGGGTACCGGCGGGAATACCGATTTGTGCTGTCCCTGATAAGTCACTGGCCGTGAAACGAATCGTGGTTTGCGCAGCCTGGGCAGAAAGACGCGGCGTATTGACATCATCGCCGCACAAATCCAGCATCAACCCTGTTGCGAAGCGGACATGCTGTTGTCGATAGGCCTCATTGATTTGCTGGCGCGTTAAGGATTCGCGGTACGCAAAGGTGTTAATCAACAGACGTTCAATATGAGCAGGCTGCAGTGTTTTGCCAGTGCGCGCTTCATAATCGGCAATCGTGGCTGATAAAACCGTGGCCAAGTCGTCATCAACGATTTTGACATCGGTGCGAGCCAATGTTTCTAGATCCGTCATTTGCTTACCAATCCAATATCTGTCCGATAAATTTCACCGGCCACCTCATCTGCAACCCGCCAATGTACGGTCATCGTGATGTCCGGGGCATGACCAGAAAATGTAACTTGCTCAATAACCGCTCGTTTTTCCCACGTCTGAATCGCTAAAATCACCTCACGGGTAACACCTGGTACAAAAACATCTTCTGGTGTATCAATGTAATCAAGATGGTTTGAACCGAAAGTCGGACGCGTGACATCAGTGCCTTTGCGTGTCCCTAAAATATTCAGAATGCACAAATTAATGTCGTCTACGCCAGACACAACATCAACACCTGCGTCTGCTGGTGCAAGCTGCCAATGGCGGGTACGTGGGGTAGTCGTCATCTTGTCCTCTTGGGTGCAGGTAAAAAAATAATCCCTGCAACAGTAGTTGTAGGGATTATGAAGACAGTGGGACTGATAGACTTTTAAAGCGCTTTAAAAAATATCTAATTGGGCTCACCCGTATCACCGCCGGAGGTCATGTCTGGATGCGTGTGTGTTTTAAGGCTGACTCCATCCGCAACCACATCACCACTCTCAACTCGTATACTGCCCTTGATTGCAGCGGCGGCACCCGAACCACCTGACCCCGACATGCCGCCAGATAGGTAAGTGAGCCTTTGACCAGTAAATTGCCGGTCACTATGGTTTCAGGCGCGTCAATGGTAGCGGTTCCGGCTGCTGTGGCCATGATGTTGCCCGGGGTGTTAATGACCACATCACCCGTGCTGCGATCATGACTGATGACTGTGCCATTGATGAATTTTTTCATCCAGATATTACGGTTTCCAGTGGGTGTTTTGTCGGCATCATTATAAATAGAACCCAACACCACGCCGCCTTCACCACGCGCATCAAGCAAACAGGCAACCAGTTCACCCGGATCAGGTAATGAATAAAATTGATTGCTGCCTGCTGCGGCTGTGATCATGTGCAGCCAATCGGTTTCCATGTTTTCCAAAGCCGGGATTTTGACTTTGATGTTGTGCTTGGCGTCATCAACGGCAGCAACAATACCAAACTGCAGCGTGCTGCCAAATTCATGCTGTTTTTGCATCAGCAGTTTCCTTTTTTTCTGGTTCATCGGCCACGTATTCCAGCATTTTGATGTCCAGCGTTACTACGTAGCCCGTGCTGCGACGCAGATCATGCCGGGCTTGTTTGACCAGATATTTGCCTGACATCTGGCCAAGGTTCTTCAACTGTACCACTTGCCCGGCCACCAATTTGGCATTGCCAAACATCGCAAGGCTGCCTGAAACCTGATTTTGTTGGGCATCCGCAAGAGCAGCATCGGCACGGGCAGCAAGCTGTTGGTCAGATTCCCCTTTGTTGGCCACAATTTTTAAAGTGTCGCTGGTGCTTGGCCGCTTGGCGCTGCTGCGCAATGGTTTGCCCTTACGTGTCACCGTTCGCACCTTTTTCCTTTTAGTGTCATAGCCGGTCACCACCGCCTTGTCTGGTACCCCTTTGATCAAATCGCGGAACCGACCAGATTTGATGTCTTCAGGCAATAAAATCGCAACCGGCTCTTGTTTGGCCAATTCAGTATTCGCCATAAACACCAAGGTTTTATCAACAATTTTAAACGTGTGACCATACTGTTTAGCCAGGCGCGTTAAAAATTCAACATCGCGTTCTTGGTATTGTGTGACACGCTCAATCTGGATGTTGGCTACCGTGCCAGTCACCGATAGTTTCAAACGACCGGCCACGATCCGCACAATTTTGGCCAGCGTGGTTTTTTCATAGGATTTGGGTTGCAAGGTACGGTTTGCGCGGGTGATGCCCGTGGATAGGGCTTTAAGCGTCATCACGCTGGGCATCATGTCATACTCAATCTCGGCAATCTCAAAACTGCCCAAATCGATTAGCCCGGTAAACTGGTCACCAATGGACAAACTCAATGCATCACCTTGGTTAGGATACCAGCCACGCAGCCATTTTCCAGCGATGTCCTCAAACGATACAGATAGCTCATCAGACTGGTCGCCTAAATAATCGGTGTATTCAATACTGATCAAACCGGGTTTGATGTCAGCTGTGATGTCCTTCTGCTCATATTTAATTGTGAAACCCGGCAGTGTAACGGGGTGGGTACTCTGGCCGCCCAGCATGGACACTGCACCAGATAATAAACTCAGCGCATCCATGGCGGCATGTCCTCCTGTGCATTTTGCGGTGATGCTGTCAAAACCGGCACGAACACAGTCAAATTGGCAGCAAATTGTTCCGCAATCGGCAAATGGGGATTGGCCGCAATAAGACCATCAATCAACGTTGCATCACCATAATACTTATGGGCGATTAAATCCCAGCGGTCACCCTCGCGCGTTGTGTATTGCAGCACCGAATTAGCCATTACGCACCATCCTTACGCACCGCGAGCCATGCCGTCAGTGATTCGGCTCCTGCCGCTGCATTGGCTATGCTGCCTCCGGCGCTATCAAATAAACTGGCGCCGGCGGCAAGCCAGTCACCCCACGAGCCACTGTCAAAGCCGCTTTGAATAATCCCAACTGCATTGCGCACATCAGACGCTGCTTGGGCTGCATAGCTTAAAAAATCAACGGCACCGCTTAAATTGCCGAACCATTGTCCGATTTCAGGCAAGGCATTAAGGCTGCCGAGCATCGACCCAGATAGTGACAATGCATCACCAACCAAGCCAAACATGGCCAGTGGATCATTTTTTAATGCTTGTGCCTGGCTAATTAAATTTTGTACATCATTAATGCCTTGTTCGACCTGATTGTAGATGCGAACGCCTGTTTCAACGGCATCTGCTACTTTGCTGATGGCACCTTGTACCGATTCCGGCAGCAAAGACAGCAACGGGTTTTGGCCAGACAAAATGCCCGGTGTGTCTAGCGGATTGTTGGGATCTCCCACAAACTCGGTCAGTTCAACATCCAGCTCGCGAGCTGCAGTGCGCCCATTGCCGTCCTGCTTGAGCGTGCGGCAGGTCACACGCTCAATCACCCACCAGCCAACAAACCGACCAGAGCCAAACACCAACGACACCGCTTGCTGGGCTTCTTTTGCTTGAATCAAGCCTTTGTATGCCGTGTCAGGGTTACCTAACTTCCAGTGCAACCCGACACCGAATCGAACAGTCGTTAAGTCATTGCCCATGGCTTGCAGGCGAGGTCGGCCTGCCAGCACATCGTGCTTAGCAAAAACCGCACTGTGTGTTTCTTCAAAATCACTGAAGCTGTTTAAGAATTCAAAATTGACATCACCCAGGGTTGCATACATTAATAGCTCCTCAGCTCTTGTCCATGCACCATGCGTCGGTACATCTCTTCAAATTCTCGTTGGCTTAATTTGAGCGCCTGCTGTATCGCAGACACGTCCGCATTGCCGGTCAATTGAATAGTAGGGTTGTAATTTATGGTGACACCTTGGCTGTTGCTCGGTTGCCCCACGCGGCCACGTGCAAATTCAGCAGAATTTGCCTGCATTTGCTCATTCAGCTGTGCAGACAAGGTGCCGCTGCGGTTTTTGAAACGCTGTTGCAATCCCGAGGCGATATTGCCGATGGCTGCAAGCGGTTTTGATGCGCCACCGGACAAGCCAATTTGCAAACCTTCCGTGACATAACCACCTATGCTGCGAAAAACCCGGCTTGGGGAGTGGATACCTAAGACTGCTTTGCCTGCCGTAATGGCTGATTTACCAAGAGAAACGATGGTATTAACCACGCTGGATGCACCGGATTTAATGCCATTAACAAGACCATTAATAATCATTCGCCCAAATCCGGTAAACGAACTCGGCAACGTAATACCAAGCCATCCCATTACGCCAGCAAAGGCAGAATAGAATGCACCGAGCGGTGACCAGTTGATGATTAAAGTCAGAATGCCAGTCAGCCCACCACTGAACGCGGCTTTCATTTCATTGATTTTGCCAACTACCCAACCCACCACAGCAGAAATAGTCTGCCCAATCCACATACCGATTGCTTGGCCAAAGCTACGAGCTCCACCTTCAGCCACTTGGCTAACGGAAAAAAAGTCACGAAACCAGTTGATAATAGGCTGAACAAATGGCTGAACATGCTGCCAAACACTGCTTAACGCGGTACCAAATGCCGCAAACATCGGGGCAAGCGGAGCCATCCCTTGTTTGATACCGTCCCACAAGCCGCCAAAAAAGGCCTTAATCTGCTTCCAATATTTGTAAATCAACAAAGCAGCGACAGCAATGGCAGCAACAACCAGCCCAATGGGTGTCATCAAAAATGCCCGACCCACTGCCATCAGACCTTGGCGCAACAAAGCCAAAGCAATTTGCGCCTTGCCCATCGCACCGGCACCTGCTGCAATACGTGTAAAAACACCCGTCAATGGGCTGGCCGCATGGCCAACCAACCCAGCGGCCTTGGCCGCATTGCCTGCCGATAGTCCCAGCATTCTGAATACCGCGACACCTCGAGATACTTCACCAATGCGCATCAATGCCCAAATGCTTTTCAGCGCTTTGAATTTATTGACGCCAACCAGCATAGAGCGAAATGGCATGGCCATCATCGAACCCGCATAAGACACACCCAAAATAGCAAGTTTCAATGTAAATAGGCCTGCCATCAATCCAACTACTGATTTAATCAAGCCCTTATGCTGCGTCATGAATGGCACAATCCAATTGTCGATTAGCCCCTGTGCTGAATCGGCAAACGCGCGAATATCGGGTGCAAAAATAGAACCTAATTGGCCAGCTGCATTTTCTGCAACGCCTCCGAGCTGCTCTAATGACGACGACAACGTGTCGGTTTTGACTTTAATCCTGTCCTGCAGTGATGCTTGCTGATCCATTTTGCCAACAAAGGCATCAAACCCAGACAATCCAGCTTGGCCCATAATTTGCGCAACGCGACCACCTTCTTGTCCAAAAATAGCATCGGCCACATCCATGACCCCGCGATCACCAAACTTGGCTTTGATTTTGTTAAAGCCAGTTTCCATTTCACCCGTAATGTCGCGCAGCGATTTCATGGTGCCGTCTTTATTAAAAAACTCAAATTGCGCGCCAGAGCTCTCCATCATATTGCGCACCTCAGCTTTCATCCCCTTACTGGCCATTGCAATCATCTGTGGCCCTTTTGAAAGCTGACTGAGCATCATTGAAAAATTGGTGCCGAATGATGAACCTTCCAGCCCCTTGTTTGCCGCCAAGCCTTCAACAGCAAAAATCTGTTTCTGGTTTTTGAGTCCAGTTAGGCCAAGAGTGTTGGCTTTGGGTGCGTAGTAAGCCATGGCCTGATACATGTCTTCTTTGTCTAGACCTGCTGCAAATTTAGCGCGTTGTGTCAAATCAGCGGCCTTGAGTAGCTCGTGCTCCTTAATGCCATGTGCTTCCATTAGCTTGGCAAAGAATGATCCATCGGCAATATCATTCCCCATAACCACATTTAATTGTGCCGTGGCCAATCCACCACCATTGAGAATGGTTTTATCAGATACACCTTGGCTTTTTAAGCCTAAGCTCATACGCGTAAAGTCGGCTTTGTTGCCAGGCAACATCTGACCCAGTTGAGCATTCAATTTGTCGATGGCATTGAATTGACCAAAGCTGCCATCTTTTTTCATCATGGATACTTTTAAATCTGCTGAAGCACTTTCCTGTTCCATGTATTTTTTGACAGCACCCACAATCGGTGCGGCAATGACTGCAGCATGACCGGCTGTTTCAACCATTTCGCTACGCAACCGCTGGCGGTTAGCAGCCGCAGCCTTTTGCCCAGCTATTGCCTTATTTAGACCTTCTTGAGCCTTGGTGGCCTTACTAATTTCGATGGCCATGCCCGCATAAGCGCGCGCTTGTTTTGATAAGTCACGGCTTGGATTGAGGGATTGCTGGGCTCGCATTGATCGCCCGAGTGCTTCATGCTGTTTGGTGACTGTTTTGATTTCGGTGCCAAGTGTTTTGGCTGAATTCTCAGCGCGGCCAAAAACAGCAGTAAATCCGGCTTTGAGTGTTGCACCAATCGCAACGCTAACCAATAATTCTTTTGCCATTGATGACCACCTATGTTAAAAATGCCTTATGAACATTGATTTTGAAAATGATTTCACCACATCTCTGGCCACGGTTTTATTCGTTGGCTTTTCTGCTGTAACTGCAATCTGGCTATTTACCAGCCTGTGGTTCAGTAGCGGCAGTGTGTTGCTGGCGATTGTGTCTTTCGCCTTGATTACACCTTTCGCTGCTGTCGGCGTTGGCATCATGGCTACCATAGCAAGCTGGCTAATTGCGTTGTTTGTTTCCGGGCTTCGCATCAGTTCCACCCGAAAACAACGCGTTTAAAATTTACTGTATTTGGCTTTCAACTGCCGATTCGCCTGTTTCTGCCATTCCATTAATTCTTCAAGTGACATTTCTTCAATATCAGCAGGTGAAAAATTAAACCACCAAGCCAGATCGGCAGCTGCCTGAGAAAAACCATCCCAATCAGTGAGTACCCAGACAAAACTGACGCACTTGGCTGTAGTCCTCCCAAGCCAACTCATCAAAATCTTCAGACTGTAACCCGGACGCAATCGCCAAACATTGTGCTTCCTGCAGCACTGCATTATCAGGATATTGTTCGGCAGCACGCTTGAAGTCTTTCACCCGAACCCGGCGTAGGGTCAGCTCAGTAACAGTGCCATTGGGTGTATCAATAGGTTCAACCAGTGTAATGGTCTTGCTGCTGCCCAGTTTTTCTTGCAATTGTTGTGCTTCATTTGCCATGATTTTTCCTTGGTTGGTTAACCGGGTGGGTGCCGGTGTCAAAGCCCACATCTGTAAACGGATGGCCATAAAAAAACTCACCCTTAATGCAAGGATGAGTTTAGGTTTAAGTGCTGCTCAGGGCTTTTAAAGCGCTTTAAAAATTACTGGCCAATGTTTGAGCGCATCTGTGCCAGCATATCAACGCCATTCACGCGGTATTGATTGGTGAAGGCATTGAAATACAGCGTTTCACGACCACCGATGGTTTGCCGGATTTCGGTTGCCTGAAATGTGCTGGAGAACTCCGCTTTTTCCTTGGGCTTGTAGCTACCCAAAGGATTTTTGCTGAATGTGGCCGTGACGATTGTCACCATAGGCACTTCAGCAGCCAGCCCAGCCGCATTAAATGCTTGCACATTAGCGCGCACCATCAATTGAAGGGCTTTAAACGGGTTATAAACTTTGGTGAACACATCTGGGTAAAAACTGTTCCATGTGATTTCACCTTCCAGCGCCTCCACACCGCTGGGCAGCTTGATGGTACCCACCATACCCAGCCCTTTGTGTTCGTCCTGGCCAATTTCGATTTCAGGCAACTTGAATTCACTGGCGCGCCCGAGTTGGCTATTACCATTCACATACACATTGGCGTTATAGATTGCATTTAATTCTGCCATGATTGACTCCTTATGCAGCCTGATTGCTGATTAAATTGGCCAGATACGCGCGCGTCATCACGCTGGTATTGGTGATGCTCTCGGCGGGTAGCTTGGGGGTGTAGTCATACTTGATGGGCACTTGCCCTTTGCTGAATGCGTCAACAAGGTCATAGTCATAATCAAGCTCAACACTGAAGCCAACAATGCTTTTCAGCGTACCCAGATACGTCCGCACGGTGCCGAGGAAGCTGTCAATCAGTGCATCATCAATGGGTAAATCCACATATTGCAGTTCAGCGCGGCGGATGGATTCATCAATCAAATCACCAGTACGCTGCGCCGTCTCAAAATTCTTAATGTGGGTAATGGTTGGGAAACACGCCAGCCGGTTACCCCACATTTTGAATCCAGTGCCATAGCTATTGAATACCGTGGTAATGCCTTTTTCATTGAGCCGGTTGGTCTCTGCCTGTGCATCGTCAATACGTGCGGTCAGGGGCACTTCAATACCGGTCACACCGAGCATCTCTCGGTTTGAAATGCTGAACCAATAGCCATTGTCCACATCGGTTTTCATGCGCAGACCCGCAGCGTGCGTGGCCAAACTTTCCAGTCCACCGCTGGAGCCATACACATAGGGATAAAACAATTGCACCCGATCAGATGAGGTTTTGAAATTGATGTCACCCAGTGGGCCACGGCCTTGAATAGCGTGGCTTAATGTAGTGCCTTTGGGCGCGGCCACATAAGCAATAGCCTCAAGCTGTTCGGCTAATGTAATCATCGCGGCAGCCACTTCAGGATCGGCATCGTATTCAGGCACGATGATGATTTTGGCATCGGCACCCAATCGGTTGAAGCTTCCGTCATCAATTCCATCCCAGTGCGCTTGCCTGTGGCGGCAACATAACCACCCATCACATCTGTTTCGGTGACTTTGGTCGGATCCAGATAGGTGTAGTTGATTGTCGGATTAGAGGGTGTTTTGGCAAAAGTGATTTCTCCGCTGACTTCATCGATGCTGTAATCGACTCCGGCTGTTAAAGCTGTGTCATCGGATTTGACCACGTAGCCTGGCAATAGAGCAGGATGAGCTGTAGCGGCAATTAACGTGTCGCTGTCGACAATCAAGACTTCACTGGGCACGACTGTCTTGTGTTTCGCTGGATCAAGCACGTTAATCACATAGAAAACACCTGACTTGTACCGAGTCACGATATTGGCGGCATCAGGCAAAGTGAAGCCCGCGCCAATAACCGTGCCAAATTGGCTGAAATCCTTAACGGTTTGACACACGGTCAGTTCATTTACCGGCCCGGCCATGCCGGTACCGATGATGGCGGTAATGGCACCATCGACGGTATAAACCGGGCTACTGCCTCCGTCGATACGGAGGGTTTCAACGCCATGCAAATAGCTGCTGCCATGATTTACTCCTTATTTGGGTTTGAGATTGGGGTTTAAAGGTTGGTCGGGACGGCGATAAAATGCTGCAGTCAGTTTTGGGCGATTAGGTTCTATGCGGTTTTCAACTTGCATGGTTTCGGTCTGCGCCCGCAGCTCGTATTGCCATGCGCCTGCGGTTTCATCCAGAAAGCGTTCGCCCAGCAGGTGAATGCGTTCGCAGTTCTCAGGCGAAAGCCGACAATGGCTAAGCGCAGTGCATCCAACAAATCCAATGCCGCACCATCGCTGTTTAAGCCGCGTCCAAACACCGTGAAGTGCAAGCTGATGCTGCGCTCTTGTGCAATCAAATCAACGTCACGCAGCTCTTTAAACTCACTGCCTTGGTAACCAATCAACACCGCGCCGAGTGGATGCACAAAACGGTATTGCGCGGGGTTGTCTGGGAACAATTGGATTGCATAATGGGGCAAGGCTGCCTGAAGGTGTGCCAATACGCTGTCCAAAATTGGTTTGGTTGCACTCATCAGTAGCCTTCCCAGTTTTGTTTGGGTGCTGCGCGAACGTGGTAGGCACCCGGTTCTGGCTGTAGCGCGTCAGTAGCTTGGTCGTCAGTACCGCGAACCCCCAGATGCAGCTTGCCATCGCGCACCAAGGTCAGCTGTTTGAGTGCATCCTGATAAGCCATTTCCAATGGCTTCGGAAAATCTGCGGTATTGATTCGGCGGCGGTGTAACCAATGCCGCGCGATGTCGGTGCACCACAACCGCAGCATGCTGGTACTGTCCGTCAACGGCAGCGGATAACGACCTTGCAAATAGCCATCCGCCAGTTCGCAAGCATAGGCAATGGCTCGGTCAACCACCTGCCAATCCGGCTCACTATTGGCCATGGCCGGGTCGTCATTACTGAGTTGTGCCAGCTCAAGCAAGCTCATGGATTCGGCCACGTCATCGCGCGTGATGTACATCGCTATTCCTTGGCCTGTGCTGCAGCAGGTTTATTGTTGCCACGATTGGATTTAGGCTTTTGGTTATCATCAGCAGTTGGCGTTTCGCCATCGGGCTGATAACCGCTGGCGGCCAAATCCGCATCCTTGATATGGCCTTCATCCACATACGCGGACACCGTTTTGTACTGCTCCGGCGTTAGCTCTACAGCTTCACCCACGCCGACACGGAACGTGCTGCCATCCGCATTGGTCAAGACCAAACCAATCTTCGCGATATAGACTTTCACAGCCATGATTAAGCCCCCAGTAAAATACGGATGGTTTCACCGGCACTGCTGGCCGCATCCAATGCTCGCCCAGCGGCAATACCACTTCCGCCAAGCTTAATCGCCAAGCCTTGGGCATCTGCGGCCACAGAATCGCCTGACGCGATGGCGCCTGCTGCCTCGACGATGGCGATGCCGACCACGTCCACAGCGGCCATATCGCCCTGATCCGCAGCATAAGCAGACACCCCCAATACCGCATCACCCGCACTAGCTTGCGCACCGGCATAATTCACAAATCGACTAGGCTGCCACGCGGTAGCGGCCAGCACTGTGGTGGTCAAAACAACTTGTTTGGTTTGAGCCATGATTCATCCTTTCGATTGGCTGCCTGAAACGGTTCAGGCAGCCTGGTTAATTAAGCAATGGCGTTTTTGAACAAATAGCCGCAGGTGCCGCCCACCACAGCCGGTTTACGGATGTCGGTATAGCGGGCATATTCAATCTTCCCGCCAACACCATCGTAACGATCCATAATCGGCATGCCGCGACGGCGGAAGGTATAACCAAACGACTGAATACCCTCGTCGTTACCCGATTCAATCACTGTTGGCCGAACAATCAAGGAAGCGAATTTGCCCCACACGTCTTCCACGGGTTTACCTGTAGACGCAGCGGCCACCGCTTTGCCAACGATGATTTCATCCACCCCAAACAGATTCCGCAGAATTTCTTCGGTCAAAATCTTACGTTCGGTGCCAGACAAATAAGCTTTCAATGCGGGGTGGAGAACAAGGCAATCCATAACCGCAGCACCCAAAACCAATACGTTCGGTTCTTGACCACAGGCTTTGCGCACCTCAGCCTTGGCTGCTTTAACATCGGCCACAGGATCATTGGCGTCATCACTCCATTGTTTAGCTGAGAGGTCGCTGGTCAAACCCGCTGCATACACTGAGCTTTTCTGTACCAGGGCGGCGGTTTCGATTTCCTGCCGCAACTGCACACCCGCAGTCACCCGGCGAGTCGCCTTGGCTTGTTCATCAAACAAGGATTCGGCTTGTTCACGATAATCAACCGGCGCTGACAAATCGTGTTCGTCCAGCACAATGGGCAAATAGCTGGCTTGATCAAGCGTGATGACGTTGCTATCAGCACCCGGTGCGCGTTCGGTTTCATAGCTCAGCACAGAGCCTTTGCCAAACACCGGTACCTTGACGCCTTCTT
Source organism: Snodgrassella sp. CFCC 13594 (assembly GCF_001590725.1). Lineage (GTDB taxonomy): Bacteria > Pseudomonadota > Gammaproteobacteria > Burkholderiales > Neisseriaceae > Snodgrassella. The sequence goes on along the minus strand of NZ_LQXR01000015.1, from coordinate 44,078 downwards.
TATCAACAGGTACCACCGGCATAATTTTTTCTGCAATCAAACCAGCTTGGCGAAAGCCCTGAGCCAATTGAGTGAGTACCGGATCAACCTGGCGTAAATTCTTCAAATGAGCACTCATGCTTTATTTCCTTTCTTATTGAACAGTGAGGCGAGCAGCTTCTTCATAGCCGATGCCTTCTTTTTTAGATAAAGCCAACGCACGCTGATGATGGCTTAGTGCATCCGGGTTAGCTTCCGCAAAATCCGCCAACCCGGCGGCAGGTTTTGCACCGGCCTTGTCGGCGGTAGCCATTTCGGCAAAATCCATTACCTGCGGCAGGGCAGTCAAAAAATCGCGCATGGCCTGTGCCAGCGGCTTTGCTGAACCCGCTTCGCCAAAGTCAGCGGTGGTATGCTGAGGGTGTTCAGCAAAATCCAGCACTTGCACAACCAGTGCTTTATCCGCTGGCTTTAATTTGCCTTCTTTAGCCAAAGCTTCGGCAAAATTGGCATTGGCATCGTGTGAAGCGGTGCGCAGGCTTTGTTCCTGTTCATCTTGTAATCGCTTCAGCTCCGCCTTGGCTTGGGCAGCTCGGCCTCGGCTTTTTCACGCGCAGCCTTTTCGGCTGCCAGTTGTTCTTCGGTCGGCATAACAATCTCCTTGGAGGTTTCATGGTTTTCATGGGTGGTAAAAGGGGGTTCGGAAAATGCTGCCTGCTCAGCAGGCGTGTCTTGATAACGGGATACTTCTTGGATGCTTTCAATCATGTAATCGGGAATGATTTTGTCGGCTTCATCGACGCCAAATTTGCCAATAAACCAATCACGCAAGCGGCGAAAAATACCGGCGCTGTAATCGAAAGCCAGTTCACTGAACTCCACACAGCCATCGTTTTCAGCAAAAGCAATCGCATCTAAGCCCTTGATTGCCGGCGGCTGCGCACCCAAAAAACCAAGGTGGCGTAGATACCACACGCCTGGCTTTGGGTTGGCCGGATGATCGGGTGGGTAAAATGAAGCTGAAACTTTTTTATAGCGACCATCGCGCACCAACTGAGCAAAGCCGTTGTCTACTTCTTTGAACTCGGCTTTCAGGCTGCCGCCATCAGCCGCAAGATGCTTAATCCAACCGTAAGCAGGGGCTGTATCGCCGGGATGCCCAATCACAATCGGTGCTTCATGAGCTGCCGGGTCATACGCTGCTGCAGCTGCCGCAATATCAGCATCGCTAAAATCCAGCGTTTGCCCCTTGCTGGTGGTGCGACGCCCGGCGCGAAAGATTTCAAAAGACATAAAAAATACCCCATCAAACGATGGGGCTATATTGCTACGTGGGTATAATCAAATCTTTTAAAGCGCTTTAAAAAAACACAGGGACGCGAATCAAATCATGATATTTGTGCCAATAGCGCCATAGCGCCGCCACAATCCATTTTATGTTTCAGTTGGTGCAATGGCACCACCTAACCGAGAAACAACGAAAAACCGCATTTATAAACGTTTATAAATGCGGTTTTGATTTACTTCGTGCTTACCCGAATAAATCCGGCTGGTTTTTGGCTCGTTCTCGCTCACCGACACCACGCAGGATGCTGTAAATCTGTTGCACAGTTAGATTGTATTTTCTGGACAAGGCCACATGGTTTTTCCCATTGAACTCTTTCCAGATTTTAATATCGCGCTCAGAGAGCTGGCCGTTGTGGTTTTTCGGGATATAAATCAGCTGCCCGCCCCAATTGTCGGTCACCCGCCGAGCCGCTTTCTTGGCAATCATCACCGCTTGGGCATGATCAATAGTTGCTTCTCTGGTTAAGCAGGCGACCAGTTGGTCTTCTAAATCGGCAACCAGCTCGGGGATGCGTTCATCGGCCATCTTTGTCTCCCACGCGTTGCAACCATTTTTTAAGCTGTTCAATCACTACGCTCGCATGATCCGTACTCAAAAAACGGGGGTGCGCAACACCCGTCATGCGCTTCACAAAATTGGCCAGTGCCCGCTCGGAAGGATCTCGTACCGCACCAATCTGGTGCAACTCAAGCCACAGCCCCCGTATCATTTTGGTTTGACCATGGTCATCATAAATGGGCAAATCTGGTTTGGACTGCTTGCGATTGATCGTCACCACAAAACCGCGCGCTTTCATGCTGCGCAAAGCATCTTCAAGCTCGGGTACCGATAAGGCTTTGCTACTGGTTTTGCCATTGCTTACTGTGGCTAACTGTGCACGGTATTCGGCATCAGACATCATCAACTGTGTTTTGGCCACATGCAGCAAACGCACCAGCTTGGCTTTCTGGGATGCGGTATTTAACGTCATGATGGTCTCCTTAATAACCGTAATCGTTCACACATGCCTGCGCACGGCACAGGCATGGATTAACGTTCACTTATTGCACAGCATCTTTTAGTGTTTTACCGGCTTTGAATTTAGGCACGCGAGCTGCTGGAATTTTCAGCTCTTCACCCGTTTTAGGATTGCGACCCGTGCGCGCTTGCCGTTCGCCAATCGAAAAGGTGCCAAAGCCCACCAAGGCCACGCTCGTGCCCTCAGACAATGCGCGGGTGATAACCACTTCAAAAGCATCAACAGCAGCACTGGCTTGAGCTTTGGTCAGTTCCGCTTCGGTGGCCATGGCTTGGATTAATTCAGATTTGTTCATAAAAACTCCTGGTAAAGTGAAACGGCAAACCGTGCCGCGCGGATGATGGATTTTCATCAAATTTTGGCAATATCCAAATTCAACAGTTGGTATTCTTCGTTTTCCAGCCTGCGATACACACGTACAAAAGATTTGCTGGTCACCACTTGCAAGCTGTCACTCAAAGCATCCATGGCCTTTTGCCATTTTGCATCGTTGATTTGCAAGCGACGAAGACCGAGCACCCGAGCGGTGCTGATGTTGCCTTCTTTGTCGGTATCAAAAGCCGCATTAATCAAAGCGCGAACTTCGCTGCGACTGCCCACCGTCCACTCGTCAATGCATTCGTCAATCAGCTGTTTGGCTGCTTGAAGACCTTCATCAAAAGATAAAGTATCTTGTACCGCGAGCTGTAGGCGGTAGTTGCCATCAAAGCTGTGCAGTGTGATATTGCCTTTACGGCCACCCACTTTGACGTCATAGCGGTCGGCTGAAAGCTGAACAAACGCAGCAATGTCATCCATGGCGCTGCGTTTGAATTCGGCCAGATTATCGGCACAAGCCTGAGCACGTCCCACAATCTCTTGCACTAACTCGTCACGCATCATGTCAATGGGGCGAATATTGTCTATCGGCACCAAATTGCCTTTGGCGTCTTTGCGATATTGGTTCATGTCAATTTGATTCATTTGGGTATCTCCATTTTGTTGCTTAATTGTTTAAGTATGGCGGCGAGTTGTCGGCGGTTTGCTTCAACCTTTTCCGGTGAAACTGGCGGGGTGGGTAGTTGCTTCTGCATCGGTTGTGGCCGTGGTGCCATAGCCCGGATTAAATCGCGGGGATTTGGCCATTGCTCGGCGTGGTCAATCAAATAGCAAAAAGCCTGTTCAATGCGCTTCGCATCCAAGTCCGCGCGCCAGTCTTGGCGATAGCGCAGCAGCGATTCCATCCAAACATCGGCAACGGCGACCAAATCCACGGCAGCCGGGCGGCTGGGCAAATTCAATACAGACAATTTGGCCAGTCCTTGGGCAATTAGTGGGCGCAAAAAACTACTCATCCTGTCCTCCCTGTTGTGCCCACCCCGCCAGCGCGGCTACTCCATGGCGCAACTTACTAGAAGGCGCTGGCATAAGTGCCGATTGGGGTACAGAAGTGCTTGAAACGGGTGTGTAATCTGGCTTCCAAAACGTCAGGGTTTCATACAAAAAGCCGTGTGTTGTCAGAGGCGGTGTTAATTTCCCTGCATCGCGGGCTTCAATGCAGCGCCCAAAAGCCCAGATCCAAGCAACGCGTGGCGCAGGATAAGTGTGCCGATTGCGCTCAATTTGTTCGGTTTGGATATCCGGCAGCAGCTGATTGAGTAATTTAGCTACTCGGTCAAAAGACAAATCGCGGCTGGCGGGGCGAAACAGCGTCAAATAACGCAGCGCCGATTTGGCAAGATCGTCAGACAATACCGTGAGGCCAACAATCAAGGCTCGAGCATCATCATGGGCAATCAAGACATCAAGACTCATGGTCGCGCCGCAAGCAGGACAGCGTATCTTCATGTCACTCTCCATCCACGGGCTCAAATACCACACCGGTCATTTTGTCTTGGTCACTCATCCGACCATACACTTGCCGCCATTCGCGGTCTGCCTCTACCGCGTCTTGGTGTGCTTCCTGCTGCGAGGGCTGCCGTGGCGGGTTATGGTGCTCGACGGCTGGAAACAACACAGCAACGGCCATAAACACAGCACAACAAATCAATAAGCGCCGTATAAAATCCATTAACCAAGTGCGCATGTCACACCCCCTTAATCACATCGGCATCCACCACTTCAAACCCGAGTTCAGCTGCCTGATTCATGGCAGCGCTGACCAGATTATTGACGGCCAGCGGATACAACAGACTGGTTGTCTCTGTACCACGCTGGGTGCGGGCACGGTGCTGTAATCGCTCGGCGATGGCCAACATGCCATCATCGGTAATCACCTCGGTATGCTTCTTGCCCATGCGCTCAAATTTAAACTTCAGGTATTGCTCCAGCTTGCCGTCAGTGAGTGGCTGCAGGGTAACGACTTCGCAGCGCTGTACCACTTCGCGCACATTGGGATTGCTTTCAGACAGCTTATTGGCCAGTTCTGTCTGACCAATCAGGATGATGCCGAGGAGGCGTTCAAAACCCTGTTTCAACTCAAAGAACCGCTTCAGATGTTTCAATGTGGGCAGTGGCATGCCGTGGGCTTCTTCAATAACCAGCACATGTTTGTTCCCGGCTTTCGCACTTTCTTGCAGTGCTTTATGCACTTGGCGAAACCGGGCTTCTGGGCTGCGTTTCGGGTTGGTGCCGGGTGCCACAGCGTCCAAGATGGCTTCTGCGATGTGCACTGATTTCATGGTTTTACCCTTGATGTCGTTTTCTTCCATGGCCAGCACGTAGGGTTCAATCATGATGATTTGGCGGCCTTCGCGTGCAATCCGATCCTGCAGGTCTTCACGCAAGGTTGATTTACCAGCCCCAGATTCGCCCACCACCGCGATAAATCCTCCGTGCGCTGCTGTCTGAAACATGGCTTCGCGCACATACTTGATGTCTGGGCTGGTGAATACATCTTCAGCACTGCTGATTTCTTCGCTGAATGGATCACGTGGCAGGCCAAATGCCATTTTGGTTGCTTGTGTTAATGCGGTCTTTCTGAGTAACATAGTGTCGTCCTCGCTTTCTTGAGTCAGGGCTGGTACGGCTTCTGGGGTCTGTGAGAGGTCACTCGGAATGCCCGTACCACTATCAACAAAAAACTGTTTTAATGCTTCGTGTAATGCATCTGGTCTTCGCTTTGGCCAAATACCATGATTGGCAATCTGGCTAATAACAGCCGGTGACACACCCACCGCACCGGCCACCACCGCATACGACTTGCCCAGCTGCTTTAAAGTGGTTTTGATGTTCATAGCGCGGTTCCTGTTTTGTGTAGTTTCAGGCTGCCTGATGTGCGCAAGCGCTCAAATACAGATTCCACTTCACTGGCGACCACGCCTCCCGGATACATAAGCTGCAAGGTTTTGACCGCCTGCGGCCAATTCCCGCCTTCAGCGTCAATACGGGGTTTCAAGAGTTTGGCAATTTCAACTTTGCTCAAAACCTGTTCCGTCACTTCTTTACGGTTGTAATCCAGTTGCTGGCCTTGTTTTTCGACATACAAAATATTGCGTTCGGCCAAAGTGTTTTCCTGATGCTTGTATGGGTCGATGCTGCCGCCAAAGGGCAAGGCGCTGGTTTTGCGTTTGGCTTCGGCTTCTTCCAATGTGTCAGCCATCATGGCAATCTTGTTCAGCTCTTTCTTGTGTTGCTGGGCGGGCGTGTCAACACTGGCACGATATTCTTCGCCCATCACCACTGCAGATTCACGGAAACCAAAGTCGCCAAACTCAACCGGCTCAACCGTTTGCCAGATTTCATTTCCGGCTGCATCATAAGTGGCCACTTGTGCCACATCAGGCCGCCATGGGTTTTTGGCCACCATTAATTTTTGACCAACCATCACATCAGCAATGTCGCGCACTGAAAATCGTTTGCCTGAAAACTGAATTTCTAAATCCGGAGTAACCTTGACTTCCTTGGGTGCAGATACCGCCAGTTCGCGGCAATAGTCTGCCGGTGGTGGCAATATCAGCTGCTCGGCTTGAATACGGTTCCACGCCTGATAACGCGTCATCTTGTGTCTGCTGTGTATTTCAGTGCCATTGAAATACTGCATCCAGCGCAGACTCAGTGCGTTAAGCTGGTCAATATTGTTGATTTCAATAAAGCGTAAACCAGATTCAAATGCGGTCTCCACCATATCGTTGGCTTTTTCCACTTGCCCCTTGGCGCGTGGTTTGTGTGGCGTATTGATTTGCACCCGCACACCGAGCTGTTTACACAGATTTTTAAAAGCATGGCTCGTATTGGCACTACCCGGGTCCAGCATCACGCCTGTCGGTACCCCACGAATCGGGTCGGTGTGCACATTGGCTTTTGGCTGCATCATAAAAATAAAGAAATCACACAGGTTTTGGCTGGTTTCACCGCCAAAATAGTAGCGCACACATATCGTGCCACTGGCATGGTCGGTGCCGGTATAGCGCCATACGCGGTCATTCAATACTTTCACCAGATTGGCTGGTTTGTTTTTATAAAATGCTGCTGCATCAGCAATGCGCAAACCTGTGTCCTTGCCGTGCCGTGGCAAGTAATACAGCACACACATACTCGGGTCGATCTGCCACCAGTGATTCGGGTGTAATGATTTCATGCGGGTGACAGGATCAGGCTGCAACAGTTGTTCTGGGTGCAATCCATAATCTTTTAACGCACGGGTGATTGTGCTTTCAGACAGCGGGGTACAAACCCCATCTTCATCAATCTGCACGGCATCAATCAAACCATTCGCCCGTAGCATTTCTGTTGCTCGGCCTATGGTCATAATGCGCTTGCCGTTTTTACGGGCACCTTCCAGTACTGCTGCACTGATTAATTTGGCTTCCTCTAATGTCAATGTGGACGTACCGGCATCAGCGCGGCGCTTGCGCTGCGGCTGAATAGCCACTTTTTTTAAGTGCCGATACAATTTGTCCATACTCCAACCCAATCCTTGTGCCTGCTGTTTTAAATAATGTGTTTTAACGCCATGCCCCAATGTGTCCGCGTGGTGCGCAATGGCAGTCAATCGCTCAATCAGTGCCGGGTTATTCATGGCGTTACTCCGTGGCCTTAAACCATTCAGGAACCGCATCAACAGGTGGCTGTTGGGGCAACACAAATTGCTCACGCAGGCTTTCACAATCTCGAATGATTTGATTCAGGCAGCCCACCATCGCGGGGCTGTGATCCATCCCATTCGCTTCGGCATGTGCCATCATTTGTTCAAAAACCGGTATCAGGCGGGTAATTTGGCTTTCAATGCCCACTTGAATGGCACCCATCGACATTTTCAATTCATCCGCCACATCGCTGGGCTTGGCCTCTTTTACAGATGATTGTTTCTTAGCCAGTTTTTCGGATAAATCATTAATCTTGGTGTCTTTTTCTGCCGAAACTTTGCGTGCCGCATCGGTTTCATCACGCGCATCACGCAGAGCCTGGCGTAGCTCACGCACACTCATGCGTTCAACATCGTCCAGACTATGGCCGTTTAATTCACCGCCATCTGCCAGATCAACGACAGCCTCATCTTCTTCAACCAACAATTCCAGAAGTTTGGACTTCCCCAAATTCATCAACTTGGGTGCGGCTTTCTGCATTTGCGGTGTCGCAAAACGACGCGTGGCCATCATCAATCTGGTTACTTCACGGGTGTGTAGCCCCAGTTCACTCTCGGCAATGTCACGAAATCGTCCATGATCTGTATGCTCTTTCAGAATAATCAGGGCACGCCCCAACTCAAACATGCCTTCCATAGCCTGGCGCGCCGCCTGTCGGGCACGCTCCACCCAGCGGTCTTCGTTGTAAACCTCGCCATTGCCCCATTGATCCATTACCGCCACGCTATTCAAGGCGGCTTGATTGGAGACCACGGTGGTTTCCTGTTTCATCATGTCACTCATCATTTCGCTCCCAAAATGGACGACGTCGTCCATTTTCACTTTTCAAATACGACGACGTCGCATTTGGGTTTAATAAATACCGGCATCAACACGCTGCTCCAGTTCGCCCAGTCTGGCTTTTAAGCGCTCTTGGTCGCGGCGGAATCGTTCGGCAATCTGCAAGGTCTGGATGCTGTATGCGTAGTTCCCGTTATCCAGCTTTTGCACCAGTCCTTCTGCAATCAGATCTTCTAAGTCTCGGCTGACGTGAACGGGGGAAATACCGAGCCCATCTGCAATTTCTTTATTACTGATGCCAATAATCGGGTGGGCTTTAAGCGCTTTGTACACACGCAGTAAACGAATGCCTTTGGTACTCATAATGGCTCCTATGCCGCGCGGTTTTTCAAGCCTAATGCGACTGCAATCTCATGTGCTTTCCCTCGATTGGCCTTCACGCTACCGTTGAGAATCCGAGATGTGTAGGTATATTCATACCCATGTCGCTCGCACCAACTTTTAAGCGTTTCACCGCGATTTCTAAAACCTTGCTTCACTTTTTCTGCATTCATGGAATAACTCCCAAATATTCGTGATAAACTTCCATCGTTTATATTTATAAACAACCTTGTTTAATTGTTGAATTAATTTTATCCAAATATATTTGGATAAGCAACTACTTTATCCAATTATTTTGAGATTAGTTTATGTTCGGATCGAGACTGAAAGAAGAACGCGTGAAAAACCAGCTCAGTCAAGAAGAGTTGGCCAGTAAACTAGACGTCAAAAAAAATACAGTTTGGAATTGGGAGAATGAAAAATCCTATCCAAACGCGCTTCAAATTATGGATTTTTTGGATTTTGGGTTTGATGTCCAATATATTTTGACAGGAATGCATTCCAAAAGCATTGACACCATCATTGCAGATGAATATGCCTATATACCCATGTTTGATGTTGAGGTTTCTGCTGGGAATGGTGCCCACGCTTATGGTGTATTAGCCCCAAGCACACGGCTGGCATTTAGAAATGATTGGTTGCACTCTCGGGGATTGTGTCATAAAGACCTCAATTGTGTACTTGCCCGAGGAGACAGCATGGAGCCCACGATTGGGAATCATGACACCTTGTTAGTAGATACTTCAAAATCCAATCCAAGAGATGGTTATATCTATGTTATCCGCAGTGGGGATACCTTGTGGGTGAAACGAATACAAAAACAAATAGATGGAAGCTTGTTGTTGATTTCAGATAATTCTGCCTATCCACCCATGCCATTAAAGCTGGAAAATCATCCAGATGTAGAAGTCATAGGACAGGTTGTAAACGTATCGCGGGATTTGATTTAAATTAATTAATCCGTTAAGAGATTTCAATTCAATAAATATAAAGGGGCCAACATGGGTTTACTATTTGCTTTATTATCTTTTCCAGCTGCTGGTTTGGTTTGGTGGCTACTCGCCAAAAAATTAAAAAATAAAGGTACCGGAGGCTTAGCGCGACATGCCTTGGGTGTTATTGTTGGTTCTATCATTTGGTTCGTATTCATTGTTATTGGGGTAGCTATTGATCCAAACCTTGCCGCTGAACCAAACAACCAGACAGCTGAAATAGCCCAGAAGGCATCTTCTACAACCAAAGCGGTTGAATCTAATGAAACAACCCTTAACGCATCTTCTCCTGTGCCAACTCCTAAGGTGGATACCCTCGATCTGGACTTCGACACATTTAGGAATCGGGTTAATCAAGATTTTGAATCAGTTGAATTACCATTCGCGATTTCATCAGGCATCAAACCTGAAGGAGAAGCAAGCGATGTGCGTAAAGTAGCGTCCATTGCGTTTGCGAATAACTTACATAGCACAGTGGCTATAGACCCCAAAAGCAACAAAGTCACTTCTATTTCCGTGATGATGGCTCCCACAGATAACGCACTGGATAATTTACAAATTGGTAGTGCTGCTGCATTTATTCTCTCTGCGGCTGATGGTGATGAAGGCAATAAAACTGTTGGTGGAAAAATTATAAAAATGATTGCCGCAACAATGGATTCTTTCTCTAAGCACCCTGATCAAGAAAATTCAGGCAAAAATAGCTTTGTCCAAAATAATGTGAAATATACCGTCATGATTACAAAAGGTATGCCCATCATGATGTTTGCTGAGCCAGTATAACTAAATCTTTGCAAGCCAAAGAATATGAAGCAGCGTTGAATCAGATGTAATTAATTTAGAGATACTAATTCTTTATGCAAGACCGAATGAAAATATAGCTGCGATTATGTTTTGTTCTTATCTATAAAGGGAAAAGTTATGCATTTAAATAATGTTGTCATTCATAAACTTGTAATTGAAAAAAACTTAGTAACAATTGACCTAGCGAATGAAGAAGCAGGAAATGATGCCGAAGTTACCAACGAATTTCTTGATGGCCTGCTGGCCTATTATGAAAAAAGAGTAGGCAAAAGCTACGGCCATTTCGAATCGGATACTGTCAATTACCCAGCCAGTGTTTTTTTGCAACAATGGTATATAGATAAAAAAACGAATTTTATCCAAACTACAAAAAATTTTATGGCTCACCTTCAGAATCGCGCTCCTCACACTTCGGCTTCTGCCAATATTGTTTTTTTCTGCGTAACAGAAAATGGTAAAGATTTGCTTCTAATTTCAGTAGTGAATAACAAAAAAGGTGCGGCCATTGAAAATCGCGATTTTAAGCGCACGCAATTCTTAGATTTAAAAGAAATGCGATTCGCAGGGAAAGTAGATTTGACAGCTTGGAAAAACCAAGATGAAAACTATATCAGCTTCTTAGCTGGTGGCAGCGATGTATCTAACTTTTTTCAACAGTTTTTAGGATGTAATTCCTCTATCAGATCCAAGACTATCACCATTGCTTTAACTGAACTGGTTGGGCAATTTAGCCAAGATAAAGAAATGTCCCCAGAACGCATTTTGAAATTTTATGCTGATAGCCATGAATACCTCAAAAATTTGACAGAAGAAAATCCGTTTAACGCCGAGGTATTCAGTCGAACCGTTTATCCAGAGGCTCCTGAAGACATTCAGGACTACATGAATAAAGATGAATATAAAATCCCAGACGGTTTTTCTCCCCATAAAGCCACGGTTGATACACTAAATACTGTCACTTTCACCGAAAATGCTTACACCCTGAAAATACGACGAGATGCTATCATTCGTGGTAACGCATACTACGATGAAGATATGGATGCAGTTATTTTGAGAAACCCTTCCAAAAAGATGAAAGCAGAATTTACTGTCCAGAAAAATGATAACGACAGCCCAGAAAATTGAGTACCTATCAATTATTTACAAATCAACACAACTTACCGGATGGAAAAATACTTATACGCCATATAAGGTTCCTGATTCGACAGTTTGTGCTGCTCTAAACTGGGCATTGAATACTCCCTCTGAATCTAAGATAGCATCCAATTTAGAAGATGGAGAAACAGTTTCTGTCGGACAGAAATTTAAAATTTGCATTCAGCCACCTGCTTCAGCCCTTGGTTTAAAAGTATACGATAATGAAAATCAATTTTTGATAGACAATCCGACAGGAATTGTTCAGGATTTCTTTGTGTTATCTGATGTATTTTTTAGTGCAGATGAAATAAAACCTGATTGGTTTACGAACTACCAGTTGGCATTGCAGTTAGTATCATACCTGCAGCGGGTCGCAGTACATTTTCATAGCAATCAGATTTTTTTTGTAAACAATAAAAAGAAGCTTGAATTACTGATTGTGATGGAAGATACAGTGATTAACCAGATTTCTAAAGATGCTCTAAATAAAATATTGATTTTTTTGCAGGAAGATAATATTCATAGCGAGCAAGTAAATGAAATTTTTGCTGATGCTGTCGTTGAACTGGTAAAACTGCAGCCTTTACACGAAGGATTCAGCTATCTTTTACTGAATTTGGAAGCCTTATATCAGAACATATTGCATAATTACAATTTGTTTTGTGCTGATTTCAGCTATGAAAAATACAAAGAGAAATTGGCGGCTTCTCGTCTAGATGACTTCACAAAAGCTCATAAAATTTTTGCCGATATTCAAAATCAAATATTAGGAATTCCTGCTGCAACTTTTATTGTTGCAACTCAAATGAAACAGATTGAAAACCATTACATATCTCCCGAATTTTGGGCAAATACGGGTATCTTCATAGGCTGTGTAATCTATGCTATTTTGATGTTGTGTACACTAAATAATCAATCGGAAACTGCATCCGTTATTGAGAATGAAATAGCAAGACAAAAAAATAGTATTAGAGAAGAGCTCAACTTAAAGGATGAATTACCGGCTGACATACAACAATTGTTTACACCTCTTGATAATCGAATCAAGAACCAAAAAGATGTCATCTGTTTTTTGCAATGGGTAGTTTCCTTTGGTCTTTTTGCTTGTATGGTCGTCTATTTAATCCGGAGCTTTTAATTTTTAAAATTTTTAGATCCAATCTAATCCAATCTATATGATACATTTTTGATAAAAAGTAATTTTTAAAGCGCTTTAAAAGCCGCCGAACACCATCAAAGCCAAAATCCCTATAACACTTTGTTATGGGGATTTTTTCATGTTTATCACAATTACAGCGGGTCACAGCAATACAGACCCGGGTGCTGTTAATGGCACGATCAAAGAGGCGGATGTTGCGCAAGACATGCGCAACATGGTTGCTCATTACCTGAAATCCATGGGTATTGAAATCAAGACAGATGGCGAAGGAAAAGGCAATTTACCCTTGACTCAAGCCATCAAGCTCATTAAAGGCAGCCGTGCCGCCGTCGAATTCCACTGCAATGCCTCGTCCAACAAATCAGCAAAAGGTGTGGAAGCATTGGCACAGCCAAAAGACAAAGCTTTATGCCAAAAGCTATGCAAGGCTGTTGCAGGTATCACAGGTAGCCCGTTGCGCGGTGTCAGTGGCTGGCAACCAGAAAACGCAGGCCAACACAGTCGACTGGGGTATGTGCGCAATGGCGGCATCATCCTTGAATTGTTTTTCATTAGCAATGATTCCGAGCTGGCCGTATGGCATGACAAAAAGTGGCTGGTCGCCAAAGCAGTCGCCACGGTGTTGACGGGAGAGATGCAATGAAAGCATTCCTGAAATGGCTTGCCGGGCTTTTCTCCAATCCCGAAACAGGCGCGGTATCACACAGTAAAGTCTGGGCAAATGTGGCCTGCGCCGTGATGACCATCAAATTCATTTTGTTGCCGGAACCAGCGATTGATGTGTGGTGGGCATTTGGCAGCATGGTTGGCGGTTATGCCCTAATCCGGCGTGGCATTGCCGCTGCCCAGCAAATAGGAGGTAGCAAAAATGCTGACCAGTGATTGGCGCATCAAAATCATCAATTACTGCATTGGCTTCGCTATCGGTGCGGCTTTATCCGGAGGTATTTATTACCTTGGTGTGCGGCATGGCACACAAGCCCAATTGGTGAAACAGCAGGATTTGCAAAAAGAATGGGACAGCCAAATTCAGGCAGCCCAGCAGCAATACATTCAAAAGTTGCAGGAAGCTCAGGCTGAAAAAGACAAATGGTATGCCTTTGCGCAAAAGCAAAGCACCGATTTGGCTAAAGCAAACCAAGCGCTGGATATCGCTCAAGGGTTATTAAAAAAGGATATTTCAAATGCGATTAAAAATGATGAAAAAAGTAGCACTGTTTGCTATAGCGGCATCGGTGCTGACAGCCTGCGGCTCTACAACAAAGCCTTTGGCTACCCCGATTCAGACCATTGAAAAGCCGGTATTGCCGCCTGTGTCTTCTGAGCTGCTGGTCATTTATGAACGCCCAGAGCGTCCGGCCAGCGGCTCCCCCCAACACCTACTGACCCATGCTGTTGAATATGGTGGCTGGTGCACTAAGCAAGATGCCCAGCTACGCGGCTGGCAATCTTGGTACCGGCAGGAGCAGTGATGGATATTGCAGATAAAGCAGCCGAGCGCGAAGCCGAATTTTTGGCTGAAGCGTTTTATCGGCACAGTCAAAAACAACCAAGCGGTGCCAGCCTGAGCCATTGTGAAGATTGTGGAGAATCAATCCCGCTGGCACGACAGCAGGCCATCCCCGGCGTGCGTTTGTGTGTGTTGTGCCAGGAATACCACGAAGCTGGTTGGCCATAGGATCATCATGCAAGAAAAAACCTTTATCACGATTGAGTTTTGGCAGGCCGTTGGCTTTTTATTGGGCTTTTTAGGCGTGTGTTTCACCTTCGGCAAAATTCTGCTGAGCCAGTTTCAGTCACAGCTGGCCGAGCGCAATAAGCAGCAAGACAAGCTCTCTGAAAAAATGGAAGGCCTAGAGCGCAAGCAAGCTGATCTGGATGCCACTATGCCCATCAATTATGTGCGGCGTGAAGACTACATTCGCAATCAAACCGTGATTGAAGCCAAGCTCGACAGTGTGCAGGAAACCTTGACCAACCTCTACAAAATAGAAAGTACAAAGCGATGAGCAATATGGAAAAAGCACGTCGAGAAGGCATGCGCTGGAATGTCATCAATGCATTGAACAAAGCCCGACCCTACACCACCAGCGAAGCATTTTTGCTGGACATCATGCGGGGCATTTACCCAGACACCACCGCTCTGGAATTACGCCAGCAGCTGGACTATTTGCATGATCGCAAGCTGGTGGATGTTACCAAGCAACCGAGTGGATTGTGGTTCGCCGATTTAACCCGCTTAGGGGTCGATATTGCCGAATACACCATTGATTGCCAAGCCGGTATTGCCCGCCCCGTTAAATATTGGGAGGGTTGATGATGGCCAAGCGCAGCACTCTTGCTACTTTACCTGCCGATATCCGACAGGCTTTCGAACGTAAACTGGCTGAAAATGGCTTTGCAAACTATTCAGAACTCACCGAATGGTTACAAGAACAAGGTTATGAAGTCAGCCGCTCTGCCGTGCACCGCTATGGTCAAAAAATCGAACGACGCTTTGCTGCCATCAAAGACAGCACCGAAGCGGCTCGTATGATTGCAGATCAAGCTACGGACGAGGGAGATACTCGCTCTGAAGCACTGATGGCTATGCTGCAAACTGAGCTGTTTAATGCCATGGTGGACATTGGTGAAATTGATGAAGAGAAGCTGCCGCCGATTGAGCGCTTCGGCCTGATGGCGGATGCGGCCAAAAACATTGCCGCACTCACATCAGCGTCAGCTCGGTTGAAACAGTTTCAGGCAAGCTTGCGTGACAAAATGGAGCGAAAATTTGCCGAGTTGGAAGCCGAGTCTACCCAGCAAAATAGCGGACTTGACCAAGAGACATTGCAGCGCATTCGCCAAGAGGTATATGGGGTAATGTCATGACGCAACCGGCACTCACGCTTTATGACTACCAAAAAAAATGGCTGGCTGATTCCAGCCGCTTTAAGGTGGGTATGTTTGCCCGCCAAACGGGTAAAACCTTCACCACCACGCTGGAAATCGTCTTGGACTGCTTGGATGCCGAGGCTCAGGCAGACGCACCCGCTGGGTAATCCTATCGCGCGGTGAGCGACAGGCCAAGGAAGCAATGAATGAAGGCGTAAAGCGGCACTTGGAAGCCGCCGGCATTGCTTGTGAAATTTTACAAGTACCGTTTGATGCAACCACGAATGCACTTGAAGTGGTGTTGCCGGGTGGTAGCAAAATTACCGCGCTGCCAGCCAATCCCGATACTGCACGCGGTTTTTCTGCCAACGTGTTTTTGGACGAATTCGCTTTTCACAAGGACAGTCGCGAGATTTGGAAAGCGCTGTTTCCGGTGATTTCTGCGGGATGGAAATTGCGCGTGGTATCCACGCCCAATGGCAAAGGCAATAAATTCTACGAGCTGGTTACCGATGAGAAAAACAAAGAGTGGAGCCGCCATATTGTTGATATTCATCAGGCGGTGGCCGATGGCTTGCCACGCAACATCGAACAACTCAAAAAAGGCTTAAACGATCCCGATGCATGGGCACAGGAATTTGAGCTGCAATGGCTTGATGAGGCCAGTGCCTGGTTGTCATACGACTTAATTCACGGTGTGGAACATGAACAGGCCGGGCTGCCTGAATACTACAGTGGAAACCCTTGTTTTGTCGGCGTAGACATTGGCATCCGCAACGACCTGTTTGTCGTGTGGGTATTGGAGCAAGTGGGTGATGTACTGTGGACGCGGGAATTGATTACCCGACGCCGCGCCTCGTTTGCAGAACAAGACGCGGTGTTAGGTGATGTGTTTGACTGCTTCCGCATTATTCGCTGTTGCATGGATAAAACCGGCATGGGTGAAAAGCCGGTGGAAGATGCACAACGCCGATATGGTGACAGCCGGGTTGAAGGCGTGTTATTTACCTCAGCCTCTAAATTGGCGATGGCGGCCATTGGCAAAGAGGCGTTTGAAGACAAGAAAATCCGCATTCCCGTTAATCAAGATTTACGTGCAGACCTGCACAAACTACAGAAGACCACCAGTGCCACCGGCGCGCCACGCTTTGTGGCTGAATCCGATGCCAATGGGCATGCTGACCGAACATGGGCGTGTTTTTTGGCTTTGAATGCCGCACACGAAGACACTGGCCCAGTGCGCGTCTCAAGCCGCCGTATTCGCCGCAGTAGCAGTTTAACCAGAGGTTATTAAGATGGCAAAACCACACTTCAAACTCAAAACCGGAAACGGCGTATTGAACCTCAGTGCCCAAGACATGACCGGCCATATGGCGGTGGCTAAGACTGCCTTTGGAGCTTATGCATTTAATGGTTGGCTGCCGAATCCCGACCCAATATTGAAGAAGTTGGGACAAAACATCAGCGTGTACACAGAATTATTGTCGGATGGCGTGGTTGGTGGTCATGTACGCCGTCGCAAAGCCACAGTGGCTGGATTGCAATGGCGTTTGGATGGTGATGATGTCCCTAACAATGTGATGGAAACCATAGACGCGGTATTCACAGGCATGGATACCTATCGGCAAATTAAAGACATCTTGAATGCGCCGTTTTTTGGTTATCAACCCATTGAAATCATCTGGCAAAAAGATAAATTGTGGCTGCCTGAAAAGCTTGTGGCCAAGCCGCAAGAATGGTTTAACTTCAATGACCAAAACCAGCTTCAATTTATCAGCAATCAAAACTGGCAAGGTGAACCAGTGCCGCCCGTGAAATTTCTATGCCCAACACACGAAGCCAGCTATATCAATCCGTATGGCCGCCCAGACTTGGCCATGGTGTTTTGGCCGACCACATTCCGCCGTGCCGGTCTCAAATTCTGGGCGCAATTCACTGAGAAATATGGTGCACCTTGGCTGATTGGGCATGAGCCGCGCAGCAACACCCAACAAGACACCGATAAATTGCTGGATGCACTGGAAGCCTTGATTGGCAATTCAGTCGGCACCATCCCGAACGACAGTAGCGTGGAAATCAAAGAAGCGACTGGTAAAACTGGCTCTGTGGATGCGTACGACAAATTGATTCGTATGTGCCGAAGTGAAACTGCCATTGCATTATTGGGGCAAGATCAGACAACCGAAAAAGACAGCACCAATGCCAGTGCGCAAGCCGGACTGGAAGTGACTGAAGACATCCGCGACAGCGACAAACGCATTGTTGAAAGCACCTTTAACCAGCTTATTGATTTAATTTGCGATTTGAATTTTGGCGATGCTCCCCGTCCCACATTTGAATTGTATGAAGAAGAAGCCGGTGACAAAGACTTGGCCGCCCGCGATAAATCATTGACTGAATGCGGTGTACGGCTTTCAGAATCTTATTGGAAGCGGGCTTACAATCTGACTGATGATGATATTGTCACCATCAAACCCACCGCTCAGTCGCCATCATCCGTGGCCAGCTTTGCTGAGCCGACTTTAGAAAATGATGCTGGATTGGTCATTGATACCTTACCACCTGATTCAGGCAGCCTGAATACTCAAGGTGAAGGGCTGACTACTGCATTGGTGGCTTCTTTAAAAAACGGTGCTGCTCCTGAAAATGTTCTGGATCGGCTGGTTGGTGCCTACCCCGACATGGACGATAAAGCATTACAAAATGAGTTGGCCAGATTGCTGTTTTTATCGGAATTGGTTGGGCGTATTGAAGCAGCAGAGGAATTGGCCAAATGAAACCCGAAGACATCAAAGCCATCTTCAGCTTACAACCTGATGCCGCCATCGCCTATCTGGAACCAAAAGGCATACAGGTCAGTTGGGATTGGCAAGACATGCTGGACGATGCCCATGCCACCGCATTTACAGTGGCGAAGACCATGAAAATGGATGTAATCGATGACATCTACAGCGCCGTAGTCAAATCTGTAGAAAACGGTCAAACATTGCAACAATTTAATAACGAGCTGGCACCCGTGTTGCAACGCAAAGGCTGGTGGGGAAAACAAGAAGTTGCCAACCCGGATACAGGCGAGCCTCAGACTGTGCGCCTCGGTAGCCCATATCGGCTGAAAACCATCTATTTGACCAATATGCAGTCAGCGTACATGGCTGGGCGTTATGTCGCCATGCGCGAAGCGGTGGATACCCATCCTTATTGGGAATACGTGGCCATTATGGATACGCGCACACGCCCATCCCATGCCGCGTTGAATGGCATGGTTTATGAAGCAGATGACCCAGTATGGAACAGCATGTATCCGCCGTTGGATTTCCGTTGCCGCTGCCGTGTCCGTGCGTTGTCAGAATCATCAGGCAGAAGCCGAGTATTAACCAGTCCATCATTAGAAACCAAATATGTGGATATTGGCACCAATGAATATACTGGCGAAGTGCGTCATACTGAGCGAACAGGCATCCGGGTTAATGGTGAGTTCATTGCACCCAGCCCCGGTTTTAACGCCAATCAAGGCAAATCCATGCTCAGCAGGATGGCCAGTATTGCGGTAGAAAAAGCCCAAGCAACGCATCCAGACATTGCCCGAGTGGCCTTGCGTGACATGATGCAAAACAAACGTTTTAAGGAATCACTCAATACAACACAAAGCGCATGGGTTACCAAGCTGTTATCAGGAAGTCAGTCATGATAGAAATCAGCGTTGATTCAAGCCAACTTGAACACGGCCTCGGCCAACTGCTCAGCAATGCCACCAGTACACGCCCCATGATGGCAGGTATGGCCACCGAATTACACAGCCTGACCGAAGACAACTTCCAATCAGAATCTTGGGGTGGCGATCCATGGAAAAAGAGTTTACGCGCTGGCAGTGAAGGTGGAAAAACGCTTCAAGACAGCGGGCAGCTGGCGGCGAGTATCAATACGGCAATCAGCAACGACTTCGCCCGCATTGGCAGCAATAAACCCTATGCCGCCATTCATCATTTTGGTGGTGACATCAAAGCCAAAAACAAACCCTACCTATTAATTCCATTTGGCAGTGGCTATGCAAAAGTGAAACAGGTCAGTATCCCAGCACGCCCATATTTGCCAATCAACCCCGATGGTGAATTACAAAAAGGTGCTGAAAACAGATTATTGAATGTTGCTCTGGATGCATTGGCAAAAGGACTATAATTTGGGCGCAAAAAAACGAGCCACCTTAAGCCCGTTTTTTGTTTCACTGTGTGCAATGATGTTTCAAATTACCATCCCACATCATCCACTCAAATCCAACCTAATCCCATTTATCTTAATTACCCCTGTTTATTTATCTTAAAGGGTTTCATTAGGTTTAGTTTTAACAATAAAAACCGGTTGAATCTTTTGGACGTAATGAAAAATATCTTCTAATTTTTCCTTTGGGGTAAAAGTTAGATGAATCAATAGATGTTCAAAGAAGCTAAAACTTTTTCGATGCTTACGGAATATATTTTTTAACCAGGAATTTTCTTCACCTTGGTGGCAGAGTAAATTTTTAGTTTGAAGATATTCTTTGCCCCAGTGTTGTAAAACTAAGGATAAAATTTCATCATGTTTAATATGCTTTCCCCGTGTGTAACCAAAGTCATGTGCTAATCCATGGTAAAAATGACTCCATTGCTCATAAGAAATAGATGGATAGGATGATAGCTTAAACAATTTTTGCACTTGGTAAGACATAATGAAGTCTTGAGGGAAGACTGAGCTGAATGATTCTATTGAAAAGTTTGATTCAATTAAGGGTTGGAAATGATGTCTAGAGTCCGATGGTTTTTCTTTATAAATAGTTAATGGCCCGTGATCCAAACAGATTGGTAGGTTAGGGATAAACCAATCTCGTTTCCAAAAAGCTTCACCATAAGTTTGTATTTGCATTTCAATACATTTTCGACAAACTTGGAAGTTCTGAATTGCTTTAACTCTGGATGCCGTAACTCCAAGCATTGTATGAACTGCACCATTAGTTTTATTCTTCATGAGTTCAATAGCTTTGTTCCGTATTTGAGGCTGAATAAATGAGGCATAGAGTGGAAATAAGGTATGTTGTTTTATTAGATATTCGATTGGATATTGTTTTGTATTTTTTAGTTGGTAAGCAACATTTTTAATATGGCTAGGCAAATCTAGTGTGGCTATAACAGATCTATGACCAAAAACCTCATCTAACAAATGTTTAGGGCTAGTAATACCATGATATATCCCAGCCCGAGCTATAGTGCTGTATAGAAGTTCATCGGGGTGTGGTAATGGAAAGTTATGCATACATATCATGATTGTTTCAGCTTATTTTTCAAATAGCGTTTTAACAGGAATAGACTTATTTCTTTAGCTTCCTAAGCTCCCAAATTAATTTACATGACATTAAGCATTCACAAAATGGACTTTTTAAAAATTTGTGTAAATACGGGCTATCTGCCGTTTAGTCAAAAAGGTGGGGCATTGCTGTTCAATCTCATCAGCCACCTGCATGAGCAAGTCAGTCTTATCGTGACGACGAATTTGGTGTTTGCCCAGTGGGGACCACTGTTTGGAGATGAAACAATGACCTCAGCTTTAATAGATCGTCTGTTACATCGATGCGAAATTTTTGAAACAGGAAATGAGTCTTATCGGTTTAAAAACCGTTCTTAAAGTGGTGCACTTTTAAGTGACCATTGACACTTTACTTCATGTAAAAGTCTTTTAGAAGCTCAAGCGAGGTCATCGGATGCTTAAAATAACGTCCAGTAATTATCCAGTCTTTAATAAAACTTTTTCTATCTCTAAAATCAAATTTTTTTCTAAAAGTGATTTATGTAAATCTTTTTCTGTGAGAAATTGAGAATGAATAAAGCGTAAATCATCTTGAGGCAATGTATCCCATTGATTAGGCTTTAAGTATTCTGATTTTTGGGGTGTTAATTTAACAATGTCGCTTGATGGATAGCTATCAGTAAATAATAAGTTAAAAATAATTGGAATAATCTGTTGGCGTGTAGCTGTCGGTTGTTCTTGATATGCAGTTTTGATACATTCGATCAGGTGTTGGGGTTTATATTCATCTTTGAACATAGTATAAATACGACGCTCATCCTCGGTAATCAATTGTCTAAAAAAATCTTCTGATGTTTTATCAACAGGTATACTTTTGATTTTTTGTTGAAGAGCAAAAATTTTACGATCCATATCAGGGATGACTAAATCAGAATAGCGTGAAATTTTTTCAATATTACTTGATCGTAAAGCATCAAGCATTGGATGTACTGGTTTCAATTCTTCATTATAGATTTGTTGCAATAGCTTGGATGTAATTCTCTCTTTATTTGTTGCAATAGCCCTTAGTTGAGCAAGAACAAATAATTTCACTACAATATCAATAATCCCTTGGCTCGAGTCATACCAAATATGTCGAATATCATCTGATAAAAATTCATCCCTTTGGTTGAGTAATTGCTGTTTCCAAAGTTTATCTGTAAAAGCTATCCATTCAGGGTTAAGTTGATTATCAATATATTCTTGTAATGGCTCCCAGAAAATGGCCCCAAAACCAGCTCCTCTACGTGCTGAGCGAAAATCCGCCTCAAAAATTTCTCTGGCTTTAGGTGTACCAATTAACATGATAGGTACACCAATAGTATTTACCATTGTGACAAAGAAATTTAACCTCTCTTGAGGACCACCAGATTTTGAGCGACTTAAATGCTGGATCTCATCAATGACCAATAGCCCTAATGCATGAGCATTCGCTAGTTGTGACATTTTAGTGAGTAATGCCTGAATGTTGTAGCGTTTTAGCCCATATTGCTTTTCATATTGAGTATCAAGGACTTGATCTAATGCTCGGAAGAAATTTAAGCAAATTTCTTTTAAAGAACCATTATGTGAACAATCAATTTTTAGGTAAACAACTTGCTCAATATTTAGATCAGGGTGGTAAATAACTTGAGGATAGGTTGAAAGAGTTCTAATTAATGACGTCGTTTTTCCACATCCAGAACAGCCAATCAGAACCATACTTTGAGCTGTTGATTTCACACTTTCAAATCTAAAAGCTTTAAGATCACCTTTCTGTATACGCTCGTATCCGTTTTGTAGGTGTTTTTGAAGATCACCTGTACGTGGATTCCTTCCGACATACCCTCCACGAATCATCAACGAGATTCTTTCTGTTAAAAGGATGTGGTTATTAAGTGGTTGGAAGAACTCATCACTAAGACGAGCAATTGAATGTGAGCGGATGACTCGTGGGGCATTGAGATCTTGAAGCGAAGAATCTGAACTAGATCTTAAATGACGTGTCTGAGTGTAAGCTTCCAGTAAAGGCGGTAAAGCTTCAATGAATGGGTTGTTCTTATAGGCGGGGACACCTGTATCTTGATAAACAGCTTGAACCTTTAATGGATGCATGGAAATTTACTCATCATCATCACTGAATAGTCCAGGAGAGAATGGGAGGCTATAGTCATCATCTATTGATTTATTAAACTTAATAATATTAGCCGTTTGTTGACTTTCTGGTAACGGTGCTAAATTAGTTTTTTGTCTCTGTTCCTTTTTATTGGCTCGAATTTGGCTAATTCTTTCACGGTTTGATTGAGTTGATTTAGGTGTTTGCTTTTTGGCATTATCAATGATTGCTTGAACTGATTTTTTAAAAGCCATACTGTGTGGAGTTTCTGCATGTTTAGCATTCGCTTGCGCATATTTCTCAAGATATTGCTTGTCCCAAACCTCCCAAAAACTCATATTTGCATAAGCACGGCTCCGGATATTTAAGGAGCAATTCCAATAGGATTGGCTGGCAGAATTTGGGAAAAGATAGATTTTATTTGTGTTGTGAGGATCATATGCTGCTTTTAGGTTCTGAGGACGTTGTATTTCCTTACTACGGTGTAACCAGCCTTCTCGTAAAACTTCACTACTATTGTAATACAATCCCCATGCATTGATTCCTAGTGGGGAGATTGAAACTTTGATCCGTGGCAACAAAGAAACTCGAAACTGTTCAGCATCAACTGTACGGAGCTTGCCCATACGGTTTTGAATTCCCCAATTCCAAAGGTGTAGTGGAATAGATGGGATATCTTCAGGGATGTCCTCATCTCGATCATATTTTTCTAGAACATGATGATTGTTACGAAATAGAATCGCCTGAATAATAATTTGAGTGAATTCTTTTAAGGTAAGTGCTGCTTCAAGTCTATAATCTGATTCGCCATATTTTTTAATCCGATGACCTTGAACAATACCAGGAGCATAGGGTTTAAATTCAGCTTGAATGGTACGAAAGCAGCTTTCAACAACTGCTTTGGCATCTCCTCGTCTAGGTGGAGCTGTTTCCAAACGAACATTATAGCCATTGGTCAGAGTTTCAGCTTGTTCACTCAACATTTCTGCTCGGTCAGCAAGAATTGCACCTGGTAAACCAATAGTCGGCCACTCATCTTCAGATATTTCGATATCAAACTCTTTGCAAAGAACAACTTTACTACTACAGGCAACGGACACAGTTTGCATAGCGATTGCATATGAAGGGTTATCAACACCGACATAAAAACCAGTGATCATGCGGCTGAAAACATCACTTATGCTATAAAAGGTCGGTCTACCTATAATCTTTGTACGATCATCATCTGCAACTAAATAAATATCAGCAATCGTTGCATCAATTTCATAACGGCTACCAGGTCCAAGTACACTTGAAGTGCTTGTTGCAGATAAGGGACGCTTATCTTTTTTAAAATCAGTAGAATTTGTTTGAGCTTCGATAAGTTGAGGTTTTGTGTATTCTCGATGATAGAAATACCGGAATTGCCTTAAAGTTGGATAATTCTTGCTATCTTCTTTGGGGTAGTACTGTTCATATAAGCTTTGGAACTTTTGATAAGCTTCAGTTGTTTTGAGTGGATTATTTACGAGTAGATATTTAGAGATTGTCAATCTAAATAGTCTTTCTATTTCAAGGGTAATTTGACAACCTTCACCATCACCAAATTGACGTTTACGTCCATTTTTTTTGGTGTTAATTTCTGTCCGAGTTTTACCGGGGGCACCACTATTTTTATAATCTGGCAATAGTGCGTTGGGAATTTGTCCTCTTTGCCAATATTTTCTCAGATATTTATAAATCGTTGGTTTAGACACCAAACCAGAAGACTCAATTTTATGAATTAAAGTTGCCCGAATTGATGGTTCATAGTGGTTCGGTTCTTGGATAATTTCTCTTATAAGATTGAAAGCCTTGTCTCTTTTGATAAAGGCAACAGAGTCTAAAGCTGGTTCTTCTAAAATCAAATTGACAAAAGGGTCTTTAGCGCGTGTTAAGCGTTCATTATCTAAGTATTCAGAAAGAGCTTCTTCCCTCACTACTTCAGGTAAAGCATTCTTTTTATTGATCTGAATCCAGAATATATCTCCAAAATCAATAAAAAGAATACGGTAAAGTTGATCATCAAATTTAAGAACCTCATTGATTTGCCACATTGAGGAATCCTTCTACAAGTTGATGTTGATAGAATGTGATATCTTTTACTCTTAATTCTTTGAATTTCTGGGTAATATCAAATTTGATTAGGCGATGGGCCATAAGTTGTTTTAGGTCAGCCAAGGATTGACCAGGGTCTTGTTGATATTTTCGATCAATAGATTTACAGACATCAGATAGTTTCATTTGTAGGTGTTGTTGGCAGGAAAATTCAAAATTACTCAAAGCATTAAGCAGTTGGTCATAATCGTGCATATCTGTCTGAGATGAATAAAGCCATTTGATATTATCAAGTACAGTTGGATTCAGTTCTTTTTCTGTAATGATGTACCAAGGAATTTCCTTGCTCGCCCAATAACGCCTTTCGATTTCTAATTTCTCAATAGTTCTAGGATTTTTGAGTTCTGATAAAGGTTTGACCTGAATAACAAATTGTTTATAGAATGAGCTATCTACTAAAAAGTCCGAAGTCATTACCTGATTGATGCCACGAATATTAGGATGTTTAATGCCATTATTAGAAGCAATCTCAATGGTTTCATCCCGTTGTAGAGGATATTGCTCGCGGATATCTTGGACGTGACCCATCCAGTCTAAAGTTAGAAAAACGCCAAGCTCCAGGTTGGATAGCAGATGATGAGTACGTCTGGTTTTAAATGAATAAATACGATGGGATAGACCTTGGGATGGAACTTCATGAATCCGTAACCAAGGCTTATAGGTCGCACCTGAACCTTGACCACGTCCTTCTTTGATTCGTTTAGCAATCTGTATTTCGGTTAAGCTATTCTGAGGTTTAGCCATTAAAAAGCCCAGTATACTTTTTAGTCAGTATATCTGGGCTCTTTATAGGTAACAACTATTTTGTTAAATTAATAACTTTAATTTCTCAGTTAACAACTATTTTGTGTAGTTAATGACTATTTTGTCTGACTATATAGCCGTTTTTAATGTAACCGCCGTTATTCTACGGTCACTGATTTGGCCAAGTTGCGTGGTTTATCCACGTCGGTGCCGCGAGCCAGCGCCGTATGGTATGCCAAGAGTTGTACTGGAATGGTGTGCACAATCGGGGATAAAACGCCCATGTGGCGAGGCGTGCGAATCACATGTACGCCTTCACTGGCTGTAAACTCGCTGTCCAAGTCGGTAAATACAAACAATTCTCCGCCGCGTGCGGCTACTTCCTGCATATTGGCTTTGACTTTTTCCAACAGACTGTCGTTGGGCGCAATCACCACCACGGGCATATTTTCATCGACTAAGGCCAGTGGGCCGTGTTTGAGTTCGCCAGCAGGGTAGGCCTCGGCATGGATATAGGTGATTTCCTTGAGTTTCAGCGCCCCTTCCAAGGCAATCGGATAGTGGATACCGCGACCCAAAAATAAGGCATTGCTTTTGCTGGCAAACTGATTTGCCCATGCCG
Organism: Snodgrassella sp. CFCC 13594; assembly: GCF_001590725.1. GTDB lineage: Bacteria > Pseudomonadota > Gammaproteobacteria > Burkholderiales > Neisseriaceae > Snodgrassella. The sequence goes on along the minus strand of NZ_LQXR01000015.1, from coordinate 17,630 downwards.
TGATTTGGGGTTCTAAATTCAGCGCGTGCTGAACGCTGCCGGGCAGCAGCCGCAATTCGTTGGTGTAGTCTTGCTCATCCGATTCACTAACCAAACCACGCAGTTTGCCTAAGGTTACCGCCAGCCCAAATAATGCCACCAATTGAGTGGTAAACGCTTTGGTGGAGGCCACGCCAATTTCGGCACCGGCGCGGGTATACAACACCAGTTCACTTTCACGGGGCAGAGCCGATTCCATCACATTGCAAATCGACAGACTGTGTTTCTGACCCAAAGACTGCGCATATTTGAGCGCTTCCATGGTATCCAAGGTCTCACCAGACTGAGAAATGGTGATGACCAGCTGTTTGGGGTCGGCGATGACTTTGCGATAGCGGTATTCGCTGGCGATTTCCACATCCGTGGGAATTTGTGCAATGCCTTCCAGCCAGTAACGTGCGGTTAATGCTGCGTAGTAGGATGTACCGCAGGCGAGGATTTTGATGCTGTGGATGTCATTGAATACAGCGTTGGCGTGATCGCCAAAATTGGCTGGCTCAAAACCACCCACTAAGAAGACTTCAGCGGTATCAGTGATGGCTTTAGGTTGCTCGTGAATTTCCTTTTGCATGAAATGGCTGTAGGGGCCTAATTCCAAAGACGCTAATGACAAGGCCGACACTTTGACTTCACGCATCACCGCAGTGCCGCTTTTGTCTACCATTTTATCGATGCCGGTAATCGACAACTGGGCAATGTCGCCATCGTTTAAAAATACCACGCGGCGGGTGAAGGCAATCACTGCGGATACATCAGAAGCGATAAAGGTTTCACGCTCGCCCAAAGCCACCAACAGCGGGCAGCCCATGCGTGCGGCAATCAGTTTATCGGGTTGGTCTTGTGCAATCACGCCAATGGCGTAGGCACCTTGAAAGCGCGCGCAGGCGGCTTGAACCGCGGCAAATAAATCACGATTGGTGTGGTGGGTGTATTCGTAATGAATACTGTGGGCAATGACTTCAGTGTCGGTTTGTGATTCAAATACATAACCCAAATCTTGCAAGCGGGTACGTTCTGTTTCGAAATTTTCAATGATGCCGTTGTGTACCACGGCGATGAGGCCGTTGGAAATATGCGGATGCGCATTGGGTTCGGTGACGCCGCCGTGTGTTGCCCAGCGGGTATGGCCCACGCCTAAATAACCGTGTAATCCTGCTGCTTTTGCCGCTGCTTCCATCAATTTGACGCGACCCACGCGGCGCACGCGTTCGATGCCTTGATCGGTGACCACAGCGATGCCAGAAGAGTCGTAACCACGATATTCCAGTCGTTCTAGGCCGCTGGTGAGAAAATCAACCACGTTGTCTTTGGCGCGAATGGCGCCCACAATGCCACACATGATGTTGTCCTTTTACCGGTAAAGCTGCTTTATTTTTCAGGCAGCCTGAGTAGTGTCACCATGGCCAGCCGGCGCATGGGTTTTCGGTGTAGTCAATCGATTGCCACAATTCATCTTTATCCCAACTTAAAAAACCGTCTTGGTTTTTGTCCAGCCGTTGAAATTCAGCTGAGTCACCAGGTCGAAAGCGGAGCACAAAGCCATCGGCTTGTGTTGAGGACCATTCGTGTGCATCCAATTGACCATCTTGATTGCGGTCATGGCTGAGCACCCAGCTCTGGGCGGGCGGTGCAGGCTCGCAAGCCAGCGCCGATGCAGAGCAAACCAGAAGCGCCATCGTGTAGGTAAAACGCGGCATAGGGTATCCTCACGGGTGATCAACACGGATTCAGGCAGCCCAAAATTAAGCTGCCTGAGTCATAAATTTATGCTGTTTTTGGCTTCTCCGGCCGCACCCAGCCTTTAATCGTGGTTTGACGCGCGCGCGCCAGCGTGAGTTCCCCTGCAGGACAATTTTTGCTGATGGTGCTGCCCGCGCCAGTGGTGGCTTTGTGGCCAATTTCAACGGGGGCCACCAGCATATTGCCAGATCCAATGCGCACCTCATCGCCAATGATGGTTTTGTATTTATTCACACCATCATAATTGCAGGTGATGGTGCCCGCACCGATATTGGTGTGTTCGCCTATGCTCGCATCGCCCAGATAGGTGAGATGATTGGCTTTGCTGCCAGTGCCCAATGTGCTGTTTTTCACTTCCACAAAATTGCCGATGTGTACCTCATTGCCGATGCAGGCATTCGGGCGCAAACGAGCGAATGGGCCAATTTGAGCAGCCTCACCGATGGTACAGTTTTCCAGATGGCAGTTGGGTTGGATCACGGTACCCGAGCCTATGTGTGCATTTTTGATCACACAGTTGGCACCTATCTGGACATCATCGCCTAACACCACATCCCCTTCCAGCACCACATTGACGTCAATCACCACATCTTGGCCATGTTGTAGGGTGCCACGCAGATCAAATCGTGCCGGATCGCGCAGCGTGATACCGGCTTTGAGTAAGGCTTGTGCTTGCTCGCGCTGCAAAATACGCTCCAGCTCGGCCAGCTGTACTTTATTGTTGACGCCGGCAGCCAACCATGAGGCGCGCACTTGCAGTGGATGCACCGCCACGCTGTCGCGCTGAGCCAACGCAATCACGTCGGTTAAATAATATTCGCCTTGGGCATTGTTGCTTTGCAACGCACCCAACCATTCAGGCAGCTTGTGGTTGGGTAAGACAAAAATACCGGTATTGGTTTCGTGAATGGCTTTTTGTGCGGCATTGGCATCTTTTTCTTCCACGATGGCAACCACTTGACCGTGCTCACGGATGATGCGGCCATAGCCAGTGGGGTTGTCTAACACATCTGTCAGCAAGCCTACTTCATCACCGGCGGTGTGCAGCAAGTCTTGCAGGGTGGGTGTGTCAATGAGTGGAACGTCACCATACAAAACCAATGTTCGACCTGAGTGGGATAAAAAAGGCAAAGCGGTTTTAACCGCATGACCGGTACCCAGTTGTTCGGTTTGTTCAATCCAAGTAACCGCCGTGTCAATATTGGCTTTGACCGCTTCTTTGCCATGGCCGATGACCACGCTAATGCTTTGTGGCTGAAGACTTTGTGCTGTATGGATAACGCGTGCGAGCATGCTCATGCCGCCAATGTCATGCAACACTTTGGGTTGTTTGGAATACATGCGCGTGCCTTTTCCGGCCGCGAGAATAACCACATTGAGATTGCTTGAAGGAGTGCCCATATTTGCCATTCACATAAAATGCTTGAGGCTGCCTGAAAACCGTTCAGGCAGCCCGAATCAACAAAATTCTGCCGAAATCATTCCTGTTCGGCCGACCAGTTGGTGTTGGCCGGCAGCTTACCCGATTCCACCACTTCCGGCTTCACCGCGTGGGGCACTGGGCGCAAATTATTGTAGCGCTGGTCGCGGGCATAAGTACCATCTTCGTAAAACACGCGGGTGCCTGCCTCGTATTTTTGGCGCAATTTGGTTTGCCCGCTGGCATCCTGATATGTTTCCCAAGTGCAGCCGCCTATGGCAAAAAGGCCACACAATACAAGCCATGCGCGCATGATGATTTCCTTATCAAAAAGGTTGATGTGAATAGGCCTATTGTAAAGAAATTGCTGGCGCCCGTATAGCCGCGTTTGAGGTGAACTTGAGACTGGCGGCGCGCAATGAGTGCATGTCGACCACGGCTAAATCCACAAACGGTAATGCATGGCTGGTGGCACCAAACCACACGGTGCGCATGCCCAGATTTTTGGCGGCATGCAGATTGTCTGCATTGTCATCCACCATAATGCAGTGTTCGGGTTGTACATCCAGTTTTCGGCAGACATTTAAATAAGCCTGAGGATTGGGTTTGTACAATAAGCCAAAATCGTCGGTGCCGAAGCAAGCGGTAAACGCATTGGTGATGTTCATGGCATCACACAGCGCGCGCACGTAAAACGATGGCCCATTGGAAAACACGGCTTTTTGCCCTGCCAATTGTGGCAAAATGTGCTGCACATCGGCCATGGGTTTGAGTGCAGCAAGAATGTCTGGTAAAGGGTGACTTTGGCGGAGAAAATCCAGCACGTCTACTTCAGGATGATGGTATTGCAAGCCTGCCAAAGTGGCACCATAACGGTGCCAATAATCCTGCCGCAAAGCAGAAGCTGCCGCTTCGGTTAAGTGCAAAGCATGAGCCAAATACGCGGTCATGTGGTGATTGATGAGGTAAAAAATGCCTGCATCGGCATGGTGCAGTGTGTTGTCTAAATCAAAGAGCCAACATGGTTCGGATGATACTGTGGGCATGGCTGTATTTCAGGCAGCCGGTTTTTGAATTTGCCGGTGCAAAACGGTATGATGAAGCGCAATTAAAACACATCTGAAAGGAATCTGTCATGTCTGCTGGGAAATGGGTTGGCGCCTTGGCGCTTATGTTGACGGCTTCATGGGCGCAGGCGCAAACAGAAGTGCGCCTGGCAGTGCACAAATCATTCGAATTGCCCCCTGCTGTGTTGGCGCAATTTGAGCGAGCCAATAAGGTGAAGCTCACCGTAATAAAAGTGGGCAGTGGCAATGAAATGTTGAATAAGCTCATCCTCACCCGAGCCAACCCGATTGCCGATGCTGTATATGGCTTGGATAACAGCAATATTGCCAAAGCCAAGCAATTGGGTGTTTTGGCTGCTCAGCAGCCCGCGAGCCGAGCTGTGAATGCGACTTTACCTTATGCGCTGGCGATGGATTATGGCTATGTGTCAATCAATTATGACAAGGCTTGGTTTCAGAAACACCAAAAACCGCTGCCCAAATCCTTGGCGGACTTGGCTAAGCCTGCGTATAAAAATTTATTGGTGGTGCCCAGTCCAGCTACATCCAGCACAGGTTTGGGTTTTTTGATGGCCAATATCGGTGGTATGGGTGAAAAACGCACCATGGCCTGGTGGGCGCAAATGCGCCAAAACGGCGTGAAGGTAACCAAAGGCTGGAGTGATGCTTATTACACTGATTTCACCCTTAACGGCGGCAGCAGGCCCATGGTTGTGGGATATGCCACGAGCCCAGCGGCCGAAGTGCATTTCAGCAAGGGTAAATACACCACGCCCCCCACGGGCAATTTATTGTTGCCTGCAGGCGTATTCCGTCAGGTAGAAGGCGCGGCGGTATTGAATAAGGCCAAACAACCAGCACTGGCTGCCAAGCTAGTGCAATATTTGCAAAGCAATGCGGTTCAACAAGCCATTCCGGAAGCCATGTGGGTGTATCCAGCAGTAAAAGGCACGCCATTGCCTAAGACATTTGCACTCACCCCAGCTCCTCGCAGTGCATGGCAACCCAATCCTGCCGACATGTCGCGCCAGCAACAACGCTGGGTCAGTGAATGGACGCGCACGGTGTTGCGTTAATACGTGTGTGTGGCTGCCTGTAGGTCATGCTGTTTTATGATTGCTGTTATGTTGTTCAGGCAGCCTTAGGCTGCCTGAATGTCATCACCTGATTGGATAAGTTGCCAATGCCATTTTTTGCGCAGTTTCGCACCGATGTTGGCGGGTGGTTCAAGGCGCTGCTGCCCATGGTTTTTTTGGTGGGCATGGTACTGTTGCCATTGCTGGCCATGCTACATCAATCTGATGGGCAGATGATGTGGTCGGTGTGGCAAGACGCTTATATACAGCAGCGTATTGCTTGGACGATATGGCAGGCTGCGATTACTGCGGTGATGGTGGTGTTATTGGGTGTACCGATGGCTTGGGTGTTGGCGCGTTATGATTTCTGGGGCAGGCAATGGCTTCTACGCTTATTGATGCTGCCGTTTGTGATGCCTACATTGGTAGCAGGCATGGGTGTATTGGCGCTGTTTGGTGAACAAGGATTGTTGTGGCGAGGCTGGGCTGATACGCCTTACTTGCTGTTGTACGGCAATGTATTTTTCAATTTACCTGTGTTGGTGCGTGCCGCTTATCAGGCTTTTGCCAAGTTCCAGCCACACGTCTTTATGCCGCTCAAACTTTGGGTGCGCCTGTTTGGCAACGATTTTTTCAGGTGGAGTGGCCCGTGTTGCGGTCGTGGCTGGCTGGAGGCGCTTGCTTGGTATTTTTGTATTGTTTTTCCGGTTTCGGTTTGGCTCTACTGCTGGGGGGTGAACGTTATGCCACAGTGGAAGTGGTTATTTATCAATTAATTGCTTATGAATTGGATATGGCCCAAGCAAGTGTGCTGGTGTTGCTATCGTTGGCTATTACCTTATTGGCTGGCTTGGCTTACGCCATCATCAGCCGCCGTGTAGCACAGGGCAATGCGGTGCAGCCACTCCCACTGCGTCAGCCGCAAGGATGGCATTGGTTGGCGGTGTTGGCTGTGTTGATGGCGTTATTGCTGTGTTGCGTCTTACCTTTATTGGCGATTGTGTGGCGCGCATGGCAGGCAGGCAGTTCTTGGTCGGTGCTGGCACAAGCCGATACTTGGCAAGCACTGGCCAATACTTTGCAGTTTACTGCTTTAGCCATGATGTTGGCCGTGGTGTTGGGCGTCAGCCACGCACTTGGCACATCGTCTGGCGTGGGTGCGCGGCATCACTTTTTTGCCTTTTATGGTGTCGCCCGTGTGTGTGTCGTTTGGGTTGCTGCTGTGTTATCCCGAGTGGACCGCTTCGCTGAGCATGCTGGTGTGTACATATGCGTTGCTGGCCTATCCGTTTATCACCAAAGATGTGCTGGCCGCTTGGGATGGGTTGCCTGAACACTATTTATCGGCAGCACGTACCTTGGGCGCCACGCCGATGCAGGTGGTTTTTGCGGTGGTCTTGCCCCTATTGCGACCCGCCTTGCAGCGCGGTTTGGCGTTGGCTGCGGCCACTTGTGTGGGTGAATTTGCGGCGACTTTGTTTTTGTCGCGGCCAGAATGGCAAACGCTGACCACGCTGATTTACCAATATTTGAGTACGGCAGGGCGCGATAATGGCGATCGGGCGATGGTGTTGACGTTGGTGTTGATGATGACTGCGATGTTGTTGTTTGTGCTGTTGGAATGGTTGGCCAAGCCAGAACGGAGAAAAGCGCATGTTGACTTGGCATAAAATTCACAAGCAATTTGGCGGCAAAGTGGTGGCGCGATCATTGGATTTGAGCGTGGCTGATGGTGAATTGGTGGCGGTGCTGGGGCCCAGTGGTAGCGGGAAGTCGACGTTATTGAATCTGGCGGCTGGCTTAGTGATGCCTGATTCAGGGCGCATACTTTTGGATGGCGATGACATTACGCAAATGCCACCTGAACAGCGCCATTTCGCTCTAATGTTTCAAGATTATGCTTTATTCCCCCATCTTAATGTGTGGCAAAACGTGGCGTTTGGTTTGCGCATGCGTGGGATCAACAAAAAAAGCGCTCGTAGCCAAGCAGAGGCGATGCTGATGGCAGTGGACATGAGCGATGCGACTGAGCGTGATGTGGTGCATTTGTCTGGGGGTGAGCAACAGCGCGTGGCTTTAGCACGCGCTTTGGTGACGCAACCGAAAGCATTGTTGTTGGATGAGCCTTTTTCTGCTTTAGACACCACTTTGCGCGCACATTTGCAGCAATTAATGTTGCGTTTGGTTCGCGCGCAAAATTGCCCCACAGTGTTGGTGACGCACAGCCCCCAAGAAGCCTTGGTGCTTGCTGATCGGGTGTGCTTATTTCAAGATGGCGAGTGGGTGCAAATGGGCACGGCAGCCGAATTACTGGCTCGTCCCATCAGTGCTTGGGCAGCACGATTGCTGGGTTGCGATAATGTCAGCGAAGACTACTATGTGCCGCAACGCGCGCTGAAGTGGCGAGCCGATGGGGCACCGCAAACGCGAGTGGTGCGTACGTCGGTGCAGGCCGATGCCTATGAAGTGTGGTTGGACCATGCGCAATGGGGGCGTTTACGGTGGTGGTTGCCATTGTCTTCGCCACAGCCAGTGGCGGGTAGCTTAATACCTGTTGTAGTGGATGATGAGCAGGTGGTGGTATTTTCATCTAGGGCACCTGAAAGGCCTGCCTGAAAGTCGGTGGAACCAGAAGGGGAATCAGCCGCTGGCGTGATTCATGATGGTATAATTGCCGCGCGGATAAAGCAGGTGGGCGCATCGGTGGCATTAGTTAATGATTTTTCTTATGCTTATGACGGGTGTGGCTGCTGGGTTGGCATGGCGATTAAGTATCAGATACTGCTCATACAATGACATAAAGATAAGTGGGTTATAGCGTGTGTTGCCTTTAATTACAGCGCAGTGATTGGACTAAATGCTGCCTATGAATTGTAGCTAAGGACTCCAGCCTAAGCGCTAAAGTGCAATGAAGCCGCATTTCGGCTTGTGCCAATTAATGCTCAATAGGTTGCGCTCTGCTTGCGCGGTATTGAGACGCAGAATTGGATTTTCGTGTACCACTCAGTGAATCGAATGGGCGTTTAGGATTGGCTTTTATTGAGTATTGAATGTCGTGTAAAACGAGCAGAAAAACGTTGAAATTTATTTTATAAAACAGGTAATAACACGGAGATAATTATGGCTTTGGTTTCTATGCGCCAATTGCTGGACCATGCGGCAGAATACAGCTATGGCTTGCCGGCATTTAATGTCAATAACATGGAGCAAATGCGCGCCATCATGGAAGCAGCCAGCGAAGTAGATGCGCCGGTGATTGTGCAGGCCAGTGCCGGGGCGCGTAAATACGCTGGTGCGCCCTTTTTACGTCATTTGATCTTGGCAGCGGTAGAAGAATTTCCCAATATCCCAGTGGTGATGCACCAGGACCATGGTGCCAGTCCTGATGTGTGCCAGCGCTCCATTCAGTTGGGTTTTACTTCCGTGATGATGGATGGCTCTCTGAAAAGTGATGGCAAAACGCCGGCCAGCTATGAATACAATGTGGACGTCACTCGTAAAGTGGTGGAATTTTCTCATGCTTGCGGTGTGTCAGTGGAAGGTGAAATAGGTTGCTTGGGGAATCTGGAAACGGGCGAAGCCGGTGAAGAGGACGGCGTGGGAGCCGTTGGTAAATTGAGCCACGAGCAAATGCTCACCAGCGTGGAAGAAGCGGCGCGTTTTGTGAAAGACACGGGCGTGGATGCCTTAGCCATCGCCATAGGTACCAGTCATGGTGCCTATAAATTCACCCGCAAGCCCACTGGTGATGTGTTGCGCATTGACCGTATCAAGGAAATCCATGAGCATTTGCCCAATACCCATTTGGTGATGCATGGCTCAAGCTCGGTACCGCAAGAATGGTTGAAGGTTATTAATGAATATGGTGGCGATATTGGTGAAACGTATGGTGTGCCAGTAGAAGAAATTGTGGAAGGCATTAAACACGGCGTACGCAAAGTCAACATTGATACCGATTTGCGTTTGGCCAGTACTGGGGCTATTCGCCGCTTTTTGGCTGAACATCCCGCTGAATTTGACCCACGCAAATATTTTGCGGAAACCATCAAGGCCATGAAATCAGTGTGTATTGCGCGCTATGAGGCTTTCGGGGCGGCTGGCCAAGCCAGTAAAATCAAGCCAATCTCTTTGGAAGATATGTGGGCGCGTTATGCCAAAGGCGAGTTGGCCCAAATCGTGAAGTAAGCCTTAAAGCCGTTGATCAACGCCATATAGGGCTGCCTGAAGTTGCTTCAGGCAGCCTTTTTTTGCGTGATAAGCTTGTTTTTCAGTTGTTGTGAATGCTTGGAATTGACATGGCACTGCTGGCTGGTCAATACGCGGGATTGATGTGTTTCTGGGTGATGCCAATTTGGGCTTTCTAACACAATAGTAGATGGGTGGATTGGGCTTAAGAGGCTGCTTGATCCTTATGGGTATGCAGAATTCTGAGCGTACGCACTCGTTTAAGCAATGGGTGTGATTGATATGGGAACAGGAGAAAAACACAATGGGGTATTTTCTCCTTATAATGCAATGAGAAATCAATTTTTTTCCTGAATTTCATTTTCATAAGGATGCAATAACATGACCAACGCCACTTCGTTGATAGAACAACTCCAAAATCAGTTGCAAGGCGCCCCTATGCAGCAAATTGCCCAGCAGTTGGGCGCTGATACGCAAACCACTGAGCAGGCTGTCAATGCCGCTATCCCTTTGTTGCTGGGTAAACTCGGCCAAAATGCCGAGCAGCCACAAGGCGCGGAAAGCTTGTTTAACGCATTGCAAGATCATGCTCAACCATCAGTGGCTTCACTGGCTGGCGGCGATGTTTTGGGTGGGTTATTGAATTCGGTATTGGGTAGTAGCGGCGCACAAAGCGATGGCGCATCGATCTTAGGTCATATTTTTGGTAATCAAAAAGGACAAGTAGCAGATGCCTTGGGCCAAAGCACCGGTTTGGGTAGCAACAGCAATCAGCTGTTGAGTATTCTGGCGCCCATTGTGATGGCATTTTTGGCCAAACAAGTTTCCAGCAAAGAATTGGATGCGGGCGGTTTAGGGCAAACATTGGGACAGGCGTCAGCGCAGGCGCAACAACAAGGTGGATTAGGAGGGTCTTTGTTGTCCGGTATTTTGGATCAAAATGGTGACGGCAAATTGGATTTGGGGGATTTACTGAAGTTGGGTACCAGCTTTTTGGGTGGGAAACGTTAAGCGGCCCCAGCTTCCCTGTTATGCAGGATATAGAGAAAGCCGCGCAACTTGCGCGGCTTTTGCTGTTATGACTGAATCTTAAATAGCACTGTGGGTAAAATGGCGTCGATAATAAAGCAGTGCGGGCTCAGTGGTATCCGTGACTTGGATATGCTCAATGAGCACATAAAAAACGGTATGGCTGCCTAAATCTTTGTGTTCCACAATGTGACCGGATAAATGGGCTAAAGCCCCGGTAACTTGCGGCTGGCCGCTTGGCCCTGGCTGCCAGTTGTGTTGACGAAACCGGGTGGCCGAATCCAAATGGGTAATGCCAGCGAAATGTTCGGCTACATCACGCTGATGTGCCGCTAATACGTTGACGCATAGGTGCGCGTTGGCGCGCAAAATGGGCTGAATCGCTGCATGGCGATTGATGCACAAAATCAGCGTGGGTGGGTCATCAGTTACGGAAGTAACCGCCGTCATGGTGATGCCATAGCTTCCGGCGGGCCCATCCGTGGTGACGACATGAACACTGGCTGCCACGTTGGACATGGCGTTGCGATACAAGTGTGATAAAGGGTGCGTGTGTGTGGTGGTTTTGAGCATGACGGTGTTATTTATTGTTTTCTTCTTTGTCTACGGCAATGGCAGTGAATTCATGTAGCAGGGTATCCAATTGTTGTAATTTTTCCAAGCTGAATCGCTCTTTTAATACATCGTAACGGTTATCCACCGTAGAGCAAAATTGGTCGTAGAGGGTTTCTCCGGATGAGGTTAGCTTCAAAAACACACGTCTTTGGTCGTTGGAGGGCTTTAAACGCACCACATAACCCAGTTTTTCTAAGCGAGTTAGGATACCAGTTAAGCTGGGTCGAAGAATGCAGGCTTGTTTGGCCAAATCTTGAAAATCCATGGTTCCATTTTCGGCGAGCAATCGAATGATGCGCCATTGTTGGTCAGTAATGCCGATATCATTGAGCAGTGGTCGGAAATAAGACATCAATGCTTCACGCGCTTGAATAAGGGCAATGTTTAAGGACATGTGTTTCGATTCCGTTGCCATGCTGGCTTCTCCTATTGTTTTTCTCATGCTTCACGCACACCGAAAATATTCATGCAATTATGAATATATGGCTGATTCTACCTATTTTCATTCAGGAATTGAACATTGGGATGGTAACAAACTGTGAAAAAGCAGAGAAATTAATGTATATCAAATTGATAAGTGGTTTTTCAGCAGTATTACAATATTATTGCAAATAGGAAACATTCAAAAACAGGCAGCCCGTAGGCTGCCTGAAAAATAATTGTTTACATCTCAGCTGCGGTATTTTTGTAGCTGGCTGTGCAATTTGGCTATTTTATCTTGGAGATCGGCCAATTCATGCCGATCTTTCTCAACCAAATGGGCAGGTGCCTTGTCGGTGTAGCCTGGTTTGGCTAATTTGGTTTCGATTTTATCGATGGCTTTCTGTAGTTTTTCCGCTTCTTTGGTTAAGCGCGCGGTTTCAGCGGCTTTATCAACTTCAACTTTCAGCATCAAGCGTGCACCTTGGCAGACTGCCACCGGAGCATCATCGCTTTCAGGTAGCCCGCCGACTAATTTGGCTTCGCTGAGACGCGCCATCATCGGTACATAAGGCAGCAAATCGGTTAAATCAGCTCCGCCTTCAACCCACAACGGGGCTTTGATCCCGGGGCCCAATCCCATTTCGCCGCGTAGATTGCGTACCGCGCCAATCAAATCTTGCAATCGCGCCATTTTATCCAGTGCGATCACGTTGATTTTGCTGCCATCGCTTTTGGGCCATGCCGCCAGCATGATGCTTTCAGTGTGTTTGGCATTGGCCAACGGTGCGACAGTTTGCCACAGTTCTTCGGTAATAAAGGGCATAATGGGGTGCATCAGGCGCAATAGCACTTCCAATACGCGCACCAACGTGCGGCGTGTGGCGCGCTGTTGTGCGTCATTGCCGTTTTGTAACTGGACTTTAGCCAGCTCAACATACCAGTCACAGTATTCATTCCACGTGAATTCATACAATGTTTGCGCAGCCATGTCGAAACGGTAGGTATCAAGTGCTTCAGTCACTGCGGCTTCGGTTTGTTGCAGGCGCGAAATCACCCATTCATCGACAAAACTGTACGCCAATGGCAGGCTTTCATTTTGGCCACAATCCTGATTTTCAACATTCATCAGCACAAAACGGGTCGCATTCCATAGTTTATTACAGAAATTGCGGTAGCCTTCGGCACGTTTGAAGTCAAAATTAATGCTTCGCCCTAGGCTTGCGTAGCTGGCCATGGTGAAGCGCAAGGCATCGGCACCGAATACAGGAATACCATTGGGGAACAGTTTTTCTGTTGCTTTGATGACCTGCGGTGCTTTTTCTGGACGCCGCAAGCCGGTGGTCCGCTTAACCAATAAGTGGGCCAAATCAATGCCATCAATCAAATCCACAGGGTCAATAACGTTACCCTCGGATTTGGACATTTTTTTGCCTTCATGGTCGCGTACCATACCGTGAATATAAACATCTCGGAAGGGTACTTTGCCCGTGAAATGCGTGGTCATCATGATCATGCGGGCCACCCAAAAGAAAATGATTTCATAGCCTGTGACTAGGACATTGGATGGCAGGAATGCTTTTAATTCGGTTGTATCATCGGGCCAGCCTAAGGTTGAAAAGGGCACCAAAGCAGACGAAAACCAAGTATCCAATACATCTTCGTCGCGAGTAAGCGCTGCATTGCCAGCGAGTTTTTGTGCCTCGATTTCATTGCGCGCAACATAGACTTGACCCGCTTCGTCATACCAAGCTGGGATTTGATGGCCCCACCACAATTGGCGAGAAATACACCAGTCTTGAATGTTGTTCATCCATTGGTTGTAGGTATTGACCCAATTTTCAGGAATAAAACGAACTTGTCCGCTTTCCACTGCATGAATACATTTTTCAGTGAGTGTCATGCCCTTGAATTCAGATTTAGGTTCTGGATGAGCAACGTCTTGGTTAGGTTTGCGTGTCATGGCCACAAACCATTGGCTGGTGAGCATGGGCTCAATGACGCTACCCGTTCGGTCACCTTTAGGCGTCATCAGCTTGTGGTCTTCGACTTTGACCAATAAACCCATGGCATCTAAATCCGCCACCATTTTTTTGCGCGCAGCAAAACGGTCTAAGCCAGCATAGGTTTCAGGCAACACAATGGGTGCTTGAGATTCGCCTTGGAAATTGAATACTTGTGCTTGCGACAGCATTTTAGCATCCAAGCTCAATACGCTGATGAGCGCCGTTTGGTGGCGTTTCCCCACTTCATAGTCGTTGAAATCATGTGCCGGAGTAATTTTGACGCAGCCCGTGCCAAAGTCTTTTTCTACGTACTCGTCGGCAATCACGGGAATGGTGCGGCCCGACAAAGGCAGCTGTAATTGTTTGCCAATATAAGCCGCATAGCGCTCATCATCAGGGTGTACTGCTACAGCCACATCGCCCAGCAAGGTTTCTGGCCGAGTGGTGGCCACAATCAATGCGGCTTCCGGGTTGTCCGCCAATGGATAACGGATATGCCACATATGACCGTTTTCTTCTACATTTTCTACTTCTAGGTCTGAAACAGCAGTGCCCAAAACTGGATCCCAATTGACTAAGCGCTTTCCTCTGTAAATCAGGCCTTGTTCAAATAGCCGTACAAACACTTCAGTCACCACCGCTGCACGGCGTGCGTCCATAGTGAAATATTCACGATGCCAATCAGCCGAGCAGCCTACGCGGCGCATTTGCTGAGTGATGGTATCCCCCGAGAATTTTTTCCAGTCCCAAATTTTGTTGATAAATGCTTCGCGACCTAAGTCATGACGCGATACGTTTTGGGCTGCCAGTTGCCGTTCAACCACAATTTGGGTGGCAATCCCCGCATGATCAGAGCCAGGAATCCAGCATACATTTTCCCCCTTCATACGGTGATACCGGGTAAGCCCATCCATGATGGTTTGGTTAAACGCATGCCCCATATGCAATGTGCCTGTGACGTTGGGCGGCGGCAGTTGAATCGAAAATGATGGTTTGGTTAAATCTAAAGAAGGCTGGAAATAGCCTTTTTGTTCCCAAACCTGATAAAGCTGGGATTCGATGTCTTTGGGCGAATATTGGCTGTTGTGCATAATGTTATTGCTTTGAATATGAGGAATGAAATAACTAGAAATTAATAGCTGAGATTATAACGCAGAACGCTTTGGGCTGCCTGAATGGGCACCAAGCCTAATTTTGTTGCTATGTGAAATCTTATCGAAAAAAGGATGTTTATTGGTTCGGTATTTTGCTTTCGATGGTTTTAAAATTACTGATTACTTTGTTTTAATGCTATGGAAAATAGGGTATGTATAAAAAATGCCATTAAGATAACTTAAATTTTCAAAAAAGGATCTTCAACGAATCAAGTATTGGCTTTATTTTTGAATTTAATAAGTTTAATAGATAGTATATATATTTTGCACTATGGCATGAATTTTGCTTTCCTCATCTTAGTATTGAAATTCAGTACCGAATTGCAAATGAATTTGAGACATCAATTTAAATCATGATTGACTGCTGTGTGATATACAAAATTATGATCAAACGTTGATTAATTGCTGATCTATACAATAATTTTTATCTTGAAGCTGATGATTAAAATTGGCTGAATGACTAAATGAGATGGTTCACTTTTAATATTGATATTAACTATGAAATCCCAATAGAGTGTACGTGTTATTGCCCCAGCGCTTTCCTTGATTATGATGTGAATTAAGAATACATATTGAGTAGATTCATTTGGTTATAGAGTAGCTGCTACAAGCAGGCCGAGATTGATTCGGCACTTGCAACTGTGGTGTCCATTATGTGTTTTAAAATATTTGCTTTTTTTATTTTGAATAGGCACCCGATTGGTTATTTGAATTGGGCCTAATTGGATGAGCAAGCAGAACGTGATTTTTTGCCAAAAGACAAATTTGAAGCGCGAAAGAATAGACAACTTGATTTAGGTATACCAGCAACATGCTGATAACGGAAGGCTAGGAAATGAATCGGATATATAAATCTAAATTTAATGTTTCGACAGGGAGCTGGGTCGCATGCTCCGAGTTGAGCAGCAATAAATCTAAATGTAAAAATAGACTAGGTCGGTTAGTATTAGCGACCATGCTTGGGCTGGGTAGCTCAAATCTACTTGCCGCTGAATGTGCTTCTTTGAATGGATATGGCGGTGGTACTTGTGAAATTTACGAAAATACAGGGTATTCTACTAATGTTGGCTGGAGTTCTATTCTAGGGGTATCCGGCGGCGCCCAGAAAACTGTTGTTAAAAGCCAAACAGATAGTTCCCTAGGCGATTTTATTGCTAACTCGAATACCTTATCCCCAAGAAATGCTGATTATACTTCAATTGGCTTTGGCGCAGATAACGGTACTCTTACCGCTAATAAATTATCTGTTACTTTGCGTCCTGAATCTGGGAAGGTGGTTCGTGTAATCGGTGCCCAAGTTTATAATGCAGGGCAATTAACGGCCAAAGATTTAGATGTGGATGTGGTGTTTGCTCGAGAAAGTACGACAGTACGCGGACCAATTGAATCGTATGCCGTGCAAGTAGGTACTGCGATTCCTGGTGCCGATCGTGCTTCAACAAAAATATCTAAAGTCACTGTAGAAAATGCCAACTTAAGCATTACCAATACCCCAAATACTCAAAATAATTATATATTTTGGGGATTCCCCACATCTTTAGGAACATATCAACTATCTGGGATTCGTATCATCAGAAATGAAGATAATGGCGGCTCCAATGCCATTTTTGAGTCCACAGGAAAAGTGCGCATTAACGCATATGATAGCAGTAATGACAACAGTGGGAATTACATTACGGGTATTTATGTTTCTGGTGATAATAATCAAGCTATTCTAAATGATTCAGAGATTGTCATTGGTAAATCAGGACAATATTCTTCTGCTTTAAAAATTGGCAAAGGACGAGCTACAGGAACAGGGGGCGGTGAAGTTGTTTCAAAAGGGCAAATGATTTTAGACACTACTGCTGAATCAACTGCACCCACCATACGCTTGGTTGGGACAGGGTCCAAATTAACAGCGGATTCGGAGACCAGTTCTGCTGTGATTAAGTCAGCCAATAATGCTATTTTATTTGGTACGTTAGATTACACTACAGACTACAAATCTACCGACCAACAAGTGGCTTTGAACAATGCCAAGATAACCACAACATCGGCAGATGCGTCGCTGGTCAAAACCAATGCAGGGGTAACTGGCGCGAAAATGACTTTAAAAGGGTCTCAAAGTGAGGCCACGGCTGCCGAGAAGGGTTGGCTGGTTGAGGTAGAGGATCCCAATAAGTGGAGTAGCAATCAAGCGGCACTTATATTTAATTTGGATAACCAAGCTGTTGCTAAAGGTTTAATGACTGTTTCTGGTGCGTCAACATTGGAAGCTACTGTTAGCAATGGTGCTCAGTGGCAGCTAAAAAATAAGGGTGATCTGACAGAGCAAAGGTCAACATTATCATCATTTAATTTAACTAGTGGCGGCGTACTTGATGCAGGTACATATAAAGCCGAAGAGTATTTTGTCAATGTGCCTGAATTTAATAATAATGGCGGCATTATTTCTTTAATTAATGATTCATACCAAGATAAGCTCACCATTGAAGGTAATTATTCAGGCAGCAACGGCGCTGTTGTCAAAATGAATACCCTTTGGAATGCACCGGGCAGTGAAAATGGGGCTGATTCTACGTCTGACATATTAAGTATTACTGGTACAGCCAGTGGCAGCACTACTGTGATGCCCATTAAGGCAGACGGTACGGAAAATATCATTGATGGCAATGTGCAACAAGTGGCGTCAGTATTGAATACCATACCAGTTGTATTGGTTGGAACCAGTGGAGAAACGGCGTTTACAGGTACTGCTCAAACCACCGGTGCGACAGAAGTGCAGTTAGCCAAACGCACTGGCAGTAGTGGTGATGAATACTATTGGACCATGAGCGCCAAACAACCGGACACACCAACCAATCCAACTAATCCAACTAATCCAGATCAGCCATCAA
>NZ_LQXR01000014.1 GCF_001590725.1 Snodgrassella sp. CFCC 13594 | reverse complement strand
AGGATAGATTCATGGCTGAACTGAAGACCTATACGGTAGTAGAAGCGGCTCAGATTTGCCAGTGTCACGATCAAACAATTCGACAACATATTCGTTCAGGTTTACTGAAAGCCAGTAAGCCGGGACGAAAATATTGTATCAGGGCAAGTGACCTTGACGATTTTTTAAACGCTTTGCACAATGACCAAGTGCAAGCGTCACTCGAACGACGGAGTGAACAGAAATGCCAATTTATCAAAGAGAAAATGGAATTTGGTACATTGATATCAAAACGCAAACTGGCCAGCGAATTAGACGCTCTTCTGGAACTAAAAACAAAACCGAAGCACAAGAACTTCACGACAAATTAGCTTATGAACAGTGGAGAATCGACCGTTTGGGTGATAAACCAAAGAGGATTTGGGACGAGGCCGTATTACTTTGGATTCAAGAAAAGGGAGGTGAAAAGAAAAGTATTAAAGCCGATATAAGTAGATTGCGCCATTTACAGTCATTAAGAGGCTTAAATTTGAATAGTATTTCTAGGAGTATGATACTAGAAACTGTGAATAGCTTGCCTTGTTCCAAAGCTACAAAGAATAGGTATATAGCTTTAATCAGGGCAATTTTGCGTAAAGCAAAATATGATTGGCAATGGATCGATGATATTCCACAAATACCTTTATACAAAGAGCCAAGCAAAAGAGTTCGTTGGATTACTGTCAAAGAAGCTCAGTGTTTAATTTCAAAACTTCCAAGCTACATGGCCTTAATGGCTGTTTTCAGTTTAGCCACTGGCTTGAGGCAATCAAATGTCTTTCATTTAAAATGGTGTCAAGTGGATATAAGCAAGAGGGCAGCATGGTTTGGAGAAAGTGAAACAAAGTCGGAGCATTCTTTAGGTGTTGCTTTAAATGAAATGGCATTAGATGTTTTAAAAATGCAACGAGGTAAACATCCAATTTATGTTTTTGTTAATTCAAAAGGAAATCCAATTCAGAGTTTAAATTCTAAACTTTGGAAAAAGGCAGTTAGAGAAGCTGGGCTTTTGGATTTCCGGTGGCATGATCTTAGACACACATGGGCAAGTTGGTTAGCTCAGAAGGGAGTACCAATCATACATTGAAAGAAATGGGGGATGGGAGAGTTTGGAAATGGTTCAACGCTATGCACATTTATCGTCTGAACATTTACAGCAACATGCCAGTGTTCTTGATAACATTCATTTAGTTAGACACAAAAAAGACACAGAAAATACTGTGCCTGATTTTAAAAAATCATAAGTAAATGATTTTTAATATTAAATATGGTGGGTCGTCAGGGATCGAACCCTGGACAAATGGAATATAAGGCCAATGTAGCATAGTGTGGCGCTGAATCATGAATAAACATCTAAAAATCGCATTGATGCTGTTGGCGGTTATCTTGTTTGCCATCAGTTTCCATGCCAGTGATAGCTGGTTGCTACTTTGCTATGGCTTGGCATTGTTTTTATTTGGCATGCAATGTATGGAAGAAGGTTTGCAGGGGTTGGCTGGCGGGCTGATAGAAAAAATTCTAGGCAAAAGCACGCAAACACCCACAAAAGGTATGTTATTTGGCATGGGTGCCACTTTTCTGATGCAATCGACCACATTGGTGTCTTTTCTCACTATGGCTTTTTTGTCGGCAGGCATGGTTAGCCTAGCAGGCGGCATTGCTATTATTTTGGGGGCAAATTTGGGTGCCACCAGCGGTATTTGGCTGCTGGCTTTGGCTGGGCAAAATCTCAGCTTAAGTCCGATTGCCTTGCCTCTGGTCTTTTTTGGTATTCTGGCCAGCTTTTTGGGTGATAAAGCCAAGGCTGCGGGCCGAGTTTTGCTGGGCATAGGGTTGATTTTTCTCGGTATTGAAGCCATTAAATCTGGGTTTACTCATTTTAGTCATGGCGTCGATTTTACTCAGTTGCCCGTTAGTGGAGGATGGGGTGTCGCGCTGTTTGCTTTAGCCGGATTGTTGCTGACAGTCGTTTTGCAATCCAGTCATGCCACACTGATGATTACTTTGGCTGCGTTGGGTGGCGGGCAATTGATTTTATTGCATGGGCTGGCTATGGCCATTGGTTCTAACTTCGGCAGTAGTTTGAGTACGGCTGTGGTGGGGCTGCTGGGGGGCGATCGGAATGGTCAGCGGTTGGTATTAGCTCACTTGCTGTTTAATGGTGTGACCGCTATTTTGGCGTTGCTGTTGTTGCTGCCTTTGCAATGGATCGTAGAGAATCTAGCCGCATTGGTGGGTTTGGGTGGCAATCTTTTGATTCAACTGGCGCTTTTCCATACGCTGTTTAATGCTTTGGGTGTGGCACTATTTTGGCTTGGCAATCCAAGCTGGCGGCGGCGCTGATGCGCTGGTTGCCGGAAATACCAGCAGACGCTGTATTGTTGCCTGAAACGACTGCAGATATTTTGGTTCAGCCCAAGCCCGCTCTGTATCTAAGTAAAACAGCTTTGGCCACAGCAGATACGGCATTGATGGCGCTGATGCAGGAAACCGCACATTTAGGACGGCTGAGCTTAGAATTGATTGCTCATGCGGCGCAGATCCCTAGCTGGAAATTATATGACGATGCCGCTGCCGAAATTGAACTGCAAAATGGTCATGAGGCGCCTTCATCGTTGCCCACCACCGATGACTTGTATCGCGTTTATATTAAAGGCGTTTATGGTGAGTTACTTAATTTTATGGGCCGCTTCAGGCAGCCTTTGACAGCACAGCAAAAGATTTGGTGGAATAGCATCCCCATTGTGGTGATGCATTTGATGGATGCTGTTAAAGATGCCAATGAACTGCAGCGCAACATGGCTCGTTTTTTACACAGCGACGATGATCAGGCAAAAAAGAGGTACCAAGATTTGCGCCGTCATTTAAAGGATTTGTTGCGCGAGGCACTGCATTTATGGCGGCCTCAGCATTACTCGGCGGCCGCTTGGGCCCAGTATTTGCACACTTGGGAAGCACACAATCAAGCATTCATTTATGATTTTCGGCAGCAGGTATTGGATGCGATCGCGGCAGGGCAGATCAATGGCTGGTTAGGCGGATCCATGTTGAATGATTTAAGTTGCTTAGTACGAATCACACGCAGCTTGGATAAAGCGATGGCATTCACAGATAAACATGGTGAACTGATTTTACCGCAGTATATCGAAATAATTTACCATTTAACTCAAGAACCTAAACACCAACAAGCTATCTCTGTGCGCCAGTCATGATTTGATTAAATTGGGCCAGTAGCAAAACAGCCGTTATCGGAGAGGATAACGGCTGCGTACATTGATTGGTTTTGCTCAGCAGAAAAACAACATAGATTGGCTACTCAATCATCACTGCTTTTTTTCAGTGGTTTGGCGGGTTTTTTAGCAGCCAATCCCAATGATTGTTGCCATTTTGTGGGGTTTTTCACCAGATCCAAAGCCGTTTTGAGTTGTTCATCTTTGGCTGGATTAGGGTCGCGACGGCTCAGCCAATCGTCTTCATTATCCGCATTCTTGCTGGATGCACTTTTATCCGGTGCCGCATTGGTGGGGGTGCTGGCGGCTTGGCTGTTTTGATCTTGGGTAATGATTTCGCCCTTGGTTTCCTTGCCACCAAACGGGTTGCTAATGTGGCCCGCCAAATCCGCTTCGCGGCTTTCATACAGCCGTTTCTTATCCAAAACTTCGACATCGGGCACAATCCCTTGCGCCTGAATAGAGCGGTCGTTGGGCGTGTAATACAAGGCTGTGGTGATTTTCATGGCGGCGCCATTGGATAATGGCATTACTGTTTGCACCGAGCCTTTCCCGAAACTTTGGGTGCCTACTACTACTGCACGTTTGTGATCTTGCAAAGCCCCTGACACGATTTCCGATGCGGAGGCTGTGCCTGAATTAATTAAGATCGTGATGGGGATGGTTTTAATTTCAGCAGGCAAGGTCGACAAGGGATCAGACCCAGATGACATCAAATAATCTTGTGGTACGGCTTTTAAATCCATGCCTTCTGCTTTATCTCGGCCCTTAGTGCTGACAACTTTAGCACCTGGCTGCAAAAATACCGCCGATACGCCCACTGCGCCATTGAGCAAGCCGCCCGGATCGTCGCGCAAATCTAACACCAAGCCTTTCAACGGTGCTTTATTTTCTTGATGCAAAGCGTCGATGGCTTCAACCAAGGTTGGGACGGTGCGTTCTTGGAATTGAGTAATACGCACGTAGCCGTAACCGGGCTCCAATAATTTATAGCGCACACTTTTGACCTTAATGATGGCACGAGTGAGGTGCACTACAATCGGTTGGGAAGCGTCTTTGCGCGATAAGGTTAGGGTGATTTTGGTGCCCGGTTTACCGCGCATTTTTTTCACCGCCTCAGTGGAAGTCATGCCACGGGTTGATTCATCGTTGATCTTTACAATGTAATCACCACTTTTGACGCCGGCGCGTTCGGCAGGCGTATCTTCAATGGGCGAGACCACTTTAATGAAGCCTTCTTCGGCACCAATTTCCATGCCCAGACCACCAAACTCGCCAGTGGTGCTTTCTTGTAAGTCGGCATAGTCCTTCACCGTGAGGTATTCGGAGTGGGGATCCAAATTCGAAACCATGCCCTTTAAGGCACCTTCGAGAATCTGGTCATCATTTTTATTGTCGACATAGTTGGCTTTGATTTGTCCGTAAACCTCGGCCATGGTGCGCAGCGATTGTACTGGCAATACTTCTTTTTGTCCGTTGGCGTAGCTTTGTACACTCAGTGTCAATAAAGCGCCGCTCAGCGCACCTAATGTGTAAATTGCAATTTTTTTGATGGTGGGTTTGGCCATTTGGTTCAATTCTTTCCCTGAGTGTCAATGGTGTGTGCCCGAAATAATGGTTTATTGGGCGCTACACAGCTTGCAGAGCTTAAAAAAAAAATGTCGAGAGGGCAAGTGCAAGTGGGTAAATCTTTGCTAATCGATGTTGGGTAATGGTGATGTTTAAGCGGCTATCAGCTGATGAATGATAAAGGGTTCATCGGTTGGCTATGGTAACGAATTTCGAAATACAAGCCATTTTCACCATTGGGTAGGCTGCCACTGCGTCCTATGCCTTGGCGTGCGCTGATGTGGCTGCCTGAATGCACGGCCACGCCACCTAAGCCAGCATAAACGCTCACATAGCCATTGCCATGGTCTACAATCACAGTATGGCCATAGCCAGATAAAGCGCCCGCATAAATCACCTCGCCTGGCGCAATGCTTTGTACGCTGGCGGGAGGCGTGGCGAAAAACAATCCTTTCCATGTGCCGCCACCAGGTTTGGCTTGCCCAAATTGGCCGGCTACTCGACCGCTAACGGGTCGGCGCATTTGCCCTTGCATACGAGCAAATCCATTCAATTCCGTTGGCGCTTCTGTGGCGATCTGCGGTGCTTGCAAGGCCATATCTTCGGCGGTAAGGGTAGATTTTGCGGCGTTGGGTGTGGATTTGGGGATGGTGCTGCGCGTGTTTTTTTTGCCAGGTGGCGCCACTGGTATTTTGGCTGCTTGGGTAGAAGCCGCCAGCTGAGCTTGGCGTTTTTGCTGTGCTTGATGATGGGCATTGGCTGCCGCTTTGCGTTTTACTGCTGCTTGTGCACTCAAGCGACTGATGAGGTTACTGAGTTGGCGCTCGTTGGCTTTGAGTGTGCTTAACTTGGCATTTTGTTGGTCCAGTTGCTGATCCAGCTGATTACTTTGGTTTTTTTGAGCAGCATGTTGGCGGCCCAATTGGGCAAGGACATTTTTTTGTTTGGCTTGCAGCTGAGTCAATTGTCTTTGTTGTTGGGCAATGGCTTGCTGTTGTTGCGCCAGAGCCTGTTGTTGCGTGCGCAATCGGCTGATGACTTGTTCATTGGCCTGATTAACATAACGCATGTATTGCAACAAGCGGCCTTTTTGCTGTGCGCTGTTGTTTTTCAATAATAAATTGATGGCATTGGGTTGGCGGTTGCGGTAATGCGCATTGAGTAGCCGCGCCACTTGTGTTTGGGCACCGCCAATGCGGGTTTTCAATTCCTCAAGCTGAGTTTGCAGTTGTTGTAATTTGGCCGTGCTCAAGCCACGCTGCTTGGCGAGGGTGGCCAGCTGTTTTTGCACTTGTTGCAGCTGGTTTTGAGTATGTGTGAGTGAAGCGTCCACTTGTTTTTGCGTGGCTGTGGTTTGCTGGATTTGCCGTTGGGTACCGGAAATCGCTTTTTGCACTTGTTGTAAGTCTTGTGGTGATGCCGCGGGTGCAGACCAAACCATGGGTGGCATACCGCCCAACAGCATGGCCAGAGCGTATCCAATAAAGTGTTTCATGACGTTAACTGAACTGAATCAGGCTGTGGCCAGTCATTTCTGCTGGCGGATTGATGCCCAACATGGCCAATAAGGACGGCGCGATGTCTTTTAAGGCACCACCGGCTTCAATGTGGGCAGGTCGGCCAATGTACAAGAAAGGCACTGGATCGGTGGTGTGTTGGGTGTGTGCCTGACCGCTTTTGGCATCGTACATGCGTTCGCAATTGCCATGATCAGCGGTGATCAATACTTCACCGCCGGCGGCTAAGGCTGCCTGAACCACTTCGCCAACACATTGGTCAAGGGTTTCCACAGCTTTGATGGCTGCGGGCAAAATACCGGTGTGGCCAACCATGTCACCATTGGCAAAATTACAAATAATCATGTCATGCTGGCGGTGCGCGATGCTATTGATGATTTGATCTGCCACTTGTTGTGCGCTCATTTCTGGCTGCAAATCATAAGTTGTCACTTTGGGGGAGGGAATTAGAATGCGCTCTTCACCAGGATAAGGTTCTTCGCGCCCACCGCTAAAAAAATAGGTGACGTGGGGGTATTTCTCGGTTTCGGCAATACGCAGTTGGCTGAATCCTTGCTTCGACAAAAACTCACCCAAGCCATTTTCAATGGCAGATTTGCGAAACATAACAGGATGCGTGAATTGGGTGCCGTAGCTGGTGATGCTGGCAAAGTAGCCGGGATGAACACGGTGTTTGCGTGTAAAGCCAGTGAAATCGTCAAAGGTCAGGGCTTGCGTGAGTTCGCGTGCGCGATCGGCGCGGAAATTTAGAAACAGCACCGCATCGCCATCAGCCAGCTTGCCTTGAGGATTGACTATGGTGGCTTGTACAAATTCATCGTGCTCACCGCGAGCATAAGCGGCATCCAGTGCCGCTTCGACTGATGCTGCCTGAAAAGGCGCGTCACCAAATAAGGCATTGTAAGCTGCTTCAACCCGATCCCAGCGGTTGTCGCGATCCATGGCATAAAAACGCCCCACCACGCTGCCGCACAAAACATGTGAGTGCTGGTTCATGTAGACCTGCAAACGTTGTAAATAAGGGCGAGCACTTTGTGGTGGCGTATCGCGTCCATCTAAAAAAGGATGTACCACGATTTTGCGCATGCCTGCGGCAATGGCGGCATCCAAAATAGCAAAAAAATGATCAATGTGGCTGTGTACACCACCATCTGAAAATAGCCCCAGCAAATGCACGGTTTTGTTGGGTACCTGCCACGCGGTTTGGAGAACGGCGTTGTCTGCCAAGCTACCTTTCTCGATGGCCATATCGATGCGCGTAATGTCTTGCGGGACCACGCGACCTGCGCCTATATTTAAATGGCCCACTTCCGAGTTGCCAAATTGGCCGCTGGGCAGCCCTACCATACGTTCTGAAGCGTCGATGGTGCCGTAAGCATATTGTTGGCGGTAGACATCTAAATGCGGTGTTTTGGCTAGCAAAACAGCATTATCATCACCCTCGGCACGGTGACCGAAACCATCTAGGATCAGCAAAACTATGGGTTTGGTTAAAGACACAATTAACCTTTCGTGGGTACCAGTTGCTCGTGTGCCCAATGATCATACTCAAGCAACGACAAAAAAATAGGCTGCCTGAAGAGGCTGCGTTCATGCAGTATTATAAGGGGGTTCACTTGATAAACTCAAACTGCATCCCCATATTTCAGCTGATTCATTGCGGTAGGAGTATGCGCGTGATAGCCACCTTAAATACAAAGAAGACCATGCCAGAAAAACAGCAGCCTTTTTCTTTAGCCAATCAATTTTTGATTGCCATGCCCAGTTTAGCTGACCCATTTTTTGGCGGCAGCGTGGTGTATGTGTGTGAGCACAATGCTGATGGCGCGGTTGGTGTAGTCATCAACAAACCCTCACCGATGACCATGGACTTGCTTTTTGATGCGGCAAAAACACCTACACCCAATCGCTTTTGTAATCAATGGGTGATGATGGGTGGGCCTGTACAAGTAGATCGAGCTTCTTGGTGCATACGCCAGTGGGCTCTTGGGACAGTAGCTTATTGGTGACTGACGACATTGCCATGACTACTTCGCGTGACATCATTGCCGGTTTGGCCGATGGTGATAGCGTGCGTAAAGCAGTGGTGACCATCGGTTACTGCAGTTGGTCGGCAGGACAGTTGGAACGTGAGCTGGCTGATAATTCTTGGTTAACAACTCCAGCCGATGCCCATATCTTATTTGATATCCCTTATGCCGATCGTTATCAGGCTGCTATGCGATTATTGAATGTGGACATGGCACAACTCAGTGGGTTGGCTGGCCATGCCTGATTTAATGCCGCTTCGTCAAGGTACCATATTGGCCTTTGATTTTGGAACGGCACGCATTGGCGTGGCTGTGGGTGAAGCCGAATTGGGCAGCGGTCATCCCTTGGAAACCGTATGCGCCACCACCAATGACGCGCGTTTTGGCCGCATTGCGGCATTAATCCGTGAATGGCAGCCGCAGGCTTTGGTCGTGGGCTTGCCGCGACACATGGATGGACAGGATGATGAAGCAACGGCCTTGTGTCGAAAATTCGGGCAGCGTCTTCATGGTCGTTTTCATCTCCCCGTATATTGGGTGGATGAGCGGTTAACGTCGGTGGTGGCCGAAAGTTTACTGGCCGAGGCTCAAGTGTTTGGCAAAAAGCAAAAACAGGCTTTGGATCAAGTTGCGGCCATGGCGATTATGCAGACTTATTTTGAAGCCGGTGCTTTGACTTCATTGGATACATAACGTGGGTTTCTTGCTGCTGGGTCTGTTGCGCAACTAGGTTGCCTGAAACCCAATCAGGCAGCCCGATGGGTTAGTTATTCAGTTTAATTCCTAAGGCTTGCTCTTGTCGTTTTTGTAGTTGCTGTTGCTTTAAATCATAATCCTGCGGGGGGATGGCCAGCGTGCTTTGAATCAACCGGGCCGTCAGACTGTTGGGATATCGCTGTTGGTATTTTGTCCATGCCGCTTCTGCTTCAGGTTCCACTTGCGCGCCTTCGCCTTCTGCTTCCCTATGGTAAGTGGGGGTATTGTCCAGCCCTAGCAAAAACCAGTTTTGATACATGGCATACTGAATTTTTGCTTCTTTGGCCAATGGGCTTTTCGGGTAAGTGTCCAAAAATTGTTCCCACTCGTGAATACGTTGGCCCAATTCGGCAAACGAAATAATCAGCCCCGCATCTGATTGATCCAAGACTTTATCTTGCTTACTGCGTATCTTTAGATAGGCCTGCATATCTGCCGGTGCATCGGCGCCAAATAATTTCAGATAATAATCCGCTTGTGGGCGAATCAGCACAATGCCTTCGCCAATTTCCCAATACTCTAAGCCAAAGCGAGCCATTTTCTGCTGCTTGGCCAGCAAAAGAGCGCTGGGGCGGATACATTCATTACACTTTTGCTGCCAATATTTCGGTGCATAATAATTATCCAGAAACGCCGTCTGCTGCGTCATCATCGTTTCCAGTAATGGACTTTGCTGGGCAATGAGTTGGGTATACAGAGCGTGTATTTGTTGAGGCGTGCTGTGTGTGAGTTGCTTCTTGGTTTTATTGCCATACCACACAAAGCGCTGGTAGATATCTTTGGGCATGGGCGCGATTGCTTGTGCAGCCACTACAGAATCGGGCGGGCGGTTAGTGGAAGGGCTTTCCTTACTGAGCGCATTGGGCTTTGGGGCTGTGGATTCTTCTTGGCAGGCACTCAAGCCGACCAGCAGGAAACCAGTGCAAAGGATTCGACGCATGGGCACCAAACTTTCTTCAATGGGGCATTAGTGAATAGGGTACAACATAACACAAGACAATAAAAAGCTGCCTGATGTCATTCAGGCAGCTTGGATGCAGCACAATGATGTCGCAGTGAATCAGGCTTTGGGCTCTTCTGTTTGTGTTTTTTGGCGCAAGCGCAAACCCAATTCGCGCAGTTGCTTTTCATCCACATGGTTAGGAGCATCCACCAGCAAGTCTTGAGAACGCTGGGTTTTGGGGAAGGCAATCACGTCACGAATGGATTCGGCCCCAGCCATAAGTGTGACCAATCGGTCCAAGCCAAAGGCCAAGCCACCATGCGGAGGCGCACCAAATTTCAGGTTGTTGAGCAGGAAGCCGAATTTGTTTTGCTGCTCTTCAGGTGTGATTTTGAGCGCCGCAAACACCTTTTCCTGTACATCGGCGCGGTGAATACGGATAGAGCCGCCACCAATTTCCCAACCATTTAAAACCATGTCATAAGCACGCGCCAAGCAATGCTCAGGATCCCTTTCCATCAAATCTTCATGGCCTGGTTTGGGTGATGTGAACGGGTGGTGCATGGCGCTCCAACGATTTTCGTCTTCGTCGTATTCAAACATCGGGAAATCAATAACCCAGAGTGGGCGCCATTCATCGGTGAAGTAGCCATTGTCGGCACCATGCTCGCGACCAATTTTAATGCGCAACGCGCCCATGGCTTCATTGACCACTTTGGCTTTGTCAGCGCCGAAGAAAATGAGGTCGCCGTTTTGAGCTTCGGTTTTGTCGATGATGGCTTGTAAAGCTTCGTTTGACAGGAATTTGACAATCGGTGATTGCAAGCCGCTGCCTTCGCCATTGCTGATGTTGGTAACGTCATTTACTTTGATGTAGGCCAAACCTTTGGCACCGTAAATGCCCACGAATTCGGTGTAGCTGTCGATTTCCTTACGCGTCAGTTTGGCGCCATTGGGGATACGCAACGCCACCACGCGGCCATTGGGCATATCGGCAGCGCCACGGAATACTTTGAATGCCTCGGTTTTCATCAAATCAGTTAATTCGGTGAATTTTAGGCTGACGCGCAAGTCGGGTTTGTCAGAGCCATAATGGAACATGGCATCGGTCCAGGTCATGCGCGGGAATGTACCTAAGTCGACACCCAAAGATTCTTTGAAAATAGACTTGGCCATGCCTTCGGTAATATCCATGATCTCGTCTTCGGTGAGAAATGAAGTTTCCAAGTCGATTTGAGTGAATTCGGGTTGGCGGTCTGCGCGCAAATCTTCGTCGCGGAAGCACTTCACGATTTGATAGTAGCGGTCAAAGCCGGCCACCATCAGCAATTGTTTAAATAGCTGTGGTGATTGGGGTAGGGCAAAAAATTCGCCCGGGAATACGCGGCTGGGTACCAAATAATCACGCGCGCCTTCAGGGGTAGAACGGGTTAGCATCGGCGTTTCGATGTCGATGAAGCCTTGTCCGTCTAGGTAGCGGCGCACGGCCATGGTAACCTGATAGCGCAAGCGTAGATTTTGCTGCATGGCGGGGCGGCGCAAGTCGATAACACGGTTGGCCAAGCGCACATTTTCAGAGATATTTTCGTCGTCGATTTGGAATGGTGGTGTGGCGGCCGCGTTTAAAACATCAATTTCCTTAGCCAAAATTTCAATGCCGCCGGAAATCATTTTATCGTTTTTCGTGCCATCTGGGCGAGAACGAACGCGGCCGGTGATGCTCAATACATATTCATTGCGGGATGAATCCGCTTTGGCAAAGGCTTCTGGCGTATCGGGATCAATCACGACTTGCACCAAGCCTTCGCGATCACGCAAGTCGATGAAGATGACTCCGCCGTGGTCGCGGCGGCGATGTACCCAACCTTTTACGGTTACGGTTTGGTCAAGGTATTGCTCGTTAATCAAGCCACAATAATTGGTTCGCATAAGTTGCCTTTTATCATCCAAAATATAGGTTACTGCGGTTTTCAGGCTGCCTGAAAACCAGTATCAAGGTTAAAGAGGTTTGTCTGGTGTGTGTTCGGCCAAAGGCAGCTGCGGCTGCTGGGGGTGCGGCATTTCTTCTGGTTGCACCATGCCTAATGAAATCACGTATTTCAACGCTTCATCCACGCTCATGTCTAAAGGTCGCACATCGCTGGTACGCACCATTACGTAATAGCCCCCGGTGGGGTTGGGGGTTGTGGGTACATACACAGAAATATAGGCTGTATTTTCTTGGGGATTTGTCTGGGCCAGCTCTTCAATAATACTTTCTGGTATGTGGCCAGACACAAAACCCACTGTCCAGATATTGGGTTGCGGAAAAGGCACCAAAACTGGGGTTTTAAAAGACTGGCGCGAGTCAGAAAGCAGAGATTCACTGACTTTTTTGACACTGGAATAAATACTTTTGACCACGGGGATGCGCCCCATTAGCGAATCCCAGCCCGCAATCAGTTTTCGTCCCAATACATTGGCGGCCAAAATACCAGTACAAAACACCACAATCAAGGCAGCCAATAAACCCAAGCCAGGGATCTTAAAGCCGAATAAGGCTTGTGGTTGCCAACGAGCTGGTAAAATATTCACCAATTGGTCAGCAGCGCCCACAATGTAGGTAATCACCCAAATGGTGACCATCACCGGCAGCCATACCAGAATGCCGGTGATCATGTATTTTTTCAGGGCTTTGGCAAATTGATTGCCATCGGCAGGCGAGGCGGCCATGTCGCGCTTATCCTTGTGGGAGAACCAACGGTTTAGACTAAACAAACGATTTATTATACGCGTATCTGCGCGACTGGGGCAGGGGTTGGTGCCAGTAAATATGCGTAGTCGTTTATTATTGAGAACGTGCGTAAGCTGAAGAGCCTCAATGGCTGATGCACGCTAGAGTGGGATGGGCGAATGATTTTGGGAGAAAGCATGATGTTGAGTCGAATAATGAGCTGTGGGATTGTGGTGTTGGTTCTGGGTGCTTGTTGTCCTTTTGGGTACACCACGCATGAAGAATATCGGTGGACCAATCCTCAATGGTCGGCCAATGAGGTGAGCAAAGTAAAATCACGTTGCGCTGCCTACAGTAAAGATGAGCAGCGGCAACGCGAAAATGAATTTCTTCGCATGGTGCAGCAGCAATGCCGCAGCAGTGAGCCGTTTAATAATGTGCAATGGGTTGATGTGTCAGGAAAGCCACTTTCCAGCAATCAAGCTCAGAAACAAAGGAATTATTTCCGCAAATTGTGCCAGCACAGTGCTGCCAAAAGTACCGAGCAGAGAGACGAGATATTGGCGAATTGTCCCGATTGCAGAAGAAATATGTTGGAATCATGCTATCGCGAACAGGGTTTGAGCCGAGTGGCAACCAGGGTGCCTGCCTGTAAATCCATGAGATTATTTTAATCATTTTATGTTGGTGGCGAGGTTTGGTTTTGATGCCGATGTAATGCCGAAATTGTATGTGGTTTGGGTTTTCTTCAATCAGCTCGATGTGTTGCGTTTCAGCCATGATGTGCATTAGCTATTGTCTTGGTTGAGGGTGTCATGCATGTGCATGAAAAGCTGTTTTCAGGCATGTATATGGGTTGATGAGTGCATGTGTGCGGCATTTATGCGACAATTTGCCCCATTTTTACGACTAATATCACCATGAAACTACATTCCTTTGTGGCGGCTGAAGTTGAGTCCGCTTTTGCGGCTGCCGGGCTGGCCGGTAACCCCATCGTCTTACAAGCAGCCAAAAATGCTGATTTTGGCGATTATCAAATCAATGGCGTGATGGGGGCCGCGAAAAAAGCCAAGCAAAACCCGCGCGCGTTGGCGCAAACCGTGGCAGATTTTCTGGCCAACAGCAAAATCATTGTTTCGGCAGAAGTGGCTGGCCCCGGGTTTGTGAATTTGCGCATTCAGCCGTCATTTTTGGCTCACGGTATTCAGGCAGCCTTGCATGATTCGCACTTGGGTGTGACTCAGTCTGCTCAACCGCAAACGGTGGTGATTGATTACTCCTCGCCCAATTTGGCGAAAGAAATGCATGTGGGCCATTTGCGCTCCAGCATTATTGGCGACAGCCTCAATCGCGTGCTGACGTTCCTCGGGCATCGCGTGATTGCGCAAAACCACGTGGGAGATTGGGGCACGCAATTTGGGATGTTGGTGGCTTATTTGGTGGCACAACAGCAGGCGGGTCGTGCCGATTTGGAATTGGCCGACTTGGAGCAGTTTTACCGTAACGCCAAAATACGCTTTGATGAAGATGACGCTTTTGCCGATACCGCCCGTGCTTATGTGGTGAAACTGCAAAGCGGTGATGAACAGGTATTGGCGCTGTGGAAACAATTTGTGGCCGCTTCGCTAAAGCATGCCCAGTCTGTATATCAGCGTTTGGGTTTGAAATTGACCGAAGCTGATGTTATGGGTGAATCTGCCTATAACGCCATGTTGCAGCCCACTGTAGATGAGTTGATCAACAAGGGTTTGGTGGTGGACAGTGAAGGTGCCAAAGTGGCGTTCTTGGATGAATTCAAAAACCAAGACGGTGAACCCGCGGCATTCATTGTGCAGAAAAAAGGCGGCGGCTTTTTGTATGCCAGCACGGATTTGGCTTGCTTACGCTATCGGGTGCAAGTGTTACAGGCAAATCGGCTGTTGTATGTCGTGGATGCGCGACAAAGTTTGCATTTTGCCGAATTGTTTACACTGGCGCGCAAGGCAGGATGGCTGCCTGAAAACGTGCGTGCCGAACATGTGCCTTTTGGTACGATGATGGGCAAGGATGGCAAGCCTTTTAAAACGCGCAGTGGCGACACGGTTAAATTGGTGGATTTGTTGGATGAGGCCGATGAGCGCGCCACGGCTTTGGTGCGTAGTAAAAATCCTGATTTGGCCTTAGATGAAGCGCAACACATTGGCCACGTGGTGGGCTTGGGTGCGGTTAAGTATGCCGATTTGAGCAAAAATCGCAGCAGTGATTATGTGTTTGATTGGGACAGCATGCTTTCATTTGAGGGCAATACTGCGCCATACCTACAATACGCTTATACTCGAGTAAGCAGTGTATTGCGAAAAGCAGGTTGCTTTGATGAACAAGCGTCAGTGGTGCTGACAGAAGCTGCGGAGAAGCAATTGGCGTTGGCGCTCTTACAGTTTGAAGATGTATTGGATAACGTGGCGCAGAGTGCTACCCCCATTTCTTGGCAGCTTATTTATATCAATTGGCCACTTTATTTAGCCGTTTTTATGAAAGTTGTCCGATTTTGAAAGCAGAAGGCGCCGTTCGCGACAGTCGATTGCAACTGGCCAAACTCACGGGGCAAACACTGCAAACCGGTTTGGGGTTGTTGGGCATTGCCACTTTAGATGTCATGTAATTGTTTTATTAAATGCCAGATTGCTTTAAAGCCATTCTGGTGTATTGGGTTGATTTGTGTTTAAGGCTGCCTGAAAAAGAACCGATTGATTTCTTTTTCAGGCAGCCTTAGGTTTTTTACACATCAAATGACTTTAATTAACATGCCCGATTAAGCCAAGCATTTACAAAGTCAATGTATTGCCATCTATTCTTGGCATGGCAATACCCACTTCTATGTGTGTTGAAAATAAGCAGACCGCGCTTGTAGGCAGACAAGGCCTGAAGATGGACGGTGAGCTTGTTTGTTTAAGGGTTAGCGAAAGTCGCTTCCAATCGAACTTTTTGATCACCATCCAAGAGCTCTAATTTTTGGCCGTTGCCATGAGGCACCACGCGCCAAGTCTGGATCGCGGCCAAGCTATTTTTGCCCGTATTTTCAACTTGAATATTGGTGCACATCATTAAAGTGCTGGCGGCGCGGCCAAATTGCAGAGCTTGTTGCTGCTGCTGGTAGCTGCCCATAATGCGGTTGCAGCCAAAATAAGCGTGGAAGCGCTGGGTGTTGGGGTCGAAGCCAATGCGGTAATTGTCCTGAGTCACTTTTGTGCCATCCATCGCGGTAATGGCCCACTCGCCTTGAAGTGGGTTGACGTGTGTCGGTGCTGAAGTAGCGCATGCTGTAAGGCCCGCAAACGCAGCGAATGTGCATAATATGAATCGTGTTTTTTTCATGGGTAATCTCCTGTATTTAAAATACGCCGTTTGGCGTAGCCAGTTGTTTCTTGGTGTGGGTGCGCAACAAAAAAACATGCTGCCTGAAAAAAACAATTACAGCAAATTTTGCGCTTTCGATATTTGCTCCATAAGTTTGCCATTGGTGGTGCTGGGTATTCAGCGGTTTTTACGGGATCGTTTGGACACGTTTTCTTGCTCGGCTTGTTTGGCTTTGAATTCGCGCAAATACGTCAGTGCGGCGGCTTTTTCATCGGCATTGCCATATTGAAAATCGTGCATGGCACGTCGATATGTGGCGCGTTCTTGTGCCTTGGCGATTTGTTGTTGCTGAAATTCGTCTTGATTGTCGGGTACGCGTCGCTGTGCTTGCAAGTTTTGTGCCCGAGCCATGGCTTGGGCAATCAGCTCGGCAGGGTTGACTTTGTTTGCAGATATGATGGTGGGTATTTCGTTTGCTGCTTTTTTCGCCGCTAACTGCGCTTTTTGGGCAGCTAGGCGCTGTGCTTTTGCCTCAGCCTGGCGGCGAAGCCGGTTTTGTTTGTGTTGGTGACGTAAGCGGGCTTGTGTCGCAGCTGCTTCACGCTGATGATGATCACCTTCAACCAAAGTGCGCGACCGTGGTAACCACGCATCGGTGACGGGCGACATGACGATACAATCCACTGGGCAGGGTGGTAGGCACAGTTCGCAGCCAGTGCATTCGTCGGCCAACACGGTGTGCATTTGCTTGGTAGCACCCACAATAGCATCTACCGGACACACTTTGATGCAGGCAGCGCAGCCAATGCACTCGGCTTCATCAATCCATGCCAAGGCTTTGGGCGCTATCGCTTTGTTGGCTTGGACCAAGGCTTGTGGCGGGCGGTTTAGAAGTTGCGCCAAATCCTGCATCACCACTTCGCCACCAGGCGTACACAAATTGATGGCGGCCGAACCTTCACTTAATGCTTGGGCATAGGGCGTGCAGCCATCAAAACCGCATTGACGGCATTGTGTTTGTGGCAAAAGTGCTGCTATGGAGTCAGCACAAACCGATGTCATCGCCCAATCCATCCTCAAAAACAAAGCGCTATTTTATCATGTGACGTTATGCTCTGGCGGCAAACTCGTTTCAAGCAGCCTGGATGTGCGCAAATTTGCTACCATATCAGCGCACAAAAGGAATCATTATGGTGAAAAGCAAGACCCAATATCAATGCACTGCTTGTGGTGGCACCGCACCCAAGTGGCAAGGGCGTTGCCCGCATTGCGGTGAGTGGAATACATTAGAAGAAACCGTGGTATTGCCTGTGGCGACGAGTGGTCGCTTTCAATCATGGGCCGCAGAAGCGGGACAGGTACAGAATTTGGCGCATGTGACTGCCGTTGAGGTACCGCGCACGCCCACCGGCATGGGGGAATTGGATCGGGTATTGGGTGGGGGAGTGGTCGATGGAGCGGTGATATTACTGGGCGGAGATCCCGGCATCGGTAAATCTACATTGCTGCTACAAACAGTCGCTTTGATGGCGCAACACGAACCCATTTTGTATGTGTCGGGTGAAGAATCAGCCAGCAAGTGGCTTTGCGTGCTCAACGCTTGGATGTGGCTGCTGAGGGTGTTAATTTATTGGCCGAAATTCGCATGGAAGCCATCAGTGCTGCGTTGTTGCAGCACAAACCGAAAATGGTGGTGATTGATTCCATTCAGACTATGTATTCCGACAGCATTACCTCTGCGCCTGGATCGGTATCGCAAGTGCGCGAATGTGCCGCGCAGCTCACGCGCATGGCCAAACAACAAGGCATCAGCATGATTTTGGTGGGGCATGTCACTAAAGATGGTGCCATTGCTGGACCACGGGTGCTGGAGCACATGGTGGACACAGTGTTGTATTTTGAAGGGGATACCCACTCCAATTACCGTATGATACGCGCCATCAAAAATCGTTTCGGCGCAGCCAATGAGCTGGGTGTGTTTGCCATGACCGAGCGGGGTCTCAAAGGCGTATCCAATCCATCGGCGATTTTTTTATCGAGTTATCGAGGGGATGTGGCTGGTTCGTGTGTGCTGGTGACCCAAGAGGGTTCGCGGCCTTTATTGGTGGAAATCCAGGCGCTGGTTGATGACGCCCACGGATTTACCCCAAAACGGTTGAGTGTGGGCTTGGCCCAAGATCGGTTATCGATGTTGTTGGCCGTACTCAATCGGCATGCTGGGGTGGCCTGTTTTGATCAGGATGTCTTTCTGAATGCCGTGGGTGGGGTCAAAATCACCGAGCCTGCTGCTGATTTGGCGGTGATGTTGGCGATGCTGTCGAGTTATCGCAATCGGCCTTTGCCAGACAAAACCGTGGTGTTTGGCGAAGTAGGCTTGTCTGGAGAAATCCGCCCAGTGCCACGCGGGCAGGAGCGTTTGCGTGAAGCTGAGAAATTGGGGTTTACCCACGCGATTGTACCTAAAGCCAATTTGCCACGCCATGCGGCTGATTTTGCCAATTTGCAATTGATTGGCGTTGACACTGTGCAGCAAGCGGTAGATGCCATTCGGCCAGATTGATACTGCTCTTTTAGTTTTGATTTACTTCATTGTTTAACTTCATGATTGGTCAGTAAATGAGGCGAAAAATGGAGGGTGTGCAGAATAGAATGGAATCGGATATGGATCGCTTTGGGGCGCAAGGTGCAACAGAATACGATGCTCGCATCAGTACCTTGGTACCGGGTTACACGGTATTACATGAAGTCAGTGCTGCTGTCTTACATGCCAGGTTGCCCGAGCATGCTCGGGTTTTGGTGGTGGGGGCGGGCACTGGCGCAGAGATTTTGGCATTGGCCCAGAAAAGACCCGATTGGCGCTTTACTGCACTGGATACTTCTGCCGATATGTTGGCGATGGCCAGTCAAAAGTGTGCGGCAAAAGGCATTCATCAAGTGGATTTTTTTCATGGATTGGTGGCGGATTTACCCATGTCCGAACCTTATGATGCGGTGCTGTGTTTGTTGGTCATGCACTTCATTTCAGGGGTGCGGGAAAAGCAGGCATTTTTGTGCAGTATTGCTCGGCATACGAAAATGGGTGCGCCATTGTTGCTGTGTGATTTGATGCAAGGCGATGATACTGAGCGCGCGGCCATGGCGGAGTATGCTGTGGCACATGGGTTGCCTGAACAATTTACAGCGGCATTAAAACAGCGGCTATCCCATGAATTTTTTGTGTTGACTGAACTTGAATGGGTTGATTTGGCCACGCAATCGGGTTTCAGGCAGCCTTTGTCGTATTTTCGAGCATTGGGTTTTGCCGCATATATATGCTTGCGCACATAATTCAATGGCATGTGCAGTGTGGCCGATGGCAGGCGTACTGCTGAAATAGGCGGGTTGTCACTTGGGCATCATAATTGGTGTTTTTGCGATTATCTGTGTTGTGGGCGAATCGTGGTTACGCTTGCAAGCGAGCCGATGTTACTATCTGACACCCCAATAATGGAAACGCCATGGTATTACCGTGTCGTATAAAACAACCGTAAATAGAGTGAATCATGAAAACCATACAAGTCAACGGACAAACCATGCCTTTGGGCAATATCTTTTGTATTGGTCGCAACTATACCGAGCATATTAAAGAACTCAACAATGCCTTGCCAACAGAACCGGTGGTGTTTATGAAACCGACCTCAGCATTGGCACAAACAGGTGAGGCCATTGTGTTGCCTTCATTTAGCGAATCGGTGCATCACGAATGTGAACTGGTGGTGTATATCAAGGCCGATGCTGATCATGTGAGCCCTGAAGACGCCCTGCGTTATGTTGGCGGTTATGCCATTGGTTTGGATTTGACTGCTCGCGATGTGCAATCTGTGTGTAAGGAAAAAGGATTGCCTTGGACCAAGGCTAAGGCTTTCGCACCGCTGCCTGCCTGTCACATTTTATTGCGCCAGATGTGGTTGGCGACATTCAAGAGCAACAATTTAGCCTGCTCATCAATGGAGAAATTCGCCAACAAGGCAATAGTGTGGACATGATGTTTCCTGTTGGGCAGATCATTGCTTATTTATCGACAATTTATGGTTTACAGGCAGGCGACGTGATTTACACCGGTACCCCAGCCGGTGTTGGGCCTTTGCAGGCGGGAGATATAGTGCGATTGGATTGGCATGGCCATATTCAAGCTGAGTTTCATGTGGTTTGAGGTTGCCTGAACGTGGATGCAGAAAACGCATTGGTCTGCATTTCAGTGGTGTGTAGAGGCTTATGCTTTTTGGTACTATCGATACAAATAAGCCGTCTTTGTCGCCATCTCGATTACCCGTACAATAACCCACCTCAAAAGGCGGCAGAGGAATTTTTCCGCCACCACCGCATCATCATAAGGATAAGAAAATATGACCCGTAAACTTTTTGCTTTGGCCGCCACTGCGGTTTTGTTGGCGGCATGCTCTGGTAAAGAAGCAGGCTCAACCTCAGCATCCTCTGCGGCATCAACCACTTCAGCAGTTGCAGGCAGCCTGCAAGAACGCATTGAACAACATGGCACCATTTCGGTGGGTACTGAAGGCACTTATGCCCCTTTTACGTATCATGATGAAAGTGGCAAACTCACGGGCTATGACGTGGAAGTCACCCGTGCCGTGGCTCAAAAACTGGGCATCAAAGTGAAATTTGAAGAAACCCAGTGGGATGCCATGCTGGCTGGTTTGAAAGGTGGCCGTTTTGATGTGGTGGCCAATCAAGTCGCTTTGACCACGCCGGAGCGTCAGGCCACATTTGATAAATCTTCCGATTACAGTTATTCAGGTCCCATGGCATTAACGCGAGTGGGTGATAACCGAGTAAAAACCGTCGCCGATATCAAAGGCCTAAAAGCAGCGCAAACATTGAGCAGCAATTATGGCGAGATGGCCACTAAGGCAGGTGCGACTGTGGTACCCGTTGACGGTATGGCCCAAGCCATTACGCTGGTGCAGCAAAAACGTGCTGACGTTACACTCAATGATTCTTTGGCCTTTCTGGATTACTTGAAGAAAAACCCCAACTCTGGTTTACAAGTGGCTTGGCGTTCGGGTGCGGATGAAAAATTGGGTTCGGGCTTTATTGTGAACAAAGGCAATGAAGCAGCACTCAAAAAAATCAGCCAGGCCGTGGATGAATTACGCGCAGACGGTACACTGAAAAAACTGGGTGAGCAGTTCTTTGGTGAAGACGTGAGCGTTAAATGAGTTTGACTGACTTATTGGCGGCTCTGCCTTTTATGTCGCCGGCACGCGCTGATCTGGTGATCAGCGCGTTTTGGCCTATGGTCAAGGCTGGTTTCTTGGTGTCGGTGCCTTTGGCGCTGGCTTCATTTATTTTGGGGATGCTGATTGCCGTTGGCGTGGCCTTGTTGCGGATAATGCCTGTGCGTGGGCTACTCCATCGGATGTTATTGGCCTTGGTGCGCGTTTACATTTCGGTGATCCGCGGAACGCCCATGCTGGTTCAATTGATGGTGGTGTTTTATGGGTTGCCTGCCGTTGGTATTGAGCTTAACCCGATTCCCACTGCCATTATCGGCTTTTCTCTGAATGTGGGTGCTTATGCATCGGAAACCGTTCGTGCGGCCATTTTGTCTGTGCCTAAAGGGCAATGGGAGGCTGGGTTTGCCATCGGCATGACCTATATGCAGGCATTCCGACGCATCATTATGCCGCAGGCTTGCCGAGTGGCAGTACCTCCTTTGTCGAATACGTTTATCGGTTTGTTTAAAGACACATCTTTGGCTGCTGTGGTGACGGTAACGGAATTATTTCGTCAGGCGCAGCAGGTGGCCAATCGGGCATATGATTTTTTGCCGGTGTTTATTGAGGCCGGTTTGGTCTATTGGCTATTTTGTTGGGTATTGTTTGCGGTACAAGCACGTTTGGAAAAGCGGTTGGATCGCTATGTGGCTAAATAACAGGATGAGAGCATGATTCGTGCACGCAATATTCACAAAACGTTTGGCGAGCATACCATTTTGCATGGTATTGATTTGAGTGTGGATAAGGGCCAAGTGGTGGTAGTTTTGGGGCCTTCAGGTTCAGGAAAAACCACTTTATTGCGCTGCTTAAATGGCTTGGAAATACCGGAAGCGGGCACCTTAGACTTTACTGATCAACCGGTATTACACATTGATTTCAGCAAACCGTTGCCTGCGTCCGATTTGTTGGCATTGCGTCGTCAATCGGGTATGGTTTTTCAGCAATATAATTTATTTCCACATAAGACGGCTTTACAAAATGTGATGGAAGGGCCATTGACCGTACAAAAACGCTCGCTGGCGGAGGTGCGTGCCGAAGCTTGGCATTGCTGGCTAAAGTGGGCTTGGCCGATAAAGCGAATTTGTATCCATTCCAGCTTTCGGGCGGGCAGCAGCAGCGTGTGGGGATTGCCCGGGCGCTGGCCATTAAGCCGGCTTTAATGTTGTTTGATGAGCCTACTTCGGCGCTCGATCCAGAGTTAGTGCAAGGCATTTTGCACATCATTAAGGATTTGGCTGACGAAGGTTGGACCATGGTGGTGGTGACTCATGAAATTCACTTTGCCCGCGATGTGGCCGATCATGTGGTGTTGATGGCTGAGGGTAAAGTGGTGGAAGAAGGTGAACCCGAGCAATTATTTTTGCGCCCACGGGAAGCGTTAACCAAAAGTTTTTTGCAGCAAATTGAGCATTAGATTGCTGTATATCCCGCGTTGATTCATTCAGGCAGCCTTTAGGCTGCCTGAATGCCATGTGTTGATGTAATGTTGCAGTGTGAAAGCAGTCATTCGTCAGTGCTGTTGTTATAATGACGCGCCTATGTTGGTGTCGAAGGAAATCATGTCCAATCAATTTTTATCACCCAAACTGAAGTGGTGTTTGGCGCTTTATTTTGCGTTGTGGGTGGTGTTGCCATTTATGTTGTCATCGAGCTACCCTTTGGATGTGCCGGAAGGCATTTACTGGGGGCGTGAATGGCAGTGGGGTTATTACAAGCACCCACCGTTGTCTTCTTGGGTACTCTATAGTTTCTATACTGTATTCGGTCATATTGGTCCCTATTTATTGAGCCAATGCACCATCGCCTTAACGCTGTGGCTGGTTTATCGTTTCGGCACCCATTTAATGAGTCGCGAGCGTGCGGCTGTCAGCGCATTCTTGTTGATGGGGGTGTTTTATTACACTTGGCCATCCTTAGAGTTTAATCACAATATTGCGCAGATGCCGGTTTGGGTTGCGCTGGTGTATGCATTTTATTTGGCCACACGGCAAAATTTATGGCGATACTGGTTGTTGTTTGGGTTGCTGGCCGGTGCAGGGATGTTGG
Organism: Snodgrassella sp. CFCC 13594; assembly: GCF_001590725.1. Lineage (GTDB taxonomy): Bacteria > Pseudomonadota > Gammaproteobacteria > Burkholderiales > Neisseriaceae > Snodgrassella. The sequence continues at coordinate 39,579 of NZ_LQXR01000014.1, read as the reverse complement.
TGAAATACTCAGTGGCGATTCTGCTCATCACCATGGTGCTGTATTCATTCATCACGCCTTATCGACGCTTGTGGCTTACGCCCAAACCGTGGGTGGCATTATTGTTGGCGAGCGTGGTGTTCTCGCCGAATGTGGTGTGGCTGGTTGAACACCATTGGTTGCCGTTTACCTATGCCGAAGGGCGTGCTGAAGAAGCCGAAAGCCACAGTGGTCGCTTGGCGGCATTGGGCTTTTTGCTGACCCAATTGCTCAATCATTTGCCACTGCTGTTGATTTTAGTGGGCACGCGCACGCGCCTGCGCATACCCACACTCAAAACGTGGGATGACAATACGCGTTTTTTGTTGTTTATGGGGTTGGCACCAGTGTTGTTATTGGTGTTCCTGGGCATCATGTTTGGTGTGGGATTGCGTGACATGTGGGGCATGCCCATGTGGGGTTTGTCGGGTTTGATCGCGGTGCGACTCATTCCTGATGAGGTATTTGCCCGAAAAGCGGTTGGTTTGGTGAAAGGCAGCTTCATTTGGCTGGCCATCGCCACACTTTTGATGGCGGTGTATGTACAATTTGGTGCACAAATTAGACACAAACCGTCGCGCATGGATTGGCCTCAATCTGCCATTGCGCAGCATGTGGATGCGCAATGGCGGCAGCTGAGCCTTTGTCGTTTGGATAACGTCAGCGGTGCCAATTGGCAAGCCATTTTGGCGGCATCTTATTCTCAGTTTGCGCCATCCGTGATGATTGCGGGCAATCCAGCGTATACGCCATGGATGTCGCAAGCCCGTTTACGGGCAGGTGGCAGCATGTATCTGTGGCCAGATGGCGATCATCCTCGTGTACCGCTTTTGGATGGGTTGGCGGAAGATTCGAATATGGTGGTGCATGAAGGTGTTTGGTCCATTGCTTGGCCCAAGCTGCCTGAAAAAACGCCGTTGCTGTTGCATTGGCGTGCCTATGTGCCGAAAGCTTGTGTTCGAGTGGCAGCACAGTAAAATGACTGAAATAGGATGTTTGTGGCTTAGAGGACAGGAATGTGATTGAAACCAACACGGTGGGCTTAACCGTCATTTTGCCGGTGTACAACGATGCATCGGTGGTAGATGTGTTTTTGCCAGTGCTGTTTGAGCTGACGCAAAAACAATCCAGTGTGTGTGAAGTGTTGTTGGTCGACGATGGCAGCAGCAACCGACAAGCATTGACGGATGTATATCAAAAGCATGCTGGCGGGTTGCCTGAACATACGGCGCTGCGATTGGTGCGGTTTTCGCGCAATTTTGGTAAAGAAGCGGCACTGAGTGCCGGATTGGCGCAGGCGCAAGGTAACTTAGTGGCGATGATGGATGCTGATGGCCAGCATCCGGTGGCGGTATTACAGCAGATGCTGGATTTATACCATCAAACAGATGTTGATATGGTGGCTGCGATTCAGGCCACTCGTGCGCATGAAAGTCATTTATTGCGTGGTTTGAAGCGCGGGTTTTACCGATTTATGCAAGATACTCAACGCTATGAAATCAAGCCCAATGCGGGTGATTTTCGTCTGATGAATCGCAAAGTCGTCAACGCCTTGTTAAAGTTGCCTGAACGTCAACGGTTTATGAAAGGCTTTACGCCTGGGTGGGTTTTCGAACTGTATATTTGCCGTTTCAGGCGGAAGCGCGTGTTGAGGGGAAGAGCAAATTTAATTATGCCAGCTTATTTGAGTTGGCGCTGGTGGCCATTACCTCATTTTCACAGAAGCCGCTGCGTTGGATTTCTCGCATGGGCTTGCTGATGTCGCTGCTGTCGTTGATTTATGGCGTGATTATCGTAGCGGATACGGTGTTTTTTGGTAAAGATTTGGCTGGGTGGCCTACCTTGGCGGCAGGTATTATGTTTTCTGCCGGGGTTCAATTGATTTGCCTGGGCGTTATCGGTGAATATATTGGTCGCATTTATGAAGAAGTCAAACAACGCCCTTTGTATGTGGTGGATGAAATATGGGACAGTCGCGACCCCAGCAGCCAGTCCTGAGTATTCAGGCAGCATGGTTTTTATTGGTGGGCGCTGCGGCAGCCGGAGTACATTTTGTGGGTTTGCTGTTTTGGGTACAAGTGGTTCATGTTGCCCCAGCTTGGGCCAATGTTTGGGCTTTCCTATTGGCGTTTTGGGTGAGTTTCAGTGGGCATTATTGGCTCACTTTTCGGCAGCAAATGCAGACAGCTTCTTGGTTGGCCAGCCTGTGGCGTTGGTTTCTCAGCTCGACCAGTGGATTTGCCTTAAATCAATTGTTGTTTGTAGGCGGATTATGGCTTTTTGGGCATTCATATTATGTTTGGATTTGGTTGCTGGTGACGCTCTTGGTAACCATACTCACTTTTGTTCTGGGTAAATTTTGGGCTTTTGGTGGCGAGAAACAACATGAGTAAACGCATTATCATTAATGTGGACGATTTGGGTTTGTCGCCTGCCGTGAATCAAGGCGTGTTGGCCTTAGCTGAGCAAGGTCGTATTCAGGCCACCAGTTTCATGAGTTTGGGCCAAATCAGTAGCGATGAGGTGATTGCCCTACAACGGCTTCACATTGACATCGGCCTGCATTTCGATTTAACCGGTCTGGCGCATCAAGGTAGCTTAAAAACGATACTGGTGAAATCCTATGCGCGCCGATGGTCATATTCGCTATTGGCAGCATTGCTCAGCACGCAGTTAGATGCGTTTGAACACAAAATGGGTGCGGCTCCGGTATTTGTCGATGGACATCAGCATGTGCATCAGTTCCCACAAATACGTCGAGTATTGCTGCATGTTTTGGCTGAACGCTATGGTGTGCAACAAGTGGCCATACGCAGCACCCAATCCATCCAAACTGATTTTAAAGCCAAACTGATTTACGCTTTGGGTGGGCAGGCGTTAACGCGCCAGCTCGTCGCGCAGCATTGGCGGCACAATCGTGCTTTTGGCGGCGTTTATGGGTTTGATGCGGATGAGCAGCAGTTGGCGCAAATTTGGCAATATTGGCTGAGCGTTGCGCCTGAACAGGAGATTACGGTATTGATGTGTCATCCTGCACAGGCGCAATCGGGCTGGCAAGACGATATTAAAGTGGCGCGGGAACGTGAATTTGCGTGGTTAAGTTCGCCCGCTTTTGCACGTGTGTGGCAGGCTGAAAATTGTGTGGCAGCTCATTGGCGCGATGTGGTTTAATACATTCAGGCAGCTTAGTGCGGTGATATTAGGCTGCCTGAATATAAAAGTACAGAACGCGGGAAGGGTTTAAAATCCATCCCAATCATTCATCAAAATCCCAATGCCAATGCTTCTGTGGCGGTGGTTGTAGTCGAGTAGGCTTTCACCGTATCCATCATAGGCTTGAACATAGCCCTTCAATTTCCCTACGAGCGGGAAGCTATAATCCAACTGCATGCTGCCTTTACCGGTTTTCGGATTCAGGCGCAGCGTGGTGCCCAAAGTTTTTGCATCGCTGAATCGGTATTGTAAACGCAGGTCGCCATACCCCATGTAGCGGTTAATGTCGGGATTATTGTCATCACTCTTACTTTCCGGTATGCGCCACCACACTCGAGGGATAACGGTTAAATTACCCCATTCAGCGCCGGCCATGGCATAAATTCGATTCCAAGAGCGACTCAGTGGATCGGATTGACCGTTTGACTGATGCAAATAACCTGCGCCGATCATGCGTAATTTTCCGCCCCATGGCAAATTGGCGTGCACGGGCTGTGTAATGAAGAGTTCTGGCATGTAATCGGTATTGCGAAATTGTGCAGAGGTGTGCCCATTCCAAACTTGCCAGTGTGATTGTTGGGTATAACCAAACCACAAATCGGCTCGGGTGCGAAAAAGGTCTTCCAGCAATTTGGTTTTAAACGAAATTTGCATTTTCGCTTCAATTTTTTTCTGGTCTTCTCGGCTGTAATGCACCGTATCTTGCGAGGGCGTGCCAGGATTATAGTTAGGTTTGCTGTTAAACCATCCGGGCAATAAATACATGGGATTGTGGGCACGTACCGTGAGGATGCCATTTGAGTCGTTTTGATCTAAATCGTAGAGGGTACTCAAAGGCGTATAAGCATCAGTATTGATGATGGCTTCTTGGTTTGTCGGCTTTGCCAGCACCACGGTTGTGGTGCCTTGATCCACACTGGCATCCCATGATTTACTTAGATCAATGGGGCGCTTGGGGGTATTGGTGGTAGCCAGTACATCTGAGCTGGGCGGCAATTGCGCCGCATATACCTTGTCGAAGCATGCGAGCCGAGCTGCATTGTCTTCAATGGTAGTGCAGGCCATGGCAGCCTCTTCCGCGTGGGCAATCAGCGGGGTGGTGGCGGCTGCTACGCTCAATAATGGGTACAGTAGGGATGTGGATATGCGATGAACAGTCATACTTGGATTCACGAAATGGGGTTGGGGGGACATCAATTCAGGCAAAGGAAGGGCTTTGGTTGGGTTGATGTTGTGGTGTATGCATATACAAATTAGCGTGATTGTGCAATAAATACCCCATGATGTCTGCTGTTTTTGCTCAATTTGATGTGGCTCTGCCAATTGGCTATGACTCCCGTTGCTGTGTTGGCGTGCTTTAGTAAGGAGTGTTTGCCATGACCGAAGCCATTAAATTGATTATTGATACCGATCCCGGACAAGATGATGCGGCCGCTATTTTGATGGCGCATGGCTTGGCCAAGCGGGGTTTGATTGATTTTGTTGCCATCACGACAGTGGCAGGTAATGTGGGCTTGGCAGATGTGACTACCAATGCCCGCATGCTGTGTGATTGGGTTGAGCAGCCTACTTTTCCAGTCTATGCGGGTGCGGCCAAGCCTATGATTCGACCTCTAGTGACTGCGGCCAATGTGCATGGGGAGCATGGTTTGGATGGTGCGGTTCGACATGAACCGCAGACACCGTTGCAACCCATTCATGCAGTGGCCTATTTGGTGGATATATTGCGCAGAGCGGCGCCACAAAGCATGACATTGTGTGCCATTGGGCCGCTAACCAATATTGCGCAGGCCGTTTCTTTGGCACCGGATTGTGTCCAAGGCATCAAAGAAATCGTGTTGATGGGGGGGTGTTATTTTGAAGCCGGTAATATTACGCCAGCGGCAGAATTTAACTTCTATGTTGATCCCCATGCGGCAGCGGTGGTGTTGGCGTGTGGTGCGCCGATAACCATCGTGCCCTTGGATGTGAGCCATAAGGCATGTGTCACCGCTGCGCGTATGAACGGATTGCGCCAAACTGGCACCCAAAATGGTCGCCGATTGGCCGATATTTTACAAAGCTATGAGCGCCATGATATTCAGCAATTTGGCTTGGAAGGCGGTCCGCTACATGACCCCTGCGCGGTTGCATGTGCCGTGTTTCCAGATATGTTTCATGGTCGATCATGCGCTGTGGCGGTTGAGTTACAAGGGTCGCTTACATTGGGTGCCAGTGTGGTGGATTGGCAGGGCAAAAGTAATCTACCCGTCAATGCGCGATGGATAACCGAAGTGGATGCAGACCGTTTATTTGATGAGTTACGCTTGAGTATTTTGCATCTTCCTTAGCCTAGTCTGGTTGAGGGTTGCCCGAAAGTCCATCAACCGCTTTTTTGCTTGTGCGGGGGGGTGACCCATGAACACATTATTGCGTATGCCTAGCTTGGTGTGGTGGGTAATGGGCGTGTGCCTGTCATTTTTGTTGCCACAACCACTGTTGGCGCTGTGGTTGGTTCTGGCATCGTGCATTGGCATGGTAGCGCTGATGTGGCGCCGATATTTTTGGCTTGGTTGGGTGGCTTTGTGTTTGGGATTGGCTTTTGGTGTTTGGCGCACAGAACGAGTGTTGCAACAACAATGGCCTATGATGGACTCTCCCACAGCACAAACCTTGATTCTAACCGTGTTAACTGAGCCTGAACGTGACACCCATCGCGTGCGCTTTCAGGCAGCCGCAGTCAGCCCAAACAGCTCACTTCATCATCGCTTAATCATTTCTGATTATCAACATCAAAACTGGCCTTTAGGCAGTCGATGGCAAGTTCAGGCGCGGGTGCGGCCCATGGTGGGAGAGGTCAATCCTGTGGGTTATCGCCGTGAAGCATGGGCACTGGCCAATCATTTATCTGGTAGCGCCACTGTGCGCCAGGGGCGTCAAGCATTGCCACCGGTATCAACGCTGAACCTGCGCTGGCAGCAACTGCGTAGTCAGTTGGGCCAGACTTGGCAGCAGCAAGCAGCCGCTTACCCGCAAGGAGTCGGTTTATTGCAAGCATTGAGTGTAGGTCAACAAACGGCATTGTCAGCAGAAAATTGGCAGGTGTTTCGGGCTTTGGGTCTTACCCATCTGATCAGCATCTCTGGGTTGCACGTGGGCATGTTTGCACTACTGATGGCGGGATTGGTGCGTTGGTGGTTGCGGTGGTGGCCTTGGGGCATCGCTCGGCCACTTTGGTGGACAAAGACGAGTGCTTTGTTAGCGGCCCTGATTTATAGCGCCTTGGCAGGATTTGCTGTGCCCACACAGCGCTCATTGCTGATGATTGCTGTGGTGGTGTGGGCATTGTGGCGACAGCACAGATATACCATGGGGCAAGTATGGCTGCTGGCCATGGCGGCAGTGCTGTTGTTTGACCCATTAGCCGTATTGTCGGTGGGTTTTTGGCTGTCTTTTTTATTGGTGGCTGCTGTGCTCTTGTCCATGCAAGGGGTATTACATTTACCCAAGTGGCGCCAGTTCTCCCGGGCTCAATGGGCAACAGGTATCGTTTCTGTGGTGTTGCTGGCGTATGGCTTTGGTTCAGTACCGATGGTGAGTCCATTGGCTAACGCGCTCGCCATTCCATGGTTTACTTTGGTGCTGGTGCCTATGGCTTTGTTGTGCTTGTTGTTGCCCTGGTCTCCTTTGCTGACGTTGGTGGCTTGGCTGGCGCAGCAAACTTTGGTTGTGTTGCAGAGCGCAGCCGAATATGCGCCGATGTTTTCACCAGTGCGGGCTCCTTTGATGTTGTGGTTGCTGTCTATCCCTGCTGTATTGCTGCTGTTGATGCCCAAAGGTATGCCACTGAAGTTATGGGCGTGGTTGATATTACTGCTGTTGTTGACTATCCAGTACAAAGGCCTCGTCAAGGGCAAGCTGTCGTGACGGTATGGGATGTGGGGCAGGGGTTGTCAGTGGGGGTGCAAACGGCTAAGCATGATTTGCTGTTTGATACAGGAACAGCTTATGCGGCGCAAATGCAGGTGCTACCTAACCTTCAGGCAGCCGGGGTGCGCCGGTTGGATGCGTTGGTACTGTCTCATCACGATTCCGACCATGATGGCGGTGCTGAGTTGATATTGCAGCAATTGCGCCCGCATCAAATATGGGCTGGACAAACACAAGCTTACCCGTTTCCGACAGTTGCTTGCCGTGCTGGGAAAGCTTGGGTATGGGATGGTGTGTGGTTTGAATGGTTGAATTTGCCCCCACTGAGTACCCGTAATAACGACCAAAGCTGTGTGCTGCGGGTCATTGCCGGTGATAAAGCGCTGTTGGTTCCAGGCGATTTAGGTAAGCAAGGTGAGCGCCAACTGGTTGCATATTATGCAGATAAATTATACAGCCAGGTTTTGATTTTAGGCCATCATGGTAGCCATACATCCAATGATGGGCGTTTTATTCATGCGGTATCACCCACTTGGGCCGTGGCTTCTAGTGGCTTTGCCAATAGCTATGGCCATCCGCATGCTCAAGTGCGCACTGTACTGAATGCCAATGCGGTTATTTTGCTGCGCACCGATGCCATGGGTGCTTTGCAAACTACCTTGTCCAGCGAACCCATTGCATGGCATTCGCACTCTGGATACCGGCCTTATTGGCAAAGAAAGCCTTGGATGACGTTGCCTGAATCGACTGGGCATGAGTAATATTGATGACCACATTATTTGGCGTGGTTTTCTTGCATGGTCACTTTGGGATAATTTTGTTTTGTCACAAAAGTGTGAAGAGGGTTGTAGAAGGTGTTGAGTTGACGTTGCTGATGAAGCGTTTTAAGCTTGCTTATCCGCTTTTAATTCATCCGAATGCGCACACAGCAATAGCGCTCAGTGGTGTTTAGTATCGAGGAGGTATAGGATGCGATACACAAAAATAGCCTTATTGGTAGTGACCGCTTTAATTTTGAGCGGTTGTGTGACCCCTGAGCAAAAAGCCGCTCAAGCAGCAAGGGCGCGAGCTGCTCAGCAACAATTGGCACTTGATCTGGCGGCGCAATGTGATCCTCAAGCAGCTGACTTGATGCGCCAACAACAAACGGACGCTGGCTTTTTTACGCAACCTGCAACCGCGAAAGCGGCCAATGCTTATCGCGATAAAGTCAGCTCTCCGTTGTTTCAGAGTTGTTATAAACTGGCTTGGGACAATTACTTGAACCAAATGCGCTTGCAACAAATCCGCAATTGGGAATTGCAGCGACGGATGGATGCCGATATGGATTGGATGATGCGGCCCAGGTGGTGCCGAGGTGTGCGTGGTGGCCGACCATTTGTGTACCAATGTTGGTAAAGCCAACGAAAGCCCACTAAATCATTGAACTTCAGGCAGCCTTTAGGCTGCCTGAATGGGTTTATAGGGATAGTTTGTTCAGAAATCAGCCGTTGGGGTATAAGGCAATCATGCGTTGCGCTGCTTCAATACATTGCGACAGAGGAGCCACCAAAGCGATCCGGACATAGCCTTCGCCAGCGTTGCCAAAAGGCGTATTGCGTGCCAGAAAACGGCCTGGTAAAACTTCGACTGCTGCCTCAGTCCATAACTTTTGAGTAAAAGCCAAATCATCGCCGCCAGGCACCTTTAACCACAAGTAAAATGAAGCATCGGGCTTGGTGACCTCAAATGATTGGGCCAAGATGGGCAATACTGCATCGAATTTTTCTCGGTATTGTCGTCGGTTTTCGATTACATGTGCCTCATCTTGCCAAGCGGCAATGCTGGCGTATTGCACCGGCACGCTCATGGCGCTGCCGTGATAGGTACGGTAGAGCAGGAACGCATCGATCCATTTTGCATCACCCGCTACGAAGCCAGAGCGCAACCCCGGGGCATTGGAGCGTTTCGAGAGACTGGTAAACATCATCAAGTCATCAAAATTGCGGCCAAGCTGAGCGGCTGCCTGAAGTGCGCCTAAAGGCTTGGCGGCATCCTCAAAGTAGATTTCGGAATAGCATTCATCCGAGGCAATCACAAAGCCATATTGGTCTTGCAGCGCAAATAATTCTGCCCAATCATTTAGATTCATCACTGCACCACTGGGGTTGCCCGGGCTACAAACAAACACCAGCTGCACATGAGGCCATTGGGATTCGTCAATGTTGCGCCATTGAGGCATAAAACGAGGGGCTTCACAATTGGCAAATTCAACATGGGCACCGGCTAATAGCGCGGCTCCTTCGTAGATCTGATAAAAAGGATTGGGGCTAACCACAATCGGGCGGTTGTCTTGATTGGCATCAATCACGACTTGCGCAAACGAAAACAAGGCTTCGCGACTGCCCAAAATCGGCAGTATTTCATGAGATGGATCGACATGTACGCCATCATAACGGCGACTCAACCACTCGGCACATGCTTGTTTTAATTCAGGTAGCCCGGTGGTGGCAGGGTAAACTGCCAACCCGTCCAAATGAGCCGTTAATGCATCAATCAAAACCTGAGGGGTAGCATGCTTGGGCTCACCTATGTGTAAGGGAATCGGCGTTACATGTTCTGGGGGTGTAAGGCCTTTCATGGCCGCTCGTAATCGGGCAAAAGGATAGGGTTGCAATAAAGCTAAGTTGGGATTCATGGTAGGGGCATCAATAAAATAAATGAGTTTGGGCAATGTGAGTGAATGCTACCACCATTGCGTTGAGTGAGAAATGGTTGCCTTTGTTTAGCTCGTTAGTTTATGAAAAGAGCCGCCAATTTGGCGGCTCATGAGCAAAGAAAGAACAGGCAATATATTTAAGCGGTTTTTTGGGCTGGCATGTTTTCACCCGTTAATAAATAATGAACAGTTTCTTGCACGCTGCGTATTGCATTGCCAAAAGGCAAAGGGTCTTTGCCTCGGAAAAATAAACCTTTGTCTGTTTCGCCGCGCCAAGCCGCTGCCAATTTCAAGTCAATACAAAATTGTCCCACTTTTTCAAGCCCGTCACGTAAACCACACACAGACAAACAATTGATACCTTGCGTGCAGCGGCGAGGATCGGCTTTGGCATTGGCTTGTAATACCGATTCACGTTTCATGTAGCTGTCCAAAAATTTGGTTTTGACACCTCGGGCTGGCAAACCTGCCACCGACATGAACTCTACAATTTGTTCACCTTCTGCGCCAGCCAAAGTTTTTTTGAAATTCAAATGGGCATCACCCTCTTGAGTGACTGCAAAAGCAGTGCCAATTTGAACCGCAGAAGCACCCCAATCTTTTAAAGCAACCGTGATTTTCTGAAAATTGGCCATGCCGCCGGCAATCACTAATGGAATTTTTTCGCTTTCTAATCCTAATTTTTTGAATACTTCAAATGTTTCTTCTAAAACCCTTTTAAATTCAAAACGCTCATCATTTAAGCCAGCAACAGTAGCCGCACCCAAATGGCCTGCAGCATGCGCTGGATGCTCAATTACAATGGCATCAGGCAGGCGATTTTTTTTCATCCAACGTTTCAAGACAATGCTGATACCGCGTGATTCTGACAAAATGGGCAGTAAGGCGACATCAGGAAAGTTTTCGGTCATTTCCGGTAGGTCAAGAGGCAGGCCCGCGCCCATGACCACTGCATGAGCGCCTGATTCACAAGCTTGGCGCACCAACGCAGGGTGATCCTTTACTGCTTTCATGACATTCACCGCGATCATGCCTCGATCTTCAGATTGTGCTAAGGCAGTCTTAATTTCACGGTCTAAAGCAATACGATTTAATGAATCGTATTTTTCTTGGGTAGGATTTTCTTTAGATTGCGCCAATAAATCTGGGTGTAGATGACGCAAATCAACACTGGCGATAGTACCCACTCCGTTTTCTCGGGCAACAGCGCTGGATAATCGAGAAGCGGAAATGCCCACACCCATCCCGCCTTGCACAATGGGAATGAGCTTACGGCCGCGAATGGTTAAGGGTGAAAATTCCTGCATGAGTTTTTCCTATAAATAAGGCTAATGAGTGTGTTTGGTGTTGCTTGCCAACCTAAGCTTGGTATGCTCAAGCAATGATGGATTTATTGAAATTAGTGCACATACTCTATGTGTTGGCGTAATGAAAGTCAAGCATACCGAATAAAATGAATGAGGCACTGTGTTTATTTGTTTCTATTGTACGACAAACATAAGATAAAATCGTCTATGCGGGACCAATGGATGCGATAAACTGTGTAAGTTTTCTCAGACTGACGTATTTGAGACTGATTAAGGTGTGACCATGATGCAAAAAAAAATTTGGCTTGCTGGATCGCGCTATTGTGTACTGATTGGGATGGTGTTGGCATTGGCGTCTTGTGGAACCATATCCTCACCTAAGCGCCCAGCGCAACATGCTCATTTAAAACCTGTGCGCATCGTGCATATAAGCCAACAAATAGGTGGGCAGGAGTTGATGATGCGCTCATTAAGCTTAATTGGGACACCCTATCGTTTTGGTGGTGCAGATAGGCAGAGTGGCTTTGATTGTAGTGGAATGGTGCAATATGTATATCAGCAGGCATTGAATGTGCAGTTGCCACGCACCGCTAAAGACATGGCGGCAGTATCTCAATCTATTCAGCAGCGAGATTTAAAAGTAGGCGATTTGGTCTTTTTTAACACCAATGGGCAGCCTTACTCGCACATGGGCTTGTATATTGGCGAAGGTGAATTTATTCATGCCCCCTCCAGCAATGGCATGATTCGAACCGCTAAGCTCAGTCAACCCTATTTTCAGCAGCGGTTTACGGGTGCGCGAACTTTTTTTGCTCGGTAGTACCCAATTAATTTATTTTTATGTTAATTATTCGATACGATCATTAAAACGATGATTTAAGTCATGCAAAAAAGCATGGCTTTGGCGTTATGATGGCACTCAGACATAGTCTTTAAAACCGTAAGGAATGTGCAGGCAACCATGGATAAAAATTTGATATTGGTACTAAACTGCGGCAGTTCGTCATTAAAAGCTGCTGTCTTGGATGTGCACAACAAAAAACTTTTAATTAGCTGCTTGGCAGAAAAACTGCGTGATGATGATGCATTTATTACCTTTAAAATGGATGGCAATAAACATAAATTAGCGCTAGAAGCGGAGAAAGACCATGTGGCTGCGGTGGCCGCATTGATGGATGAACTCAAGGCGCTGCATTTATATGAGAAAATTGCTGCTGTAGGACATCGGATTGTGCATGGTGGAGAAAAATTTACCAGTTCCACGTTGATTACACCTGAAGTAAAACGCGATGTAGAGGCTTGTATTGTGTTGGCGCCTTTGCACAATCCTGCTCATATTTTGGGTATTGAGGCAGCGCAAACGGCATTTCCAGATTTGCCACATGTGGCTGTTTTCGATACGGCATTCCACCAAACCATGCCACCCCATGCCTATCACTATGCAATTTCTTCTACGCTCTATACCCGCTACGGGGTACGTAAATATGGCTTTCATGGCACCAGTTATCGCTATGTGGCCCAAGAAACGGCCACATTTTTGGGACGTGATCCCAATCAGTTATCCTTGGTGATTGCTCATTTGGGTAATGGCGCTTCCATTTGTGCAGTTAAAAATGGGCAATCCGTGGACACCAGCATGGGCATGACCCCATTGGAAGGTTTGGTCATGGGCACACGTTGCGGTGACATTGATGCCAGTATTTTTTCTTTCCTCAATGAGAATGCCAATCTCAGTATTGATGAGATTACTCGAGTATTGAATAAAGAGAGTGGCTTGCTGGGTTTGTCTAATCTTTCCAATGATTGCCGTATGCTCGAAGAAGCCGCTAAATTTGGCCATAAAGGTGCGCAACTGGCATTGGATGTATTCGCCTACCGCTTAGCCAAGTATGTGGGCGGTATGATGGTTGCCAATGGTGGTATTGATGCCTTGGTGTTTACTGGCGGGATTGGCGAAAATTCCACCCTCATTCGCGAAAAGACACTGTCGTATCTTCAGGTCTTTGGTTTTACTGTTGATCACGATGCAAATATGGAGGCTTGCTATGGGCGCCCTGGCATCATCAGTGAATCTGGGAATAATCCAATTGCCGTGGTGATTCCCACCAATGAAGAGTTGATGATCGCTTTAGACACGGCGCAATTGGCCAATATCAATTGACTTGCCTCTGCGCTATTTCGACGAATAAAGTGCGTGATTAGAGATGGTTTATCCAGCGTCCGTTGATTTTGGCCAAGTATGCTGAATGCCTTGCTTGGCGATGGCCACCATTGGATCCAATTCATGCTCTTTGGCATAAATAAAACTTAAAGGTATCCATTGCGTGGCCTGATTTAAAATGGCCACTTTTTTGTTTTGGGCGAGCGCGAGTTCGGCATCATTTCTGGGTACCAGAGAGAGGCCAATATGTGCAGCCACCAAGTCAATGAGTGCCTGCTGTTGATCGCATACCACTGACTGTGGGGGATTGAGTCGCAGTTCTCGCCACAGTTGGCGGATTTGTTTGTGGCTGCCTGAAAGTTCAGACATGGCAATCCAAGGTTTGTGGTTGAGATTCTTGGGGAAATTTTCTGTTAGTTCAGGCAACCATGGCTGTGGGCACACCAACACATATTCAATGTTTTCTAAAAATAGACTGCACACATTCCGGTAGGGGTTGTGCCCCAAAAAAAAGCCACCATGTAACTCTTTTTTGCGCACTGCATTAATGATGTTGCCACTTAAATCATATCGGTACTGTAATTGCACAGTGGGGTGTGCTGCCAGTATGGCTTGTGTGAGTTGGGCCACATGCTCTCCAGGCATGGGATGGATGAGACCCAGCTGCAACTCGCTGACATAAGTGGTAGAAAGGCTTGCAGCAAATTGATCCAATTTGTGCATGTGTTGCAGCATGGCTTCAGCCTGAGGTAAAAATGCCTCACCACTTCTGGTCAAGGCCATGCCTTGTGCATTACGCTCAAATAACACGACGTCTAAATTTTTTTCAATGGCTTTAATTTGAGCTGATACTGCTGGCTGTGATAAATGCAGGGTTTCCGCGGCCTGCGTTAAATTGCCTTGGTGCGCGACGGCCACAAAACTTTTGAGTTGGTTTAAATCCACTGAACCCTATCCTTTGTCTGGCTTATTCTATTTATTTTTATGTGGTCATGCTGCTTTCTTGTATGCCTGTCATTCTCCCTTATCTGGTCGCGTCTGGAAAGGCATGTTGCCTGAAAATTATGTGGATTCCAAATAGATTATTTTGATTTATTCTATTATAAATATTTGATTTTTATAATATGTTGCTGCGCGTCATTTGTTGAGCAAATACTCATAATCAAAAAAAAAAAATTGGGCAGCAGGTTGTGCTTCGTTTTAAATGCACTCACGCGAATCAGCGCCAAGACTATAAAAAGGAGAGAGACATGGATCAACAGATTGCGCATCGGGTACTAACTGATCCCGAATTTCAGCGGATGGCCCGCAGAAAAGCCGTATTGGGATGGAGCTTCTCAGCCTGATGTTCATTGTCTATGTGGTATTTATTCTATTTATTGGAATGAGTCCACACACATTTGGTATCCCAGTGTCTGAAGGCAGTGTAACCACTTGGGGCATTTATGTGGGTCTGTTTGTGATTCTGTTTGCTTTTACCATCACCGGCATTTACGTGCACAAAGCCAATGGTGAATTTGAACAAATGACGCAAGATGTGGTGAAAAAAGTCAAAGGGGAAATCAAATGAGAAAATTGTTATTGCCAATAATAGCCTCCATGGCTGCCGTGCCAGCTTGGGCTGATGCACTGACCGGCGATGTAGAAAAACAAGCGATTAATTTGCCTGCGATTGTGATGTTTTTTATTTTTGTAGGTGCCACACTCTACATCACTTATTGGGCAGCCAGAAAAACCAAATCGACCAAAGATTTTTACACCGCGGGCGGCGGCATTTCCGGCTTTCGCAACGGGTTGGCAATTGCCGGTGACTACATGTCTGCGGCTTCATTTTTGGGTATTTCGGCCATGGTTTACACCACCGGATTTGATGGTTTAATTTACTCCACGGGTTTTTTGGTGGGGTGGCCGATTGTGTTATTCCTGATTGCCGAGCGTTTGCGCAATTTGGGTAAATTTACTTTTGCTGATGTTGCCGCCTATCGGCTCAAGCAAACGCCGGTGCGGGTTTTTGCGGCGACTGGTACTTTATTGGTGGTCATTATTTATTTGATCGCACAAGTGGTGGGCGCGGGCAAGTTGATTGAGCTGTTGTTTGGTCTAGATTACCATTGGGCAGTATTCATAGTGGGCGTATTGATGGTGCTCTATGTGTTGTTTGGGGGTATGTTGGCCACCACGTGGGTGCAAATTATCAAGGCCGTGATGCTGCTTGCTGGTGCAACTTTTATGGCTATTATGGTCTTGAAATACGCCAATTTTAGCCCAGAAATAATGTTCAAAAAAGCCACTGAAGTGCACAGTAAAGGCACCGGTATTATGGAACCAGGCGGTTTGGTGAAGAACCCAATCGATGCCTTGTCTTTGGGTTTGGCATTGATGTTTGGTACGGCTGGCTTACCTCATATTCTGATGCGCTTTTTCACTGTGCCTGATGCCAAGCAAGCTCGTAAATCGGTTTTTGTAGCCACAGGTTTTATCGGTTATTTTTATATCTTGACTTTCATTATTGGTTTTGGCGCCATTATGTTGGTTACCCAAGATAATCCCATGTTTTTCCACGAAGTGCTGAAAGAAGGCAAACCGGTCATCGAAATGATTGGTGGTACCAATATGGCGGCGGTGCATTTGTCTGAAGCAGTGGGTGGGGATTATTTCTTGGGCTTTATCTCAGCGGTTGCATTTGCCACTATTTTGGCTGTTGTGGCTGGTTTGACGCTCTCAGGTGCTTCTGCTGTGAGCCATGATTTGTATGCTTCTGTGATTAAAAAAGGGCAGGCATCCGGTCGCCAAGAGCTGTTGGTATCACGCGGTACCACGCTGGTATTGGGGGTCTTGGCCATTATTTTGGGGATTGCGTTTGAGAAACAGAACGTTGCCTTTATGGTGGGTCTGGCCTTCGCATTGGCGGCATCTGGTAATTTCCCGATTCTGATGTTGTCCATGTTCTGGAAAGGATTGACCACGCGCGGTGCGGTATTAGGCGGGTTTACGGGTTTGCTCAGTGCAGCTGTATTGATTGTGTTGGGGCCCACTGTATGGGTGGCGGTATTGGGTCATGAAACCCCTATTTTCCCTTATGGTAACCCTGCATTGTTTACCATTCCGTTGGCCTTCATCGCAACGTGGTTTTTCTCTGTGACCGATAAGTCTGCACAAGCAGCCAAAGATAAAGCCGGCTTTGAGGCTCAGTATGTGCGCTCCATGACCGGTATTGGTGCGTCTGACGCAGCTGATCACTAACACCCATTAGGCTGCCTGAAATCATTCAGGCAGCCTCAGTGTCTAGAAAAAAGAGTATTCAAATTGCATTTCAGTATGATTGAGAAGGAGTAAATTATGTCTGCCATCGAATCTGTATTAAAAGAAAACCGCGTTTTCGAACCCAGTGAAACATTCACGGCTCATGCCAATGTCAGTGGTATGGACGCATACAATGCCTTGTGTGAAAAAGCCAATGCCGATTATGAAGGTTTTTGGGCTGAGCTGGCCCGTGACAACATTACTTGGAAACAGCCGTTCACAAAGATTTTAGACGAGAGCAATGCGCCATTTTTCAAATGGTTTGAAGATGGTAAATTGAATATTTCCTACAATTGTATTGATCGCCATTTGGCTGACAAAGCGGACAAAGTGGCCATCATCTATGATAAGGATGATGGCAGTAGTGAAAATATTACCTATCGCCAGCTGTATGAGCGAGTGTGTCAATTGGCCAATGGCTTAAAGTCGCTGGGCGTAAAAAAGGGCGATCGCGTGGTGATTTATATGCCGATGGTGGCCGATGCTGTGGTGGCCATGCAAGCGTGTGCTCGACTGGGTGCCATTCATTCTGTGGTATTTGGTGGGTTTTCTGCAGGTGCGGTTAAAGATCGGGTTAAAGATGCAGCGGCGAAAATTATCATTACTGCCAATGAAAGTGTGCGTGGGGGCAAGCGCGTGCCTTTGAAAGCCACCGTTGATGACGCGTTGGCAGGCGGTGATTGCACCAGTGTGGAAAAAGTGGTGGTATTGCAGCGCACCGATGCGGATGTGGCTTGGAGCGATGACCGTGACATCTGGTGGCATGATTTGGTCCAACACCAAGCCAGTGACTGTGAGCCAGAGTGGGTGGGAGCAGAAGACCCATTGTTTATTTTGTATACCTCTGGCTCCACTGGTAAACCCAAAGGTGTACAGCACAGCACCGGTGGTTTTTTATTGGGTGCTATTGTGTCGATGAAATGGGTGTTTGACTACAAACCCAATGATGTATTTTGGTGCACCGCTGATGTGGGTTGGATTACAGGGCATACTTATATTGCTTATGGGCCGCTGGCATTGGGCGCCACCCAAGTGGTGTTTGAAGGGGTGCCAACGTATCCGGATGCTGGCCGTTTTTGGCACGACATCGAAAAATTCAAAGTCACGATTTTCTATACCGCGCCCACGGCCATTCGGTCGTTGATTAAATTGGGTGCCGATTTACCCAAAAAGTATGATTTGTCTAGCCTGCGTTTGTTGGGCACAGTGGGTGAACCCATTAATCCAGAAGCGTGGATGTGGTATTACCAAATCGTGGGCAACAGTCGCTGTCCGATTGTGGATACTTGGTGGCAGACTGAAACTGGTTCCAATATGATTGCGCCTTTACCAGGTGCAGTGGCGATTAAACCTGGATCGTGCACCTTGCCTTTGCCGGGCATCATCGCAGATATTGTTGATGAATCGGGCGCTCCGGTGGAAAAAGGCAATGGTGGCTTCTTGGTCATCAAGCGCCCATTTCCTTCATTGTTGCGTACGGTGTGGGGCGATAACGAGCGGTTTAAAAGCACTTATTTCCCTGAAGACTTTGGAGGAAAATACTATGTGGCAGGGGATTCGGCGCATCGCGATGAAAATGGTTATATTTGGATTATGGGGCGTGTCGATGATGTATTGAATGTTTCTGGGCACCGATTGGGTACCATGGAAATTGAATCGGCATTGGTGGCCAATCCTTTGGTAGCAGAAGCCGCGGTGGTGGGTAAACCACATGATGTTAAAGGTGAGGCGGTGGTGGCTTTCGTTGTGCTTAAAGGAGAGCGCCCGCATGGTGACGAAGCCAAGCGCATGGCGGCTGAATTGAAAAACTGGGTAGCACATGAAATTGGTAAAATTGCTCAGCCCGATGACATTCGTTTTGGTGAAAATCTGCCCAAAACCCGTTCTGGTAAAATTATGCGCCGATTGTTGCGTTCTTTGGCCAAAGGTGAGGAAATCACATCTGACATTTCGACTTTGGAAAATCCACAGGTCATGGAGCAATTGAAACACAGTGTATAGCTAAGTACTTTATGTCATGTTTGATTAGGCTGCCTGAATGTTCAGGCAGCCTTGTTGCTTGAAGCTTTTATTGTGGTAGAGAGCCTATTGCTTAGAAATAAATTATTGAAATAATAGGGTAATTTAATCGGCTTGTACTGGTATTCAGTTTTAAAAACGGTTTCATTAATCAGGTGGCCCGATAAGATTGGGTGTGGATGAAGCGCTATTCATCATAATCACACCCATTCCTACGCAGCATTATCATCAGCAATGAATTTGTCTTATGGATTTAAATAGCCAAGATGAAGTCAGTTTGCATTATTTTGGTTGATGAGCGTGCATTGTGGCCGATATGGCATCAAAACAATGCTCGCAATAGCGTGAGGTGTCTGCAAAATGGGCTTGATGCGATTTTGAACTTTTGTATCCGGATATGGCGTAATCTGAGGTTAGGCACAATAAAAAACCGCACGACGTTGCGTGCGGTGGCTTAAAAAAAAGGCTGCTATGGGACTATCCAACCAAATTAGCTATTATTTGGCAAAATACTTGCTGTAAATCTGATCGTATTCGCCGCTGTCGCGTACTTTTTTCAAACCATCATTAATTTTGTTCAATAGGTCGGTGTCATTTTTTCGCACCGCAATACCGTATTCTTCTTTCGGGAAATCGGGTACTTCTACCATGCTGAAGCCTTTATCACCATTTTGCTTGATGAAATTAGCCACCACTGCGCTGTCGCTGACCATGGCTTGTACGCCACCATCTTGTAAATCTTTAATTACCAAAGGTAGGCTTTCAAAGCGGGCAATTTTGGGGCTGGTGGTGCCGAGAATTTTTTGTGCAGCTGTATCGCCAGTGGTGCCAGTGGTGACCCCAACTTTGGTGAGTTTATTCAAGTCGTTGATGGATTTCACGTCTTGGCCTTTGGGTACCAAAATCACCTGCTTTACTTCGAAGTAAGGGTCGGAAAATGCCATGGTTTCTTTGCGTTCTGGCGTGATGGTGATGCCTGAAATCAAGATATCGTTATCGCCTGATGTGAGCGTTTGGAAAATGCCGTCCCAAGGCTGATTTTTGTACGTGATTTTAATACCAGCTTGTTTGGCAATGGCATTCATCAAATCCACGTCAAAACCCACGATTTCGCCATTGGTACTGGTGGATTCAAAAGGTGGGAAATTGGCATTCATGGCTACATTGTAGGTTTTAGCGGCACCGTTGCCTGAAGCAGCGGTATCGCTCCCTGCTTTGGCAGCGGGGTCGTGCGGTTGGCAGGCTGCAACCAAGGTGGCAGCCACGAGACCCATGGCGGTTTTAGAAACAATAGACCAGTTCATACATACTCCTCATATTTAGGTAAAGTTGCGTCAAAATCGCAGTTTAGGGGGTTTTGCAGACAGAGAAAAGAGAAGATGACAAAAATAAGACAGGCTGCGAAGGCAGGCCATTCTTTCTGAATGGGTACAGCGATAGTCTGCTATCTGCTAAATGGATTGGGCATAGGCAATCAGCGCCTTTTAAATCATTAAGAAATTCGAAAAATTAACAGCAAAATATAAATAAAATAAATATTTATCGAAATTTTCATGCTGTTGTCAGTATGAAAAAATTTAATCCTGAAAGTATGTGGAAGGAAATCAGTGAGTTGAGTGGAGATATGAATGTTGTTTGAAAGGAAATGGTGCATGCATATTTGGTATACCCTGAACCTCATGCAGTATAGAGCCTGTTGGCAATGTAGTGGCATCGAACATTTGCCAAAACGAGGATGTCTTTTTGAAAAATCCATACCTTGCAAGAGCATGCTATAAGCCATTTATCAGTTATGAAAGAGTTGAAGATATTTGAAGATTCCACGAAAATGAATCAGCATTCAGCAGTAGCAGATATGAATAAAGCACCTAAAAGAGCATTGTATGACTTGTGATGGTTGAAGCGCATTGTTTTGGGTTTGATTATGAGGCTATATTGGCTGCGTGGTGTGATCAGTCAAGATTGGGTCATATGGATAGCCATTTGCTCTGACAAGCCAGAACTTATTTTTATTTGATTTTTAAAGGGAGCAGGCATGAAATTAGTGTTGCCATTGAGTGTTGGGGCTTGCGCGGCCTTGGTGTTGGGCGGTTGTGCGCAATTGGATCAGAAACGTCCAGATGAATTGGTGCGCTATGGTATGCAACGTAATCTGCTGCAAGACAACCAATATAATTTTAGTGGCCAATACCGCTTGCAAATATTAGACGGTGCCTTGCAGGCATCTGATGGGCAGGTTGCGGCGAAGCAGGCATCCGCAGTAGATGAAGTAAAGCAGGGTGCCCATGAGGCCGCTATTTCTGATGCTGCTGTGGTGTCCTATGAATCTGTATCTGTATCTGAATCGTCCACTATGCACCAATCAACCATATCGATGGCAAATGCCACTGAGGATGATGTCGATGAGCCGCCAGAAGAAGATGCATCTAGTCCAGCGAAACTACGTTGGCAGCGCTTCTTTGCCAGCGCGGTATCGGCGCCATTTAGTGGTGCGGTGGACTTACCTGGTGGCCAGATTGAAGTCATCCCTGAGTTGCGCTATGAAACTCGGAATGCCTTGTCATTGGTGCGGCTACCTATGCAGCTAGACATCAAAAAAGCCACTATGGTGGTGGATCCAGGCGCGATCGCACCTTATTGGGATTTACTTGGCTTGGGTAAAGGCACGGTGTTGGGTGACCGTTATGTCAAAGTGACCTTGCCTGAGCACATACGTCGCGACTTGCCCATGAAAGAATTATGGGCAGCGTTGCCTAAAGCCGTTGATGATGGCTATGCCAGCTTGGACCCTCAACGCTATCAGCGGCTGCCCATGGACGAAGATGGGCGTCGCGCAGGTGCGCATTCTCGAGTGGGCATGCTGCTTACCGATGACGACAACCAAAAAATGGCCGCAGCCATGCTGAAGAGTTTGTCAGACCAACTTAAAGTCGCTGAGCAACAGAACCAATCTGCGCCTGTGCAACAGAAAAAATACAAGGATGCATTAGAAGTTATCAGCCAATTGGAGCGACTGATGACATTGCCGGATGTGGTGATGAGAAATACCGATCAGGTTGAAAAAACCAAACCCATGCAATTAACGGAACACGTGGACATATATCAAGATAGGCGTGGTCGCATCGTAGCGATTAAGCAGCGTATGTCAATGGCGCGGTTGTGGGATTTGTTTGGCTTCCAAAAAAATATGGATTTGGTTGTATGGATGACGCTCGATTACAGCAAACCCAAATTTTTGTTGCACAGTACTGCCGCCAATACACAAGATTTGAGCGCACTGGTGTTTGATAATGATTCTGCTACAGAAGGCGATCAACATGCAGATGCCAGCGCTACAGTTCAACCGCCGGTAGTATCGAACGCATCCGGTGGATCTGCGCTACAAGCATTGCAAGATTTGGCACGCGACCACGATAATATTAGTGTTGAAGAGCCTTAATGGTTTATCGTCATCACGGTTGCCTGAATGTCACTGGCAGCTGTGATGACTTGCTGGCGATGGCGTGAAGGCGTCTGTGTTTGAATAGGGTGTCGGAACGGACCCCCAGAGTACTTCTTTAGCAAGCAAATAGGGCCAGGCGAAATGCTGTTTCCAGGAAAGGTTTCTGGGCTATGATGTGGTTAAGTATGGCGGTGGCAATTGTGATCGTACTGGTTTTGGGCTGGGATGCATGGGTAGTGTGGCAGGCTCGGAAACACACGTTTCAAAAAACCGAAAATTTGCCGTCTTGTGATGGCCTGTTGCTGTTGGGAACTGCTAAATATACCGTTAATGGAGACATCAATCGCTATTACCAACATAGGATTGATGCTGCTTGGTCAGTATGGAAGGCCGGTAAAGTAGGATTTGTGGTGGTGTCTGGCGATGGATTGAAGAGCATGCCCAGTGAAACGGCAGCGATGCGCGCGGATTTGATGGATTTGGGCGTACCTGGTGACGTGATTTGGCAAGACCCAGCAGGACTGCGCACGCTCGACAGCATTTACCGCTATGCGGCGGCACAAGCACAATGGTCGACTTGCCATCATCGTGTGTGCGTGGTGTCGCAGCCTTTTCATAATCAGCGGGCATTGGCATTGGCGCGGTTTGCTCATATACATGCAGTAGCCTATGATGCGGAAGCCATTGGTTGGCGTGGAACAACTGGGCGACGGATTCAATTGCGGGAGCGGGCGGCGCGATTGCGTTTGTGCTGGGATATGCTGACTCATGTACGAGCACAATCGAGCTTGATGCAGATTCCTTTGATTGCCCCCCAGCCAAAATTTGTCACTCAGGATGCGCATCCGCAATAGTGGCCTTTTTGCGATAATCTAAGGCTGCCTGAATGTTTCAGGCAGCCTTTATTGGCATTTTATTTTTCTATAAAAGATTAATTTTTAAACATTTTTTGAAGTAAGCCTCGCTCCTTATAAAGAGCATGGCTGTTAAAGCGTCGTTGGTGAGGCATGCGTCATACCGGTTTGCTATTGTTGCTTATATTCATTCGTCATGATGGCTGCTTTGGTTTGAAGGAATGCTGAAATACTGTACAAAAACAAAATACATAAGTCTTTTACTGGTGTGTAATATCTTAAGATATCGTTATGCCTGTTTGCAGCAAATAAACCTGTTTATCTTTATTTATACCAAAGGGTTAATGCGTAAAGACCCTTACTTATTTTCATAAGGTACGTTGATGTCGTTTCTAACCACCAATGCCAGTGCTTTGTTGCTGCTGGTGTTTGTTTTTCTAGGCATTGTCGGACACAATCCTTCAATTACCATTGCCTCTTTAGTGCTGCTGCTGGTGCAACAAACGGCGTTAATTAAATATGCGCCGCTGTTAGCGCGTTATGGCCTACATGTCGGGATTGTGGTGCTGACCATCGGAGTATTAGCCCCTTTGATTACTGGAAAAATTAAACCCGAGGAAATTGGCCTGCTGCTGGCGAGCTGGAAAACGATCGCAGCATTGCTGGTGGGTTTGGCTGTGGCCTGGCTGGGTGGACGCGGTGTGCATTTGATGAGTACAGAGCCAACGGTGGTTCCCGGTTTACTGGTGGGTACCATATTGGGTGTGGCGTTTTTCAAAGGGGTGCCCGTGGGGCCCTTAATTGCGGCAGGCATTTTGTCTTTATTGGTCTGGCGCTGATGAAACCCACACAATTCTGTTACGGTGATGTATTTAGGAGCATGTTGTATTCTGATTGATTTTGTCCTATATTCACGATATTGTGATATTAGGAGAGACTAATGCAGTCAGATTGGCTTTGGGCTTGGGGTGGTGGCATGATGATCGGTACCTCAGTGGTTCTAATGTGGTTGGGGTATGGACGTATTCTCGGCGTCAGTGGCATGGTTGCTGGTTTGTGGCAGCCAAGGGACGGAACCTATCATTGGCGCCGGTGGTTTGTGGCAGGGATTGTGGTGTCGGGTTGGTTGTGTCAATGGATATTGGGGTTGGCCGTTGGCCCCACTATGCTGGGTTGGCCCGGATTGCTGGTAGGTGGCTTTTTGGTGGGGTTGGGGACACGCATGGCCGGTGGCTGTACCAGTGGTCATGGTGTTTGTGGCTTGGGGCGATTGTCTAAGCGTTCGCTGGTGGCTGTGCTTATTTTTGTTTCCAGCGGAATGACCACAGTGACATTGTTGCGTTTGATGTTGGGGGGCCAGTGATGCGGATTGGGATGCTATTTTTGGGTGCGTTATTTGGCCTGGGGTTATGGATTTCTGGGATGACGGACCCTAATAAAGTACAAGGTTTTTTGGATGTATTTGGTCATTGGAATCCAACCTTGGCTTTGGTGCTTGGCGGTGCCGTCATGGTTAGCTTGGTGGGTTTTCAGTGGGGTAATCGTTGGCACCAGCCGTGGGGGAGTCGCCATTTTCATGCCCCTGTTGCTAAGGGAATAGATCGGTGGTTAGTGGGGGGTAGTGTTCTTTTCGGCATGGGTTGGGGCATGACGGGCGTTTGCCCAGGACCAGCTTTAGTATTACTGGGGGCTGGTCAGTGGCAAGCGGTGATATTTGTATTGGCCATGGTGGCAGGGATGTGTGTGTGGCAAATAATAGATGTACATTGACATTGTGGTGGTTGATGCCCAATATGGGGTGATCTGAAGTTAGTTACAGTTTTGATAAAACAAGCCTTTAATCAATGCAGGAGAGGATTATGGATGCGCATTTTGCCACCGCCGATTTGATTGATATTGCCCCAGGTACACCGTCTTGTGAGATTCAATTTCGATGCTTTGGCTTACGCCAACGCTTTTGTGGTCGTGTGCGTACTGTGCGTTGTTTTCGTGACAATGGCCTGATCAAAACTCTGCTAAATACGCCGTCGCCAGGCGAAATACTGGTTGTGGATGGGGGTGGCTCGCTGGCCAGTGCTTTGATTGGCGATATGATTGCTGAAGCGGGACGGCAAAATGGATGGCTGGCGCCATTGTATATGGTGTGATTCGAGACAGCAGTGCAGTAAATGCCATGGACTTTGGTGTTAAGGCATTGGGGACCAATCCCAGAAAAAGTGCTAAAAACAGTGAGGGAGAAGTGGATGTGGCGGTCACTTTCGGAGGTGTGACGTTTTTGCCTGGTAGTTATGCA
Source organism: Snodgrassella sp. CFCC 13594 (assembly GCF_001590725.1). Classification (GTDB taxonomy): domain Bacteria; phylum Pseudomonadota; class Gammaproteobacteria; order Burkholderiales; family Neisseriaceae; genus Snodgrassella. Next base: position 14,362 of record NZ_LQXR01000014.1, on the reverse strand, counting down.
TACAGTGATGAAGATGGGATACTGGTATTTACTGATCCCATTGCAGCGTAAAATAGTGCCATTTTTTTAGCTAACCTGAATGGCAGCAAGAAAGGGAAATATGAAAGTGCAAGCGCAGTGGGTGGATGGTTTGTGTTTTGTGGGTAGCACCGAGCAGGGGCACAGCGTGGTGATGGACGGAGCATCTCCCGAAGAAGGAAAACGCGGGATCAGCCCGATGGCGATGTTGTTGTTGGGTGCCGCGGGGTGTTCCAGTATTGATGTGGTGAGTATTGCCAAAAAACAGCGCCAAGATGTACGCGATTGTATTTGTACTGTTGAAGGGACTCGTGCTGATGCGATTCCTAAGGTTTTTACTGCTATTCATTTACATTTTAAAGTCTTAGGTCATCAATTGGATGAACACGCGGTGGCCAAAGCCGTACAGCTGTCTGCAGAAAAGTATTGCTCAGCGTCGATTATGCTGAGTAAGGCCACGCAAGTAAGCCATAGTTTTGAATGCGTGGAAGTGGTTGCCTGAATATTAAAGGCATCATCCATGGGGTTACCGGCACAGGAAACTGCATCTTAAGGTTGAAGTTCTAACCCAATTTATAGAGTGCAGTTTTTATGGCAGCTAATTATGTGTCGGTCAGCATGTTGCGTAACCAACGCACGGCATCCACAATTTCTCCAGCGCACAAGCCAATTGGACCAATGCCATTGGTGGCAAGAATTTCAGCAGCTAGGCCATGCAACCACACGCCCCCAGCCACTGCTTGATGAGTGGGGATGTGTTGTGCCAATAAGCTACCAATGATGCCTGAAAGTACATCACCACTGCCTGCGGTAGCCAAGCCAGCATTGCCAGAAGGGTTTTGTTCGACTTGGCCATCGGGAGACGCGATCAAACTGTGATGCCCTTTGAGAACAACCCAAGCACCGTAGCGTTTGGCCAGTTGCAAAACAGCACGGTGGCGGTTGGCTTGAACATCGGCCGTGTGGTTGTGCAGTAGACGCGCCGCCTCAGCCGGATGCGGTGTCATGACTAAGGATGTCGAGCAAGATGAGGATGAATCCGGTAGTAAATCATCCTGTTTGGCCACCAGATTCAAAGCATCGGCATCCAATAGCAAAGGCACTGTGGTGTTGCCTAATACCTCGCGTAAGCGAGCTTGTGCACCATCGCTGGTACCAAGACCGCAACCAATAACCCATGTGGTGACGTCTGTGCGCTGGCGTAATTGAGCATCGGTGGCAAGCATGATTTCAGGCTGCTCCGATAATACGGGGAGTGGCAAACCATCTTGATGAAATCCGAGCCACACTTTGCCACAGCCACTTTTCAAAGCAGCACTGCCTGCAAGCATGATGGAACCACTCATACCGGGTGCCCCACCAATGATGCCCAAAGTACCAAAACTGCCTTTGTTGCTTTCTTCCGGTCGCGGTTGGCACAGCGCCGAATAGTGATTGCGTGCATGGCGTCGCCACTGTGTTAACTGGTCGGCATCAATGTGCAAAAAGAGCTGATTCATAACCATAGCCTTGGTTTAAAAGATATGTGGCTGCGTAATTGCATGCTATACCTTGTTTCATCCTCAAGATATTGCGCAAATTAATTTCTCACTGTGCCACAACATATCCATTGATCTAAATGAAGTCAACAGCCGAAGTCAATCTTATCCTCAGATGGCGTGGGGCAGTACCATCCATACAAGAAAAGTAACATATATATAAAGGTGAAAGATGATATTAAACAAGCGAATTTCCAAAGTAAAAATTATTACGACGATTTTTATATTGTTAATAGGATGTAACTTATCGGCTAAAACGAACTTTTCCTTTGAAAAGGTTTTTGAACTTGATTTAACAGATAAAAAAATCAGTTCGGAGGGTGGAGGAATAGAGTTAGAGAAGAATAAGGGTGGGTGTTTACTGATACTTAGCGTTTATGGGGAAACAGGTCAAGAAAAATATAAATTTAAATTTAAGAAAAATAATTTAATTTCAACATCTTATTTTAAATATAGGTATCAAAATGGATTAATTTCAATTGATGATGATTTGAAGGAGTTTATAGCAGATGATCATGGTCAAGAAAATGATGGAAGTATGGATTTAATTGTCAATAAACTATTTATTGGGAATGAAAATAGAAATATTACTAAAAAATTTTATACATATAAGAAAAAAATACCTTCAAAAGTTTTAATTAGGTATTGCAGTTGATTTTTTTATCGTAGCTAGTTAATCGTTTATTTGACACTTTGATGGGATATTTTAAATTGCTACCAAGATTTAAGTGCTATTGAATTGTTGATGAAGACCAGTTTAAGATCAATTAGGTTGAATTAAAACAAGCTGGCAATATACATCACGATGATGGTGAGTAATATGGCCAAAGCACAACCGATTTTGGCCACGACACCAATGATGAAGCCAATGAATGTGGCTATGCCAACTTTGCCTGCTGCTAGCAAATCTCTGCGCGCTATAAATTCACCCGCTGCGGCACCTGCTAGTGGCCCAAATAAGATGCCTGGTAAGCCAAAAAATACCCCGACAATAGCCCCAATCAAAGCTCCCCATAAAGCCTGCTTGCTGGCGCCAGAAAATTTTGCACCCAACATGCCCGCGATGTAATCCAAGGCCACGCCAATAATGGTGAGTAGCCCCAATGCAATCAAGGTAGTGGTACCCATCACTTGGTAATCACCCACATACGCCAATAACCATGCGCCCGCAAACATCAATGGCAAACCAGGCAACGCGGGTAAAATCGTACCCAAGAGGCCCAAAACCAGCAGAATCAAAGCCAAAGTAATGAGAATGGCACTCATGATGTTGTCCTTAAGGTAAATCGCCAATTAGACATGGGGTGTTTTTTGGAAAAGCCAAGAGGCATGATGGTTGTATTCTTGATAAAAGGCAGAAAAAAGGCAGCCTTAAGGCTGCCTGAAAAGAAAAAACCGTATTAATCCAATTTTTTGAAATGCTTACGACGTTCTTGTTCGGTGAGATAGCGTTTGCGGATACGCAAGGATTGGGGCGTGATTTCCACCAACTCGTCATCATCAATAAACTCAACCGCCCCTTCCAAGGATAAATTAATTGGTGGCGTGAGGCGGACGGCTTCATCCGTACCGGATGCGCGTACATTGGTCAATTTTTTGCCTTTGAGCGGATTGACCACCAAGTCGTTATCGCGGCTATGGATACCAATGACCATGCCTTCGTAGATTTTCTCACCTGGACTCACAAACATACGGCCTCGGTCTTCCAAATTCCACAGTGCATAAGCCACAGCATCGCCTTGCTCTTGTGATACCAAAACGCCATTACGACGGCCTGGGATGTCAGCCTTAACGGGGCCATAGGCATCGAATACATGGCTCATCAGGCCTTGACCGCGAGTCATGGTCATAAATTCACCTTGGAAGCCAATCAAGCCACGGGCAGGAATTCGGTATTCCAAGCGAGTGCGGCCATTGCCATCACTTTCCATATTGGTTAATTCACCACGGCGGCGGCCCAACTCTTCCATGACTGCGCCTTGGCTATTATCATCTACGTCAACACTCAGATTTTCATAAGGTTCGCATTTTTCACCATCGATTTCACGATAAACCACACGAGGTTTGCCCACAGCCAACTCATAGCCTTCCCGGCGCATGTTTTCAATCAGGATGGTTAAATGCAATTCACCACGACCAGATACGCGGAATACATCTGCATCTGCCGTGTCTTCAACGCGCAAAGCCACATTGGTCAGCAATTCTTTTTCCAAGCGTTCGCGAATTTGGCGGCTCGTCACAAATTTGCCTTCTGTGCCGGCCAAAGGGCTGGAGTTGACCATGAAATCCATGGTTAAAGTGGGTTCATCCACACTCAGCATCGGCAGACCATGAGGCTCATCTTTATCGGCAATGGTAACGCCGATGCCGATGTTATCCAAACCAGAGATGGTTACGATGTCACCAGCTTCTGCTTCATCCAAAGGAACGCGGTCCAAGCCTTTGAAACCCAATAGTTGGTTGATACGACCTTGGCCAACTTGTTCGTTTTCATTCATCACCGCAACCACTTGGCCGGGTTTGATGCGGCCATTTAAAATGCGGCCAATACCCAAGCGACCGGTGTAGTTGTCGTAGTCCAGCTGAGAGATTTGCAATTGTAAGGGTTTATCTGCATCGCCAGCAGGCTCGGGTGTGTATTTCAAAATGGTGTCGAAGAGCGGGCGCATGTCCTCAGACTCGTCTTCTTCGTTGAGCTTGGCAAAACCAGACAAACCAGAAGCATAAACAATGGGGAAGTCCAACTGCTCATCGGTAGCACCAAGCTTATCGAAAAGTTCAAAAGTTTGGTCAATCACCCAGCTTGGACGGGCACTGGGCTTATCAATTTTGTTGATCACCACAATTGGTTTCAAACCCAGAGCCAAGGCTTTCTTGGTGACAAAGCGGGTTTGTGGCATGGGGCCTTCTTGGGCATCTACCAGCAGCAATACACAATCAACCATGCCCAATACGCGTTCTACCTCGCCGCCAAAATCGGCGTGTCCTGGCGTATCGACGATGTTGATGTGGTAACCTTCGTATTCAATGGCGGTGTTTTTCGCCAGAATGGTAATGCCACGTTCTTTTTCCAAATCATTGCTGTCCATAACGCGTTCATCAACGTGTTGATTGGCGCGGAACGTGCCAGATTGGCGCAGTAATTGGTCCACTAAGGTGGTTTTACCATGGTCGACGTGGGCGATAATGGCAATGTTGCGGATTTGTTTGCTCATGGGTGTGTCGGAATCAAAAATAGAAATAACCATAAATTATAGCATTTTTCTACCCGTCTCATGCGCATCTCATGGTTTTTTTCAATTAAGTTGCCTGAAAAAAAGGCAGAGATGCTGACCAATTCGGGTGGGTTTGCGTACAATATCGTCATTACTCAGGGTGTGCGCCATGGAACAGTTGGAATTTTTTGCCATTCCCAGCCCGTGCCGCGGGGTGTGTGAGAGCAATCGCAAAGGATATTGCAAAGGCTGTTTGCGCAGTCGTGAAGAACGTTTGCACTGGCTAAAAATGACGGATACACAAAAACAGCATGTGTGGCATTTGTGTGTCATGCGGCGCAAAAAATTACAGCAATTGGTTTGGTTGCAGCAACAAACAGGTGATGGCGAGGTGGTATTGCCTGAGCAAATGGATTTTGATTTTTGAGTGTGCTCAGCTTGGTTTCAGTGTATTGGGTGATTGTGGCAATGGCTGCCTGAATATTTCAGGCAGCCTTGTTTGTCTGTATTCACAGGTGGTGGAACCTGTGGATGCCAATCGGCAGTTTTTTATTTTTTAAAGAGTGGTTATGTTATTTTTATTGATCAGCGTGGTGTGTAGTGTGGCGGTGTCGGTACTGCTGAAAGTGGCACGCAGTAATAATGTGGATTTGGCACAAGCCATTGCGGTGAATTATCCGATAGCCGCTGTGTGTGCGTGGTATTTTTTGCGCCCGAATATCATTCAGGTGGCCACTGATTGGCAGCATGTGGCACTGTTTGCCGCACTGGGGGTATTGCTGCCCAGTGTGTTTGTGTTAATGGGGAAGGCGGTGGCCGCTGCGGGTATTGTGAAGGCTGATGCGGCCCAGCGATTGTCGTTATTTTTGCCGATTGTGGCGGCGTTTGTGTGGTTTCACGAAACGTTAACACCCAATAAAGTCATGGGCATTGTATTGGCTTTTGTGGCTTTGCTGGCTTTGCTATATCACGCGCCAATCATGGCTAAAGGAAAATCCTCGAAAGGCCGAAGCCAAGGCAGTATGATGGCTCAGGCGGCTTTGCTGCTAGGGGTGTGGCTGGGCTATGGGTTGATTGATATTTTATTTAAACAGATGGCCAAAAGCGGGCAGGTATTTGGGGCAACCTTGCTGGTGTCGTTTGTGTTGGCTGGTGTGTTGATTTTTGCCTGGCTTTTATGTAAACGAACGAAGTGGACGGCTGCCAGTATTTTGAGCGGTTTGCTTTTGGGTTGCCTGAATTTTGCCAATATCTTATTTTACATTCGCGCGCATCAAGCTTATAGCAGCAATCCTGCGTTGGTGTTTGCGGGTATGAATTTGGGCGTGATTGTGCTGGGTACATTGATCGGTGGATGGGTCTTCAAGGAGAAGATTCACACCATCAATGCTGCTGGTATTGTTTTGGCCTTAGCGGCGATTGTTTGTCTGTTTTATTGGCCCACTTTACAAACGATGATGCCTGCGTGGCATTGAGCGAGTTGGTAGGGGAGCCAAAAAACAAAAAGCCAATGCATTTCGCATTGGCTTTTGGTGATAGAGACGAAACTATTGGCCCACTTTGATTAACTTAACATCGAATACCAAGGTGCTGCCGGGTGGGATAGAGGGTGCTGGGCTATTGTCGCCATAGGCTAAATTAGCTGGGATGTAGAATGTATAATCACCGCCTTCTTTCATCAGCTGCAAGCCTTCGGTCCATCCTGGAATCACCCCATTTAGAGGAAAAGTCGCAGGTTGTCCGCCGTGCTGTGCTGTGCTGTCAAAGACTGAACCGTCAATCAGGCGGCCTTCATATTCTACCGTTACCACATCGTTGACGGTTGGGTTTTTGCCCGCACCTTCTTTGTTGACTTTGTATTGCAGGCCTGAGGCAGTGGTTTTTACCCCCGGCGCATTTTTATTTTGCGCCAAAAAGGCGGTTCCGGCTGCGCTACCACCATCGGTAGATGCATTTATTGGTGCGGAAGAGGTCGCTGGATTGCTGCTCTGTCCATTTTGAAAACCATTGTTTTCATGTTTGCAGGCGCTTAATGCCAGGGCGGAGGTGGCTGCTAAAGCCCACACAATGCGGTTGGAAATCATGAATAGTCCTTCAATCAAAATGGCATTACAGCACAGGCACAAGCGCTGAGCAAGTCAGCGCATGCAGGCTGCCTGAAATCCGTTAATGCAGTTAATACAGTGGGCAGATGTATTGACGCATTATTGTTTAGCCGCCAGTTTTGATTTTTTGCCATAAGCGGGTGCTGCGTTTTTTGGCGTCATTGCTCATTTGTGGCATAACGAAGCCGTTTTTCATGTCTTCCTCCGTGGGGAAAATAGAGCGGACGGCCACCAATTTTGGATCCATAAATTGGCGTGCAGAGAGGCTGGCCGGTGCAAAAGTCACGGCATTGGCGTTGCGTGCTGCTATTTTAGGGTCCAGTGTCCAGTTGATGTACTGGTGTGCATTGAGCACATTTTTGGCATCTGCGGGGATGAGCCACGATTCGATCCAGAATCCCATGCCTTTGGGGGTGAGAACATCCACATCCACGTGATTGTGTACTTCTTCGGCCCGCATTTTGGCCATGTTGAGATCGCCACCATTACCCGCGGCCAGACAAACGTCGCCACGTGCCAATTCATCAATGACCGATGGGCTGAAACGGGTAATGTCGGGGCGGATATTTTGCAAAATCGCAGCAGCCGCTTTTAAATCATCAGGATGGTTGCCTTGAGGATCCTTACCTAAATAATGCAGCACAATGGGAAACATTTCACTGGGCGTGTCCCATAATACAATGCCGCAAGATTTGAGTTTATGGGTGTATTCTGGTTTGAATAATAAATCCCAGGCATTTTCAGGCAGCTTATTGCCCAATAGAGCTTTGCCTTTGGCGGTAATGGCCAAGGTATTCACGCCGCTGAAATAAGGTACCGCATAATCGTTTCCAGGATCAGCTGTCTGCATCATTTTGAGTAAATGGGGATCGATATTGCGGTAATTGGGAATCAGGTCTTTGTGTATTTTTTGATAGGCACCGGCTTGAATTTGACGGGGCAAGAATGCAATGCCGGGTACCACCAAATCATAGCCGGATTGTCCGGTGAGCATTTTGGCTTCTAGCGTTTCATTGTTTTCGTATAAATCATAGTTGACTTTAATGTGGTGTGTGTCAGCAAATTCGCGTACCGTGCTTTCGTCCACGTAGTTTGACCAATTGTAAATATTCAAGTGGTCAGTCTTGACCAGGCCATCCGCTGGGGTTGATGCTGTTGGCGTAGCCACCTGTTGCCGAGGCTCAGCGCCACAGGCAGCCAAAACCAAAATCATCAACGAATTTAACCACATCGAAGCTTGTTTCATCACCGCTATCTTCCCTTTCTATGGCGCATTGTCGGCCGTTTGACAATCAAAAAGGCGCGATTGTAGGGCTGAAGGCCTGTGGGGCAAGTCTGGGTTGGAGAACTAGGGTGACGCGTGGGTGCATTTATGTGCCAATGGTGCCGAATAAATCGCCTTGGGCAGCATCATGTGTTGATTTTTGCACTTTGGCATTGACTTCGCCTTGGGCAAAACGGATGTGAATGGTTTGTTGCGCCGATAAAGCATTGGCATCACGCACAAGATGGCCATGTCTGTCGGTGACCACACTATAACCCCTGGCCAAAATGTGTTGAGGGGACACTGCATCCAGAAGTGCGCTTTGCTGATGTAAGTGGTGTTGCGCTTGTTGCCAATGTTGTCGCCACAATTGCTGTAATTGCTGTTGTTGGTGGTGTAGGTTTTGTTGTAAAGGCAAACAGTGGGGACGGTAGCGCATCACAGTTTGGGCTGCCTGAATAACTTGTTGGACCACCAATCGATGCTGTTGACGCATGGCTGCTTTAAGCTGTTGCGCTAAGCTATTTAATTGCTGTTGTTGGGCCTGCCAATTTTGTTTGGGGTGGCGCAGCTGGCGCGCCAGCCAATCCAACTTTTGGCTGGCATCATAGTATTTTTGCTGCATCAGTTGTTGCAGCCGTGCTTGGTGCTGCTGCATCTGTCGCCGCATGAGCGCTTGGTCAGGGCTCACCAATTCTGCTGCACCAGTGGGCGTGGGTGCCCGCACATCCGCCGCAAAATCGGTGAGGGTGAAATCCGTTTCATGGCCCACGCCGCTGACTATAGGCAAAGTGCTCTCGGCCACCGCGCGCACCACGGCTTCTTCATTATATGACCACAAGTCTTCGATACTGCCGCCGCCGCGACACACAATCAATACATCGGCTTCGGCACGTGCATTGGCGGTGCGTATGGCTTGGGCTATTTGTTGTTCGCTGCCAGCACCTTGCACGGCGGTGGGATACACAATGACACGGATGCCGCTGTGTCGGCGTTTTAAGGTGCTGACCACATCACGCAAGGCTGCTGCGGCCAGACTGGTGATAACGCCCACAGTTTTGGGGTGTGCGGGAAGGCTTTTTTTGCATTCCGGTGCAAACACGCCTTCGGCTTGTAGCTGCTGTTTGAGACGCTCATACGCCTCGTATAAGGCCCCCAATCCTTTGAGGCGCACAGCGGTAACGGTGATTTGAAATTCGCCTCGCGCTTCATAAATGCTGATTTTGCCCGATACTTCAATGTGGTCGCCTTCTTTTAAAGGCGCGCTTAGGTGAGCGGCTACACCTTTAAAAAGGACGCAGCGTACCTGTGCTTTTGCGTCTTTCAGCGAGAAATAATAATGGCCACTGGCCGCACGGGTTAGGTTGGAGATTTCGCCGGCAACCCACAAGCCAAACAAATTGTCTTCCAAAACGCGGCGCGCCAGGGCATTGAGTTCGGAGACCGACAGTGATTCTGGTGCAAAAAAATCAGACATTAAAACGCCCATACGCAATCAATGCGCCATTATACGGCCATCGTGGCATTCAGGCAGCCTATGTGGCATCGTGCTATAGTTCTGATCGGTATCTTTTAGAGTGATGCATGCCCATGCTTTCTGTTCGCACTTGCATTGAAGCCCACTGGCAGCACCCGAAATGGTGGCTAACGATAGGGCTGTGGCCATTGTCTCGCTTGTTCCAGACCATTTCCGCCTTACGCCGCGGCTGGTATCGATGGGGCTGGCAAAAAACACAGCGTTTACCTTGTCCCGTGGTGGTGGTAGGCAATCTACATGTGGGTGGCGTGGGGAAGACGCCGCTGGTGGCGTCATTAGCAGAAGCCTTGCGCACACGCGGCATTCTCGTGGGCATTATTAGCCGGGGGTATGGGCGGCAAAGCCATGACACTTTGCTGCTAAAGGAGGGGAGTCGGCCCGAAGAGGTGGGTGATGAGCCTTTGATGTTGTGGCGGCAGACTGGTGTGCCCGTTGCGGTGGGGCGCAAGCGCTATGATGCTGGAATGTTGTTATTGCAAGCCCATCCAGAAATTCAGTTGATCATTTGTGATGATGGTTTGCAGCACTATGCGCTGGCGCGAGAAATGGAGTTGGTGGTGTTTCCTGCAGCCGATGTAGGTCGTGCTATAGATGTTTTGCCCAATGGGCCTTTGCGTGAACCGTTGGTGCGTTTGGCTGGCGTGGATGCATTGTTGCTGAGTCAAGGTAATGACGATGCAGTGGCTCGCGCCCGACAGCTATTTAGGTTGCCTGAAACGGTTTATTGTGCGGCCACGCAAATTCAGCCAGAGGTTGTGTATGCACTCAATGCGCCCAAGCGGGTTTTATGCCCCAAAGATTGCGAGGGCCAAACCGTGGCTGCGGTTGCCGGTATTGGTCGACCTGATCGTTTTTTTAACACGCTACGCAGTTTGGGTTGGCCGCTTGGGGAAACCAAGGTATTGCCCGACCATGCACAGATTCAGGCAGCCGATTTGCCTGCTGCTGATGTGGTGCTGGTGACAGAAAAAGATGCAGTTAAACTGGCTGGACAAGACTTGCCGCATGTGTGGGTGTTGAAAATTATGGTAAGCTTACCGCCTATTTTGTTGGACAAGATTGAGCAGCGGTGTTGTTAAGCAATGCCGATTTCAATGAAGTTTGTGTTTGCCGTGTTCAATTATTTAAATGGTGGTTGGGTGCGGGCTCGAAAATTTCTTTTGTTACTTTCTTTTGCGCCTGCATGAGGGCAACAGCGCGGGCAAGAGAGTATGAATGATCGGTTTGTGGTCATGCATGTGTCTGAGCGTTTAGCTAAATATTGATCGGAAGCAGTTCAGTCAAATTTGGTTATCACGTTTAAAACAGCTGATGCATCAGCAATTGAATTAATTAGATAACCAGCGCAAACAAATCACGCTGGCTGATAAGTCAACGGAATTGTTACTTGAGGCGCTGCATGGCTTACAGCTTATCCCAGGCAACAATCGACTTAATTAAAGGGCAGAATATATGGACAAATCATTCCTTGATATTTTGGTGTGCCCCGTGTGTAAAGGAGCATTGGAATACCACGCGGATACTCAGGAGCTATGGTGTAAGCAATCGCGATTGGCTTATCCCATTAAAGACGGTATTCCTTTTATGCTGGAGAATGAAGCACGCCCTTTGAGCGAAGAAGAGTGGGCTGCATGAGTGCGGATTTTGTGGTGCTCATTCCCGCACGGTTGTCATCCAGTCGCTTGCCCAATAAGGCTTTAGCTGATATTCACGGCAAACCAATGGTGGTAAGGGTGGCTGAACGTGCCCGTTTGAGCGGTGCCAAACAGGTAGTGGTGGCCACCGATCATGCGACTATTCAGGCAGCCTGCGCCGCCCATGGTGTGTCTGTGGTGATGACGCGGGGTGATCATGAAAGCGGCACCACACGCTTGGCAGAAGCGGCGCAATTATTGGGTTTAGGCCAAGCCGACTATGTGGTGAATGTTCAGGGTGATGAACCTTTGATTGCCCCTGAATTGATTGATGCTGTGGCTGCAAAATTATGTTGCAGTGCAACTTCTATGGCGACAGCAGCCCATCCTTTGCATGATTATGCTGATTTCCTGGATCCAAACTGTGTCAAAGTGGTACTTGATGCCCAGCAATATGCGCTGTATTTTAGCCGTGCTTCGATTCCCTGGCCGCGTGAAACCATGCGCGCCGGTATTGAAGTCTTGCCCAAAGATTTGCCTGTATATCGCCACATTGGTATTTATGGCTACCGTGTAGATTTTTTGCAGCGTTATGCGCAATGGCCTATTTCACCGCTGGAAACGGCCGAATCATTGGAGCAATTACGGGTACTTTGGCAGGGCGAGCGCATTGCTGTGCATCTAACTGACCATGCTCCGGCTGCAGGTGTGGACACTGAGCTTGACTTGGCGCGAGTACGCGCAGCGTTTAAAGGCTGATCGCTGCTGAAAAAATGAGGCGGTGGTTAGGGTTACAGGCGCACACGGTGTAATTTTAGTTCAATATGTATCGGGATGTAGCCATGCAGGGGATCGCCGCTTTTACATTCATTGAATATTTGGGTAGCAACGTTAATTTTAGGCCATCATGAAAGAGTAAAAATGAATATTTTGTTATTAGGCGCGCCGGGCGCAGGCAAAGGCACTCAGGCACAATTTATCACCGAAGCCTTCCACATTCCGCAAATTTCTACCGGCGACATGCTTCGTGCTGCAGTGAAAGCGGGGACGCCGCTGGGGCTGGAAGCCAAAAAAATTATGGATGCTGGTGGCTTGGTTCGTGATGACATCATTATTGGTTTGGTTAAAGAGCGCATTGCTGAGGCAGATTGTGCCCGAGGCTTTTTATTCGATGGTTTCCCGCGCACGTTGGCGCAGGCTGAAGCATGGTGGCTGCTGGTGTGCATTTGGATGCGGTCGTGGAAATTGATGTGCCGGATGCCGTGATTGTGGAACGTATGTCAGGTCGTCGGGCTCATTTGCCTTCAGGCCGCACCTACCATCTGAAATACAATCCGCCTAAAGTGCCTGGTAAAGATGATGTCACTGGTGAGGATTTGGTGCAACGAGATGATGATAAAGAAGAAACGGTGAAGAAGCGTTTGGCCGTATACCATGAGCAAACCGAAGTTTTGGTGGGTTTTTACAGCCAACAGGCAGGATCTCATGCGCCGCGTTATATTAAAGTAGACGGTACGAAGCCTGTGGATGTGGTGAAAGACGAGGTCTTGTCTGCCCTTCGCGGTTGATACTCAATTGAGCATCCTGCAGGCTGCCTGAAGCTGTTTCAGGCAGCCTGTTTGTTCCCTAATCAAAAGAAAAAGGAGTCGACTCATGCGTCGAATTGGATGGCTACTTGTGGCTTTATGTGCCAGCAGTGGTGTTTATGCCAAACGCAGTGATGTGTACACAGAATACAATAAGTTTTATGTGGAATCGGAAAAGGATAAAGCGTGGGAAGAGGTTGCTGTTTCATTACCCGCTTACCCCGATGCCGATGCGCAGTGGCGTGATTTGTATATCAGCAACACCTACAAAGGCAAGCCCAAACTCATGGTCAATAGTATCTACATCAATACTGATAAAACTGTGCATTATATTTTGAACCAACAGTCTGATCAGGGTTTTAACAATATTTCGACTGAGGCAATGTATTGTCCCAATCGAACGGTGAAGATCTATGGTTATGGCGATGATGTTAATAAGCGTTGGATTCAGCCCAAAAAAAGTGATTGGCGTTTAATCGGCACCACATTTAATCAACTAGACGGCGTGCGCAGTGTGTTGTATCAGACGTTTTGTGTAGATGGTTTACCCCGAGATCAAAAGGAGCTGCTGGAACGCATTAAAACGCGCGCCATGCGTTAATAGTTGATTTATGGACATACACATTTGGTGGCTTTTGGCCATTGGCTTTGCTGCGGGTTTGATGGATGCCGCGGTTGGTGGTGGAGGATTGCTGCAAATACCCGGGTTATTTAATACGCTGCCGGCCCACACCAGTGTCCCCCAGATCATGGGGGTGAACAAATTTGCCTCGGCGAATGGCACTTTAATGGCCACCATCCAATTTGTGCGTCGGATACGCGTACCATGGAAAATGTTGTTGCCAGCTGCCGTGTTGGCGTTTGTGTTTTCTTATGTGGGCGCCAAATTGGTGGCTTATATACCCACTGCTTGGATGAAACCGGCTATTTTGATCATTTTGCTGGTTATGGTGGTGTATACCTTTTGTAAAAAAGACCTAGGGCAGGTGGTACGCACGGAAAAGCTCACTCAGAAGGAAAATGCGCTGGGTTTGCTATTTGGGGCATTGATTGGTTTTTATGACGGTGTTTTTGGGCCTGGTACTGGTAGTTTGTTGGCGTTTATCTATGTGCGCTTTTACGCGTTTGATTTTGTGACCGCTATTGCCTCGTCTAAAATTATTAACCTCACCACCAATTTGGCCGCTTTAACTTTTTTTATTCCTCATGGTTATGTGGTATGGCAATGGGCCATACCACTGGCCATTGCCAATTTTAGTGGTGGTTTGATTGGTGCCCGTTTGGCAATTAAAGGGGGAAGCAGCTGGCTGCGCTATGGTTTTATGTTGTTGTTGTGCATCATGATTGGCCGATTCATCTGGGAGTTATGGCGCAGCCATTTTGGTGTGTGAAGCTATTTTTGTGTATAAACATACAGACAAATCCGTATTCCATGTTTTTCCCTTTCAGGCAGCCAATGCTGAGG
>NZ_LQXR01000013.1 GCF_001590725.1 Snodgrassella sp. CFCC 13594 | reverse complement strand
GTGAACCAAGTTCTACTAAGCCACAATATCTTCAAACTTTTCTAAGCTGCCTGAACGGCAGTGAACCGGTAGCTGGTTCAAAGATGCCGTATAGGTTATTTCTAAGCTGCCTGAACGGCAGTGAACAACAACGATTTAATCAAAAGATTATTCTATTCAAATAGATGCCTCGAAAATATGGATTAAACCCAAATTTCGAGGCGATATGTTAACTAATTGAAATAAAATAATAAAAAATACTTAGCCAGAAAGTGGGTTGGTTAAACAAATTCTGGAACAGCGGCTTGGGTACTGAGGCCGTAGGTGCTGAAACGACCCGTACCCACACCGGTTGCTGGCTTTCTGGCGATGAAAAGTCGGAAAGGATGACCGTTACTCAGGCTTTCGAGTTGCAGATAAGGCAGTTTGGTGATTTGCGCCTTGTGGTTATACTGAGCCAGTGCATCTTCGTAGCTAATATCTCCTTGTTTGGCGCGTCGTCGAGCCAGTCGCTCAGGGCTGCTCTTGGTTTGAATACGGTAAAAACTGGAGTAGCCAGTGATTCTGCGTTCTGGTACTGCGCGTATGCCTGTGAGGTGCACGTAATCGCTCAATCGAGTTAACCAATGGGCAATATTCAGCTGCTGTAATTCTCCTTCTGTTGCCGCGAAAAGACGTAGCTTGGCACCCAGTGTGGTCGGGCTGTTGTCGCCGAAACCATAGGCAGGGAAAGCAACACCAATGCCCACCTCATGTTGGTCATCTTGATGCTCAACCAGCGCTAGGTGAAGCTGAGTATAGAGTGTGCGCCAGATGGAGTAGGGTGATAGCTCTGCCTGAGGGATGAGCGTTATTTCCTGATAGTAGTACATAATCAGTCCTTACCACTTTGGCCAAATACGCCGCCACGGACCAATACCGCCATCACATAGTGTTCTTCTTCAGGTGTGTGTAATGATTCCCCTAATGCATAGCGATCAAATAGGGTGTAGAAATCGGCACCCTCTTTGGGATTACGAAATGCCTTACCTAGATTGGTCACAGCGCCATAAGGTTCAATGGCAATGGGCATTTGTGTTTCCGCATAGGTGGGATACCAAGTATCAATGGTGCGCAAGGCATTGCCTATTTTTTGCGAGTGCATGGCGGCAACATCTTGAACCTGATACAAAACCTTACTTTTGTCACCTTTGCCTTTGTCTAATACCAGTTCTTCGCTTGGGTAAACCTCTTGGCCTTTGCCCATCAATGCGTATGCAGTGATGTCGATAAGCAGGTATGGGCGCTCACCGCTCAATGCCTGGGCGATTTTATCCGCCAGTGTTTGTATTGCTGTATCTGTCTGCTCAAAGTCCTTAAGTGAGTAGTTTTGGGCATTGAAGACCAAAGCCTCTGTTTCATCTGCAAGCTTAACCACTACTTCAATTTTTTCTGCACCGACTCTATTGCGCCAGAGAAAACGCGCATTGGCGATATTGATCGCATAGCGCTTGGCCAGTGCGGTAAAGCCATACTGGGTAATGTATTTCTGTGCGACATTGCGGTAGCTGTTTAGAAAGGCATCATTGTTGCAGGCAGATGGTTGCTCAACACCGGCTAATATTTTTAAGGTGAATGACAATTTTAGTGTGTCTTGTGTCTCACCCAAGGCGCATGCATCGACCGTTTGTAGATTGGGGTTTTCTACAGCAGCATTCAGTTTCAAGGGATCTTTGGCGGTGGCTGCTTTCAAGCGGTTGGAAATGGTGCCGCGCACGGATTTGGGAATGAGTCTGAGCGGTGCAGCGTCATTGCGGTTTGTCCATTGGGTGCCGTAGAGATAACCATCAGAAGGAACGAGTTTCTTTTCATAAGACAATACAGTAGCTACGGTGTTATTTTGTTGTGCCATGGTGAATGACTCCTTTGATTAAAGTTAGTGGGACGAATTGCTGCATAAATATAAATCGGGCTCTTGCGTGGTTTGGTAGTGCCAAAGCATGTCATCAATGGCGTCAATGCGGTATGGCATCACAAATTGGCCAAGGGTAAGGATTGCTTCAGCAAAGCGATGAGGCGTATGTGGATCTCTTTGGTTTTTCGCCAATCCCAAATCGGAGATGCCTTGGAAGCCCACTGCGATGGGAACCAGCCAACCCGGTACTTGGCGTTGTGCGGTCCATGTAATTTGGCCATTGTCATCACGTTCGGGCCGATGTTGAACTTTCAGATAGGCCAATACTGCATCCAGCGCATCTAATTGTTGTTCCTGCATGGCTTGTTGTACCAAATCGCGCCGTTCAATCAGTACATGCCCAGGCATTAACCTATTTCGGATTTTGCGTAAATCGGCTGTGGCGCCATCGGCATCAGGGTCATAATGGAGAATCTGGCAGGAACCCACAGCCAAGACATCGCCGCTGGCCCATTTCATGGTATGCACTAACGATTGGATGGCAGCCAGTAGCAGTGCTTCTTGATCGCCTTCTAAGCTTTCGCACTCAATCAGCAGAGAAACATCGAGATGACAACGAGCCTCTTCGATGAAACCATCTCCTGTCAGTGGCGCATCATACATATTGCGGAACATCCCTTTGGGATATTTACTAGTGTATTTCTTATCAAATATCAATGGCGTTTTTTTAATAATGATAGAGTACTCAAAATCTGAGTCACCTTTATAAGTTTGTAATTCTGCTGAATGGCAACTGATGGCTAGGCTCTTGAGTGAAAGAGTGCATTGACCTAATGTTTGGATTTTGCGCTGCAGCGCATGCATGGCTCCCATCCATGCAGTCATAGCAGGAAATCCTATTGAAATGGGACTACTTAGTGCGTTGGCATTATGTATTTGCAAATTAGGTATAAATAAAAAACGACGCATTAGAAATTCTCCTTGTCTTTTTCGAGTGCACTCAAAACAGCCTGTTTAATGGCTATTAACTCCCCATCTGCTAACAAGAATGCCTTATTTGACAGTATTTTTTGATATGTTTTGATAAACCAGTGAGCCAAATCAGTTGCAATATGGTCGCGCCATTCATCATTTTGTTCTCGCTCTGGTGCACGAGCAGCATCTAGCCAGATTTTTTGGGCATTCGGTAAGATACAATTGTCTGCGGTTGACCAGTTTTGTGGTAGGTTTGGATCGTGACGGATAAGTAGAGACAGACTCAAAATACGGTCAATAATAAAACTGATTACATCACGGATTTCATTTCGGTTTTGCCAATTATTACGACTGTCTTTCATCTTATGGTGCAAAAATTGGAAATTATTTACAAAAGTAGACGGATATAAACATTGTTGGAAAAAATCCCTATGAGGGATGCGGATATTGCGTTGCTGTAATTCAGGAGGTAAACAGGGTAGTAAGTAATACTTACCTGAATTACTACTATTTAAGACACTAATGCCTTGTGGATTAGCACTTCCATAAGCAATGATGGACAAACCATAGATATCATCAAAACCAGTTTCATCAAAAAGATGATGTTTGAAGTTTAGGCGCGCGGCTTTGGCCTTGTCTGAAAATCGCATGGTACGAATCCGCTCTTTTAATTCTGACAGCAAGCCTGAGGGCGTAAGAACAGATAGCAAGTGGTACTCATTATTGTTAATGGGAAAATAAATTTGTTTAATTAAATTATGGGTTTGTTTCTCGAGATTGGAAGATTTGATTTTTAAAAAATTTAGTCGTGTTGTTTGATAGATGCTTTTAGGCAGCTTCAACACTTGTTGGATGTATGCTGTGTCGGCATCCAAATGTTCCAATATAGTTTTTTTATCTTTGAGTTTTAAGGACAGAAATTTATAAGCATCAATGGCCGCAGCACTGCCAATGATGTCCAGTGCTAATGACACATTTCCAGAACGAATGAATCCGTCTGTCATTGGAAGTGAAGGTGCAATGATGTCGCTTATCTGAGCTCTGGGGTGACTGAATTTACCTGGGTGGCTAACTATGGTCAGTTGTCCCGCTCTTCTGGCGGCATCCGGAACCCATTGTGCCAAACTGAATTTTTCGGAGGCCTGCTGCTGAATGTCCGCAATCTCCGTTTCATCCGTTATTCCTTTAAGTTTCGCTTTGAGCCAATTGTCTTGGCGTTCCGCCAAAAAAGCATGTATTGCTTGAGTCATGTTTGCCCTCCGTTAATTGTTTTGGGTTTTAATCAGGCCCAAATCATCTGAATAATGAAATGCGTTCCCTGCTTGGGGTTCAGGCAGCATTAGTTCGCCATAACGATGAGATTGCTTGGTTATTTCATATGCTAAGGCATCGGCATCGGTGCATTGTTGCTCTGCGCGTTGGGTTAATAACGCCACGTAGTCGCGCTTAAGCCAGAGTCGTTCACGATCCTTGGCATCTAGTTGCTTGATGTGAATATTCATGACTTGGGTACAAGGCAGCCAGGCTCCATCACCGTCAGGGATGCAGAATTCAAAGCTTTGGCCTTTGGCTTCGGCGCAGAGCTGAATTTGCGGTTGTGATTTGCGAAATGGTTTCAAGCGCAAAGGCAATGCAGTTAACCACCAGCATTCTTTGAGCCAACCATTGAGGCTGCTTGCACCAGCTTTGGTTGTGTTGGTTAATTCATGGTGGAGTACAGCGTGTTCTAAATCAGCCAAGCGATCTTGCACCTGCAAAGCCGTCGCAGCTTGAATGCGTGGGATTGCATTGATGGGAAAGGATGTTGCTGGATTCCCCAAAAGAGCAACCATGTCTTTGCTTTTTAGATGGAAATGGCTGCCTTTCGATTTTTCATAGCCGGGATGTGCGAATGCTGGTTCTTTGTTTTGTAATGCTTTGAGATTGTATTGGAGAATGGCAATGTTGGGTGTAATCAATGTGTTGGGTGCATCACGATGGCGCCAAACTCGGCCTGCCAACTGGATAATAGAGCGATACGAAGATGGCTCAATGATGGCCCAGTCAAAATCATGATCTCGCCCCACTTCTTCCACAGGGGTCGCCACCAAAATGAATAATACATGTTCAGCTTCAACTTCATCGAGATGTGCTCGAATAATCGGGTGCGCAAAGGCTGCAGGAGAATCTTCCGGCTTTTCCTTTCGATTGAGCACGGCATCTAAATGACACTCTTGCTCGCTGCGCAACAGCAGGATCTGGCGGCTATGGTAGGCCATGATGCGCGGCGCACTATGAGATGGCCAATCAGCACGAAGTAGGTATTGAGTGAGTGCCGCACACGGCCCAATATTGGCCACACGTACCACCCCAAATGAGACCTTTTTGCCAGTTTGAAGGTCTATGCTGTGGTGCATAGTATGCAATTGTAGGATGTGTTCACGGATCCGCTCGAAATAGGCCTCCTGCTTAGATTCGAGTATTTCTATCTTGGTGCCAGTGTTTTCCGGCAACAAATCGGCACAAGGAATTATATAAGCTAGGTGCTTTATCGGCTGTTGGCGCAAGGCAAGCGCTCGGATTTCAATAAAGCGAGTATGGGCTGCCTGAAAAGCATTTTGGCTGGGTTCCTGCGTTGCATAAGGCAGGTGCGCAATGCGTGTTTTAAATTCATCTACCCACATGGCGTGGATTGGTGCAGCTGAGCTTTGCTTAAATGCCGTGTGAATGCGCCAGCCTGCCCAATAGGCGTGGAAAAAGCCTTGAGCCAGTGCAGGTGGAATAGTAGCCGATGAAATCATCACTTTGCGACCCAGCATGCCTGCTAAATGCACCAACCGAGTAATGGCCACCAAATCGGTGGGATCGAAATCGTCCACTTCATCAATCACCAAATCGGATGACATGAGGCGCAACAGCGGCAGCATATATTTGCCGCCACGGCGTGTTTCTGTGGCCGCCATAATGTGGTCTATGGTGCATACCAACACTGGTTTATACAGTAGGGCACGATTTTTGGTGGATTTTTTGGGTGGGAACAACACCGATAAACAAGGCACATCTGGCATTCTTCATTGTCTGGAAACCCATCAATAAGGTCTTCCAATGATTCGGAGCCTATATTTTTTTGGGGTTGGTTGGACGCTAGCTGAGCTTGTGCCTGCTGTTGTAACTCTTGTACTGCCTGCGAGCCAATCAA
This sequence comes from Snodgrassella sp. CFCC 13594, assembly GCF_001590725.1. GTDB lineage: Bacteria > Pseudomonadota > Gammaproteobacteria > Burkholderiales > Neisseriaceae > Snodgrassella. The sequence goes on along the minus strand of NZ_LQXR01000013.1, from coordinate 58,481 downwards.
AACAGCCAGTTCTTGGTTGTTTAGGTTCAGTTGTTCGCGATACGCCACACCAGTTTGTAGGGTTAAGGTGCGCAGCCCCAATGCCAAAATATATCTTAAGGCGTCGCCAGTGGGGGAGAGTGCACGCATGATTTTGGCATTGGCCAGCGTTTTGCCTTTGCCGGTACTGGCCATGTTGACCACAAACCAGCCTTCAGTCCCGGCTCGTGGATGTTCTTTGCGGTGTCGTACAATGGCACTGACCGCTTGATCTTGCCAAGCGAAGGCCGCTGGCTTTTACGCCGCAGTGCGCGCACATCTTCAGCTTGCGCCATCTCATCGCTAAATCGGTTGAGTGATTGGGCTGCCTGAAGAGCATGGCGGCAAACATGCACCAAATGCTCATCTAATTTTTGCTTGAGTTGCCTGTTTCTATCTGTATTGGCAAATAGATGAGTGATTTCAGCCCATTTTGGATCGGCATTGCAAGAAGAATAATAGTGATCACCCAACATCAGACATAGGCGCGACAGCTGCAACACCAAGCGCCAGCTGCCATCGTTATATGCGTGCTCGGCTTGCATTTGTAGTTGCAGTAAACGGCTCGACCATTTTTGTAATTGCTGGCGCCACATCGGTGCGTTTTGCAGTAAGCCATGTTGGAATGAGAGGCATTTTTTCACCCGCTTGGCGTACTCGATTTCATCGTGGCAATTTTGATAACCCCAGCTACTGTTGATTTCAGACAGTAAACTGGATAATTCGGTTTTACAGGTGTCGGAATATTGCGATGGCGTGGGGCAATCTGGTAGGCGGTGGTGAGAAACCAATAGCCACGCGACACATTGGGCCATGGGGGGCAGCGCACTCAATGCATTAAGGTGTGCGCCTTCTGTGGCCACTTGCTTTTGAATGGCTTGCTCAGACCAATTCATGTGGATAAGCAAATTAAGCCAGCCTTGGTCATCATTTGTGTTGCCTGAAAGGCGAACCAGTGCGTGCAGCAGTAAACAAGAAACCCATTCGTGCCGCAGAGGATCGGCGCTATTTTGTCTGGTTGGGCGCAGTTTACCTTGAAATAAGACACTGGCTTTGCCCCAATCGTGCAACAACGCCGCCACAGCAGTCAGAGATTTGATTAAAGGCAAATGAGGCCAATCATTTTCCCAGTCATTCTTGATTAAATTTACGCGCGTGGTGTTCACGGGAACCCACCCTTCGCTGTTGAAGCGACGCCGATTTCCCACTACCCAAAGCAATTCGCTGCGTTTGCGACTGCGAATCCAGTGGCAAGAAACAGCGGTGTTTTTGGTCACATTTTTGAGCAAAAGGCGCTTCACCGCCATCACACCCTCTTGTGTCATCACGCTTTGCCATGTGTTGTCACCAATGCGGTTGGCAAAGGCATCCAAAACACGGCGGGTGCGGGCCAATGCTTTTTTTTCGCACTGGCTGATGAACGTTACCATCATAATTCACCATCCTTGGTGATTATGTCTGGCCTAGCCTGTTTTTTCACTTGTTCAAACATCCAGTCCAAAGCTTGGTGTTCGGTGAATTTTTGCAGAATTTGTTGGCGAAATTCTTGTTCTTTCATGCCTTCTTGAGCACAGACAAAGGCCCATGGCAAGACGATGGCATCTTTTACCAAGTCGGCCACGTCAAACACCAGCGCACCTCGCGAGTTTTGCCGTGCATGACTGCAAAGCCATGAGGTATGCCCAATACCCAAAGGGTAGTAGCGGCTAAGCCATAGGCTAAATAATTGCCGTGATTGAGAAAATTATTGGCCAAGTCGCCTTCGTCGGGGTTGCGGTTGAAGTTGATGTCGTTGCAGCGTTGCGCCGCCGCTTTGTATAGCAATTTGGTGGTAGCGGCTTCAGCCAGCAATAAATCGCCCACCTTTTGGGTGGTAGGGATTTTGCGTTCAAACTGGCTTAAGGCCGCCTGAATATCGGCATCATCAGGATAAAAGCCTTCGCCTTGCAAATCACGATCAGCCGCCCAAACACGGCGGATATAGGCAATACGGGCCAATTGGAACTGCTTGGCCACTGCCAAACGGTGCTCGGGTTCAAACCAAAATGACAGCCAGCCTTGTACGTATTCGGTGGGGCGGTATTCACTTTGAGGGTTCAGCCATTCGATTTCGCTGCCAGCAAAGAGCGGGGTGCTGCCGCCGCCGCAAAAGCCCACAAGCACTCCGGCACTGGCGAGCATGCGCATGGCTGCCTGAGTAATGGAAGTGCCTGTGCCCAGAAGGATGACAGTGGTGTTGGCAATGGGAATATTCCAGTATTGATTTTCGTTTTTGGCTTCGGTGAGATAAAGCACTCGCCCATCTTTTTGCATCACGCGGCAGTGTTCCAAGTAAAAAAGATTGGCACGCTTGGAATGCAGAATGGCTTTTAAATCGGTGAGCTGCTCCATGTTTTCCCTTTTTTTAATGCCGCTACTGGTTATTGTTTTATCACAATGGTTTAACAGCCATTTGATTTAGCTTAAACATTGCTGCATTGGGTGGTGATGGGTGAAATCATAAGGTAAGTGTGTAGAAAAATCAGCAGCGGATGCCGCTGATTTTGTGTGCGCATTAAGTTACCTGAATGCTGATGTATGCCAAAGCAAGGTTGCAATGCACCTTTTAATCGAGATGAGCAGCGATAGACCAAATAATGATTCATTGCGTCAGCTGTTTCGATCGCTGCGGTATGTTGAACGTAGTTAATTACCATCATCAACATGGCATTTTTTTTTCGGGGGTATTTGATTCCTGATTGCCTTGCCCCATTCAAACCCAGGGCTGATCATGGGCAAGAAATGACCATTTGTTTGCTGAGTGTTGATTGGTGCAATAGCTGATCATGGCTAATTGTAACGTTGATAAGAGTGGCTACATTCACTTGAATGAATGGATACACACGAGGTCGTGATCTTAAAATGGGTTGCGCCAATTGGCAGCGCGGCAGAAGGCCTAGTAGTCTGAACCTGAGTAATAGGATTGAATTTGCTTCAGTATATTTCGGCTGTGGATGCCTTCAGGCAGCCTGAAATCAATCAATAGTCGGGTTAGGCGTAGTGCTTGCTGTTGTGCTCGAGTGGAGCTGAGTGCATGTTGGTTGAGTGCGGTTAATGTCTCACCATGTATGGCTACGCCCGATTCTGCTGAGTTGGGTGGCAAAGAAGCTACGGTATTGAGTGAGATGGGCGGGTGTTCTGCCCGCATCCAATACTGAGTATCGGCATCGATGGCTTGGCCTTGTCCATCTTGACTGATGTCAGGGGCGATGCCTAATGCGTGCAGTAAAGTCCACTCGAAATAGCGTAATGGTGCCCATTGATGGTGCACTGGGGTTTGGCTAATGCTGCGCATCACCTCAAACAAGGCAGTATAGAGGGTAGGCATGGGGTCTTCTCGGGCAGTGAGCTTCTGCACCAGTTCATTGACATATAGGCCGCTGAATAATGCTTGTCCTTGCGGCTGCGGCCAGCCGCCCAACCATTCGGCACGATGCAGGGTTTTTAATTCAGCGCTGCCAAACCAGGATACTAATAGTGGCGTGAACGGGACCAATACACCACGTAGTTCACTTTGGCGTTTGCGCGCGCTGCGCGCAATCATGGCGACGCGGCCGTGGTCGCGGGTAAATAGTTCAACCAGCAAACTGCTTTCGCGCCAAGGGCTGGTGCTGAGTAGGAAAGCAGGTTGGTGGTTAATGCGTTGGTTATGGGTGGTCATGCGGGTGGGCTGTCAGCAAACAATAGCGTCATTATACTGAAACGTCGGGCGTGTTTATGCTTGCTGCCTGAATGTTTGTAAAAAGAACAGGATGGCAGGCAACACGATTTCAGGTTGTTCTTTGAGTACTTCATGAGCGGCGAAAGGCACATTCATGCAGTGGGTGTCTGGTGTGCAGGCTGCCAGCGCCATTAAATCGGGATTGGACAGAAGAAAATCATGTTCTCCGCGGATGGCCAATACAGGTGTTTGTATGCGTTGGATGTTTGCATTGGGGTAGCCAGTGTTGCTGCCGTCCAACCATAGGGTTTTTAAGCTGTCGATGAGGCGGCGCAAATTGGCGTCTGGGTTGGTGTTGAGGTAGTGATCACATTGTTCGGCCATGTGTTGACGCACCGTTGCTTCATCTATGGCTTCGTACATCGGTCGAATGGTGGTGAGATTGTCGATGTGCCAATGGGCACCTATCGTGATGACTTTTTCAATATTGTTGCTGCTGGTTGCCAAGCGATAGGCAACAATGCCGCCATCACTGAATCCCAGCACGCTATAGTGTTGAATATTGAGGAGGCCCAGAATTTTCGCTACGTCATCGGCCATTTGTGCATAGGTGAGTGGAATGGTGCCCAATGTGGATTGTCCTTGGCCACGGCTGTCTATGGCCACAATACGGAATAGCGGTATTAATGTAGGCAAAATAGCCGCGAAATCTTGGCTGGAGCCTAAACCACCATGTAATAAAACCAAGGTAGGGGCGCTGTCATTGCCGAGTATTTGGTAATGTAAGCGGGCGGTGTTGTAGTCGATAAAGCCATTCATCAGGGATGTCCTAGCTGGGAATAATGGTTAATTTTTCTATGCTCTGCTTCAGTATAGGTGCTAGGGACGGATGGCGCACTTGCTAATCTACCATCCATGGGATTTCTCTGCGCTTTACACATAAAAGATTACGGTATTATGAGGTCGTCTATCCGAATTGACCGCGCAAAGAAAAAAGTGGACAATTTTACCTATAACAAAGACTTAGCTTTCAGGCAGCTTGATGGATTGACGGGCTGCCTGAAATCGTTACCAGCCACACACCTGATGACATCATTGGAAAGTTAAAATACACATGAAAGCACCGGAGTTATTGTTGCCTGCGGGCGGTTTGGAGCGCATGCGCGCTGCTTTTGATTATGGCGCTGATGCTGTTTATGCCGGTACTCCGCGCTATTCACTGCGGGCGCGCAACAATGAGTTTGCTCGCTTGCCTGAATTGGAAACCGGCATTAATGAAGCACATGCGCGTGGAAAGAAATTCTTTTTGGCCAGCAATATTTTGCCACACAATGCCAAATTGAAAACGTATCTGGCTGATATGGAGCCGATTATTGCCATGAAACCGGATGCGCTGATTATGGCTGATCCGGGATTAATCATGAAAGTGCGTGAAAAATGGCCGGAAGTGCCCATTCATTTATCGGTTCAGGCCAATACCACCAATGCTTGGGGAGTGCAATTCTGGCAAAAAATCGGTGTTCAACGCATTATTCTATCGCGCGAATTGAGCATGGATGAAATTGCCGAAATTCGCCAACAATGTCCGGATATGGAGTTGGAAGTGTTTGTGCACGGCGCATTGTGTATTGCGTATTCAGGCCGCTGTTTGTTATCGGGCTATTTTAATCACCGCGATCCCAATCAAGGAACGTGTACCAATGCGTGTCGCTGGGATTACAAAGTACACAATGCCGAAGAAAGTGATGCTGGCGATGCTCAGCTGTTGCAAGGCTTTGATTTTCATCAGGCACAAGCGCAGGCCGATCAAGGCTTTCAAGGACTCAATGGGCAGGAGCGGCACCCCTTGGCCAATAAGGTATATTTGATTGAAGAGGCCAATCGTCCCGGTGAAATGATGCCAATTATGGAAGACGAACATGGCACCTACATCATGAATTCCCGAGATTTACGGGCCATCGAACAGGTCGCCAAATTGGCTGAAATTGGCGTTGATTCATTGAAAATTGAAGGCCGAACTAAGTCTGTGTATTACGTGGCGCGCACGGCACAAGCCTATCGTCATGCGATTGACGATGCGGTGGCTGGCAAACCTTTTGATTATGGTTTATTGGCTGAATTGGAAGGGTTGGCCAATCGGGGTTACACCACTGGCTTTTTGGAGCGCCATCAGACACAAGATTATCAAAATTATTTGGCTGGGCATTCTTTGGCCAAGCAAAGTCAGTATGTGGGCAAGGTCTTGACCGTAGATGCAGCAGGTTGGGCCACTATTGAAGTGAAGAATAAATTCTCAGTGGGCGACCAATTGGAAATTATTCATCCTACCGGGAACCAAGTGATTGAGTTGTCGGGCATGCGCCGTAAAGGGGAAACGGTGGTGGTCGCACCCGGTAATGGCATTGAAGTGCAAATTCCAGAAATGCAAGGTAAAGAACATGCTTTGATTGCGCGTATTTTACCGCAAGCTGCTTAATTGATTTCTTGAAAAAAGGCTGCCTGAATGATTCAGGCAGCCTTTTTTTTCATCGAGAATGCAAGCTGAATATAGAAATCATCTTTCATATTATTGATTGATGCCATTGCACTCAGGTGTGATGGTCGCAATCAGTGGATGATTTCAACTTTATCCACGTCAATGTCTTTGGCACGATAGCGGTGCGTATCCACTTCCCCCCATACTCGAATTTTTTGACCAATGTTGGCGGCTTTACCATGAGGCCAGCGTTTATCATCGATGTCGACCACAATCGTGCCGCTGGCGTCTTTTAATTCATAATGTTCGTGTTTGATTTTTTTGGTTAAAACACCTTCCAACGTCACGTGGCTATCGTTTGGCAATGCTTGAGCAGCTGCGATGCTGATGGGTGTTGTCGGATGTGTAGATTGTGCTTGCGCAAATGCACTGAAACCCAAAATGAGACTGGTTAACATCAAGCCGTGTTTGGCAACAGAAGTTTTGAACATAAGTAATTCTTCTCTATAAGTAAAAAATAATAATCTATCTAGGGTTGACGAGATAATCGTCTTTTAAATGTGGCTGATATACCCTAGCCATTGCGGACATGGTAGCTGAAAATCAACTATTCATACAGCATGAACGTTCAGGTTCGTATGAAAAAAGCATTTTACTCAGCAGAATTGTAGCTGCGGTTATTCAGCATCAAGCTTTGTAAAAATGGGTGAGACCAGCTTAATATGCCGTTGCGTTGAAGTGGTTTAATAGGAGCACGGAAAAGAGAGAGTATTTGTGGCAATGAGGGTGCTATGGGAGTGGAATAATCGTGTGGTATGACGTCATGTGCTATGAAAAAATATTCCGTAACGGTTCACATGAATACTGATTCTAAAAAAGACAGTATAAATGAAATCGTTACGGAACAGGTTTTGCTCATGTATTGATCTCTATAAATCTATTGATTTACAGGCTGTAATACATTTCAAATTCAAGTGGGTGTGGCGCCATGCGGATTTTGCGGACATCGTCTTCTTTCAGTTCGATGTAGCTTTCAATCCAATCTTGGCTGAATACGCCACCGCGAGTCAAGAACTCGTGATCTGCTTTCAATGCTTCCAGGGCTTCTTCCAGAGAGGCGCATACGGTTGGTACCAAAGCATCTTCTTCTGGCGGCAAGTCATACAGGTTTTTGTCTGCAGGGTCTCCCGGGTGAATTTTGTTTTGGATGCCATCCAAGCCAGCCATCATCAAAGCAGCAAAGGCCAGATATGAGTTGGCAGTTGGATCCGGGAAACGGCATTCGATGCGTCGAGCTTTGGCGCTGGGCACATGCGGAATGCGGATAGAAGCCGAACGGTTTTTGGCAGAATAAGCCAATTTAGTTGGTGCCTCGAAATGAGGAACCAAGCGTTTGTATGAATTGGTGGAAGGGTTGGTTAATGCATTTAATGCTTTAGCGTGTTTGATGATGCCACCGATGTAGTACAACGCAGTGTCTGACAAACCAGCGTAGCCATCACCAGCAAACAAGTTTTGACCATCTTTCCAAATTGACTGATGCACGTGCATGCCTGAGCCATTGTCGCCCAAAATGGGTTTGGGCATGAAAGTGGCAGTTTTGCCAAAACTGTGGGCTACATTTTGAACAACGTATTTCATATCCTGAGTCCAGTCAGCGCGACGGGTCAGAGTATTGAAGCGGGTACCGATTTCCATTTGGCCTGCAGTGGCCACTTCATGGTGGTGTACTTCTACAGGAATGCCGATTTCTTCCAACACCAGGGTGCAAGCAGAGCGCAGATCTTGTCCTGAATCCACAGGTGCTACGGGGAAGTAACCGCCTTTAACACCTGGGCGGTGACCAGTATTTTGACCATCGTAAGATTCGCCGCTTGACCAAGCTGCTTCTTCAGAATGAATTTTGTAGCGGGTGCCGCCCATGCCTGTTTCCCATTCCACGCCATCAAAAACGAAGAATTCGGGCTCTGGGCCAAAATAAGCAGTATCACCAATGCCAGATGCTTTTAAATAGGCTTCGGCACGTTTGGCGATAGAGCGAGGATCGCGGTCATAGCCTTGGCCATTGGCAGGATCAATTACGTCACAAGTTAATACCACTGTGGCTTCGTCGTAGAAGGGATCCAAAAACGCGGTGTCGGCATCGGGCTTCAAGGTCATGTCGGAAGCCTGAATGCCTTTCCAACCGGCAATAGACGAACCATCAAACGCTTGGCCGTTTTCAAACCACTCTTCTGGATCTTCTAATAAGATACGAGCAGGTACAGAAACGTGTTGCTGTTTGCCTTTGGTATCGGTGAAACGCAAGTCAAGGAATTTGACTTCGTTTTCTTCAATCATGCTGACTACATCTTTAATGGACATAGATAGACTCCCGTTATGGATATAAAGAGAAAAATGACGCTCTCAGTAAAGGTCTCGCTGATTCTGCCACAATCAAAAGCCGAAAAGAATGCGGCGATGCAAAAAAATCAAATTTATTTGACATGAATATATTAATATATTGATATTTATATTAAATCTTTCATTTCTCTGTTTTTTATATCGAGATTTATGATGTATAAAAACATAATGACGGTAGTACCCATAAATACCTTAGATTATGAGCATGGATGGAGTCTTGCAGACAGATTATGGCTAAGATATGTTTGAGTTTGCTGATCTTCCCAAGCCAATTGGCTTCAGGCCAGGCAAAAAATGTCGTCAGTGTTTGAAATAAAGTGCCAGAGAATTTGCCGATAACAAAAGGAGTCCGCATAATATGGCTCACTTTGTTGCTATTTTGAGATAAGCAAATTTATGAGCTTTTATGCGGTTTTTGGTCACCCGATTGCACACAGCCGTTCCCCACAAATTCATCGGCTGTTTGCTCAACAAGAAGGGCGCGATTTGGTGTATCAAGCTATTTTGGCGCCGTTGGATGATTTTCCCGGTGCTGTTAGGTCATTTTTGGCTGCTGGCGGTGTGGGTGCCAATGTGACGGTGCCGTTCAAAGCACAGGCTTTTGCCATGGCTGATCAATGCACGACTCGGGCACAGGCCGCACACGCGGTGAACACGCTGTTTTGGCACGAAGGTACTTTGCTTGGAGACAATACTGATGGCGTGGGGTTGATTCGCGACATCACTCAATTGCAAGGCATGGACTTACGCGGGAAACGGATTTTGTTATTGGGCGCCGGAGGCGCCGCTCAAGGGGTATTGACCCCTTTGTGGGCGCAACACCCAAAAAGTTTAACTGTGGCCAATCGCACGCTACATAACGCGAAGGTATTACAGGATGCCTTTCCCAGTATTGATTTACGGATATCCACTTTGGGCGACCTAGACGATGATTATGATGTGGTGATTAATGCCACTTCAGGCAGCCTACAAGGCATTGATTTGCCGGTGGCAACCTCTGTTTTGGGCAGGGCGGAGTTCGTTTACGACATGATGTATGCGCCTCAATTAACCCCATTTTTACAAGCGGCACGTCAAGCAGGTTGCCTGAAAGTGGCGGATGGATTGGGCATGCTGGTTGCGCAAGCAGCCGCATCTTATGCCTTGTGGCATGGCTTTGAACCTGATGTGGCCATGGTGGTGGATGCCGTGCGCGCCAATATGGAGCAGGCATGAGTGTGCTGAAATGGGCGTTCGCAGTGCTGCTGTCGGCACTGTTGATCTTCAACGCCTATGTGTATGGCAGTATTTTGGTCTATCGCGCCGTGGCTCCGCACCAAACCATGTTCATGCTGATGCGGATGCACCAATTCAAAACTGAGCGACCAGACGTGGTGTTAAATTACCAGTGGGTTCCCTACAATCGAATCTCCGCCAATCTGAAAAAAGCACTGATCGCCTCCGAGGATGCTCGTTTTGCGGAACACGATGGCTTTGACTGGAATGGAATCCGCACCGCCATTCAAAAAAATAAACGCAATGGGCATGTGGAAGCGGGCGGTTCAACAATTAGCCAGCAGTTGGCCAAAAATCTATTTCTCACCGAAAGCCGTAACTATTTTCGAAAATTGGAAGAAGCTTTGATTACGGCGCTTTTGGAAGCCACTACCGATAAAGACCGTATTTATGCCTTGTATCTCAATGTGATTGAATGGGATTATGGCGTTTTTGGCGCCGAAGCAGCCAGCCAAACGCTCTTCCATCGCGCGGCTGCTCAATTGTCCCCACAGCAAAGTGCACAACTGGCGGCTCGAGTGCCTCGGCCATTGTATTATGCTGAGCACCCCAAAGATCGAGCCATGCGCCACAAAACCAATGTGATTTTGCGGCGCATGGGCTCGGCTGAATTGCCGGATAGTGATTAGCTGGTTTCCTTTACTGCACACCCACAACCTTCATTCCAAACTGATTTGGGCATGGTTAAGCCATTCCTTGATAGCAAGTTTGTGAACCATAATTTATAACGTCGTGTATTTTTCTTGGGTTTTGCACGTTAATCGATTCAGGCAGCCACAAATACATTTTATCTGCCTGAATCGGTTTTCAATCATTATTCAATTGGTGTCATGCTCGTCGACGAAGCTCTTCGAGTTCATCCAGCAATTCTAGAATTAAAGCGGTGGCGCTGGCACTGGCATTGAAGTCACGGTGGATTCGGTAGGCGCGCCGTACCTGAGCCAGATGATAGCCTGAATAATGAGCCTGATGTGGCTCGCCAGATATGGTAATCACATTCTCTTGAATTAAGCTCAATACCCAATCGCTTTGGTCGCCGCAGGCGCGCACCAATTCATTGAAACTCAATTCAACATCCTGATCGTATTGACTCATATTGTGCTCCTTTGATTGTGTTTATGCCTGTTGTTGCGGTTGAAACGAGGCATAGTGCGCAGCCAGCGCAGCCCAAGCGGCTTTGTCGTCATCACTATGGCAAGGAGGGAGGATGATATTGACCAATAAATACAAATCACCCGCTTCCTTGGCCGGAATACCTTTGCCTTTCAGGCGGATTTTTTGACCATTATGGCTGTTGGCCGGTAAGTTGACAGCCAAAGAGCCACTGGGCGTATCAACTTCTATTTTACCGCCTAAGGCGGCTGTCCACGGAGCCACGTTGACACGCTGATACACATCTTTGCGGTTTTGCACAAACAGCATTTCACTGTTGTGAAACTTAATTTTTAAATACAAATCACCTGTTTTGCCGCCGTTCAATCCCGGCAAACCTTGTCCTGACAAGCGGATTTGTTGTTCTTCGGCGATGCTCGGGGAATTTTGACATTCAGCGTTTTGCGTTCATAAGCCATCTGCCCTTGGGTATTCAAAGTAGGCATATCCAAGCTTAGATTACGTTGACCTCCCTGATAGGCTGTCTGAATATCAATGCTCAATTCTGCATGTTGATCTTCGCCTGGAATCGGACCTTGTTGACGCTGTTGGCGAAAGCCGCCTTGCTGATTCGCATTGCCAAACGCTGAAAAAATATCATCAAAACGGAAGTCTCCACTACCAAAGGCACCTCCTTGACCAAAATGACTGGAGTCAAAACCATATTGTTGGCTGTGAAAGCCCTCACGATTGCCACCTGGCTGGCCTTGACCACCACGCCCATACGGATTGGCGAGAAGAGCATCATATTCGGCGCGTTTTTCCGAATCGTGTAAGGTTTCATAAGCCAAGTTGATTTCGCTGGTTTTCTCATCCGCATCGGCGTCTTTACACACATCCGGGTGATATTTTCGCACCAGTTTTCGGTACGCTTTTTTAATGTCATCTGCACTGGCGTTTTTTGTTACACCCAGTACTTGATAATAATTGCGCTCTGCCATGAATAATCCTTCAAGATAAATGACATGAAATTCATATTAATTATGCAGGCAATTCCGAAAAATTAAAGGATTAATTGAGAATAGATGCTGCGGCAATCCTGTTTTGTGTCGATATGATGGATTGTCTTTGTCAAGGACTAATGGGGTGGCAATGAGCAGGTTGCCTGATGAAAGACTCAGCACTTTCCATTCTCTTGACCATAATCAAGTGTTATTCAGCCTGCACAAATGAATGGCATAGCGCTTGATATCGTCAATTTGTGTTTGTTTTTATTCGAATTAACTTAAAAAATTTTCTTTTTATTTCAAATTTGTTAATTTTAATGTTTTCTTATTGCCATAAATGATCATGGTGTTTTTGCTCAAAACCATTGCCGAAAGAGTAGGACGCTGGTACGATTTATTGAGAATACAGCATGTTGCAATGCAATATGCTGCAGGTGAGGCAGTGAGTACAAGCAATCCAACTGCCTTTATGGGCTAGTTGCCTGAATTCATAAAAAATTTGGTGGGTGTTTGAAATGGAATTTCGAATGTGAAATTTAGTTTCGGATGTGAAACCAATATTATTTGTTGGATTTGGCCGGGCCACTTTAATGACAACAATGACACTTAATCAGAACCCGAGGATGTCGCTATGTCTCATGAATTTCAAGATGTCGATCCCATTGAAACCCAAGAGTGGTTGGATGCGTTAAGTTCCGTGATTCAGCAGGAAGGGCCAGAGCGCGCTCATTACCTGTTGGAAAATCTGGTGCGGTATACCCGCCGTCGTGGCATACATATGCCCTTTGACTCCACCACAGCCTATTTGAACACCATTCCCGTAGGTAAGGAAAAAAAATCACCCGGTAATCATGAATTGGAACACCGTATCCGTTCTATTATTCGCTGGAATGCGGCGGCGCTGGTTTTGAATGCGGGTAAGAAAAATTTGGAATTGGGTGGCCATATTGCTTCGTTCCAATCTTGTGCTACTTTGTACGACGTTGGTTTCAATCATTTTTGGCATGGGAAAACCGACGAAAATGAAGGTGATTTGGTCTTTTTCCAAGGGCATAGTGCGCCTGGTTTTTATGCCCGCGCTTATGTGGAAGGTCGCTTAACCGAAGAACAAATGGATAACTTCCGCCAAGAAGTTCATGGCGCAGGATTGTCCTCATACCCGCATCCATGGCTCATGCCCGATTTCTGGCAATTTCCTACTGTGTCTATGGGTTTGGGCCCGTTGCAAGGCATCTATCAGGCTCGATTGCTGAAATATTTGGAATCTCGTGGTCTGACCAAAACCAAAGGCCGCAAAGTGTGGGTATTTTGCGGTGATGGTGAAATGGATGAGCCGGAAAGTTTGGGTGCCATCTCTCTGGCAGCACGTGATGGTTTGGATAATTTGATTTTCGTCATCAATTGTAATTTGCAACGTCTGGATGGCCCGGTTCGCGGCAATGGTAAAATCATTCAAGAATTGGAAGGTGATTTCCGCGGTTCTGGTTGGAATGTATTGAAGGTGATTTGGGGCAGTCGTTGGGATGCCTTGTTGGCTCAAGATACCGACAATCTACTCAAGCAGCGTATGGAAGAGTGTGTCGATGGGGATTACCAGACATATAAATCTCGCGATGGCGCATATGTACGCGAACATTTCTTCAATACCCCGGAATTGAAGGCCATGGTTGCCAATATGTCTGATGAAGAGGTATGGGCGCTTAATCGTGGTGGTCATGATCCACATAAGGTGTATGCCGCTTATTATGAAGCCGTGAATAATGCGCAAGGCCGCCCAACTGTGGTTTTGGCCAAACATTAAAGGGTATGGCATGGGTGCTTCTGGTGAAGGCCAAAATACAGCGCACCAAGCCAAAAAAATGGATGTGGCTTCTCTGAAAAAATTCCGCGACCGCTTCAGCATCCCAGTTACTGATGAGGAAATGGAACACCACTTGCCATTCTTCCGTCCTGCCGAAGACAGTGAAGAAATGAAATACCTGAAAGCGCGTCGTGCAGAATTGGGTGGCTTCTTGCCCGCACGTCATCCAAGTCTAGAAACTTTACCCATTCCAGAGCTGAGTGCCTTTGACGCACAACTCAAAGACAGTGGGGATAGGCAGTTTTCAACCACCATGGCATTTGTGCGTATTTTGAGCACGTTGCTGAAAGACAAACAATTGGGTAAGCGTATTGTGCCGATTGTGCCAGATGAAAGCCGCACTTTTGGTATGGAAGGGCTGTTCCGTCAATACGGGATTTGGAACCCGAAAGGCCAGATTTACACACCCCAGGATCATGACCAGTTGATGTTCTACAAGGAATCCAAAGACGGTCAGATTTTCCAAGAAGGCATCAACGAACCAGGTGCGATGAGTTCTTGGATTGCCGCAGCCACCAGCTACTCCAATAACGATTGTCCGCTGATTCCATTCTTTATCTATTACTCCATGTTTGGCTTCCAGCGCGTGGGTGATTTGGCTTGGGCTGCAGGTGATCAGCGTGCCCGTGGCTTCATGCTGGGTGGCACAGCAGGTCGTACGACGCTGAATGGAGAAGGCCTACAGCATCAAGATGGGCACAGCCATGTTCAGGCTGATTTGATTCCCAACTGTATTTCTTACGACCCTACTTTTGCTTATGAAGTCGCTGTCATTATTCAGGATGGCCTGCGCCGCATGTATGTAGATCACGAAGATGTGTTCTATTATCTGACTTTGATGAACGAAAACTATACCCATCCTGCATTGCCAGAGCGCGAAGGTATTGTTGAGCAAATTCTCAAAGGCATGTATTTGTTTAAAGCTGGCGAAGCGGGCAGCCTGAAAGTGCAGTTGATGGGTTCAGGCGTGATTTTCCAAGAAATTTTGGCCGCTGCAGAATTATTGAAGAAAGATTATGGCGTTGATGCCGACATCTGGAGTGTGCCTTCGTTCAATATGTTGCGACGTGAGGGCATCGAAGTGGAACGCTACAATCGCTTGCACCCGAATGACACCCAAAAAGTGGCTTATGTCACTGAATTGTTGCAAGGTCATGAAGGTCCTGTCATTGCCTCAACCGATTATGTACGTGATTTTGCCGAACGCATCCGTGCGTTTGTACCAAATGACTACATTGTTTTGGGTACCGATGGTTTTGGTCGCAGCGATTCTCGCGATAATCTGCGCGATTTCTTTGAGGTTGATCGTTACCATATTGCCGTGGCGGCCTTGAATGGTTTGGCTGACCAAGGCAAATTGAACAAACAAGTGGTTCAGGATGCCATTAATAAATACGCTATTAATGCGGAAGTGGATCCGAGCTGGAAACGCTGATGTCAGGGCTGCCTGAATCCTTCAGGCAGCCTGTGTGTGCATTTGTCTTTCGCTAACGATGATCAGCAAACAACGGTTTGCTGCTAAAGGACAGAATGATGAGTCAAATCGTAGAAATCAAAGTACCGGACATCGGCGGTCATACCGATGTGGATGTGATTGATGTGGCGGTGAAACCCGGAGATACCATTGCCGTGGACGATACCTTAATCACTTTGGAAACCGACAAAGCCACTATGGACGTGCCGGCTGATGCGGCAGGGGTGGTTAAAGAAGTAAAGGTGAAAGTAGGCGATAAAGTATCGGAGGGGACGGTGATTGTTACCGTGGAAACCGATGCAGCCAGCGCACCTGTTAAGGAAACGGCAGCACCTTCAGCCGAGGCGGCACCGGCCGCATCCATACCAGCGCCTGCTGCTGGCGGGAGTGTAACGTCAATTAACGTGCCGGATATTGGTGGCCATACCGATGTGGATGTGATTGCTGTTGAGGTGAAGCCAGGTGATACCATTGCGGTGGACGACACTCTAATTACTTTGGAAACCGATAAAGCCACTATGGATGTGCCGGCTACGGTGGCTGGTGTGATTAAAGCCGTTCATGTCAAAGTGGGCGACAAAGTATCAGAAGGTACACTCATTGTGGATGTGGCCAACAGTGGCGATGTTGCGCCGGTGGTGTCGAGCAAACCAGAACCTCAGGCTGAAGTGGTGCATGAGGATTTGCCTACCGCCGAAAACAATGAATTGCGTGCGGAAATCAAGAGCCATGTCACTCAAGCATTTGGTGCTACGCCGATTAATGAAGCAGGTTTTGCCAAGGCCCATGCTGGTCCTTCTGTGCGAAAACTGGCGCGTGAATTGGGTGTGGATTTGAGCCTGATTGCGGGCAGTGGTCCCAAAAATCGCATTACGCCAGATGATTTAAAAGGCTTTGTTAAAGGTGCTATGCAGAAATTGTCTTCTTCGCCTGCTGGTGCTGCTTCACTGGGCGGGGGCTTGGATTTGTTGCCATGGCCGAAGATTGATTTCAGTAAATTTGGTGAAGTCGAAGTTCAGCCGCTAAGCCGAATTAAAAAGATTTCTGGCCAAAATCTGGCCCGTAATTGGGTGATGATTCCGCATGTAACGCATCAAAATGATGCCGACATGACTGATCTGGAAGCCTTCCGCAAGCAGCTAAATAAAGAATGGGAACGCGCGGGTATTAAAGTGTCACCGTTGGCCTTTATCATCAAAGCCAGCGTAAAAGCGTTGCAGGATTATCCAGAATTTAACTCTTCTTTGGATGGTGATAATCTGATATTGAAGAAATACATCAATATTGGTTTCGCTGCAGACACGCCCAATGGATTGGTTGTGCCGGTGATCAAAGATGCCGATAAAAAAGGGCTAAAAGAAATCACCCAAGAGTTGGCGGCATTGAGCCAAAAGGCCCGTGATGGCAAGCTCAAACCACAAGAAATGCAAGGCGCATGCTTTACCATTTCTTCTTTGGGCGGCATTGGTGGCACCGGCTTCACGCCGATTGTGAATGCGCCAGAAGTGGCTATTTTGGGTGTGTGTAAATCACAGATCAAGCCTGTATGGAACGGTACTGAATTCGTGCCGCGATTGATGTGTCCACTGTCGCTGTCGTTCGATCATCGTGTGATTGATGGTGCCTCAGGCATGCGCTTCTTGGTTCACATTAGCCAATTACTGGCGGACTTCCGTCGCGTGCTGTTGTAACTGGGTAACAGGCTGCCTGAACATTTCAGGCAGCCTGCATGTTCCATGATTTAGCACGGCGCCTGCTGTGTGGGTGCTGAAGGGTAAAACCATGAGCTTAATAGAATTGAAAGTGCCAGATATTGGCGGCCACGAAAACGTGGACATCATCGCGGTGGAAATCAAACCAGGTGACACGGTGGCTGTTGATGATACCTTGATTACCTTGGAAACCGATAAAGCCACCATGGATGTGCCGGCTGAAGTGGCTGGGGTTGTGAAAGAGGTGTCGGTGAAGGTGGGCGACAAAATTTCCGAAGGCGGTCTGATTGCGGTGGTTGAAGCGGCTGATGCAGGGGCAGAGCCCGCACCCAGCAATGAAAAACCAGCCGCGCCAGCGCCGGCACCCGCTGCCGCACAATTCAGTGGCAGTAGCGATGCTGAATATGATGTGGTGGTGCTGGGCGGTGGCCCTGGCGGCTATTCTGCGGCCTTTGCGGCCGCTGATTTGGGTTTGAAAACCGCTGTGGTGGAACGCTACGCCACTTTGGGTGGCGTGTGCTTGAATGTGGGTTGTATTCCTTCCAAAGCGTTGTTGCACAATGCAGCAGTGATTGACGAAGTAAAGCATTTGGCTGCCAACGGCATTAAATATCCAGAACCAGAAGTCGATATCAATCTTTTGCGCGATTACAAAGATGGGGTGATTGCCAAAATGACTGGTGGTTTGGCCGGTATGGCGAAAGCGCGCAAAGTGGATGTGGTGCGCGGTAATGGTTTGTTTGTTGATCCGCATCACCTGGCCGTGTCTTTGACGCAGGGTGCGGGTTGCGAGGAAACCGGTGAGCGCAAAACCATTGCATTTAAACAGGCCATTATTGCGGCAGGTAGTCGTGTGGTGCATTTGCCGTTTATCCCCGAAGATCCGCGCATCGTGGATTCCACTGGGGCGCTGACCTTGCCGTTTGTCCCAGAAAAAATGTTGATTATCGGCGGCGGCATTATTGGTTTGGAAATGGGGACGGTGTATAGCACTTTGGGTGCCCGTTTGGACGTAGTCGAAATGTTGGATGGTTTGATGCAAGGCGCCGACCGCGATTTGGTCAAAGTATGGCAAAAAATCAACGCCCATCGCTTTGACCAAATCATGACCAGTACCAAAACCACGGCAGTGGATGCCCGCGAAGACGGGATTTATGTCACTTTTGAAGGCGATAATGCCCCTGCTGAGCCACAGCGTTATGATTTGGTGTTGGTGGCAGCGGGTCGTGCGCCCAATGGCAAGCTGATTGATGCGGATAAAGCTGGCGTGGCGGTGACGGATCGGGGCTTTATCGAAGTGGATAAGCAAATGCGCACCAATGTGCCGCATATTTATGCCATCGGCGATATTGTGGGTCAGCCTATGTTGGCACACAAAGCTGTGCATGAAGGGCATGTGGCGGCCGAAAATTGTGCCGGCCATAAAGCGTATTTTGATGCACGCGTGATCCCAGGTGTGGCATATACGGACCCTGAAGTTGCTTGGGTGGGTGTTACTGAAGATCAGCCAAAAAAGACGGTATTAAAATCACCAAAGCAGTGTTTCCATGGGCGGCTTCAGGCCGAGCCGTGGCCAATGGCCGCAGTGAAGGCATGACAAAGCTGATTTTTGATGCCGAAAGCGGCTTGATTATCGGCGGGGCCATTGTGGGTACGAATGCTGGTGATATGATTGGTGAAATCTGTCTGGCGATTGAAATGGGTTGTGATGCCGATGATATTGGCCGCACTATTCATCCACACCCCACGCTGGGCGAAAGCATCGGCATGGCTGCAGAAGTGGCCATGGGTGTGTGCACAGATTTGCCTCCAGTGCGTAAAAAGTAATGAACGCTGGTGGTACCAAGGCTGCCTGAATATATTCAGGCAGCCTTTTTATTGGGCAAAATCGCTGGCTTTTCTTTGTGGAAATACGGCAAGATATTTGTCTGTTTATAAATATTAGTCGCTGTTGAGTGTTTACGTTAGAATGTTGCGGTGCGCAAATAAGCAAAGGGCGTTGCTCTTAGGCTGCGCTTCATTTTGTTTGAGGTGTTTCAGATATGGCCATTGCCGAAAAACGTTCGTTAACTCCTTGGATCGTGGGCACGCTGGTGTTGGTGGTGTCGGTGTTTTTACTGGTTAAGCTCAAACCCATACTCACGCCATTTGTGATCGCCGGTATTCTTGCTTATATTTTGAATCCCATGGTGGATAAGTTGCAAAAATGGCGTGTTATTCGCCCGATTGGCGCCATGCTGGTGATGCTGCTGAGTTTGGGAGTGCTAACAGCCTTGTTGCTGACCATTGTGCCGATGCTGATGGATCAAGTGAGTAATTTATCCGATCGACTGCCTACATTTATCCGTTGGGTGCACAAGCAAGTTGTCCCTTGGGTGAATGAAACCTTTCATGTGCGCATCCTTTGGAATGCAGACTACATGGCCGACTATCTGACCAAATGGGCGCAGCTGCACAACAGCAGCATCAAGGAAGCGGCGTCGAAGGTGGCACCTGTGATTGTGCGCCAAAGTAGCGGCATGTTGATGTTGGCGTCCAATTTGGTGTTGTTGCCGTTCTTGCTGTATTACTTTCTATTGGACTGGCCGCGTTGGACCAGTGGTCTTCGTAAGTTGATGCCACGCCGGGTGCTGCCCACGTATGTGCGTATTGCTGGCAATATGGACCGCGTACTCAGTGAGTTTTTACGTGGTCAGCTGATGGTGATGATTATCATGGGCTTGGTATATGGCGGTGGCTTGATGCTGGTGGGCTTGGAATCTGGGTTTGCCATCGGTATGGTGGCAGGCTTATTGGTATTTGTGCCTTATTTGGGGGCATTCACAGGATTGTTGTTGGCGACCATAGCGGCACTTCTGCAATTTGATGGCTGGAGTGGATTGCTGATGGTTTGGGGGGTATTTGCGGTCGGGCAGTTTTTAGAAAGCTTTTTTGTGACGCCGAAAATTGTGGGTGACCGCATCGGTTTGTCCCCTTTCTGGGTGATTTTCGCTTTAATGGCTTTTGGTCAATTATTGGGCTTTGTGGGCATGTTGTTGGCTTTGCCTTTGGCGGCAATTACCTTGGTATTGGTGCGAGAAGGGATGCAGGCTTATGTGGGCAGCCATTATTATCAAATTGAGCCCCAGCCAGACACGACAACGGTATTGATTGAATCTGAACCCAGTAAACGAATGGATTAAACATTGCCGAATGAGATGTTCAGTGAACAGCATCGTTATCTGCTGAATGTCTTGGGAGAAGATTGCAGGCAGTCAGTGTGTTGGTCAATGAAATGAGGATGGTGTTTCAATAATGGTGATGCCGATACTGTAGGTATGGGCAGAATCAATCAAAGTGAGAAAAATAAAGGAGAATACATGCGTTTACAGAATAAAGTGGCGGTGATTACGGGGGCGGCCAGTGGTATTGGTTTGGCGACAGCAGAAAAATTTTCTGCTGAAGGCGCTAGTGTCGTGATATGTGACATCAATCAAGCCATATTGATGCTGCAGTTGAAAGCATTCTTCACCAAGGTGGAGTAGCAACCGGATATCGAGTGGATGTAACCCAAAAGGAGCAGATTATTGCCATGCGCGATGATGTACTGGCTCAGCAGGGACGCATTGATGTTTTGGTGAATAATGCGGGCATCGTGATGGACGCACAATTGATGAAAATGACCGATGATCAGTTTGATGAGGTAGTGGCCATTAACCTCAAAGGCACCTATAACATGACCCGAGCTCTGGTGGATACAATGGTTGCGCAAGGCCAAGGCGTGATTCTCAATGCAAGTTCTGTAGTGGGCTTGTATGGCAATTTTGGGCAAACCAATTATGCGGCCACCAAATTTGGGGTTATCGGATTTGTGAAAACATGGTCGCGCGAGTTGGGCAAAAAAGGCATCCGCTGCAATGCTGTGTGTCCTGGTTTTGTGGCTACATCGATTTTGAAAGACATGCCGGAAAAAGTGTTGGCAGCGATGGCCGATAAAGTGCCCATGAAACGCTTGGCTGATCCTGCTGAAATTGCCAACGTATATGCTTTTCTTGCCAGTGATGAAGCCAGTTATATTAATGGTGCCGCCATTGAGGTGACCGGTGGCTTGACCCTGTAAACCGAGACTGATAAATTTTCAGGCAGCCTTAGGGCTGCCTGAATGTTTGGGCTGATTCCCAACCCAATGAAATTGAGAAACCATGATGAATGACGATGATCAACAGGTCGTATTGGCGAAATTGAATGCGTGGGCGGCGCAGACGTTATTGCAAACCTTATCCATACAATTCGTGGCAGTGGGTGAGGATTATTTAGTGGCAACTATGCCAGTGGGTCCACAGGTTCATCAGCCGCACGGTATTTTACATGGCGGTGCCAGTGTGGCCTTGGGCGAGAGTGTGGCCTCAACCTTGTCGAATTGGCTGGTTATGGATGAGGGTAAATCAGCAGTGGGTGTTAATATACAAGCCAATCATTTACGTCCGATGCAATCTGGCATAGCGACTTGTAAAGCGGTGATCAAACGCAAAGGGCGCACCATGCATTATTGTGAAATGTCGGTTGTGGACGAGGCAGGGCGGTTGGTATGTGCCATGAGTATGAATAATATGGTGCTGTCACAGCGTTGATGGGTACTGTCGCGAACTGGGTCAATTGCGCGTGAAATCGCTTATAAAGCTTGCATTTGCCTATCGAAGCCTTTAAAATTCTCCGTTTCGTCATTTAGATTAGATTTGTTTTAGGAGACATCTATGGCCAATAGCGCACAAGCCCGTAAGCGCGCTCGTCAGGCACTCAAACTACGTGCCCATAACGCCAGCCTGCGTACTGCTTTTCGCACTGCCGTTAAAAAAGTTTTGAAATCTGTGGAAGCTGGTGATAAAGCCGCTGCCCAAACTGTGTACCGTGATACGGTAAAAGTATTGGATCGGATTGCCGATAAAGGCGTGTTCCATAAGAATAAAGCAGCACGTCATAAAAGCCGTTTGTCTGCCAAAATCAAGGCAATGGCATAATTCACGTATCTGCATAACAGGACATTATCTTGATTGCCAAGATCACCAGGCTGTTCCCTTTGTGGGCAGCCTTAATTGCTTTTTGGGCCTACCAAATGCCGACAGGGTTTGTTGGGTTTAAACCCCATGTGGCCCAATTTTTGATGCTGATCATGTTTACCATGGGCGTTACGCTTCGGGTACAGGATTTTACTCGAGTGTTGCAGCGTCCTGCGCCCATTATCGCTGGACTGGGGCTCCATTATTTAATCATGCCCTTGGCTGCGTGGGCGATTGCTCATGTATTGGGCATGTCGCCAGAGTTACAGGCTGGTATGGTGCTGGTGGGTAGTGTGGCCAGTGGTACGGCGTCGAATGTGATGGTATTTTTGTCTAAAGGCGATGTGGCTTTGTCGGTTACCATCAGCGCGTGTTCGACCTTGATTGGTGTGGTGGCTACGCCGTTGTTGGCGAGGCTGTATATTTCTGCTGATATTCAGGTGCCAGTGATGGGCTTGCTGGTCGAAATTCTGGAAATTGTGGCTTTGCCGATTATGGTGGGCTTATTGGTCAATCACTTTTGCCATGCTGCAGTGGAGAAATTGACACACTATCTGCCGCTGTTATCTATGGTGTGTATTCTTACGGTGTTGGGTACGGTGGTCGCACTGAGCCATGATTCCATTACTTCAGTAGGCTATGTGGTGGTGATTGGGGTGATGCTGCACAACTTGATTGGATTACTGGGCGGCTATTGGGGTGGCCGCTTACTTGGCTTCGATAAATCGGTGTGCCGTACTTTGGCGCTGGAAGTGGGCATGCAAAATTCGGGTTTGGCAGCCACATTGGGCACCAAATTTTTTACGCCCATGGCGGCACTTCCCGGTGCCATTTTTTCAGTTTGGCACAATATTTCGGGCTCTCTGCTGGCAGGTTATTGGTCAGGTAAGCCCATTGACAACATAGATAAAAAAAACGCCGCGGTCTTTCTAAGAATGGCATCATCAACAAACGAGCCCCCCGCGGGCTCTTTTTTTCAGGCAGCCTGAGCGGGATTGTTCAATCTTCCGGTAGCCAATCTGACTCGCTGAATTCTGTTGCGCTATCTTGGTTTGGCCAGGCCGCTGCTAAAGCCGTTTGGCTAACTTCTAAATCAAATCCTCGGTAGGCTAAAAAATTCAAGCATTTGTGTTTTTCGAGAAGATTGGTTGGCGCTAGGTGGTATTTTTTACGCAGTACTTGAATGGCCGCCTGGATTTGCTCTGGCTGGCTAGGTAGATATGTTTGGATCAATGCGTCGTCCAAGCCTTTTTGCTTGAGGGCTTGCCTTATTCGGCGGCTACCGTGTTGATTTTTTTTGCTGTGAACATAACTTTCTGCATAGCGGCTGTCTGATTGCCAGTGTTTTTCGGCCAGTTCGTCTAAAAGCACCGTCAACACTTCAGTATTGTCCGCATAAGGCTGCAGCTTGCGCGCCAGTTCTGCTCGGCTTATTTCTTGGCGCGCCAATGTATTTAATGCTCTCTGGCGCAAGCTGATTTCTTTTTTCATGAGCGAATTTGCACATTGCCGTGTGCAGTTAAACCATCATAAATTTGTGGTAAGTGATCAATCACAATATCCGGTTTGGTTTCGGCTTTGCTGCTTAATGCATTCATGTCACCGTATCCCCAAGTGACACCGCAGCTGAGTGCGCCCGCGGCTTTGGCCGCTAAAATATCATTGACTGAGTCACCGACCATCAAAAGCGCATGAATGGGCACGCCCAATACGTCGGCAGCATGCTGCACCGGAAGAGGCGCTGGCTTTTTTTCAGGCAACGTGTCACCGCCGATGATGAGGCTGAATTCGTTGACTAAGCCCAATTGTTGTAGCAATTCGGTGGCCAAACGCTCATTTTTGTTGGTGATCACAGCCAAAGGCAAACCCCGGGTCTTGAACAAGGCCAACGCGGTTTCTACTTGTGGGTAGGGACGGGTATGGGTGGTCAAATGTGAACGGTAATACTCAATAAAGGCCACAAATCCCTTCGACCATTCGGCTTCATCCACCTCTCCATCGCGTGAGCCACTCAATGCTCGGTGTACCATGCGCCCAATCCCATCGCCCACAAATTGGGCCATTGCTGGCTCTGGTAATGCCGGTAAATCAAATAGGCCGCGAACATGGTTCGCAGCGGCACACAAATCTGCCAATGAATCGACCAGCGTGCCATCCAGATCAAAAGCAATGGCGTGAATATCATTCCATTTCATCTTGTTTCCTTGCTTGCTTCGTGAGCCATGGGCTTATTTTATCATGTTGCTATGGTCATCATGCTTCTCTTACTGAAACGATAGCTGCTTGATGTCCAGTGCCGACTCATTTGAATAGAGCCATTACTTGTCTGGTAGATTGCAAGATGGATTCAATAGTATTGAAGTTGCTGGCCTGTCTATTGATCATGGTTGTGGTCAGTGGCTCAAAAGGTTGCCTGAAAGTGGCCATTCTTTTTCTCAAAAACATTTTCACTTTGTGTTTTTTGATGTAAATTAAAGTTAATGTGATGCTGCTGGTGGTCGAGGCTGGTTACATATTTATAAAAGGAGAAACTCATGCAACAAATACGCACCTGGCTAATCTGGGCTGTGGTGGTTCTGGTGGGTGTGGCCTCATTTGCCGCACTGGCCATCAATCGCGGCGAATCCGTAAATGCCATCTGGATGATTACGGCTGCCATCTCGGTTTATGCCATTGCTTATCGTTTTTATAGTTTATACATTGCACAGAAAGTGATGCAGCTTGACCCAAGGCGCATGACGCCAGCCGAACGTCACAATGATGGTCTGGATTATGTCCCCACGCACAAAGGCGTTTTATTTGGTCATCATTTTGCTGCTATTGCCGGCGCTGGGCCATTGGTGGGGCCAGTTTTGGCTGCGCAAATGGGTTATTTGCCCGGCACATTATGGATTATTTTTGGCGTGGTATTTGCCGGTGCAGTACAAGACATGATGGTGTTGTTCGTTTCGATGCGCCGCGATGGCAAGTCGCTTGGCGACATCATTAAACAAGAAATGGGCCCAGTTGCAGGCGTGATTGCTTCCATTGGTATTCTGATGATTATGGTCATCATTATGGCGGTGTTGGCTTTGATTGTGGTGAAAGCATTGACGAACAGCCCTTGGGGCACATTTACCATTGCCATGACCATTCCCATCGCTTTGTTTATGGGGATTTACACGCGCTACATCCGCCCAGGTAAAATTGGTGAAATATCCATTGTGGGCTTTGTGTTGCTGATGGCGTCGATTTATTTTGGTGGCAAAGTGGCTCAATCCGATTGGGCACCTTGGTTTACCCTGACCGGCGTGCAGCTAACATGGGCGCTGGTGATTTACGGTTTTGTGGCGGCTACTTTACCAGTATGGTTGTTGCTCACACCGCGGGATTATCTGTCGACATTCCTGAAAATCGGCACCATTGTGGGCTTAGCGCTGGGAATATTGATTGTGGGCCCTTCTTTGGAAATGCCCGCCATGACCAAATTTATTGATGGTACTGGCCCCGTGTTTTCAGGCGATTTATTTCCATTCTTGTTCATCACCATCGCTTGCGGTGCTGTGTCTGGTTTCCATGCACTGATTTCTTCCGGCACCACACCCAAGATGATTGAAAATGAACGTGATGTGCGCATGATTGGCTATGGTGGCATGCTGATGGAAAGTTTTGTGGCCATCATGGCATTGGCAGCCGCTGCGACGTTGGATCCGGGTATTTATTTTGCTATGAACAGCCCCGCAGCCATATTGGGTACTGATGTTAACCAAGCAGCGCAGGTCATTACGCAAATGGGGTTTGCCGTAACGCCCGATGCCATCAATCAAATGGCTGCAGATGTGGGCGAAACCACTATTCTGTCACGAGCAGGCGGTGCGCCTACTTTGGCCGTAGGTATGGCACACATCATGCACCAATTTTTGGGTGGCAAAGCAATGATGGCGTTTTGGTACCACTTTGCGTTGTTGTTTGAAGCCTTGTTTATCTTAACCGCTGTGGATGCGGGTACGCGTGTGTGCCGCTTCATGATTCAAGACTTAATTGGTATTTTCATCAAACCTTTTGCCAATACTGAGTCTTTGCCAGCCAATTTAATCGGTACTTTTTTAGCAGTGGCCTTATGGGGTTACTTCCTGTATGTGGGCGTAACTGATCCTTTGGGTGGGATTAATTCGTTGTGGCCGCTATTTGGCATTGGTAACCAGATGCTGGCGGGTGTCGCCTTGATTACCGTAGCGGTGGTCTTGGTGAAGATGAAACGCGAACGTTTTGTATGGGTGGCTTTGGCGCCGGCATTGGGTTTGTTGTTTGTGACCGTCACAGCAGGCTTGGAAAAAATCTTTCACAGTAAACCGAGTATTGGTTTTCTGGCCCATGCGCAGAAATACCAAACGGCGATGGCTAATGGGGAAGTTTTGGCACCCGCTAAATCCGTTGGTCAAATGCAGCAGATTGTATTGAATGATTATGTGAATGCTGGATTGACAGTTTTGTTCTTGGTGGTGGTGGTGGTAGTGGGCGTGTATGGTTGGCAGGTGGCTGCTAAAGCACGTAAAACTGGTTTTCCCACGGCTCGTGAGGTGCCGCCCGTGTACCGCGATGAGCAGCCAGCCGTAGTCGCTAATAGTGAGTCTACCCATGGTTAATTGGAGGCCGCGTGTGCAGCACTGGTTATCTTTGCTGCGGCAAACCAGCCATTTGATGGTAGGTGTGCCCGATTACGATAATTACGTGAGTCAGCAACGTCGCCACAATCCGCACGCACCGGTGATGAGTAAGCGCCAATTTTTGGATTATTGCGAAAATCGGCGTTTAAATGGGAAGGGTGGCTCCCGGTGTTGCTGAGTGTGACCCAACAAAAAACCTGCTTTAAAAGCAGGTTTTTTTTGTTTCAGACAACTTTGAATGTTTTATCAGCAAAGCTGATCATTCAGTAGGGCGGTGTCACTCTTGAACATCTGTCTTTTGGTGAATCACTCAAGTGCTGGAAGACCATATATTCACTCAAATTGATCATGCAGTAACGTTCACCATCACAGGCTGCCTGAAACGGTATACGTTGTCATTAGCCTTGTAGGCTTTTTAAACGCTGAGCGGCATCTAAAGCGTAGTAGGTAAGAATGCCATCAGCACCAGCCCGTTTGAATGCCAATAAACTCTCCAAAATGACTTTATCGGCATCTAGCCAGCCATTTTGAATGGCGGCTTGCAGCATGGCGTATTCTCCTGATACTTGATACGCATAAGTGGGTATGCCAAATTCATCTTTAACACGGCGGATGATGTCCAGATAAGGCAACCCTGGTTTAATCATCACCATGTCAGCGCCTTCTTCAATATCCAGTGCCACTTCATGTAGGGCTTCATCACTATTTGCTGGGTCCATTTGGTAGGTGGCTTTATTGCCTTTACCTAAATTGCCAGCGCTGCCAACGGCACTGCGGAATGGGCCGTAAAATGCCGAAGCGTATTTGGCTGAATAAGACATAATGCGGGTATTGATAAACCCGTTGCTTTCCAACGCATCGCGAATGGCGCCAATGCGGCCATCCATCATGTCACTGGGCGAAAGGATATCCACGCCAGCTTCGGCGTGTGAAAGAGATTGCTTGATGATGGCCTCAATGGTTTCATCATTCATGATGTAGCCATTTTCATCTGGTAAACCATCTTGGCCGTGTGTGGTGTATGGATCGAGCGCTTGGTCGGCCATGACGCCCAATTCAGGGAAGTGGGTTTTCAGGGCGCGGATGGCACGTTGAATAATCCCGTTTTCATCCCAAGCAGCGCGGCCATCAGCAGTTTTGACACTGGCATCGGGTACGCCAAATAAATCCAATACAGGTACGCCTAAAGACAAAGCCTGCTCGGCAACTTTCAATAATTCATCGATGGAAAGACGCTCTACGCCGGGCATAGACGGTACAGGCAAACGGCCTTTTTCTTCGTGCACAAATACCGGCAAGATAAAATCATCGGCAGTGAGTGTGTTTTCACGCATTAACCGGCGGGAAAAATCGTCATGGCGCATGCGACGCATGCGACTGCGGGGCATACTGCGAGTAGGGAAATTCATCATGATGTCCTGTGTTAAGCGGTGATGTCGTGGATGGTGGCACCATCGGCAGCATATGCTGCGTTGGTAATAGTCAATAAAGCGCTATTTTAGCGCTTTTGTTTACTGATTTGTGGCCAGGGTTTGTGGGCAGATTTTCAGGCAGCCAATGTTTAGCGCGCGATCTGCGTGGCAACCGCTTGTAGGCCTTGGCCCAGAGATTGCACCATGGCGGCATAGCCATCCCCTTGCTGCGGAGTGTGTACATCAAAATTGTTGCCGCCGCGCTCATTACCCTGCCATTGGCTGTGTCCCGCAATCTGCGTGTAACCATCGTAATGGCCTTGGAAGGCATCAATGTAAATGGTGATCGTGGCGCGTGCCGCAGAAGGCGTAATCGTGTAAGCATAACGGCCATTTTGACGATTGAGTTCATTGGCCAGCGACTTGGCTAAGTCCGCCCGCAAATCATGTGCCCATAGATGGCTTTGCGCCATGTGTATTTGGGTGGATGAGGTTTGATACAACAGGTTATCGGTATTGATACCATCTGCCAGTTCCACGACCACAGCTGCTTGCGGTTTGGTGGCTGCTGGCAGCTGAAACACGCTGTTTGGCAAGCGGTAATATTCAGTTGGCGAGGCAGCACACGCCGTTAATCCCAGCATCAACGTGCAGGTTGCGATGCGAGTATAAACAGAGACAGACATTATCGGCTTCCTTTGGGTATGGGGTCGTGGCCTTGTCGATTGAAAATCAGCGCATTGGGTTGCTGCTGTAAAGTGCGCAAGGTGGGCTGAGCGGCTTTCAATGTGTGGTCTATGCTTTGCAAGGTAGACTGAATATTGCCATACAGGGGCGACTGTGGTGATACGCCTTGCAAAGTTTGGCGCAGTTCAGCCAGTGTTTTCGCCAGTTCATCGGGCAAGCGTTGGGTCTTGTCTTGAGCCAGTAATTTATTGGCACTACCCAAGGTAGCTTGCAACTGCGCCAAGGTACCATTCAATTCACGCACTGACTGATCCAAAGGCAGTTTATTGATTTTGCTGAGCAAGTCGGAGAGTTGATCTTGGATGTGTCCCAATCCACTGCTGCGGGTTGCGATAACCGTTTGATTTTGGTAAGTGGTGCTGGGTCGCAAGGTCGGCGTGCCTGGCGTTGCCTGAGCCAGTTGCACATACAAATTGCCCGTGATCAGGTTGTCACTTTCTAAGGAGGCACTCAAACCGGCGTTTAAGGCTGCCTGAATGTCGCGTCGCCAAATGGCATCATCTTGGGGGTTGGCGTTGATTTCCATGCGCGCTGGCTCAATGCGGATGCGTACCGGTATCCAGCCTTTGCTGAAGAGTTGATGGCTGTCATTGTGCGCGAAGTAGGGAACATCGGCCACTGAGCCGATATTGATGCCCTGATATTCAACTGGTGCGCCAGAACGCAACCCGCGCACAGATTGCTTAAAAAAGGCCACATAGTACAGCGCGCGTGTGCTGGGTTGGCTTTGTAAATCCACATAGCTGTTGTATAGCGTGAATTCAGCATCACTGGAAACCGCACTGCCTTTACCTGCAGCTGGCTCCTTAAATACGATGGCGCCTGAGAGCAGCGCAGGAATGGGCGCAGAATCGATGTGTACACCCCCGCCAGAGGCCTCTATGCGCAAGCCGGTTTGCAACCAAAATTGAACATTTTTGCCAACTAATTGGTTGTAAGGGCTGTTGATATAAATTTGGTAATGAACGGTTTTGTTGGCGGGATTGAAATCGGCCTTTTCGATTTGGCCCACACTGATGTCGCCATACAGAACAGGGCTGCCGGCTACCAGCAGTTTGTCACTGCTGCCAATCAAGCGCAAACGCAAGCCATTCTGTCCAATTGCCGAGGCAGGCGGCAGGTCTGCTACCTGAAAAGTATCTGCCGTTTCTTGGCTGTGCCCAGGCGTGAAGGCAATATAAGAACCAGAAACCAAGGTATTGAGGCCCGTAATCCCACTTTGGTCGATACGGGGTTTAACCACCCAAAATTGAGTGTCTTTGCGTATCATGTCTTTTACATCGGCATTAAGCTGTGCAGTGATGGCCACGCCCTGCTCATTGGCGCGAATTTTAATGGCCGTCACTTTACCTACCGTCACATTCAACACTTTAATTACGGTATTGTTGATTTCAATGCCATCGGCATTGTTCATGTATAGGGTAATTTCAGGCCCAGTATTGCGAATGTGCTGGAACAGCAACCAAGCGCCAGTTAACAAGGCCAACAATGGAATCAACCACACCACCGAGCTGAAAGGTGTGGTGGTTTTGACGGTGGCTTTGGGTGCGGTTTCGGGATGACTCATGATTGGCCTGCAGTAGGTGAAGACGGGTGGGATGATGATGTCCGCATTTTATCCCACATCAAGCGGGGATCGAAATACAAAGCGGATAACATAGTGAGTAGAACCACCAAGCAAAAATACACGCTGGCTGCGCCCGGCGCAACTTTAGCTAGTGGTGTACGGAAAGCAGCCATCAAGATGATGACCACGAAAATATCAATCATCGACCAGCGGCCAACCGATTCGGTAAAACGATACAGCCGCGTTAAACTGGGTAAGCTCAATAAAGGGCGGAAACCAGCAGAATAAATCAAGATCAACATGGCCAGGATCTTCAGAATTGGAATGGCCATGCTGGCGCTGAAAATAATCATGGCAATGACTTTATCGCCACTTTGCCACATGTATTCGATACCGCTAAAAATAGTATTGGCCTGGGTGCCCAAGGGGTTGCTGGTTATCATCATTGGTAGCACGTTGGCTGGAATATACAACATGATGGCGGCCAGCAAACACGCCATACTGACCCGTAAGCTCAATGGTCGCCGGGCATACAATAGTGAGCCACATACCGTGCAAATTTTGCGGTTGGCCGGCTGTTCATAAAGGCATGAGCTACAACTGATGGTGTGTGCAGTGGGAACCAGTGTTGTGGGGTTGCGGCCGGCCAAACGCTGGATTTCATAATAAATCCAATGTTCTGGTACGCTTTGGGCCGTGCGAATCAGTAGAATAGCCAAAATAAAGGTAAGGTAAAACGCGGGGCCGAAAATCACCTGGGCATAGCTGATGATTTTGATGTAGGCCACCAGCGTTGAAATGAAAAAAACATCCACCATCATCCAACCGCGCAAACGGACCATTACTCTAGTGGCATACAGCATTCCCGGTAATGCTTGCTCGGCTTTTAAACCACCATACACATACAAACACAATAAGGTAAATAATACGGGTGTCCCAAATGTCAGCATAAACATCACTTCGGCCAAAAAACCGAAATCTTGGGCAATTAGTACCCGCATCATGCCAGGGATGGTGAGCGTGACATGCAGCCCAGCCAAATCAATTTGAATGTATTGGGTTAAAGCCACGACCACCAACATCATGAGTGAACCGGTTGCATAGGCCAATGGGCCGTTGATGGCGTTGCGCTCAATCCGAACCAAATGTTGGTTGCAGCGCGTACAATGCGCTTCCTCGCCGGGTTGTAATGCCGGCACTGACTGGCGTAGGCCACAGCAGGGGCAATCCACAGGGTGTTGAGGTAAGTGGTAGCCGCTGGTGTTGTCTGCCAGGCGGTTGAGAATGAGCGATTTCATGGTATCTATTTTGTTTCAGGCAGCCTGAATATACGCAATTCAAATGGGTTGGGCAATATTGGCTAAAAGATGGTTGCTAGAATGGCATGGAAACCTTGGGTAATACAGATTGCGTGATTTTCTCAAATCACAGCGATGAGAGATTGAATATTTTGAATCGCCCATTTTTTCTAATTTCATTTTTGGCACAAATTTGGAACAGCCTGTTTTTTACGAAAATGACAAACAAAAAAATACAGCCCTAACGGGCTGTATTTAATGTGTTTCTTTGGTCGGAGTGAAAGGATTCGAACCTTCGACCCCTTGCACCCCATGCAAGTGCGCTACCAGACTGCGCCACACTCCGACTCGGAAAGACGCAGATTATAGAAGAAGCATTCCTATTTAGCAAGTGCACTTTCAAGGCTGCGCAACAGCTTTTGCAGTTGGGCGCGCGCATCTTCGGCATCAATGGCGGGATTGCCATCGGCATCGGTTTGGTTGCGAGTGAAGCCATTGATGTAAGGTGCAAAGCTATCCCGCAATTGACGCACTTTAATCACGTCTAAGCGCGTATAACGATTGCCACCATAGCCAATAACGGCACCATGAGCATGCTGCCAAGCGGCAAATTGCTCGGCACTGATGTCGGCCAATTGGCACAGTTCATCCAGTGTGAAATAGCGTTTGGCCGGGATGGGCGGCAGTTCGTTATGCGTGTTTGCCATTGTAGTGATCCACCATGCCTTTGAGTTTTTGCGATGCGTGAAAGGTTACCACACGCCGTGCAGAAATGGGCACTTCTTCACCGGTTTTGGGGTTGCGGCCAGGGCGCTGTGCTTTGTCGCGCAATTGGAAATTGCCGAAACCGGAAATTTTGATTTCTTCGCCGCGTTCTAAAGTATTGCGGATTTCTTCAAAAAACAGCTCCACAATTTCTTTGGCATCGTTTTTGGTCATGCCCGCTACCTTGTCTACCAGAATGTCGGCCAGTTCGGCTTTGGTTAAAGTCATACCCTGTTACTCTCTTTAAAATAAGCGCGTATTATCGCTAAAAAAATTCATGTATTCAAGCGCGTATCGCCAATTTGCGCGCTCAGTGAATGCAAATAGGTGGTTTAGGCGCGTAATTGGGCGCCGATGGTGGCTGCTGCAGTGATGAGTTTTTGCATGGTTGCATCCACTTCTGCGTCGGTAAGCGTGTGTGTCATGTCTTGCAGCAAGACCTTAATGGCCATACTCTTGTGACCATCTGGCACGCCTTGGCCGCGGTACACATCAAATATATCCAAGTGTTGCACGTGTGCATTAGCCGCTTGTGATAAGGCATCAAGCAATTGTTGACCCAATACCGCTTCAGGCAATACGAATGCCAAATCACGGCGTACTGGCTGAAACTTGGATATTGGTTGGTGATGGACTTTGGTGGCGGTTAATACGGTATCTAAATCCAGCTCAAACAGCATGGGCGCTTGAGGCAGGTCGTATTTATGCTGCCAGTTGGGGTGTAATTCCCCTAAGACACCCACTACGTGGTTGTCGATCAGCAGCTCAGCAGTACGGCCTGGGTGCAATGCAGGATGTTGGGCTGCCTGAAAGCGGACATTGGTTTTGTCGAGAAGTGCTAAGACATCACTTTTGATATCGTAAAAATCAAGGGGGCGGCTGGGCGTTCCCCATTGTTCTGGTAGTGCTGTGCCATAGGCCAAGCCGGCCACTTTTTTGGTCTGGATGTAAGTGCCATTACTGTGTTTGTGAAATACCCGTGCGACCTCAAATAAGCGTGCGCGCTCTTGTTTGCGATTGAGGTTATTTTGCAAAATTTGAATCAGGCCGCCAAATAAAGTGGATCGCATGACATTCATTTGGCTGGCAATGGGGTTTTGTAGACGAATAGGATGATGGTTGTTGGCAAAATCGGCTTCCCAGGCTTCTTCCACAAACGCATAGCTCACTACTTCTTGATAGCCACTCATGGCCAATTGGTGGTAGACCGAAAACAGCGGTTTCTGTGTTTCAGGCAGCCGTGTCATTGCCAAAGTGCCGCTGGTGTGGTTGCCAGGGATTCGGTCATAACCATACACGCGGCCAATTTCTTCAATCAAATCAGCTTCGATCTCAATGTCGAAACGGAAACTGGGTGCAGTGACTTCAAAGCCATCAAAGGTAGGTACCGGAGACAAACCCAAGTGGTCCAGTATGGTGTGGATTTGTTCGGCGGCAATGGGAACCCCCAATACTTTGGCCACGCGCTCGGTGCGCACGCTGACTTTGTGCGCCGCTGGTAATTCGCCCAAGGCTTCGGTCACTGGACCCACGGTGCCCCCGCAAATTTCGGTAATCAGCGAGGTGGCGCGTGCCAAAGCGGCTTGCTGCAATTGATAATCCACGCCGCGTTCATAGCGAAATGAAGAATCAGAGCCAAATCCATATTGACGCGATTTGCCGGCAATGCGTGCAGGTGCAAACCAGGCACACTCTAAAACCACATTTTGTGTATCACCATCAACAGCGCTGGCTGTACCGCCCATTAATCCGGCAATGCTCAATACTTGCTTTTCGTCAGCCACCACTAAGGTATCGTCTACCAGGGTAACGGTTTTGTCGTTGAGGCAAGCCAAGGTTTCGCCATTTTGGGCGCGGCGTACGATTAAGCTGCCTGAAAGTTTATCGGCATCAAATACGTGCATGGGCTGGCCCAATTCCAGCATCACGTAATTACCAATGTCTACCAATGCGCTCACACTACGTAAGCCACTGCGTTCCAGCCGTTGACGTAGCCAAAAAGGCGTTTTGGCCTGTGCATGGACACCGTGAAGCACCCGAGTTAGGAACCGGCCACAGTCTTTCGGTGCATCAATGCGCACGGGTTGTATGGCGTTGATGGAGGCGGTTACGTCTTCGATGGCAATAGGTTGGATGGGCTTTTGCGTGAGTGCGCCTACTTCTCGCGCGATGCCTTTGATGCTCAGGCAATCTGCGCGATTGGGGGTGATTTTTAACGTTAACAACGCATCATCTAAATCCAAATAATCACGAATGTCGGTGCCCACAGTAGCGCTTGTTGGCAAAATCATTAAGCCGTCTACATCTTCAGGCAGCCCCAGCTCGCGTGCGGAACAGAGCATGCCGTTGGAAACTTGCCCGCGCATTTTAGTGGGTTTAATTTTGAAATCACCTGGCAGTTTTGCGCCGGGCAAGGCACACGGGATCTTGATGCCGGGTGCTACATTAGGTGCTCCGCAAACAATCTGAATCAATTCACCGGTGCCTGCGTCCACTTGGGTCACATTTAAGCGGTCGGCATCAGGGTGCTTTTCCACCGATTTAACTTCCGCGACCACCACCCTGTAAACGCGGGCGCGGCGGGCAAGGTATCTTCGACTTCTAAGCCTGCCATTGTCAGCAAATGAGCCAATTCTGTGGCGGATAATTCGGGATTCACCCAAGTATGTAACCAATGTTGAGAAAATTGCATGATGTTCTCGAAACTCTTTTAATGAAGGTGATGTTGCCTGAATTATTTGAATTGCTTTAAGAAATTCAAATCATTATCAAAAAACAGGCGCAAGTCATTGACGCCATAGCGCAGCATGGCGAAGCGGTCTAGGCCAATACCAAAGGCGAAGCCGGTGTATTTTTCTGGGTCGATATTGACATTTTTCAGTACATTGGGATGAACCATGCCGCAGCCGCCCACTTCCAGCCAACCGCGTTCACCCATGATGTCGATTTCGGCGGAAGGTTCTGTAAATGGGAAGAAAGAAGGGCGGAAGCGAACTTGTAAATCATCTCGCTCAAAAAAACGGCGGATGAAATCAGTGAACACCGCTTTTAGATCAGCCATGGTCACACCTTCTTCTACCCATAGCCCTTCAGCTTGGTGAAACATAGGGGAATGAGTGGCATCAGAATCAACACGATACACGCGACCTGGCGCAATAATGCGGATGGGCGGCTCTTTTTTGTCGAGCATATAGCGGATTTGAATGGGCGAAGTATGGGTACGCAAAACGTCGCCATTTTCCACATAAAATGTATCCTGCATGGCGCGTGCAGGGTGATTTTCGGGGATGTTTAGGGCTTGGAAATTGTGGAAATCATCTTCGATTTCTGGGCCGTCGGCAACGTCAAAGCCCATCCCATGAAATAAAGTCACAATCCGCTGTAACGTTAAGGTAACTGGGTGCAACCCGCCTACGGATTGGCCGCGACCAGGTAAGGTGACATCCAAAGCTTCTGCCGTCAATTGCGCTTGCAGTTTAGCCTCATTCAGTGCATCGCGTTTGGTGTTAAAGGCTGCCTGAAATTGGTTTTTGCATTCATTAATGTGGGCGCCCACGGTTTTGCGTTCATCGGGGGGCATTTGTCCCAAGCTTTTGAGCAAGGCATTTAGTTCGCCGGTTTTGCCCAAATACCGAGCTTTAACCAATTCCAATGCTTGCAAGTCGTCGGCCGCGCCCACGGCAGCAATGCCTTCAGCGGCGATGCGGTTGGCGTTTTCCATCATGGTGGTTGTCTTTATTGAGAAAGTGAAAACAAAAAAGGTGTGCTGGGGCAAAGCAGCTGAATTTCAGCAGTTTTGCCGCAACACACAAAACCCTTCTGCTGTTGGCAAAAAGTGGCTGTATTTTAACGCGAAAACACACATAAATACAGTGCTTATGTGTTGATGGCACCTTGCGCGCGCCCATAAAAAAAGGAAACCGCAGTTTCCTTTTTAATTGGTTAATACAGGTTTTAAGCCAGTGCAGCCTTGGCCTGGTTAGCCAATTGAGTAAAGGCTGCTTTATCGAATACAGCCAAATCGGCCAATACCTTGCGGTCGATTTCAATGGTGGCTTTTTTCAGGCCATTCATAAATTTGCTGTAAGACAAACCGTTTTCACGAGCGGCCGCGTTAATACGCACAATCCACAATTGACGGAATTGACGTTTGCGTTGACGACGGTCACGGTAGGCATATTGACCGGCTTTCATCACCGCTTGTTTGGCAACGCGGTAGACGTTCTTGCGACGACCACGGTAGCCTTTGGCTAAAGCTAATACTTTTTTATGACGAGCACGTGCGGTAACACCGCGTTTTACGCGAGGCATGGTTTAAACTCCTTAAGCGTAGGGTAACATTTTAGAAACAGACACCATATTGGTTTCGTGCACCATGGAGGTGCCACGCAATTGGCGTTTGCTTTTGGTGGTTTTTTTGGTGAGAATGTGACGCTTGAACGCATGCGCGCGCTTCACACCACCGTTACCCAATACTTTGAAGCGTTTTTTGGCGCTCGATTTGGATTTCATTTTCGGCATGGGAAAACTCCATTTGTTGTTTGATTTGGCGTAAGGTGGTTCTATAGATGAACGCTTAAATACCCAGACACCACGGTTTTTACCGCAATATTCCTGCAACTCCGCACCATGCGGTTAATGTGCGAAGCGAAAGATTGTATCAGCTTTGCCAATGCAAAACAAGTTTCAGGCAGCCTGATTTATGTGGGCTGCCTGAAACAGTATTGCGTGGTGCGGCTTATTTTTTCTTGGGGCCAATCATCATCACCATTTGGCGGCCTTCCATTTTCGGGAATTGCTCAACGGCACCCACTTCGGTCAAATCAGCTTGAATGCGTTTCAGCAATTCTGCGCCCAAATGTTGGTGTGCCATTTCGCGGCCACGGAAGCGCAAGGTGACTTTGACTTTGTCGCCGTCACCCAAAAAGCGGGTGATGTTGCGCATTTTGATGTTGTAGTCGCCATCATCGGTACCGGGACGGAATTTGATTTCTTTCACCTGTACCTGTTTTTGTTTTTTGCGTGCTTCGTCGCGCTTCTTGGATTGTTCGTATTTGTATTTGCCGAAATCCATGAGTTTGCAAACGGGCGGAGTGGCAGTGGGAGCGATTTCCACCAAGTCCACATCGTGTTCTTCTGATAACTTAATGGCTTCTTGAATGGAAACCACGCCCAGCTGTTCACCAGCGGGACCAATTAAACGCACTTCTTTAACGGTGATTTCACCGTTGATGCGTGCTTCGCGTTCTTGTGCGATGACCGTACTCCTTATTTGGGTTAATGAAGTGACAAAGTTTGTTGTTTCAGATGAGCAATGAAATCATCCATGCCCAACTGGCCCAAATCTTCGCCGCCGCGTTGGCGGACAGCAACCTTGTTCTCTTGTTTTTCTTTGTCGCCAATCACAATTTGATAGGGCAGACGCTGCAAACTGTGTTCGCGGATTTTGTAGCCGATTTTTTCATTGCGCAAGTCCAATTGCACGCGGAAGCCTTCTGCGGTAAGGCGCTGGGCAATGGCGCGGCAATAGTCGGCTTGAGCTTCAGTGATGTTCATGATCACCATTTGTGTGGGAGCAAGCCACAAAGGGAAAGCACCGGCGTAGTGTTCAATTAAGATGCCAATAAAGCGTTCCATCGAACCCAGAATGGCGCGATGCAGCATCACAGGGCGCGCACGACCATTGTCTTCGGTTACATACTCGGCATCCAACCGTTCAGGCAGCACGAAATCTAATTGAATGGTGCCGCACTGCCATGAACGGCCCAAGGCATCTTTAATGTGGTATTCCACTTTGGGACCGTAGAATGCGCCTTCACCCGGTAATTCTTCCCAAGTGACGCCGCAAGCAGTGAGTGCGTCGCGCAAGCCTTGTTCTGCCTTATCCCAAATGGCGTCTGAACCCGCGCGCTTTTCGGGGCGCAGCGACAGCTTCACAGAAACATCATGGAATTCAAATTGGGTATAAATGCGCATCACCAATTCGTTGAATGCACGCGCTTCCGAGACAATTTGGTCTTCCGTGCAGAAAATATGCGCATCGTCTTGGGTGAATCCGCGCACGCGCATTAAGCCATGTAATGCGCCTGATGGCTCGTTGCGGTGGCAAGAGCCGAATTCGGCCAATCGCATGGGTAAATCACGGTATGAGCGCAAACCTTGATTGAAAATTTGGATATGTCCTGGACAGTTCATCGGTTTAACGGCATAGACACGTTTTTCTGATTCGGTGATGAACATGTTTTCTTGGTAATTGGCCCAGTGTCCTGATTTTTCCCACAGGCTACGATCCATGATCATTGGTGTTTTGACTTCTTGGTAGCCTGCGGCGGTGAGCTCATTGCGCATGTGTTGTTCAATAGTTTGCCACAAAGACCAGCCTTTTGGGTGCCAAAAAATCATGCCAGGCGCTTCGTCTTGCAAATGGAATAAATCCAGTTGTTTACCCAGTTTGCGGTGATCGCGTTTTTCAGCTTCTTCAATACGCTGGATGTAGGCTTTTAAATCGTCTTTATTGGCCCATGCAGTGCCATAAATACGTTGTAGCTGTTCGTTGTTGGCATCTCCGCGCCAGTATGCACCGGAAAGCTTGGTAAGCTTGAAATTTTTCAAAAAACGGGTGTTGGGGACGTGTGGGCCGCGACACATGTCTACGTATTCTTGGTGGAAATACAAACCCATGGCTGTTTCGTTAGGCATGTCTTCAATCAAGCGTAGCTTGTAGTCTTCATGTCGCGCTTGGAAAATCTGAATCACTTCCGCGCGCGGGGTCATTTTTTTAACCACGTCATAATTTTGCGCAATTAATTCTTTCATGCGCTTTTCAATGGCCGCAATATCTTCGGGCGTAAAAGGGCGTTCGTATTGAATGTCGTAATAAAAACCATCTTCAATGACGGGGCCAATCACCATCTGGGCGCTGGGGTAGAGCTGCTTGACTGCATGACCAACCAAATGTGCGCAGGAGTGGCGAATGATGTCTACGCCTTCTTTGTCGTTGGCGGTAATGATGGACACGTGCGCATCCGCCATGATGGGATCGCATGTGTCTACCAGTTTGCCATTAACTTTACCGGCAATGGCGGCTTTGGCTAAGCCCGCACCGATGGAAGCAGCCACCGCAGCAACAGTTACGGGTGCTTCAAATTGACGGACAGAGCCGTCGGGCAAGGTGATGTTTAACATGCAAACTCCGACATTCAAAACCGAATGCATTCAGGCAGCCTAAATGCGCTGTAGCGCCACTCTGGGATAGCGTGGCTTTCGTCTCCATGGTTTGATTTTGTGGTGCAGCAACCCGCACTACGTCAAATGGACGAAAGTGTCTATTTTAGCTGATTT
The DNA here is from genome assembly GCF_001590725.1 of Snodgrassella sp. CFCC 13594. Lineage (GTDB taxonomy): Bacteria > Pseudomonadota > Gammaproteobacteria > Burkholderiales > Neisseriaceae > Snodgrassella. The sequence continues at coordinate 18,651 of NZ_LQXR01000013.1, read as the reverse complement.
GAATTTTGCTTGGCAAGGCAAGTTCGGTTTGTGTGTCACACCCAAGCCACGGCTTTCCGTTATAATAGCGCGCTCAAATGAAAATACTTGTCGCTTTATGTTGAACTTTACCCTACACACCACTGATGGCCATGCGCGCCGCGGTACTTTGCAATTAAACCACGGCACCGTAGAAACACCGGTATTCATGCCGGTTGGAACTTATGGTGCGGTGAAGGCCATGTCCCCTCGCAATTTGACCGATATTGAAGCGCAAATTATTTTGGGTAACACCTTCCACCTGTGGCTGCGGCCTGGGTTGGATGTGATTCGTGAATTTGGCGGCTTACACGATTTTATTGGCTGGCAGAAACCGATGTTGACCGACTCCGGCGGTTTCCAGGTGTTTTCATTGGCCCAAATGCGCAAGCTTACTGAAGAAGGTTGCACGTTTAAAAGCCCGCTCAATGGGGATAAGTTATTTTTATCGCCAGAAATCTCTATGCAGATTCAAACAGTATTGAATTCAGACATTGTTATGCAGCTTGATGAATGTCCGGATGGCAATGTGGATAAGGCTGCTGCCAGGGCTTCATTGCAGATGAGCTTGCGTTGGGCCGAGCGTTCTAAAAATGAATTTGAACGTCTGAATAATCCCAACGCCTTATTTGGGATTGTACAAGGAGCAATGTTTGAGGATTTGCGCGAAGAATCATTGGCTGGGCTAGAGGCCATCGATTTTCCTGGGTTGGCCATCGGTGGCTTGTCTGTGGGGGAACCAAAGCCTGAAATGTACCGCATGTTGCGCGCAGTCGGGCCGATTTTGCCCGCACATAAACCGCATTATTTGATGGGGGTGGGGACGCCCGAAGATTTGGTATTTGGTGTGGCCAACGGCATTGATATGTTTGATTGCGTGATGCCCACACGCAATGCACGTAACGGATGGCTGTTTACCCGTTTTGGTGATGTTAAAATCAAGAATGCGGCGCACAAACATGATGCCAGGCCTTTGGATGAAGGCTGTGATTGTTATACTTGTCGCCACTTCAGTCGTGCTTATTTGCATCATTTACACCGAGTAGGTGAAATTTTGGGTGCGCAGTTGAATACCATCCACAATTTGCGCTATTACCAAGTGTTGATGGCGGAAATGCGCGAAGCGATCGCGGAACACCGATTTGCGGCGTTTCAGACGCAATTCCATGAAAACCGAGCGCGCGGTGCGCAATAGTCCCGTATCGATTGCGCTACAATAGCACTTTATTATTATCAGGCTGCCTGAAACACGAAGCGAGACCGAATTTATGGCCTTTACCATCTTGGGGTTGGATCACATCTTATTGCGCATTGAAGACAAAGACAGCATGCTGGATTTTTATTTAAATGTGTTGGGTTGTACACGCGAACGCGAGCTGGGTAATTTGGGGTTGATTCAATTGCGTGCTGGCAATAGTTTGATTGATTTGGTACCAATAGGCTCACCTTTGGGACGCAGCGATCGCGGGACGCCTCTGCAAAAGCACGCCAATTTGGATCATCTATGTCTGCGCATCGAACCTTTTAATGAAGACGCCATCCGCCAGCATTTTGCTGAATATGGCTATGACATTGAACCCAGTGCCATCCGCTATGGCGCAGACGGATTCGGGGCATCGATTTATGTGCATGATCCCGAGGGTAATACTGTGGAATTAAAAGGACCACCTCAAGCCGCATCTGAACCTGACTGAATAAAGCTGGGGTTGGTCAACAATCATTGCAAGGATATGCATCATGACAGAAAAAACCTGGTCTGGCCGTTTTCATGAGCCGGTGAGTGAGTTGGTGAAACAATACACGGGCTCTATTGATTTTGATAAGCGCTTGGCGCCGTGGGATATCCAAGGCTCATTAGCGCATGCGCAGATGTTGACAGAGGCAGGGGTGCTCAGTGCCGATGACTTGGCGGCCATCAAGCAAGGCATGGCGGAAATTTTGGCGGAAATCAAGACGGGTGAACTGCCTTGGTCTCTGGATTTGGAAGATGTTCATATGAACATTGAGCACCGCCTGACCGATAAAATCGGAGATGCTGGTAAGCGTTTGCATACTGGTCGTAGCCGCAATGATCAAGTGGCCACCGATATTCGATTGTGGCTGCGTGATGAGATCAGTGAAATTGCACACTTGATTCAAGCCGTTCAATCTGCCTTAGTTGACTTGGCTGATGCCAACCACGATGTGGTGATGCCGGGATTCACGCACATGCAAGTTGCGCAGCCTGTGAGCTTCGGCCACCATATGCTCGCCTATGTGGAAATGCTGGGACGTGATTATGAGCGCATGGTGGATTGCCGGCACCGTGTTAATCGCATGCCTTTAGGGGCTGCTGCATTGGCTGGTACCACTTATCCCATTAACCGAGAAACCACAGCCCAATTATTGGGCTTTGAAGACATTTGCCAAAACTCTTTGGATGCCGTATCTGACCGTGATTTTGCTATTGAGTTTACTGCGGCAGCATCGATTCTGATGATTCATTTTTCGCGCCTGAGTGAAGAATTGATTTACTGGATGAGCCCACGTTTTGCCTTCATTGATATTGCTGACCGTTTCTGCACGGGCTCAAGCATCATGCCGCAGAAGAAAAATCCGGATGTGCCAGAATTGGTGCGCGGTAAAACAGGGCGGGTGGTTGGTCATTTGATGGGTCTGATTACGCTAATGAAGTCTCAACCGTTGGCTTATAACAAAGACAATCAAGAAGACAAAGAGCCCTTGTTTGACACAGTGGATACATTGATCGATACCTTGCGTATTTATGCTGACATGATGCGTGGTGTCACCGTGAAACCAGAAAACATGCGGGCTGCGGTGATGCAAGGGTTTGCCACTGCCACCGACTTGGCCGACTATTTGGTGAAAAAAGGGTTACCGTTTCGCGATAGCCATGAAGTGGTGGCGCGTGCCGTGCGCCATGCCGAAGACATGAAGGTGGACTTAAGCGATTTACCCTTGAAAACGCTGCAATCATTCTCCAATTTGATTGATGAGGATGTGTATCAGGTGTTGACCCCAGAAGGCAGCTTAAATGCCCGCAATCATCTGGGTGGGACTGCGCCGGCGCAAGTGCGTGCTCAAATAGCCCGTTGGCGCGACGTGTTAAGTCATCATCAAGCTTAAATATTATTTATTTTGGTTCTTGGTAGGCTGCCTGAACATTCAGGCAGCCTCTTTTTATCTGGCTACTTTGTCGCAGACTGATAAACTCGATCTATTCAAAGAGGGTGATCAATATTGACCTTGACGGCTGAAGCCAGCCTGATCTCGGTAGCCGAAAAATCAATTTGTATTGGTGAAGCCGATTTAGCCGATATGAGGGAATAGGGTTTTGATGCCTGCCACGATAATTTCAACAGCGATGGCGGCCAAGAGCAAGCCCATTACGCGATTAAGGATTTTCATGCCGGTTTCACCCAGCACTTGGCTGACTGTGGCCGCCGCACACAGCGTGAAATAGCAGATTAAACTGATAATGAGGGTGGCGGCTAAAATAGCCAATGTATGAAGGTAGCCTTTGCTGCTGGATGCATAAATCATGACGGTGGATATCCCGCCTGGACCAATGATCATGGGCATGGCCAAAGGCACCACCGCAATGCTGGTCAGATCCGAAGGTTTATTGATATTTAAATCGCTGGCCTGTTTGCTGACTTCGGGTTTTGCTGGGTTGGCATTGCCACCAATCAGCGATAAAGAGATTAAGAAAACCAATACGCCGCCAGCAATTTGAAAAGCGCCGATGGAAATGCCAAGTGCCCGCAAAATCAATTGACCAGTCAACGTCACCACCACCATGATGACAAATACGCTCATGGAACAAATTTTGGCCACACGGCGGCGCTCTCGTCCGCTTAAATCGGCTGTTAAATCCAAGTAAAGGCTTAACGCGGCCAACGGGTTAATCAATACCAGAAAGGCCAATAAGATTTTGGTTACTTCAAAGCTCATGATGAAACCCTATCATCCAGCATCAATGGTTTATTGGCGGCGTTGGTTGCTGATACTCATTAAGATGGCAATAATGACCATGATGGTGAGGGTGGCGGTACCGCCATAGCTTACCAATGGTAAAGGCACACCCACCACGGGCAAGATACCACTGACCATACCCATGTTCACAAAAGCATAGCAAAATAAAGTCATGGTCATGGCTCCGGCCAAGGTTCGGCTGTAGAGCGAGCGGGCATGCAACGTGATGTACAGACCTCGCCCCAAAATTAAGGTATAGACGGCCACCAGCAAAATGTTACCAATTAAGCCAAATTCTTCACCAAATACTGCAAAAATGAAGTCAGTAGTGGATTCCGGTATGTAGTCTAGATGGGTTTGCGAACCGCCCAGCCAACCTTTGCCCCAGATGCCACCGGAACCAATGGCGGTCATGGATTGCAAAATGTGATAACCCGCACCAAGCCGATCTTTGGTAGGATCCAGCAATGTGAGTACGCGGGTGCGCTGGTAATCGTGCATGCCATATGACCACACTAAAGGCAATGCGGCAACAAAACCAATAATTGATGCAATGATGACCTTCCAAGGCAGGCCTGCGAAAAATATCACGAACAGGCCCGATGCCATGATCAATGTTGCGGTACCCAAGTCAGGCTGTTTTAGAATCAAACCCACGGGAATAACAATCAGCACCAACGCAATGGCATAGTGATACCAGCGCAAATTCAGCTCGTAGCGCTGAAAAAACCAGGCCACCATCATGGGTACGGCAATTTTCATGATTTCTGACGGTTGAATGCGAGCGATGCCCAAATTCAGCCAGCGGGTCGATCCATTCACGGTGATGCCGAAAAAATGTACGCCAACCAGCATAACTACGCCCAAAGCATACAGGGGTAAGGCAAAATTACTCAGAATCTGTGGCGGTGTTTTGGCAATCAGCCACAAGAGTGCGAAACTCAGTACAGTGTGTAGGGTTTTGTTTTCCAATTGACCAAAATCTTGGCCATCAGCGGAATACAACAAAAACAAACTCATTACATAAATAATCAGCATGGCATAAAACAGCCATACATCCATGGGGGCCCAAAGGCGTTGCCACAACTGCTTAAACCAATGTAAATCAGCACTCATGGTTGAACTCCTGATGCCATGTTTGGACGGAATGCGCGCAACAGTGGCGGAATAGCTGCCTGCATGTGTTGGGCATGTTGTGCCGCATCCATTAACGCATCATTGGTTAAATCATTGGTCAAAGCTGAATTATCTGGGGCAGGGATAGCATTGGCTTCGAGTTTATTTAATTTCAATAAATAGAAGTCGGCCAGCTGCCGTGCCACTGGGGCTGCTGTAGCACCCCAACCACCATTTTCCAGTAAAACCGCAATGGCAATTTTGGGATTTTCGACTGGTGCAAAAGCAATAAACCAGGCATGGTCGCGATGCTGGACGGCCAGTGCGCCGGCGTTATAGCGCGCCCCTTGTTTGATTTGCACAACTTGTGCCGTACCTGTTTTCCCGCCCATGCTGTATTGCAAGCCAGCCCCAACTGCCCGGGCGGTACCACCCGGTTGCAGAACTTTATGCATGGCTTGTTTGACGTATTCGAAATTGGCCTTTTTAAAAGGCAATGTGCGGACTGGTTTGGGGTCGATAACAGTCATGGTGCGTGTGCTGTGATCCAATAGTTCTTTCACCAAATGCGGGCGGTAGACTACGCCATTGTTGGCTAAAATGGCGGTGGCAAAGGCCATCTGCATCGGTGTGTAGGCATTGTAACCTTGACCGATGCTCATGCTGACCACGTCTGCTGGCTGCCAGATGCGCACCGCTGGTTTTGATTTGGCAAAGCGTTTTTCTTTCCATTGGCGTGAAGGCAATACACCTTGGTATTCATGGTTTAAGTCGATACCAGTGGGGTGGCCCAAGCCGAATTGGGCCAAATAAGGTGAAATTTTATCTACGCCCATTTGGTAGCCCAACCGATAAAAAAAAGTATCAGAAGACACTTGGATGGCTTTGCTTAAATTGGCCATGCCATGACCGCTGCGCACGGAATCGCGGAATTGGTGCGTGCTACCAGGGATGCTCCAAGCCCCAGGAGAAGGCAATACGGTATTAAAACCGATGGACCCACTTTCTAGTGCGGCCATGCTCATAAATGGCTTGAATGTCGAGCCAGGGGGGTACAGCCCTTGGATGGCGCGATTAATCAGTGGGTGTTGCCAGTCTTCATTTAGCGATTTCCACGTATCTGAATCGATGCCATCAATGAATAAATTGGGGTTGTAACTGGGTTTGGATACCATCGCCAATACGCCGCCAGTTTGCGGATCTATTGCCACAATGGCGCCTCGACGATTACCCAATAATCGGTCTGCTTCTTGTTGCATGCGGATGTCCATGGATAACCGCAAAGTGTTGCCTGATATGGCAGGCACGGTTTTGAGCGTGCGTACGATGCGGCCTTGCGCATCTTTTTCGACTTCTTGATAGCCAGGCGTGCCATGCAGTTGGCGCTCATAGAAATCTTCTAAACCCATCTTACCGATGTGGGTACTGCCGCGATATAGAGAAGTCAAGTTGTCCTTATCCAAGGCTTGCATGTCCTTGTCACTGATACGTCCGATGTAACCCAATACATGAGCCATCAGAGAGCCATATGGGTAATCACGGAAGGTCCGAGCATTGATTTCCACACCGGGGAAGCGATATAGCTGGGCGGCCAGTCGACTGGCCTCTTCCATGGTGAGCTTGAGCTTAAGGGGGACCTTATCGTAGGAGCGGAAATCGGCACGGAACTTTTGGAATCGTTTTAAATCAGCCGGACTGATGTTTACATAGGCACGTAAGGCAGTGATGGTCTCATCCAGCTTTCCCGGTACCTGATTGGGGATGATTTCCAGTGAATAGGCAGGGTAGTTGTGCGCCAATACCACGCCATTAACATCGACAATTTCGCCGCGTACAGGCGGCGTTGGAATCAATGAAATGCGATTATCTGTGGCTGCAGCCACATAATCTTCATATTTGATCACTTGTAAATAGACAAAGCGCCCGATGAGTACTCCGAAGCAGATCAGTATCAAGGCAAAGGCCACCATAACTCGCAAGCCATGGTCGGCGCGGCGACCTGATTTTGGCCTGTTGTTTTTGGTGCGAAACTGCAGGGTTTTCATAGGCGGTGAGACTGTGAAAGATACAGCATCAGTTTATTGAGTAGTGGCCACAGTAAGGCGCTGGTAAACGGCGCCACCAATAGGCTCCAGCCAGCAAATTGATGGCTCTGGAAGAATGTCACCACGATCAAAATACATTGAATCAGCAATAATGTACCCAAGATCGCTAAGGATTGGAGACCAAAGGGATAGAGGCTGACTTGGCGTTGATTTTGTAGGATTACATAGACTGCTATGGTATAGGCCAAAGCATGTTCACCCAAAGGTGTGCCCAAACCGATGTCCATTAGGATCCCTAAAAAAAATGCCACGCCTATACCGATGTTTTGGGGACGATAGAGCGCCCAATACAACATCAGCAGCGCAGTGCATTCAGGCAGCCAACTGTTTATTGGTTCAGGGATGGGGATAAGATCAATAAATAAAGCCAACAATAGACTCAGCGCAATATGGCGCTTGCGAGTGTGGCGGTGAATGTTGTCAAAATCAGTCATTGTATGGCTGGCGCGGAAGCAGCTGGTGCTGGTTGGTGTGTTGGGATGGCGGCTTTTTGTGGAATCACCATGACAAATCGACTGCTGAGTAAATTGGCCACAGGGGTTAGCTGTGTTTTGTAATAAGGTGAGCCATTGCCTTTTTGCACAGCGCTGATGGTGGCAATAGGAATGCCAGCTGGGTAGATGCTGTCCATGCCCGATGTGATCAGCAAGTCTTGATTTTGTAAGCTGGCATCGCTGGGAAAATAACGCAAATCCAAACCGCCTGAGCGTCCATAAACCAGAGTACGCACGCCGGTTCTGGCTACCATAGCGGGAATAACAGCTTGGCTATTGGTGCTCAATGAAACCTCTGCGCTGAATGCTTGCACTGACGAAATTTGCCCAATTAAACCGTGCTCATCGGTGACTGGATCGCCCATCCTTACTTGATCACGGCTGCCCTTATCAATGGTGAATCGCTCGGCAAGCGGATTGGTACCAGTAGAAATGATTTGCGCGATTTTTGCCTGTGGCAACGCATCCTGGTTCAGTTTTTGCAATTTCAGCAAAGTGGTGGATTCTTGCAGTATCACTTGTTTTTGTTGTAATTGCAGTTGTAACTGGGCATTTTGTGTTTTCAATTGGGCATTTTGTTGCAGCAAATCATGCTGGTTGCGCAGATAATTAGCGCTGTGTTGCGCCCAACGCACAGGTTGATTGGCCAACCATTGCACTGGGTAGAGTGCGTTGGCGGTATAAGACTTGGCTTTTTGAATGGCGTCATAGCGGTTATCCAGCAACAACAGCGCCACGGCAGCTAAAGTGAAAATCACCAATTTGCTGGTTGGGCGCAGTCCGTGCTGGATAAAGTTTAAAGAAGGCTCAGCCATAAGGGCACTGTCTTGAGGATATTATGGATTGGAAACAAACACCGAATTGAGCTTGCCCACCATGTCCAGAGCAGTGCCTGAACCGCGCGCCACACAGGTCAATGGATCTTCCGCAATCATGACGGGTAAGCCGGTTTCTTCAGAAAGTAAACGGTCTATGCCTTTCAATAAAGCGCCACCACCAGTCAATACCAAACCGCGATCGGCAATATCTGCGCCCAGTTCGGGTGGTGTTTGCTCCAGTGCATTTTTAACCGCCTGAACAATTTGATTTAAAGGTTCAGTTAAGGCTTCTAAAACTTCATTGGAGCTGATGGTGAACGCTCGAGGGATCCCTTCGGCAAGGTTGCGGCCTTTGACTTCGATTTCTTTGACTTCCATACCGGGGAAGGCGGAGCCAATTGATTTCTTGATTTCTTCAGCGGTTGCTTCACCAATCAACATGCCATAATTACGGCGAACATAATTGATGATGGCATCATCAAAAGCATCGCCGCCGACGCGGATGGAATGAGAGTAAACCACACCCGAGAGAGAAATGACACCCACCTCAGTGGTGCCGCCACCGATATCAACCACCATGGAGCCAGTGGGTTCTTGAATGGGTAAACCTGCACCAATGGCTGCTGCCATCGGTTCTTCAATTAAGTTGACAGTCGATGCGCCAGCAGCCAAAGCGGAATCACGAATGGCTTTGCGTTCGACTTGTGTTGAACCACAAGGAACGCAAATCACAATCCGTGGCGCGGCGGCAAAGCGGCTGTTATTTACTTTTTTAATGAATTGCTTGAGCATTTTTTCAGTGACATTGAAGTCGGCAATCACCCCGTCTTTCATCGGGCGGATGGCTTGAATGCTGCCGGGTGTACGGCCAAGCATTTTTTTGGCTTCGGTACCCACGGCCAGCATGGCGCTTTTGCCATTGGGGGAGTCATTTTGTACGGCCACCACAGAAGGTTCATTGAGAACAATACCTTTGTTTTTAATGAAAATTAAGGTATTGGCGGTGCCTAAATCAATGGCCAAGTCGTTGGAGAAATACTGAGTCAAGAAGCGGAACATGAGTCATCCTAGTGCTGAAATTCAATACAACCGGGCTAAGTAGTCAGGTTATGCGCACCGTGGGATGGGTGAAATCGGCGCGCCATCAAATGGGGTTTTCGGTTATAATTCGGCGCAATGTGCTAACCAAATGAGAACGCGCAATGATACCCCAGTTTGCGTGTTTTGCTAAACCATATTTAAGGATTTTTGATGGCTTTAACATTAGTTGATGTTGAGAAGATAGCGCGTTTGTCGCGATTGCATCTGTCCGAAGCCGAACGCGAAAGTACCTTGACTGAGCTGAATCATATTTTTGCGCTGGTGGAAAAAATGCAGGCGGTGGATACAGAAGGAATCGAGCCCATGGCTCATCCACATGAAGTGGCTTTGCGTTTGCGTGCCGATGTCGTCACCGAACACGATGACCATGTGGCGTTGCAGTCAGTTGCACCGTTGGTAGACAAAGACCTGTATTTGGTACCTAAGGTTATTGAATAGTCAGTATATGGTGGGTTTAACGTCACCAGTGTTGATGAATGAAAGTGCGATGGTGGCGCTTCATTTATTTTTAATCTCGGTCAATACACAGCGTGTTCAGGTTGCCTGAATGTCGCATAGCCAGAAAATTATGAATACAACATACACTTTGAAACAATGCAGTGATTTGCTGCAGGCTAAGAAAATCAGTGCCACGGAATTGGCGCAGGATTATCTCCAATACATTGAAGCCGAGAATGCGGCCCTCAATGCTTTTATTCTTACCCAGTCAGATCAAACACTGGCTGAAGCCAAAGCGGCGGATACGCGTTTGGCAGCAGGTACGGGCAGTTTGTTAACTGGGGTACCGATTGCTTATAAAGATATTTTTTGCCAGCAAGGTTGGCGCAGTGCTTGTGCGAGCAACATGTTGGACAGCTTTGTGTCGCCTTATACTGCCACGGTGGTCCAAAATTTGTTGGATGCCGGGATGGTGACGTTGGGCCGAACCAATATGGATGAATTTGCCATGGGTTCAACCACCGAAACCTCTTTTTATGGGGTAACCCGCAACCCGTGGCAACAGACCCATGTTCCGGGCGGCTCATCCGGTGGTTCCGCCGCAGCGGTGGCGGCGCGTTTGACGCCTGCTGCTTTGGGCTCTGATACTGGGGGATCCATTCGTCAACCCGCTTCACATTGCGGCATCACTGGTTTAAAACCCACTTATGGCCGCGTCAGTCGTTTTGGTATGGTGGCGTATGCATCGAGTTTTGACCAAGCTGGACCGATGGCGCAAACGGCCGAAGATTGTGCTTTGTTGCTCAATGCCATGGTGAGCTTTGATGAGCGGGATTCGACCAGTTTGGCGTACCAAGCTGAAGATTTTGGCCGCGATTTGAGTCAGCCGCTTAACGGTTTAAAAGTAGGTTTGCCGCAAGAATACTTTGGCGACGGCTTGGCGCCTGATGTGCGGATAGCGATTGAACAAGTCATTGAGCTGCTCAAGAAGCAAGGCGCACAGGTGGTGGATGTGCACTTGCCACAGACGGAGTTGTCGATTCCTGCTTATTATGTGCTGGCATCGGCCGAAGCCAGTACCAATCTGTCGCGCTATGATGGCGTGCGCTATGGTCATCGTGCGGCTGAGTTTCATAATTTGGATGAGATGTATAGCAACAGCAGGGCCGAAGGTTTTGGCAGTGAAGTCAAACGACGGATCATGATTGGTACTTATGTGTTGTCGCATGGCTACTATGATGCTTATTATTTGAAAGCACAAAAACTGCGTCGATTGGTGGCCAATGATTTTCAGGCAGCCTTTCAGCAGTGTGATGTGATTTTGGGGCCAGTGGCACCCACGGCAGCGCCTGAGTTGGGCAGCCACGTGACCGATCCTGTGCAAATGTATTTGTCGGATATTTATACCGTGTCTTTGAATCTGGCTGGCTTGCCTGGCATGTCTTTGCCTGCTGGCTTTGCACAAAACGGTTTGCCGGTGGGGGTGCAGCTCATCGGTAATTACTTCAGTGAACACCGTTTGCTGAATGTGGCCCACCAGATTCAGCAAAACAGCGATTGGCATCAAGCCGCGCCACCTGTGCCCGATGCACGTTAAGGGTTGTTTCGACTAAAACTATTCAAAGACAGTTGTGCAGGTGCTTTTCAGGCAACCTGCACGTAGGAAAGAAAGAGTGTTATGACTTGGGAAACCGTCATTGGATTGGAAATCCACGTTCAATTGAACACAAAATCCAAAATTTTCAGTGGCGCATCTACGGCGTTTGGGGCATCACCCAATGCACACGCTTGTGTGGTGGATTGCGCTATGCCGGGTGCGTTGCCGGTACTGAATAAAGAGGTGGTGAATAAAGGCATTAAACTGGGTTTGGCATTGGGCTCTACCATTAATCGCAAAAATGTATTTGACCGTAAAAATTATTTTTATCCGGATTTGCCCAAAGGCTATCAGATCAGCCAGATGGATTACCCCATTGTGGAGCATGGTCAATTGGAAATTGTGGTGGGTGATGAGGTGAAAACCATCAATGTGACCCGCGCGCACATGGAAGAAGATGCGGGTAAATCCGTACACGATGCGTTTGAACATTATACTGGCATTGACTTGAATCGTGCTGGTACACCTTTGCTGGAAATTGTGTCTGAGCCGGAAATGCGCTCTGCTGCAGATGCAGTGGCCTATGCTAAGACCATGCATGGATTGGTGACTTGGCTGGATATTTGTGATGGCAATATGGCAGAAGGCTCTTTCCGAATGGATGCCAATGTGTCGGTTCGGCCAAAGGGTCAGGCTGAGTTTGGTACCCGTTGTGAAATCAAAAACCTCAATTCGTTTCGGTTTTTGGAGCAGGCCATCCATTATGAAGTGGCGCGTCAAATTGAGCTGATTGAAGATGGCGGGCGAGTGATTCAACAGACGCGTTTGTTTGATCCGGATAAAGGCGAAACGAGGGCGATGCGCAGCAAAGAAGATGCGCATGACTACCGCTATTTCCCGGATCCAGATTTATTGCCAGTCATCATTACGGATGAAATGTTTGCGTCCGCCAAAGCGACGATGCCAGAATTGCCTGCTGAGATGGCGGCGCGATTTATCCGAGATTATGGTGTATCAGATTACGATGCGCGCCTGCTCACAGCCAGTCGCATTCAGGCAACTTATTTCGAAACAGCAACGCAGTTGTGTGGGCAGGGTAAACTGGTGGCCAATTGGATGCATGGTGAATTGGCAGCGACATTGAATAAAGACGGTCTGGAAATAGCCGATAGCCCGATTGAAGCTGAGCGTTTGGCGGGATTGGTGGCGCGGATTGCAGACAACACTTTGAGCAATAAGCTGGCTAAACAGGTATTCGAAGCAATGTGGGCCAGTGATTTGACTGCTGATGTCATCATTGAACGCGATGGCTTGAAGCAAATGACGGATACAGGTGCGATTGAAAAAATCATTGATGAAGTGTTGACGCTTAATCAGAAATCAGTGGATGAATTCAAGGCTGGTAAAGACAAAGCCTTTAATGCGCTGGTGGGCCAAGTGATGAAGGCTTCACGTGGTAAAGCCAATCCGCAGCAGGTGCAAGAGTTACTCAAAGCCAAACTGGCTTGATGTCGGGTTTCGGGTGGTTCAGGTTGCCTGAACCATGAAATAGGGTATTGGCCTTGTGGACCAAAATAGTGATGGGATTATCCATGAAAAAATATGGGATGGTGGTGTTCAGCTTATTGTTGGCTGCTTGTGGATTTCACCTCAAAGGAACCGTGGCGTTGGATGCGCCGATGCCTTATCAAATATGGTCGGTGCAAGGTGGAGCCTTACAAAATGCGCTCACCAACACTTTGCGACGCCAACCTGGCGTACAAATACGCGATAACGATGCTGAGGTAGTGGTCAAAGTGTTGAATGTGGATCAGCGCAAAACAGAGTCAGCTGTGAATCAGAGCGGCAGCACCAGTGAATATTTGCTTGATTTGAATGTCAGCGTACAGGTATACCGCAATGGACAACCTTTGGGTGACACCATGTTGGTAAATGTACAGCGCCATATGGATTATGCAGACAGTATGGTGTTGGGTAAGCAGGAGGAAGAACAGACCATCTGGCGTGAAATGCGCCAGGATGCAGCCGAGCAAATTGTGCGTCGCTTAAATTATTTGCCAACTCCCCAATAATGGCCAGTCTGTCAACGCATCAGCTAGATGAAAGTTTGGCTGGCGGGCTACATTCGGCGTATTTGCTGCATGGCGAAGAGGATCTACTGCGCGTAGAAGCGCTGGACGCATTGCGATCTGCAGCCAAACAGCATGGCTATGACAACCGCGAAGTATTCACCGTAGACAATGGCTTTGATTGGTCTGCTTTGATGGGAGCGGCTCAGTCGGCGGGTTTGTTTGCCGATAAAAAATTATTGGAAATTCATATTCCCAATGGTAAGCCTGGTAAAGAAGGGGGCGAAGCCCTAGTTCAACTGGCGCACAGGCTACCTGAAGACACTTGTGTGGTGTTGGTGCTACCCAAATTGGAGAAGGCGCAGGCGCAAAGCAAATGGTTTGGTGCTTGGGCAAAAGTGGCTACGGTGGTGGAGGCAAAAGCCGTTTCCCTGGCAGCATTGCCGCAATGGATAGAAACGAGATTGGCGCGCGATGGTTTGGCTATTGAAAGCGATGCCTTGCGTTTGTTTGCCGATAAAGTTGAAGGTAATTTGCTGGCTGCCAAGCAAGAAATTGATAAATTGGCTTTACTTTTGCCCGCAGGGCACTTGGTGAGTGTGGCCGATGCCGAAGCAGCAGTGGCCAATGTGGCGCGGTTTGATGTGTTTCAATTGGCGGCTGCATGGATGAATGGCGATGCAGCTCGCGTGGTGCGGTTGCTGGATGGTTTAGCGGCCGAAGGCAGCGAACCCGTGTTGTTGCTTTGGGCGATCAGCGAAGATATACGCACTTTGATTCGTTTGCTCGCAGCGCTCAAACAAGGTCAGAATGTGGGCCAGTTGCGCAACAGTTTGCGTCTGTGGGGCGAAAAACAAACTTGGGCGCCTCAAGCTGCGCGCCGCATTGGTGTGCCGCGTTTACTCTTGGCGCTGCAAACCTGTGCGCGCATTGATCGCCAAATTAAAGGGGCTGAAGAGGGTGATGCTTGGGCTGAAACCCGGCATTTACTGCTGTCTTTGGCTGCCTGAAACAGGATTTTTGACATGAGCATCAAAACCGTAGACAAAAGCGTGATTGTGTTGCACAGCGCCGAACACATGTTTGACTTGGTCAATACCGTGGAAGACTACCCGCGCTTTTTGCCGTGGTGCAGCGGTACTGACATTATCAAGCGCGAAGGTGATGTGTTGGAAGCGATGGTGCACATGGACTACATGAAAATGCGCCAGTCATTTACCACGCGCAACCATAATACGCGGCCTACCGACATCAGCATGTCTTTGCTCAACGGCCCTTTTAAATCTTTAAGTGGCCATTGGCACTTTGCGCCCATAGACGATTTGGGTTGTAAAATTGATTTTCGGTTGCAATATGAGTTTGCCAGTGCGGTGCTGTCGGCGCTGATTGGCCCCGTATTCAATCGCATTGCCACCACATTGGTGGATGCATTTATTCAAGAAGCAGATCGGCGCTATGACGAATAAACACATTCCGGTGGAGTTAGCCTATGCCACAGCGGATCGTCAATATTTATGGCAGGGCCAAGTGCCTGTGGGTACCACGGCACGTGGGTTACTCACCCGCGAAGAGGTGACCGCGTATTTTGCCGATATCAATCTAGTGGCATTGCCTTTGGGCGTGTGCGGTAAAAAAATAGCAGATGATGTGGTTCTGCAATCTTGGGATCGGGTGGAGTTGTATCGGCCATTGCTCATTGATCCCAAGGAAAATCGCCGCCGTCGTGCTCGTCAAAAATAAATTCAGGCAGCCTCATGCTGCCGATTTCAGGAATCACAAAATATGTCAACGCTGAAACTGATTGTGGGCTTGGGTAACCCTGGCGCCGAGTATGAACACACACGACACAATGCTGGCTTCGATTTTGTGGATGAATTGGCGTGGCATTGGAAAGCCCATTTTAAAGACGAAAAGAAATTTTTTGGGCAGGTGGCGCGGGCTGCTTTGTCAACGGGGGATGTGTGGCTGTTGAAGCCCGATACCTATATGAATAAATCGGGTACGGCAGTCAAAGCGCTGGCCGCTTTTTACAAAATACAGCCCAGTGAAATTTTGGTGGTGCACGATGAAATGGATATTCCGTGTGGTTGGGTTAAATTTAAGAAAGGTGGCGGGAATGGCGGTCACAATGGCTTAAAAGACATTCAAGCGCAATTGGGATCAGCTGATTTTTACCGTTTGCGGTTGGGCATTGATCACCCTGCTGAACGTGCACAAGTGGTGAATTATGTTTTGCATAAGCCGCGCTTGGCAGAGCGGGAGCAGATAGAAGATGCCATGAGCAAATCACTGACAGTGATGCCCCTGATTTTGGCTGATGAATTTTCAGCTGCCCAGCAGATTTTGCACAGTAAATAAGCACAAAATAAAGGATGGCCATGAAATACCGGGATTTGCGCGAATTCATTGTTGCGCTGGAAACACAAGGCAAGCTCAAACGCATTCAGGCAGCCGTGTCGCCGAATCTGGAAATCACCGAGATTGCTGACCGGGTATTGCGTGCTGAAGGGCCTGCTTTATTGTTTGAAAATCCTGTGTGCAATAATCAACGCTATGATTTTCCGGTGCTGGCCAATTTATTCGGCACCCCTGGGCGCGTGGCCATGGGCATGGGCGCAGAAAGCATTAGCCAGCTACGTGAAATTGGCCGAACCTTGGCTTATTTGAAGGAGCCTGAGCCGCCTAAGGGTATTAAAGATGCTTTTGCTAAGCTGCCATTATTGAAAGACTTGTGGAGTATGGCACCGCATGTGGTGAAAAAAGCGCCTTGTCAGGAAATTGTGTGGGCAGGGGATGAGGTGGATTTAACCCGTTTGCCGATTCAGCATTGTTGGCCTGATGATGTGGCGCCGCTGGTGACCTGGGGTCTAACCGTGACGCGTGGGCCGAATAAAAAACGCCAAAATCTCGGTATTTACCGTCAGCAGTTGTTGGGTAAAAATAAGCTGATTATGCGCTGGTTGGCGCATCGTGGTGGCGCCTTGGACTTTCAAGCGCACAAAGCAGCTTACCCGGGCCAGCCTTATCCGGTTGCTGTGGTATTGGGGTGTGATCCGGCCACCATCTTGGGTGCGGTGACGCCCGTACCGGATACCTTAAGCGAATATCAGTTCGCTGGATTATTGCGGGGGTCACGTACGGAGTTGGTGCGCTGTATCGGCAACGATTTGCAGGTGCCAGCGCGCGCCGAAATTGTGTTGGAAGGCGTGATATATCCAGATGAAACGGCGCTGGAAGGTCCGTATGGAGATCATACAGGTTACTACAATGAGCAAGACTACTTCCCTGTATTCACGGTTGAGCGCATTACCATGCGTGAAAATGCGATTTATCACAGCACCTATACAGGCAAACCGCCCGATGAACCGGCAGTTTTGGGTGTAGCTTTGAATGAGGTATTTGTGCCTTTGCTGCAAAAGCAATTTCCGGAAATCACCGATTTCTACTTGCCGCCGGAAGGATGCTCTTACCGCATGGCGATCGTCAGCATCAAAAAACAATATGCTGGCCATGCTAAGCGTGTCATGATGGGCTGTTGGAGCTATTTGCGTCAGTTTATGTACACCAAATTTATTGTGGTGGTGGACGAGGATATTAATATCCGCGATTGGCAAGAAGTCATCTGGGCCATTACCACTCGCATGGATCCGGTGCGCGATACCACGTTGATCGACCATACGCCAATTGATTATTTGGATTTTGCCAGCCCAGTGAGCGGCTTGGGGGGCAAAATGGGATTGGATGCCACCCATAAATGGCCGGGTGAAACCCAACGTGAGTGGGGACGTGTGATCCAGAAAGATCCTGCTGTGGTGGCCAAAATAGATGCATTGTGGTCGCAGTTGGGCCTTTAATGCATGGCATTTCAAGCAGCCTAAAGAAGGGCTGTATGCATGAGCACATGCGTGCTCGCAACTCACTAGACAGAACAATGGGTGTGACGTGGCACAAATACAGCGGCGTAAGCGCGATATATGGACTTTGAGGGCCTGCGTGATGTTGTTGGTTGGGTGTCAGAGCCTGCCTTCTTTGCAAAACAGGCCTACATCAGTACACGTGTCAGCGCAGCTCCCATCTACTTTGGCTACCGCCCACGATGCACTGGTGGCCGCCCATGCGCCTTTGTCGGGGATATACCCTTTGGACGATGGACAAGAGGCGTTTATTGCACGTATGGCTTTGGCGCGTGCCGCTCAGCGCAGCTTGGATGTGCAATATTATATTTGGCGCAACGATACCTCCGGCCAGTTGCTGCTGCATGAGCTCATCCGCGCCGCGCACCGTGGCGTGCGCGTGCGCCTGCTGTTGGACGACAACAATACCGCGGGTATGGATAAGGTGTTGCTGTCGCTGAGTCGAGAACCCAATATTCAGATTCGCTTATTCAATCCGTTTGTTAACCGCCATTGGCGGGCGCTGGGCTACCTTACTGATTTTGCACGGTTGAATCGGCGTATGCACAATAAATCCATGACTGCCGATAATCAAGCCACTATTGTGGGTGGTCGCAATGTAGGTGATGAGTATTTCGATATCGGCAGCGGCACCTTGTTTGTGGATTTGGATGTGTTGGCCGTGGGCCCGGTTGTCGAGCAGGTATCAGCCGATTTTGACCGCTATTGGAACAGTCATTCTGCTTATCCTTTTCGCAGCATTGTCTCGCCTCATCAGCCCGCCACGGTCGTCACGAATGACATGGCTTATGACCGCAAAAAATTCAGTCAATTGCGTGCCATTGCTTATCAAAATGCTTATGCCCAAGATGATTTTATGACGCAACTGACTTCAGGCAGCCTAGCTTATGAATGGGCATCGGTACAGTTGGTGAGTGATGATCCGGCTAAAGCCTTGGGTAAGTCGACTCAGTTGCCTGAAAGCAGGCTGCCTGAATCCCAGCCGCATTCGGTTGTTTCTGAGACT
>NZ_LQXR01000012.1 GCF_001590725.1 Snodgrassella sp. CFCC 13594 | reverse complement strand
CCAGTGGTGGGTATTTCTTTATTTATATGGTACGTTTAGCGGTATTTAAATTTAATACCATATAAAAAATACAATATAATCAATATATTAAACAAATGAATGAATTTGATTTTATCCAGCGTTTCATGCAAGGCCAAAACGGCGATGCGCAGTTGATATTGGGTATTGGTGATGACGCTGCGATTATTCGGCCGCGGGCGGGTTACGATTTACATTTCAGCAGCGATATGTTGCTAGCAGGGCGGCATTTTTTTGATGACGTAGCGCCTGCAGATTTGGCCCATAAAATTTTAGCAGTGAATGTGTCGGACATGGCGGCAATGGGTGCAACACCGCGTTGGGCTTTATTGAGCGCGGCATTGCCTCGCTTGGATGAGCCTTGGTTAAAGGCATTTTGTGCCAGTTTGTTTGCGTTTGCCCAAGAACAAGGTGTGGTGCTCATCGGTGGCGACACCACCAAAGGTGATTACGTGTTTAGTGTAACCATCATAGGTGAAACACCCAATGGCCAAGGGCTGCGTCGCTCTGGTGCGAAACCGGGTGATGAAATTTGGGTCTCTGGGCAGCTGGGTTTGGCTGCTGCCGCGTTGCATCACCATTGGGGTTGGGTGGGCTTGCCTGACCCTATTTTTGCAGCTTGTGAAGAAAAGCGCTTGAGACCCATGCCCAGGGTGGCTTTGGGGCAGCAATTGTTACCATTGGCGCATGCGGCACAAGACATTTCTGATGGATTGGCCCAAGATCTAGGGCATATTTTGAATGCATCACATGTGGGCGCTGTATTATGGGCGGATACCTTGCCGACTTTGTCTGCGTTCCGAGGCTGGGCCAAAGGGGACGAGAGCCGTACCCAACAGTTGTATGATTGGATGCTGGCTGGAGGTGATGATTATGAGCTGGTGTTTACCGCCCCTGCAGCGGCCCACAATGCGGTGTTGCAAGCGGGCCTCAATAGTGCCACGGCGGTGGCGCAGATCGGTATGATTCAGGCAGCCACCGGTTTGACAATACAGAATAGCCAAGGCGATGTGGTGATTCTGGATAAACAAGGATTTGATCATTTTGTCTAATTACGTTCCCGTTATGCCCACTTGGAGGTGGCTAATACGCCGGCCTATTTGCTGGCTGGGTTTTGGATTCGGTACGGGGTTGGCGCCGAAAGCGCCAGGCACATTCGGTACTTTGCCCGCATTGCCTCTGGCGGCCGGTATTTTGTCGTTGCACCTGCCGATATGGCTGAATCTATTGGTGGCCATTGCCTTTTTTGTGGTGGGCGTGGTGATTTGTGCACGTACTGAAGCTGCATTGGGGCAGCAGGATTTTGGTGGTATTGTGTGGGATGAAATTTCCGCCATGCTATTGATTTTGCTGTTTATACCCATGACTTGGGGTTGGTGGTTGGCGGCATTTGTGTTGTTTCGTTTGTTTGATGCCATTAAACCATGGCCTATCCGCTGGTTCGATGCACGTATACATGGTGGCTTTGGCATCATGTTGGATGATTTGATTGCAGCTTTGATTGTATTGTTGATTTTGAAAGTGACGGGTGTGATTCTGGTCTAAGGTTGCTTGAAAGGGCAAGATGGACATATTCATCGAAGTGAAAAGCGAGTTTTTACCTCAACACAGTGATTCTATGCGCGATGAATATGCTTTTGCATATCACATCACGATTGAAAATCGAGCCGATGAGCCGCTAACACTGCGCAACCGTCACTGGGAGATCACCGATGCCCACGGCAACCTAGAAACCATTGATGGTGCAGGGGTTGTGGGTGAGGAGCCCATTTTGATGCCGGGAGATGCATTTCAGTACACCAGCGGTGCTCGATTGCACACGCCTTGGGGTCAAATGGTGGGGCGCTATGAATTTGAGCGTTTTGACGGGCAGCGCTTTTGGGCCGACATTCCGACTTTTGATTTAAAAGTATGCTTTACGTTACACTAGCGCGGCCGTGTACAAGACAAAATAGAAAAGGAGAATTGGATGAATAACACCACTTGGATGGGCTATGTGATTTTGGCCGCAATACTGGGACTGGTAGTCGGGTTGCTGCTGATGTGGTTTTTTCTGCGCAACAGTCGGAAAGACAAAGCGCAGCAGCAAGCCTTGGTGCAAAAATTCAGCGACTACCGAAACGAGGTGGATAAACATTTTGTGGATACTGCAGCGGCCGTAGATGAATTGAATCGCAGTTATCAGAAAGTGGTGGCGCATTTGAGTAAAAGTGCTCAGCAGTTGATGAGCAAAGAAACTTTGCAAGAACAGTTGGCCAAGCGGGCTGATAAGAGCATTACAGTGGCTTATTTGGCCGAAGGTGATTCTGTGGTTGAACATGCTCATGATGATTTACCACCGCCACCACCTTATACTGATGCGACAGAAGCTGAAGTCGTACCTTTAAATGGCCAGCCAGACAGAGTGCCTGATAGAGTGGGCCCAAATGCGACACCTGTTCGGATACATCCTCAAGCAGAAGGGGCGGGAAAAACCAAATCACCGCACACAGCTGCTGTCGATACCATCGATTTGCAGCAACCCAAAGCGTAATCACACACAATGATAAAACCGCCTATTCAGGCGGTTTTATCATTTCTGGCTTTCAGGCAGCCCGCCATAGATTGGATTAACGCAAAGGGCAGATGCCCTGGTGTTTTTTCAAACGGGTTTTGAATAGTTTTGGCAAACTCGCATCAAAATACCAGTGGTTTTCATCTAACTGTAAACAGCCGGCTTGGGCAGTAAGGGTAATCGGTGTGTGGTGAAACGGATCTATGTCGGTAATCGCAATTTGATGCCAAGCGCCCCAGTCACATACAGGCAGCAGTGGCGCTTGCGTCAGCACCCGTTGATTGTGGGCATCAATGGCATCATCATGACGGCAATGCCCATTACACAAGTGAGCAGCCTGACGTGGGCAGGGCTGGTGTTTACCCACGGTTTTGGGCGTGATGTCCAATACTGCGGGGCACAAACCAAAATGCAGTGCCCACTCATTTAATGCCCGTTTGGCGCCTTTGGGGTGGGCAAATAGACCATAAGGTTGGTGGTTTAAGATCCCATTTGTCAATGGCACTACATGGGCTTGCAACAGGCCAGCTTCATTGGGCGTGAATTGGATGGTTTGCCAAAAATTCACTGAATTGTGGGGAGTCGGATTGCTGATTTTGTGTTGTAAAGCATGGCGCCCTTTTAACCAATGAGCGTGCAATACGCTGGCTGCGGCGTGGAATTGTATGTGTTGAGTGTCATGCCATCGATCTGTTGCACCATCAGCACACATCAATTGACTCACTTCACTAAAAGTTTGGTCGTGCGTCAGTAGGTCGGGTAATAAGTGGCCTGGATGCTGCCAGATGGTGAGGCCAGGACTGTCGGGTAAGCTATATAGGCAGTGACGCAAGGTTTCAGGCAGCCATTCTGGGAGGTAGTGTGGTTTTACCAATTGCTGCCATTGATTGAGCCATGCTTGGGGCTTTTTTTTCTGCCAAACTTAAGCTCAAGAATTGGCTAAGCGCAACCACATCACCCATGGCGCGATGACGATCAGCTGGATCGATTTGAATGTGGAAACGCGCAATGATGCTGTCTAGGTTGTGTTTGAAATGCTGTGGATACAATTTGCGTGAAAATTGAACCGTACACAGCGTAGGGGCGGCAAAAGCGATGCCCGCTCGTGCGAACTCACGGCGCAAAAAGGTGTAATCGAATCGGCTGTTGTGTGCCACCAATAAATGACCGCGTAAAAGGGGCAAAAGCCGCTCAGCAAGGGCGCCAAAAACAGGGGCATCGGCCACCATGTCATTGCTGATGCCCGTGAGTGACGTAATGAATTCGCTGATGGGCTGTTGTGGGTTCACCAGCCATTGATGCCGCTGCCATTGGCCTTGGTATAGGCGCAGAATGGCGATTTCGGTGATGCGGTCTTGTTCAAAATGACCGCCAGTGGTTTCTAAGTCCACGATGGCGACTGGCAGTGGCAAAGTACGCAATGCCTGTGCTAATTGGATCCATTGCTGGGTTGGTTCGCGCAATTGCGGCATAGATAGATGGCCATGTGGCCGTGTTTAATCAAGTTGCTTATTTTATACCTGCATGGACTGCTTGCAAAATGGAGCAGAGTAGTTTGGACCATGGGTGGATTATTGGCATATAACGCGGGAATGCGCGTGTTCAGGCTTGACAGGATAAAGTAGGCTCCCTATAATCCACTCTCTTCACGCACCCGTAGCTCAGTTGGATAGAGTATCTGGCTACGAACCAGAGGGTCGGGCGTTCGAATCGCTCCGGGTGCACCACAGAATGCATAGTTTATGCGCCCATCGTCTAGCGGTTAGGACACTGCCCTTTCACGGCGGCAACCGGGGTTCGATTCCCCGTGGGCGTACCAATAAAAAGCCAACCTAAATTAGGTTGGCTTTTTTGCGTTCGGACGTCCTGGCGTCTAATGAATGCCCAAAACCTGAATTTGCCCGTTAACGCTTAAGCTTAATTGTGTTTCTCCGGGGGCTGTATCTTGAGTGGGGGCTGCATCAGCCACTTTGGCCATAGCGCGAGCAACCATGTATGGACGCGGTGCTGACTCAGTTTGACTGTTGCCCAAATTCAATTGCACTATTTTATAGCTGCTGCCACCTAGGCTGCGCGTGATTTGCTGAGCGCGTTGCTTGAATTGCTGCAGTGCCTGTTCGGTTAAAGCCGTTTGATGTTGCTCAAGCGTATTTTGTGCCACTGTGTATTGCACATTGGAGATGGCAGCTTGACCTTGCATTTCAGCGGCAAAGCGGTTGAGGGCATCCAAATTTTTGCTTTGTACACGAATGGTGGCTTCGTCTTGCCAGCCCGTGTCAATGCGTTTGCCGTTTTGGTATTCACTGGTAGGGTAGGCTGATCTTGACTGTAATTGGGTATTGAAGTCGCGGTGTTGTTTGGCGGCTCGCAAAACCGCATTGAGTCGCTGGGTCACTTGATTGCTAACAGTATTCCGTTGCTTGCCATTCTCTGTAATCGACAACTGCAAAACCATTTCATCACGGGTGATGGTGGCACTGGCTTCTTCATTTAAAGAAACCAATCCATAATTCAGGCTTTCTGCTTGTGCTTGGCTAACCCAGCCCAATGCGATCGTTGCCAAGCTTAAGGCTAGCCACTTTGATTTAGATTGCATGTGTTTTCTTTCGCTAAATAACGTCAAAAGCTTAGCAGAAATTAGAGTAGGGTAATGTTAGGTAGGGTAAAACCAGAACATGCCGCAAGCGTAAAGCTGATTGTTGGGCGTGTGAAATTCGTTGGGACGTTAAAACAGAGAAAATGAAGGGTGGCGAGCCAACCCCCCGGCACTGGTTGCATTAAGATGGGCTGCTCGCTTCCGCGCCTGACCCGTTGTCCTAAATAACCATGCGGGGAGACCCGCCACGGGTGCGGATTATACCGATTCTAATGGCAAAACCCAAGTATTTATTCAGACAATAGAGCAATGGGCGAAGATTGGGTGATTTTGGTTGGTGTTGTGGTAGTGTTTAGTCATGTTGCAACGGCATGAGCACGTGAGGATTGGGCGGACGTGGCGCAAGCGGGTGGTGCGACAGTGTATTTGAAGTAAAAAATATAAAGGTATATTTGGTTTCGATCAAATTGAGCACTCATGCTGGCAGCTAAGAAATAGACGATGCCCATATAGAATTGGAGATTGGTCATGAATTGGTTTCCGATTCACTGCGACGATCGCTGACGCGACCATCTGTGAATTTGAGCAAGGTCACGAACGCAAAATGATGTACAGGCTCAGATAGTTGTTTTTTATCTTTATTAAGGACAAAAAATGAAACAAAAAAATCATCAATTTAATGATTGCCAGCGCCTTGGGGCTGGGGGTTTTCACAGCGGCATGGGCCGATACCGCCGCTGCGCCGCTGGTGGAACAAGGTTTTGTCGCCGATCTGAGTGGTGACTACGCCCAAGCGCGTGCGTATTACGAGCAAGCGGCCAAACAGGGCGATGCCGAGGCCCATACTTGCTGGGCGTGCTGTATCGGGATGGCAAAGGTGTTGCGCAAAACTATGGCAAAGCACGTGCGTATTATGAGCAGGCGGCTAAGCAGGGCCATGCCATGGCCCGTGCGGCATTGCAAATAATGAATCGACAGGGATTGTAATGCCCGTTCAGGCAGCCTTTTGGATGCTAGTTGATGGTGAGTCAATCCATTATTGCCATTGCATTTCGCCGGTATTGACCTTGGCACTCATATCTAAAGAGGATTCGTCTGCAAGGTGGGGGTAACTTGCCTTCATGGTGGCAATCACTTCGCTGGATTTTTTATGAGTTCTTAAAGCGTCTTCAAAATCACGTAAATAGGCTGCACTAAAACGGATGGCCGCATCACCTTTCGGTTGTTCGCCCACGTAATGGCCTGGGATGACGGTTGTGGGATGCAGTTTTTCCATACCCAATAGGGTTTGGCGCCATTCTGCGCGTGCTGCCGACGTTTGTGTATCGGCTGTCCATAGATGGATACCTGAAGCAATGCCGACCCCGCCCAAGATGGTTTTGCTGCTCGGTACCCATAAATAAGCCGCATAGGATTGGGGTGCTTTGATTTCAATCTTGTGGCCATCTAAAGTAAGCTCAGTAGCATGGGTTGCCTTGGGGACGTACAGGGTTTGTGGTGCGCCTTCTTTCAGAATGGGGCCCAATATTTAAGCTTGGCATCTTTGGTTTGGGCAATGTGGGCGGCCACTTTCGGCGTAGCAATGACTTCGGCTTTGGGAAAGGCCTTTACCAAGGGTTCTAAACCAAAATAATAGTCGGGGTCACCCGTTGTGATGACGATGGTCTGAAGCTGTTTCCCACTTTTATGTACCCATTGCACCAGTTGTTGCGCATCTTGTGTGCTGAATTGGGCATCGACCAAAATGGCATTTTTATCACCACTGATTAAAGTAGCAGAAACAGGGAAGACACCCTTGCTCTGTGGATTATAGGTTTGGAATGTAAGGGGTTGGGCCACTGCGGCGGCGGTAACCCCAGCCATGCTGATGGCCAATAAGGATTTGGTGAAATTGTTCATGTTATGTTCCTGTGGATTGATTGAGCTGAAATGTCTGCCAGAGTATCGGCTGAATGTGCACCCCGACTCAGGTTTCTCATGGGAATAGATCATAGATGTTATACTTACATTTTGTAAGTACTTACTAAAAAGTAAGTATTAAATAAATTGGTTTTGCTGAAATTTGAGGAGTTGTTCATGAAGACACCCATAGACAATCAGGATAGAGGGCAGGTTTTATCTAAAGATTGTCCATCACGTTTGATTTTGCAGCATCTGACCAATCGCTGGGGTGTTCTGATTATGTTTTGTTTGAGCGACGGGACGCATCGTTTTAGTGCGCTTAGGCGCAGGATTCAAGGGATTAGCGAAAAAATGCTTACCCAATCATTGAAAGATTTGGAACAAGACGGTTTTGTATTGCGCACGGTATACCCTGAAATTCCACCTCATGTGGACTATCGCCTGTCCCCATTGGGCCGAGAAGCTGCTGCGAGAATTGTGGGGCTGGTATCGTGGATAGAAACCTCGTTGACGGATATCTTGGCTTCGCATCCGAATGAGGAGGATGGCAGGCGTGATGCCGTTGCTTATGATGCCCAAACGACCTAATCCATGTGATTATTTTTGATGTGAAAACAGGATGACGATTATTCATCTATGCTTAAGGCTGCCTGAAGCATTTCAGGCAGCCTCAATTCAATTATTAGTTAATGGTTCAATAGTGGTTGATGCAATTGGCGTGCGGTGTTGACGATGTCGCTGCCAAAAAGGCTGTTGATGTCCGTTTCGTCAAAGACGTAACGTTGATGGCAGAAATCACAATTGATTTCGATGCTGCCTTGTTCGGCCACGGCTTCGCCCACTTCTTTGCTGCCCAAAAGCAAGAGCATGTCGCTGACTTTACCGCGCGAGCAGGTGCAGGCAAATTCGATGTTTTGCGGTGAAAATACACGCGGTGGGGTTTCGTGAAACAAGCGGTAAAGGACTTGGGTTGCATCCAGATTCAGCAATTCTGTTGGCGTTAAGGTTTGCGCCAAAGTGGTCACATGGGTCCAGTCATGTTCACCTATGGCTTGTTCAGGCAGCCTTTGCAGCAATAGGCCTGCCGCGTGCTGTTCGTCTGCGGATAAGCTAATGAAGGTATCTAATTGTTCAGACCGGGCCATATACGCCGTGAGCATTTGTGCGATGCTGTTGCCTTCCAAGGCCACTATGCCTTGCCAAGACTCACCATTGGCCGGCTGCAGAGTGAGTACAAACATGCCGCCTTGGCCCAGGAGTTCAGTGAGAGAGGCATCGTCTGAGATGTTGGCCTGTTCGTCCCAGCGGGCAGTGGCGCGGCAAGTGTGGTTGGATGTGGCTTCAGCCACCAACATTTTAAGGGCACCTTGGCCTTGAATTTGGGCAATTAAATTGCCGTCGAATTTGAGGTTGCTGGCCAGCAAAACGGTGGCGGCCAAAAGCTCGCCCAAAGCAGACCGGATGGGGGTGGGATAGGTTTTGTGGTGTTCGATGTGTTGCCAGACATCGGATAATTGAATATGTAAGCCGCGCACCGGTGTGCCATCAAACACGAAACGGGTGAGGCTGTTACTTGATGTGGTGGTGGCAGGAGTCATAATGTTTCTCTCTTAATCGAATGACTGCCATATGGCCGCAAAAATGCCAAAATCAAGACAGTATGTAGGCATCGGTGGCGATTGTGGCTTTAGTGGTGCTCAAACAGGACAATCGGGTTTTCGTCAGAGGCAGAGACTGCTAATATTAAATACCTTATCAATCCATTACCAAAGGCTTTGTCATGCAAGACTTTCGTAGCCCCACCAATACACCTGCATCGGTACCCGAAGCGCGTTCTGGTGCCACTTTTTTCAATCAGGTGTATTTTTGGATGGCCGCTGGTTTGGTATTAACTGGGCTGATGGCGTGGTTTACGGTCAATAATAGCGCGGTGTTGGCTCAGGTGGTGCAATGGTATTTGCCGCTGGTCTTAGTCGAATTGGCGGTGGTGTTTGCGCTCTCAGGGCTGATCAATAAATTTTCGGGCGGCATGGCCACTGCGGTATTTTTGCTGTATTCCTTGCTCAATGGCTTGACCTT
This sequence comes from Snodgrassella sp. CFCC 13594, assembly GCF_001590725.1. GTDB lineage: Bacteria > Pseudomonadota > Gammaproteobacteria > Burkholderiales > Neisseriaceae > Snodgrassella. Next base: position 64,444 of record NZ_LQXR01000012.1, on the reverse strand, counting down.
ATCGGTCATTTTCATGATCTATACGCAAGAATCCATTGCTGCGGTATTCTTTATCGCTGCTGGCATGTATGCAGCGGCAGGTGTGTATGGTTATGTGAGTAAGCGTGATTTAACTGGGTTTGGTCAATTTTTATTTATGGGTCTCATCGGTATCGTGATTGCTATGGTGGTGAATCTCTTTTTGAAAAGCCCTGCGGTCACGTGGATGGTGTCGGTGTTGGGTGTATTTATCTTTACTGGGTTAACGGCTTATGACCACCAAAAATTGCGGCAAATGAGTTTGGCTTTGGCGGAACAACCGCAAGACGACCAGGCAGTACGCCGGTTAGTGGTTTTGGGGGCACTGACATTGTATTTGGATTTCATCAACCTCTTTTTGATGTTGTTGCGTTTATTTGGCAATCGGCGCTAAAAGTTTTCGGTTGTTGGGGTATGGTTATTTTCAGGCGGATTAAAGGCTGCCTGAAAGGAAAATAAGCCAAACAATATGTTTTGGCTTGGTTTGGACATGAAGGAAATGGCATGTGCCAGTTATTGGGCATGAATTGCAATACGCCCACCGATATTGTATTTTCGTTTGAGGGGTTTCGTTTGCGCGGTGGCCTCACCGATAGCCATGCTGATGGTTTTGGTATCGCTTTTTTTGAAGGCAAAGGCGTGCGTCTGCTGCATGATGATAAGCCCAGTGCCAGTTCGCCAGTAGCAGATTTGGTACAGCAATACCAAATTAAATCGAAGAATGTGATTTCGCACATTCGCAAAGCCACGCAAGGGCAGGTGTCTTTGGCCAATACACATCCATTTGTACGTGAGTTGTGGGGCGAGTATTGGGTGTTTGCCCACAATGGGCATTTGCGTGATTTTCATCCAGCCCCGGGTGCGTTTTATCGCCCAGTGGGCAGCACAGATTCAGAAACGGCATTTTGCTATATTCTGGAGCAACTGCGTCAACGCTTTGCAGAAAAACCTTCGCAACAGGATTTGTTTGCAGCAGTGGCGGACATGACCGCGCAAATACGCACGCATGGCTTGTTTAATTTTATGTTGTCTAACGGCGAGTGGTTGATGGCACATGCCAGCACCTTGTTGTTTTACATTATTCGGCAAGCGCCTTTTGGCGAGGCGCAATTGGTGGATGAGGACATGGCCATTGATTTTTCTGCGGTGACCACGCCCAAAGACCGTGTTGCGGTGATCGCTACATTGCCATTGACCAGCAATGAGCGCTGGCAACAGTTGGCGGTGAATGAATTGGTGCTGTTTCAGGATGGCACCATAGTGCAACGAGATCGTCCTGAGCCGCCAGTGTATATGAGTGAGGCCGATGGATTGGCAATTGCGCGTGCGGCGGGTGTGAGCATGTGATGGATTTTGGGGTGTACTTTAAGCAGTAAGCAGGCTGCCTGAAGGTTTTGGGCGGCCTTTATTTTAAATATCAGTAGGTTGCCAATTTGACCAGTTTGTGAGTTCAGAATCCAAATGGATGGACTGGGACTCCTAGTAAACATAAAAAGCCCTTGTGATGACCTAATCACAAGGGCTTTTTATATGGATATTCATCCATGCGACGAAGCAATTGCATCAAATAAGCACAATAAGTCGATTTTGGTTGGTTGCTGTTGGATACCAGATGCAAAGGCATCGGAATCGTGTTTTGAGCCGCTTCTCTGCTTTTATGGGTCAAATTTGCATGGGAGAATTGTGGCGCGGGGGATTTGCCGCTAGTATGTTTAAAAACGTTAAGATAATGTAGATGGTATTAGGTGACCAGGTTCAATTAGTGTTATTAAGGGCAAAAGGGGCATGAATGTCTTGGAAAAATGGTTTGGTTTTGCTGTTGGTTGCGGCCGCTGTATGGTGGTGGCAAGGAAGTGAGCAAGATGGCACCAAAAGTCAGGCCCAGCAGCAGGTAACTCAGGCTTTACGAGCTGCGAAAGAGAGCTTGTTACCCACCTCGGCAACAACAACGAGCCCATCGGGAAATAATGAGGTTGCTGAGGCGTATGCCCAGCAGCGCAGCGATGTGCCAGTTCGTGGCGAGGGTGAGGTGGTTAAGGTGTTGAAAGATGACAATGAAGGTGATCGGCATCAGCGTTTTATTTTGCGTTTGGCTGATGGGCAAACGATTTTGGTGGCACACAATATAGACTTGGCGCCCAAATTGACGGGTTTGCAGGCTGGCGATCAGGTATCGTTCCAAGGCGAATATGTGTATAACCCGCAAGGAGGGGTATTGCACTGGACGCATCATGATCCACAAGGGCGGCATGATGGCGGTTGGTTGCAATATCAGGGGCGTACTTATCAATAATCAATACCAGATGGAAAACACGAAAGGGATCATATGGGTTGGATGGTGGCAGTGATTATTTTGGTAGTAGTGGTGGGGGTACCGGTATGGGTATACAACGCATTGGTGCAAGCCAAAAACCAGTACCAAAATGCGTTTGCACAAATCGAGGTGCAGCTGAAACGGCGCTATGATTTGATTCCCAATTTGGTTGAGTCTGCCAAAGCTTATTTACAACATGAAAACCAAACTTTGGTGGCAGTTACACAAGCGCGTAATCAGGCTGTGTCGGCTTTGCAGGCGGCCCATCAGAGTCAAAATGCCAGTGCTTTGGCGGCGGTATCGGTAGGGGAAGCTCAGTTACAACAGGCGCTAAAAGGATTGCAAATACAATTGGAGGCGTACCCAGAGTTGCAGGCCAGTGCCAATTTACAGCAACTGAGTGAAGACATCAGCAGCACCGAAAACCGAGTGGCCTTTGCGCGACAGGCTTATAACGACGCGGTGTTGCATTACAACACCACGCGCCAATCGTTTCCTTATGTGCTGTTGGCGGGCTTCTTTGCCCACAATCAAGATGCGGCTTTGTTGCAGTTTGCCGATAGCGATGCCATTCAGGCAGCCCCTAAAATCAATTTACGTTAACCCACGATGGCCGCCACCGCTTTTTTTGAGCAACAGCGCCAAGCCAAGCGCCTAAGCCAGCATTTGCTGCTGGCTTATGTATTGGCCATGCTGACTATGGTGGTACTCACGACTTTGCTGCTGGTGAAATTAGTACCCTGGGGCTATGCCACAGCTGATCAAGCATGGCTTTGGCAGCGCAGTGCCGGTTTTTGGGGGTGGACTGCTTTTGGTGTGGCTACACTGGTATTAGGCGGCACCTTATATAAGCTGGCCAAGCTGAGTCGTGGAGGCCAAGTGGTAGCGGAAGAAATGGGTGCTCGTCGAATTTGGGCCAAGCAAGCAGATCGTGAAGAGCGGCGGTTATTGAACGTTGTCGAAGAAATGGCGATTGCTGCGGGATTGCCTCTGCCCAAAGTGTATTTATTGGAAGAAGGCGATATTAATGCCTTTGCGGCTGGGCTGCACCCGAAAGATGCGGTCATTGCCGTGACCCGAGGTGCATTGGATCAGCTCAGTCGCGATGAATTGCAAGCGGTGGTGGCACATGAGTTTAGCCATATTCTCAATGGGGATATGCGTTTAAATATGCATTTGAGCGCCTTTTTGCATGGTTTGATGTTGATTGGACTGTGTGGCCGTTGGTTATTGTGGTTGCCGAAGCGTGATGATGTCGATGATGGAGCGCGCCGACGTGTGTTGGTTTTGGGTTGGTATGGTGGCGTTTTGGGTGTGGCTTTGGCGCTATTGGGTGCGGTGGGAACCGTGCTGGCAGGTTGGCTTCAAGCAGGCGTGAGTCGGCAGCGCGAGTTCTTGGCCGATGCATCGGCTGTGCAATTCACTCGGCAGCAGGCTGGGCTGATAGCAGCCTTGACCAAAATCGCACAAGCGCCACAGTGCCCACCATGGCGGCGCTGGGCCACGCCAGAATATGCGCACTTTTATTTTGCCAGTACCAATGAACAGGATTGGTTTAGTTATTTGTCGGCCACTCATCCGCCGATTCGGGATCGTGTGGCCAGACTTGATGAGCGGGCCGCTCAAGATATGCATGAATTTGAACCAAAGCATATCCGTACAGTACAGGCTAGCGACCCTGGATGGCGTGGTTTTGGCCCGAGTTTTACGAAACCATTGCCACGCTACACTCGTGCCACACCATATTGGTTGCAGCCAATTCATGCTGATACTCAATTATCGTCGCTAACGGAGAAGGCTGAGCCCGCCTTAACGTTAGGCAGTCAACGGGTATTGGCTGATCTCAATACCCTTAATCCCACGCATCTGCTCCATGCCGCTTGGCTGCGGCAGCATTTACCAACTGCGGTGTATGCAGCCAGCCAAGAGCCAGAGGCGGCGGAATCATTAATGTGTGCGCTGCTGTTGTCAGAGGATGTATTCGTGCGACAGCAACAGTGCCAGTCTATTCAGGCAGCCCATTATGCTTTGGGCTTGCGTGTGACTCAATTGTGGCCCGTAGTGGCGACACTGCCTCGTTATGAAGTCATGCCAGTAGTGGATTTGTCACTGCCCGCACTGGCTGCCTTGCCGCGGCTGCGTTGGAAAAAGACACGGCGCTTGTTGCACCAATTGATAATTGCCGATAATCATGTCAGTGTGCATGAGTGGTGTGTTTGGTCTGTGTTGAATGCTCATTTACAACCAAGCAATACCGCGCCAGCAGTGAAATCTGGCGGATCGACTCAAACTGCCATGGCAGTCATCCTAGCGTGGACGATACGCCTTTCGCCATTGGACGATGGAGCTGCTGTGTACCAAAAAGCATGTGGCTCTTGGCGTGAAAATGAGGCAGGTTGGCCCAATTGGGCTGCGATGCAAACGACCGATATGGCTGAGTTACAGGCAGCCTGCCGCTTGCTGCAAGGGGTTGATGCTCAGACCAAAGCCTGGCTGTTGCAGGCTGTGTTGACGATTTTGCATGCAGAAGGAGGGCATCTAGATGTGACTAAGCGCGAGTGGATGCGGGCCTTATCGGCATGGTGGCAATACCCTATGCCGCCATTGTTGCCACAACGACCAACCAACATCAAGACTCAAGAGGGTACCGCAACCATTGGAGATGTTGACCATCATCTTGCAAGCTCTGGAGCCAAGCCTGAGTGATAAATTGTGCATGTGTCCGCATGGCCAATAGGGCTGCACAATATGGCTTAGGGTTGCACGCGTGTGGTCTTGGCACTTGGTGCCGGTAGAGTGCATAAAATACAAGATTGGCTCTGTAGAATTATGGATATTCAAGTGGGTGTTTCAGGTGTGAAGATGAATAGGTTATTAACGGGCAAATGCCTTGCGTATTGAACCAGTGGTGAGACCGATTTAATCGTGAAAAGAGGTTATATGGACCCCAAAGCCCATGCAGTACTGTCTTTTTGGTTTGACCCGGCCAATCGCGTGCATTGGTTTGAACAGGAGGATGGCTTCGATACTCGTCTTGCCCAGCGATTTGACTCTATTTGGCAAGCCGCAGTCGCTGGTGAATGTGCCCATTGGCGCGCAGAAATACGGGGCCGATTGGCGGAAATTCTGGTTTTAGATCAATTTTCACGTAATCTACAACGAGGACGAGCGCAAGCCTATGCGCAAGATGGTATGGCACTGGTGCTGGCGCAAGAAACCTTGCGTTTACCTGAATACCAGCAGTTACCGCCAACTGAGCAGAAATTTATCTTAATGCCATTTATGCACAGTGAATCACGCGTTATTCATACTCAAGCCGAAGCCTGGTTTGTACAATTGGGTGATGCCGCCACACTTGATTTTGAATGCCGGCACAAGGCCATTATCGATCGGTTTGGCCGCTATCCCCATCGCAACAAGATATTAGGACGCCAGTCCACCAGTGAAGAGCTGATTTTTTTACAGCAGCCTGATTCTTCGTTTTAAGAAATGATTCATTAACCATCAAGCATGTTCAATCGGTTTATTTTAAATTATGATTTGCAATCTATTTGCCTAAATCCACTCACATCCAAAAAAAGGAAATCATCATGAAGTTAGTGTCTTCTGTGGTTGCGATCACCGCATTATTTGCAACGCTGCCAGCGGTTGCTGCTGAATACAAAATCGACCCCATGCACACCGATGCTCGTTTTACTGTTGATCATTGGGGCACCTCAAGCAATGTAGGCGGGTTTTATGACATTAATGGCACGGTGAAATTTGATGCCAAAGCGAAAACTGGGTTTGTCGATGTGCGTATTCCAGTTAAAAATATCAATACTGGCCGCAGCGCTTTTAATGAACACCTGCAAGGGGCCGAGTTTTTTAATGTAGCCAAATACCCCAGTATTCGTTTTGTGTCTGATGCTTGGCGTTTTAATGCGCAAGGTAAAGTGGCCGAAGTGGCTGGACAGTTAACCCTGCTGGGCCAAACCCATCCAGTTACCCTCAAGGCCAGTAAATTCAATTGCTACAACAGCCCTATGCTGAAAGCAGAAGTGTGTGGCGGTGATTTTGAAGCGACTATAGATCGCACGCAATGGGGTATGTCGCAGTATGTAAATTACATGCCGGCCAGTCGTTATGTGAAGTTGAATATTCAAATTGAAGCCGTGAAACAATAAAAGACATCTCTTTAACCTAGGCTGCCTGAATATCGTTGTGATAAAAACGTGTTTCAGGCAGCCTTTGATGATTCTACACTGGTTGAAAGGATATATTATGGACCACCAAGTTCGTCATCTGGCCCTTGTCATCGGTAGCTTACGTGAAGGATCTTATAACCGCAAAGTGGCTGAATACATACGCAGCATTGCTCCTGACGCTTGGCAAATCAGTGAGATTGAAATCGCAGATTTGCCGTTGTATAGCCAAGATTATGATGGACAGCCGATTGAATGCTACGAGCGCGTGCGCAGTCAGATAGCGGCGGCAGATGGCATCCTGTTTGTAACCCCAGAACATAACCGCAGTATCCCCGCTGCTTTAAAAAATCTATTGGACATTGCTTCGCGCCCTGCCGGCCGTAGTGTGTGGGCAGGTAAAAAAGCCGCTGTGCTGACTGCATCCATAGGGGGATACGGCGGCATTAATTCAGGGCTACATTTGCGCCAGATTTTACAGATGCTGGGTGTGACGGTATTGGTGCAGCCCGAAGCCTATTTAGCTCGGATTCAAAGTGCCTTGGATGAGCAGGGTGTCCTTGTCGAGAGCAGGACACAACACTTATTACAGCAATGGGTTGCTGCTGTGGATCAGTGGTTGAGTTGAGTGTGGTAAGGATAATATATTTGAGTGTGCAAGCCGCCATGGATACAGTCTGTGATAGCGGCGTTTGCATGCAGGATCGGTTGAGATTCGGTTGTACTCGGCTGCTGGCCATAGCATAGCAGATATGATGTAGCCTGGGTCTTCGGTTGATACTTTATCCCAATGTATCTTAGGGTCTGATCGGAGTCACAATGAAGGGGTCGATATGGATATGTCCGCGATCAGCCTTAGAATATGATTAAGAAAAAACGACGCCGTGGCGTCGTTTTTTGTCACCAGCAAATCAAGGCTTATTGAGCTGGAGTTGCTGCAGGATTGATGCCGCGTTCTTGCAATAATTGCTGGATGGTTGCCTGAACTTTTTGGTTTTTGGCTTGATCCACCAGTTGCGCTTTCATTTGTTCAAATGAAGGGGCGCCTTCCGCATGGCGGCTGCCTGCCAATTTCATCAGAAACGATTGACCGTTAAAGGTCACTACATTGCCAGTGATTTGGCCCACGTTCATGATGCTGACCACTTGCGCGACCGAAGCAGGCAATGCCTGGGGATTGGTCCACATTTGCGTTTCGGCTTTGGGGTCTTGCTGTTTCATTAAGGCTTCAAAGCTCAAGCCTTTTTTGAGTTTTTCCAAGCCTTGCTCAGCTGCTTCTTTGGAGGCAAAAGGAATCACCAGTAAATTGATTTCACTGGTAGTGGCTTCATATTGCTTGCGCAGATCAGCATCATTGACTTCAATCTGTGACTTCAGGTAATTCACATATTGGCTGGCATAAAACTGGGATTGCAAATTTTGCCAAGCTGCTTGCGTTTCCGGTTGTTTGTCTAAGCCTGCCTTTATGGCTTCTTCTTTTAATACATCCGCTGTTTGTAAATCCTGAGTAACTTGTTGAGTCAATTGTGCTTTATTCGGCATCGTCATGCCAGGCTGTGCCTGAGATTGCATTTGCGCTTGAATCTGCTTGAGTGCGGCATCCAAGCGCGCACTGTCGATTTTAGGCGCATCAGCAAAAGCCAAACCAGTGGCGATGATGGTTAAGCCAGCCAGCCAGCTTGCACGTTTATTCATGGTGCATTATTCCTTATCAATTATTTAATGGTGGCTTGTTGGTATAGCTGTGCAATGGCTGCCTGAACGCGTGCTTCTTGCAGTCGCTGCACGATGGCCGGTTCTACTTCTTTAAAGGCAGGGATTTTAACGTTGCGTTTATCGTTGATGTAGAACACCGCAAAAATATTGTTATTACCTTGCAGCGGGGCAGTGGTGAACTGGCCCTTTTTCAGGTCTTTTACTGCCTCATATACCGGCGCTGCGCCTTCTTGCAAATCTTTTAAGGAAACATAAGTTTTGGGAATGCCACCAGCTTCTTTGCCTGCTGGGTCAATGGTATATTGACGTGCCACCGCAGAAAAATTCTTTTTCGCTTTCAGATCAGCTACGGCTTTGTTGGCACTGTCTGCATCGCGCGTCACAATTTCACCCAATTGAACTTCTTGAGTGCCTTGATAATATTTTTTCATTTCGGCATATGAGGAGTCAGACTCAGCCTTAGTCACCGGATTGCTGCCCAATACCGCAGCCAGAAAGGCTTGAGTCAGCAAATTGTCTTGAAATGTAGCCCAGTCTTGTTTGAATCCTGGTTTCTTATCATCACCCAAACGCTTGGCTTCAGCTTCAGCTTGTTTCAATGCATTTTGGTATTGAGGACTTTGGTCTAATTTTAATCGTTTGGCCTCCTGAATCATCAGCGTGCGCGTTACCAAACGTTTGGTAATGCTGTCGCGTAGTTGCGGAGAGTCTTGTAACTGGTTTTGGCTTTCTTTAATCAGCAAAGATACTTGAGCGTCAACATCTTTGCTGTCAATCTTGGTACCATTAACAGTGGCAACCGTTTGCGCCAGAGCAGAACCGGCCAAGCTGGCTATAATGGCGGCAGCGATGAGGTGTTTTTTCATAATTCAATCCTTTTTTCTGATGGATGCTATTCTAATCTTATTGGGCAGATTTGTGGTTAAATTCATCTGGCGTCAGCGCCTGAATACTGAGCGCATGGATGCGTTGTGCGAATAAATCGTGCAAAAGGTTTTTGATTAATCGCTGACGATCCAGCCGAGTTGCTTGTTGAAATGCCGTACTGACAATCAGCAGGCGAAAATGACCACCGCCTTGCTGGTTGCCCGCATGGCCTGCATGTAGGTGGCTGTCGTCTATGATTTCCAATTTTTGCGGGCTTAGTGCCTGTAAACGTTGACGGATATCTTCGATTACGGTCATGCGGGCAAGACTTTTTTAAAAGGCCGAATCAGAATTTCTTCGTAGACGCCTGCATCCACATAAGGGTCTTGTTGCGCCCAGGCTTCGGCTTCATCTAAAGAATCGAAATCGGCAATCACCAGGCTGCCTGAAAAATGAGTTGGGTCTTCGGGCAATGGGTTGGGGCCGGCTATTACTAGTCTACCTTGATCCGCTAGGGCTTGTAATCGGGCCAAATGTTTAGGCCGAGCAGCCATGCGTGCTTCATGGGTATTGTCGGCATCGGTGGCCATCAACATAAACAGCATTTTGAGTTAATCCTTTGTCTGTTGTTCCGATTCCATATATCGGCTTAAATAAAAAGTTTGCGCAATCACAAACGCAATCAAGAGTCCTGTACTACCAAAGAGTTTGTAGCTGACCCATTGCGTTTGGGTGAAATGATAAGCCACCCACAAATTTAAGACACCTAAAAATATGAGAAACACAGCCCACGCAGCAGTGAGATTGCGCCAAACCGAATCGGGCACTACCACCTCTTTGCCGATGGTGGACTTGAGTATGTTTTTACCCATTAACTGGGCCACCACCAATGCCATGGCCATGAGCCAAAATAACACAGTGGGTTTCCACATGATGAAATGAGCATCTTTAAAAACAATGGTGGCACCACCAAAAATAACAATAAGTAATAGGCTAACCCATTGCATAGTCTGTAATTTTTTGTATTTAAACCAACACCAAGCTGCCTGAATGATGCCTGCAATCACGGCAACTGAAGTGGCCAAAATAATGTTTTTGCTGATCATATAAGTGGCGAAAAACAGCACCACCACGAGAAATTCGAAAGCAGCTTTCATATGAAGTTAAGGTATCCGAAGTTGAAGGTCATCAATGCGTTTGCGCAGTATCTAGGCAAGGAAAACGGCGGAGGGCCCATGTGCAGCAAGCCAACATCATACCGTGTTGGTTTTGTTTTTGCACACAATCGCCATTAGGAGGTATAGCAGAGCGGGCTAAGTATCGTATCTGGGTTGTGTTAGAAAAAGACAGTATTTTGGGCATGAGACGAATATTCCAAGGGATTAAACTTGGCATAATCGCCATGAAAAAGCTATGATACCGCGTGTTTCATACAATAATTCATTTTGCCTGCGGTTTTAACCCATTTTTAACAGCCTGATTGTTTTGTTTACACAGGTTGGATCGCATGCTTTTAAACTGGGTGGGAGCAACGTTTTGAATAACAGACATCAGCTGAAAATTATTGCCATTTCTTTGTGTACTATGCTGGCCGGCTCTGCTTGGGGTGCATTGGGCGGTTTGCAAGTGAAATCGGCACTGGGTGAACCTTTTTCTGGCACAATTGTGGTCAGCGGAGATGAAGCCAAAGTCTTGCTGAAACAGGGAAAGCCCAATATCAGTGGCGCATCGTTGCAAGCCCAAGTGGTAGCGCAAGGCGATGGTGCAGTGATCCGCCTCCATTCCAGCCAACCCATTCGTGATCCTTTACTAACATTTAATGTTTCAGTTGGCCATCAAGGTCGGCAATACACGGCATTACTTGATCCTCCAAGCTATCAGTCTGATCGCGTTGCCTCGCATGCCAATGTGACAAGACCCACCCAAAAGCACCCAGCTAAACCTGCTGAATCGCGTAAAAAAACAGGCGGACCGGCTCAAACTGCGAAAAAAAATACGGCACCAACGCAAAGCGCCACACCTATTGGCAAGCGTTACCGTGTTGAGAATAATGAATATTTAATTGATGTGGCGCGAAAAATACAGCCGCATGGCTTGAGCCTAGCTCAAACCATGCGGGCTTTAATCAATGCCAATCCACATGCTTTCCGTAATGGCAACCCCGATCTGATGTACCGCAATGCTATTCTGGATATCCCCAGCGCTGAACGTTTGCGTGAATTGGCAAAAGGAGCCTCAAGTGTACGCCCCGCCGCTAAAACATCAGTTGAGCCTGTAGCCAAGGGGACCGCGGCGCCTAATCCAGATATCAATGCTGCTGCATCTGCAGCGGATGCAACCAGTGTGCCTACTGCAGCCTCAGCCACTGTGTCTGCGTCTGTGCCCACTGCATCAGCGGCGTCTGTTGCGCCGAAGCCAGCCGCTAAAGCAACACCACAGCCAATGCCATTGCCTGTAGAAGAAACCGGGCTATTTGATGGGTGGTTGCAATGGGCTTTATTGGGTGGGTTGGGTATTTTGTTGTTGCTGGCATTGTTGCTGTATCGACACAAGCGTCAGCAAGGCGACGGCGTCGATGCGAATGAACCTGAACCCATCGAGCCAGAATCACCATCATCTTCAGCGGATGACCATCTGGATGATGAGGATGTGGTGTTTATGGATGTGGATGGGAAAGAAAGTGCTGTACCTGAGATACCCAATCCAGCAGCGCCTGCATCCCTATTAAAGCCCTCTGTGGTAGCAGCAACAACTGCTGCCGTGGTTGCTGACCGCGCTTCGGCTGCGGAAGTGCCTGCAACCAATCAGCCCAAGATGGAAACGGCAGAAGCAAATCGCGACGATTGGGACTGGCTGAATGATGATGCAACTAAAGAAATTGAACAAAGCCCATTGACTGCAACTGCAGTGCAAACACCTTCGCCGACAACTGCCGCCGAAAATGCGATAGGCGCATCTTCTGCAGCGAGTGATGAAGAGTGGTTGAAATTTGATGTATTGGATGAAGTGCCGGAGGTAAGCACTCAGCCGCAATCTATGTCACCAGCGCCGACTACGGCAGCCACTCCAGCTGGCCAGCATGCAGCAGATGAAGACTTGGCGGATATGGATTGGCTCACACAAGATGCAGAGATGGATGCAACTTCTCCACTTCCGACTGTTGTACCGACAGAAATTCCAGACGTAACGTCCTCGGTGAATGTTGAAGACAAAGCGGATGATGGCGTGTTGGAATGGTCTGTTACCGATGCAGACGCCGATGTTGCCGCAACGACGCGCATTATTGATGCACCAGTTGTGCCCGCGGCCAAACCCACCGCTGCTGAAGCACCTGCCATCAGCGTAGTTACAGATCATCAGCATGATTTGGCAGAAACATTCACGGCGCCAGCTTCTGCTGATGATGCGCCAGATGACCAACCGCTGGAGCGAGAAGATTCACCATTAGTCAATGCACTGCAGCCCCAGCATCAACAAGCATTCGCCGCGACTGGCGATGCTTTGGTGGCGGATGACATTGATTGGGGTGCGCTGGGCTTGGTGGATGAAACCACTGAGTCAGAAGCTGTTATCCAGAATGCAAAAGGAGCTGTGCAGGAGACAGAAGAACATGGCACGCATGAAGGTTTGAATGCGACTTCATTGTCATTATCATCCGATGATCATCCTAGCCAGCAGCCTAGTGACGTGGATTTCAATGCTGATTTGGAGATGACGGGAATCACCACTGCCCCTGCGTTGGATGTTGCGGGCGTTGAAGGTATGGCAGATGAGCATGTTGAGCCTGCTGCCGCCACCCCAGATCAAACGTCAGTCATTGTTCCTCCCAATGTTGCAAACGAAGCAGAAACACAGCCTGCTGCAGTGGTAAATGACGAGGCAGTGAATTTAACTGTCCCGATGGAGGCCAAGCTGGAACTGGCCAAAATGTATTTGGAAATTGACGATGCGGCGACGGCGCGCAAAACCTTGCATGAATTGGTGGATGAAGCCAATGGTGAGGTATTGGCGGAAGCGCAAAGCCTGTTGCAGCAACTGGGTGGTTAGCCTTAAGCTTGCTCACGCCCGCATAATGCGGGCGTTTTTTGTTATGATGTTGCCTGAAAGATTGTAGTTTGCAGGATATGCCATGATTGATAGACCACCAGCAGGGTTGCCGCGATATCGGTTGCTGACGGGCTCGGATGACGCCGCATTTTGTCATCGCGTAAGCGATGCCTTGACTCAAGGCTATGTGTTGTATGGTTCGCCATCAATAACTTATGACCCCAATCGCAAAACCGTGATTGCGGCTCAGGCAATCATTTGGCCGACAGACACTACATCAGCAGAAATCACTTCATGAGTGTGTCGACTACTCAACGGTGGGCATTAACCTTGGCTTATGATGGTGCTGCTTTTCATGGCTGGCAAAAGCAGCCTGGCGGCTTGGATACGATTCAGACCGTTCTGGAAACCGCACTAAGTACAATTGCCGACGAACCCATCGCGGTTACGGTAGCGGGCCGTACCGATGCGGGCGTGCATGCCACCGCTCAGGTGGTACATTTTGACACATGTGTTCGGCGCAGTGCTCAGACATGGGTGCGTGGCGGTAATGCCACCATGGACAAGAATGTGCGTATTCTGGCTGCGCAGCCAATGGCTGCCCATTTCCATGCTCGCTTTGATGCTTTTGGCCGGCATTATCGCTACCTATTGACATCCAGCAGCGTGCGTATGCCGCAGTTGCTCGGCAAAATGGGTTGGACGCACTGGCCTTTGGCGATAGTGCCCATGCGTGAAGCTGCGGCTTTATTGGTGGGTGAACATGATTTTTCTAGCTTTCGCTCATCAGAGTGTCAAGCTAAATCACCCGTAAAAACCCTGTATGACATGCGTCTTTCAGGCAGCCCTGAGTTGATGGCCATTGACTTGCACGGCAGCGCTTTTGTGCACAATATGGTACGCAATATTGTGGGGGCGCTGGTGTATGTGGGCGCCGGTAAAATGACTGTGGCTCAATTTGCTGATTTATTGGCGGCCAAAAGTCGTCGTGTTGCACCGCCCACGATGATGGCCGATGGTTTGTATTTAACGGGCGTGGATTATCCGCCCGAATTCAATTTGCCCACGCCGCAGTTACCAGTTTGGCTGTGGCCCAATTTGGTATAAGGCGCCTATGAAAGCAAGATGAATATGATGAATTCCGTGATGCCGGCGTGATCATCATGGATGCCCACGACTTTGAGGGATGCTCAGCTAAAACTGGCATGCGCACGGCCGATAATTCGAGATACATTAAGATACAATGGCATTGTTTTGACACAGATTTACCATTGGGATTTGATTAAAACCATGCCACATGTGGATTTTAATTTAAGCCACCTTCCGGCAGCCATTGAAGCAGCGCTCTGATACTGGGCTCACATGAAATGATAGAGGGTTATTGCATGGTGATTATGGATGATGCGGGCATGCTCATTGAGTGTATTCAAACTGATTTAAGTGGCGAATCATTGTGGGCGCGCGCCTATTGCGACGAAGGCTCTTGTACCGATATAAAGGTTAGGCCGCACAGCCGAAGCAGGAGCAAATAGGATGAGTGTGATTCGTTGCAAAGTATGTGGCATGACTCGGCCTGAAGATGCGCTGTTGGCGGCTGATTTGGGCGCCGATGCCATCGGGGTGATTTTTTATTCAGGCAGCAAACGTTATGTGAGCCCAGCGCAGGCAGAGCGCGTAGTGCGTGCGTTGCCGCCTTTTGTGACGGCGGTGGGTTTGATGGTGAATATGGCTGCCGATGAAATTGGCGCTATTTTGCAGCAAGTGCCTTTGGATGTATTGCAGTTTCATGGTGATGAGTCGCCGGCGTTTTGTCGCCAGTTTGGCCGCCCATATATTAAAGCGGTGCGTGTTGGTGCTCGCGAACACATTCAGGCAGCTGCTGATGCGTATGCCGATGCTCGGGCTTTGCTGTTTGATGCTGCCGTGGCAGGTCAATATGGCGGTACAGGTCAAACCTTTGATTGGCAGATGCTACCTGAACACTTAAATAGCCCGTGGATATTGTCTGGCGGGCTGAATCCAGACAACATTACCCAAGCCATTGTGCAAACCCGCGCCATGGCAGTAGACATCGCCAGCGGCGTAGAATCGTCGCCCGGCATTAAAGATGCGGCCAAAATGGCCGCGCTGATGGAAGGAATCAAACGTGCAGAATTACAATTACCCCAATGAACTGGGTTTTTTTGGCGACCATGGTGGCTTGTATGTGTCGGAAACGTTGATTGCAGCACTCACTGAATTGAAGCAGGCTTATGCTGAAGCCAAAGCCGATCCCAGCTTCTGGGCACAATACCACAGTGACCTGAAATATTATGTGGGTCGGCCTAGCCCTGTATATCACGCTGAGCGACTTAGTCGCTATTTGGGTGGCGCTCAGATTTATTTAAAGCGTGAAGACCTCAACCACAGTGGTGCTCATAAAATCAACAACACCATAGGCCAAGCGTTGTTGGCCAAACGCATGGGCAAAAAGCGGGTGATTGCTGAAACGGGGGCTGGCCAGCATGGTGTGGCCTCGGCCACGGTGGCGGCGCGCTTTGGCATGGATTGTACTGTGTACATGGGAACGGAAGACATTCAACGTCAAGCACCCAATGTTTATCGGATGAAACTGTTGGGCGCACAAGTGGTGGGTGTGGATTCTGGTTCTAAAACCCTCAAAGATGCGATGAATGAAGCCATGCGTGAATGGGTTGCACGGGTGGATGATACCTTCTACATCATCGGCACCGCCGCAGGCCCTATGCCTTATCCGGCCATGGTGCGCGATTTCCAGTGTGTGATTGGCAATGAAGCCAAAATTCAAATGCCTGAGTTGATCGGCCGGCAACCGGATGTGGCCGTGGCCTGCGTGGGCGGGGGCTCTAATGCCATCGGTTTATTTTATCCTTACATCAATGAAATGAGCACGCGCTTAGTGGGCGTGGAAGCAGGTGGACATGGCTTGAATGGGCATGAACATGCGGCGCCAATTACTTCAGGCAGCCCTATGGGGGTATTGCATGGGTTTCGCAGTTATTTGATGCAAGATGAGCATGGACAGGTGTCCAGTACGCATTCAGTATCTGCTGGTTTGGATTATCCGGGCGTCGGCCCCGAACACAGTTTCTTGCACGATATTGGCCGCGTTGACTACACCGCTGTAGGCGATGAGGCCGCTTTGGAAGCCTTTCATTTGCTCTGTCACCAAGAGGGTATTATTCCTGCTTTGGAATCCAGCCATGCTGTGGCGTGGGCTGTAGCAAATGCGCCCAAAATGGGCAAGGACGAAGTGATTTTGGTAAACCTATCTGGGCGTGGCGACAAAGACATCAATACTGTGGCCAAGCTGGATGGGATTACGTTGTAAATGAGGACACGCTTTAATGGAAACGGTTACGCGTACAACCATAAAAATCTTTCTATTATATGGGGATCCGAAAAAATTAAGGATAGGTGAGATTTCCAACTGGACGGGAAAAGCGGTTGCTGGTCCAAGGGTTGATATTGAGCAAATTCTGCAGCGTCCTGAGGCTGAGGGTAGTGGTGTTTATATCCTGACAGGTACTGATCCAGACTCAGGATCGACTGCGGCGTACATTGGAGAAGCTGAATCGATTAAGGTACGTCTGAAACAGCATGTATCAAAAGAATTTTGGAATCATGCGGTTTTTTTTGTGAGTAAAGATGAGAATTTGACAAAAGCGCACATCCGTTACTTAGAAAGTCAGATGATTGTTATGGCCCGGACTGCTGGGCGAATGAAATTAATGAATGTTGTAGAGAGCAGCGCGAAGTTACCAGAATCCGATATTGCGGATATGGCATTTTTCATCGAAAAAATGAAGCAATTGCTGCCTCCATTGGGGATGGATTTATTTGTTCCTATTCATCCTTCTGTATCAGAGGCTAGTCAAGCCAATAAATCAAATAACATTGAAAATGAGATTTTTGGGGGCTCATACAGAAAGCTGAAAGCAGAAGCTAAAATTACTGCTAATGGGGTAGTTGTCTTGAAAGGCTCACAAGCAGCGATTCAAGAGCGAAATTCAGCAAGAGATGAGCAACATTGGGTTAAAAAACTGAGAGCTGGGTTAATTCAATCGGGTGTTTTAGCTTCAACAGGCGAGAGTTATCTTTTTACTGAGGATTATGAATTTTCAAGCCCAAGTGCGGCTGCTGCCGTTATCGTTGGGGGCAATCAAAATGGACGTGAGTTCTGGAAAAATTCTGATTTTGTCACATTAAAAGCACTAGAAGAGCAGGAAATTAACGATTAAAAAATTTCTTTTGCTTTACTTGGATATCTAATTTAGTTTAATAAGAATGGTTTATGAATACATTTCATTGCAAGACAACGCAAAATAAATATTTGAATAAAATGTAAATTATTTAATTATTTGCTATTTTTACGAAAAAGATAAAAACGAACTTCAATACTATTTATTGTTTTCAGGCAGCCTGAATCATTATATTTTAATTGGACACAGATGAGTTTAAATAAGCAGTTGGTTTTCTTGATGGCCTTGGCCACCGGTTTGGCGGTGGCCAGTAATTATTATGTCCATCCATTGATTGCGGTTGTCGGGCATGATTTTGGCGTGCCAGCGGATGAAACCGGGCTGTTTGTGACGCTTACCCAGTTTGCCTATGCCTTGGGGCTGATTTTTTTGGTGCCACTGGGTGATTTATTGGACAACAAGAAACTGATTGTGCGCTTGTATGGATTGGTGGGTATCGGCTCTGGCTTGACTGCGGTCGCGCCCAATGTGTGGCTATTTAGTCTGGGACTATTGCTGGTCGGGGGCTTTTGTACCGTGGCTCAGGTATTGGTGCCTTTGGCGGCGAGTTTGGCCAAACCGGGACAGCAAGGGCGTGTGGTCGGCACCATCATGAGTGGACTATTGCTGGGCATTTTGCTTTCGCGCACGGTTTCTGGTTTTGTGGCACAGTGGTTTGGTTGGCGCGCCGTTTATGTATTGGGTGCGGTATTGCTGCTGTTGGTGGCTGCTGCCTTGCACAAATACTTGCCTCAAGCCAGCCGACCTCGCAGTGGATTAAGTTATGGTCAAACGCTCAAATCGGTGTGGTCATTGACTTGGGGTAAAACACTATTGCGTCAGCGAGGGATTTTGGGTGCTTTGGATTTCAGCTTATTTGCCATTTTGTGGACATCGCTGACTTTATTGCTGACCCATGAACCTTATCATTATCGCTTGGGTACCATTGGTTTGTTTGGTTTGTTGGGTGCATTAGGGGTGTTTGGTGCTTCTATGGCTGGACGCTTGGCGGATAAAGGACAAGCACGGTTGGTGACCATTGGTGGGTGTGTGTTGTTTGTGGTCGCATGGCTATTGTTGTATTTGGGTGGCACGCAGCTTTGGCCTTTGATGGTGGGCATTGTGTTGTTGGATTTTGCTGTGCAAGCGGTACACATCACTAACCAAAGCCTGATTTACCGCACTGATCCCGCGCTCAAAGGCCGCATTACCTCAGGATACATGAGCTTGTATTTTATCGGCGGGGTATTGGGTTCGCTGGCCTCTGCAGCCGTGTATGCTCAATTTGCTTGGGTGGGCGTGGCGGCGTTGGGTTTGGCCGTGTCTGTGTTGATGTTGGTATGTGCGCTGATGTTCAAAGCCAACCCAGATGGCATGCAGGCTGCTTGAAGCTTGTATTGAACACATAAAATTATTGATTGAGGTTGCTTTCAGGCAGCCTGCTTGAAAGGAAAAAGTATTATGTCGGATCATTCAGTGTTAACCGTGATTGGGAAAGACCGCATTGGTATTGTGGCAGAAGTGGCCACCTTGCTTGCGGAGTACCACATTAATATTCTCAACATCAGCCAGCAGCTGATGGAGGATTTTTTTACCATGATTATTTTGGTGGACACAGAAGCCTGCAGCATATCGCGTGCGGAAATGTTGACTATTTTGGCCGAAGAGGGCAAGAAAAGGGCTCTGGATATGCGCTTGCAAGATGAGGCATTGTTTCAAGCCATGTACCGTATTTAGGAGCATCAACATGGCATTCTCTATTCAGAATAACGAGATTCTCGAAACCATTCGCATGGTGGCCGATCAACATTTTGATGTGCGCACGATTACCATCGGTATTGATCTCCATGACTGCATTGATGCCGATATTCATCGGCTCAACCAAAAAATCTACGACAAAATAACCCATGTGGGCCGGGATTTGGTGTCGACGGCGGCGCATTTGTCGGCCAAATATGGCGTGCCGATTGTGAACCAGCGCATTGCAGTCACCCCGATTGCACAAATTGGCGCAGCGACGGGCGCCGATTCCTATGTGTCCATCGCGCAAACGCTGGATAAGGCCGCCAAGGCTATTGGCGTATCGTTTATCGGTGGTTTTTCAGCGTTGGTGCACAAGGGCATGAGTGCTGCAGATCGAGTATTGATTGACTCCATTCCTGAGGCATTGGCTTGTACCGATATTGTGTGTAGCTCAGTCAATATTGGTTCTACCCGCGCCGGTATCAATATGGACGCGGTGAAGTTGATGGGCGAAACCATCAAACGTACTGCCGATTTGACACCAGAGGGATTCGGTTGTGCCAAATTGGTGGTGTTTTGCAATGCAGTAGAAGACAACCCGTTTATGGCGGGCGCATTTCATGGAGCGGGCGAAGCGGGCTGTGTGATTAATGTGGGGGTATCTGGGCCTGGGGTGGTGAAGGCCGCACTGGAAAATTCGGGTGCGCAAACACTCACTGAAGTTGCTGAAGTAGTGAAAAAAACGGCCTTTAAAATTACCCGAGTGGGTGAGCTGATTGGACATGAAGCCAGCCAGATGTTGGGCATCCCTTTTGGTATTTTGGACTTGTCATTGGCACCCACGCCTGCGGTTGGAGATAGTGTGGCGCGCATTCTTGAGGCCATGGGTTTGAGCGTGTGTGGTACTCACGGCACCACAGCGGCGCTGGCACTGTTGAATGACGCGGTCAAAAAAGGCGGGATGATGGCTTCCAGTGCAGTGGGTGGATTGAGTGGCGCATTCATTCCTGTATCGGAAGATGAGGGCATGATTGCGGCTGCTGAATCAGGGGTGCTGACTTTAGATAAATTGGAAGCGATGACGGCGGTGTGTTCCGTGGGCCTGGACATGATTGCGGTACCCGGGCACACGCCAGCCAGTACGCTTTCCGGCATCATTGCCG
Organism: Snodgrassella sp. CFCC 13594; assembly: GCF_001590725.1. Lineage (GTDB taxonomy): Bacteria > Pseudomonadota > Gammaproteobacteria > Burkholderiales > Neisseriaceae > Snodgrassella. The sequence continues at coordinate 44,133 of NZ_LQXR01000012.1, read as the reverse complement.
ATGAGGCTGCGATTGGTTTGATTAACAGCAAAACGACGGCTGTGCGCGTGATCCCCGTGACCGGAAAAGACGTGGGGGATACGGTGGAGTTTGGCGGTCTGTTGGGTTACGCACCAGTGATGCCGGTGAAATCTGGTTCGTGCGAGGTGTTTGTGAATCGAGGCGGGCGTATTCCGGCTCCGGTGCAATCCATGAAAAATTAATTCTTCAGGAATAAGCGGTGCGTTTGCGCACTTATTGTGATGGGGAACGTGTTATGATTTCAGGCAGCCTGCGACCTTGGCAAACAATGCTGTAGGCTGCCTGAAACAGTAAAGAAAGAATCATGAGCAGAATTCAATCCACTTTTCAAACACTCAATGGCCAAACCGCTTTGGTGTCTTACATTACTTGTGGCGACCCTGATGTGGCCACTACCTTGGCGTTGATGCACACCTTGGCTGGCAATGGTACCGACATCATTGAATTGGGCGTGCCTTTTTCCGACCCGATGGCTGATGGGCCTGTTATTCAGGCCGCAGTTGAACGTGCACTCAAGCACAATGTGAGCTTGGACGATGTGTTGGCGGTGGTGGCACAGTTTCGTGAGACCAATGCCACCACCCCGGTGGTATTGATGGGCTATTTGAATCCCGTCTACCATATGGGTTATGACGTGTTTGCCGAAGCAGCCGCCAAAGCGGGTGTGGACGGTGTATTAACGGTAGATTGCCCCGCAGAAACCATTGATGAATTGCACCAGCAATTGCAACAGCAAGGTTTGGATTGTATTTTCCTGATAGCGCCCACCACCACTGATGACCGCATACGCACCATCGCCGCTAAAGCCAGTGGTTTTGTGTATTATGTATCGCTCAAAGGCGTCACCGGCTCTGCACGGTTGGATACTGCCGAGGTTTCACGTAAAATCCAGCATTTGCGTCAATGGATACAATTACCCATAGGGGTAGGTTTTGGCATCAAAGATGCCGAAAGCGCGCGCCAAGTAGGGGCTGTTGCCGATGCGGTTATCGTAGGTAGCCGTATTGTTCAGGCCATTGACAGCCATCCTGGCCAAGAAACAGCCGCAGTGGCGCCAGTGGTGGCAGAACTCAAACACGCCATTACCGATTAAGCCATACGCACTCAAATTCTTCAGGTAGCCGCGGCTACCTGAATCACGGAGGAAGCAGCCATGAGCTGGCTAGATAAAATATTACCGCCAAAAATCAAAAAAGAAGATGCCAGTAAATCTGGTGTACCAGAAGGTTTATGGCAAAAGTGCCCATCGTGTGCCGCCACACTGTATGCCACGGACCTAACCAAAAATATGGAAGTCTGTCCTAAATGCGGCCACCACAATCCTATCGGTGCACGCGAACGCTTGGATTTGCTGTTGGATGAGGGCGTTTGCGAGGAAATCGGTGCAGATGTTAAACCTGTAGATATTTTGAAATTTCGAGACAATAAAAAATACACCGATCGTTTGAGTGCGGCGCGTAAGCTCACACATGAAGAAGATGCCTTAGTGGTGCAACGCGGCACCATTAATGGCGTACCAGCAGTGGTGGCAGCATTTGAATTTCGGTTTATTGGCGGCTCCATGGGTTCTGTTGTGGGTGAACGGTTTGTGCGGGGTGTGCGCGAGGCAGTGGCACACAATGCGGCGTTTGTGTGTGTGGCGGCTTCTGGCGGTGCACGCATGCAGGAAGGCTTGACTTCTTTGATGCAAATGGCCAAAACCAGTGCTTCATTGCATTTATTGGATGATCATGGTTTGCCGTTTGTGTCTGTGCTCACTGATCCCACCATGGGCGGGGTCTCCGCAAGTTTTGCTTTTTTAGGGGATGTGGTGCTGGCTGAGCCAGGGGCTTTGATTGGTTTTGCTGGCCCGCGCGTGATTGAGCAAACTGTGCGAGAAACTTTACCAGAAGGTTTTCAACGCGCAGAGTTCTTGTTGGAAAAAGGTGCAGTAGACCAAATTGTGGATCGGCGTATGTTAAAGAATCGCTTAGCACAATTGATTACATTGCTACGTCGAGAGGATGCGCCCAGCGCTGCGTAATATTCGGTGAGTTGGGTTGTAAGATAGAGTGGGATATGTATATCTGGCTATTGCTTTCAAGCAACTTTAAATAACAAAAAAGCACACGTTATCGTGTGCTTTTTTGTTATTGGCCTCGGTGCGTTCCCTAGCCCAATGGGCAGGCAGTGTTTGCCAGCTTTAAGCTTCGCGATAAAACAAGTCGCGGTAGATCGTGAATGGCAACAGCAACATCATTGGGCCCACCACCAAAAAGCCGAGTCCCAACGGAATCATCGCAACCACACACAAAACGATTGATAACAAGACGCAGAATAAGGCGCCGACAAGATTTCGGCCAAAAGCCTGTAAGCTTAGTTTTATGGCTTGAAGCACTGGTTCGCTTTCCAAGACAATCAACGTGGGTGCTAGGAAAAAGGCAATACTGAGAATCAATGTGCCAATGATGAAAAGCACAACGATACTCAGCCCCATGCCCGCGCCAACCATGGTGGCCAATTCTTGCTCGGTATCTCCTGAGCCGAGCAGCAGTGCGCTGCTGCCGCCTGTGAAGGCAAATATCAAAGCAAAAAGCGCAATAAACAAAACCAGATACAATAAGCCCAGTAGCAGCAGCGATTTTAAATTGATTTGGAATCCGGCAAACACATCGCCCAGTTCAAATGCGCCTTCAGTACGAATTTTTTCGCCAGCGTAAACAAAGCCAGCTTGCAAAATAAAAGCGATGAAAATCTGCGCGATGAAGCCAATAAAAGGAATAAATTGCAATGCTATGGTGATGGCCAAATAAATCACAAACGCCAAAATCCACATGCCGGGTTGCTGCTTAAATAACAACCAAGTATCACCTATCCATTGTGTGGCATGGCTGGCTGGCATGCCGCGCGGCTCGCCCAAATAGTCGTCATCTGAAGCATCATCGATGAGCAGCGTGGCATTAGTAGGCGGCGTGTATTGCTGGCGAAAGTCATGATCATCCATAAAGGCTCCCTTATATTGAAAAAGTAATACCGAGCAATGCGCTTGGTTATGCCGTCTGCTTAAATGCTCAGGCTGGGCCTAATTTAACACAAATGGCCATATCCGTTAAATGCCCAGTCAAAGGCTTGGTTCAGTAAGAAAGCGTATTTTCATTGAGCCGCAAAACGATACGGAAATTGTCACAATTCTGTGGGTGGATTGTGTTTATAATGGCGATATGAAAGGGTAATTGGGAAGCCAGCTCGGTGAAGAAAAAAATCAAGAAAAAACTGGCGCAAAATGAGCAAATTTTGCATGAAACCTATCAAGCTTTTCTGAGCGAAGGTGGGGATGAGCCGGTGTTTTTGTATTGTTCGCCCAAGGCGTTTGAATGGATTGCACCATTGTGTGAAACCCATGGGAAAAAGAAAAAGATGAAATACCTATATGAAGATGCAGAAATTGTGGTGGATAAAGCTGTCACGGGTTTTCGTTTTGAGTGAAACAAAAACAAAGAAAGTATGGTTGCCAATGTAAACAGCCCGGCCATAATAAACCGGGCTATTTTGTGGCTGTCTGGGTTATTTTTTAAGTTTGCGATACACAAACAAAACCACCAATGCACCAATTACAGCCACCACAAAGCTGCCGAAATTAAAACCGTCAACTTTGCCAAAGCCGAATAAAGTGCTGATCCAACCACCAACCACGGCGCCCACGATGCCCAAAATAATGGTTACAAAAAAACCACCGCCATCTTTACCCGGCATAATCCATTTTGCCAAAATACCAGCAATTAAACCAAAAATAACCCAAGAAAGAATACCCATTTGCTTGTCTCCATATTGATGGTGTTAAGGGAACGGTGTTCATACTGCCAGCATGTGGGCAAGCAGGCAAGTGTTGGTGACGTTGGTGTTAGGATATAGCACCGTATCTTAGGCTATTGATACGCTGATCAACATTCATTGCTGGGTTAAAAGTGTTTTGGCTGTGTTCTGTGATGGTATCGATGCATGAATCACACGCTCTACACGTAATGACAGGGAGTCGACACGTTATTGATATGCAAAACAAAACCGAACCCAGAAGGCTCGGTCATGATAAGGCGAAAAACAGTATTATTTGCCTTCTTTTTCAGCGGCTTCTTTTAAAATAACGTGCATTTCATCTTTCAAGCGTAACTTTTCGCGCTTCAATTCATCCAACTCATCCAAGTTTCCGGTTACGGGGTTATTGGTTAATCCGGTGATCTTATCATCCAATTTGTTGTGGGCATCAAACAAGCGTGCAAAACGGGTGTCTTCCACTTTCAGTTTGGCGATTAAGTCGCGGTATTCTGGAAACATAGCAACATCCTTAAAAGAGGGAATCAAAATACGTCGTTTGGCATGTGCCAACGACCACTCAATATCGTGAATTGATTATACCTTAAGCCTTGCCGCCCTGCTTGGCTGTTTTACCAGCACCCGAATCGGCTCGGCATGAATCATGCTAAACTAATCAATAAGCAAGACGTGAATGGCAGGGTTGGCCTGCTGAATTTTATGTGAATGAGGGAGGGCGTGTGATGTTTCGTCGATTTTTGGCTGTGATGGCTGTTTTTGTGCTGACTTTGGGTGTGAGTGGTTGTGGCTACAATACCTTGCAAACACAAGATGAGGCCGCCAATGCTGCTTGGTCTGAGGTTTTAAATCAGTATCAGCGTCGCGCCGATTTGATTCCTAATTTGGTGAATACGGTCAAGGGTTATGCCAAACATGAAGAGCAGGTGTTGACGGAGGTAACCAATGCACGCTCCAAGGTGGGCAGTGTCAATATGACTCAGTCTGATGCCACTGATGAGACCAAAATGAAGCAGTTTTCTCAAGCACAAGGTGAGTTGAGTAGCGCATTAAGTCGTTTGTTGGTGGTGACAGAAAACTACCCCAATCTCAAAGCTGATCAGAATTTTCGCGACTTACAAGCGCAATTAGAAGGCACGGAAAACCGTATCGCGCTGGCTCGAAACCGCTATATTCAAGCTGTTCAGACGTATAACACGTCAGTGCGCACATTTCCCAATAACTTAACTGCCAAAATGTTTGGCTTGCATGTGCGCCCAAATTTTCAACCGGAAAATGAAGCGGCGGTGAAACAAGCGCCTAAGGTTGAATTTTAATTTTTTGTTTTCTGGTAGTCAGCCCAGTAGCAGAGTGAGGTTGCCTGAAAATCATCGCATGGGGATAGGATGAAAACGCTGTTGTTGTTTGCGCTGACCGCTGTGTGTGAAATAGCAGGGTGTTATCTGCCTTGGTTGTGGTTGAAACAACAAGCCAGCGTGTGGGTATTGCTGCCTGCGGCGCTGAGTTTGGCTGCATTTGTGTGGTTGCTTACATTGCACCCGCAGGCAGCGGCACGCACTTATGCAGCCTATGGCGGCGTGTATATTGTGGTGGCTTTGTTGTGGTTGCGCTGGGTTGAAGGTATACGGCTACAATGGACCGACGGCCTGGGTGCATTTTTATGCTTGATGGGGATGGCGGTGATTGTATTGGTGCCACGTGGCAGTTAGGAGTGTTATGCAGCGTTGCTGGCAATATGCGTTAACTGTATTACTCAGTGTGTTCGTGAGTATGTTTGCGTGGGCTAACGATGTGCAGCCAATCCCGGCGCTGACTGCGCCAGTGATGGATACCGCGCATATGTTGCAGCCAGAGCAGCGCGCTACTTTGAACCAGCAACTGACGGCATATGCACGGGAGCATGGCAGTCAAATTGTGGTGTTGACTGTGCCTACCATTGCCCCTGAAACGCCATTTGATTACAGCACCCGAGTGATGGATAGCTGGAAGCTTGGTCGTCAAAATGTGGACGATGGGGTGTTGCTGCTGCTGGTGCGCGATGAACGGAAAACTCATCTGGCGGTGGGGCGAGGCTTAGAAGGCGCTATTCCAGATGTGTACGCAAAGCGGATTTTGCAGGATGTATTGCGCCCTTATTTGCAACAAGGACAAACCGATGCAGGCATAGAACAGGCTGTTTTGCAGATTGAAAAACTCATTGCGGGAGAGCAATTGCCGGCTGCAAGCCAGGCCTCTGATGGCGATGATGCGCTGTCGGCAGTGCCAATTTTATTGCTGCTGGTGCTCGTGGGCGGCGGCCTACTCAAAGGCTTATTTGGGCGTGTGGTTGGCAGTGGTCTGACCGGTGGCTTGGTATTGGTGGCTGGCTTGGTGTTTGGCTGGGCATTGCTATTGTGCTTGTTGGCTGCCTTTGTGGCTTGTGTATTGACTTTTGTATTGGGCAGTCAAGCTTTTATTGGCGGCGGTGGCGGATCAGCCATTGGGGTGGTGGCGGTTTCGGTGGTGGCTTGGGTTCGGGTGGTGGCTTCAGTGGTGGTGGCGGTGGTTTTGGCGGTGGTGGTGCTTCGGGGGATTGGTGATGAAGAAATGCAATGTGTGGCAACGGCTATGGCAGCACTGGCTGCATCCGCGTTGGTGCGTGGCACGCCACTTCCCGCCTGTACAATTACGCGCATTGAGTGAAGATATTGGTCGTTCTGAAACCCGCCATGTCGGGCAAATTCGATTTGTGATTGAGTCAAATATGGATATGGCGGCAGTGTGGCATCGAGTGACGCCGCGTGCGCGTGCTTGGCAATGGTTTAGTGAATTGGGGGTGTGGGATACACAACACAATAGTGGTGTTTTGGTGTATGTGTCTTTTGCTGATCACCGAGTGGAAATTGTGGCTGATCGGGGTATCACTGAGCATGTTGCCGATGCGGTGTGGCAATCGGTGTGTGATGCCATGCTGCAGTCTTTCAAGCATGGCGACTTTATTGGCGGTTTAAATGTGGGATTGGGACAGATTACTGATATTTTGGTGCAAGCGTTTCCCCGTGTGGACGCGAACGCCAATGAGTTAACCAATGAGGTGCTATTGAAATAATCCCCTTCGTGTTGGTTAAACATGGTTTTGCTGTTTTAGGCCGCCTTTTCAGGCAGCCTTATATTTTGTTTGGATTGGCCGGTCCAGCAGTGTTCAATGTCCGTTTTGTGATTCTATTATTGTTTGGTGGGCTGACTGGCTGATAGCGCATCGACGCATGATGTCCAGTAGCTGTGCCCAATCCATCATTGTTTTCAAAATACCGTCGTGTTGGCTGTGTTTTCTGGCTTTGGATTACAATGGCAGCTTGAATCTCAACAGAGAGTGTTCGTGACTCATTTTTATTTGGCCATCCGCCCGCGTTTGACTATCTTGCTTTGGTTTGTGGCTTTGGGCGCCAGCTTGTATGGAATAGTGCATTTTAGCGTAACGTATTGGCGGGTGCGCGAGGTGTTGCAATTTGGATCGTATAACCTCATCAATCATGCTGATCACCGGTGGGTAGGCGCTTTTCTCTTGGCATCCATATTGTTGGGCGTGTTGCCTGCGCTTATGGCTGGCTGCTTGGCGCTGTGGTTAAAAAACGCTCGGTTTTGGTGCACGGTGCTATTGAGCGCCTTATTGGCAGGTCTAGTGGCTGGTGTTCAAGCATGGTGGCTGGATGACCAAAATGTTGGGCTGTCTGTATTGTTGGGGATGTTGAGTATGGCTTGTGTTTGTTGGCCATTGCACCATCAGCTAAGGCCGGAAGCCCAAGCTTGGGTCGCAGGTTGGCGCGTTTTGTGCTTTATTTTGCTGTTGTTGTATGGGCCGCTGTTGTATTTTTATTTGAGTGAAGCACTACCGGTTTGGGGGCAAAATTTGAATAGTTGGATTAATGGTTATGGAGCATAAGGGTTGCATGATCGCCATGTTTTTATTTATTTTCAATGATTGATAAATCGCTGTATATTTGTGCATCGCACAAAATAAATCATGATATAAAATAATTATTTATCTAAATTTGACCGTTCTTTAATCATCCTGTATTGATGCGCAAGCGCTAAAGTGATTAAATGCAGATAATAGATGAATAATAGCAATGAAATGAATTATTTGTTCCATTTCCACTGGCTAACAATACGCCGTCTGAACGATTTTAATTTGAGATATTTGGTATCATGAACACGAAGTGTGACAGCTCATCGGATGTGGTGTTAATTGGCGCCGGCATCATGAGCGCTACTTTGGGTGCTTTTTTGAAAGAATTGCAGCCCGATTGGCGTATCCAGGTTTTTGAAAGGTTGCCTGAAGCAGCCAGCGAGAGTTCCAATGCTTGGAATAATGCTGGTACTGGGCATTCTGCTTTGTGTGAGCTGAATTACACGCCGCAGCAGGCCAATGGTCAGGTTGACGTCAGCAAAGCCATCAATATCATGGAGCAGTTTGAGGTATCCAAGCAATTTTGGGCTTCATTGGTGGATGCACAAAAATTGGGTAATCCCCAGCATTTTATTCGTAGTGTGCCGCACATGAGTGTGGTGAAAGGTGATGCCAATGTGGCATTTTTGAAAAAACGGTTTGAGGCTTTGCAGCAATACTGTTTGTTTCAAAATATGGTGTATTCCGAGAATACGCGCCAAATTGCTCAATGGGTACCTTGATGATGGCGGGCCGCGGCGCTGGTGACAAGTTGGCAGCTACTTACTGCAATTTAGGTACAGACGTGAATTTCGGCGAACTGAGCCGGGCCATGATGCGCTATTTGGTAGCGCAAGGTTGTGATGTTCAATTTGAACACGAGATTGTGGATTTGCGGCGGCTGCCTGATAAGCGTTGGTGTGTGGTGGTGAAAGATTTGACGACAGGGCAGCGTCGTAAAATCAGTGCCCGTTTTGTGTTTATTGGCGCAGGTGGTGGCGCGCTGCATTTGCTGCAAAAAAGTGGTATTCCGGAGAGTAAAGGTTTCGGTGGATTCCCTGTGTCTGGACAATGGTTGGTGTGCGACAACCCAGAGGTGGTGAGGCAACATCATGCCAAAGTCTATGGCAAAGCACCTTTGGGTGCCCCGCCTATGAGCGTACCGCATTTGGATAAACGGGTGATTGGCGGCAAAGAAGCGTTATTGTTTGGCCCATTTGCTGGGTTCACGACAAAGTTCTTGAAAAAAGGCTCTTACAGCGACTTATTCAAAACCATTCGTGGCAGCAATGTGCGCCCGATGTTGAAAGTGGGTTTTCATAATTTGGGTTTGGAACGCTATTTGATTCAGCAGGTTAAGTTATCACTGAATGACCGCATCACTCAATTACGCCGCTTTTATCCGGAAGCAAAAAAGGAAGACTGGCGTTTAGAAGTGGCAGGCAACCGCGTGCAAGTGATTCGCAAAGACCCGATTAAAGGGGGCACTTTGCAGTTTGGTACACAAATTGTGAAAGCCGCAGATGGCAGTTTATCGGCTTTGCTGGGTGCCTCTCCTGGTGCGTCAACATCGGTATCAGTCATGTTGGAATTGCTGGCTCAATGTTTTCCTGATTTGATGCGTAGCCAATGGCAGTCAAAATTACAGGCCTTGATTCCCAGTTATGGGCATCGCTTGGCGGCAGATCCCGCATTGGTGGGTGAAATTCGTGCATGGACATCAGCGAGTTTGCAACTCTCGGCTACGACAGAACAACAGCGAGTGGCGGGGTAGACGAAATAATTGATTCGAATCAGAGCCAAGCCTTGCTTGGCTTTTATTTTGGATGGTGATGCCTGAATGGCACACATGGTGATGTGACATTTTTCTTGAAAAACCATTGAGGCCCACTAGACAGTCAACAAAAGGAGTGAATCATGGATGGTGCAATGCCCATTTGGCTGCCGGCTGGGCTGCCTGAAAGTAATCTGGTGTGCTTAGATTTGGCTGATGATGTTTTGCGGGTGATGATGCATTCGCTGACGGGATGGCAGCAACACACCTTGCCTTTGGGCGCGCATACGTTAACGCAACGTTTTTTTTCAAATAATCCGGCCAGTGCTTACGCTTGGGAAATGGCGATTCAAACCGTTGAAGACGCCATCGCACCGATGCGAACGCTGATCATAGCGGACGCCGCATTGTGGATACGCCAGTCTGTTTTTGCGGCTTTACCAGGCGCCTTGCGCCCTGAGCAAGGGCCTGCGCAATTATCTTTGACTGTGATCGAGGCTGCTTTTAAATCCTTATCGGCCACGGCGGAAGGGTTACCGATGCCCCGAAACTTGCCTACTGAATCCGATTTCCCTGCACGATTGCTGCTGTTGCGCGAGTGGATGCATCACATGGGCTTTGTTAACGCATGGCTACCGCAACCTACGCTGCACTGAATTATGATATTAGGCGTGACCTCGGGGGTATGGGTAGCGAGAATTTGATTACGCATCTTAATTTTGTCATATTGGCTTTGTAAAGTAGGCATCCTGAGAACCTGTTAGAAGGAACCAAAGGGATGTTGAGCATACAAAGTCGCACCCAAGTCAGTATTCGTGGCAGCCGATTCAGTGTGAGTTTGGCGCACAGTGATCGCGAAGTGGCTGAAGCTCAGAGACTGCGTTATCGGGTCTTTGCTGAAGAAATGGGCGCCAATATCGTGGCGCAAGATGGTTTGGACGTGGATCATCATGATTCGTTTTGCCGCCATTTGATCGTGCGTGAGCACCAAGAGGATAGGGTCGTTGGGTGTTATCGCTTATTGACCGCGGAAGCAGCCCATGCCGCAGGTGGGTGGTATTCTGCCGGTGAGTTTGATCTGACTCGGTTACAACATGTTTTGCCACAAACCGTTGAATTGGGCCGAGCTTGTGTGCATGCCGATTTTCGCGGCGGCCCGGTGATTACCATGTTGTGGGCAGGGCTGATGCAGTTTATGCAGCAGACGCAACGCTCATACATGATGGGTTGCGGCAGTGTGAGTATGGCTGATGGTGGTCATTTTGCCGCGAGCTTGTTCCATCAGATTCAACAACAGCACTATGCACCTGCTGAGTACCGCGTATTCCCCAAAAATCCTTTACCTATTCATGCTTTGCAACAGGAATTGCCAGTAGATTGCCCTGCATTGATTAAGGGCTATTTGCGTGCTGGGGCCTATATTTGTGGGGAACCACACTGGGATGCTGATTTTCATTCGGCTGATATGCTGGTTATGTTGCCGCTTTCCCGTTTAAATGGCCGTTATGCTCGCCATTTTTCTACAGGCGCTTTGCATGAATGAAATCCGGTTGCTTTATCGCTTGATGCGTTTCGGTGCTCATTTATTATTGGGCTGCCTGAAAGTGGCTTTGCTATTTCCTTGGGCCAGTGTCGCCCAAAAAAAGCGATGGATACAACGATGGTCGCGCCAATTACTGGCCATTTGCGCCGTCGAATGCATTGTTGAGCATCACTCTGCAGGTATGAAAAAAATGGCTTCAGGCAACTTGCTGGTGGCCAATCATGTGTCATGGTTGGATGTGTTTGTGATTAATGCTTGGCAGCCGGTTGGTTTTGTATGCAAGGATGAGGTTGCGCAATGGCCGCTGATAGGTTGGTTGGTGGCCAGCACGGGCGGCTTGTTTTTACGGCGTGGTTCTCGTCAGGCTGCGCAGCACATGGCCGCACAAATGGCCCGCCAAATGAAAAAAGGACAGGGTGTGGCAGTTTTCCCAGAAGGCACTTCCAGTGAGGGGTTTGATGTATTGCCATTTAAATCGGCATTGTTTCAGGCCGCTATCGACGCCAAAACCCAGGTTCAACCGCTATCAATTCGATATACTGATGAAAATAGGCATTGGCGTGCGGCGGCCAGTTATGCCGCAGACACCACTTTATGGCAGTCGCTGCTGGCTTTATTGTGTCAGCGCCACAACGGTGTGACGTTGACACTGCTGCCTAATATAACAGCGGCCAGTATGACCAGGCAGGCTTTGGCTGAGGCCAGTTGGCAGGTGATTCAGGCTTCTGTGCGTTCGCCTCAAACCACGGATAAAATGGCTATAAATCCCCAACAGGCAGATGATGGCAACGAGACGACTGATTTGGCGTTGGCTTCATCGGCTAAATCAACGGTGTCATAATCCGCCCTTGGCCGCGAAGGTTTACTTACATCAGATTTTTTGTTATTTCTTGCAAGCATGGTCAGCCTGTGTATGATAAGCACCAGCTGGCAATCGCCATTCATATCTTGAGGGAGAAAAACATGTTGCAAGGAAAATGGTCTTATTCATTGGCTGCGATTGCAGCTGCATTGACATTGGGTGCATGTTCGGGTGAAAAAAGCGCGCCTGCGGCATCGGGCGCTTCTGCCGCCAGCACCGCTGCTGCAGGTAAAGCTTATGTGGTGGCTACTGATGCCACTTATGCACCCTTTGAATATGAAGAGAATGGGCAGATTGTCGGCTTCACTCGCGAGGTATTGGATGCCATCGCCGCTAAGCAAAATATCAAATTGCAGTTTAAAAATACGCCTTGGGAAGGTATTTTTGCAACGTTGAATACAGGCGATGCGGATATTGTGGCGTCCAGCGTCACCATCACAGATGAACGCAAACAAAGCATGGATTTTTCTGAGCCTTATTTTGAAGCCACGCAAATGATTGTGACTGGCGCTAAGGGCAGCAGTATTAAATCGTTTGCTGATTTAAAAGGGCATTTGGTGTCTGTACAAACAGGCACGACAGGGGATGAGGTGGTACAGAAATTATTGGGTAAAGAAAGTTCCAGTATCAAACGCTTTGAATCTATGCCGCTGGCTTTAAAAGAATTGCTCAATGGTGGCGTAGATGCGTCTGTGGGCGACAATGGGGTGGTACAAAATTTTGTTAACAACAATCCAGATGCTAAATTGCATACTATGGTTGATCCGGCATTCGAAAAAGAATTTTATGGCTTTGCAGTGAAAAAAGGCCGTAATGATGAATTACTGAAAACCCTGAATGATGGTATTGCGGCCATTAAAGCAGATGGTGAGTATGATAAAATTTATGCCAAGTATTTCAGTGGTAGTAAAGATGCTGCTGCAGCTTCCACGGCTTCAGCTGCCAGTAATTAAGGTAGGTTAACAGCAACAGCCTCTGCTTATTGCAGAGGCTGTTGTGTTTTCAGGCAGCCGATGTTGCAGAGCAAAATCAGGTATAATAAAAAACAGTTTGGCGGGCTAATTTAGGGGCAAAAATTTGCTTTAAAACCGTCAGCAATCGCTTACTCACTCAATCGACCGGTTATGTTAAACAAAGATCAATTCGCCGATAATCATTTCATTCGCACCATTATTGAAGAAGATTTGGCCAGCGGCAAATACGCCCGCATCCAAACGCGCTTTCCGCCTGAGCCAAATGGCTATCTACACATCGGCCATGCCAAATCCATTTGCTTGAATTTTGGCTTGGCTTACCTCTATGACGGCTTGTGCAATCTACGTTTTGATGACACCAATCCGGAAAAAGAATCCGAAGAATATGTGCGCGCCATTAAGGAAGATGTGCAATGGTTGGGTTTTCATTGGCATGAAGAACATTTCGCTTCTGATTATTTTGATCAGTTATACGCGTTTGCACTGCAATTGATTCGTGATGGTAAAGCGTATGTCGATGATTTAGATGCAGAAGAAATGCGCGAGTACCGTGGAACATTGACCCAAGCAGGCAAAAATAGCCCTTATCGTGAACGCAGTATTGACGAAAATTTAGATTTATTTGAACGCATGCGCACCGGTGAATTCCCCGATGGCAGTAAAACCTTGCGTTTGAAAATCGACATGGCCGCAGGCAACATCAATATGCGAGATCCTGTGATTTATCGCATCCGGCGTGTGCACCACCATCGTACCGGCGATAAATGGGTGATTTATCCCATGTATGATTTTACCCATGCGATTTCAGATGCATTAGAGCACATCACACATTCTTTGTGTACCTTGGAATTTGAAGCACATCGTCCTTTGTATGACTGGGTGGTGGACAACATTGCCATTGACAATCATCCACATCAGTATGAATTTTCACGTTTGGAATTGTTGTATTCCATTACCTCTAAACGTAAGCTCAATCAATTGGTTACTCAAGGTCATGTGCAAGGTTGGGATGATCCCCGCATGCCCACGATTTCCGGCATGCGTCGCCGAGGTTATACCCCAGAGGGTTTACGCCTGTTTGCCAAACGGGTTGGTATTTCCAAGAGTGAAAATGTGGTTGACATGGGTGTGTTGGAAAGTGCCATTCGAGAAGAGTTGGAGCATGCCGCACCACGCATGATTGCGGTGCTGAATCCGATTAAAGTGGAATTGGTCAATTATGACGAAGCCGCCACTGAAAGCCGCATGGCGCCATTTCACCCCAATCAGCCTGAAATGGGCGAGCGGATGATGCCGTTGAGCAAAACACTGTATATCGAAGCCAACGACTTTGCCATGGAGCCGCCGAAAGGGTGGCAACGGTTAACGCCAGGTGGTGAAGTGCGCTTGCGCTACAGCTACGTCATCAAATGTGAGGAAGTGGTGCAGGACAGCAGCGGTCGTGTGGTTTTGCTCAAGTGCCGAATTGATCACGATACGTTGGGCAAAAAACCAGAAGGTCGCAAAGTAAAAGGTGTTATCCATTGGCTTTCGACTGATCATGCTGTGTCGGCAACAGTGCGCTTATATGACCGCCTATTTACTGTAGAGCGCCCAGATGCTGTGCGTGGTGAAGATGGTCAATACCTTGATTTTACTGATTTTTTGAATGGCGATTCCATGACCGAAATTGATGCTTGGGTGGAACCTGTGGCCAAAACTTTGGCACCGGAAGCGCATTATCAATTTGAACGCTTGGGTTATTTTGTGACAGATCGCTATGATTACACTGCTGAAAAACCTGTATTTAACCGCACGGTGACCTTGCGCGATACGTGGCAGAATACCCATAAATAAGATTGTCTATTGACAAAAAAGGCTGCCTGAAACGTTCAGGCAGCCTTTTTATTTACCTAAACCAATTACAGCAACACCCTTTCAATGCCACCGTGGCTGGCTCTCTGGACAAATTCGTTTTGCCAGTTGTCACCCAAGATGTGTTTGGCCATCTCAATGACGATGTAGTCAGCTTTGATATCGGCATCATCTTCATAGCGACTCAAACCTTGCAAACATGCAGGACAGCTGGTGAGGATCTTTACCGGCTCACCTTGCGGCAGCTGCGCTTTGCCTTTTTCAATCTCTTCCAATTTACGGAATCGCACTTGGGTAGCGATGTCGGGCCGGCTCACGGCAAACATCCCTGATTCACCGCAGCACCGGTCACTCAATGGCACCGATTGGCCCATTAACTCATTCACAATTTTAATTGGTTGAGTGGTTTTCATAGGGCTGTGGCAGGGATCATGATACAGGTATTGGCGGCCCTCAATACCATCAAGCTTAATGCCTTTTTCCAGTAAAAATTCATGGATGTCGATGACGCGGCTACCGGGGAAAATTTTATCGAAGTGATAATCTGCCAGCTGGTCATAGCACGTTCCGCAGCTCACTACCACGGTTTTGATGTCGAGGTAATTCAGCGTGTTGGCCACTCGATGGAATAAAACCCGATTCTCCATGGTAATCTGGTCGCCTTTATCTTTGTTGCCGCCTGCAGTCTGAGGGTAGCCACAGCACAGATAGCCCGGTGGCAGCACGGTTTGCACGCCTGCATGCCACAGCATGGCTTGTGTGGCCAAGCCGATTTGGCTAAATAAGCGCTCCGAGCCGCAGCCTGGAAAATAAAAAACCGCTTCCGCTTCTTCGCCGATGGCGGGGTTGCGGATGATGGGCACGGTTTTGTCGTCTTCGATGTTTAAAAGTGCCCGAGCGGTTTTGATGGGCACATGCCGTGGAAGTGGTCGATTCACAAAGTGAATGACCTCTTCACGGATCTGCGGTTTGCCTAACGTTGCGCGTGGTGCTGCTTTTTGTTTTTTAATCAGACCCAAGCTGAAATACTTGCCCAGTTCATAACCCCAATTTTGCAATTTAAAGCCCATGCGCACCACACCTGCGCGCAAAGCTTTAATTGTATTGGGATCCGTCGCATTCAGAAAAGCCATGCCCATCGCTACCGTGGGGTTGAAGCGTTTTTTCCCGGTTTTGCGCAAATAATTGCGGATGGCCACGGTTACATCACCAAAATCAATATTCACCGGACAAGGTTTAACACAGCGGTGGCAGACCGTGCAGTGATCTGCTACATCATTGAGTTCGGTAAAATGTTTTAAAGATACGCCTCGACGCGTTTGTTCTTCATACAAAAAAGCTTCTGTTAATAAGCCCACCCCAAGAATTTTGTTGCGCGGGGAATAGAGTAAATTGGCTCGCGGTACATGAGTAGAACACACAGGTTTGCATTTACCACAACGCAAGCAATCTTTAACCGAATCAGCAATGGTACCCAAGTCGGATTGCTCCAGAATCAGTGATTCCACGCCCAAAAGCTCAAATGAAGGGGTATAGGCCATTTCCAGATTGGCGCCTGGCATGAGTTTGCCGCGATTAAAGCGTCCTTCTGGGTCGACCTGTTTTTTGTAGTCCCAATAAGGCTGCATTTCTTCCGCACTCAAAAACTCCAGCTTGGTAATGCCAATGCCATGTTCACCGGAAATGACGCCGTTGAGATGGCGAGCGAGTTTCATGATGCGGGCGACAGCCTGGTGTGCCGTTTGAAGCATGTCATAGTCGTCAGAATTGACGGGAATATTGGTGTGCACATTGCCATCACCGGCATGCATGTGCAAGGCCACAAATACCCGGCCGCGCACCACTTGGCCGTGGATTTTGGCCAGTTGCTGTAAAATCAGGGTATCGGTTTTGCCGCTGAAAATTTCAGACAACGGCTTCATGATGTCGCGCTTCACTGATACGCGCAAACGGAAATCGCGCATGGCAATGAAACAGGAATGCTCGCCAGCAGGCGCATCATCTTCCAATTTTTGCGGAAACTCATGCAAGTATTCGGTGAGCGGGGCATCCAGATGGGTCAGCAGCCAGCGCCAACGTTCCTCAATTTGACGCACATAATCCAGGGCATGTTGTTTGCGCGAACCCAGCAATTCTTTGCTGGAGAGGTCAGTATCCAGCTTGTCGACAGGCAGCTTGGTTTGCAAATAATCAATCAAAGCATCGCACAGGGCCAGCTTGTTTTGAATGGACAATTCAATGTTGATGCGCTCAATGCCGTCAGAATATTCACCCAGTCGCTCTAACGGGATGACCACATCTTCATTGATTTTGAACGCATTGGTGTGTTTGGCGATGGCAGCAGTGCGTGAGCGATCGAGCCAGAATGTTTTGCGCGCTTCTGGGGTCACTGCGATAAAGCCTCGCCATCTCGGGCATTGGCTAGGCGTACAATGTGGGCAGCGGCTGCCTGAACAGCAGCTTCATCATCAGACACGATGTCTGCCAGCAATACCATTTTGGGGCGCCCTTTGCCTGCTGCTTTGGTGGCATAGCCAACTGCACGGACATAGCGCCAATCCAAGTGCTCTAAACCCGCCAGTTGAACGCTTTCATGGCCCAGTAAATAATCGCGCACCTCTACAATGGCAGGGGTGGCATTGGCCACGGTGCCAAAAAACTCCATACAGACGGTACGGGTAAATTTTGGCATGCGGTGTAAGACAAACGCCACACTGGTAATGATGCCGTCTGTGCCTTCTTTTTGTACACCGGGTACCCCTGCAAGAAATTTATCCGTGACATCTTTTCCCAAGCCTACTTTGCGAAAACGGTGGCCTTCAATTTCGAGTCGTTGGGTATGAACAATATTTTTTCCGTCTTGGTCTAGCGTATGTACATCGAATACTGCGGTTTTTTCATCGTGAATCTTGCCGAAATTGTGGCGAACCCGCTCAATTTTCAACCATTCGCCTTGTGGATTAACCATTTTCCACCAAGCCAGATTGTCTAATGCAGTGCCCCACAATACGGCTTTTTTCCCGCCCGCATTCATGGCCACATTACCACCTACGCAGCAGGCATCGGCGGAAGTGGGGTCCACTGCAAATACCCATCCAGCTGCGGCTGCGGCTTCCTCTACTCGGCGGGTAACCACGCCAGCACCGCAAGCAATCACAGGACGAGAGCCGGTTAGTTCTGGTAGTTGAACCAACTGGACGCCGCTGTGTCGATCCAATTTTTCAGTATTGATGACGGCACTCATGGCATCCAGCGGGATGGCACCACCGGTGTAACCGGTACCACCGCCGCGCGGAATGATGGTGAGTTCCAGCTCAATTAAAGCGCGCACCAATGGCGCCACTTCATCTTCATGATCAGGATTGAGTACCACAAATGGGTATTCAACACGCCAGTCAGTGGCATCGGTTACATGGCTCACTCGTGCCAGACCGTCAAACTGGATGTTGTCTTTATGTGTAATTTTGCTTAAGCGCTTGAATACTTGCTCGCGTTTGTTGCGTGTGATGGCGAAGCTTTCATCAAAGGTGGTGACTGCTTTTTCGGCGGCCTGAAGCAAAATCAGTACTTGCTCATTATTATCTCGTCGTTTTTGAATTTCACTGAGGCGATGGCGCATCTCGCGCACCAGAGCCAGTTGGCGATGCTTATGCTCAAGTAAGTCATCGATTAGGTATGGGTTACGAATCACAGCCCAAATATCACCCAGTACTTCAAACAACATGCGTGCCGAACGGCCTGTGCGTCGCTGTCCGCGTAAGTCCTGTAACACGGACCAAGCGTCGGTGCCCAATAGGCGGATGACAATTTCGCGATCGGAAAAAGAGGTGTAATTATAGGGGATTTCGCGTATGCGTTGTGCGGGATGGCTGCTCATGCGTGTTCCATTCGCGCTCTGGCGGCGCTGATTTCTTTGAGAAAAGGGGATTTATTTTAGCCCAATTACGATAAAAACCACAGCCAATTTGTGCAAAGCACCAATGAAATGATACAAGGCGTGTATATAAACGCGGTGTGGTTGCGTTTTTGGTGTTGTTTTGTCGGCATAGGCAATTCAGGCAGCCTGAGTCATCACTCGTCATGGGCGCGCGCCATTTCGTGCTAAACGTCGTGCTTACAATCGTTCTCATGTAGTTTAATGACGTTCTTCCATATATTTTCAGCAGAAGTTCATTCAATCTTAGGTGTCCGGCCAAACTACTTGAGCTACTCTGGTTTGGGTTACACAATTTAAACCTGCGCCGACAAGCAAAAATACCCCACCAGATGGTAGGGTATGATGATGTTTCACTATATTAATCAAAGGTTAAAACAAGTGTAGGGTCCATGGAATCAAATACGTTTGGATTAACGACATCACACCAGCAAAAAAACAGAAGATCAAACTGTGTTTTACTGTGAAACGAAATAGGTTGGATTCCTTGCCTGCTAGGCCCACTGCTGCGCAGGCAATGGCAATAGACTGTGGTGAAATCATCTTGCCCGTTACCCCACCTACTGTGTTTGCAGCCACGGCTAGTTCTGGCAGCATACCCACTTGATGCGCAGTGCTGGCTTGCAAAGCACCAAATAAGGCATTGGCTGACGTGTCCGAGCCTGTTAGGAATACTCCCAACCAACCCAAGAAAGGAGAGAAGAATGGGAATGCTTTACCGGTATCGGCCAACACCAGAGCTAAGGTGGAGGAGAGACCGGAATAGTTGGCTACAAAGGCAAAGGCCAATACCAAGCCGATGGATAAAATGGGGTAGCGCAACTCGTGTAGGGTTTCACCAAAAGTTTTCACTGCATTGCTAGGTTTCATTTTGAGCAACCACACTGAAACCAGTGCCGCTAGCAAAATGGATGTGCCCACTGCACTGAGCAAGTTTAATTTAAATACGGCTTCATAAGGTTTGGGTTCGGCCACAATAGGTGCAGCTTTCATCACCAAATTGTCGAGATTGGGCCAATGAATGCTGATTTGGCTGATGTTATCCAACGCACCTTTGATGGCTTTTACCGTCCAGATGCTAACAAATACCGTCAATATTACAAAAGGTGACCAAGCCTTCATGATTTGCCCTGCAGAATACCCGCTGCCCGCACGATTTAAATTGGGTACCTTCATGCCTGCAAAAGTAAAGATTTCTTTGGGTTGCCATTTTTTCAAGAATGCCGACAAGCACACCAAACTCACCAATGCAGAGGTTACATCTGGCAGTTCGGGCCCAATAAAATTGGCGGTAAAAAATTGCGTTACTGCAAATGTGATGCCTGCAACCAAAATGGCTGGCCAGGTTTGGCGAATGCCGCGCATGCCATCCATCATGGCGACTAGCCAAAATGGAACGATAATTGACAAAATAGGCAATTGGCGACCAGCCAATTGGCCAATGTGGAAGGGATCTAAGCCAGATACTTTGCCGCCCACCAGAATGGGGATACCCAAAGCACCAAAGGCCACTGGAGCCGTATTGGCAATCAAGCACAAACCCGCAGCATACAGAGGATTAAAGCCTAATCCAACCAGTAATGAGGCGGTAATCGCTACTGGTGCACCAAAGCCTGCAGCCCCTTCCAAAAACGCACCAAAGCAGAAGCCTACGAGCAACATTTGCAAGCGCTGGTCTTCGGTGATGGAGAGTACCGAGGCTCGGATGATGTCGAATTGGCCTGTTTTTACGGTGACTTTGTATAAGAAAACTGCGGTAATAATAATCCAAGCGATGGGCCAAAGGCCGTATGCAAAGCCATACAATGCAGATGAGATGGCCATGCCGGTGGGCATGTTGTAAGCAAAAATTGCTACTCCGATTGCCAACAATAAGGTAATGGCACCAGCCAAATAGCCTTTCATACGCAAAATGGCCAAAGCAACAAAGAAAAAAACAATGGGAATCAGCGCAATGGCGGCGGTTAAATACAGATTACCGCCAACGGCTGAGTAGTTTTGTACCCAAGTTTCCATTTGGTTCTCCTAAAGCAGAATAAATAATATTGTTCTGTGGTTCAAAAAATCTTTATCAAACTTGATGTGTTGCGGGTTATTCGGTAAATTGGTAATACCAATTTACAAATAGGGATAATACTTTAAAAAAATTAACCACGCTGGTCAATGCTTTGATTTGTTAAAATTTATGTTGCTATTAATATTTTGATGAATCGGCATCTGGTTAATCGTTTTTTTGAATAAATTTAAAAAAATAATTATTTAAAATCATAATAATAAATTTTTTTATATGTAAAAATGAATTATTTAAATCAAATTAAAATAATATAAGGAGATGAGGTGAGTCGTGTTGCGGTGCAGAAACTGTCGGATCAAATTGCCGATGTACTGGAAGAACGGATATTAAATGGCATTTATGCCGTGGGCGAGCGGTTGCCTGCAGAGCGACATTTGGCGGAGGAATTTGGTGTATCACGCCCGCCTTTGCGCGACGCGTTGAGCCTATTGGCGGCACGGCATTTATTGGAAACCCGACCTGGCGGAGGGCACTATGTGAGCGCCCATTTACATCAAGATTTCTTGGGTAGTTGGCAAAACTTGATTGACCGGCATGATTATTTGCGTGATGACGTGTTGGATTTCCGTCGTTATTTGGAAGGTACCTTGGCATCCATGGCTGCATTGCGTCGTACTGAAGAAGATTTGGTACGCATGCAGTTTTGGTTAAAGCAAATGGAAGAAACGGGCACAGAGCAGCGGCAAGTGGCGCAACAATCTCAAGCGGATGTTTCATTCCATCAAAGTATTGCAGAGGCGGCACACAATATTTTATTTGCCCAACTTTCAGGCAGCCTATTGCGGATGTTGCATCAGCACACTCAAGACAATTTAGCCAATATGTTTGGGGTGGTTGACTGGCAGCCGCAATTAATGGCCCAGCATCGGGCCTTGTATCAAGCCATTAAGCGGCGGCAGCCCAAAAAAGCTGCTGATATGGCCTGCGCTCATATTGATTTTGTGGAAGAATCTTTGAAAGCGGCGACCGAA
The DNA here is from genome assembly GCF_001590725.1 of Snodgrassella sp. CFCC 13594. Taxonomy (GTDB): domain Bacteria; phylum Pseudomonadota; class Gammaproteobacteria; order Burkholderiales; family Neisseriaceae; genus Snodgrassella. The sequence goes on along the minus strand of NZ_LQXR01000012.1, from coordinate 22,391 downwards.
AAGCAGAAGCGTTTGGTTTTGTCACGGGAGCTGGCTAGCCAAGATAAATTGAGGGCTGCTAAAAAATAAACACCGATGATGCCAACGTCATCAGTGTTTATATAATTCCATGTGCTTTATTAAATATTATGTATCTTATTCAACATTTTGTTGTAATTGTTGCAAAGTTTGTTGCTTGGCTTTGACATTATTTTCTAGGCCTTGGATGCGTTCAAGGTATTTGGCGTAATTGCGCTCATTGCCGTAGCGAACTTGTTTACCTGATTCCAGAGCTTGCTGGGCGTCACGCAGCTGTTTTTGGGCTGCCTGAACTTGGGCTGAATTGCCGTGGTTTTGTGGTACAGCAGATTCCTTGGCGGCTGGACTTTGGCTACTGCTGGTGGGCGCCTGATAGGCTGGAACGCTTGAGAAGGTACCGGTATTTCGAACAGCAACAGCACGGCAGTGGTTGCCGTTGGGTTGCTCAGTGTAGAGCCGGTTACCACGGCTGTCGCGGCACTCGTACACCTGTGCCATAGCGCTTGTGCTCATCAGTAAGCCGGTTACGACTAAACCATAAAATAGGATAGATTGATGCTTCATGATGGTCTCGTTTCTGCTTTAACTTGAGCCGCGTTTACATGCGGCCTAATTCACGTTGCAACGCTTGAATGTTTTGCTGCCGATCCAGAACTGCTCCTTCCAACTGACGGACATTGGCTTGGTATTGGTTGTAATTGCTGCCTTTCATGGCGCGCCCTTGGCTTAATGCTTGCTGGGCTTGGGTAAGCGCGCGACGCTCATTGGCCAACTCTTGTTGTAATATGGATCGGCGAGAATTATCGCTGCCTTTGGGTACAATGTTCACCGCTGGCTGAGGCCCGGCTACAGCGGCACTGCGGCGACTGCTCACGGGTTGTGGCTTAGCGCGCACGCTGGGTGCCGCACTGGCCGTACGATAGCTGGGGCGACTGTCGCTGTAACTGCCGATTTTAGGCAGCTGGGCAACTGCACAATTGCCTTTGGGGTTGGAGGTATAGACTACGTCGCCATTTTCAATGCATGTATAAACCTTAGCCAAACTGGGCGTGCTGATCAGCAGTAGTCCGATGCCCAAAGCGAAAATTGTCTGTGGTCTTTGTTTGTTTAATTCATTCATAACCCGTACCTTATGCCTGAAAGCGATCTGGTATGTCTTGCTGGATGTGTTCCAGTTCTTCTTGCCAAGACAGCCATTGTTCTTCCAATGCGTTTAATTTTACTTTAATTTCAGCCAATTGGCTAAGTGCTTGTTGTAAATGTGCCTTATTGGCTTCGGTATAAGCGTCTTCACTGGCCAAAAACGCCTCATATTCGGCTTGCTTTTGCTGCCCCTCGGCCATGCTTTTTTCAGCTTGAATGATTTTGGTCTGCAGTGGTTTGCTCAGACGACCTATTTCTTGGCGAATTTGTGCCTCCAATCGCTTTTGATCTTTGCGGTTGGGGCTGGTTGCAGGTTGACTGAGATTAGAGGCGCTTGGATGATTGTCTGATTCTTGTGCCAGACGCCATTGGCGATAGCCAGCCAGATCGCCATCAAAGGTTTTCAGGCAGCCTTGGTCGATATACATTAGGGCATCGGTTGTGGCTTCTAATAGGCTACGGTCATGCGAAACCACAATCAACGCACCTTGGAAGCCTTGTAGTGCCAGTGTCAGTGCATGGCGCATGTCTAAATCCAAGTGGTTGGTGGGTTCGTCCAACAGTAATAAGTTGGGTTTTTGCCACACGATCATGGCCAGCGCCAGTCTGGCTTTTTCTCCACCAGAGAAAGGTTCAATGGCTTGTAAGGCCATATCACCAACGAAATGGAATCCACCTAAAAAATTGCGAATTTCTTGCTCGCGTATGTCTGGAGACAACTGTTGGATGTGCCAAATCGGGCTTTGATCTGTGCGCAACGTATCCAGTTGGTGCTGTGCAAAATAGCCGATTTTTAATTTTTCGGCGCGAACAATATCGCCTGAAAGCGGCGTGAGGCTGCCTGAAATGGCTTTGATCAAAGTAGATTTACCGCTGCCGTTCACCCCCAATAAGCCATAACGAGCGCCCGATTCGATAGACCAGTCCACATTGTTCAAGATGGCATGTTCGCCATAACCCAAGCTAATGTGATCCAGCTTCAGTAAAGGATTAGGTAAATGATCTGGTTGCGCAAATTCAAATGAAAATTCACTGTCTAAGTGTGCTGGTGCAATGCGCTCAAGCTTCGCCAATGCTTTCATCCTACTTTGTGCCTGCACGGCTTTGGTGGCCTTGGCTTTGAAGCGGTCGATAAACGATTGCAGGTGTTGGATGTGGGCTTGTTGTTTGACGTAAGCGGATTGTTGCTGGGCTAAACGCTGTGCCCGTTCTTGTTGGTAAAAATCATAATTGCCGCCATATAAAGTGAGCTGATGCTGGCTTAATTCCACTGTTTGGGTGGTGGTGGCGTTGAGGAAATCACGGTCATGAGAAATGATGATTTGTGTGCTGGCCATACTCGCCAGATGGTTTTCTAGCCACAATACGGTTTCTAAATCCAAATGGTTGGTGGGTTCATCCAGCAGCAACAAATCAGCACGGCACATCAATGCTTGTGCCAAATTTAAGCGCATGCGCCAGCCACCGCTGAATGATTTAACAGGTTGCTGTTGCGCTGTTTCCGAAAATCCCAAACCACTGAGTAAACGTGCAGCGCGCGCAGGCGCTGTATAGGCGTCAATTTCTTCCAGTTTGGCATGGTATTCGGCTTGCAGCATACCGTCGCCATCTGCTTCCGCTGCTTTTAAGGCTGCCTGAAAATTTTGCAGCTCGGCATCACCTTGCAAAACATAAACCAACGCCGCCTCATCCAGTGCTGGCGTTTCTTGTTTTACTGCCGCCAAACGCCAATGTTTGGGAATGAGAATATCACCGCCATCTTGGTTAATTTCACCTTTGATCAGTGCAAACAAGCTTGATTTGCCGGTACCGTTTTTACCGATAAGGCCCACCCGTTGGCCCGGATTGATGCTTAAATTGGCGTGTTCAAGCAGGACTTTGGTACCGCGCTGTAAGGTAAGTTTTTTGAGTTCTATCATGGTATCGAGGCTGTGTATTGGGCAGGCATCAGGCTGCCTGAATTAGGCAGGGAAGGGGCTGCTGACAATGTCGCTTAACGGCCAGCGCGGTTTGACATTGAATCCGGCTACTGGCTTGGCTTGTTGCAGGTGCATGGCGCCAGCAAACGCAATCATGGCCCCGTTGTCGGTGCAAAAGCGCATGGGTGGGAAGAACGTGTCGGTGTTGGGTAACTGGTTCAAGGTGTCGCGCAACTGCCAATTGGCACCCACGCCGCCAGCTACAACCAAACGACTATAATGGGTTTGTTTCAGTGCTTGCTGTGCTTTGGTGCTCAAAACTTCAACCACTGCATCTTGGAATTCGCGACAAATATCGTTGCGCAAATCGTCTGGTATGACTTGGGAAGATGTGTTTTCGGCCTTGATTTTATTAACGGCAGTGAGCACGGCCGTTTTGAGTCCTGAAAAACTCATGTTTAAATCGCCAGAATGCAACATTGGACGCGGAAAGGTAAACACGCCCGGCCGTCCTTGCTTAGCGAGCTCAGATAATAAGGCACCGCCAGGATAAGGGAGACCCAATAATTTAGCGGTTTTGTCGAATGCTTCTCCGGCGGCATCATCCACGCTTTCGCCCAATAATGTGTATTGACCAACTCCTTTTACCGCCATGAATTGAGTATGTCCGCCTGATACCAATAATGCCACGAAGGGAAAATCTGGTTTGTGGTCACCGAGCAGTGGAGAAAGCATATGGCCTTCAAGATGGTGAACAGGGATGACGGGTTTTCCGAGTGCGAAGGCCAGTGCATTCGCGAAGCTGGCACCCGCCAACAAAGCGCCGCCTAAGCCTGGGCCTTGGGTAAAGGCCACCGCGTCAATATCGGCATAGGATTTACCCACTTTTTTCAGGCAAGCTTGTGTAAGGGGTACCAAACGGCGGATGTGGTCACGGCTGGCAAGTTCTGGTACCACACCGCCATACTCTGCATGCATGGCAATTTGTGTGTGCAGCTCATCGGCGATAAGCCCAACTTTTGTGTCGTACAGTGCGACGCCCGTTTCATCGCATGAAGATTCAATACCCAATACCAACATGGTGTGGCCCAGACCCAAATTAACAATCCATTAAAAACGGCATTTTACCCGATTTCCAGTGCTCATGCCGCATGCCTATGGTAGAAGAGGCGCTGGACCAAAGCGGTTATTTTTAAAAAATGAATCCTAAAACAGTAGATTGCATTTCTCAAACAGACTTGCTTTCCTCCTTTTGGGTACATAGCAGTTGGCGAGGGTTTGCGGTAGAATTAATCTATTGTGAATGGGGGTTGAAAAGTGTCAGCGCTTGTGTTGCTACGCTTATTAAAGAAAGAATGTGCCATGACAGAAGAACGCCAAACCAGTTTGGAATTTCCACAAGACTTTCCCATTAAGGTTATGGGTGCGCAACATCCAGAATTTGCTGCAACAGTATTGAAAGTAGTGCAGGAACATGCGCCCGACACCACTGAGCAGCACGTTCGCACCCGAGACAGCAGTAAAGGTAATTATTTGAGCGCCACGGTGACCATCAATGCCCAAAGCCAAAAACAGTTGGACGATATTTATCGTGCCTTAACAGCGCACCCGTTGGTGAAAGTAGTACTCTAATGAAAGTAGTTCAATGGGGTTTGTGCGCGTATCGGCCGGTTTTTGAAGCCATGCAAACGTTCACAGATCAGCGCACGCCAGATACAGAAGACGAATTGTGGGTGGTGGAACATCAACCTGTGTTTACTCAAGGCATGGCTGGGAAACCCGAACACATTTTGGTGCATGATTCCATTCCCGTGGTGCAAATTGATCGCGGCGGACAAGTCACATACCATGGCCCAGGTCAATTGGTGGTATACACCTTGATTGATTTTAAACGCCGCAAAATCAGCGTTCGCACATTGGTGACGCAACTGGAAAACAGCATTATTGCCACGTTGGCTGATTATGGGATCAATGCGGCGAGTGATCCTAAGCGGCCGGGTGTCTATGTGGGAGAAAAGAAAATTGCATCCCTGGGGCTGCGTATTAAACATGGCGCGGTATATCATGGGTTGGCTTTGAACGTGAATATGGATTTATTACCGTTTACTCACATCAATCCTTGCGGTTATGCGGGGCTGGCCATGACCCAGATGGCCGATTATCTGCAACCTTGTCCCTCAGTGAATGAAGTAGCCGAAAAGTTGACTGAGTATTTGGCCATCAAACTCAATGTGTCAGCAATGGGCACACACGAACAGAAAGAAGCGGTATGAACCAAGACAATAGCCAAGGCGTGAAACACAAAGGTGCTGCTAAAACCGCGCGTATCCCTATTAAGGTGATACCTTTGGAAGAAAAGCTGAAAAAGCCGGAGTGGATACGGGCTAAATTGCCTACGGGAAAAAAGTTTTTTGAAATCAAAAATATTTTGCGTGAGCAAAAATTGCATACCGTTTGCGAGGAAGCAAGTTGCCCGAATATTGGTGAGTGTTTTAGCAAGGGTACGGCTACGTTCATGATTATGGGTGATATCTGTACCCGCCGTTGCCCATTCTGCGATGTGGGCCATGGCCGCCCCAATCCTTTAGATCCTGCGGAACCTGGACATTTGGCTGATTCTGTACGTGCCATGAATTTGCGTTATGTGGTGATCACTTCCGTGGATAGGGATGATTTACGCGATGGTGGCGCTCAGCATTTTGCCGACTGTATTACGGCGATAAGAGAAGCTAGCCCGCATACCCAAATTGAGATTTTGGTGCCGGATTTTCGAGGCAGATTGGATGTGGCTTTGGCAATTTTGGCCAAAACACCGCCAGATGTGCTTAATCACAATTTGGAAACAACCCCTCGTTTGTATAAGCAGGCTCGGCCTGGTGCTGATTACCAACATTCATTAGATTTGCTTAAACGATATAAAGCGATGATGCCAGATGTGGCCACTAAATCTGGAATTATGGTGGGCTTAGGCGAAAGCGATGAAGAAATATTGGGGGTGATGGCCGATTTACGCGCGCATAATGTGGAAATGATTACTGTGGGCCAATATTTGCAACCGAGTAATGGCCATTTGCCCGTGATGCGTTATGTGACGCCGGGGCAGTTTAAATCGTTTGAAACGCATGCTTATGAAATCGGGTTTAAACATGCGGCTATTGGTGCATGGTGCGTTCTAGTTATCATGCAGATGCCCAAGCCGAACATGCGGGTGTGGTTGTTGAATGAATGCTAGCTAGGCATCATGGCGATTGGTTGCCTGAAAACAATTGAAGGATAAAATGATGGCGCGCGTAAACGAATATTTCGATGGTAAAGTGGTGTCGATTGCGTTTAAAACAGCTTATTTGCCCGCAACGGTGGGGGTGATGCAGCCGGGTGAGTACACATTTAACACGGATTATTTGGAAACCATGACTGTTGTCAGTGGTGCTTTAACTGTGAAGTTGCCGGATTGCGCCGAATGGCAAACGTTTGTGGCCGGATCGTCATTTCAAGTGGCTTCCAAGCAAGAGTTTCAGCTAAAAGTAGACATGGATACGGCTTATTTATGCACCTACGGCGAAATTTGATTGTCGCGTCTGATTCAGCAAAAGGTAGGCAAGAAAAATAGCCGATTGGCTATCTGTGAAAATTGACGCATAGATTTCTTGGCTCAGTAAAGCATATCCGCTCAGATTTTTGAATTGAAACAGTGTATGTTGGAGATGCTATCCTTTTAAAAAAATTACTTTTTTTAAAAGGCAAAGGAATCGATTTTTGGGTATGAATTTTTGGCGTCATCCTTGTTTTTAATGCCCATAATCGCAGCAAGCCTTTCAACTAACTTGCTTCATGAGGGGGGTGATGGCTGCACTCAAATTTTTTGCGCAACTGCGGGTTCAAGAGTATTTGAGTCGATTAATTCTTCCTTAATGATTCATCTTATATGTATCGGACCGCTAGAGTATTTGAGCTATTGGCACTGTGCTAGTGATTGCTGGTTTGTGTAATGGGAAGAGGTTAGATTTACCATTTGGCTCGTGGCCATTTTGATAAACTTTCTTGATGGAATCCATTTTCAATCAAGTCATACCCTTGCCAGCATATGGTTAAATATCCATTTTCTTGCGCCCGTTTTGAATAGCGCCGTCATATTTCTTCGGTAAGGATTTGTTGGCGTGTCCATCAATATACATATCGCCTTTTTGCGCAAATATCGAGGCGGTGCGGGCACCAAAACTTTCACTTTTTGGCTTTCAATTCACTGCTTAATACTGTTTATCTCAAAGTCATTGCCGCAATATCATTCGAAAAATTGCACTCATTACACTAGTCCTTTAAAAAGAACACTATTGCCAGCTTTATATAGAAACTATGGTATAGATAGTAATAACAGTAGCATGTGTAAAACTATTTCAGGCAGCCATTACAGCTAGGAGCTCTTTACTCATAAGGAAAAATAAAGAATTGGGTAGGTTTACCAACAGGATTAACGATATTTTGGCCACTCGCCATCAGCCATTCGCTGATGTCTTCTTGGTAGATGTGGGCATTTGGAAATTTGTGGATACGCAAAGACCTCTGTTGAATGAGGCCTTTGGGTGAGTAGTTTCGTATCGGAAGAATCCAATACCTATTTTGTGATTAGGCGGAACGGATTATGGCTTTAGACCGAGCACGTCTTGCATGTCGAATAACCCTTGATGGTGTTGCCGCAACCACAAAGCAGCACGTACTGCGCCATTGGCAAAAGTGGCGCGACTGGAGGCCTTGTGGGTAATTTCTACACGTTCACCATCAGTGGCAAATAAAGCCGTGTGGTCGCCCACAATATCACCGGCACGGATGGTGGAAAAGCCAATGGTATCTGCTTTCCGCTCACCAGTATGGCCTTCTCGTCCATAAACTGCACATTTTCTTAAATCTCGGCCCAATGTTTCAGCAATCACCTCTCCCATGCGCAAGGCGGTACCAGATGGCGCATCAACTTTATGGCGGTGATGTGCTTCAATAATTTCGATGTCGTAGTCATTCAGAATACGTGCTGCCGTTTGTAGCAAAGCAAAGGTTAGGTTGACACCAATGCTAAAGTTAGGCGCAAATACCACGCCAATTTTTTCTGCTGCGGACACGATTTTTGCTTTGCCTGCTTCATCAAAACCAGTGGTACCAATAATGGCATTGACACTCAATTTTTCACAGGTCATTAAATAGTTTAAGGTGCTGGCCGGGCGCGAAAAATCAATTAGAACGTCACTTTCACTCAATACTTTGATTGCATCGTGGCTGATGGTAATGCCAGTTTTCAGGCCCACCGTAAATCCTGCGTCGAGTCCAATGGCGGGGGATTGGTCATGTTCCAATGCACCGCTTAAGACACAATTGGGATTGTGTTCAATGGCTTCAATTAAGGCTCGCCCCATTCGGCCATTGGCGCCAGCGATAGCAATTTTTAATGCTGATTCAGACATAGTTCAGTAACCTCGCCAATTTATTGGGCTGCAGAGGCTGCTGCGGCTTGTGTTGCTGCGGCCGCTTGTGCAGTCAATTGTTCACGGGCTTTTTGTAAAGCATCACCTTCTGCTTTAATCAATTGCCCTTCTGCATTGAAATACAAGGTGAGCGCAGTGTTTTCTTGAACCAGTCCATTGCGGGTTGTGACAAACACGTAATCCCAGCGTTCGCGATGAAACGGGTCTTGCAATAATGGCGTACCCAGTAACATTTGCACTTGTTCTTTACTCAGCCCGGCTTGCAGTTGTGTAATGGCTTGGGCATCCAACTCGTTGCCTTGAACCACTTTTAATTTATAAGAAGGGAAATTAGAGACACGCTCAACTGAGCAGGCACTCACGCTCAGTAGAGCAGCGGTGAGTAAGCAAAACGTTTTTTTCATGAAAACACCTCATGGCAAGGGTGATAAATACAATTTATCGCAGAGCAAGCGCCAGTGGGCAATTGCTTTAAAAATGCGTATTATAGCGATTATTGACCAACAGCGGTGAAACAGCCATGGATAATAATATAGCCCAATTAAAAGGCAACGGTTTGAAAGTAACGGGGCCTCGTCTGAAAATTTTGGACTTGTTTGAGGCGCGCCCTGAAGAACATTTGAGTGCCGAAGACGTTTATCGGTTGCTGCTGGAGGAAGGTGTGGAAATTGGTGTGGCCACCATTTATCGGGTGTTGACCCAATTTGAACAGGCCGACATTCTGTTACGCCATCATTTTGAAACGGGCAAAGCGGTATATGAATTGAATCGTGGTGGCCATCATGATCACATTGTCTGCGTCAAATGTGGCAAGGTCACCGAATTTTGCAGTGAGGAAATTGAAGCCCTGCAAGAGAAAATAGCCAAAGCCAATGGTTATCGTATTGTGGACCATGCCTTATATATGTATGGTGTTTGTGCTGATTGCCAGAAAAACGACAAACATTTGCTGTGATTGGATTAGCATACAATTAAGTGATGGTGGAGTGTGAATGAAAACAAACATTCATTTGCCTCAATTAACAGCGGATGAAGTTATTTTCCCCGATATTGAAGAGGCTCAACAGCAGCGCGATGGCTTGGTAGCAGTAGGCGGCGACTTATCGGTTTCGCGGTTTTTGGCCGCTTATCGTCAGGGTATTTTCCCCTGGTATGATGATGCCCACCCGATTATGTGGTGGGCGTTTTCGAAGCGTATGGTGTTGTGGACCGAAGAATTTAAAGTTTCGCGCTCATTGACGAAGACATTGCGTAATTCGACTTATCGGATTACTGTCGACCACGCTTTTGAAGGAGTGGTTCGCCGTTGCGCGCGCACATACCGTCCAGGGCAAGTGGGGACTTGGCTGGTGCCGGAAATGCAAGAGGCGTACCGCAATCTTTACCAAGCCGGGCATGCTTGCTCATTTGAGTGTTGGACACAAGATGAATATCAGCATTGGCGCCTGAGCGGAGGCTTGTATGGCATTGTGATTGGCCGGGTATTCTATGGTGAATCAATGTTTGCGCATGTGCGGGATGCATCTAAACTGGCATTTGTCCATGCGGTGCGTTACCTGCGCGCACGAGGCGTATCTTTGATTGATTGTCAGGTACATACCGATCATTTAGCACGGTTTGGTGCCCGTGAAATTGATTTTTCTGACTTCAAAAATGCATTGGATCAATATTGTCCTCAATCTTTGGACATGCCTATTGTGCCAACAGTGTTGGTAGATAATTGGGCAAATAAAGATTGAGCTTAACTTCTGTAATAAGGAATTGGATTGTTTATGTCTTTGCAAAATACCATTGAAATGGCTTTTGAACATCGTGCTGAGATCACCCCGACTTCAGTCAGCGCAGAAGTCAAAGAAGCGGTTTTGGAAACAGTTCGGCAGCTAGACTCAGGTGTCTTGCGCGTAGCCGAGAAAAAAAATGGACACTGGCAAGTCAATGAGTGGCGAAAAAGGCCGTACTGTTGTCGTTTAGAATTGCTGATAATGCGTTGGCTGATGATGGCGTGAACCGCTATTTTGATAAAGTACCCACCAAATTTTCGACTTGGAATCAGGCTGATTTTCAGGCAGCCGGCTTCCGTGCGGTGCCCGGTGCTGTAGCGCGTCACGGTAGTTTCGTGGCTAAAAATGTGGTGCTCATGCCTTCTTATGTGAATATTGGTGCTTATGTGGACGAAGGTACCATGGTGGATACGTGGGCCACCGTAGGGTCTTGTGCGCAAATCGGCAAGCACGTGCATTTAAGTGGCGGTGTGGGTATCGGCGGAGTACTCGAGCTTTACAGGCGGCTCCTACCATTATTGAGGATAACTGCTTTATTGGTGCGCGTTCGGAGATTGTGGAAGGTGTAATTGTGGAAGAAGGCAGCGTGATTTCAATGGGTGTATTCATTGGTCAATCCACCAAAATTTATGATCGTGAAACCGGTGAAATCAGTTATGGCCGTGTACCTGCTGGCTCAGTGGTGGTTTCAGGCAGCCTGCCGGCGAAAGATGGTAGCCACAGTTTGTATTGTGCGGTGATTGTGAAAAAAGTGGATGCTAAAACCCGTGCTAAAACCAGTGTGAATGATTTGTTGCGGGGCGTTTAATAGTTGATTATCAATATAAAAAAGAAGCAGGCAAATGCCTGCTTCTTTTTTATTGTTTATTTGTTTTCTTGACGTGGTTTGCGCCACAGTGTGATTGCACTCAATAGGGCGCCCAAAACGATTTTATTGCGCCAATTTTTGGGCTTGTTGAGCAGTTTAAACGCCAATCCAGTTAGTGGGATGCCATCCAGCATGCCTAACCACCGCGACCAATCCAGGGTGGGTTGTTGCCGACTGGACCTGCTTTTTAATTGTTCAGAAACCAGTTTTAAACGCACCACTTCCGCTTTAAGGTTGAGGAGTTCTTTTTGTTGCTGCCAAGTGGGTGTGCGTTTACTCATCGTTTTTCTTTCCTATGCTGGTATCGCGGTTGTTTAGATAGGCAAAATCCTGCTCCATTGCATGTAAAGTGTCTTCCATAAAGCGGCCCTGTTGCTGCCATAGTCGAGCCACCCACCACAATAAACCGATAACCACTAAGAAAAACAAACCCGTTAAGCCAAAAAATACCCACATTTTGGCCACAGGGGAAAGCACGCTGTTGAGTGCGAACAATAAGCTGATAAAACCAAGAAAAAAGGCCACCGTCGAAAACAAGGCCGCCACAAACAGAAAAATAACGCTGCGCAATTGCGCAATGGCATCCAAACGCAGCATTCTTAGGCGCAGCCACAGCAGCTCGCTGCCATAGGTTAACCAGCTTTTAAATTGGCGTGCATGATCGCCTAAGCCCATGATGGTGTGTCCCAGTGTGGTTGGTTATCAATATAATGATTCATGACGTGGCTTATTTATTTCAGGCAACCTACTTGGCTGCCTGAAATATCAATCACACCATTAACGACGTTTACAACTGCTGCTCATCAACAAGCCCACCAATAGACCTGTCAAAGCGGCGGCGCCCATGGCGTAGTAAGGTTGTTCCCTGACTAATTCGTCGGTGCGTGCTGCCGTTTCACGTGCTTTTTCAGTGAGTGTAGATTCCATGTCCCACAGGTGGTCTTTGGCTTTGGTTAATTTTTCTTGGACTTTTTGTTTCAGCGCTTTGGCTTGCTCAGAACCGTTATCCACAGAAGACTCATACAAATCTTCTACTTCATTTAATACGGAACGCACTTCCTTCATCAATTCTTTTTTCTGGGCTTCAAAATCTTTACTCATGATGGTTTCCTTTCGTGCAGGAGATAACAATTAAAGGCCATGTTGGCATTAAAATGGGTACCACGAAAAATATCTGGGTGGTAAAACACCATTTTCAAGTACACAAGCTGCCTGAAAGACGTAATTTTCGGTTAAAATAAACGTCTTGCTGTTGGCTTGAGCGCAGGACGATTAACGTTAACATATTGGTATGGACATTGCCAATCTGCATATTTGTGTCTTGGTGCTGCGCCAGTCGATACACACCTGAAATTCAGAAAGGCGGGTCATGAGCGAATTGGGGTTAAAAAAGATTTATTCAGGCAAAGTACGTGATTTATATGAAATCGATGGCCGGCGTATGTTGATGGTGGCTTCGGATCGTTTATCGGCATTTGATGTGATTTTGGATGACCCGATTCCTGGGAAAGGCGAAATTCTCACACAAATTTCCAATTTTTGGTTTGAACAACTCAAAAATGTGATGCCTAACCATTTTACTGGCGAAACGGTTGATGATATTTTGCCACCAGCGCAAGCCAAAGCATTGGCCAAGCGGGCTGTGGTGGTTAAAAAGCTTGAGCCATTAAAAATTGAAGCCATTGTGCGGGGTTATTTGGCGGGGAGCGGCTGGAAGGATTATCAGAAAACAGGTGCCATCTGCGGCATTACCCTGCCAACTGGCTTGCAAGAAGCACAGCAGTTGCCGGAAGTGATTTTTACCCCTTCAAGCAAAGCTGCCGTGGGAGACCATGATGAAAACATCAGCTTGGCTGAGTGCGAACGTTTACTGGGTTCAGAATTAACCCGCCAGGTGCGTGAAAAGGCCATTGCCTTGTATTCACAAGCTGCTGAATTTGCTCGCCAGAAAGGCATTATTATTGCCGACACCAAATTTGAATTTGGCTTGGATGAACACGGAACACTCACGTTAATGGATGAGGTATTGACCCCTGATTCCAGCCGATTTTGGCCGGCAGACCAATACCAAGTGGGCACCAACCCGCCTTCATTTGATAAGCAGTTTATCCGCGATTGGCTAACGCAGAGTGGTTGGAATAAGCAACCTCCTGCACCGAAAGTGCCTGCGGATGTGATTGACAAAACATTGGCCAAATATCAGGAAGCACTGCATTTATTGGCCGGCACCGATGCTTAAACCACTAAGGCTGCCTGAAAAGGCAGCGTGATTCTCGATATTTATGCCACAACATCCTTATCGCCGCCTGCGTCCCGGGCGACACGCCTTGCCTGAGGTGGGTATTTCCGAAGAAGGCAATATTCGCTCTTTGCACTTGGGTACGCCCACCATACAAAGCTCAATGAATTTGGACAATCCCAGTGAGCTGGTATTGTCGTATAGCCGCGCCATGATGGCGTGGCTGTTGTTCGTGGACGAGTTGCCCAAACACATCACTGAAATTGGTTTGGGTGGCGGTTCTTTTGCGCGCTGGATTGATGCGTTTTTGCCTGAAACGCGCCAGACTGCAATTGAAATCAATCCCCAAGTGATCCAAATTGCCCGTGGACTGTTTGAATTGCCGTTTGAAAGTGATCGCTTTGAAGTGATTGAAGCGGATGGCGCCGAATATGTGAAAGTTTTGCGCGGCCAAACGGATGTGCTGTTGGTGGATGGGTTTGATGGCGAACAAATCATTGATGAATTGGTTAGCGAGCCATTTTTTGCAGACTGCCGCACCGCATTAAGTGATCGCGGTGTGTTTGTAACCAATTGGTGGCAGGGCGATAAACGATTCCAGACATTTGTGCGTCGTTTGCGCGCAGTGTTTGATCATCGTGTTTTGATGGTGCCTGCACAAACGCATGGCAATGTGGCGGTGCTGGCTTTCCAAGAAACACCCACGATGCGCGATTGGGCAGCGTTAAAGAAACGCGCGCAACAGCGAGCCGCTCAGTTTGATCTGGATTTGCCCATTATGTTGGCTGCGATTAAGTCACAACAACACCATCATCATTCTGGCTTGTCTTTTGATTGAATGAAGGTTTCAGGCAGCCTGCTTATCTAGGCGCTCTTTGATAAAGGAATGCAAAATGGCTTATTTTCAACGGCATGTATTTGTGTGCTGTAATCAACGCAATGATCCGAGTCGTCAAAGTTGTGGTGATGACGAGGTGGGTGCTGGTGCGCTTGATTACATCAAAGGGCATGCCAAAAAACAAGGATTAATTGGTCCAGGCAAGCTGCGTGTTAGCCAATCAGGCTGTTTGGGGCGTTGTGACGAAGGTCCTTGCTTGGTGATTTACCCTGAAGGGCGGTGGTATACCTATGTGGATGACGCTGATTTACAGGAAATCTTAGATGAGGACTTGGCGAAAGGCCGCCCTGTTGAGCGTTTATTGCTGGATCCGCTAGAGGAGGAAAATTCGGATGTTGGCTAAACAGCAACAATTGTGGATAGCAGGACCTGTGGGGCGTTTGGAAACCCTTTATGTGCCAGCGCAAGGTATGGGTCGCGGTGTGGCTGTCATCAATCATCCCAATCCGCTGCAAGGCGGGTTGAATACCAATAAAGTCGTACAAACGGCAGCAAAAGCTTTGTCGCAATTGGGCTTTCATTGCTATTTGCCCAATTTTCGGGGCGTGGGATTGAGTGACGGACAGCATGATTATGGCCGCGGTGAAGTGGTGGACTGTTTGGCTGTGGCTGATTATGCCCGTGCACAACATCCTCAAGCCACCCAGTTTGTATTGTCGGGTTTTTCTTTTGGTGGTTATGTGGCACTGTTTGCGGCGCGTACCGCTAAGCCGGATGCGCTATTGCTCATTGCCCCTGCAGTGGGTAAATACACTGTGCCTGCGCCACCGGCATTTGATGCTTTGCGAACCTTACTGATCCAAGGTGAGGATGATGATGTGATCCCTTTGAAAAATGGTTTGGTTTGGGCTGCAGAGCAAGGCATGCCTGTGGTGGTGGTGCCGGGAGCCGGACATTTTTTCCATGGGCAATTAATGTTATTGCGGCAGTGGATTGTCCGTTTGCTTCCGGCCTTATTGGCATCCCATAACGCTGATTAAATGGCAGGTGTGTTTGGGATAACTAGAATCGGCGCCATTGTTGTGTACACAGTACACTGGCGCATGGATTGAGATATAGATGCTGGTTCTTCTATAAAGGAGAATCAACCATAAATCTGGCATTCACTAGTGGGATGTGGTGAAAAATGCTGAAAATGGCACATGATGTAATTTGAATAAAAACGCACCTAGTGGATTTGTTCAAATGATTCTGACATACAAATGAAAAAATTAGTTTCGCAGTGCAAAAAAACTTTGACGCAGTGCGGTAAAGTTTTGTATTTTAACGCTCTTGCTTTGCCCAAAAGAACACTACTAAAGTACTACCAGCAAAAGAGGTTTTGGAATGACCAAACTATATGATCGCACCTTAGAAAAAGAAAATTGCGGCTTCGGATTGATTGCCCACATACAGGGCGAACCAAGCCACAAAGTGGTGCGTACTGCCATCTTGGGTTTGTCGCGTATGCAGCATCGTGGCGCTATTTTGTCCGATGGGAAAACTGGGGATGGTTGCGGCTTGTTGATGCAGATGCCGAAACGGTTTTTTCAAGCAGTAGCGGAAGAAGCTGGCATTGCCTTGGCTAAGAACTTTGCCGTGGGGATGGTGTTTTTACCTCATGAAGAGGCTTTGGCAACAGAATATCAGGCCATTATTGAAGAAGAGCTGACCCGAGAAACCTTAGGCGTAGCGATGTGGCGTGAAGTACCCATCAATCAAGCGGTGTTGGGTGAGATTGCGTTGGCTGACATGCCCATTATTCGTCAGGTGATTGTGAATGCGCCAGCGGGTTGGCTGCCGCGTGATTTGGAGCGGCGTTTATTTATGACGCGTCGGCGCATTGAAAAACGCATTAGCCACCGCGACTTTTATATATGCAGCCTGTCTAATCAGGTCACCATTTATAAAGGTCTGTGCATGCCCAAAGATTTGCCTAAGTTTTATCTAGACTTGGCCGACTTGCGCATGCAATCTGCGATTTGTTTGTTTCATCAACGCTTCTCCACCAATACTTTACCGCGCTGGCAGCTGGCTCAGCCATTTCGTTATTTGGCGCACAATGGCGAAATCAATACCATTTCAGGCAACCGGGCATGGGCGCGGGCGCGTGCATACAAATACCACACACCGCTGATTCCTGATTTACAAACGGCAGCTCCTTTTGTGAATGAAACGGGCTCTGATTCCAGCTCATTGGACAATATGCTGGAATTGTTTGTGAATGGTGGCATGGATTTATTCCGCGCTATGCGCTTATTGGTGCCACCGGCATGGCAGCATAACCCAGACATGGATGATGCTTTGCGCGCGTTTTACGACTTCAACTCTATGCACATGGAACCTTGGGATGGCCCCGCAGGCATTGTGTTGAGTGATGGCCGCTACGCGGCTTGCAACCTTGATCGCAACGGTTTACGTCCAGCGCGTTATGTGATTACCCAAGATGGATTGATCACCATTGCGTCTGAGGTGGGTATTTGGGATTACGCGCCGGATGAAGTGTTGGAAAAAGGCCGTGTCGGCCCTGGTGAATTGTTGGTAATTGATACTAGGGAAGGTAAGCTGCTGCATTCCAGTGCCATTAATAATGAATTGAAAGCGCGGCACCCTTATCGAGAGTGGTTGGATAAAAATGTACTTTCGCTGATTCCTTTTGAGCAATTGCCAGATGATCAGGTGGGCGAGCCATATTTGGATCCCGCTAAATTGGCGGTGTTTCAAAAGCAGTTTGGGTATGATCAAGAAGAGATGGAAAGCGTGTTGCGCGTTTTGGGCGAAAACGGTCAAGAAGCAGTGGGCTCGATGGGTGATGACACGCCTTTTGCCGTGCTTTCTCAGCGTCCCCGTCTCATTTACGATTATTTCCGCCAATATTTTGCGCAGGTGACCAATCCGCCCATCGATCCTTTGCGAGAAAAACACGTGATGAGCTTGACCACCAGTATTGGTCGAGAAATGAGTGTATTTTTTGAAGCAGAAGGGATGTCGCATCGGGTTAATTTTAAATCACCAGTGCTGTTGTACTCTGACATGATGCAACTTTTAAAGTTGCCTGAAGCGCACTATAAAAGTCATCGTTTGGATGCCGTTTACAATCCCGCAGAAATGGGGCTGGAACAGGCCATTGAAAAACTGTGTGATGCCGCAGTGGATGCGGTGAAAAATGGCGCAGTGTTGCTGATTGTGTCTGACCGCAAAATTGGTAAGGATTTAATCCAGATTCCTGCGCCGATGTCAGTAGGTGCAATTCAGCAGCGTTTAGTCGATACCAATTTGCGCTGTGACGCCAACATCATTATGGAAACTGGCTCTGCTCGCAATCCGCACCACTTTGCGGTGTTGATTGGTTTGGGCGCCACTGCTGTGTACCCCTATTTGGCGTATGAAAGTTTGGCGCGCATGGTCAGCATTGGTGCGATTGCCAAGCCCTTGCGTGTGGTCATGGCCAATTTTCGCAATGGTATCAATAAAGGCTTGTACAAGATTATTTCGAAAATGGGGATATCCACCATTTCATCTTACCGTTGTGCTCGTTTGTTTGAAGCCATTGGTTTCCATCATGAAGTGGCTCATTTATGCTTTAAAGGGATGGCCAGTCGCATTGAAGGAGCAACCTTTGAGCAGTTGGATGCTGAATTACAGCGCTTTCACAAAGTCGCATGGCAGCGCAGTAAATCCTTGGATTCGGGCGGTTTTTTGAAGTTCAAGCCGCAAGGTGAATACCATGCATACAATCCTGAAGTGGTGAATACACTTCAATCAGCGGTCAATACTGGTGACTATGCCAAATACCGCTTATATGCGGATGCAGTGAACAACCGACCAGTCACCACTTTGCGTGATTTATTGCGCTTGAAAATCGAGAATAAAACGCCCATTGCGCTGGATAAAGTTGAAGCGGCGGAAAATCTCTATCAACGATTTGACAGCGCGGCTATGTCGATCGGTGCATTGAGTCCAGAGGCTCATGAGTCTTTGGCCATTGCGATGAATCGTTTGGGTGGCTTCTCAAATTCGGGCGAGGGTGGTGAAGACCCCAAACGCTATGGCACTGAAAAGGTGTCACGCATCAAGCAAGTGGCTTCTGGTCGGTTTGGTGTGACCCCAGCTTATTTGATGAGTGCCGATGTGATTCAAATTAAGGTGGCGCAGGGCGCTAAACCCGGTGAGGGTGGCCAATTACCGGGTGATAAAGTGACTCCATACATTGCCCAACTGCGCTATGCCGTGCCTGGTGCTACTTTGATTTCACCGCCACCACATCATGATATTTATTCCATTGAGGATTTGGCGCAGCTGATTTTTGACTTGAAACAAATTAACCCACGTGCGCTGATTTCTGTAAAACTGGTATCTTTGCCTGGTGTGGGTACGATTGCTACGGGTGTGGCCAAAGCTTATGCCGATCTGATTACCATTTCTGGTTACGATGGGGGTACCGGTGCAAGCCCGTTGACCAGTGTGAAATATGCAGGCAGCCCTTGGGAATTGGGTTTGGCTGAAGCACAACAGGCTTTGGTGGAAAACAATCTACGCCATAAGGTGCGATTGCAAGTTGATGGTGGCCTCAAAACGGGTTTAGACATTATCAAAGCCGCGATCTTGGGCGCTGAAAGCTTCGGTTTTGGCACAGGGCCGATGGTAGCATTGGGTTGTCGGTATTTGCGTATTTGTCATCTAAATAATTGTGCGACTGGTGTGGCCACGCAAGATGAAACTTTGCGTAACAAGCATTTCCACGGATTGCCTGAAAAAGCCATGAATTACTTTAAATTCATTGCTCAAGATGTTCGTGAAATTATGGCCCAGTTAGGTGTTGCTAAGCTCACGGATTTGATTGGTCGTACGGATTTGTTGGAAATTATTGCAGGTACTACGCCCAAGCACGCCACTTTGGATTTGAGTGGCTTGTTGTATTCGCCCAAAGTACCAGCAGGCAGTGCATTGCATTGCACTCAAAATAACCCGCCATTTGATAAAGGGCGCCTCAATCGCAGCATCATGAAAGATATTGGTGATGCGTTGGCAAGCGGTAGTAACGTGGACTTGAGCTACGACATTGACAATACCGATCGTTCAGTGGGCGCAACTTTATCTGGCCAAATTGCCGAGAAATATGGCAATCGTGGTAATTTGGAACAGCAGTTTGATATTCGTTTGAATGGTACGGCAGGTCAAAGTTTGGGTGTGTGGTTGGCTGGCGGCGTTAATTTGTATCTGACAGGTGATGCCAATGATTATGTGGGCAAAGGCATGGCTGGCGGTAAGATCGTCATCCGGCCACATGGCGGCACCGCATTCAAACCAGAAGAAGCCACCATCGCTGGCAATACCTGTTTGTATGGCGCTACAGGCGGCAAACTGTTTGCTTCTGGTAAAGCGGGCGAACGCTTTGGTGTGCGTAACTCCGGTGCCACTGTGGTGGTTGAGGGCATTGGTGATAACGGCTGCGAATACATGACCGGTGGGGTGGTGTGTGTATTGGGTCAAACAGGCATTAATTTCGGCGCAGGCATGACCGGTGGTTTTGCTTATGTATTGGATGTGGACGGCGGTTTTGACCATCGCCTGAACACCGAATTGACCGAAGGCCTAAGCATTACGGATTTGCCGACGCATCAGGAGCATTTGCGCGGTTTGATTGCCGAACATGTGGAAAACACACACAGCCCACTGGGTGAGCGTATTTTGGGCGATTGGGACAACTATGTTGACCGCTTTGTGTTGGTCAAACCCAAAGCCAATGATGTTAACGCGTTATTGGGGCACAAGCGTCGCACTGTCACGGAACTGCGTGCGGTAACCCAATAATCTGGCTTTCAGGCAGCCAGCTAGGCTGCTTGAATCGCTGGGCACATACAAATCATGCCATTGTGCATAAATAAAAAAATATTCAAGGAAACACCCATGAGCCAACGAGAAAACGTGTATCAGTTTATTGATTTGCCGCGCGTTGATCCGCCGAAAATCCCTCTGGCTACCCGACAGTCTGAATTTGTTGAAATTTATCAATATTTTACCGATGCGCAAGCGGCTGCTCAGGCTGATCGTTGTTTGGCCTGTGGCAATCCCTATTGCCAAAACAAATGTCCCTTACACAACAACATCCCAAATTGGCTAAGATTAGCCAATGAAGGGCGTATTATTGAAGCGGTTGAATTGGCGCACGCCACCAATAGCTTGCCTGAAGTCTGTGGGCGTGTGTGCCCGCAAGACCGTTTGTGTGAAGGCGATTGCACATTAAATGCAGAATTTGGTGCAGTCACCATCGGCAACGTTGAGAAATACATCACGGAGAAAGCCTTTGAAATGGGTTGGAAACCGGATGTCAGTGGTGTCGAAAAAGTGGGTAAAAAAGTGGCCGTGATCGGTGCAGGGCCAGCCGGTTTGGGTTGTGCAGATGTATTGATCCGCAATGGTGTTGACGTAACAGTGTATGAACGCGCACCAGAAATCGGCGGTTTGCTCACATTTGGTATCCCTTCTTTTAAGCTTGAAAAAAGTGTCATGACGCGGCGCAGACAAGTATTCGGAGAAATGGGTATTGAATTTAAGCTAGGAGTCGAGATCGGCAAAGATATCAGCTTGAATCAGCTGGTGGATACATATGATGCGGTATTTTTAGGTGTGGGCACGTATCAAGGCTTGCGGGCAGGTATTGAAAATGAAGAAGCCAATGGCGTGTATTCTGCATTGCCATTTTTGATTGGTAATACCGAGCATGTGATGGGTTTGCCCAGTGATCAGTATGTATCGATGCAAGGTAAACGAGTGGTCGTTTTGGGCGGCGGTGATACAGCCATGGATTGTGTGCGCACTTCTATTCGCCAGCAAGCGGCTGAAGTGATTTGCGCCTATCGTCGCGATGCGGCCAATATGCCGGGTTCTAAAAAAGAATTCAATAACGCCAAAGAAGAAGGCGTGAAATTTCAATTTAATGTGCAACCGGTAGGCATTGAAACCAATGCGGTGGGTAATGTAACGGGCATTAAATTGGTGAAAACTCAATTGGGCGCCCAGATGCACGTGGTCGCCGAGTGGCCGAAGTGGTTGCTGGCAGTGAGATGGTTTTGCCTTGTGATGCGGTGATCATTGCGTTTGGTTTTGCACCCCATGACATGCCATGGCTAAACGCTGTGGGTGTTACTGTAGATGGCCGTGGTCGTATAGAAGCCAAAGGCGAGCACAAGCAACAAACGGCGAATGCCAAAGTTTTTGCGGGGGGTGATGTCACTCGAGGTTCTGACTTAGTGGTAACTGCAGTGGCTGAAGGTCGCGATGCTGCACACAGTATTTTGGATTATTTCGGCGTCTAATTTCTATTAACCGTGACTGATTTAAGGCTGCCTGAATGTTTTTCAGGCAGCCTTATTGTTGAAGGTGCGCTATGGGTTGGGGTACATGGTGGCTGTTTGTGCTCAGTAATGTGGTGATTTCGGCAACGCCGGGTCCCAATATGTTGCTGGCTTTTCAGTATGGTTTGAATTATGGTTTGCGTAAAACGGTCTACACTTTACTGGGATTGAGTGTGGGCTTGCTGATTTTATTGGGCCTATCTATTGGCGGGGTCTCCATTGTGAGTAGTCGCTGGCCTGCATGGTTTGAAATCGGCAAATCATTGGGTGCATTGTATCTGGCTTACTTAGGTTGGCAGGCATGGCATGCACGCAGTCATGATTTGTCGGGTGCCGACATCATTAAAGTAGCACCCACGCCGAGTAGGCTGTTCCGTATTGGTCTGGGGGTGTCGTTATCAAACCCCAAAGCAATTTTATTTTTTGCCGCATTTTTCCCGCAATTTGTACAAACAACATCGTCAACTCTGCCACAATATTTAATTTTAATTGTCAGTTTTTTTGTAATTGAGATCACATGGCAGTTGATTTATGCCTATTCTGGAAAAACTTTGGCACAATGGCTGCATCAAGGAAAAAGGTTGCAATACCTTAATCGAGGTTGTGCTGTGATTTTTATTTTGATCGCGGTGGGTTTATTGCTTGAGGCAGGGTGGTATTTTATGCATGAATGAATATTGCTCGTCCTAAAATGAGTTTGGGAAAGCCATTCAGGCA
>NZ_LQXR01000011.1 GCF_001590725.1 Snodgrassella sp. CFCC 13594 | reverse complement strand
AGCCTCTCTATGGGCTTTCAGGCAGCCTTTGATCATGTTGCCTTGCCGAGATGCGCCGTAGGGTTAGGCAAGCTGATATAATGCAGGCTTATTTTATCTTTGACTCATATCTTTAGCCGCGCATATGCAAGAACACTACCAACCCGAACTCATTGAGCCCGCTGCCCAAGAGCGCTGGGATCGTGCCCATATATTTCATGGCCAAGATTTCAGCAATAAACCCAAATATTATTGTTTGTCTATGTTTCCCTATCCCTCTGGCAAATTCCACATGGGGCATGTGCGTAATTACGCTATAGGGGATGCACTCAGTCGCTATCATTTACTCAATGGATACAATGTGATGCAGCCCATGGGCTGGGACGCATTTGGTTTGCCAGCTGAAAATGCGGCCATGAAGCACAAAGTGGCCCCAGCGCAGTGGACATATGACAACATTGCCTATATGCGCAAACAACTTAAAGTGTTGGGGTTTGCTATTGATTGGGATCGGGAAGTGGCAACCTGCACTCCTGAATATTATCGTTGGGAGCAATGGCTGTTTCTGCGGCTGTTTAAAAAAGGCATTATCTATAAGAAAAACGGCACCGTAAATTGGGATCCTGTGGATCAAACCGTATTGGCCAATGAACAGGTGGTGGATGGACGCGGCTGGCGCTCAGGTGCCATTGTCGAGAAGCGTGAAATCCCCATGTATTACTTTAAAATCACCGATTATGCAGAAGAGTTGTTGGCTGATTTGGATAAGTTGGATCACTGGCCAGAAAAAGTCAAAACCATGCAGCGCAATTGGATTGGTAAATCGCGCGGGATGCAGGTTCGGTTTGCACTCACACCTGAGAGCCAAGCTGGGTTAACGGGTGAATATGCGCAATATGTGCAGGTGTACACGACACGCCCAGACACGTTGATGGGGGCCACCTATATGGCGGTGGCGGCAGAACATCCGCTGGCCACAGCCGCTGCAGTAAATAACCCTGAATTGCAAGCTTTTATCGATGAGTGTCAATCTGGCTCTGTAGCGGAGGCCGATATGGCCACCATGGATAAAAAAGGCATGCCGACTGGACGCTATGCAATCAATCCCCTCAATGGCGAGATGCTGCCTGTCTGGGTTGCCAATTATGTATTGTGGGGTTATGGCGATGGCGCGGTGATGGCGGTACCGGCTCATGATGAACGCGATTTCGCGTTTGCCCAAAAATACCATTTACCGATGAAGCAAGTGGTGGCTTCTTTGTTGCCGGAGCAAGTATTTGATGCAACTGAATGGCAAGAGTGGTATGGCAGCAAAGAGCATGTGCAATGCGTGAATAGTGGTGAACTGGATGGGTTAAGTGTTCAGGCCGCCTTTGATAAAGTCGGCACCATCTTACAAAGCAAGCACGCAGGTTCGCCTAAAACACAATACCGCTTGCGTGATTGGGGCGTTTCCCGTCAACGCTATTGGGGCTGCCCGATTCCGATTGTGCATTGTGATGCATGTGGTGATGTGCCTGTGCCGGAAGACCAATTACCCATCAGGCTGCCTGAAAATGTGGTGCCTGACGGTGCAGGCTCGCCGCTGGCGAAAATGCCTGAATTTTATGAAGCCACTTGCCCCTGCTGTGGGAAGCCAGCAAGGCGAGAAACCGACACGATGGATACGTTTGTTGAATCCAGTTGGTATTTTGCACGCTATGCCTCGCCACATTGTGACACTGGCATGGTAGATCAGGCTGCTGGTTACTGGATGAATGTGGATCAGTACATTGGTGGGATTGAGCACGCTATTTTACATTTGTTGTATGCTCGCTTTTTCACTAAATTGATGCGCGATGAAGGCTTGTTGACTGTGAGTGAGCCATTTTCGCGGCTGCTTACCCAAGGCATGGTGGTGTGTGAAACTTATTACCGCGATGCGGCCAGTGGCAGTAAAGAATGGTATTCGCCACAAGAAGTGAATTTGCAGCGTGATGACAAAGGTCGCCCCATTTCTGCAACATTAAAGGCCGATGGTTTGCCGGTGGTGATTGGTGGCATTGAAAAAATGTCCAAATCCAAAAACAATGGGGTTGATCCTCAATCCATGATTGAGGCCTATGGTGCCGATACTGCTCGCTTATTTATGATGTTTGCTGCGCCACCAGAGCAATCGTTGGAGTGGTCGGATGCTGGTATTGAAGGTGCCCATCGTTTCTTGCGTCGGCTTTGGCGGACTGTTTATGATTTCTTGCAAAGTGGCGATGCTGCTACGGCGTTTTCAGGCAAGCAGGCGGATTTAGCACCTGCTTTAAAAGATTTACGTCGAAAACTTCATCAGACCATCGTTAAGGTGTCTGATGATTATGGTCGCAGGCAACAATTTAATACGGCGATTGCCGCTATTATGGAATTGCTAAACCAATATGACAAAACCGATTGTCAAGATGAAGTAGGGCGCGCAGTAGCGCAAGAAGTATTGGAGGCGTTATTGCGATTGCTGTGGCCGATTGCCCCTCATGCATGCGAGGCGCTATGGAATCATTTACAGCCCAAACAGGCTTTGTGGGATGCGGCGTGGCCCGAAGTTGATGATGCTGCGTTGGTGCAAGATGAGATCACCTTGGTGGTGCAGGTCAATGGTAAATTGCGTGGCAAAATCACTGTTGCGGCCGATGCTGCGAGTGGGGATATTGAAGCCGCAGCCCTTGCTGAACCGGGTGCGCAGCGGTTTATAGAAGGGAAGTCGCCACGTAAAATCATTGTGGTACCGGGTCGATTGGTGAATATTGTGGTTTGACTGCGGTGCAAAAAGGCAAAACGCAGGATTGATGTCCTGCGTTGCTGGTATTTAGGCATACCAGCATGCTTTGCGAGCTCATAAAAAAACCGGCGCAAATGCGCCGGTTTTGCCATTCTTCGATTTAATGGAATTGCATGCCGCCATCGACAATGATGGTCTGGCCCGTGATGTAGTTGGAATCACTGCCCGCCAAGAAAGCGACTGTAGCAGCCACATCTTCCGGTTCAGACAAACGACCTAAAGCAATGTCTTTGGCAAATTGTTGCATGCCCCATTCATCATCTTTACCTGCATTTTTGCCAACTTGATGCGCGATATCCATCATCATCGGTGTCTTAACAATTCCTGGTGCAAAAGCATTGACGGTAATGCCCTTGGCAGCCAAATCACGAGCGGCTACTTGAGTTACCCCACGTACGGCAAATTTGGTACCAGAATATAAGGCCAAATTGGGGTTACCCACCACACCCGCTTGAGAGGTGGCGTTGATGATTTTGCCACCGTGACCTCGTTTTTCAAATTGTTCTAATGCTGCCTGAATACCCCAAATGACGCCCGCCACATTGACGTGATAAACCTTATCAAACATTTCTGGCGTAATGGTGTCGATTGGCGTAGTCGGGCCTAAGCCGGCATTGTTGATGATGACATCAAAACCACCCAGTTGTTCTGCGGCATTGCGTACACCAGCAAACACATCATCCCGATCAGCCACATTCACTTTAACTGCGATGGCTTTGCCACCAGCCGCTTCAATGGCCTTAGCCACATTACTGGCATTGTCGACATTCAAATCGGCACAAGCGACGGCAAACCCGTCTTTGGCCAAACGTTTGGCGATGGCTTCGCCAATGCCTTGCCCCGCACCGGTGACAAAGGCGACTTTTTGGTTGACTTGAGACATAATGGACTCCTTCTGATGAAGTGATTTTGTGCCATCATTCAATGATGGCGGGTTAAAAATCATTCTATTTGAGAATAATTATAGTCTTTTCTGTTGACAGGGTTGTTAAAGTATTTGACCTAAAACAATAAACTACGCGCAACCTGATTTAAATATTTGTTAAAAATAGTTAATATTTAAAGGCATGGTTGCAGTTATCCCAATCGGGCTTGAGTTGGTCATACAGGAAGCACTGTCAGATGAGGCTGAGTTTGCATGCAATCATTTCGATATTATAGGGGTGGATTTGGATATTAGTGCAGTGGTGCGTAAGGCAACCGTGAACGATATGCCTGCCGTGGCGGCTATTTTTAATGACGCAGTACGAAATAGCTTGGCTATTTGGCAGGAAAACGAAGTGGATGTGGCTGAGCGTTGTGCTTGGCTGGCCGCGCGTGAACTGGCTGGGTTTCCGGTGTTGGTGGCAGTGGGGGTGGCTGGAGCGGTGCTGGGCTATGCCAGTTATGGTGATTTTCGCGCTTATCCTGGGTATCGTTATACAGTGGAACATTCGGTGTATGTGTCGCGGGAGGCCCGAGGCAAGGGGATTGGTCGCGCTTTATTGTCGGCGTTGCTGGTGTATGCCCAAGATCGGGATGTGCGCATGATGGTAGCGGCCATTGAAGCAGGGAATGTTGCTTCGATTCGCCTGCATGAACAATTGGGCTTTGTGCACTCAGGCTGATGCCAAATGTGGGTTATAAATTTGGCCAATGGCTGGATCTAATCTGGATGCAGAAAGACTTGCATCCTGCTAAAAGCGACACACACATGAAGGCGTAGGTCATTGTCTTTCATGTTTTCAGGCAGCTCTAATCGGGTTGCCTGAAATGTTAGTGATGATCAACCGACGATATTTTGTTCCCCGTGTAAATCCAGCAGCAAATCCCTAAACGCATTGGGGTCTTTGATGAAGGTAATTTCACCAGCTTGAGGGAAGTGATAATCCAATAGCCGCGACACCCAAAATCGGATGCAGCCTGCACGCTGGGCAATCGGGAAGTAGGCCATCTCGTCTGCGCCGATGGTGCGCACATTTTTGTAGCCTTGAATCAATGCGTTTTTGAGTATGGGATTCAGGTGATTGTCGGCCTGACGAGCCCAGTCATTCACGGCAATGGCCAAGTCATACATAAAATTGCCATTGCAAGCGTAGTAAAAATCAATAAATCCAGCTACC
This sequence comes from Snodgrassella sp. CFCC 13594, assembly GCF_001590725.1. Taxonomy (GTDB): domain Bacteria; phylum Pseudomonadota; class Gammaproteobacteria; order Burkholderiales; family Neisseriaceae; genus Snodgrassella. The sequence goes on along the minus strand of NZ_LQXR01000011.1, from coordinate 71,866 downwards.
GCATCGCCATCAAGCAAAACATTGTCTTTAAATAAATCGGCATGGATGATGCCGCTTGGCAGGCCGTCGTGCGGTTCAGCGGCCAAAAATGCCATTTCGTCGGTGAGTAGCTGTGCGTCGTGTTCATCCAGTAGGGGCAGTAATTGTTGGGCGGCATCTTGCCACCACGCGCTGCCACGGGGATTGGGCATGGTGAGCGAAAAATCGGCTCCGGCCAAATGCATTTTGGCCAACATCGCACCAGTACTGAAACATTGAGCGGCGGAAGGTGCACTGGTGTCGCGGCCATTCAAGCAAGTCACCAAACATGCCGGCTTGCCCAGTAAGGTACTGTCGAGACGGCCATCAGCGCGAGCAATCGGGCTGGGGCAGGCCACACCACGGAGGCTTAAATGTTGTTTTAATGCCAAGAAGAAGGGCAGTTCTTCTTGTTGTAAAACTTCAAATACCGTTAACACATAACGGCCTTGGGTGGTGGTGACAAAGTAGTTGCTGTTGGTGATGCCTTGGGCGATGCCTTGCAAAGAAACGAAACGACCAATACGGTAATCTTCTAGGAAAACACGCATGTCATCATCACTAACACGGGTATAAACAGACATATGGCAGGCCGATGAAAAAACACCGATATGATACCAAATCCTGCGGCTTCAGGTGGGATGGATGGCGAAATTTGGCTGGGGTTGAGTCATCGGTTATTCATCATCAGCATGGCAGCACGGTATACGCTGCCAGTGGTTATTTTCGATGCGGAATAAACCTTCTTGAAAATGGATTTGCTGCTTATGTGGATAACGGGTTGGGTAGCCTGACATGAGGCTAAATTGTTTATTTTGCTCGAATTGCCGTGTACTCGGCTGATACAGATAATAACGGTATTGGGGGTCGCCTACTTTCGTCCCCATGTGCATGACCAAATCAAAGTAGCCATCATAGTTTACGTCCATGTAATCCACCATGTAGCCCTGTGCGGTGAAGCCTTTTAATTGCTGGATAGTGCGGTTTGTTTTTTGATCAATGACATCAATCTGGGTAATGTAATTTTGATGCCAATCTTTGTCTTGGAAACCATAGAACACAAAACGCAATAATGGCCTATTACGTACGAGAATGGCGGGTGAAAAAAGAATGTCTTGTTTGGTTTGTGCGCCCACGTCTTCTATGCTGGCGTTGAACGTATTGGTTTGGACATCAAGGCTGCCTGAAAGACGGTATTCGGGCGGTGCATTTAAACCAAATTCAGGATTAAATGATGCTAACGCAAGGTTTTTGCCCTTTTGATAACCTTCAATACCGCGGCTATTTTTGTGTTTGAGGAAAAACAAGTTGCCGTTGGGGTCCCATACGCCGGTGCGCAGGGTAAGAAAATATTGGCCGTCTTCAGAGCGCCAATCCCGCCATACATTAACTATGGGTGCTGGCGCTAGGCGCGTGCTCGGTGGCGAGGCGGCGGCCCAGGTTTTGTGATGTGCGAACAGGACAGAGCTGGATCCCACAATCAATATCAATAAAGCATGCGAGACACGCAGCCACATCATGCATTTGCTCCTTTATTACTTGTCAGAAAGAAGATAGTGTAATGGCGCGTCAAGGATTTTTTAACAATAATTGACCTTTGCCCCTAGACGATGGTTTTAAAGGTGCCTATGGACATTATTGTGCAACTACAAACGGGTTTAGCTATGCCCGTTTAAAGTCAGTTTGATTTTTGTAAATTGTGAACGCATAGACGGCCAACTTGCGCATGATTGCTGTGATAATCACCATAGTTGGTTTGTTTTTTAGTTTAAGCCTAGCAATTAATTCAGGATACAAGTTGTGCGAATAAGCAACCATTGCTGGCATGTATAGAGCAGTTCGCAAATCTGATTTACCGACCTTGGAAATGCGCATCTTCCCATTAACTGAAGTACCCGACTGGTGCGCTTGTGGATTCAAGCCAAGGTATGCAACAAGCTGACTTGCTTTTGTGAACTGCTGACTACCCAAAAGCACAGATAAAAGCACGGCTGCTGATGTTTTACCGATACCAGGCACAGTTTCTAAGCGCTTTCGTTGTTTCTTAAATTCAGGATACTGATTAAAAAAATCATTAAGCAGTAATTCAACTTCAGCTATTTGCTGCTGAAAATGAGCAATATTGCACTCAATAACGTAGCTTAATGATTTAGGTGTTTCAATCAACTTGGTTTGTTCAGATGCCTTTTGTCGCTTTAAACGAACAAGTAAACGCATGATATTGCGAAGCTCAATAATAGAATGGGATTCTGGATACCAACGCCGAGGCATCATGATTTGACAATATTGTGCAATTGTCTTTGCATCTTGCTTATCAGTCTTATTTCTCACCATTATTGCTTTGCTGAAATGCTTAATTTTAGATGGATTCTCAACAGAAACAACAAAACCTTTTTCATGTAGAAAAGTGGCTAAACTTTGCCAATACGCGCCTGTTGCTTCCATACAAACATGAATCTGGCCAACATCATTCATTAACAAAGTTTTCGTTATCCAAGTGGCCACTAGCAAAAAACCTTGTTTATTATTATCAAACTTGCTGAAAAATTCCCCTTTATCAGTAATCAAATGGCAGTCAAATGTGCACTTACTAATATCAATCCCAAGGTAATGCATTGTTTTAACCTTATATACGAAATCAGACTGGCTGTTTCTAGATAGTGTTCAAATTTAGGATAGAAAAAACCGCTGTCTCTATCTTCTTTCCAGCTTTAAAAGCTAGGCTGCACTTTCGAGATCAGCGGCTTTGGTGTGAATAGCTAATTCCCACCCCAAAGCATTCAGATTTAAATGCTTTAAGTTGGAAATTTAATTTGCAGTTCCAGGCGCATAAGTTGAGGGCATAAGATTATTGTCTGGCGCTTTGCTATCCAAACGTGTGACCTGGGAATCTTGAGAACCAGATTGACTAACTTTACTTGTATTTTGAGACTGTGGATTAGATTCACGAAATGGGTCAAACGGCAAACCATTAGCAGCATACTCAATACACTTTGAGTTGGTAACTTCTTTTAAAGGCGTAGCTTGGTCGCTATAACACGTACAGCCACTCTTACCACCTTTGATGCACGCTGCTATACGTTCATATGATTTAACAACCCTAACACTGTTATAAAGTGGTTTTGATTGTGGCTGACCTTCCATTGTTGGCTCATACATTTCTGCAGTTAATGGTTGCGCCTGAGCTGGCTGTGGCGTTGGCAGCGTGCCACTGGCGACACTTTGAACCATATCACCTGTAACAATGTTGCTGTTTTGTTTTGTGTGCACTTGAGCAGATTGTGTAGGCGCCGCCTTTGCTTGAAAGCCTTTATAAATTTTATAGCCCATAAATCCAATCAAGCAGAGTAAAAGAGGCAAAACAATAAGCATGACGCCAATCACATAAAACCAGTTTGACCTTTTACGCTCGCCAGCAATATGCGCTTCAGCTGATTTATACAGCTCAAACACATTTTCATTGATTTTATGTGTCGATGAAATCGCATCCTTGGCTTGCCCCAACGGATTATTGGCACAATAAGCCCACTCAAGGCGTGTTAAACCGCCCATTTTGTTAGCTGCAACATGAATATGACGATTAACTGTTTCACGCAAGTTAACATCAATAATCTTAGTACCCTGCGTAATAAAAAACATATCAATCGCATAATGGCCGTGAACATTCAAAAACAAAACGTTATCGCTCATTTTTGCGCCGTTCGCCCGACTTGGAAAAAGGTTCTGCACTTCATCATAAGCAACAATGGCACCTTTATTTTCAGGCCACTTAAGCCAAACATGCATATCTTCCCAAGAATGACCCTCTGGCGGCTGCTCATGCGGTAGTAAAAGCCCATTGATATTTGAGAACAGCTTGCGGCCTTTATAACGCGCATCATTTGCCAGCAAATCGACGACAAAAGCAGTCTTACCAATGCGCGGTTTACCTGTTACCAATACAATTTCAACGGCCATTATTTACGCCCCAGTACTGTTGTTAATTTAGACATGCCTTTGAACGTCACGATAAAAGTCATCATGCCAAACAAAATGTTTAAAACCACACCGCCACCGGACATGTAAAACAGTTGCAACATTGCTTCGGGAATCAATGAAACCCATTCTTGAATCTTGTCTTTGAACTGACCAATCAACACGTCAAAGCCAACATAAGTAATCGCAGTAAGACCAAATGCAGCCACAATGCGACCCACTACAGTCATAAAAAACGGTAATAAAGCGGCTAGAAATTTCATTACACCCCCAGAAAATCAGACAAGCGGGAGCACCCGCACCCCTAGACACTTATTTCACGTACACGCACGCGTGCACATAAAATAAGCGCCTCATAACTCAGAATTAATGGTTTTAATCACGAAGAAAGCAGCGACCAGCCAACCAATTAAAATAATCCAACCACGCAGCTTTTCAGCAACAAAACAAACAGGTTCAACGCTAATTGTGTACGTCGCATCAAATGCTTGAAATGTAGGGCCTTGAGGGCAAACGCCATCGGTCGGAAAAATGCTGGCAGGCGTAAAATTTAGATTGACTTCTTCTTTGGGAATAACAAGATCAACGTCACTTGCAGAATCAGGTTGTTTGTCGCAGGCCATGACGTCTGGATTTTGAACACAGAAATCAGTTGATGAAGCATCTTTTGGTTTATCGTCATCATCGTTTGTTGTTTCAGTGTCTTCAGTGACGGTTTGAACCGTTTCGTCACCGTCATAATTGTTTATTGTTGTATAAACATTCGTGACGTTATTGTTTGTTGTGAATTTATAATTGCGCTGTTCTGCCTGGCCGGTGACTGGGTTGCGATATGGGACTGACTGGGCTGTAGTGCCAGTTGGAACAGTTGTTAATACGGTAGCACCGTCGGGCAGTGAATTTGCTGATGGTTTAGAGGCATTAACAAATGGTGACGGGTCAGCAGCAGAATCAAGAACAGGGCCGATGATTGCATCGAATTGCTCTTGTGTTAGTTCAGAAGTACCAGAGCCAGGGAAAATATTTAAAGAAGTAAGATTGCGTACATCGCCATCTTTGATATATGAAGCATACCAATATTGCCAGCCGGGTTTATTAATAGAATCAAACTTATAACCAATCCAACCAATAGAATCAGGGACAAAGGTACTTGCAAAAGCAGTGTATTGAGACTGAATAGATTCAATAGAATTAGAATAAACAACAATATCAGGTTGTTCGAAAGCTCGATATTTACCGACATAAGAATATTTAATGCCAAAACCTTCGCATTTTTCTTGTGCGCCAGCTTGGCACTGTAAATCCTTCATCCATTCATAACCTTTGTCAGCAAGGTAGGGCAAAACTAAACCAGCAGCAACACCACCCCAACCGCCGCCAAGTTTCTTGAACTTCTTCGCATTTTTTAAAAGACCCTGAAGGACATTTGAACGCGGCACTGTAATACGATTATCGACAGGTAAATTTCCCTTACCCCGAACAGAGAAACCATCCATAGCTTCTCGGAATTGAGTATTAAACCTTTGTGATTCAGAAACGTAATGCGAACCCTTCTCATATTGATAACGTGCAGGATCCATAGTTTTTGTAACGCTATCTTTAACAGAAATATTAGAACCGCGAATTTCCGCATCAGCGCAAGCTATACTAGAGCAAATCAATAGTATCGATAAAAATAGACTGCGGGTGATAAACATGACATTTTTTCACTTTGAAATCAAATATCAAAGTTGAGTTGTCAGGAAAAAGAATTTCTAAACGCCGCTGATTAGGGTCAAACCGATTAAAAAAATTGTAAAAAAGATTCGGATTGAGTTTTTCAGCAACTAAAAAATTCTTTCTCTTCATTTCACGATAAAAAATAACAGCATAAGGTAAATCCTTATATATAAAACTTGTCATTTTCATCTGATACAACTCAGCTTCACTAATAAGCATCTTGAATTCCTTTTGTGAACGTTCGTAAACACAAGGAATTTAACATGCTAATCAACGAAACAAAAGACAGCAGACCAGCATTGCACCAAAGCCATACAACAACCAAAAATCAATCATCACCACTCCCGCCAATTTCGCCCAATGTTTCAATCAGCTTTTTTGCAGCCTTGAAAAAGAAAACAATCATAAAAAGACCAAGAATCGGTGCACCGATAATAAAACCTTGGGTAATTTGTTCAGCTTGACTACATTCAGGAAAACTCAATTCAATAACTTGCCCATTTAATTCCCAAGAATGGCCATTTTTTACAGGTCGTAAAATTTGACCGTCTTGGGATATGGTAGGGGGCAGTTGAGAAAGCATGTAATCATGCGCAGCTTCAGATGTTTCAAAACATTGCATACCTATGCGAAAACCCATATTGCCCCCAAGATTTAACGTGCGGTTTTAACCATGCCAAAGGCCATTCGGAAGCCTTGAATCAGCACAACAACAGACAATACAGCCGCGCCAATCGCAGAAATCATAATTGCAAATTTTGCAATCTCAGTCGCAGCATTAGTGCCAATGTCAGAAATATCACCCACAGCGGCCATAGACATGGCAGACATAGCCGCAAGCCCCAAACCAGCGGCAGCTTGCTGTACACGACGAGGCGCATATTTTTTAGCAGCGTTCATCAGTTTCATAACGTTTCCTTTAAGTAAGAGGGCGGCTAAGAGAAGGTAATCAGGCCGCCGCCCCATGAGCCTGAATTTTGTCAGCCGAAAACAAAAACCGTGGCAGTACCCAAAATAACTAAAAAGAAGATCAAAAAACCTAAACTTATTTTCATGCTCAATGGCATTTTGTTTTGCATATTAGAAATCTCCAGTTTCAAAAAATGCAGTTACAGAAAACTGCCCCCCGCACTCTTCTATACCCGCTTGAAAAGCGTCTTCACGAGTGTCATACCGTCCAGCGCTTTTTAGGTAAGGCGTCTGGCCAATATCACCGTTAGGGTCAGGACACAGAAACTCAAAAGTGTCCAAATCCTGAACAATAAAGCGCTGAACGTAATCCATTATTTAACCCTTTGCAGTCGGCAACTTCACATCTTTCAAAATGGAAGTTTGTTTACCAGCGCCATTTGTGGTGCGCTCAAAAAGTACATCAGCATTTGTTGGAAATTGAACGCCGTTAAAACGACCGAAATTGATTGACGAACCAAACTTGATTTTGGCAACACCAAAACCAGTTGCATTACCTGTTTCGTCATTGAATTTGGTTGCAATAAATACCGTGCAGGTATCAATTTTTGAACCTTCAATTTCGCCTTGAAATTTAGTAACGCCCATAATGATGGCGCGCTCATAAGCTGGCTGGCTGATACTGTTGAAATCCATTTCAAAACCCTTTCACTATTGTATTGTTTAAATTTCTGCTAATTTCTTCGGCTTCTTCAGCCATTTCTTGCCTTACTTCAAAATCAGTTTTATCGACTGGAAAAAAACGCCGCCTATGGTCAAAATTAGGGGACAAAGATGGTAGGTTGACCATGCCAAAATCATCTTCAAGAGGGGCAATGTATTCATGTAAATAAACCTCTTGCGCTTTATCAGCATCATATTGTTCAGGCATCAATCCATTTGGATATTTACCGTCATCAGCTTTGAGCATTTGGCAAATTTCGTCAGGTGCTTTGCCTATATCTAAAAGAAAATTCATCAAACGCCCGACTTGGTTTTTCGCGTGAAAAATACGTTGGTCAAAAGTCAAATTCACGGTTTGGCTTTTGGTTTCAATGCGCTGAACAGCGCAGTCAAAGATAGAAGCACCGATAGGATATGCACCTGTTAAAAATTCGCCTGGCTTTTGCAAAATAGCCAATGGAACGTGATGGGTTTTAGTAGCGCGGAACTCAGTTTCAAAACGAACCCACTTAGAATCTTTATCCCCAAATGCCCGCCCTTTTTCATAAATTCGGGTGAATTTGGCATTACCACGACGGCCGACATAGAAAGTTTTGCCCGTGAAATCTTCTTCACGCCAAGCAGCACCCACACATTCAGACTTTGGACGCATATTCTTACAGTCAAATAAACCATGATCATGATCGACCATTGCGCGCTCAGGGCTGTATTCACCATTAAAAAAATCGTGAGCAACATCAACGCGAGTAATGTTTGGACGAATTGCAAGTTTGAGAAAAGCATAAAGACGAGATTCCCAACCTTCTTTAGCAGCTTGACAACCCGTGCCATTCAGCTCAATGAGAATTGTGTCACGTTGACCACCATAATGAAGTTTTCCGTACTCAATACCAGACGGGCCTAAGTGATAGCATGAGTCATAGAAAAACTTGCCCTTAAACGGCAAACGCTCGGTGACACCGAACCCGAAAATCGCCATCAAGATTTCACTGTAAGCACAAATAAAGTCAGTATCGGATATCAGCGGATAACCGAGATGTTTTGTCAATGTGGTTTCATGAATTGTGAACGTTAACTGGTCAATGAGTGCTGCATCAGATAAACCACGACGCAAGGGAATTTCAATCAAACGCCCCTTATCGTCAGTTACCGTGGTTTTGAAATATTCATATTTCTTAATTTCTTCAGCAGCAAATAGCGAAAATAATTTTTCGTCCGTACCCTTTGAGCTAAGGGGTGTATTTTCGTCCCCCCCTGTTAGCCTAGGGGGGGCATCAACAGCCGCGCCAGTATCGCGCGTCGTCGCAAGCTCCGCCGCGCTTCCTGTCGCGGCTGTTGATTTTTGAAGTTTCAGCGAGTTGATAGACATTACGCTTTACGCCCAAAGTGAATTGAGCACTTGCCATAGCGCAAGAAATAACGAATAGCAGCGTCTTTTTGACTTGACTCTTCAGGGCGGAAGAAACGCGTTTCGTGATCAATACCACGGATTGAAAAAACAGCTTGAATACTGGTACCCAAACGACTAACGACAACTTTACGATCTTGAGTTTCAATACGTTCAATGAATTGGGGCTGAAATAGATTCATCGTTGCCCCACTGATTCATCATAAAATGGAAAGTTAGTCAGTTTTGATAACTCACGAAGTTCATGACGAGCGCCATTTAAAGACTTAGCAACGATAATTTGATTAGAATGAACAGAATTAATAGGGTGACGCGTTAAGAAATAAGCAGCAGAAAAACCACCAACTTGGCCATCACGCAAAACAAAACATGGATATTCACGAACAAACATAAAAAGCCCCTTCTCTTGGCAAAAGGGGCTTTTGTGTTCACCCCTTAGATGGGGTGCAATATATAAGGGCTGCCTGAAAAATTCGGCAGCCTAAAAATGTAGACATCAGTGATCGAGCATACTGGTCTTGCAGCCCACAGCCTGGCACTCACGCAGGCGTTCACGTAACCAGTGGTTGCGTTCTTGTGTTTGGCGCAGGCGGCAGTCCACATTCACGCTTTGGCTGCTTTCGTCACTGGTATCGCATTGTGTGTCGCGTTGCCGTATCCAACGGATTTGAGAGCGTTTCAGCAGGTTTTTTTGATTGGCGTTCAGTTTTTTTTGCAATCGCTGGTAATTTTGATTCAGTTCCGCATCGGCATTGGCATAGATTTTATTGGTGCAGTAAATGTCGTCAAAAGTGTTACGAGTGCGGTCACAATTGTCAGCCCAAGCCAATACGGGCAAAGCACACAAAACCGCGAATAAATATTTGGTGCGCATCATGATTTCCTTATGATTTTGTTGATTAAAGTGTCGTCATCAAAAGCTGAAAGCAGATTGGGTGAAACGGGGTGAAATGTCAACGGAAATTTAGTGCAGAAAAATCAAACAAGCCCAGCATGCGCTGGGCTTGGATAGTCAATAAAATGGCTGGGCCGTTACAGGGTTTTGAGGACAATACGCAAAATACGACGAATTGGTTCTGCTGCACCCCACAACAACTGATCACCGACAGTGAATGCACTGATGTATTCACCACCCATGCCCATTTTGCGAATGCGACCAACGGGCACTGTTAAGGTGCCCGTTACGGCTGCGGGCGTCAGGTTGGCAACCGAAGCGGCTTTTTCGTTGGGTACCACTTTGACCCAATCGTTGGCATTGGCCAATAATTGCTCAATTTCGGCCACGGGCAAATCTTGCTTCAGTTTTAAAGTCAGAGCCTGGCTGTGGCAACGCATGGCGCCCACACGCACGCACAAACCATCAACCACGATGGGGTTGTCGCTGCGGCCCAGAATTTTATTGGTTTCCACGCCGCCTTTCCACTCTTCTTTTGACTGACCATTACCCAAATCGGCATCGATCCAAGGAATCAGGCTACCCGCCAATGGCGCGCCAAATTGCGCTTTTGGGTAGTCGTTACTGCGCAGGAAATCCGATACTTTACGGTCAATATCCAAAATGGCGCTGGCTGGATCAGCCAATTCAACATCAACTTGTTTCTCAATGGCGCCCATTGCTGTAATCAGCTCGCGCATGTTTTTGGCGCCGGCGCCGGAGGCTGCCTGGTAAGTCATGCTCGTGGTCCATTCCACCAAATCATTGGCAAACAGGCCATCTAACGCCATGAGCATGAGCGATACGGTACAATTGCCACCAATGAAATCTTTGGTGCCATTGGCTAAAGCGGTATCGATAACATCACGGTTGACTGGGTCCAATACAATGACCGATTGCTCAGTCATGCGCAAAGTGGAGGCAGCATCAATCCAATAGCCTGTCCAACCACGATGACGCAGCGGCTGATAAACCGCTTTGGTATAGTCACCTCCTTGGCAAGTCACGATGACATCCATATCAGCTAAGGCATCGATGTCATTGGCATCCAATAAGGTTTTCGCAGCTTGCCCGAAATTAGGCGCTTCTTTACCGGCAGCGGAGGTGGTAAAGAAAAATGCTTCAGGAATGTGTTGGAAGTCTTTTTCTGCTTGCATGCGCTGCATCAAGACCGAACCCACCATGCCGCGCCAGCCTACAAAACCTACTTTCACGTGATGCTCCTTAAACTAATATATTGAGTACTTGTTGTTTTTGAGAGAAGTCTGTCTTTTTAACGCGCGTAGGTTGGCTTGTAAACCCTTTTTGATTGAAATTGAACCGGCAGAGCAAAATTCCGACAAAATCAACATGAAGAGTCGAAATAAAATCACGCTTGATTTTGCACACAGACTACTTGACACCAACCATCATTAGGGACGTTATTCGTGCTATGTGGGGCTATTGAGCGGCTTTTTTTTGGCGCTAAGAATTAAAAAAGGTGGTCTCATACAGTGCATTGCTAGTGCAGGGCGAGATTTAATGGCGTCAATGGATGGCTGTGGTTCTTTATAATGCATGGAGGGTAAATCCAGACTCGATGAGAGTCGATACGTAGGTTTGTGTGGTGCGGTGGTATTTCACGACATCATCCACAAACCATTGGGTATGGCGTATGGATTCATCTTGGTAATCTCGCACGGGCCAAAAAGAAGTGTCTGCTTCAGTGTGCCAGCCAATCGGCCAAGCCGTACACATTGGGTGTTCAACACTGAACACAAAAGAGCCGTCGTTTTGTAAGCAGTCAAAAATTTTGCCGCAAATTTTTTGAAAGTCTTGAATATAGTGAAACGCAAGGGAAGATACCACCAGCTGATAGCGGTTGTGCGCAAAAGGAAAATCTTCTATGGCGCTGTGCACGTAATGAATGTGTGCATCATGAGTGCGTTGTCTGGCCTGCGTCAGCATCTTTTGCGAAATTTCAACCCCAGTAACGGATTTCGCTCCTTGAATTCGGGCAAAGCGGGCAAAATCACCAAATCCACAACCCAGATCCAAAATATCAATGTCCATTAATTTGGGCAGCAATGCCCGCAACGACGGCATTTCTAAGGCCGCATTGAGACCAGTGTCGTGATCACGAAGATTTTTATATTGTTCAAAAAACACAGGGTTGTCGTAAATACTTTGGGGTGGATTCATGGTGGTACATATGGGGTCAGAAGCGTGTCGGTATGTTACTCCTCAGGCTGGATACAGGCCAAAAGGTTGCCTGAAAATAGGGGCAGTCCTTTGGTTTGGCTGGTTATTTTTGTTTCTGATGCATGGCATGCCTCGTTGTTCGGGTGTACACTCGCGCCTTTGTTGCGGTTTCGGTGTGGTTTATGAATTTACTTCGCACGTTGGCTAAGGTCAGTAGCATGACCATGTTTTCGCGCGTTCTTGGGTTTGTGCGGGACACCATTATTGCACGCACCTTTGGCGCGGGCATGGCCACAGATGCTTTTTTTGTGGCGTTTAAACTGCCTAATTTATTGCGGCGTATTTTTGCAGAGGGTGCGTTTGCTCAAGCGTTTGTGCCTATATTGGCCGAATTTAAACAAACTCGCTCACAAGAAGCCACCCGCGACTTTATTCAGCATGTGGCAGGGTTGTTGTCATTTATTTTATTGATTGTTACCGCCATTGGCATCTTGGCGGCGCCGTGGGTAATTTATATTTCTGCCCCTGGATTCACAGCCAATCCAGATAAATTTGCGCTGTCGGTGCAATTGTTGCGTATTACCTTCCCTTATATATTTTTGATTTCTCTGTCTTCTCTGGTGGGCAGTATTCTGAATACATACCACCAGTTTTCCGTACCTGCCTTTACGCCCACGTTTTTAAATATTGCATTTATTGTGTTTGCTTTGTGGCTAGCACCTTATTTCCATCCTCCAGTGATGGCCTTAGCTTGGGCTGTATTTGCGGGCGGTGTATTGCAATTGGGTTATCAATTGCCATATTTGTTTAAATTGGGTTTTTAAAAAGCCCAAATTGGATTTTCAGTATGCGGCCGTCAATCGAGTACTCAAGCAGATGGGACCGGCTATCTTGGGCGTTTCGGTGGCGCAAGTGTCTTTAGTCATTAATACGATTTTCGCCTCTTTCTTGCAATCGGGTTCGGTGTCGTGGATGTATTACGCCGATCGACTGATGGAATTGCCTACGGGCGTTTTAGGGGTGGCTTTGGGCACTATTTTGCTACCCACGCTATCCAAATACTCTGCCAGCCAAAATGCCGAAGGATTTTCTGCTTTGCTGGATTGGGGCTTGCGTTTGTGTATGCTGCTGACTTTGCCCGCCGCAGTGGGGCTGGGTGTATTGTCTTTCCCTCTCGTGGCCACATTGTTTATGTACCGTGAATTTACCATGCATGATGCGTTAATGACGCAGGGTGCATTGGTGGCTTACGCGGTGGGATTGATTGGTTTGATTCTGATTAAGGTGTTGGCCCCAGGATTTTATGCGCGACAAAACATCAAAACACCGGTGAAAGTGGCGATTTTCACTTTGGTGATGACGCAATTAATGAATTTGGCTTTCGTGTGGAAATTGCAGCACGTGGGCTTGGCTTTGGCCATTGGTTTGGGTGCTTGCCTGAATGCGGGCTTGTTGTATGTGCTGTTGCGCCGCCAAAAATTATATGTTCCCAATCCAGGATGGGCACACTTTTTACTGAAGTTGGCGGTGGCCTTGGTGGTGATGGGGGGCGGTTTATGGATGGCACAGCAATGGCTGCCTTTTAATTGGCAGACACATGGCATGTCGAAAGTGGCGCAATTGTCGGGTCTGATTGTGCTGGGGGTGGTGCTGTACTTTGGTGCTTTATTGGCGTTGGGTTTCCGTGCGCGGGATTTTCGCCGCTCCGAAGTAGACTAATGACATAGCCAATAGTCGAATGCAGACATGACGTTAGGGCATTTTATTTGTCTGTACCTGAGTAGATGCCGATGATGGGATTGGCAACCTCTACCCCTGAAACATTGCATGAAATAGCATATTGATTGAGAAGCCTGTTTGTGATGTTCCGATAATCACACATAGGCAGGTTTTTTTGTATAAAGCTGTTTATCGGGTATCAGATAGTGCGGGTGATTTTCGGGTGAAATTGGTGTGTTGCTGGATTAAAACGTTGGGTTTGATTCGTTAAACTACTGGCGCGCGCATGATAAAACGAGCTGCTTCTTGGGTAAAGCATGGGTGGCTTTTTAAAACGCGCTATTGTGTTCGACTAAGAAACTGATTTTGGGTGATTATTTTTGCTACCGAAACACTGCATCTTGTTGCTAAGGTTGCTTGAATTAAATTTCCATCATTTCAAAATCTTCCTTACGCGCGCCACAATCGGGGCAAGTCCAGTTGGGCGGAACATCTGCCCATTTTGTGCCCGGTGCGATGTTGTCTTCTGGGTAACCACAGGCTTCATCATAAATGAACCCGCAAATCAGACACATATATGTTTTCATAATTATCCTTTCGGTTTTTGTAAATAGACAGAGTTTCATTCTGTTGCCTACAATACGCCACTAATTGTACGCGATTTGCGCACCGCTTTCTTCTTACGCCCAACCACATTGCTACTACCATGACTTCTCCACAACTTGATACTGGGTTACTGCGTTATTTTTCCACCTCCCACCTAGCGGCCGCTATTGCAGCGCTGCTGGTGTCGTATGGGTCCAGTGCGGTGATTGTGTTTCAGGCAGCCCAAGCATTCGGCAGCAGTGCTGAGCAGATCAATTCTTGGTTTACCGCATTGGGTTTGGGGTGCGGGTTGCTGACCTTATTGCTGTCTTGGCATTATAAAGAGCCGATTATGGTGGTTTGGAGCACACCAGGTGCAGCGTTGATGGTCAGCATGCAAGGCGTGCCTTTGGGGCAAGCAGTGGGCGCCTTTTTGTTTGCTGCTGCCTTGATGTTGCTGGTATCGGCCACGGGATTTTTTGCTAGGTTGGTGGCCATGATTCCGAAAACGTTGGCCTCAGCGATGTTGGCAGGCATCCTCATTCGCTTTGGTAGTCAGGTATTCTTATCCATGCAAACCCAAACGGTGCTGGTGTCGCTGATGCTGGCTACTTATTTGCTGAGCAAAATTCGGATGCCGCGATACAGCATTTTGTTGATGTTAGTAGTGGGTTTTGGGTATGCGGCACTAACCGGGCAATTACACACGGAAAATTTACATTGGCACGCGCCATCATTACAGTGGCTTGCGCCCGAATTTCATTTGGGGACCTTGATTAGCGTGGGGGTGCCACTGTTTATCGCCACGCTGGTGACTCAGAATGTTCCTGGCATTGCCATTATGCGCGCTTATCAATACCAAGCACCTGCGGCACCTTTGGTTAATGCCACCTCCATTGGAACGCTATTGTTGGCGCCATTTGGCGCGTTTATGATGAATGTTGCCGCCATTAGTGCAGCGATTACCATGGGGCGGGATGTAGACCCAAATCCTCGCAAGCGCTATTTGGCCAATATATGGTTGGCCTTATTCTATTTGGGCTTGGCTGCTTTAGGTGGGGTGGTGGTGTCGGTGTTCGCAGCCTTGCCCAATGAGTTACTCTGGGCTTTGGCGGGCATCGCGATTTTTGGCACCCTCTTGACCAATTTGGTGGCAGCTTGGGCCGAAGAAAAAACCCGAGAAGCCTCTATGGTTACCTTAATTGCCAGCGCATCTGGGATGACTTTGTTTGGCATTGGCAGCGCATTTTGGGGCCTACTGTTCGGATTGTGTGTTTACCATTTAAATCGGCGTTTTAATCGAGATTAGTAGATGGTGGACCACATAATTGCGGCCATCTATTGTGTAAATATCGGTTAACAATAGCCTCGGGCGTATCCATTACTGCTTGGATTTGAATTGTTTTCGGTTTGAAATTATTGTTGTCCTGAATTAATCATGATCTGTTTAATTCAAGCAAATGTGTTTAGATACAAATATCTAAGAAATTCAATGTAGTTTTGTTACTTGCAAAAGCAGGAGATACATACATATAAATGAGAATCAATATCATTATATGTTTGAAAACATTATGCTTTTGTGAATTCTTGCGGTCGCAAAAACTTTAAAACCCAGAGGAATTTGGTTACAATAATAAAGTCTTTACCAACATTTGCATAAGGTGTGTACCGTCATGTTGGCGAGTTATTTTCCGATATTGGTGTTTGTCCTGGTGGGTATTGCAGCCGGGGTATTGTTTATTTCATTGGGCTTGTTACTTGGGCCTAACCGTCCCTATGCTTTGAAGCAAGAAGCATTTGAGTGCGGTTTTGAGGCATTTGAAAATGCGCGCATGAAATTTGATGTGCGTTATTACTTAGTGGCCATCTTGTTTATCTTGTTTGACTTGGAAGTGGCGTTCATGGTGCCTTGGGCTGTGGTGTTCAAAGATTTGGGCGCCTATGGTTTTTGGGCCATGCTGCCGTTTCTGCTGATATTGGTGGTCGGCTTTGTTTATGAATGGAAAAAAGGCGCTTTAGAATGGGAATAGAAGGCGTTTTGAAAAAGGGCTTTGTGACCACCAGTGCGGACACGGTATTGAACTATGTGCGCACGGGCTCATTGTGGCCGGTAACATTTGGTTTGGCTTGTTGTGCGGTGGAAATGATGCAGGCTGGCGCTGCACGGTATGACTTGGACCGATTTGGTATTATTTTTCGACCATCACCGCGTCAATCTGACTTGATGATTGTGGCTGGAACATTATGCAATAAGATGGCCCCAGCTTTGCGTCGGGTCTATGACCAGATGGCGGAGCCGCGATGGGTTCTCTCCATGGGCTCTTGTGCCAATGGGGGTGGATACTATCATTACTCTTATTCTGTGGTGAGAGGCTGTGATCGTATTGTGCCGGTGGATGTGTATGTGCCAGGCTGCCCACCTACAGCAGAAGCATTGGTCTATGGCTTGTTGCAGTTGCAACAAAAAATTAAGCGCACCGCCACCATTGCGCGGGTGTGAGGATTGAGACATGGCGGATATTGCAAAACTTCAGGCAGCCTGCGAAGCGAATTTCGGCGATAAGGCCACGCTTAAAGTGGCATTTGGTGAGTTAACGCTGGAATGCGCAGCGGCAGATTATCACCACATCATGCAAACGCTGCGTGATCACGATGATTTGCATTTTGAACAAGTGCTTGATTTATGCGGCGTAGACTATTTAGCATACAAAAACGAACCGTGGGATGGCAAACGCTTTGCAGCAGTGAGCCATCTTATTTCTTTGCGCCATAACTGGCGCATTCGTGTACGCGTATGGGCTGACGATGACGACTTTCCCACGGTGGATTCCGTGGTGGATCTTTATAATGGCGTCAATTGGTATGAACGAGAAGCATTTGATTTGTATGGAATTATGTTCAATAACCATCCTGATTTGCGTCGTATTTTGACAGATTATGGTTTTGTTGGACATCCATTTCGCAAGGATTTCCCTGTTTCTGGCTATGTTGAAATGCGTTATGACGAAGCCGAAGGCCGCGTAATTTATCAGCCGGTGACGATTGAACCGCGTGAAATCACCCCGCGGGTGGTCAGAGAGGAGCAGTACGGTGGCTAAACTACGCAACTACACCATTAACTTCGGCCCCCAGCACCCTGCTGCACATGGCGTGCTGCGTATGATTCTGGAGCTGGAGGGTGAAACCATTGTGCGTGCCGATCCGCATATCGGGTTGTTGCATCGTGGCACAGAAAAATTGGCTGAAACACGGACTTATTTACAAGCACTCCCCTATATGGATCGCTTGGATTACGTGTCGATGATGTGTAATGAGCAGGCTTATTGTTTGGCGGTAGAAAAACTACTGAATATAGAAGTGCCGTTACGTGCTCAATACATCCGCGTTATGTTTGCCGAAATTACCCGAATTTTGAATCATTTGATGGGCGTAGGCTCCCACGCGCTGGATATTGGCGCAATGACGGTATTTTTGTATGCATTCCGTGAGCGTGAAGATTTGATGGATTTGTATGAGGCAGTTTCGGGTGCGCGCATGCATGCGGCGTATTATCGCCCGGGCGGTGTGTACCGTGATTTACCGGATTTTATGCCCAAATACGAGTCCAGTAAGTATCGTAATGCCAAAGTGTTGAAAGAATTGAATGCGGCGCGCGAAGGTACTATGCTGGACTTCATTGAGGATTTCACCAATCGCTTTCCTGGGTGTGTGGATGAATACGAAAATCTACTGACTGATAACCGTATATGGAAACAACGTACGGTTGGTATTGGCGTCGTGTCGCCTGAACGTGCTTTGCAAAAAGGGTTCACTGGCGTGATGTTGCGCGGTTCAGGCATTGAATGGGATGTGCGCAAGAAACAGCCTTACGAAGTGTATGCAAAAATGGATTTTGACATTCCTGTCGGCGTCAATGGCGATTGTTATGACCGCTATCTTTGCCGTATTCAGGAAATGCGTGAATCCAATCGCATTATTAAGCAATGTGTGGATTGGTTACGTGTCAATCCAGGGCCTGTTATTGTGGATAATCATAAGGTTGCGCCGCCACATCGTACCGACATGAAAATGGGCATGGAAGATTTAATTCATCATTTCAAACTCTTTACTGAAGGCATGCATGTTCCAGAAGGTGAGGTGTATGCGGGGATTGAACATCCTAAGGGTGAGTTTGGGATTTACTTGATCTCGGATGGCGCCAATAAGCCATACCGCATGAAAATTCGCGCTCCTGGATTTGCCCATTTGCAAGGCATGGACGAAATGGCGCGTGGCCATATGTTGGCCGACGTCGTGGCCATTATTGGCACTCAAGATATTGTATTCGGAGAGGTGGATCGATAATGTTGTCCGCTGATAGCTTGAAACAAATTGACACAGAATTAGCTAAATATCCTGCAGACCAACGACGCAGTGCCATTATGGGTGCTTTGCGCGTGGCGCAAGTGGAATTGGGCTACCTAAAGCCTGAAACCATAGAAGAAGTGGCCGATTATGTTGGCATTCCACCCACCCAAGCTTGGGAAGTGGCTACTTTTTATAATATGTATGATCTGGCGCCGATAGGAAAATATAAGCTTACTGTGTGCACTAATTTGCCTTGTGCGCTACGCGGAGGTGTAAATGCAGCCGAGTATCTGAAAAAACGCTTGGGTATCGGTTTTGGGGAAACCACTGCGGATGGCAAATACACCTTATTGGAAGGGGAGTGCATGGGCGCTTGCGGCGATGCACCGGTTATTCTATTGAACAACCACAAAATGTGCAGCTTCATGACTGAAGAAGCCATTGAAGCGAAATTGGCGGAGTTGAACTGATGGCAATTTACCAATCAGGTGTGATATTTGATGGGATAGATACCCAGGACCCCAATTGCTGGACATTGTCTGCGTATCAGGCTCGTGGTGGCTATCAGGCACTCAAGCAAATTTTGGCGGAAAAAACGCCACAAGACGATGTGATTGCCAATATGAAAACATCGGGTTTGCGCGGGCGCGGTGGTGCTGGCTTCCCAACTGGGTTGAAATGGAGTTTTATGCCGCGTTCTTTCCCCGGTGAAAAATACGTGGTTTGTAACTCAGATGAAGGTGAACCAGGCACATTTAAAGATCGTGATATTTTAAATTTTAACCCTCATGCCTTGATTGAAGGGATGGTTATTGCGGGTTATGCGACCGGTTCTGGTGCGGGTTACAACTATATTCATGGTGAGATTTTTGAGACTTATGAGCGCTTTGAAATAGCGCTCAAAGAAGCTCGCGATGCTGGTTTTTTGGGCAAGAATATATTGGGCAGTGGTTTTGATTTTGAACTGTATGCGCATCATGGTTATGGTGCTTATATTTGTGGTGAAGAAACGGCCTTGTTGGAGTCGTTAGAAGGCAAAAAAGGGCAGCCACGTTTCAAACCCCCATTCCCTGCTTCCTATGGCCTATATGGTAAACCCACCACCATTAATAACACGGAAACTTTTTCTTCGGTTCCGTTTATTTTGCGCGACGGGGCGCAAGCGTTTGCCGATAAAGGCAAGCCCAACAATGGTGGCACCAAATTGTTTTCGGTATCTGGACATGTTAACCGGCCTGGGAATTATGAGGTTCCACTGGGCACACCATTCAAAGATTTATTGGCTTTGTGTGGCGGCATGCGCGATGGCAAAAAATTGAAGGCCGTGATTCCTGGTGGCTCTTCTGCTCCAGTGTTACCTGCTGAGATCATGATGGAACTCACCATGGATTATGACGCCATTGCCAAAGCGGGATCGATGTTGGGTTCAGGTGCTGTGATTGTGATGGATGAAGACGTGTGTATGGTTAAAGCTTTGGAGCGTTTAAGCTATTTCTATCACGAAGAGTCTTGTGGTCAGTGCACGCCTTGCCGAGAAGGTACCGGCTGGTTGTATCGCATTGTGCATCGTATTGCGACAGGTAAAGGACGCCCAGAAGATTTGGCCTTACTCGAGTCGGTTGGTAGCAATATGGCTGGGCGTACCATTTGTGCCCTGGCTGATGCAGCGGTCATGCCAGTGCAGGGGATGCTGAAGCATTTCCGCAATGAGTTCGAACACTACATTGAGTATGGCACGCCAATTAAAGAACACCGCTGGTGCTGATGCATTGTGTGCTTAAGTTTAGGATTACAAACCCATGTTACAGATAGAAATTGACGGCAAACAGCTTTCTGTGGAGCAAGGCAGCACGGTGATTGAAGCTGCGCACCAGGCTGGCACCTATATTCCCCATTTCTGCTACCATAAAAAATTGTCCATTGCCGCAAATTGCCGTATGTGTTTGGTGGAAGTGGAAAAAGCACCTAAGCCATTGCCTGCATGTGCGACTCCAGTTACCGATGGCATGGTTGTTCACACTGATTCGGATAAAGCCAAAAAGGCCCAACGCGGAGTGATGGAGTTTTTGTTGATTAACCATCCGCTGGATTGTCCGATTTGCGACCAAGGTGGTGAGTGTCAGTTGCAAGATTTGGCTGTGGGTTATGGCAATAGTGCCAGTCGCTATCAAGAAGAAAAACGTGCGGTGGTGGGTAAGGATATGGGGCCTTTGGTTTCTGCCGCTGAAATGAGCCGTTGCATTCACTGTACCCGTTGTGTGCGATTTACTGAGGAAATTGCCGGTTACCAAGAAATCGCCATGGCCAATCGGGGTGAGTTTTCTGAAATCATGCCGTTTATCGGCAAAGCTGTGGAAACCGAGCTTTCAGGCAACGTGATTGATTTGTGCCCAGTGGGCGCATTGACCAGCAAACCTTTCCGATATGATGCACGCTCATGGGAGCTGAGTCGACGCAAAACGATTTCTGCACATGATGCATTGGGCAGTAATTTAATCGTGCAAACTAAGGATCATACGGTACGGCGCGTTTTGCCTTTGGAAAACGAAGCCATCAATGAGTGTTGGCTGAGCGACCGTGATCGTTTTGCATATGAAGGTTTGTTGGTTAATCGGCTGGCTCAGCCGCAAATCAAACAAGACAACCAATGGCATGCTGTTGATTGGCAAACTGCGTTGGATTATGTTGCCAAGGGTTTGCGTGGTGTGAGTAATGACTATGGCAGTGATGGTGTTGGGGTTTGGGTGAATCCCGCCAATACTGTAGAAGAAATGTATTTGGCCAAAAAATTAGCCAATGGGTTGGGTATCAATGCTGTCGATAGCCGTTTGCGCCAATTGGATGGCCGTTTGGCAGAGGCGGGTGCTGGTGCCCAGTGGCTGGGCCAGAGCATTGAAGATTTCGCGCGCAATGAGGCAATGTTGTTTGTGGGAACGCGCTTACGCCAAGAGCAGCCGCTTTTGACTGCACGCGTGCGCCAGGCAGCCAAGGCCGGCGCCAAAGTGGCGGTGTTGTCTTCAGAAAACGAAACATTGCACATGCCATTGACTGCGCAAATAGCCTTACATCCGCAGCAATGGGCTGCATGGCTGGCGGAGGCCATTCATGGTGCTGTTGGGCAAGCTTTACAGGCGGCAGAGAACGCAGTGATTGTGTTGGGTGCCGAAGCGCAAAATCACCCGGATGCGGCCGCTTTATTTGCCGCAGCACAAATTTTGGCACAAGAAACAGGTGCTGTGCTGAGTGTGTTGCCGCAGGCTGCGAATAGCGTGGGTGCTGATGTATTGGGCATCAGCGCACGTGTGGCCGAACACACGTTGTCGGCGCAATTGGCAATGCCAAAAAAGGCCGTCATGCTGCTCAATGTCGAGCCTGATATGGATGTTGCCGATGGCGCAGCAGCCGTATCTGCGTTGAAGCAAGCGCAGACTGTCATGGCGTTTACGGCATACGATAACCCGGTATTGCGTGAAGTGGCGGACGTGTTGTTGCCGATTACCCCTTTTGCAGAAACGTCAGGCAGCCTCATCAATATGGAAGGGCGATTGCAGTCTTTCCATGGGGTCGTGCAGGCGCAAGGTGCAGCGCGTCCATTGTGGAAAGTGTTAAGGGTATTGGGCAATGTCCTCGATCTGGATGGGTTTGAGTATGAAAATACCCAGCAAATCTTGGCTGATGCTGTCAATGTGGCGGATTTACCAAGCTTGCTCAATAATCAGGTGAACACAGATGCAGCACCAGAAACGGCGCAACCATTGATTCGGGTGGGTGGCGTGTCTATGTATGCGACTGATGCCATTGTGCGTCGATCTGCACCACTGCAAGCGACCAGCCATGCAGCGGAGCCTCGTTTACATGCGCACAGCCAAACGTTGGCCTTGCACGGATTGCATGATGGTGAAGTGGCGTTGGCTAAGCAGGCATCGGGTGAGTTAAGGGTAGTGGTTGCGGCCGATGATAAGCTGCCTGAAAACGTGGTGGTTTTGCCGTTGCACCAAAGCAACTGGCAATTAGGTGCGTTATTGACCACTGTTGAATTGAGCAAAGGATAATCATGCAAGCGTGGTTCCAACAATTACTGGGTAATGACATCGGTTTGGTGGTAGCGATCTTGGTCAAAATCGTGTTGATTTTGGCTCCGCTGATTATCACCGTTGCTTATTTAACGTATTTCGAGCGCAAAGTCATTGGCTACATGCAATTGCGTGTAGGCCCGAATGTGACAGGGCCTTTTGGCTTGATCCAACCGTTTGCCGATGTGTTGAAGCTTTTATTTAAAGAAATCACTCGGCCCACCCAATCCAATAAAGCCTTGTTTTACATTGGGCCCATGATGTCGCTGATGCCAGCCTTTGCTGCATGGGCTGTGATTCCGTTTAGCGATAGTTGGCTGCTGACCAACATCAATGCAGGGGTGCTGTATATCCTGATGATTACGTCTTTGTCTGTGTATGGAGTCATTATTGCTGGGTGGGCATCCAATTCCAAATATGCATTTTTGGGTGCCATGCGCTCATCGGCACAGACCATCTCATATGAAATTGCCATGGGTTTTGCCTTGATTGGGGTGATTATGGTTTCAGGCAGCATGAATTTCCATGACATTGTGGCCAGCCAAGGCAAAGGTATTTTTGGCGGTTCCATTTTGTCGTGGAACTGGTTGCCTTTGTTTCCCTTGTTCATTGTGTATTTGATTTCTGCTGTGGCTGAAACCAACCGTGCACCATTTGACGTGGCTGAAGGGGAATCTGAAATTGTGGCCGGTTTCCATGTGGAGTATTCCGGTTTCGCCTTTGCGTTGTTTTTCTTGGCCGAATATATTTTCATGATTTTGGTGGCCGCACTGACTGCGCTATTGTTCTTTGGTGGTTGGCTGTCTCCGTTCCCGCAGAGCTGGGGTTTTATTGGTGCTCCAAGCGTGTTGTGGATGTTCGTGAAAATGGCCATGGTGTTGTATTTTTACCTGTGGATACGCGCTACTTTTCCTCGCTACCGTTATGACCAAATCATGCGTTTGGGTTGGAAGGTATTGATTCCGGTGACCATTGTCGCGGTCATTGTTTTGGGCTTATGGATGATTTCACCCTTGTCTTTGTGGCAGCACTGAGCCGAGGAGGAGCATGATTATGGCGAATATTGTAAAAACCTTTTTGTTGACCGAGCTGGTCAAAGGGATGGGGGTTACGCTCAAGAACTTTTTTGCGCGTAAAGTCACCATCTATTTTCCAGAGGAAAAAACCCCACAGTCTGTGCGCTTTCGTGGTTTGCACGCGCAACGTCGCTATCCCAATGGGGAAGAGCGCTGTATTGCGTGCAAGCTATGCGAAGCAGTGTGTCCGGCATTGGCCATCAATATTGAATCCGAGCAGCGTGATGATGGTACACGTCGCACCACACGTTATGATATTGATTTAACTAAGTGTATTTTTTGTGGCTTTTGTGAAGAAGCATGCCCGGTTGATGCCATTGTGGAAACCCATATTTTTGAATACCACGGTGAAAAGCGTGGGGATTTGTATTTCACCAAACCGATGCTGCTGGCCATCGGCGATCGCTATGAGAGCGAAATTGCCAAACGCAAAGCGGCCGACGCTCCGTATCGATAAGAGGTGACTATGACTTTGCAATTGATTTTGTTTTATGTCTTTGCTGCGGTAATTTTGGCGGGTGCGCTCAGTACGGTAACGGCCAAAAACCCGGTACATGCGGCGTTATTTTTGGTGCTGACTTTTTGTGCCAGCGCCATGATGTGGCTGTTAATGCAAGCTGAATTTCTCGGCATTGTGCTGATCGTGGTGTATGTGGGTGCGGTCATGGTGCTGTTTTTGTTTGTGGTGATGATGCTGAATATCGATATTGAGGAAATGCGCGTTGGCTTTTGGCGGCATGCACCTGTGGCCGCTATTGTGGGCATTGTAACGGCGGCATTGATTATTTTGATTCTCATGAGTCCCAAAACCGATTTGGCAGCTTTTGGACCAATGAAAAACGTTTCGGCTGATTACAGCAATGTGCATGACTTGGGTATGCAAATTTATACCACTTACTTACTGCCTTTTGAGTTGGCCGCAGTATTGTTGGTGCTGGGTATGGTGGCGGCCATTGCATTGGTGCATCGCAAAAGCACCAATGTGCGCTACATCAATCCTGCTGACCAGGTCAAAGTTCAAGCAAAAGACCGCATGCGTGTTGTCAAAATGCAGGCAGAAGTGCCACAGGCCGCCGAGTCGGCTGAAGATACTAAAGAGGAGGGCAAAGCATGATATCCATTACCCATTATTTGGTATTGGCCGCTATTCTATTTGGTATTTCGGCCATGGGTATTTTCATGAATCGAAAAAATGTCATCGTGCTCTTGATGGCCATTGAATTGATGCTGTTGGCAGTAAATTTTAACTTTGTGGCTTTTTCCCGTTACTTGGGTGATTCAGCCGGCCAAATTTTTGTGTTTTTTATCCTGACCGTAGCGGCGGCGGAATCCGCCATTGGTTTGGCTATTATGGTATTGATTTATCGTAATCGCCAAAGCATTAATGTGCAGGATTTGGATCACCTCAAAGGTTAAGTAGCGCGTGAGACGAGAGACAAGATGGATAATATGAGTTTATATCTGATACTGGCTTTAGCACCGCTTGTAGGCTCCCTTATTGCGGGTCTGCTGGGCAACATCATTGGCCGCAAAGGGGCGCACACCGTTACCATTTTGGGTGTCGCGGTGTCTGCATTGCTCTCCGCATATGTTCTGTATGGTTTTGCAACAGGCGCGCGCGAAGTATTCAATGAAAATGTCTACACTTGGTTAACCATGGGTGGCCTTGATTTTTCTGTGGGCTTTATGGTGGATGCGTTAACGGCCACAATGTTGGTGATTGTGACCAGCGTATCGCTGATGGTGCATATTTACACTATTGGTTATATGAGCGATGATGATGGCTATCAGCGCTTTTTTAGTTACATCTCTTTGTTTACGTTCTCCATGCTGATGTTGGTGATGAGCAATAACTTCATCCAATTGTTTTTTGGCTGGGAAGCTGTGGGTTTAGTGTCCTATTTGTTGATTGGTTTCTACTTTAAAAAACCAACCGCCATATTTGCCAATTTGAAAGCATTTTTGGTAAACCGTGTCGGTGATTTCGGTTTCATTCTGGGCATTGGCTTGATACTGGCTTATTTTGGCGGCAGTTTGCATTACACTGACGTTTTTGCGCATGTGGATTCAGTTAAGAATGCAACCATCGAATTGATTCCGGGGCATCCGTGGTCTCTGATGACGGTAACCTGTATCTTGTTGTTTGTGGGCGCAATGGGTAAGTCAGCGCAGTTTCCTTTGCATGTGTGGCTGCCTGATTCCATGGAAGGCCCAACGCCGATTTCCGCTTTGATCCATGCTGCAACCATGGTGACAGCGGGTATCTTTATGGTGTCACGTATGTCGCCGTTGTATGAACTTTCCGACACGGCGTTAACGGTGGTGATGGTGTCCGGTGCCATAACAGCTTTGTTCATGGGCTTTTTGGGCATGATTCAAAACGACATCAAGCGCGTCATTGCTTATTCAACCTTGTCACAATTGGGTTACATGACAGTGGCACTGGGTGCTTCTGTGTATTCCATAGCTGTGTTTCATGTCATGACTCATGCTTTCTTTAAAGCCTTACTGTTTTTGGCTGCTGGTAGTGTCATTATGGGTATGCACCATGATCAGGATATGCGGCATATGGGTGGTTTGCGAAAATACATGCCGATAACTTGGATTACCATGTTGATTGGCTCATTGTCGCTGATTGGTACACCTTTTTTCTCTGGCTTTTACTCGAAAGATTCGATTATTGAAGCTGTGCATGCATCTAATTTACCGGCCAGTGGCTTCGCCTATTTTGCTTTGATGGCCAGTGTGTTTGTGACAGCATTCTATTCATTCCGGTTGTATTTCTTGGTTTTCCACGGCAAAGAAAAATGGCGTGATGCAGCACATGATGCCGATCATAATGACCATGCCGAGCATCATGGATTGGGTCCCAACGATAACCCGCATGAAAGCCCGCTGGTGGTAACCATCCCATTGGTTTTGTTGGCCATCCCATCTGTTCTGGTAGGGATGTGGGCCATGGAGCCCATGTTGTTTGGTCATCTGTATCAAGGTGCCATCCATGTTGACAGCGCAGCCCATCCGGCCATGAGTGTGATGCATGAAGAATTCCATGGAACGTTGGCGATGGTTTTGCATAGTATACAAAGCCCCGTATTGTGGCTGGCGCTTGCAGGGGTGTTGGTTTCTTGGTTCTTCTACATGAAAGCCCCTCATATCCCTGCTAAGTTGGCATCGACATTTAGTCCAATTTATAAATTGCTGGACAATAAATACTACTTGGACACCATTTACTACGGTATTTTTGCTAAAGGCAGTCGAGCACTAGGTACTTTCTTTTGGAAAATTTGTGATATTGGCATCATTGATAACTGTGTGAATGGTGCCGCCAAAACAGTGGGTACCATTGCCAGTGTAGTTCGACGCATGCAAACCGGTTTCATCTATACCTATGCTACAGCGATGGTGGTGGGTGTGCTGGTGCTGGTGGCAGTATGGTTTTGGCCCTTGATTAGCGGTTAAGTAGCGGCATTCAACTTGGTATTATTTAGGCTATAAATATGTACAATTATTTACTCAGTTTGGCGATTTGGCTGCCGATTGTGGCGGGCATCTTGGTGCTGGCTACTGGCTCAGACCGTCGTGCCGGCTTGGCCAGAATTCTGGCTTTGATTGGTGCTTTGGTCAGCTTCTTGGTGACCATTCCGTTGTTTGTCCGTTTTGACCGCCTAAATGGGGGCTATCAATTCACCGAATTCCACACTTGGATTCCACAGCTCAATCTCAACTATGCTTTGGGTGTGGATGGCTTATCTGTGTTGTTTGTTATTCTGAATAGCTTTATTACTTGGCTGGTGGTGATGGCTGGGTGGGAAGTCATTAAAAAGCGCACTGCCCAGTATATGGCTGCTTTCCTGATTATGTCAGGGCTCATCAATGGTGCGTTTGCGGCCATGGATGCGATTTTATTTTATGTATTTTTTGAAGGTATGCTGATTCCGATGTATTTAATCATCGGTATTTGGGGTGGCCCGCGCCGCGTGTATGCCTCCATGAAGTTCTTTTTGTATACTTTGTTAGGCTCATTGTTGATGTTGGTGGGTTTGGTGTATCTGTCGTATCAGGCAGGCAGTTTCTCGATCCCTGATATGCACAACATCAGGCACTTGGCTTTAAATGTACAAATTTTACTGTTTATCGGTTTTTTCCTGTCTTTTGCTGTGAAAGTACCAATGTGGCCAGTACATACTTGGCTGCCTGATGCGCACGTGGAAGCCCCTACCGGCGGTTCTATGGTCTTGGCAGCCATTACCTTAAAAATTGGCGGCTATGGTTTCTTGCGCTTTGTGCTGCCGATTCTGCCTGATGCAGCCCGCTATTTTGCACCCATGATGATTGTATTGAGCTTGATTGCGGTGATTTATATCGGGATGGTGGCGTTGGTGCAAACCGACATGAAAAAACTGGTGGCGTATTCCTCCATCAGCCACATGGGCTTCGTGACATTGGGTCTGTTTTTGTTCACCGGTGGCTATCTGAATGAGTGGGCACTGAAAGGTGCCATCATGCAGATGCTTTCTCACGGCTTTGTGTCTGCGGCCATGTTCATGAGCATTGGGGTGATGTATGACCGTATGCACACCCGTGATATTTCTGCTTATGGCGGTGTGGTCAATTCCATGCCTATTTTTGCTGCATTCATGATGCTGTTTGCCATGCTAATGCCGGATTGCCCGGTACTTCTGGGTTTGTGGGTGAATTTATGGTGATCATGGGCTCGGTGAAAACCAATTTTTGGATAGGTGCTTTGGCCGCACTGACGTTGATTTATGGTGCTGCCTATACCTTATGGATGTATAAACGGGTGATTTTTGGGGCTGTTGCCAATCCCGAGGTGGCTCAGCTCAAAGATGTTAACAAACGAGAATTATTGATTTTGGTTATTTTGGCTACGGCAGTATTGGGTTTCGGCCTGTATCCTGAGCCGTTTATTGCGGTGGTTCACCAAGCTGCGAATGATTTAATCGTTCAGGCAGCGCAAAGCAAACTGTAAGGATGTGTGAATGAACTGGGCAGATTTGAATGTGTTACCCGCAGCACCAGAAATGGTGCTGACTGTGGCATTATTTACGGTTTTATTGGTGGATTTATGGCTGAAAGACAGCCAACGTTGGCTAACTTGCGTGCTGGCCATTGTCAGTGTCGCAGTGACTACGGTGGTGCAAGTAGTAATTTGGCATGGCACACCAACGTATGCTTTTCATGACATGTTTGTTTTGGATGGCATGTCTCAATTAGCTAAATTGGTTTTGTATGCATTGGTAATGGTGTTGTTTGTGTACAGCCAAGCCTATTTAAAAGCCCGCCAAATTTATCAGGGTGAATTTTATACCATTACTCTGTTTGCCTTATTGGGCATGTGCATCATGGTTTCAGCCAGCCATTTTCTAACCTTATATATTGGCTTGGAGTTGTTGTCTTTGGCTTTGTATGCTTGATTGCTTTGCGTCGCCAAGATGGCGATGCTGCCGAAGCTGCATTGAAATATTTTGTGTTGGGTGCATTGGCGTCTGGTTTGTTGCTGTATGGTATTTCTTTAATTTATGGCGCAACCGGCTCCTTGCAATTGGCCGATGTGTTTACTGCGTCACAACAGGCTAACCCATGGCTCTTGAAATTGGGCATGATTTTCGTTGTGGTGGCGATTGCCTTTAAGCTGGGTGCCGTGCCATTCCATATGTGGGTACCTGATGTCTATCAGGCGCGCCTACTGCAGTGGCAGCCTTGGTGGGTACTGCACCAAAAATCGCAGCCACTGTCTTTGCATTCCGTATTTTGGTTACGGGCTTACTCACGCAATACCAAGATTGGGGCGGCATGTTGATGCTGTTGGGTGTCGCGTCTTTGCTGGTTGGTAACTTGGCGGCCATCATGCAAACCAATATCAAACGCATGTTGGGTTATTCAACGGTATCGCACATGGGCTTCATTCTGTTGGCGTTTTTGGGCGCCGAAGCTGGAGTAACCGCGGCACTATACTATGCCATTACCTATGCTTTGATGGCCACTGTGGCGTTTGGGGTATTGATGTTGTTGTCTAATGAAGGATTTGAGTGTGAGCAAGTCAGCGATTTGGCTGGGCTCAATCAAAAAAATGCGTGGTACGCATTTTTGATGTTGTTGTCTATGTTCTCCATGGCAGGTATTCCTCCATTAATGGGCTTTTATGCCAAGCTGTCGGTGATTAAAGCTCTATTGGCGCACGGTTATGTGTGGGTGTCTGTGTATGCAGTCATTATGTCTTTGATTGGCGCTTTCTATTATTTGCGTGTGGTTAAAACCATGTATTTTGATAGCCCAGATGCACTCGATCACAAAATAGAAATGCGTCGAATTGCACAGTGGGTGCTGTCGATCAATGCATTGCTGTTGTTATTGTGGGGCGTGTTGCCTGAATCTGTGATGCATTGGTGTGTGCAAGCCTTTAATCAGTCTATGATTGGCTAACGCAAAAACCAGAAAGCAAGGCAGCCTTTGGGCTGCCTTTTTTATGGCCGATACAAATGCTTATCAAGCGTCAAGTGCTTCGGTACAATGGAGAGAATCAAATTAGCTTCGTGCCGCTCCTGATGGGCGCAATAGGCCTGTCTTGGTGAGGCCCGATGGTTTCTGGATGATGGCAAACCATGTGGTGCCATTGCCCCGATTTTGTATAGCGCGGGTGCGGTCCTTTTTTTCATTTTCAGGCAGCCTGAAATACAATGGATACATACGATTTACGCCAAGCCGATACAGTGGTTATCAAAGTGGGTTCCAGTTTGGTAACCAATGGCGGGCATGGCATTGATGCAGATGCCTTAACCAACTGGGCACAACAAATCGCGGAACTGAAAACCCACGGCATTGATGTGGTGTTTGTTTCCAGCGGCGCCATTGCCGAAGGCGTCAAGCGCCTGGGTTGGCACGCCCGTCCCAAGGCCTTGAATGAGCTTCAGGCAGCCGCTGCGGTGGGGCAAATGGGATTGGCTCAGGCTTATGAAACTGCGTTTCAGCCCCTCAATATTCAAACGGCTCAAATTTTACTGACACATGAAGACCTTAGTCACCGTACCCGTTATTTAAATGCACGCAGCACCATTCGCACGTTGCTGGAAAAGGGCGTGGTACCGATTATCAATGAAAATGATACCGTCACTATTGATGAAATTAAGCTAGGTGACAACGATACATTAGGGGCGTTGGTGACGAATTTAATTGAAGCCGATGCGCTGATTATTCTCACGGATCAACAGGGTTTATTTGATAGTGATCCGCGTACCAATCCCCATGCCAAACTCATCAATGCGATTGCGGCCAATCACCCAGAGCTGGAAAGCATGGCTGGCGGTGCGGGCAGCAGCGTGGGTACGGGTGGTATGTATACCAAAATTCTGGCAGCGAAGCGCGCCGCATTCAGTGGTGCGGCAACGTATATTGCTTCGGGGAAAACCGATAAAGTTTTATTGAGATTGATGCACGGCGAGCCTGTGGGCACTTTGTTGACCCCAGATGAAAACCGGCTCAATGCCCGTAAACAATGGATGGTGGGTCAAATTCAGCTTTCAGGCAGCCTGATGGTGGATGAAGGTGCCGTGCAAGCTTTATTTAAACGCCATTCCAGTTTGCTGCCCATCGGTTGTGTGGCGGTGGATGGTCATTTTGATCGAGGTGCGCTGGTGGCGGTGCGCAATGTTGATGGTGTGGAGGTGGCCCGCGGTTTGGTCAATTACAGCAGCCGCGAAGTGCAAAAATTATTGCGTCAGCCTTCTCACCAAATCGAGCATTTGTTGGGTTATGTGGCCGAAGATGAATTGATTCACCGTGACAATATGGTGCTGCGGCGCAGTAATCTGCGCAAGCTGATGTCTTCTGTACCAGTAAGCAGTTGATGCTGTGCATGTCATGGTGCTGTCACACAATTCCTTTAAGCTGTCACGATACCTTCATTTGATTTCGTAGGAGCAAGTTATGGCGGCAGTGACTGTTTTGGTGGTTGAAGATGAAGAGTCGATTCTCACTTTGATTCGGTTCACCTTAGAGCAGGCTGGTTTTCATGTGGACTGCGCCACCAGTGTTGAGCAAGCAAAGCCTTTGTTGTCGGCTAAATTACCTGATGTGGTGTTGTTGGATTGGATGCTGCCCGGTACGTCAGGTGTGCAGTTTGCCAAGGTATTGCGCCAAGATGAGCGTACGCGGGACTTACCCATTATTCTCTTGACTGCCCGTGGGGAAGACGGTGATAAAGAACAAGGCCTCAACCAAGGCGCTGACGACTACATCACCAAACCGTTTTCACCGCGCGAGCTAATTGCACGAATCAATGCGTTGCTACGCCGCCGCGCACCGCAAAAAACCAGTACGCTGTTGGATGTGCAAGGCTTGGTTTTGGACCCAGCCGAGCAGCGGGTAACGGCGCAGGGCAAACCCGTGGCCTTTGGGCTACTGAATTTAAATTGCTGCATTTTTTTATGACCCACCAAGACCGCGTTTATAGTCGGCGACAATTGCTGGATTTGGTTTGGGGTGACCATGTGTTTGTGGAAGAGCGTACAGTAGACGTACACATTCGCCGCTTGCGCCGAGGTTTAGAAGCCGTGAATTTTGCCCATTTGGTTCAAACAGTACGCGGCGCTGGCTACCGCTTTTCACAGAAGGAATCGGCCTGATGCAGGCTGCCTGAATACTGAATCATGATGAACGATTTCCGCCAACATGTTTATTTTGTGCTGGCCACAGTGCTGGTGACCGCGGTGGCTACCTATTTATTAGGTGGCACTTTGGTCATGTTGGTGAGTTTAGATGCGTTGCTGTTTGCTTGGTTGATTGGCTACTGGGTGCATCTGGGTAAACTGGCACAATGGTTGGAAAGCCCAAAATTGCGTAATGTGCCTACCGGCATCGGTATTTGGGAGCATGTTTTCAAGACCCTAATGCAGCAGGCTAAGAGTCGCAAAAAACGCAAACAAAAACTGGGTATGGCACTGCAGCGCTTTAATAATGCCGCCGAGGCGATGCCTAATGGGGTGGTGATTTTGGGCAAAGATGGCCGGGTGCAGTGGCTCAATACACTGGCGGCAAAGCACCTTCATCTTGATATCACCATCGACGCCAATGGCATTTTGCCTAACTTGATTCGCGCACCGGAGTTCCATCATTTATTGGGTATCCCTTTAACCGAGCCCGTGAGCATTAAATTGGCGATGAGCGACCAATCTGGCTTGCCGCAAACGCTTAATGTGATACGAGCACCGTTTGAGGATCAAGCTGATTTATTGATCACTCAAGACATCACCGCTGCTGAACAGCTTAATGTGATGCGTACCGCTTTTGTGGCCAATGTGTCGCATGAATTGCGCACGCCGCTGACCGTCATCAATGGTTTTTTGGAAACCATGGCCGATATGCCTGATTTACCCCAGGCACAGCAACAACAATTCATTACCTTGATGCGCAAAGAAGGCGAGCGCATGCATCAATTATTGGCAGATTTACTCACGCTTTCGCGCTTAGAAAGCCATGAGTCAGAAGCGGTGCACCATGAGCCACTTTGTTTATCCGCTTTGGTGCGTCAATTGCTGCAGGAGGCACAATCGCTCTCGAAGCAACAACATGAATGGCATAGCGACATAGCTGATGATGTTTGGGTCGAAGGCGTGCAGTTGGATCTATACAATGCATTGAGTAATCTGGTATTCAATGCAGTGCGTTACACGCAAGCCGGCGGTCATATTACCGTTAGCCTGAGTGGAAATCTTGCGGTGCAGAGCCCGCAAGCCATATTCAGCGTGCGCGATACTGGGCCTGGCATCGCCCCGGAACACATTCCCCATTTGACGGAACGATTTTATCGTGTTGATCCAAGCCGATCACGACAAAGTGGTGGCACCGGTTTGGGATTGGCCATCACCAAACATGCTTTGGCGGAACACAAAGGCGTGTTGCGCATTGAGAGCGAAGTCGGTGTGGGCAGTGTGTTTACCGCATTGTTGCCGCAAATTCCGCCCCCTATCGATGAGGGTGTGTCAGAGGCAAGGCCGCCGGCGTCGGTGCTGCCTTGAGTGGCGCGCAAGCACTTGAAGCTTAAGAGATGCGGTGGCGGGTGCGGAAAAAGCCAAATTGACTTAAAATACGCTTAATTTTATCGGTTAAACAGCATTGATCGATGTTAATCAGGCAATCCATTGAATTCAGGCAGCCTTAGGGCTGCCTGAAAAGCGTGTTAAGGAAATAAAACCATGAGCGAAGAGCACAATCAGCAAGCCGTAGTGCTGGATGAAAACCAAATTATGGCGCTGCGCCGTGAAAAATTGGCCGACCTGCGTAGCAAGGGTGTGGCCTTTCCCAACGACTTCCGTCGTGATGCATTTGCGGGGGATTTGCATCACGATTATGAAGCACTGAGCAAAGAAGAATTGGCAGAAAAAGCATTGCCGGTGAAAGTGGCTGGTCGCATGATGCTCAAGCGCACCATGGGTAAAGCCAGCTTTGCCACGATTCAGGATATGAGTGGGCAAATTCAGTTGTATATCAATAATCAAGGCATAGGTGAAGAAGCCCACAATGAATTTAAGCATTGGGATTTGGGCGATATTGTCGGCGCCGAAGGTGAATTGATGAAAACCAACCATGGTGAATTGACTGTGCGGGTATCTCAAATTCGGTTGCTGTCTAAATCATTGCGCCCGCTGCCTGATAAATTTCATGGTCTCAATGACCAAGAGCAGAAATACCGCCAGCGCTATGTGGATTTGATTACCAACTCGCATACCCGTGACACATTCATGAAACGCAGCCGCATTATTCAAGCCATTCGCAATGTGATGGTGGGCAACCGCTACTTGGAAGTGGAGACGCCGATGATGCACCCCATTCCCGGTGGTGCAACAGCCAAGCCCTTTGTTACCCATCACAATACTTTGGATATGGATTTGTATTTGCGTGTGGCGCCAGAACTGTATTTGAAGCGCTTGGTGGTGGGTGGCTTGGAACGCGTGTTTGAAATCAACCGTAATTTCCGCAATGAGGGCATGAGTACACGGCACAACCCAGAATTTACCATGATGGAATTCTATGAAGCCTATGGTGATTATCAGCGTATGATGGATATGACAGAAACTGTGATCCGCACTGCGGCAATAGAGGCCAATGGCAGCGCTGTGGTTAGTTATAACGGACAAGAAGTGGATTTAAGTCAGCCTTTTGCGCGGTTCACTATTTTACAAGCCATCCAACATTTCAATCCGCAGTATACCGAAGCGCAGTTGCAAGATGAGCATTGGTTAAAGACAGAGATCCAGCGTTTACACGGCAGCTTGCCCGCTGCCCCTGGTGTCGGCAGCCTGCAGTTGGCTTTATTTGAAGAGTGTGCTGAAGCCAAGCTGTGGCAACCTACTTTCATTATTGATTACCCAGTGGAGGTTTCTCCGTTGGCACGTGCATCTGATACCCAACCCGGTCTAACTGAGCGGTTTGAATTGTTCGTAGTGGGGCGTGAGCTCGCCAATGGCTATTCTGAGTTAAATGATCCAGAAGACCAATCTGCCCGCTTCAAAGCACAAGTGGCGCAATTAGATGCTGGTGATGATGAAGCTATGCATTATGATGCAGACTACATCCGAGCCATGGAATATGGACTGCCGCCGACGGGTGGTTGCGGTATTGGTATCGACCGATTGGTGATGTTGTTGACCGATGCGCCTTCCATACGGGATGTGATTTTGTTTCCACAAATGCGGCCAGAGTAGAGTTTTTTGTCTCTCCAAGACTGCCTAGGCGTTCCTAGGCAGTTTTTTTATAGATTGCGTATCCGAGATGCAGATATGTCAAAGGAAAGAACCGTTAGGACGAAACGGATGTACTGTGTTATCAGGGTTGGGTCAGAAAAAATATTGGCCAGAAACTACATAAAAAACCGTTTCTGCAAGCAACAGCAAAGCAATCATAATGGCTGCAATGTGCATCGTCAGCATGATTTTTTGCTGATGCATTGTCCATATCCTCGCGCTGTAATGCAATAATGTTTTATGCGCATTAAGATGGTAAGCGCCGACTACCACGATGAGCGGTATTTGGCTAATAAGAATCCATAAAAAATGGATTACCGCCATGGCAAAAACAGTGTGCATTTTGGCAGCGATGACAATCACAGCATAGAAGGTTGGATCACTTAAAGCAGACAAAGCCAACAGCAAAGCCGCTGAGACACACTGCCATGTGCTGGCAAGGGTTTTTCTGGGTGGTTTATCGGGTTTTGGGTGGGTTCGTTGTACAAAATGAGTGGTCAGCCAAGCAATAATGACAATGATAATAATGAGGTTCAATATGGCCCATAAAGGGCTCAAATGGTCTGGAATAAATGCTTGCAGAAAATCAATGGCGGTCTGGCCCATCATTGAAAGTGCAACACCTAAGAATGTGGTTCCCAATAAAAATACAAGGGTGAAAAGAAATATTTTGGATCGGGTTGTGCCCACCGCAATGGCCGAGGCAACCATTATCGCCGCCACTGGATCAAGACCAAGGAGTCCCAATCCAATTATATTCACCAGTAATTGCATCCGAGTTTATGTGAAAAATTTAAATTATGTTGATAAGAAGTATTACAGCTTGGTTGAAGAATCAGGCGGTAGGTTTTTGATGGTTTTCTGATTGGCCGTATGACTTGTACGGCCATTTTTGACCTCATACTCCCCCTCAATAATATCGCCATGTTCGTTTTTTCGGCCAAAGTGAGATGAGTTGCTGGCTGCTATTGGTTTTCCTTTCAGCGGCAGCAGTAACATCAGCGCTACGGCATCAGAGCAGAAGCCAGGACTCATCAGCAGTAAGGCGGCGACGGTGTAGCGAATTGGCCAAAGTAGTTGATATAAAGATGTGCTTTCGCCGCTGCGTAGTGTCGCACCTGCCATGAGCACACCCGAGAATCCAACATTGCGGAGCATTACTATCCCAGCAATGAAGCTCAACAGCATCAGTAATAAAGTAGGCCCGCCACCAATCCAATCGGTCATCATCACAATAGACACAATTTCCAATGCAATCAGTAAGACGAATATCCAGCCGAAATGGCGCATGGGATTTCCTTAATTAACTTTGTTGGTTTAAATGGTCGCATTTCCGGGAATTTCAATCAAAATAAGCGTCAAAGCAAGTAAAGCACGAGGTTGAGTAGATACAATAGAATGGTTATTCTAAAAAAATAATGGGCATGGCCTACGATTTATTTTATCTTAAATAAACAGGTTGCTGTATTGGCCTGAGAATACGAAAAAAATTAATAAAGGAGAAAGTATGAAAAAATTACTTGTGGCGCTATTGGCCTTGTCGGCCGGGGCTGCGTTTGCCGATGGCATCGTGGGTAAATGGCGTACGGTGGACGATGAAACCAAAAAGCCCAAAGCGATTATCAGCATTACTGAATCTGGCGGTACCTACTCAGGGCGTATTGTGGGCTTAATGCCGGGCGTAGACGCCAATTGCGGTGAATGCAGTGGTGCGCAAAAAGGCAAACCGCTGGTGGGGCAGACAGTGTTGCGTGGTTTGAAAGCAGAGGGTGGAGAATATGTGGGTGGTAAGATCACCGATCCTAAGTCTGGGAAAGTGTACAGTGCTAAGGCTAAAATAGTCGATGGCGGCAAAACATTGCAGGTTCGGGGTTATCTAGGTGTTTCTGTTTTAGGTCGCACCCAAACATGGTCTCGTGTTCCATAGTCGAGGATGCCGTAAAATAACGTAAAGCAGGTGCACTTGGCGCCTGCTTTACTGTCTGGTTTAGGGTTAATGAGATAAATTTGACCCTATGAACCGTTTACACGATTTTTTTCGATATTGCATTGAGATTTTTTCCAAGCCGGGATTGGTGTTAATTGTTTTGAGCCTATCGGCTTGTGCCAGTTCTTCTTCAAGTGGTGCACAAAATGGGCGTGTCCCCAGTGGTTATTACCGAGTCCAAGCAGGCGATAATTTGTATCGAATCGGTTTGCGCCACGGACAATCAGTAATAGCATTACAGCGTCTGAATGGTTTGTCGAATCCGCACGAAATTGAGGTGGGGCAGCTGATTCGTGTTCGTGGCGGGACACAGAGCAAACCATCTCGTGTTAGCAAAGCTACCACCGCTGTGCCAACGGATCATCGCCGTTCATCTGGTTTGTCTTCAGTGAAGCACTATCCAACGCCTGTTGTACCCAGTATCGCACTACAATGGCCAGTGCGAGGCGCTATTTTACGTGCATACAATGGCACGACACAAAAAGGCATTGATATTGGCGGTGCTCGTGGCGTGCCTATTAAAGCGGCTGCAGCGGGGACGGTGTTGTATGCTGGAGATGAGTTGCGCGGTTACGGGCGGTTGATTTTGCTCCAGCACAGCAGCAGTACCATGACAGCCTATGCGCACAACGATTCATTGCTGGTACGCAAAGGACAGCGTGTGACGGCGGGACAATCCATTGCGACTATGGGCGATTCGGGTACAGAAGGTGTAAAGCTTCATTTTGAAGTGCGAGTGAATGGTAAAGCGGTTAACCCAACTCGGTATTTGCCACAATAACTTCTTTTTACAATCAAGTTTGCCTGAAACAAAAAAAGCAGACCGAAGTCTGCTTTTTTTGTTTCAGTTATTAGCGCAACACGATGCCACCATCAATCATGATGGATTGACCCGTCATGTAATCTGAATCAGGAGAGGCCAAGTAGTGAACAAAGTCAGCCACATCTTTGGCTTCTTGTGGACGCCCTAACGCGATGGCTGATGAGAATTTGGCAAAGGCTTCACCCGGTTTGGTGCCCAAATATTTGCCCATTTCCGCGTCAATACGATCCCACATTTTGGTAGCAGCCACGCCTGGGCAATAAGCATTTACGGTGATTTGGTGGCGAGCCAGTTCTTTGGCGGCCGTTTGGGTGAAGGAGCGCACTGCATGCTTGGTGGCGCAATACACGCCCAAAAATTCATATGATTCATGCCCTGCGATACTGCACGCATTAATGATTTTACCACCGTGGCCTTGCTTGATCATTTGTTCTGAGGCTGCCTGAATACCATAAACTGTGCCATAAACATTAATAGCAAATACTTTTTCCAAATCTGGTTCGCGGACTTTATCCAAAGGCATAACGTCTTCCACACCAGCATTATTGATGAATACATCCACTTGGCCGAAAGCAGCCACGGCATGAGCCACTAACGCAAATTGATCATCACGCTTAGCCACGTTGCCTGCAAATGAAGTGGCTGTAAAGCCATTGTTTTTGAATTCTTTTTCAGTGGCAGCTAGTTTTTCAGCATTAATGTCTGAAAGTACGATACGGAAACCATCATGAGCCAAACGCTCGGCAATCGCTTTGCCCAAGCCGTCGGCAGAACCAGTAATCACAGCTACTTTTGCATTAGACATATTCCATCTCCTTGAGTGGTGTTGATAATTAAAGAAGGTGTTTAAGAATTCTTTTCAGATTACACCGTTTGCCCTGTTGGGCGGGATAAAATGACACCATTATTGATGCAAGGCAAGCATCGTTATTTTACGGGGAAATACCTCGGCAGAGACCGATTTAATTTAATCTTGCTGTGTTTGACCTGATTTCATGGTTGCCTTAATCGGATTAAGTCTATGAAAGTAGATACAGTGTTTTATAATGAGTAAAACCAAGGAAAACGCATGAATGGACACCGCGCCCGTAAACGATTTGGGCAGAATTTTCTTCAAGATACACGCATTATTCAGGATATTGTGCGCGCAGTGAATCCGCAGCCGGAAGATGTGGTCATCGAAATTGGTCCGGGATTGGCTGCGATCACCGAGCCGTTGGCTGCTAAGCTCAAGCAATTGCATGTGATTGAAATCGACCGCGATATTGTGGCCCGCTTAAAAAAATTACCTTTTGCTGAGAAATTGGTCATTCATGCAGGCGATGTATTGCAGTTTGACTTTGCTACAGTGGCTGGCAAGAAAAAAATTGTGGGCAACTTGCCTTACAATATTTCGACCCCGCTGCTGTTTCGCTTTGCAGACCATGTTGATGACATCATTGATATGCATTTTATGCTACAAAAAGAAGTGGTCGAACGCATGATAGCGGCGCCGAAAACCAATGATTATGGCCGCTTAAGTGTGATGTTGCAGTATTTCTTTGAGATGGAGTGTCTATTGGATGTGCCGCCGGAGTCGTTTAGCCCGGCGCCGAAGGTTGATTCTGCGGTGGTGCGCATGATTCCCCAACCTGGGCGAATTGGTTGGGCGGATGATTTTGAGCATTTTGCAGCATTGGTAAAACAAGCTTTTGCGCAACGCCGCAAAACCATTCGTAATAATCTCAAACATGAAGCCGATGATGCACAGCTACTGGCTGTGGGTATCCAGCCTCAGGATAGACCGGAACACATTGCCCCTGAATTGTATGTGGCATTGAGCAATAAATTATTGCACAATGCCACTCAGAATGAATCAGATATGAATGGATCAATGGATGGACAACGCGACCAACACAAACATGATTGAGTTTAAAGATGTGCATAAATGGTTTAAAGATTTGCATGTGATTAATGATGTCAATCTAACGGTTAAACAGGGCGAGGTGGTGGTGGTTTGCGGCCCTTCTGGCAGTGGTAAGTCTACGTTGATACGCACAGTCAATCAGCTGGAAAGCATTCAGCAAGGTGAAATTTGGGTTGATGGCATGAATGTAGCTGATCCCAAAGCAGATCTCAATAAAATTCGTACCGAAGTTGGGTTTGTATTCCAACACTTTAATTTGTATCCGCATTTGAGTGTGATTGAAAACATCACGTTGTCACCCATGAAGGTAAAAAAACTGAGCCGAGCTGATGCCGAAACCAAAGCGATGGAGCTGCTAAACCGGGTAGGGTTGGCACACAAGCGCGATGCTTATCCGCAGCAGTTGTCTGGTGGTCAGCAGCAGCGGGTGGCCATAGCACGCGGGTTGGCCATGCAGCCACGAGTGATGCTGTTTGATGAACCCACTTCAGCGCTCGACCCAGAGATGATTGGTGAGGTATTGAAAGTTATGAAAGATTTGGCTTTCAGTGGTATGACTATGATGGTGGTCACGCATGAGATGGGTTTTGCGCGTGAGGTGGCCGATCGGGTGGTGTTTATTGATCAAGGGCAGATTGTCGAACAAGCAACCCCTGAAGAATTTTTCTTGCGACCACAACATGAGCGGGCACAGCAATTTCTCAAACAACTGCTGACCCATTGATGTGAAAAAATCGGATTCAGGCAGCCTGTTTTAGTAGCCCAAACGCTGGCATATGGTGGACACCAAGCCAGCTTGATTTAATGTATAAAAATGCAAGCTGGGGGCGCCTTGTTGCAATAAGCGCTCGCACATTTGTGTTACCACATCCAAGCCCAAAGCCTTGATGGATGCGGTGTCATCGGCATAGGCTTGCAATTTCAAACGTAGCCAGCGCGGAATTTCGGCACCACAGGTTTCTGAAAATCGGGCCAGTTTAGAGAAGCTGGCGATGGGCATAATGCCTGGGATGATGGGGATGTTGATACCTCGGCTTTGCACTTCATCCACAAACCAGAAATAGCTGTCTGCATTGAAGAAATATTGCGTAATGGCTGAGCTGGCTCCAGCTTGGCATTTGCGCACGAAGTGGTTAATGTCATCTTCGGAGCTGCGCGCCTGAGGGTGAAATTCGGGGTAAGCCGCTACTTCAATGTGGAACCAGTCGCCAAAATCTTCGCGTATCAGCGAAACCAGCTCATTGGCATAATGCAGACCCTGATTGTTCAGGCCTACCCCAGAAGGCACGTCACCGCGCAAGGCCACCACATGGCGGATACCCATGTCTTTGTAGGTGTGTAGGAGGTCACTCATTTCTTCGCGATTCGCGCCAATGCAAGCCAAGTGGGGAGCTGCAGCGATGCCATCTGCCATAATGTCGCTTACTGTCTGGAGTGTGCCTTCGCGGGTGGCCCCCCCGGCTCCATATGTACAGGAAAAATAATCTGGTTTGAATTGACTGAGTTGCTTTCGGGTAATGGCCAGCTTGCGCCGCCTTCATCAGTGCGGGTAGGAAAAAATTCGAAGCTCAATGGCGTGAAACTCATGATGGCTGCCTGAAAGAAAAATTTCATTCACCATAGCGGGTAGATTCCGATTTATCAATGAGTTAATCTACTTTTGTATTGAAAAATACGCGGGTCGCCATGAAAAATATTAATAATAAATGATTTTCAATACATTCTCGTAAGCCATGAGCGGTATCAGAAAGGGTAATCTATATCGCCAATATCGTTTATTTGTCGCTTTGCCGGCGTGAGAATTGAATGCCCAATTGCTTGAGTTTTCGATACAGATGAGTGCGCTCTAAGCCGACTTTTTGAGCAACTTTGCTCATGTTGTGACCTTCTTGCGCAATGTGGTATTCAAAGTAACGGCGTTCCAGCTCTTCACGCAATTCCCGCAGTGGCATGTCAAAATTGAGGCCAGCCACGGTTTCAGTGTGTTGGCGACCATGAGTAAATTGCCCCAAAATAGCATTTACCGCGTCAACATCCACTTCATTGTTGTCGGTCGTCATCACCAAGCTTTTGACCACACTGCGCAATTGCTCTAAATTCCCGGGCCAGTCGTATTGTCGCAGTGCGTTGAGCGCAGCAGTGGTAAATTTAACCAGAGGCGATTTTTGGCTTTCCGCCAATTCAGTTGCGATTTGCTCTACCAAAAACACCATGTCGTCTAATTGGTTGCGTAATGGCGGAATTGTGATCATCATCGCTGATAAAGTATTCAGCAGTTTGGCATCTTGATTTGTGTCGGTGAGCATGTCTTGTAGTGGGCGGCTGCATGCACAAACGATGCGCACATTGTGCCGATCAGCTTTAGTGAGCATGAACCCAACGCCTTGCTGGATGCTTTTGCTGTATTGCGCAATGTCGCCTAAGAATAAAACACCATTGGCTGATTTTTGCAGCAGCTCCATGGGCGCGTCTACTATTTGCTCCACTTTGGAAGGTTCAGTCCAAGGCAAGTTATTTTTGTGAAAATAACGCGCTACCAGTTCGAATGGGGATCCAGTTTCACCTGTGAGCAAGACTGGAGTAGTCATTTTGGCGGCTCGCTCTAATTGCAGATTTAATTCTTTAATGGATGGGCTGTGGCCCAGCTTGTCTAATGATAAATTGGATGCTGCCTGCATCTGCCCATATTTCAATGCTCGATCCACGGTACTAAGTAATTTTTGTAGGGAAATGGGTTTTTCGAGAAAATCCAATGCGCCGATCTTGGTGGCCTCTACAGCAGTATCAATACTGGCGTGGCCGCTCATCATGACTACGGGCATGGTCAATTGGCCGGATTTGGCCCATTCTTTAAGTAGCGTAATGCCGTCACAGTCTGGCATCCAGATATCTAAGAGCACCATGGCCGGGCGTGTTTGTTGGCGCAGCTGGCGTGCTGCATCGGCATCTTCAGCCACCGTGACGGTATAGCCTTCATCTTGCAGAATTTCCGACAATAAGTCGCGGATGCCCACCTCATCATCGACAATCAGAATGTCACTGCTGCGCATGTCTAGTCTTTCAATAAAGGTAATGTTATTTTGACACAAGCGCCATGAGGTTCTTGATTGCTGATCTGAACCCGGCCGCCATGCTCTT
Organism: Snodgrassella sp. CFCC 13594; assembly: GCF_001590725.1. GTDB lineage: Bacteria > Pseudomonadota > Gammaproteobacteria > Burkholderiales > Neisseriaceae > Snodgrassella. Next base: position 28,583 of record NZ_LQXR01000011.1, on the reverse strand, counting down.
CAATGATTTTTTTCACCACCGGCAAACCCAGTCCCGTTCCCCCCGCTTTATCAGTGACATAAGGATCAAATGCATGCAGAAGCATTTCTTTACTGAATCCTTTGCCATTATTACAAACATAAAATACGGTCTGTCCGTTGTGCCCTTGCGTGGTAACCGTGATGTGTGGTGTTTTTTCGGTTGTAGCAGCCTCAACAGCATTTTTGAAAATATTATGGATTACTTGCCGCAACGCACCGCTGTCTGCCTGTATCGGCAAGGGTATCTTACTTAAATTAATGACAAATGTACAATGGCTGCCTTCATATAGAATCAGGATTTCGCGGATTAGCTCATTCAAATCCAAAGGTGCTAATTTGAGTGCTGGGGCTTTGGCGTAATTGCGAAATGCCTCTACCATGTCTTTCATTGCCGCAACTTGGCGAATAATGGTGTCGGTGGCGCGTTGGAGTATGCGTGCATCGTGCTCATCTAATTTATCCGACAATTTCCATGCTAAGCGTTCTGCAGACAATTGAATGGGTGTAAGCGGATTGCGGATTTCATGGGCCAATCTCTGAGCCACTTCCCCCCATGCGGCTTCCTTTTGCGCCCTGACCAGTGCCGTTACGTCATCGAACACCAGAACTGTGCCAGCGCCGCTGTCTTCCGGCAATGGTGTGGCCTTGCCCAATAAAATCAATGTTTCGTCTTTGTGGTTATAGCTAAGCTGGGCCGGTTTGGTCTGATACTCGGTGGCCAAGATGGCATTGAATACCTCGCTGAGCATTTCGGCTTGAGGGGTATGATCAGCGAGGTGACTGATGCTTTGCCCAGCCAGACGACTCAAATCTTGTCCTAAAATCGCTTCGGCCATTTGATTGTGGGTTTTCAGGCAGCCTTTTGTATCTAAAGTGACCACGCCGGTAGTCAGGCTATTGAGGATGTGTTCCAAGTAATGGCGGGCAGCAGTCTGTTGTTCATTGGAAATGCGCAGCTGGGCTGTCATGTGGTTAAACAATTCTGTCAACTTACCCAGTTCATCTTTGCGGTAGACCGTGGATTGCGCCCGTAGATCGCCCTTCGCCACTGCCCGCGCACCTTCGGCCAGCGATAAAATGGGTGCCACAAAGCGGCGAGCGAAATACAAGGCGACTAAGAGTGCCAGCACTATGGCCAGCAAAGTGGCCATCAATAAGGTAGCCAAGAAAAATGTTTGTAGGCCTTGTTTTGCGTAACTGAGTTCTGCATATTTGGCGCGCGCTGCTTCAATTAATGTGGCATCAGTGGCGACTTTAGTTGGAATGGGTTGCCTGAAAAACAAAGCGTGGTTGTCACCATGATGGTCAGGTAGAACCAGCCAGCCTTGTGCATAGAGCACGTTATTCACGTTTTCCAGTTCCCGAGCCGAGCCCGTTTCCCGCACTGATTGCATTTGTTCTGCGGTGATGGGCGGCAATGGCAGGTGTTGTGGATTATAGTCGGCAAGTCGCTGCTGCTTCTTTAAATCGATGATGCTCAACTGGGTGAACGATTTGATTTGCGTGTCGGCTTGGCGCAATGCTTCTTTCGGGTGCTCAAGAGCATTATCGGCAATCATTTGAATTTGAATGGCGGTGGCGCGGCGAACACTGTTGTCTACGGCGTAGTCGAGCGCCGATTTGCTGAGACTCAAACTGCGGTTCAGCGCTTCGGCTGTATCGTTGCCAAACCAAGAATGAATGCTGTGGGAGATAAATTGGGCTGACACACCAAACAAAAACAGCCCAGGTAATACTGCCACCAAGGTAAACATGGAGGCCAATCTCAGCGCAATTTTGGAACCAAATTCTTGTCTGCGCCGACTCTGCAGCAACTGCCACCAATATTTGCCCGCCATGACTGTTAATGCCACCAGCAATAAAGAACCAAAGGCGAATGCCCACCAGAAATATTCAGACAAGGCATTGGTGTTGCCGGTGGCCACCGCCAAAACATACAACGTCACTACACACAATACCGCTATGACCAGCAAGAATCGCCGCATCCTATGCCTTCCTTTATTCCGGTGTAATGGCCAGCCTGCGCCAACCAGAATCCAGCTGCCAGTTGCGCGATGTTAGCGCATTGATTTGAAAAGGTCGCGGTAGTTGCCCGATGCTTAAGGATAAACGAACATCGGCTTGGATATCATGGATGCTGGTGTCTTTTAATGTACCGCTATTCAAAACCTTCCAATTGGCAACTGCACCCACGGCTTTCAATGCAGTGTCTAGACTATTATATTCAGTGGAGAATGTGCCCATGCTGACGCGATAACGGCTGGTGAGTGGATGATAGGCCAGTTTGTATTGGATCAGGTTGTCGCCGCCGACAAGGTTGTTGATGCGTGTGCGGTAGGCGGCAATTGTAGGGGAGGTCAGTTGATAGTTTAAATCAAAATGCAGGGGCACACCTTTTTGCAGCGCTTGTTTGAGCTGGTCTGGCAGTTGGGTATTGAAGCGAGTGTTGATGCTGAGTTGACCGTTGTTGGTGACCAAAGCTTGGGCGCGCGTGGCGCTGATGCCTTCAGCCCAAGCTAAAGAAGTAAGCAGCATTAGCATGCATGCCAGGAATGCAGAGCTAAATTTTGTCGATAAGCGCGTAAAAAAAGCCATCTTGGGTGCCATTGGGTAATAAAACGTGATGTTCGCGTACATGCGCATCGTCATGTCGCTGTAAAAAAGCCTGCATTTGTTGCTGATTTTCTTCGGCAAACAACGAGCATGTGGCCAATAGCATGCGGCCCTTCGGTTTTAGCGTGGTCCACAATGTGTCTAAGAGACTGTGCTGCTGTGCGGCGGTTTGCAGCGCATCTTGTGGCCGGCGTAACCATTTGATGTCAGGGTGGCGTTTAATCACGCCAGAGGCTGTGCATGGGACATCGGCCAAAATGGCATCAAAGGCTTGCCCATCATACCATGAGTGAATATCTTCTGCGGGTGCGCAAAATAGCTGTGCGTGAAAATTCAAACGGTGTAGGTTGGCTTTAACCCGCTGCAAACGAGTAGGCTCTATATCCAACGCTGTGACCTGACAGTCTGCCCATTCCAATATATGCCCAGTTTTGCCGCCGGGGGCTGCGCAAGCATCTAGGATACGCTCACCCTTTTGTGGATTGAGTAATGGAATGGCTTGCTGTGCACCAAAATCTTGTACAGATACCCAGCCTTCATTGAATCCGGGCAGTTTTTGTACTGATATGGGCTCTGTCAGTACTAAGGCGTAATCCGTCATGACTTTGCCATCCATACCGGCTGCATGCAGTAGGCCCAAGTAGCTTTGGGCTGTGTGGTGGCGGCGATTGATGCGCAGTGTCATGGGTGGGTGCATCACACTTGCAGCAGCAATGTTTTGCCAATGCTTGGGATGCTGTTGCTGTAGGCACATTAACCACCAGTGCGGGAGGTTAAAACGGGCTTGTGTGTGCTTTTGGGCTGCCTGAATCAAATGTACGCGTTCACGCAGAAAGCGCCGCAATACGGCATTGACCAAATTTTTAAAACGCCCACCGGCTATCTTGGCGGCTCTGTCAACGGTTTCATTGACCACAGCATGCACGGCATTGCGGGTGAATTGTAATTGGTATAAAGCCACCAGCAATAATTCCCGTATTTCTGCTGGTGGGGTTGAGACCATATCATTGAGTAGCTGCTGTAATAAACCATAATAGCGCAGGCAGCCATAAGTCATGTCTTGTAATGCACCCCGTTCCGTTGCAGATAACTCGGGATGGGTTGCCCACAATTCGTTGAATACATCCGTTAAATTGCGGCCCCGTAACACAGCGCCCACGCAAGTCGTGGCCCAGTATTGGGCTGTGGCCATGCTCATGATGGTTGTCCGATGCCCAGAAACTGACCGGGTGTGATGGTGTTGCCATTGAGGAATGCCACCGCAGGCATGGCCTTGCTGCCCGCTGGTTGGATAGTGTGCAAAGACAAAGCGGCATCGCCGCAGGCCACAATCAGTTCGTGAGCGTCAGCCTTTAATATGCTGCCGGGCATGCCGCTGCCTACCACAATCTGAGCTTGCCATATTTTTAGTGGTTTGCCTTGCCACCAAGTCCAAGCGCCAGGTGCTGGGTTGAATGCGCGAATTTGGCGTGCCAATACTTCAGCTGGTTTTTGCCAATCGAGCAATGCTTCGGCTTTATTGAGTTTGGCCGCATATGTGATGCCTTCGTGGGATTGCGGGGTACGGGTGAGAGTTTGCAAGTGTTGCAAATCTGCAACAATAGCTTGAGCGCCCATCTGCATCAATGCATTGTGGACATCGGCCGACGTATCGGTGGGGGCGATAGCATAAACATGGCGACTGATGACGTCACCTGTGTCTAAGCCTTCATCCATTTGCATGATGCATACACCAGTTTGAGTATCGCCTGCTTCAATGGCGCGTTCAATGGGGGCGGCACCACGCCAGCGTGGCAATAAGGAGGCATGGATGTTTAAGCAGCCTTGTTTGGGCAGTGATAGAACCGCCGCTGGCAACAACAAACCATAGGCTGCCACAACCATTACATCCGCATCTTGTGCGGCAATCAGTGCCTGAATTTCCGCTGATTTTAGGCTGGTGGGTTGAGCCACAGGGATGCCCAATTTTTCTGCCAATTGTTTGACGGGGCTGGCTTGGCGTTTCATGCCTCTGCCTTTGGGCCTGTCTGGCTGTGTTAACACCAAACTGATGGTTATGCCCGCATCGTGGATAGCGGCTAAGGCCGAGGCGGCAAAGGTCGGGGTGCCGGCAAAAATGATCTTGGGAAGTGGTGTCATGGTAAACTTTAAAAAGGGTTTCAGGCAGCCTATATCGGCTTTATAGGGCTTCGCGAGCGCGCTTTTTCAATTTGGCTTTAATCCGAGTCTGTTTGAGCGAAGATAAATACTCCACAAACACTTTCCCCATGAGGTGGTCGAGCTCGTGTTGAATACAAATGGCCAACAAACCATCTGCATCTAAAGTAAATGGCTTGCCCTGTTCATCAAAAGCCTCAACGGTAATTTTTTCGGCTCGGTGTACGGTTTCGTAAATACCGGGTACGGACAAGCAACCTTCTTCATATGTGGTGTCGCCTTCCTTGTGTGTAATGGTGGGGTTGATGAAAACTCTTAATTCATCCTGATTTTCCGATAAATCCATCACCACAACGCGCTCATGCACGTTGATTTGTGTAGCAGCCAAGCCAATGCCCCGCGCTTCGTACATGGTTTCTGCCATGTCTTTGACGAGGGTGCGAATGCGTTCATCAATCTTTGCCACAGGTTGGGCAACAGTATGTAAACGTTCGTCTGGATATTGTAAAATGTTCAATAAAGCCATAATCGCGTATATTTCCAAGCTGATGTTGTTTTTAAATAATGGCAATTTGTTGCTTTTAAAGTCCCAAAGTTTGGGCGCTAAGCAGAATTGCTCTATTATTAATATTGATTTGGAATGTTAATTAAAAAATATTTATTGTTAAGGGTGCTTATATGCAAATGCATAAACACATTATAACCGCGCTGTGTGCGCTTGGCGTGGCGATGTCATCTTCGGCGATGGCCGCCAAACTGAAATTGCGTCCAGATGCACCCGCTGAGTATGTGGTGCGCAGCGGTGACACGTTGTGGGGAATTTCTGGCAAATATTTATATAGTCCTTGGAATTGGTCGAAATTATGGGGCGCGAATCGCGGCCAGATCCGTAATCCGCAGCGTATTTATCCAGGGCAAGTATTGGTGTTGCGTTATGTCAATGGTGAACCACGTTTGGGATTAGGCGCACGCAGTGGTGGTATTCCTACCATCAAGCTCACTCCAAAAATCCATGATTTATCGACAGGTTATGGCATCAATACTTTGGATGTGAATTTTTATCGCATGTTTATGCAGCATCCCCAAGTAATTAATCAATTGGAAACACAGAATGCGCCCAAGCTCGTGGCAGGGCCTGATAATCGTGTTTTATTCTCGCTAGGGGAGCGTGTGTATGCTGATCGCCAGTTGGCACCGGGTAAATATTTAATTTACCGCCCTACACAGGATATTTTGGATCCGGATACGAAAAAATATTTGGGTCAGCAGGTGGTGTTTAGTGGTGAAGCTGCCACTTTGGCGGGTGCGAACACGGCGCTGGCCAGCCGCAGCGCGGCCGATGGTCAGCAATTGCCAGGTGATGAATACTACACCCGCGTGCATCCATTATTAAAAGTGCCCACGGAAACGGCACAGCCATTGGTGATTACCGAAGCCATTTCGGAAATCCGCAATGGTGACCGGTTGTTGCAAATCACCGATGAAAAAGATCCTTTCCAAATGATGCCACATGCGCCAGAGGCGGTCATTAACGCCAAAATTGTGGCCATTATGGATGGCATTGAAGAGGCGGGACCTTATCAAACAATTACGCTGAATAAAGGCAGTGTGGATGGGTTGGATAAGGGATCGGTGTTGAGCTTGTATAAAAAAAGTCGCCAAGTCAAAACCGATGTACCGCAAGGCAATGACGGCAAACGCACGGTGATGAAATACCTGAGCATTCCAGCAGAAGAGGTGGCATTGGCCATGGTTTATCGCGTGAGTGATCATTTGGCTTCTGCGGTAATTGTGGATGCACGTAGGAATGTTACGATTGGTGATCTGGCGATGAATCCTGGTCATGATTTGGATGATGTGAATCAAGATCGTGAGCACGCGCCCAATGTGCCGCAAGATCCGCATGAAGCGCCCAATCATCAATATGATGCGCATTCCAATATCGATATTTATTGATGCACAACTGGGTTAAATAATGGCCCGAGAAGGCCATTATTTAAAGCAGCTTCAGGCTGCCTGAATCTTTCAGGCAGCCTATTTTTGTCAGTGGCAGCCTTTCCGCGGCTGCGTTATGATGCGCAATTGGCTTGTAAACAGATGGCTTTGGCCAGTCTCCTTCATGGGGATTGACCAAAGAAATTTGTTAAATTGGATTGATTATTTATGCACGACACAGACATTCCTTTGCCTAAGGATGTGGTGCGCCCGCCGGAAACGGTGTTGGTTAACATCACGCCACAAGAAACCCGTGTGGCGATTTTAGAAGAAAATACGGTCTACGAAATTCACATCGAACGCAATAGCGGGCATGGTTTGGTGGGCAATATTTATTTGGGGGTGGTTAAGCGGGTGCTGCCCGGCATGCAAAGTGCGTTTATCGACATTGGGCTGGAGCGCGCGGCATTTTTACACATTGTTGATGTGCTGGAGCAGCGCCAAAAACCGGAACAAACCCAACGTATTGAACACATGCTGTTTGAGGGTCAAGCCATTTTGGTGCAGGTGATTAAAGACCCAATCAATGCCAAAGGTGCGCGACTATCAACGCAAATTTCATTGGCGGGGCGGTTTTTGGTGCATTTGCCTCAAGACGAACACATTGGCATCTCGCAACGTATTGAAGATGAAGAAGAGCGCAATCAGTTGCGCGAGCGTTTGGCACAGCTGTTGCCTGAAAATGCGTGTCATGGTTACATCATCCGCACCAGCGCGGAGAATGCCAGTGACGCTGAATTGCAAGCTGACATCGATTATTTGACCAAACTTTGGCAAAACATTCAGCAACAAGCCAAAACCAGTACCCCTGAAAACATGCTGTATCAGGATTTGCCACTCAGCTTACGGGTATTGCGCGATATGTACAGTGACAATACACGCCGCGTATTGGTCGATTCTAAAGCCAATTTTGAAAATATGCGTGCGTTTGCCAGCCAGTATGTCCAAAGTGCGGTGCCGAAATTGGAGCTGTTTCAAGGTGAGCGGCCTTTATTTGAAGCGCATGATATTGAAGCTGAAATCAATCAAGCGCTGCAGCCGCGCGTGAATCTCAATTTTGGTGGTTATTTGATTATTGAGCCCACCGAAGCAATGACCACTATCGATGTGAATACGGGTGGCTTTGTGGGTGCCCGCAATTTTGATGAGACCATTTTCAAAACCAACTTGGAAGCCTGTCACACCATCGCGCGTGAATTGCGGTTGCGTAATTTGGGCGGCATCATCATCGTTGATTTCATTGATATGGCCCACGAAGAACACCGCCAAGCGGTGTTGCAGGAGTTGGCCAAAGCGCTGGCATATGATCGTACCCGTGTAACCCTCAATGGCTTTACCAGCTTGGGCTTGGTGGAACTAACGCGCAAACGAACCCGTGAAAATCTCAACCAGATTTTGTGCGAGCCTTGTGCAACCTGTCATGGGCGCGGCCGCTTGAAAACGGCCCAAACAGTGTGCTATGAAATTCAGCGCGAAATCGTGCGTGAATCGCGCCGCTTTGAGGCAGCCAGCTTCCGTATTTTGGCGGCCCCTGCCGTAATTGATTTGTTTTTGGATGAGGAATCTCAGTCGCTGGCCATGTTGGTGGATTTTATTGGCAAGCCCATCTCATTGGCAGTGGAAACCAGCTACACGCAAGAACAATATGATGTGGTGTTATTGTGACACCCAAGAGCGAGACCCTCATGAATATGTTGAACCATACCCAGGCAGAAACACTGTGGCTGACCATCCGCGAAGAAACTGAATTGGCGGTACGCAATGAACCGATGCTGGCCAGCTTTTTGCATTTGACAGTACTGCGCCATAAGAATTTCGCGCGCATGCTGGCGTTTCACTTGTCGAGTAAAATGGCCAGTGCAGTGATGGACACACGGGCATTGTTTGAAATTTATCTGGAGGTTTTGCGCGAGGATCCGCGCATCATCCAAGCGGCGATGGCGGATATCGTGGCCTATTACGAACGTGATCCGGCCTGCGACGCCTACTCGCTACCTTTGTTGTATTACAAAGGTTTTCACGCTATTCAAACACACCGTATTAATCACTGGCTCTGGGTTCAGGAGCGCAAAACGTTGGCTTATTTTCTCCAGAATCGGGCATCGGAAGTTTTTGGGGTGGACATTCACCCAGCGGCGCGTTTGGGGCACGGCATCATGATTGATCATGGTACTGGCGTGGTGATTGGTGAAACGGCTGTATTGGGTAATGACATTTCCTTGCTGCATGGTGTGACTTTGGGTGGCTCAGGCAAGGAATCGGGCGATCGACACCCCAAAATCAGTGATGGCGTCATGATTGGTGCGAATGCATCGGTATTGGGCAATATCCGCATCCATACCTGCGCCAAAATCGGCGCAGGCAGTGTGGTGGTGATGGATGTGCCGGCACACAGTACTGTGGTGGGCGTGCCTGCCAAAGTGGTGGGGCAAGCGGCCACGGAGCAGAGTCCTGCTCAGGACATGGATCAACGCATTTAAGCCAAATCATGTTTGGTTTGTTTGGCCCGCTTCGTTTTCTGCTTTATGGGCTGATGAGATACCATGATGATCGTATTATCAGCACGTGATATTGATCTCTGGTTTTATGTCAGGGGCTGCCTGAATGTATTTGGCAGCCCTTTTTATTGGTGCGCCGAAACCAGCGTCATGGCCTGCTAGGCCGCGCGGGCACTGGCGCGAATGCATTCATGTATGAGGTTGGTGCCATGAAACACCAATCCGGAATAAATTTGTACAGCGGTGGCGCCCAAGCCCAGTTTCTGTGCGGCGTCTGCGCCACACACAATGCCACCCACCCCAATGAGTGGAATCTTTCCTTCCAACATCGTGGATAACTGAGTCAACACATGGTTACTGGGGTCGCGTACCGGTCGGCCCGATAGACCGCCTGCTTCCTGTGCTAAGGGGTGGGGGCCTAAAGCCGATTTATTGATGGTGGTGTTGGTGGCAATGATGCCATCGATTTCGGTATGGCGTGCAACGTGTGCCACGTCAGCAATTTGAGTGTCATCTAAATCCGGGGCAATTTTGACTGCGATGGGCACATAGCGACCATATTGAGCATGCAATTGGGCTTGCTTGTTTTTCAGGTAACCCAATAACGCGCTGAGTTCGTCTTGGCTTTGTAGTGCACGCAAATTTTTGGTATTGGGCGAAGAAATGTTGACGGTAATGTAGCTGGCGTAGGGGTAGGCCTTTTCTAATCCAATCAAATAATCTTGTGCGGCTTCTTCAATGGGGGTGGTGGCATTTTTGCCGATGTTGATACCCAAAATACCTCGGTATTGGCTTTTTTCTACGTTATTGAGTAAGGCATCAATGCCATCGTTGTTAAACCCCATGCGGTTGATAATCGCTTCTTGTTCTGGTAGTCGGAATAAACGCGGTTTGGCGTTGCCTGGTTGCGGCTTGGGTGTGACCGTGCCTACTTCAATGAAACCAAAGCCGAGTGTGGCCAAAGCATCAATATAGGCACCATTCTTGTCTAAACCTGCCGCCAAGCCCACCGCATTGGGCAAAGTCAGCCCCATTAGAGAAACGGGCGCCCCAGTGGGTGCCGTTGGCTGGATGGCATTGAGCAACCCGCTTCGGTAGGCCCATTGCAGGCTTTGTAAGGTTAAGTGGTGCGCTCGTTCGGCATCCAAGCGAAATAGCCAGGGTTTGATGAGTTGATACATAACTTTCTCCCGCGCATCCTTCTGAAGGATGGGTTGGTGTATTCAGGCAGCCCAATAATCAGCGAATTCTTTACCAAGGTTTCTCTGCTAAGCCTTGCAAACCCTGTTGCACTTCACTACCCAAGCGTCGACTTAGCCGCTTACTGATGCCTTCATCGGGCGTATAGTCCACCAGCTCAGGCGCTTTAATGACATCGCGCGAAACGCTATAAACATTGCCGAAATCATCAATCAGTCCCACTTTTTTCGCTTCGGTACCCGTATAAACCCGGCCGCTGAATACATCTGGGTGATCACCATCATGAAGGCGATTGCCTCGTCCTTGTTTGACAGAAGCAATGAATTTTTGATGAATATCCTGCAACATGTCTTGCCAAATCTGTGTTTGTGCTGCCGTTTCTGGTGTGAATGGATCGCCCATGTCTTTGTTGCTTCCGGCTATTTTGATGCGTCGCTTAACGCCCAGTTTGTCCATAAGCCCGGTGAAATCAAAGCTGCTGCCAATCACGCCGATGCTGCCGACTAAGCTAGATGGATCGGCATAAATTTTGTCGGCGGCGCTGGCAATGTAATAACAGCCCGAAGCGCACATGTCTTCCGCCACCACATACAAGGGGATGGTGCGATGTAGCGCTTTGAGTCGGCGGATTTCCTCAAAAGCGATATTGGAGATGACCGGTGAACCACCTGGGCTGTTTGCACGAATGATGATGCCTTTGACATTGGGGTTGCCATACGCCGTTTCCAGTGCATCACGCAGCATATCGGCTTGGTTTTGGTCGCTGTCGATGGTGCCAGATAAGTTAATCACTGCAGTGTGTGCTTTAGCGGCGCCCAGTTCGCGTTTGCCGCTCGTGAGGGTAAATAACACCATGGCAATAAGCAATAGCCACAGCAAGCGGCCGACCCAGCGCCAGATGCGGCTACGTCGCTGCTCCCGATACACTTCCAGCAGCAGTTTTTCAAGCATGCTTCTTTCCCAAGATACCTGCTCGGTTGGGGTAGCTGCATGGGATTCATTGGTATTGATTTTCATGAGTGTGGTGCCGTCGGGTTTGTGTTGTGGGTGGGTTGAGATAAGCCTAGCCATTGGGCTAAGTCGGTGATGCCGCTGAGCATCGTCAAATGCGGCGCGGTTTGTAATGTGGCCTTATCGTGCGCGCCTGTGGTAACGGCCACGGCATCCGCACCGGCATTGGCAGCCATCAGCAAGTCGTGGGTTGTGTCGCCCACCACCAATACATCACGAGGATATAAACCGAACTCTTCACACAGGGATAACACCATGTCAGGATTGGGTTTGGGCGCGCACTCATCAACGGTGCGGGTGCTTAAAAAGAAAGGGGCTGCCGCAGTTTCGTCTAGCGCTTTGGTGAGCCCTTGTCGGGCTTTGCCGGTGGCGATGCCGAGCCAAAAGTGTTGTTTCAATTCAGGCAGCCAAGTTCTCGCTTCTGTAAACAATTGAGTGCGGTTATCCGGACTCAAATAACGTTGCCGGTAATAATACACCAATGCGTCAATTTGTTTTTCAGTGGCGCTGGGGGCGGTTCGGCGTAGGGCTTCACGCAGATTGAGGCCAATGACTTGATGAGCGGCGTGTGGGTTCCAATCCGGCAGCCCGACTTGTTGGTGGGCGTAGTACATGGCATCGACAATTTGGCCGATGGAGTCAGCGAGGGTGCCGTCCCAATCGAAAATCAAGGCTTGGTAGGTTTTGGTGATGTGCATAAATAAATGAAGTTATGTATAAGGGGCATTCAGGTTGTCTGCCGCGCAAAAAAATGGCGAGCATGGCATAATACTCAGCAGTTTAATGGCTGCATGACCATTTTTTGTTTTATGAGTCTGTTTGTTTAATAATGCTATTTTAATTCGAGTACCGCTACGATGAAAGCAGTGATTCCAGTTGCCGGGTTGGGCACGCGTATGTTGCCGGCTACCAAAGCCATTCCCAAAGAGATGCTCTGTATTGCCGATAAACCATTGATCCAATATATAGTTGGTGAGTGTGTGGCGGCTGGTATTAAAGAAATTGTGTTGGTGACCCACTCATCCAAAAGCGCCATTGAAAATCATTTTGATGCGGCTTTTGAGTTAGAAAGCATGCTTGCTGAAAAAGGCAAAATGGCGCTTTTGGATGAGGTGCGTCAAATTTGTCCGCCAGATGTTCGTTTGGTGCACGTGCGCCAAGGACAGGCCAAAGGATTAGGGCATGCGGTATTGTGCGCCCAGCCAGTGGTAGGTGAAGAGGCGTTTGCGGTATTGCTGCCGGATGTGTTGATTGATGAAGTCAGTTGCCATTTGAATCGCGATAATCTGGCGGCTATGATGCAGCATTATCAGAGCACACACCACAGCCAGATTATGGTGGAAGCTGTACCTATGGCGGATGTCAGTAAGTACGGTGTGGTGGATTGTGGTGGGTTGGTCGTAGCGCCTGGCGAAAGTGTGCCTATGCATGCTATTGTGGAAAAGCCAGCACAAGAACAAGCCCCATCTAATTTGGCGGTGGTGGGTCGGTATGTATTGTCGCCAGCTATTTGGGCTTGCTTAGCTGAAACCCCGAAAGGTGCCGGCAATGAAATCCAGCTCACGGATGCCATAGCCGCACTAATGCAGAAAGAAACGGTGGATGCATTTGCCATGACTGGGTATTCGCACGATTGCGGTGATAAATTGGGGTATATGAAAGCCTTTGTCACCTACAGTAAACGCCATCCTGTTTGGGGTGCAGCATTTTCAGCTTGGTTGGATAATCAATCCTAATTGGGTGGTAGAAAACAGTGAACGTCAGCGCAAATGGGCTGGCGTTTTTTGCGGGTGGTTATTGATTGCTGAGTTTAAACGGCATCGGGTGACCACTGTTGTAAAAATTGTTGTAAATCAGTAGGCAAAGGTGCCGTTAAATGCAGCATATCGCCGAGCAAAGGATGGCGGATATGCAATTCAGCGGCGTGTAAAAACATGCGTTTGAGTCCTATTTTTTGTAGGCGCTTATTGGCTTGGTAGTCCCCATAGCGCTCATCGCCCGCGATGGGACATTGCTGTGATTGCATGTGTACGCGGATTTGATGGGTGCGCCCAGTTTTGAGTGTGGCTTGCAGCAATGTTAAATGAGATAGGCCAATTTGGTGCAGCAGGTTCCCTGAAAACCGTTTTTGCACTTTAAACAAGGTGAGTGCATGTTGGCCTTCCGCATCAATGCGCACCATTTTTTCACCTTGTGCGCCTGTGTACTTGGCCAAGGGCAAGCGTACTTGATGTACTGTTTCTGGCCATGTGCCAACGCCGAGTGCCCAATAGATTTTTTGTGGGTGATTGTTGCGGATGTCTTCATGTAAGCGAACCAAGGCACTGCGTTTTTTGGCGATCATCAATAGGCCGCTGGTGTCTTTGTCCAACCGATGCACCAATTCCAAATAGCGTGCTTCAGGGCGGGCCTGACGCAATTGCTCAATCACACCAAAGCTCACACCACTGCCGCCATGCACTGCAACGCCGGCTGGCTTATTGATGACTAACAAGCAATCATCTTCGAAAATGATGTCGAATTCCTTGGCGGGGATGGGTGTCGTATGGATTGGTTTTTGTGCCATGCGGACTGGAGGTAAACGCACCAAGTCGCCTTCTTGTAAGCGGTCAATGCCTTTGCTGCGTTTTTTATTGATGCGCACTTCGCCATTGCGGATGATGCGCTGGACATGGCTTTTGGGAACGCCTTTGAGTATGCGGAACAGATAATTGTCCAAACGCTGCCCAGCTTCTTCGGCAGCAATCGTTAAATATTGCACACAATCTTTGCTTAACACACTCATCTTGCTTATAATCCATTCGCCTTTATGCATTTTCACAAAACGGTCAAATTGTTTGCAATAACACCATTTTGGCGCATAAAGTCGGGTGATTTACGCGGTAGTAGTGGGCGGTTGCGCTGTTTCAGGCAGCCCACACTGCACCGCAAAAGCGAAATACTAACTGATTTGGTTACAAAGCGCACTCAAAGGGCGTATTTCCTTCATTGACTGGGCACGCCGCCGCAATGAAGATGGTGATTAAGTTTGACCCTTCGGAAAAACAACAGGCAGTCAGACGTGGTATGAAAACCCATGCATACAGGGTTTCCGCGCAGCCTAAATACGGTACTTTCCGGCAGAATAACAGAAGAACGGCTACCTAATTTTGACCCATCATAGCGCGAAAGCGGCACGCAGCAGGCTGTGCATGATGGGCGCAACAACCGCTGTATGGGTTGTTGTTTTGTGATCTTTTTTCCTTCTTTATGATGTTAAGCCTGAATATTGTCCGTTGAACGCGGGTTCAGGTGTCAAATACTGATTACATCGCCTCGTGAGTGCATAACAACGAGGTTTATCATGAAACGTATGTTATTCAATGCCACGCAGGCCGAAGAGCTGCGCGTGGCCATTGTTGATGGTCAAAGTCTAATTGACTTGGATATTGAAACGCTGGGCAAAGAGCAGCGTAAAGGCAATATCTATAAAGGTATCATTACCCGCATCGAGCCTTCCTTGGAGGCCTGTTTTGTCGATTATGGTACCGATCGTCATGGTTTTTTGCCGTTTAAAGAAGTATCGCGTAGTTATTTCCAAGGTTACGAAGGTGGCCGTGCCCGCATTCAAGACGTTTTGTCTGAAGGCATGGAAGTGATTGTGCAGGTAGAAAAAGATGAACGGGGCAATAAAGGTGCGGCACTGACCACATTCATCAGTTTGGCCGGGCGTTATTTGGTTTTGATGCCAAATAATCCCCGTGGTGGTGGCGTGTCTCGCAGAATTGAAGGAGAGGACCGCCAAGATCTGAAAAATGCCATGAGCCAGTTGGATGTGCCGCGCGGCATGAGCCTGATTGCACGCACAGCAGGGATTGGCCGCAGCGTAGAGGAATTGCAATGGGACTTGGGTTATTTGGCACAGTTGTGGCAAGCCATTGAAGCAGCTGCCAAAGAACACAGCGAACCTTACCTCTTGTTTATGGAAAGCGCGTTGGTTATTCGCGCTATTCGCGATTATTTTCAGCCTGATATCGGCGAAATCTTGATTGATACTCAAGAAGTGTATGATCAAGTGCGTGAATTCATGTCTTATGTGATGCCCACCTATTTAGGGCGATTGCGTCTTTATACCGATCACACGCCGTTGTTTTCGCGCTTTCAAATTGAACACCAAATTGAATCAGCCTTCTCCCGTGAAGTGACCTTGCCTTCCGGGGGCGCCATTGTTATTGATCACACTGAAGCACTGGTGTCGATTGATGTCAATTCTGCCCGTGCTACCCGTGGCGCTGATATTGAAGATACGGCATTCAAAACCAATATGGAAGCGGCTGAAGAAGTCGGCCGCCAAATGCGCTTGCGTGATTTGGGCGGCTTGGTGGTGATTGACTTCATTGACATGGAAAACAGTAAAAACCAACGTGATGTTGAACACACGCTGCGTGAAGCTTTGAAGAAAGACCGCGCTCGGGTGCAAATGGCCAAATTGTCGCGTTTTGGATTGATGGAGCTGTCGCGTCAGCGTCTGAAACCTTCTTTGGGTGAAAGCAGTCACACTATTTGTCCTCGCTGCGCGGGTACTGGCTTTATTCGCAGCATTGAATCCACTGCGCTGCATGTGCTGCGTATCATTCAAGAAGAAGCCATGAAAGACAATACTGCCGAAGTGCGTGCACAAGTACCGGTGGATGTGGCCACTTTCTTATTGAACGAAAAACGTGCTGAGCTGTCTGGTTTGGAAGAACGCTTGGATGTTTCTGTTTTATTAATTCCCAATTTGCATTTAGAAAATCCGCACTACACAGTGGTTCGCGTGCGTACTGATAATGTTGAAGAAAATGTACTGCCGAGCTATCGCCAAGTGGAAGAGCCAGAAGATTCGGGTAACCTGCCTTTTTCTATTGGCGAAAACAAACCAGTTAAGCCAGAACCTGCGGTAAAAGGCATTCACCACAGCCAGCCGGCTCCCATTATTGAGCAAGCGCAACCCAGTGTTTGGACACGCTTAAGTGGCTGGTTCTCACGCTTGTTTGCGGGCGATACCGTGACTGAAACGGCTGCTAAACCGAATGAGACTCCTCGACCATCTGGCCGCTCACCCAATAACACTCCGGCTAAACGTCGACCACGCAATCAAGATCGCCGTTCTTCAGGCAACCGCCGACCAAGTGCCGATGAGGTGAGCAATGATGATGACAAGGCAAATATAGATATTGCAACCCGCAAGCCGCGGCAAAATCGCCAAGGTGGTAAGGGGGATAATATTGAGCAGAAGACCGAAGTTGCCAATACGCCTAATGCGCCAACCAATACAACAGCGCCCCAAGGCGGAAATGAAGAGCGCAATCGGAATCGCCGTCGTCGTCAGCGTAATCGCAGTGAAAACGAAGTTGTCACCGCGAGCGAAACAGCGAATGAGCAATTACCTACTGAGGAGCTTACTGATGCTGTGCAGGCCGCCCCACTGGTGGTGACCATTCCAACACAAGCTGCAGAGAAGCCCAACAAAAATGAGCGTCGTAAACCGCGCCAGCGTGATGACCGGCGGCAAGGCAACAAGAAAAGCCGACGCCACATTCCTTCTTCTGCCAAAATCATTCAGTATTTGGACATCCAATCTTCTGCTGACTTGGTTCAGGCAGCCTCTGCCCACGTTTTGGGATTGGTGCCTGCGGTTAACTCGAGATCAACAAATGCAGTTCATCATGTTGAGGACCTAGGAGCCAGCAGAGAGCCAGTATCGTTGGTAACTGAAGCAGCTCAGGCAGTCTATGCCGCCAGTCAGCATGTGATGGGCAGTGATGTTAGTGTGGATCATGTTGATTCTGTTGTTGCCGCTGCGCCGACGCCAACACAACCAGCTCGCGCCATTGAAGAAGCCGCAGTTTCCGTAGCCGTGCCGCAAAGCGTGCCTTTGGCTTTGCCTACATCGGCTGATTTGGGTGGCTTGGTGCTGGTGGAAACGCGAGCTCAAGCGATTGCACCAGACGCAGCCACAGAAGTGCCAACACCGCGATTGCGTCGTCGCGATGTGGTTCATATGGTTGAGCCAAAAGCAGAAGTTGAGCCTTTACAACAAGTTGAGACAAAACGCTGAAACCCTTATGGATGCTGGCGATGAGAAAATCATCGCCCAATAAAAAAAATGTCTTTTAGGGGTTGACGACCTACCGAATCCCCCTTAGAATGCGTGCTTCCTTTCCCCGATAGCTCAGTTGGTAGAGCGACGGACTGTTAATCCGCAGGTCCCTGGTTCGAGCCCAGGTCGGGGAGCCAAAGGGTCGTTAGCTCAGCCGGTAGAGCAGCGGACTTTTAATCCGTTGGTCGAGCGTTCGAATCGCTCACGACCCACCAAGATTTAAGCAGTAGAACAAAGCCTTATGTGGTTATTTTAAATAACCGTGTAAGGCTTTTGTTTTTACTGTGCCAAATTTGTGTCATAAACTTGATCCAATAACACTACATTCTTCCTCAAGTGAATGGGTGCTAGATGGGCATATTTCTGAACCATACCATACTGACGGTTTCCCATCCGCCCATTTCCTGTAAGTCCATTAATGGGACGCCAGATTGTATTAACCAACTAGCCCATGTGTGCCTAAGATCATGCCATCTAAAATTAGTAATACCAGCTGCTTTAAGAGACCGTTTCCAAATCTTTGAATTGATGCCGTTTAAAGGCTTGCCATTTTTTGTGAATACGTAGCGCTGATTACTACCCATGTATTTAGTTAAAACTTGGATTGTTCCAATTATTTAATGGGACACCAAGGTTTTTACCTGATTTGGTTCGATCAGCATATATCCATGCAACCTTCGTATTAAGATCTATTTGAGACCATTCCAGAAGTAATGCGTTTCGCTGCCGTAAGCCTGTCATTAAACTGAACTTGGCTAAATCTGAAAGTAGCTCAGGCAAGCAATTTAATAAGCGTTCTACCTCGTCTTTTTTAAGCCATCTGATGCGCCGCTTAGGTTCTTTGAATGTGGATAGAGCAGGGGCTTTGTCGATCCACTCCCACTCTCGTTCACACTTCCTAAGCACAGCCCTTATCAATGCAATATAACGGTTTTTTGTTGAATTCGAGCAAGAAAGCTGTGTAATCGTTTGCATAATGAAATCACGGTTTAAGCTGTTGAGAGTTTTGCCTCTGAAAGCGGTTAGAAGCTTCATCTTACGTTTATCATCTTCTAAGCTCTTTTTATCTGCTTTTTCAGTAATCCACCTTATACATGCCTCGTCCCAATATACATTTGGCTTTCTATCTAATTTTTTAATACTCCATTGTTCGTGCTTAATTTTGTCGTGAAGTTCTTCTGCCTCTCTTTTGATTTTGGTTGCAGCAGAGCGTCTAATTCTTTTGCCGCTCGCTGTGATGATATCAATGTACCAGTATCCATTTTCTCGTTGATAGATTGGCATTTTTGTTCACTCCGTCGTTCGAGTGACGCTTGCACGCATCCATTTTGCAAATCCTGCAAGAATGCGTCAAGGTCATTTGCCCTGATGCAATATTTTCGTCCGGGCTTACTGGCCTTTAGTAAACCTGAACGAATATGCTGGCGAATCGTTTGATCGTGGCACTGGCAAATCTGAGCCGCTTCTACTACCGTATAGGTCTTCAGTTCTTCAGCCATAAATTCATCCTTCTCTTATTTCGTAAATGGGGAAGCAAGCAGTTTCCAACAGCCGTTGCAAATGCCGTATTGCCTGGTACCGCTGAACGCCATTATCAAGAATCAAATACCCTTCGTGACTGACATAAAAAAACAGGCAATATTTTTTGCCTGTTTCAGTACTACTGGGGACGAGCCGGTAATGTGGGAAATCATTGATGGTTGGCAACCATGATGGCCCAACCTTATGGGTTTCCACTGTTTTGTGTGTATCGGTGATCATGGGTCTTCCTACTTAAGCATGAATAGAATCACTTGAATATTGAACAATACTCCATTGATAAGGATAAGTTGTATGGTATGGTCATCCAAACTTAAAAGTGATGTCTATAGACATTTTTATCCTTTTAGGAGTCTAGAATGGCGACATTAGAACGCATTTACTTTGTTCCTCATTACCTCGTACGCAAAGAGAATACTGTTACATATTCCCCCAGTAGCAGCATTCCCACCATTAAAGACTTACCCCAAATCTTTTGGGCAGACGGTTTACCCTGGAGAGAGGCAAACTTATGGGCTGTAGAGCGGGTAACGACAGGTGATGCGTCATTGAAGACTGTTGCCAGTAATATGAATGGTCTTCTCAATTATGCTAAATTTCTTGAGTTGTATGATTTGCAATGGTTTGAATTTCCTACCCGTAAAGCTGATCGTTGTCTAGTCATATATCGAGGGAGGCTAATCAAGATGCGTGATACAGGTCAGATTAGCCCATCTACCGCATCTGAATATATGCGTAATTGCATAATGTTCTATAGGTGGGCAAAAGATAAGGACCTTCTGTCTCCATACATTGAACTCTGGCGTGAGAAGTCCTACATTATTAAGCACTTTGATCGAGTAGGTTTTGAACGAACTATCAACGGCACTACAACCAATCTCAGCATCCCAAATCGTAAGCGTCTAGGCCAAACTTTAGAAGACGGATTGTTGCCAGTTTCAGAAACTGATCGTGATGCAATTTTGAACTTTGCCTTAAAAAACTCCACGCCTGAGCTGTATCTAATGTTGGCATTAGGTTTTTTTACTGGAATGCGTCTCGGTAGTATCTGCGATCTCAAAATTCAATCTTTGGAACAAGCCACTCCTGACCCTTACGCTAAAGGGCTCTTGCGTATTGCAGTTGGCCCAGCTGCAGTTCCAAAAGTACATACGAAATTCGGGGTGACAGGTGAAGTCTGGATACCTGAGATTTTGCGTGATGAACTACTGAAGTATGCACTAGGTTGTAGAAGATTAGAAAGAGAAGTGAAAGCTTTACCAGAGAATCGCAATCTGCTGTTTTTAACTCGATTTGGGAACGCTTATGGTAGGCGAGGTAGTGATCAATCATCTGCTATTAATGTTGAAATGTCTATGTTTCGAAAGCAGGGTGTCAAAGCTGGATTACCGGTATTACGTAAATTTCGCTTCCATCAGTCACGTTGTACCTTTGGTACTGAGTTAGCTCGTTTGGCACTATCAGTTTGTGATGATGTAGCTATTGTAATTGCAACGGTCAGCTATGCATTGCTTCATGCACCTAACTCTGAAGCTACCACCTTCAAATACATCCGATTCATACAAGCCCTTCCAATCAAAAAAGCGATTTCAAATAATTTTATGAAGGCATTTAGTGGGTTTCGCGTTGGAACACCATACGATGAATAACTCTAAATTTGATCTTACTTTTCCCATGCTTGAATATGGTACATCTGAAACACCATGGGATCTTCAGCCGTGGCTATTTCTTGGTGGTGCCGGAGCTAAGGTGAAATATGTACATCAACAAATCTCGCGAGGAGACCTAGGCAGTCTATTGCCAGAGCGCTTAGAATTAGTGAAGCGATTACATGAACATATAACTGACGATCTTATTGGTGGAGGAAGTCGGTTTTCAGCTCTAAATAAAATTCAAGCATTACGAAAACTCTTTGCATGGGTTGATTTAGAAAACGTATATTTTAGTCTTGATACGGCGGCCAGCATTTTTATTCGTTGGACGGATTATTTGCTCCAATGTCATAAAAGCAGACCAAATTTCAGTGATGGATCTCTATATGATCTAACTAGACTCACAGCAACGATGCTAGATCGAGTATTAAATCGTCAAGCAAGCCTTAGTAAGAGTACTCGTATCCGCAAGCCAAGGAATAAAGCTAAGGTACAAACAAGCAAAGCGGATAAACAAAATTTGCAAATCACTTTCACATTCGGGCATGTTCTAGCAGATATATGTGAAGCATTAACTTGGGAAAGGATAATGGCCCCTCTTCCAGTTTGTGTTTCATTGCATTCTGGTCAAGTGTTAGAAATTTGGTCGGGCTATCTCAATCCCAAAAAAGCAGCCATGCGTAACACTAAACCCAAAAGCCAAGCACAAATAAATGCTTCTTTAGTGGCACGTAATGCACACGATGAAGATCGGACACTGCAACTCGCTTTCCCATCGTTAACTTACGGATTGAGTGTGAATTACTAATGTTTATCTCCCAAACTGGTCTGAATCTCCAGCAGGCTCACACTTTACGAATTGATCAGTTTCATTACACTAGTCACCTAGATGGCTATCAAGTACGTACTTATAAAAAGCGCCGTGGAGGAGAAGTCCTATTCGAAATCTTTACCAGTTATCGAGAGTGGTTCGAGCGTTATATCAAATGGCGTTCTGAATGGTTTTCGGATGAGTCCGATAGCTTGCTTTTTCCGCTGATACGCAACGGAGGACGCATTCTGGAAAAGGCACCTCAATTTACAAACATTAGACGTATCTGTCGAGAATATAGTATACCAATGGTGAGTCCTAAAACACTACGAAGAACGAGAATTAACTGGTTGCTTCGGATGGGCCATAATCCTGAGCAGGTTGCAGAATTGGCACAACATACAGTGCAAACTTTGATGCACGTATATACCAACCCGCATCCACAAATAGCTATGGTAGAAATTACGCGTTTTCATCAACAAAACGACGTTTAACCTTTTATCAAATTAAGATAAAAAGCGTTTGTTAGAAAATGAACAAAGCCTTATTGTAAATAATTAAGATAACATTATTAAAAAAAATTGATTTATCAGTATGCAAAAAAATAGAAATTCTTGGCTAAATTAAATTATAGATGGATTGTATTCAAGAACAAATTTTAGAGAAGTCTACATCCAATTAATAGTTGTTAACTTAATAATTTTATTATATAAATATTTTATTACTTTAATTTTATGAAATTAGTAACATGACAAGAATAACCCTAAAACTGCCTCAGTATGAATTAGCAAGAAAAAAAATTGCATCAAATTATATGCAACAGATAGGACTGCCTGAAACGATTATCAATGCTTTTGTAGAACTTGATACTGAAAATAAAAATTACTGGAAGATTTTGACTGATTTAGATACACCTTTTGATGTTATTTATATTAAACAATGGAATAAACGAGCCGAGATAATTAATGATGTTCCAATATTAAAATTATCAGTAGATACTAATTTAGAGTCTATCAATGAATATACTAAGCTTTCATGGATACAAGTTCCCCTCACCCTCCTATCACCAACTGAAATAACCGCAAGCTGGAATAACCAATTTCAGTATAAACAAGATAATCCGACTTCAGGGCTAAAAGGTCTTAGACCTCCTCAAATTGGTGCTTTACATGCAATAGCTTCAAAATTTACTTCTAAAAAAGATTTTACTCCGCTAACAGTTATTCTTCCGACAGGAACAGGTAAAACGGAAACCATGTTAGCAACTGTTGTTTCCCAGCAATGCTCAAAAGTCCTTATTCTTGTACCTTCAGATTCGTTACGCCAACAAATTTTTAAAAAGTTTACTACATTTGGATGTTTAGCTGATTTAGGTGTTATACCTAAAATTATAAATTATCCTGCTGTTTTTTTAGTTAAGCATGGTTTAAAAACTGAGGAAGAAGCAATTGAGATTATTGAATCTTCGAATGTAATTATTGCTACAGCCTCAATATTAAACCATTCATCTCAGGCTGCAAAATTAAAATTATTTGAACTCTGTACCCATTTATTCATTGATGAGGCACATCATGTTGCTGCCTCGACTTGGAATAATATTCGTGAAAACTTCAAAGATAAGAGAGTTATACAGTTTACTGCAACCCCTTTCAGAAATGACGGTAAAGACTTAGGTGGAAAAATAGTTTTCAATTACAGTCTTGGAGAGGCGCAGGAAGATGGATATTTCAAAAAAATAAGTTTAAAACCGATTAAAGAATATGATTTAAAAGAATCAGATATCGCTATAGCCAATAAAGCCGTAGAACAACTTAGATCTGATATTTCTCAGAATTACGATCATTTGGTAATGGCTAGAGTAAATGAAAAACCTAAAGCTGAGAAATTATTAGCAATTTATCAATCTATAGCGCCAGAATTTAATCCAATTGTTGTCCATTCAGGTTTAACATCATCACAAAACAATCAAAAGCTAGAAGAACTCAAAACTAGACATTCACGTATAGTCATTTGTGTAGATATGTTAGGTGAAGGATATGATCTTCCAAATTTAAAAATTGCTGCATTGCATGATCAACATAAAAGTTTAGCTATTACATTACAATTCATTGGTCGATTTACTCGATCATCAAGTAATACTCCAATTGGAAATGCCTCAGCAATTGCAAACATTGCAGATGTTGATATTCAAGGAGGTTTGCAAAAGCTATATGCACAAGATGCAAATTGGGATTTAATTCTTAAAAGATTGTCAGAAGAAAGAATTAATAATGAAATTAAACTTCAAGATGTTATTGATTCCTTAAGAGGTAATGGAGGGCTAGATAAACAAATCTCTTTATGGAATTTACGACCATCTTGTTCAGCTATGCTGTTTAAAACCGAATGTCAGAAATGGGATATTAGTTCACTTGAAAATTTAAATTTAAGATTTGCTCAAACATGGCATGTTATATCAAACGAAAACAAAATCTTAATTATTTTAGGGGTTAGAAATACCCCAGTGAATTGGGGAAAGTTTGAAGATATTGATGATACCAATCACTATATTTTTATACTAAATTGGGATGAAGAAAGAGAAGCTGTTTTTGTTTATTCGAATGATCATGATGCATTTAAAACTGAAGACATAGCCAAAGTTATTTGTGGTGAGAATACTATTCAAATTACTGGTGAGACTATCTTTAAAGTATTAGATAATGTTCAACTCCCATTAGTTAAAAACTTAGGTTCATCCCAAGTCGGTGCGATTAGTTTTACACAGTTTTTTGGTCCAAATGTTACAGATGGTTTATCTCAAATTGAAAAAAGCAGTTCTGAGCTTAATAACATTGCTGTTTTAGGTTATGAGAATGGAGATAGAGTAGTTTGGGGATGTTCACAAAAGAAAGGAAAGATTTGGTCACCAAAAGCAGGGAATCTTGTTGATTGGCAAGAATGGAGTCAGAATGTTTGGGATAAAATTCACTCTGAAGATGAAATAGATGTGAATAATTTAGTTAAAGACTTTTTAAAACCAATTCGAATCGATAAAGCGTATAAATATTCCCCTCTGTTTGCAGAATGGGGAGAAACGCTACAAAATGCATTTGAAGATAAAGTAAATATTTTGTTTGATCAGACAGAAATTCCTTTGTTTTTAGCTGATCTAGACGTTTTTAAGGATGAATCTAAGCAACTTTATATAAAAATCTATACAGAAGATCTCTTTGGTTTATATCGCTTAAATATTTCAGATCAATTTCCCTCAGGCTACATGTATGAACATATTGAAGGAAGTTTAATATCTATTAAGACTCATAGTTCAACTATTCCTTTCGAGGAAAAAATGGTGAAAGATCCAGTTAGGATCCATTATGTTGATGGCTCAATGAGTTATAACTGTTATTTGATTCAAATAAATTTAATAGACAATACCTTCGATGTAGATGGTTTGAATCAAATTAATTGGACTGTAGATATTACTAAAGAATCAATGGGGAAAGCCCGAACTAGAAATACTGTCCAATTTCAAACTTTGAGTATGATTCAAGATCAATTTGAAATAATAATTAATGACGATGGCAGTGGTGAAATTGCTGATCTCGTCGCTTTAAGACAAGAGAATAACGAAATAATTCTAAGTTATATCATTGTAAATATTCAAGTTCACCTGAAGCTGGTGGAAGATTAGCTGATATGTATGAAGTTTGTGGACAAGCTCAGCGTTCTATACGTTGGAAACATGCGGGTCTAAAACACTTATTCAAACATATCAACGGTCGTAACAATAAATGGCTATCTGAAGGTTTTAGTAGATTTGTAAAAGGTGAGTTAGCTGACTTAGAAAAATATAGAAATATGGCAAATACGATGCCAATTAAATTAGAGGTCACAATTGTTCAGCCTGGCTTAAGTAAATCAGCTATTACCGAAGAGATATCAAAGTTATTGGCATGTACTGAATCGTACATAAAGAAAACAACAAGAGCTGACCTAAAAGTTTGGTGTTCGACATAAGCCTTGTTTTAATCTAATAATCGAAATGAACCAAATGCTTTATCGATTTGAACCATAGATTTAAAATGAAATCGGTTTTTTATGACTTATTTGGTTGTATTTTGATCTAGTTTTTTTATATTTTATGACTAAAAAATAATATAAAGTAATCCTTTAAAATAAAGACTTATTATTTTAGTCATAATATTGGTTACATTTTTCACCAAGGTTAAGTTTCATACCAACTATTTAAAGCTTCATACTGAAAGATGATTTATTACTCGTAAGTTTCATACTAGCTCAATTCAATATGAATCTTTATTGTTTCTAGGCTTTGATACCATCAAATAAAATCAAAGACTTGAGCGTAAATCAGTATGATACTTTTTTACTCTCGTACAATTGGAATGGACATAAAAAGGTTTTTTTGCAACAAATTCAATCTTGCTATGGACATTGGAAAGATTTGTTTAAAGTACACCTTCAGTAGTATACCGCCATGTCCATAGCATTTAATCTTTCCTTTACATTGATGAGTGTTTTGCCGATGTGCGTGGCATAGACAACCTACGCCATCTGGGTTTAGACATTCGGCAGCGTGTACTGCAATGGGTAGGCATTCCAACCTGTGTCGGCATTGCGCCCACGAAAACACTGGCTAAATTCTGCAACCACTTGGCTAAACGACATAGAAGCCATTTTCAAGGGGTGGTGGTCTGGTCAGATTGGCCAACACATATACAACATAGAGCATTGGCAAGTGAACCTGTGACGGAGATATGGGGCATCGGCCGTCGCATCGGTCAGAAATTAGAATACCAGGGCATAAAGACTGCATGGGATTTTGTGAATGCCCACACGCCTAATTTGCGCCAGCAGTTTGGCATAGTGGTTGAGCGAACACAACGAGAAATGCAAGGCATTACCTGTGATGATTTGCATGTAACTGCAGACACGTGTCAAAACCTGATTCGCAGTCGCAGTTTTGGCCAGATGATCACAGAATTGGCACCATTACAGTCAGCCATTACCCACCACATTACATCTGAGGCAGCAAAATTACGTGAACAGAGAACGCAAGCCCATATCGTTACAGTGTTTATCTACACAAACCGCTTCAGAGAAGATTTAACCCAATTACAGCGGCCACAGACAGATCGTTTTACCCCAAGGTAGCAATGACACCATCGCGCACAACCAAGTGGCTCAATTGCTTCTAAAGGCTGTTTTTCGACAAGGCTATGAATACAAGAAGTGTGGAATTGAGCTGAGTGGCATTGAACCAGCACAGGCATTCAGGCAACATGACTTCTGGCTGCCTGAAAATACTGGTAATCTCAACTTAATGAATGCCTGGGAAGGAATCGCAAGTAAATTTGGTCGTCACTCCATGAAATTGGCTTCCGAATTGCTCGCGCATGGTTGGACTCTGACCAGAGATGAGTTGAGCCCTTGTTTTACAACCCTTTGGCATGAATAACCTATTATTGGCAGATAAAAAGAGATTGTGGGATTATTGAATAGATTAGGGCATCTTTGTGCAATATTAAAAACAAGGAATGGATCGTATTTGGCACTTAGTCCTTAATTTTAAGAAACTTAATTAATTGATAGTCAGGACATTTATAAATGATGAATATAAATAGCAGTCATGTTAATGAGTTATTAAGTACGCTTAAAAAGAAAGAACATGAATACCAAAAAATCCGTATATTTTTCTATGTATCTTTGTCCATCTGTATTCTTTTTTTTATAGTAGGTATTTTTATAAAAAATGTAATGTCAATTGCGGGTGGGTTTGTGACAGCAATGATGCTGGGTATGGGCTATTTAGGTGCAATTATGATTTACCATGATGAAATTAACGATTTAAAAAGAAAAATTAAAAAATTAATTGATGAAGAAAATATTTAATTCATGGGGTGCGAAAAATCAATTTATTTTAGTTTTAAAATAGACGGATGTATTTGATTACAGAAATGTCAAATTGGCACGGCACTCAGAAAACATAAACAAATTGGGAATAGAATAAATATGTAGGGGTAAATCTAGATAATTACAATACAAAAATAGATGCAGTCAGTGGCACTTTCAGAGCAAATCCGAGAAGAATAGGTGCACCCACTAGTGCAGTAGGGTAATCCTCCCGCTTTAAATAAGTGCCCAGTATTTAATGTAGAGAGGGATCATCTTGAAGGATCTACTAAAAAAATAAACACCATCAAGAAGATGGTGTTGAGTCGAAATCCGGTACCAGTAAAGGGTTAGTATGCAGCTTTAAAAATGCCAATAACCTGCTCTTTAGTAGGTTGAATCGGGTTGGTTAAACCACAAACATCTTTCATCGCATTCTCAGCAAGTATCTCAAAATCTTCTTCTTTTACACCCAACTCACGTAAAGACTTAGGAATACCCACTATAGCAGCTAACTTCTTAATGGCACTGATGACGTCAAGGTCTTTCAACTCTGCATTATTGGCACCTAAAATGAGACCCACTTCATCTAATCTTTCCTTGGCCGCGCTTAAATTAAATGCTTCAACGTGCGGCAAAAGTAATGCGTTGCATACACCATGAGGTAGGTTATAAAACCCTCCTAACTGGTGCGCCATTGCGTGTACATAACCTAATGAGGCGTTATTAAACGCCATCCCTGCCAAAAATTCTGCATAGGCCATTTGCTCCCGAGCCAGAGTATTTTTAGGATCAGTAACCACGATCGGTAAATTGATTGCAATCAACTCCATAGCCTTCACAGCACAAGCATCCGTAATTGGATTGGCGGCAGTAGAGACGTAAGCTTCAATTGCATGGGTCAGCGCATCCATACCGGTAGCAGCAGTCAAAGAGGCAGGCATACCCATCATCAGAGCAGGGTCATTGACTGAAAGATACGGTGTAACATGTTTATCAACAATGGCCATTTTAACGTGGCGTTCTTCATCCGTAATAATGGTAAAGCGCGTCATTTCAGAAGCCGTACCTGCT
>NZ_LQXR01000010.1 GCF_001590725.1 Snodgrassella sp. CFCC 13594 | reverse complement strand
GATGTTGATTGTGTGGCCGTCTTGATGGTACTGATCTACGTGGCTTCATTTTGAGTGCAGATCATGCAAAATTTCGACAGTGGTATGGGCGGTTTAATATAAAGGCGGTTCAGCGTAGATTTGTTTGAATATGGGGCGCGCCAGTTGGGGGTAGCTAAAAGCCAGCTGCCGAAGGCAACTATTTAGTTAGGCTAGTGCCTGAATCAATACAAAACGAGGCGTGGATTTTCCCTGCCAGTGTACGGGCTCAGTAAACATTGTCACGGGCCGTGCCCATATGCTGTAATCCCCATATAAGCATTGATAAATCACCAATTCTTCTTCAGTTTCACTGTGTTTGGCCAGCGTTAACATCTGATATAGCTGACCTTTATAATGCTGATAAATACCACGTTGTAATCTCATGTTGTGTTCTTTAAAAAATAATGGTGTGAAAAGCGCTGTTGCTGCGTGATGCATGCTCACCCGGTAGTTGGCATGGGCTTGCTTTTGAGCATTCAAGCAAGCCATGTTGTGCCAATTGAGGCCATGATGGTGGATTGGGTCTTGGCTGTGCCACCTTGGTGTTAAGTGTAGGCCGTTGAATAGCAGCCTGCCGCTTAGCCATCGCAGTTTGTGAAGATACGTCTGGTATTGACTAATTATCCCAATGGGGAGCCAAGCCTACTGGATTGATTTCGCGGCCTTGCCGCTCCAGTGTGGCAATACGCTGCATATCTTCTGGGCTCAATTGAAGCTGTTGGGCCGCTAAATTGCTGATGAGATGGGCTCGTTGAGTGGATGAGGGGATGACCGAGTATCCCTTGGCCAGAGCCCAAGCTAGGGCAATTTGTGCCGTGCTGGCTTGGTGTGTTGCGGCGATGTCCATTAGCACGGGGTCTTGCAACACTTTGCCGTAGGCCAGCGTCATGTAAGAAGTGACCTGAATACCGTTGCGCTGTAGAAAATCAGCCAGTTTACAGTTTTGCAAATAAGGGCTCAGTTCGATCTGATTGGTGGCAATTTCGTCTTTACCCACGGCATGTTCGGCTGCCTGAACATCAGCAATATTAAAATTAGATACCCCGATTTGGCGAGTGAGCCCAGCTTTTTTTGCATCGGCCAATGCACCCATGAATTCGGCTAAAGGAACGCCATTATCGGGTGCTGGCCAATGAATCAACGTCAAATCCACATCATCGACGTGCAATTTGGCCAAACTTTCTTGCAGGCTTTTGGCCAGTTTTTGTGGCGCGTAATTGTCTACCCAAATTTTGGTGGTGATGAACACCTCGTCACGACGTAAGCTACTGTCGGCAATGGCTTGCCCAACCTCGGCTTCATTGCCGTAAATCTGTGCAGTGTCTACGGCACGATAACCGACATCCAATGCGGTTTTGACCGAATCATAAGCTGCTTGGCCTTTGAGACGAAAAGTGCCCACGCCGAAAACAGGTATGCTCATGGTAGTCTCCATTAATAGCAAGGTGAAAGTAAGGTTGATGTTAACGCAGTGGAGTGCTAAAAAGGGTTAAATAAATGGTTATGTGAGCGGCTCTAGAGGCAATTGCTGGCGCCACGACACCACGCAAGTCAATCTGGTTAGCCATGGTTGGATACGCAAGACCCAGTGGGTTTTAATACCAGCTGACCTAGACGGCGGGGCCATATGTAAATCCAGCTTTTGGTTCCTCAGCAGTGCATGCGCTTACGTATAGGTTGCCTGAAATTGTGGCTGATTTGGATTAGCATGTGTGGTTGGGTTCTATCCGCTTTGTGCATTTAAATCCACGCTCATTGAGTAACCGATAAAGAGTAATCGCTTTCAGGCAACCTTGCATATAACCAAAACCTATTTTGATACAACCAAGCATTCTTTCCCTTTTGTTGTGTCCAATAATAGAGTACGTTTATATTCATACGCATAAAAACAGTTTTTAAGGAACCTCCGCATGACCACGTCCGATCCACGCGCCAAACTGCCTGATGCGCCTTTGGCTGATAATGAACGGCTCAAAGACCACAGCGATTATTTGCACGGCACCATCGCCGCAGATTTGAAAGACGGGTTAACCGGTGGGTTCAATGGCGATAATTTCCAGCTCATTCGTTTTCACGGCATGTATGAGCAAGATGATCGCGATATTCGCGCAGAACGCGTGGAACAGAAGCTGGAACCTTTGAAAAATGTGATGTTACGCTGTCGGTTACCGGGCGGCATCATCAGCCCAAAGCAATGGCTGGGCATCGATGAGTTTGCCACCGAGCACACAATGTATGGGAGCATCCGCTTAACCACGCGCCAGACATTCCAGTTTCACGGTGTGCTGAAAAATGATGTCAAACCCATGCATCAATGGTTGCATCAGCTGGGTTTGGATTCTATTGCTACGGCGGGTGACGTAAACCGCAATGTTTTGTGCACCAGTAATCCGATTGAAAGTGCCTTGCATCGAGAAGCGTATGACTGGGCCAAAAAGCTTTCCGAACACCTGCTGCCCAAGACCACTGCTTATGCCGACATTTGGTTGGATGGTGAGAAAGTTTTTTCTACCGAGTTCACGCAACCAGAAACCCAAGAAGCCACGGATAAAGTTGAGCCGGTATTGGGCAAAACTTATCTGCCGCGTAAATTCAAAACCACTGTGGTGATTCCGCCGCTCAATGATGTGGATTTGCATGCCAATGATTTGAATTTTATTGCCATTGGTGACAATGGTAAATTGGTGGGCTTTAATGTTTTGGTGGGTGGCGGCTTGTCGATGGAGCATGGCAATCACAAAACGTTCCCCAATACGGCTTACGATTTTGGTTTTATCGGGTTAGGCGATGTGCTTAAATGCGCGGAAGCTGTGGTGACCACCCAACGTGACTGGGGCGATCGCACCAACCGTAAAGCTGCCAAAACTCGCTATACCTTGCAGCGTGTAGGTGTAGACGTGTTTAAGCATGAAGTGGAACAGCGTATGGGCGTAGCTTTCCAACCCAGTAAGCCTTATGAATTTACTGAACGTGGTGATCGCATTGGCTGGGTGCAGGGCGAAGACAAAAAGTGGCATTTAACCCTATTTATTGAAAACGGCCGCTTGCTCGATTATCCGGGCAAACCGTTGAAAACGGGGGTGCGCGAAATTGCCAAAATCCATCAAGGGGATTTTCGTCTCACCGCCAACCAAAACCTGATCGTGGCGGGGGTATCGGCACGTAATAAAGCCAAAATCGAAAAAATTGCCCGTGAGCATGGCTTGATTAACGACGACACAACAGAGCAGCGCAAAAACAGCATGGCGTGCGTGGCATTTCCCACTTGTCCGCTGGCCATGGCTGAATCAGAGCGGTTTTTGCCTGGTTTCATTGATCAAATCGACGCCATTCTAGCCAAGAATAGTGTGCAAGACGAAAACATCATTTTGCGCATTACCGGTTGCCCCAATGGCTGTGGTCGCGCCATGTTGGCAGAAATCGGCATGGTGGGGAAGGCCATCGGCCGCTATAACCTCTATGTCGGCGGTAATCGTGCGGGCACCCGCATTCCTCGGTTATTCAAGGAAAATATCAGTGCTGATGAAATCTTGGTGTTGATTGGCGATTGGGTGGCCGCTTGGGCGCACGGGCGCGAAAAAGGTGAGGCGTTTGGCGATTTCGCCATCCGCACGGGTATCGTGAAGCCCGTGGTGAATGCCGCAGTCGATTTTTGGGATGAAAGCAAAGTGCCTGCTTAGTCAAAATAATCATCGTTAAAATCAAATTGGATGTAAGCGGTGGTTGGATGGTGAAAGGCTGCTTGAATATTTTCAGGCAGCCTTTGGTGTTTGGAGTAGTGAAGGCAGGATGGATGAAGAGGATGCACAGGATGAAAAAATGGTTATGGGCTGGTTTTGCGGGAATATTGTTGAGCCAAACATGGGCTGCTGTGGCAGCGCCCAGTGCGCAGGGGCAGCCGTCTTTAAAGGTATTGGTGCATGTGGATGAGTTATCCGTGTGGCCACATGCCTTAGCCAACATCAATAACTTAGCTGTGGGTAGTCATGACGCGGCACAGATTGAAGTGGTGGTGAATGGCGCAGCGGCTGCGGTAACAGATAAGACGGTGCGCGACAATCAGCCAGTGATTGCGCGTATGCAGGAATTGGCGCAGGCACATCAAGTGGATTTTGTGGTGTGTGCAAATTCATTAAGTGCCCAGCAGATTGGCACCGCTAAATTGCCGTCATTTTTCCGCGAGGTACCCGTAGGTGTGCTGGAGCTCGCGCAAAAGCAACAGCAAGGATACAGTTATATTAAACCCTAAATAGCCGATTTACGATAACAAAACAAAGGCTGCCTGAAATATTCAGGCAGCCTTTGTTGACGGAGTCATGGTTTTTTTTGTGCCCATAAGGTGGCAAACCTCAGACGGATGCGTTGGCCATCGGCATTTGTGCGATGCAATTCGCCGACGTTTTCATTGTATTTATGAATTTGCCAGCCTGTGTAGAGATCGAGCAGCTCGTTGTGCTGGAAAACAAAGGGGAAATCCACAGGGCAGGGCATGTCATTGGTGGTCATGGCCGAAACGATAAGGTTTCGCCCGCCCGGTTGCGTGGCTTTTTGCATGTTGCTGATGAGTGTGGCAATGGTGGTGGGTTGCAGAAACATCATGACCACAGTAGACACAACCAAATCATATATCGCGTTGGCGCCCTGGAAGCTGGGTTGTTGATTGAAATCACGTATTTCTGCGTGGATGCCCGGTATGTTTTCAGCATCGGCGATCTGTTGCAGAAATTCGATATTGCGTTGGTTGATGTCCAAGCATCCACGGTAAAACCATGGTCAGCCAGAAATAAGCTATTGCGCCCACGCCCGCAACCCACATCCAAAGCATGGCCGCCGGTGAGTTGAGAACCCATCTCACGCAATTCAGAATGAGGCAAGGTTAGGCCATATCGCTCAGCAAAATAATCATCGTTGTGTGCCATTGCGCTGCTTTCTTTTTTTGTTTGGAACCAAATTTTGCTCATGCCTGAAACCCTACTGCTGGCGATTTGGGTCTGCTGGATGCTGCATGGTGGTTCTAACGCAGGGGTTTGGGTGTCGCCAAATTCAATCTGGGTTCTCAGTCCATTCAGACGGATCTTGCTCTGTTTGCTTGGGTGATGGTAATTGTGCAAACCAATGCGCCACCACCCGCTCAACGTCATCCATACCTTTTTTCTTCAAGCTGGAAAACAATTGAACGCTGACTTCTTGGCGCTCGGCAAAAGGCTGCAATGCCTTTTGTACTGTGGCCAAAGTTTTAATCTGGTCATTTTTGGAGAGTTTATCGGCCTTGGACAGTAAAATATGGACGGGCCTACCTGTGAGCGCAAAAAAATCCAACATGCGCTTATCCAATTCTTTTAAGGGGTGCCGGGCATCCATAATCAGCAGTAAACCGATGAGTTGTTGGCGATGTTGCAAATAATCGCCAAGCAACTTCACCCAGTGCGCGCGTATTGCTTCAGGCACTTGCGCATAACCATAGCCCGGGAGATCAGCCAAATAAGCACCATTGGTTAATTCGAAAAAATTGATGTGCTGTGTGCGCCCTGGTGTTTTGGAAACATAGGCTAGGCGCGTGTGTTGTGTCAACGTGTTGATGGCGCTGGATTTGCCCGCGTTACTGCGGCCCACAAAGGCGATTTCGGCGGGGGTATCTGGCAAATCCGTTAAGTGGTTTACCGTGGTAAAAAATTGGGCATGGCGAAATAAGCTCATCGGATGGGTAAACGCTGTGAATAAGCGGATATTTTATCATCATCGGCTAAGACTGAGGGTTTTTGCCATCTGTACCAGTCTAAAATAATGATGTCAAACCCTCTTAAAGTTGTCCTAAGTCAGGGGGGTGATGGGTAGTCCCAAAACAGCGTGTAAAGTATTTTACATACAGCCATGAATGTAGTTTAATAAATCGAAAATATATAAATAAATATAACAATACGTCTACACCTCACACTAACGTCAATTGATTGGCAGCTACTGGCTGCGAATCTGCTGTGATGTCTGTTTAAACATAGAATCAACCCATGTTGTCAATTGTGAAGAGGAGCATAAATTGGAACGTTTCGATTTGGTCGTGATTGGTGCTGGGCCCGGCGGCTATGTGGCTGCTGTGCGGGCAGCCCAACTCGGAAAAAAAGTTGCAGTGGTGGAAGCCAAAGCCGTGGGCGGGACTTGCCTAAATGTTGGGTGTATTCCATCCAAAACTTTTCTGAAACACAGTGAGTGGGTGCAAACCCTACAAGAAGCCAATCATTTTGGCATCGAAAATAGCATCACCAAAATCGACATCACCAAACTGGTCAAACGCAAAAATAGCGTCGTTAAATCCCTGCAAGGGGGAATCAAGCATTTGTTTGGTAAGTATAAAATACCTCTATATTCCGGTTTGGCTGCTGTGTCTGCTGATAAAACAGTTCGCATTGGCAATGAGCAAATTCGTGGGGAAAAGATTCTCTTGGCTTGTGGGAGTGTGCCCTTTGTGCCACCCATTAAAGGGTTGCCTGAAGTACCTTATGTCACCACCGATGATTTTTTTGATTTAGATAAATTACCGCAACAGCTCATTATTATTGGTGGTGGGGTGATTGGTGTTGAATTGGCTTTTGCCATGGCGCCGTTGGGTGTGCAGACCACCATTGTGGAAGTGGCCGATGACGTGTTGTTAACAGAAGACCCCGAAGCGCGAGAGATTGTCAAACAGCATTTGGCAAAACTGGGGATTACCCTCAAAGTCAAAGCCAAAATTGCGGGTGTGATGGACAAGGCACTGCAAGTGGATGGACAGGCACTCCCTTTTGACAAATTGTTGGTGGCTACTGGCCGCAAAGCTGATTTGAATTTGGCCGCCAGTCTTAAGCTGAAGCTCAGTGATAATGGCAAATTCATTCACGTTAATGCCGATTATCAGACTTCTGTACCCGGTATTTACGCCATTGGTGATGCCATTGGCGGCTGGATGCTGGCGCATGCGGCGAGCCAAGAAGGCATCATTGCGGTAGAACGGATGTTTAAGGGTAGTCAAGTTGATTTGAATCAGAATTGGGTGCCGCGCGGTGTGTATTCATTTCCGGAAATTGGCTCAATTGGATTGAGTGAAGCTCAGGCCAAAGCGCAATATGGTGATCAGGTAGTGGTGAAAAAACAGCCATTTGCTGCTAATGGGAAAGCCATCAGTGCCAATGAAACGGCCGGTTTTGTGAAACTGATTACCGAGAAAACCTATGGTGAAATATTGGGTGCTGTGATTGTGGGTGCCCATGCTACTGAATTGATACACACCGTGGGCGCGGTGATGCAAGCCGAGGGCACTGTTGATGACTTGGCTCAACAAGTTTTTGCCCATCCAACCATATCTGAAGTCATTGGCGAGACCGCCAAAAGTGTGTTGTTTAAAGCCATTCACGAGTGAGGAGCGAGAGATGAATAAAGAAACCGCAAAACTGATTTACGAAAAAATGAATGATATTCGTTTTTTTGAAGACAGGCTGCATGAATTGTTTGCCAAAGGTGAAATTCCTGGATTTGTGCATTTATATGCAGGAGAGGAAGCTGTGGCCGTGGGTGTGTGCGCACACTTAACTGATGATGATCAAATCACCAGTACCCACCGCGGGCATGGCCATTGCGTTGCTAAGGGTTGCGATTTAAATGGCATGATGGCGGAAATTTATGGTCGTTCCGGTGGCTTGTGTAAAGGCAAAGGCGGCTCTATGCATATTGCCGATATTGATAAAGGCATGTTGGGTGCCAATGGCATGGTAGGCGGCGGCTTCACTTTGGCAGCCGGCGCCGCTTTGCGTAACCAGTATTTGAAAACCAAAAATGTGGCCGTTTGTTTCTTTGGTGATGGTGCGGCCAATGAAGGCACGTTCCATGAAGCAATCAATATGGCTTCTATTTGGAAATTGCCAGTGGTGTTTGTTTGTGAAAACAATATGTTTGCCGAAGCCACTCCGCAGCATTATTCATCTGCATCCAAAACCATTGCTGACCGTGCCTGCGCCTACAATATGCCTGGTAAAACCATCGATGGAAAAAATGTGGTGGCAGTGTATGAAGAAGTGGGTGCAGCCATTGAGCGCGCGCGCAATGGGGAAGGACCTAGTTTGATTGAATGCAAAACCTACCGCAAATACGGGCACTTCGAAGGCGATGAGCAAAAATACAAAGCTTTGGATGGTGAAGAAAAGGATTTTGCTGATGTGGATCCGATTCCTTTATTCCGCGACTATGCCATCAAACATAAATTATTGACAGCCAAGCAGGCTGATGAAATTGAAGCGGCTTCGCAGCAGCGCATTGAAGATGCAATTAAATTTGCTGAAGCCAGCCCCATTCCTGCCCCAGAAGCCTTATACGAAGACGTATACGCCTAAATATTGAAAAGGAGAGATTAAAATGGCTCGTACACTAACATTCATGAAAGCAATTAATGAGGCTTTGACCATGGCGATGCGTCAGGATGACAAAATCATCCTGTTGGGTGAAGACATCGCAGGTGGACGCAATGTGCCTCACTTGGAAGGACAAGGCGCTTGGGGTGGCGTGATGGGGGTAACCAAAGGACTGGTGGAAGAATTTGGTACTCAGCGTGTCATTGACACACCCATATCAGAAATGGGTTACATGGGGATTGCAGTGGGCGCCGCAGCAACAGGATTGCGCCCGATCCCGGAGTTGATGTTTATTGATTTTCTAGGATTTTGTTTTGATACTTTATTGGGACAAGGCTCAAAAATGCGCTATATGTTTGGCGGCAAAGCTAAAATTCCGATGACGGTGCGCACCATGCACGGTGCCGGTGCATCGGCTGCTGCTCAGCATTCTGGCTCCTATTACGGTATTTTGGGTTCTATTCCTGGTATCAAAGTGGTGGTGCCCTCTACACCTTACAATGCCAAAGGCCTGTTGTTGTCGGCCACCAAGGAAGACAACATTGTGATTTTCTCCGAAGACAAAACCTTATATAGCCGTAAAGGTGAAGTGCCGGAAGAATACTATACAGTCGAAATTGGTAAAGCTGAGGTGGTAAAAGAGGGCACAGATTTGACCATCGTCACCATTGGCAAAATGCTGTATGTGGGTCTGGATGTGGCCAAACTCTTGGAAAAAGACGGCATCAATGTGGAAGTGATTGATTTACTGACTGTGGCACCCTGGGATCAAGAAACGGTGTTGGAATCAGTGAAGAAAACCGGCCGCCTGATTGTGATTGATGAGGCCAATCCACACAATAACACGGCCACTGATATTGCATCTGTGGTATCTGATAAAGCATTTGATTACTTGGATGGACCGGTGAAATGCATTTGTGCCCCCAATACACCAGTGCCTTTTGCAACCAATCTGGAAAAATTGTATATCCCTTCTCCGGAAAAAGTACTTAAAGATGCGAATGAGCTGATTTTTGACTTAAAAGCTTAAGATAAGGAGAAGCACCATGGCAGAAACAGTATTGATGCCCAAACTTGGTTTGACCATGACCGAAGGCGTGGTTGACGAGTGGTATAAAAAGGAAGGTGATGCCGTACAAGCAGGCGAAGCAGTGTGTTCCATCAGTTCTGAGAAGTTAACTCAAGATGTGGAAGCCGAGCAAGACGGTATTTTGTTGAAAATCGTGGTTCAGGCCGGAGAAAGCACGCCAGTCAAAACACCTATTGGTTATATTGGTCAGGCTGGTGAATCCGTTGGTGAAGGCGATGCGGTTGCCACGCCGACGGCAGAGTCGACCCAGCCAGCAGCATCTGCACCTGTAGCAGCTGCGCCGAGCCAACCGATCGCAAAAAGCGGCGCGCGCGTGTTTATTTCCAAGCTGGCGCGAAAAATCGCGTCGGCACAAGGAATTGATTACACCAACATTACGGGCACCGGCGGCAATGGTCGCATCACTAAACGTGATGTGGAAAAATACATGGCCAGTGGCGCAGTGGTTGCTGCAGCGCCAGCAGAGGCGCCTACTGATGTGTCGCCTATTCAGGCAGCCGCTACGGTAGGCGCCGGTCTGAATGGTATGCGTAAGGCCATTGCCAAAAACATGATGTATAGCCTGCATAACACGGCTCAGTTGACTTTACACCGCAAAGCAGACATCACGGCATTGTTGGCATTCCGCGCTGAGATGAAATCTAAGGTGGGGGATGGGGTCGAAGCGGCCACATTCAGCTTGAATATCTTGCTGCTCAAAGCGGTTGCCTTGGCTTTGCAAGCCTGTCCGAAACTGAATAGCCGTTATGATGGCGTGACATTAAGTCAACCTGATGACATCAACATCGGTGTGGCTGTGGCTTTGGAAAATGGTTTGGTGGTACCCACAGTTGCCGATGTGGGTCGTAAATCATTGAGTCAGTTGCAGAAAGATTTTTATGGTCAAGTGGCACGTGCCGCGACGGTGAGGTGGATACCAGTTCAGCAGGTACCTTTACGATCACCAATCTGGGGGCGCAAGGTATTGAGTACTTCACACCGATTGTGAATGTGCCCGAGGTAGCTATTTTGGGTGTGGGTTTAACCACTGAGCGTCTGACTTTGGATGGTGCTGGGGAACTTTTGCTGCGCCAAGAGCTGCCGTTGAGCCTGACCTTTGATCATCAAATCGTGGATGGCGCGGATGGGGCAAAATTCTTGGCTGAATTAGCGGCCATTTTGGCTCATCCGTATCGCATCATTTTATGATGTAGTCTTCATCAAACGGCCACACTTTGCTGTGTGGCCGTTTTTCTGTGGCCGTTATGCCAGAGGCGTCGCCATTGCCTCAGTTGTGCGGCTTGAGTAGGGCTGTCTTGTGCACTAGGGGCGAGCGCTTTTTCTAAGCTGTTTTGATCATAACAAACACCTGAGAGTCTTGATTGTAACCAATTACGCATGTTTGGACTGGCTTGGGGTGCCACTACTTGGGTTATGTGGGCTTGATTGATTTCACAGTAGGCATCTTGTTCATGTGGCTCATGTGCACCGTTGATGTAGTGGCGAAACTTAGGGGTTTTGCCATAATTCCACGCCCAGCTTTGCTGTTGTTCATACAAATGGGTGGCACTTTCAGGTAAATGCCCATCACCATACTGCATACCTAGCCATTTTCCATGCATTGCAAAAGCCTTAGCGAGCTCTTCAATTAAGGTTGCCTGAAAGCTGTCCATATTGATAGCGGGGTTCAGGCTACTTAAATTGATGACTTTAGCGCGCTGGGAAGCCACGCCTTGGCTGATTAAATGCGGCTTGATGACTTTGAGTGCTGCGCGCAGCTGGGTTAAATCGCTATTGATTAACAAAGTGCCATGATGTAGGCCTTTTAGCCGAGTTTCTCGGTATGCTGAGCCAGAAAGTTTATAAGTCTGCCCAGCCTCTGTGTACAAGATATCATTGCGTGCAGACAATTCGGCCTTAATGCCAAATCGGTTCAAAGCTGACACAATGATGGGGCACATTAAATCTTTGTGGTAAAAAGGTTTGGGTGCCATCAGGGTGAAGTTAAGATT
The DNA here is from genome assembly GCF_001590725.1 of Snodgrassella sp. CFCC 13594. Lineage (GTDB taxonomy): Bacteria > Pseudomonadota > Gammaproteobacteria > Burkholderiales > Neisseriaceae > Snodgrassella. Next base: position 76,051 of record NZ_LQXR01000010.1, on the reverse strand, counting down.
GGCTTCGTCATGATAAACTGTGCCGCCCCCGCTGATGCGCCGAAATAATGGGATATGATGTGCTTCCAAGTACGCTAAATTGGCTTCCAGCCAAGGATTTTGCGCGCGACCTATCACCACGCATGGCTGATTGCGCCACAATAATAAATGCACTTCATTTTCAGGCAATTGCTCAAATAGAGATTGCTCTAAAACTAAGTTATGTAGGGCATCGATACCCGTTAAAACCGATAAGCGAATGGTTAACATATGGCGCTGTTGAGTGCATGGCTAGCCTTTATTGGCTATTGTCACGCGGGTCTATAGGAGTCATGAACAAACATGTATTGGATGTGGGGTGTTATTAAAAAAGGTCATCACCACTTTGATGATTGAGGCCCGGATGATGATCAAATCGAACCACGCCAATGGCCACTTGCTTGGGGACTGCTACTTTGATTTTAGCTGTGCCTTCAATACCAAAGCCGCCGCACAATTCAATGGCGGCAATGCCTTCTGCAACCAGCTCTTTGGCAGCTATAACCGCTTCATCATAGTTGGGTACGCCTACTGTAGTTAAGTCTACTTCGGGTGTGTGGATGGTATGGCGATGTTGCTGGCGTTGAGCGCCGGGGGCCAAGAAAATGAAAGCAGCCTTGAGTGCCATGGTTGAACTCCTTTTGTGATTTTCAGACAGCCATTGCTGTCTTGTGGAATTGTAGCCCAATCCGCACTCAATATCACGGCTGGGAGAGCGTGTAATCATGCATTCAAGCATGGGATTGGATATTGCCAGGCACAATGCAGACAGCAGACACTCATGCTGTTTTGAATGCCTGTCGTTGGGTGACCTGCGCATAAGAGAATAACGGGCAAGCTGCCTGGCACCATTATTGGCGGTGTTGTTTTTCGGGCATGCCCGCGTTGGCTGGGCTGGCATAGGTGGGTAAAACTTGCTTTTTGAACGCAGCGTGCTTAAACTTTAAACCATTGTATTTTGAGAATTGTGACTATCATGAAAGACGGTGTCTCGCAGGGTTTTTGGTTAACACCTTGTTCGAACGTGCTTTTTTGATGGTTTTCAGGCAGCCTACCATGATGATAAGGCTGCCTTTTGTCGTTATTACACAGGAACATAAAAATGGATTTCAGTTGGTTGGCTGAGCCGACCACGTGGGTGGCTTTGCCACTTTGGTGGTGTTGGAAATTGTATTGGGAATTGATAACCTGGTGTTTGTGGCGATTTTGGCCAATAAGGTGAAGCCTCAGAATCGGGACCATGCACGCATTACCGGTTTGTGCTTGGCGGTGTTGATTCGCATCATCATGCTGGGCACCATGTCGTATATCATTACCTTGACCAAGCCGTTTTTCCATATTGGAGAGATGGGCATTTCGGTCAAGGATTTGATTATGTTTGCGGGAGGCTTGTTCCTGCTCTACAAAGCCACCACTGAGCTGCATGAACGCTTGGAAGGGCATACCGAGCTTGCTGATGTGGGTCAGGTGAGCCATTTCTCACCATTTTGGATTGTGGTTGGGCAAATTGTGGTTTTGGATGCGGTATTCTCGATTGATTCGGTGATTACGGCAGTAGCCATGGTGCAGCATATTGTGGTGGCCATGGGTGCAGTGGTGGTGGCGATGGCAATGATGATATGGGCCAGTCGTCCACTCACCGACTTTGTGGGGCGCCACCCTACTGTAGTGATGCTGTGTTTGGGCTTTTTGCTGATGATTGGCTTCAGCCTGATTGCTGAAGGACTGCATTTTGAAATTCCGAAGGGCTATTTATATGCCGCCATTGCATTCTCTATTTTAATTGAAGTGTTCAATCAGATATCCAGTAAAAACGTCAAGCGCAATGACATGATTGGCCGTACCTGGCGCCACCGTACCGCCGAAAGTGTTTTGGGCATGATGGGCATGCGTGAGCGTGTGCTGGCTAAATCGGGTGCTCAAGCGGACGACGATGAACATTTCGAGGAAAATGAAAAGTCGATGATACGCAGTGTGCTCACGTTGGCCGAGCGGCCGATTTTGGGTGTTATGACGCCGCGAAGTGACATTGAGCGTTTGGATATTTCACAAAGCAAGGAGCAGCAGCACGAACAGCTGCAAGAAACCCCTTATTCACGTTTGATGGTGGTGGGGAAGGCGGGGATTGATGAGCCATTGGGGTATATCAATAAAAAAGATTTACTCAATCAGCTGTTGAAAACTGGGCAATTGGATATTCAAGCTGCTTTGAAACAGCCGTTGGTGCTGCCTGATGGGGGCACAGTATTGGATGCGATGGAATTATTCCGCTCGCGCAGTGCCGATGTGGCTTTGGTGGTAGATGAATTCGGTGCGGTCTTGGGTTTGGTAACCATGAAAGATTTAATGGAAACCATTGCAGGCGACTTCCCGGAAGAATACGAACGGACTGATGCACCCAGTATCCAGCAGAATGCTGATCATTCCATGACTGTGGATGGCAGCTTGGAATACGCTACATTGGCGCAGCAGCTGCATCTGCCGACGTTACCAGAAGATGCAGATTACCACACAGTGGCAGGATTGATGATGGAGGAATTGCAAACCATTCCGGATGAAGGTGATTATGTTGACTATCACGGTCTCCGGTTTACGGTACTGAGTAAGGAAAATCGACGCATCGAACGCGTGCGTATTAATCGTATCCCTGTGGTTCAATGATGTGCTTGATGAGACTCAGAACGGAGCTCCAATAGCAAAAAGGTCTGCCTTGTCGGGCAGACCTTTTTGAATGTGGCATGAATTAGCGTATTTGGCTGCCGATCACACCGCCCAATGCGGCACCACCCAAAGTGGCACCCGTGTCACCACCGAGCAGATTCCCAGCCACGCCGCCCACTACGGCACCGGTGGCTGCATTGCGTTGCTGATGGGTCATGCCTGCGCAGGCGCTTAAAGAGGCGGCTATGGCAGCCAAAGCCACGCATTTAAGGATTAAAGATTTCATGTTGTTCTCCATGAGGTTGGGTTTGCGGCAATTGGCAAGAACCAGTTGTCTTCAGAAATGAATATAAAAATAATTGAATCTTGGAATCAAAATCAAGTTAAAAGTTCGTTTATCCAACTTTCGTTTGCGCGTTTTAACTTCTCAATACAAAGGCAGCCTCTGGCTGCCTTTGATGCCATCATCTTAACAGTTTATTCGGCTTCAACAGCAGGCACATCTATTTGGCCACTTGGGGTAGCGCGAACCTGTTGTTTTTTCTCTTTGTGTTTCAATACTGCGCGATCCAGCTTGTCCATTAAGCCATCAATAGCCGCATACATGTCAGGATCAGTGGCTTCTACGTGTAAATCTTTGCCAGACAGGTGTAGATCGATTTCGGCTTTTTTGTTCACTTTTTCCACCGACAATGTCATGGTGATCGAAATGACGTTGTCAACGTGACGGGTGATCCGTTCCAGTTTGGCCGTAGCATAGGATTTTAAGGCATCAGTAACGTCAATGTTCAATCCAGTGAATTTTAAGTTCATAGTCTACTCCTTCCGTGGATGGGCCTTTTCAGGCAACCTCTGTGTCAGACACAGTGCGTAAAATCATGATTTGGCTATCTTGCGTACTTTACGTTGGTGTGCAGGTGGGATTTTCAAGGCTTCGCGGTATTTGGCGATGGTGCGCCGGGCCAAATTGATGCCTTGTTTTTGCAGCTGCGTAACCAGTTCGATGTCAGAATAAGGGTTGGATTTTTCCTCTTGCTGGACGATGCTTTCTATTAGGGTTTTTACGGCCGTTTGACTACTGCCTTGTTCATTGTGGGCACTTTGGGAAACGGCATGATTGAAGAAATAGCGTAGCGCAAACACCCCCTGCGGGCAAGCCAAATATTTTTGGTTGATGGCGCGAGAGATGGTGCTTTCAGCAAGCCCCAATGCGGTGGCGGTTTCTTTTAAAGTGAGTGGGGCTAAGCCGATGGGGCCGAAAATAAAGAAATCCTGTTGTTTTTCTAAAATCCAATGCGCCAGACGCAACACGGTGCTTTGGCGCATTTTTAAACTATCCAAATGGGCCTGTGCCTCTTGCCATTTGGCCTTGCAGGCTGGATCCAAATCAGCCTCAGCAAGCCAGGTCTGATATTCGGGATTGATGCGTAAATGCGGCCATGCCGCGCGGATGGGCTGTACCTGCCAATGTCCTGTTTCATCCACATAAATGCGTACGTCTGGTTGTACATATGCCGTGGGCGAGTTATTGCTTAATCCATAGCAAGGATAAGGATTCAGTGAGGCAATTAAATGACAGGCTGCCTGAATAGTGTCGCTCGGGTATTGTGGTAACTTTCGACACAAATTTTTAAATTGGGTACCCGTTTGCCATTGCCCCAGATGATGATGAATGAGGACTTCGGCACATTCACGTATAAGGCTCGGAGGACGGCGTTGTAATTGTAAACTCAGGGATTCCGGCAAATTGCGGGCACCCACACCGGCAGGATCAAATTGTTGCAAAATGTGCAATGCTTCGGCCAATTCTGCTTCATTTAAGCGCCATTCGAGTGGGCTGTGATCGATTAGGTCCAGCAAACTGCTGTCTAAATAGCCTTGTTCATTGAGGTTGTCGATAAGCATGTGTATTTGTGCTGCGATACGGTCATCCAAATCGCAGACGCCTGTCTGATGGTGCAATTGCTGATAAATACTTTCTTCTTCGGCAACCGTTGCCCAAATGTCGGCGGCTTCATCTCCACCAATGTGCCGTTGAGCTGGTTGTACATATTGGGTAATGGCATCGTTAGGCGGAGCGTCTTCGCTGTCTTGGCGCTCTAAAAAAGGATTGTCTTCCAACCACTCATTAACGGCCTCATCCAAACGCAAGGCCGACATGTGCAAGACCTGAAGCGACTGCTGAAGGGTTTGGTTCAGCAGTTGAGTCTGTTTGAGGTTTAGGCGCAGAGCGGTTTTGGCCATAGCAGAATCAATATTCGAAGTGCTCACCTAGATAAACGGCGCGGACTTCTTCATTGTTAACCAATTCTTCCGGGTGGCCCGACGCCATCACGCTGCCTTGATTGATGATGTAGGCTCGGTCACAGATGCGTAAAGTTTCGCGTACATTGTGGTCAGTGATCAATATGCCAATACCACGGGTCTTCAGGTATTCGATAATGGTTTGAATATCGATAACCGCAATTGGGTCGACCCCCGCGAATGGTTCGTCTAACAGGATAAACCGGGGTTTCATGGCCAGCACACGGGCGATTTCTACGCGGCGGCGTTCACCACCAGACAAAGACATGGCCGGATTGTCGCGCAAATGGGCGATGTGCAATTCATCCAATAAATTATCGAGCGCAGCATCAATATCGGCTTTGGCGTGGCTAATTTGTAAAATGGCCCGGATGTTTTGCGCTACGGTCATTTTGCGGAAAATAGAAGCCTCTTGGGGCAAATAGCCCAGACCCAATTTGGCACGCTCATGAATGGGCCGGTGGCTGATTTCGGCACCATCCACTTGGATGCTGCCCGAATCGGCTGCAATGAGTCCCACAATCATATAAAAACTGGTGGTTTTGCCCGCCCCATTGGGGCCCAGCAAACCCACTACCTCACCACTTTGCAGATGCAGGGACACATCTTTCACTACTTGACGGTTTTTGAAGCTTTTTTGCAGGCCTTGTACTTGCAGTTGGCTGCCTGAAAGGGCTGTTGTCGGCATACGGGCGTCCGTTTATTTTTTCTTTTGTGGTTGAATGATCACGTGAACTCGGCCTTTGGCCGCACTTTTCACGGTATAAACTTCGGTACGGGTATTGTAAACAATGGTTTGACCACGAGCCATATCACCGCCACGGGTTACTTTGGCGTTGCCAATAAGCGTCACAATACCAGTTTGGCTATCGTAGTGTACCTGATTGCCTTGGCCGGTGACCTTGCCGTCTTTTTCTAATTGTTGTCCAAACGTGGCGGGGCTGCCGCTGGCATCCATGCGTTGATTGCCGGCGCCATCTTTGTTGGCTTGTACACGCGCTGCATTGATGTACATGCTGCCTTGGCGCATTTTGACATTGCCAGTGAAGATGGTGGTTTGGTTATTTTTGTCGAGAGAGCCTTGATCGGCCTCGATTTCAATGGGCTGATTTTTGTCGCTTTCCAAAGCCATTGCTGGCACGTTGGCCAGCATGAAGCCGCAAGTCAACAGCCAATCACGGGTTTTTAGGGTCATAAATAATTGCCTTTATGCGGGAATTGAGGTTCAAAAAACCGCGTTGTTTATGGTAAACAAAGCCAGTAGCGGTGCCATGTGAGGCGCCATAAAGGTAGCTGATGGGGGCATCGGTGTATACCGATTGCGATTGCGTATCCACCGTCAATTGGCTGGTGGTGAGCTCTGCTTCCGGTTCATTGGGGCGGCTGTTTTTGTGCCACACCACATTCTGGTTTAAATCAATTTGTTTGTTGTCACTGCGATAAAGCCCTTCGTTGGCGCGAATACGGTATAAGGCATGACCCTGGTCATATAATGTTAAATCGGGTCGGCTGAAGTGAATTTCATTTTGTTTGGGATATTGCCAAGCGCGTTCGGCAATAATGGATTGATCGCGTTGCCCAGATCGATTGAAGCGTTCGCCGGCAATGCCATCAATGGTATATTTGGGCTCATTTGGATTGAGCGCCACTTCAACGGTTTGTACTTCAGTGACTTTATCCAGCCAAAAAGTCACCCCGCCCAGTACGACGGCCAAGCACAATGGGAAAAACCAATTACTGCGGTTGCGTATCATGCGGTATACCTGTCTAAAAGCGGTTGTAGCAAGCCCTGTGACTGCAAAATTAATTCACACAATTCACGCACTGCGCCTGCCCCAGCATGGGCTTGGGTAGTCCATGCAGCATACTGGCGTACCAATGGGTGTGCTTCAGGCACGGCCACCGGTAAGCCGCAACGCACCATGACTGGTAAATCCACCACATCATCGCCGATGTATGCGCATTGGCCTTCCGTCAGCCCCAAGGTAGACAATAAATCTTCATAACACCGCTTCTTATCGTGTATGCCTTTAAAATAATGGGCGATGTTCAATTGTTGTACGCGTATTCCGACAGAAGGTGCATCACGCCCTGTGATGATGGCGGTTTGCAGACCGCACTCATGCAGCATCTTGATCCCATGTCCGTCTAGGGTATGGAAAGACTTAATTTCTTCACCATTGTCGCGAATAAAAATGCGCCCATCCGTCAACACACCATCTACATCCATAATCAACAAACGAATGTTTTGTGCGAGTTTGAGAATGGCATCGGAGGGGGTGATCATAGTAAAAATGCTTTCTGTATGGGCTGTGGTCGATCATTATTTTAAATGAATTCAATCAACAAACTCTCAAAGGCTGCCTGAATAAATCAGACAATCCGTGCTTGCAATAAATCATGCATATTCAAGGCGCCAATAGGGTGTTGCTGCGCATCAACCACCACCAATCCGTTGACTTTCTGATCTTGCATCAATTTAAGTGCTTCTGTCGCCAACAGGCCGGGGGCAATGGTTTTCGGTTGGCGACCCATGGTGTCGGCTAAGGTTAATCCGCGCAAATGGTCTTGGGTTTGGAAAAGTCGGCGCAAATCGCCATCGGTGAACACACCAGACAGTATCCCGGCATCATTGACGGCCACCAACATGCCCAAGCCTTTTTCACTCATGGTGACGATGGCTTGTTGCAAAGGCGTATCCTCACGCACCAGCGGCAGATCCTGATCACGGTGCATCACATCAGCTACTGTTAAGAGTAAGCGTTTGCCCAAACTTCCGGCTGGGTGGCTGAGAGCAAAATCATCGGGCGTAAACTGGCGGGCGCGCAGCAAGGCCACCGTTAATGCATCACCCAGAACCAAAGCAGCCGTGGTGCTGGAAGTTGGTGCCAAGCCCAAGGGGCATGCCTCTTGTGAAACGTGAGCGAGCACATGAATATCCGCGTGCTTGGCCATGCGAGATGTGTCTTTGCCTGTGATGCAAATCAGAGTTACATTTTTGCGTTTGATGGCAGGGATAATGGCCAAAATTTCATCGCTTTCACCGGAGTTAGACAGCGCCAGTACCACATCGCCATCCACAATCATGCCCAAGTCACCATGACCCGCTTCCGCTGGGTGAATGAAAAAGGCGGGGGTTCCGGTAGAGGCCAAAGATGCGGCAATTTTGCGACCGATGTGGCCACTTTTACCCATGCCAGTGACCACGACATGGCCATGACAAGCAAGAATGGCAGCCACTGCATGAGCAAAATGGTCATCCAAACTATTGGCCACTTCAGCTACTGCTTGCTCTTCAATGGCAAAAACAGCTTTGCCCCATTGCAAATAAGTATCCAATACATCCATATTCAGTGTCATCACCATGAAAAAGAATGCTTGCATTATACCGACCCTGTCCCGTAATTGTGCAGTTTGGCTTGTCAAATCAAGTTAGCTTGGCATACTGTATGCTTAATGGGCGGTTCAGGCAGCCGTATTACTTGTTTAGAATTGGCTTTAAGGTTAAGTAAATTCAGGTACGTTTACTGTATGACAATTTTGTGGGCGTTGAGAAAAAAGGGAAATAGCGATGACGGTATTGCAGCAAGTACGAGCGTTGGGCCAGCAAATTTGGCTGGATAATTTGTCACGCTCTTTGATTCAATCGGGTGGTTTGGCGCAAATGCTCGAGGCTGGTGTGTGTGGGGTGACCTCCAATCCTGCTATTTTCCAAAAGGCCTTTGCGGGCGATGCTTTGTATGCCGAAGATGTGGCGCGCTTGAAGCGGCAGAATTTATCGGCCAAAGCACGGTATGAGTTGTTGGCAGTGGCTGACGTTCAGGCCGCTTGTGATGTGTGTTTGCCGCTTTACCAAGAAAGCGGTGGTCAGGCGGGACTGGTGAGCTTGGAAGTGGCGCCAGAATTGGCAAATGATACTGCAGGCACCGTTGCTGAGGCTCTGCGGTTGCACACAGCATTGATGCGCCCTAATGTCATGATTAAAGTGCCGGCCACTGATGCTGGGTTGGCGGCGATGACGCAATTGGTGGCGAAAGGTTTGCACATCAACCTAACCTTGTTGTTTTCACGCGCGCAAGTGGCAAAAGCTTATTTGGCCTATTGCGCGGGTTTGCGCGAACGTCAGGCGCAGGGATTGCCTGTGTGTGGTATTCAGGTGGTGGCGAGTTTTTTCCTCTCACGCATTGATGCTGCTCTGGATATAACGTTGCCCGCCCAGTTGCAAGGACAAACGGCAGTTGCTTTGGCTAAGGCCGCCTATCGAGATTGGCAGGTTTTTTTTGGTGCTGAAGGTTTTGCGGGCTTATTGGAGGCCGGTGCTGGACCGATGCGTTTATTGTGGGCATCCACCGGCACCAAAAATGCCGCGTATTCAGATGTATTGTATGTGGAAAGTGTGATTGGTCCACAAACCGTGAATACCGTCCCTGATGGTACTTTGGCTGCATTTATTGATCATGGCGTTGCCGCATTGACACTCACTGATAAATGGCTCGATGCTGAGGCGGTTTTGGCAAAAGTGACTGAGCTCGGTATTGATTTAGAGGTATTGGCGGCGCGTTTGCAAGAAGAGGGTTTGCATCAGTTTGAGGTCGCATTTTCGGCGTTATTGCTGCCTTTGGGTGATGCCTGAGTTTGATTTTGACCCCAGTTTTTCTGTGAATGCGTGACGGTTTATCGCCGTGGGCAACAACACCCGCAAATGGCGGGTGCTGTTGCCCAAATCGACTTAATTTTTTTTAGGTGCGTTCCCTGATGTTAACGATCATGGTTGGTGTTATATCGTTTTTCCAGCCATGAGAAAAACCAGCTTAGGGCCATGGTCATCACCAGATAAATCAAGGCAATAGTGTAATAGGGTTCTTCATAAACGGAGTAGCGGCCAGCCACTGTGCGCGCCACAAAGGCCAATTCAGCCACGGCGATGGCGGAAACCAATGAGCTGTCTTTAAGTAAAGTAATGAATTCGTTGCCAAATGGTGGCAGCATGCGCCGCACTGCTTGCGGCAAAATGACATAGCGCATCGCTTGTGGGTAGCTCAGACCTAAGGAGCGAGCAGCTTCAACTTGGCCGCGGTCGATGGATTGGATGCCTGCACGGAAAATTTCGGTGATGTAGGCACCGACGTTGACCGTCAATGCCAGTGTACCGGCAATCAACGCACCATAACTGCGCCGTAACTCAGCGGCCAAATCGCCACTGATGATCCAGCCATCGGTGGGATTGATGAGAATCGGAAACCACACAAAATACCAGATAAAAATCTGCACAAATAAAGGGGTACCACGGAAAATGGTGACGTACACCAGTGAAATTTGCCGCAAACACCAACTGAGGAGGCGTACCGGCCAGCCTCCTTTTTCCACATGAACAATGCGCGCCAGCGCACTGAAAAGCCCCAATATCGTACCTGCTAACGTGGATACGAAAGTAATGCCCAATGTGGTCAAGGCGCCGTAAAAAAACATTTCACGGTATTCGTAAATAATACTGAAACGGAAGCCCGTGAGGTTTTGGAGAGAAAGGAAGATGGCGTGAAAATCAAAGGGCATGGTGTATCCCGCAGATGTGTTTTATTAAATCAAATACCGCTGCTGTGCGCGGTTCTCTGCCTGAGAAAAGCAAGTGGCGCTTATTCTAACAAGAAAAAAAGCTGGCACCGTACTAAATTTTACCGTTCGATGACGCAAGCTTACTTTTTACATCGGATTTCTGAGTGTATGACAAAGGATATGGCTGGATATGGTTGCCTGAAGTGTTTACAATAATGCGCTTGACTATTTGATGTATCAAAGAATTGTATGCAAGTTTGGTTGGGAAGCGGGCGCAAGCCAAGCTGGCCTCAAGGTACGGCGGTGACCATCGGTAATTTTGACGGGGTACACTGCGGGCATCGGCATATTTTGCAGCGCTTACGCGACGAAGCAGCAGTGCGCCATCTCAGTGCAGTGGCGGTGGTTTTTGAACCGCAGCCTGCAGAATTTTTTGCGCGTAAGACAGGCCGTCCTTTGCCTTATCGCTTAACGCCGTTGCGCGACAAATTAAGTTTGCTGGCGCAAACGCAATGCCTTGATGCGGTGTGGGTATTCCGCTTTAATCAGCGCTTTGCTGATATGGTAGCCGATGATTTTATTCAACATATTTTGGTGGCGGAATTAAACACCCGCTATTTGTTAGTGGGCGATGATTTTCGTTTTGGTGCGCAGCGTCAAGGGGATTTTTCATTGCTGCAACGACAAACGGCTTTTGTTACCGAACAGACACCATCCATATTGGTGGCCGATGAACGTGCTTCCAGTACGTCAGTGCGTGCGGCGTTGGCGGCTGGCGACTTAGCAACGGCTAGGCGCTTACTGGGGCACGATTATGTGCTCAGCGGCCATGTTAAATATGGCGCACAATTGGGGCGAACCCTGGGATGTCCTACCGCGAATATTCATTTACCGCCACACCGCTATGCAATGAGTGGGGTGTTTGTGGTGGACGTAGAGGGGGTATTTGGACGCAAACGCGGAGTCGCCAGCTTTGGCTTGAATCCCACTGTGTCCAATACTCAGGCGCAAAAATTGGAAGTACACATTTTTGATTGGCAAGGCCATTTGTATGGGCAACGCTTACGTGTACATTTTTTACATAAGCTGCGGGATGAAGCCAAGTTCGCTGACTTACCAACATTGCAGGCGCAAATTCACGCAGACATGGATGCCGCACGAATATGGCAGGTTGCCTGAACACAAAGTGACTGTTCAGACAGCCAAAATCCCGTCACAATGCTTTAACCCGATCCTGTTTGTGGCCGCTATTGCGGCCAAACCCACACGAGTATGTTATGACTGATTACAGTAAAACCGTAAACCTATTGGATACGCCGTTTCCCATGCGCGGTAATCTGGCTAAGCGCGAAGGCGGCTGGCTGAAATCTTGGTATGAGCAAAAACGCTATCAAAAACTGCGTGAGCTTGCCCAAGGTCGCCCTAAATTTATTTTGCACGACGGCCCTCCGTATGCCAATGGCGATATTCACATTGGTCACGCAGTGAATAAAATTCTCAAAGACATCATCATCCGCAGCAAAACATTGGCCGGTTTTGATGCGCCTTATGTACCCGGCTGGGACTGCCACGGTTTACCGATTGAGCTGATGGTGGAAAAACTACATGGCAAAAATATTCCAGCAGCTAAATTTCGTGAGCTATGCCGTGAATACGCAAAAGAGCAGATTGCCAAACAAAAGTGTGATTTTATCCGTTTGGGGGTGTTGGGCGATTGGGACAATCCTTATCTCACCATGAACTTCAAAACCGAAGCCGATATCGTGCGCACGCTGGGCAAAATTCAAGCTGCTGGTTTCTTGTATCGCGGCGAAAAACCCGTGAATTATTGTATTGAGTGCGGTTCTGCTTTGGCCGAAGCTGAGGTGGAATACAAAGACAAAACGTCACCAGCCATTGATGTGGCTTTTGATTTTGTGGATGTGCCGGCCTTGGTTAAGGTGTTTGGGTTGCCTGAAACGCCGGATAAGGTCAGCGCGGTTATTTGGACCACCACGCCATGGACGTTGCCAGCCAACCAAGCGGTCACTGTGCATCCTGAGATGACCTACCAATTGATTGATACCAGCAAAGGGATGTTGGTATTGGCCAAAGATTTGGTGGATGCGGCTTGTGCGCGTTATGGCATCGCTGATTACACTGTGGTGGCCGAAATCCACGGCGCAGCGTTGGAGCATTTGCGACTACAACATCCATTCTTGGCCGATCGCCAAGTACCGGTTATTTTGGGTGAACACGTGACCACTGATGCTGGTACTGGCTTGGTGCACACGGCACCGGCTCATGGTATGGATGACTATCTGGTGGGCTTGCGCTACCACCTGCCGATTGATAATCCGGTGTTGGGCGATGGTACATTCCGCAAAGATACCCCCATTGTGGCTGGTATGAATGTGTGGGCTGCTAATCCGGTGGTGATTGACACATTGGCCAACAATGGCCACCTTCTGGCCAGCCAAAAATTGGAACACAGCTATCCTCATTGCTGGCGCCACAAAACGCCGATTATTTTCAGGGCCACCAGCCAATGGTTTATTGGCATGGATAAACCTGGGTCCAATGGGAAAACCTTGCGCAGCATGGCGATGAGCGCCGTGGATGCCACCGAATTTTTCCCAGCGTGGGGGCGGGCGCGTTTGGAAGCGATGATTGAAGGCCGCCCTGACTGGGTGGTGTCACGCCAGCGCAACTGGGGAACACCCATGGCGTTTTTTGCACACAAGGAAACCGGGGAATTGCACCCACGTTCGGCAGAATTGTTAGAGACAGTGGCCAAGCGTATTGAGCAACACGGCATAGAAGCGTGGTTTTCATTGGATGCCAAAGAACTATTGGGCGATGAAGCGGGGCATTATGAGAAGCTGAAAGACACGTTGGATGTGTGGTTTGATTCAGGCAGCACCCATTATGCCGTATTGCGTCAACGCCCTGAATTGGCTTGGCCTGCGGATTTGTATTTGGAAGGCTCAGACCAACATCGCGGTTGGTTCCAATCATCCATGCTCACTGGTTGCGCCACTGTGGGTCGCGCCCCTTATAAACAATTGCTGACGCATGGTTTTGTGGTGGATGGCAATGGTCAGAAAATGTCCAAGTCGGTGGGCAATGTGGTGGCGCCGCAAAAGGTCAATGATTCACTGGGTGCCGATATTCTGCGGCTGTGGGTGGCCTCAACTGATTATTCTGGCGAATTGGCGATTTCTGATGAGATTTTGAAACGCGTGAGCGAAAGCTATCGGCGTTTGCGCAATACTTTACGGTTTTTGCTGGCCAATTTGTCTGATTTCGACCCAATGGAAAACGCGGTACCACAAGACAAAATGGTGGAAATGGATCGCTATGCCTTGGTATTGGCGCGACAGCTGCAAGAACGGGTGGCTGGCGATTATTACCCTCGTTATGCATTTCATTATGCCGTTCAAGATATTGTGCATTTCTGCTCTGAAGACATGGGCGCGTTTTATCTGGACGTCCTTAAAGACCGTCTGTACACCACCAAGGCCAACAGCCATGCACGGCGCAGTGCGCAAACGGCGTTGTTCCACATCACGCGCAATTTGGTGCTGCTGTTGAGTCCGATCCTGTGTTTCACCGGTGAAGAAGCATGGGACATCATTGGCGGTGGTGAAGAAGACAGTGTGCTGTTCCATACTTTGCACAATTTCCCCGATATGCCCAAAGACAGCGAGGAGGTGCTGGTGCGTAAATGGGAAGCCATCCGCGCCGCGCGCGAAGTGGTGAATGCAGCGATTGAGCCATTGCGTATGGATAAAACCGTTGGTTCGTCTTTGCAGGCCGATGTGGCCATTACGGCACCCGCACCCACGGCAGGCTACCTGAAAGCCTTGGGGAATGAATTGCGGTTTGTGATGTTGGTTTCTCAAGCCAGCGTAACAGAAGGGGATGATTTGGCTGCTGTGGCCACGGCCAGTAGTGGTGAGAAATGTGACCGCTGTTGGCATTACACGCATGATATCGGCATTGATGCCAAGCACCCCACTGTTTGTGGCCGGTGTGCCGATAATTTGGATGGGGCTGGAGAAGAGCGGCACTATGCCTAATTGATTCAGGGTCATTTACTGGATTTAGACAAACATGGATAGCGCAGCAACTGTCGTTGCGGCGCTGCTGTGTACATGGGAAATTTTATGCAGCAAGAAAAAGTGGGCTTGGGTAAATACATGGCTTTGGCCGCGGTGGCCATTGTATTGGACCAATTGATCAAAACATTGATCGTGCAACAGTTTAGCTATATGGAACGCGTGAACGTTATTCCTAATTTTTTTGATTTGACGTTGGTTTATAACCCGGGTGCGGCATTTAGTTTTTTGGCTGACGCGGGCGGCTGGCAAAAATTCTTCTTTATGGGGCTGGCAGTGGTGATTTGCGCTTACTTGATTCGTGCCATTGCCAAAAATGAATTTGGGGGAATCGGCAAATGGGGTGCTGCGATGATTGTTGGCGGTGCCATTGGGAATGTCGTGGACCGATTGATTCATGGTCATGTGATTGATTTTTTGTTGTTCTACTATCAAGAATGGTATTACCCAGCATTCAATATTGCCGACAGTTTTATTTGTGTGGGCGCGGTGTTGTTGGTCATCGACAGCTTCCGCCATAAACCCAAAAAACCAGAAAAAAATACCCAAGCTGCTTGAATAATGTGTTTGAGTAGCTTGAACGCACGTTAATTCACATCAATGAGTGACACGATACATGAGTGAAAAAAGCATTATGCTGGCCAATCCGCGTGGCTTTTGCGCAGGTGTGGATCGCGCCATCAGCATTGTTGAGCGCGCCTTGGCCCAATATGGCGCACCAATTTATGTGCGCCATGAAGTCGTACACAACAAATTCGTGGTGGATAATCTGCGCGCCAAAGGCGCGATATTTATTGAGGATTTGGCCGAAGTACCTTTGGGCGCTACCTTGATTTACTCCGCCCACGGGGTGTCTAAAGCAGTGCAAGATGAGGCTGTTTTACGTGGTTTTCGGGTATTTGATGCCACTTGCCCGTTGGTGACTAAGGTGCATAAAGAAGTGGCGCGATTGGATCAGCAAGGCTTTCAAATCATTATGATTGGGCACAAAGGCCACCCAGAAGTGGAAGGCACGATGGGACAACTTTCGCCCGGTGCGATGTTGTTGGTGGAAACGGAAGAAGATGTGGCGCATTTAGTGGTACGGGATACAGAGAAACTGGCGCATGTGAGCCAAACCACTTTGTCGGTGGATGAAACCAGCGGCATTATTGCCGCTTTAAAAGTTCGATTTCCGCACATTAAAAGCCCTCATAAAGAAGACATTTGTTATGCCACCACCAACCGCCAAGAAGCGGTGAAAGCATTGGCTGCGGATTGTGATGTGGTGATCGTGGTGGGCTCGCCCAACAGTTCGAATAGCAATCGCTTGCGTGAAGTGGCGGCACTGCGCGGTGTCGATGCATATATGGTCGACAACGCAGGCTGCCTGAAACGCGCGTGGTTTGAGGGTAAACATAAAGCGGGCATCACGGCTGGAGCGTCTGCGCCTGAGGTGTTGGTACAGGAAGTAGTGGACACCATTGCGGCATGGGGTTACCCATCTGCTCGTGAAACAGAAGGTGTCGCTGAGAGCATCGTGTTTGTGTTGCCTAAGGAATTGCGTGATCCGTCATAAATGATAGCAGCGTAAAACATTCAGGCAGCCTTTAGGGCTGCCTGAATGTTTTTTGAGCCAGCTGCTGGATATGAGTTTGCTGCCTAGGACGTGCGCTTTTTTAGGCTTGCGCGGATGAAGGCTTGCCTCGAGCCAGATTGGCTTGCTGCGTTTTTAAGTAACTATCATACATGGCAAAACACAGGCCTACCCAAATTAAAGAATACGTGATCATGGCCGAAACGGTGACGGGGGTTTGCAGTACCGTTACCGTGAGCACAAACAGCAAAATTGGTTCCAAGTAGCTGAACATCCCAAATAAACTCATGGGAATCATTCTGCTCGCATAGAGATTCAACTGCATGGACGCGGCACTGATGATGCCCATAACTGGAATCAATAGCCAATATCTAGAAGGCTCCGTGAGTATGGCCCAACTGCCGGGCTGAAACGCCAAATAAAAAGCGGCCACCGGGGCAATTAAGGTGAGATCGATCAATAAGCCGGTGAGGGCAGGAACCTGCATCCAACGGCGCAGCATGTAATACAGCGGATAAGTTGTGAACACCGACAGCGTTACCCAAGAAAAGACTTGGTTTTGCCATAATTCGTGGGCCACGCCCATGCCAGCCAGACCCACTGCCAACCATTGCCAACCACTCAATTCTTCATGCAAAAACAACCAACCGCATAACACCATCATTAAGGGGAATAAGAAATAACCCATCGCCACGTCAATGCCATGACCATTGACGGGTGCCCACATAAATAACCACAGTTGGTAGCCGATAATCGGCGTTGGCAACAGAATCAGCAGCCATTTTCGCCCGTTCATACCCACTTGGTAAACAAAGCGGAACAGTTCTGGCCAGCCATGCGTACACAACACGATTAACCATAAGCTCAAGAGCATGCTTACCATCCGCCACGCAAACACGGTGGTGCCAGACATGGGCGCCATCCAGTCACTGTATAAAAACATGGCACCAAATAAAAAATTGGACAACAAAGCAGCCCAAATGCCTTTTTTATGTGTATTCATCAACAATGGCTCAACGATTGCCAAGGCCCAATTGTCTTGGTTCTTGGTTAATAAGAATGAAGCTATTTTATTCGTCCTGACCCAATAAATTTTTTCTAAATTTATTAATTTGTGGGATTTTTTATCAATTTGATATAAATTGTAGGAAATTTTTTTGGAAATGACGATGCACGAGTTGGATAGACTGGATAAGCAAATTCTCAATATCATGCAAACGGATGGCACTACGCCTTTGAAGGTTTTGGCTGAGGAAGTGGGCTCTTCGGTGGCCACGTGCCAGCGGCGTATTCAGCAAATGGTAGATGAAGGCGTCATCATCAAGCAGGTGGTGATGGTGAATCCGGATGCGGTGGGCCGCCATTTGAGTGTGTTTGTGATGATTGAAATGGACAAGCAAAATTTCGCGTTACAAGATGAATTTGTGCGACGGGTGAATAAGGAACCCGATGTGATGAGCTGCTATGAAATTTCTGGGGATTACGATTATATGTTGTTGGTGCATGCCCGCGACATGGCGGATTATCATCAATTTACGCGCCGTGTATTAACGTCTGAAAATAATGTGCGTGGTTTTAAAAGTCAATTTGTGATGAATTTTAATAAAGTTGAAACCAAAATTACATTGTAAAACCGCACAGGCTGCCTGAATTCGGTAGGATGATTCCTTTTTACTGTGGAGTGTGCCATCTTGATTTGGCAATGGTTGGGTTTGTGGTTTTCAGCATTCAGCTCGGCCACGATTTTGCCTGGGACATCAGACGTGGCGCTGTTGGCCTTTGTGCATGCCTATGAATCATTGTGGCCGTGGGCATTGCTGGTGGCCACGTTGGGCAATGGCATGGGCAGCATGGTGTCTTATGGCATGGGTAGATTGGTGCCGGACAAACACCAACCCAGTGAACGTATCAAACACTGGATAGACAAATACGGTATTTGGGCTTTGCTGATGGCTTGGGTACCGTTTGTGGGCGACGGATTGGCCATTGCGGCGGGGTGGTTGCGATTGAATTTTTGGCTGTCCAGTTTGCTTTTGGTGGTGGGTAAATTTGCTCGTTATGCGGTGTTAATTGGTGGGCTTTGGGTTGTGGTGTAAATGGTATGTTCACTGTGTGTATTCAGCAGGTTGAAATGCGTGGTGCCTAGTTATGATTTTATGTATGGGTTGATTCGGATTGATGCTTTAAAACAATATGTTGATCAATCAACCCTGCATCGGCATATGGCTTTTCGCACGAGGTTAATCTTGCTGAATGTCTGTTATTTGTATGGGATGAAATGTGCTTATTGAGCTCATGTGATTCACTGACCAAACAGTGAAGAATAGTATCAGCACATTCCAAGCTGATGAGGCTAATTGTTCATTGCTGTTTGGATGAAAGGCTGCCTGAACCGGTTTCAGGCAGCCTTAAATAAGATTTGCGGTATTATTTATTGATGCTGGTCTTCGTCTGCTGCATCGTAAGCATCAACAATTTTTTGTACCAGAGGATGCCGCACCACATCTTCGCTGGTGAATACGTGAAAATAGAGGCCATCAATGTTGTTTAATTTTTCGCGCGCGTCTTTTAAGCCACTTTTGATGTGTTTGGGCAAGTCAATTTGACTTGCATCGCCCGTGATGACGGCTTTGGCACCAAAGCCGATGCGCGTGAGGAACATTTTCATTTGTTCTGGCGTGGTGTTTTGTGCTTCATCAAGGATGACGTAGGCACCATTCAAGGTGCGCCCCCGCATGTAGGCCAAGGGGGCGATTTCAATCAAGCCTTTTTCCAGCAATTTAGTGACACGATCAAAGCCCATCAAATCGTACAATGCATCGTATAAAGGGCGCAGATAAGGATCGACTTTTTGCGCCAAATCCCCAGGTAAAAAACCCAGCTTTTCCCCCGCTTCCACAGCAGGCCGAACCAATACAATGCGCTCAACTAAATGTTTTTCCATGGCGTCTACTGCCGCGGCCACGGCCAAATAGGTTTTGCCCGTACCCGCTGGGCCCAAGCCAAACACCACATCATGCGTTAAGAGCGCGCGGATATAGCCGCTTTGGCGCGGTGTTCGGCCGCCGATATTGCCACGCTTGGTGCGCAGCGTCCAAGTTTGGTGGTCTTGGTGTGTGGGGTGTTGTGGTTTATGGGCTTTCGCTTCCACTGCGGCCAGTTGAATGTCGCTGTCGTTGATGTCGCGCTCGTTCGCGGTCTCGGCTAAGCTTTCCAAAGCAGTGATGCCTGCATGGGTGTGCTCACCGGTTAGGGTAAACTGGTCAAAACGACGGCTGATGTCTAAATTTAAGGCTTTTCCCAAGCTAATGATGTGCTCGTCTAAGGCGCCGCAGAGGCGTTGTAACGCGGCGTTGTCCATTTGCTGGAGTTGGTGATGTGTGGTGTGACTCATGGTGATGATGTGTGACATTCAAAATAAACAATAAACACAATATGCTGCCGAGTAGGCTGAAATGCAAGTGTTGGACGCGCGGTGAAGCTGTTTCAGGCAGCCTTGGGCTTTACAGAGAGGGTGGGAGGTATGTTACATTTATTTTAAATGGCATGCTGGAGGCGAAAGCGTGCTGCTCATTTACTCACTTCAATCAAGAATCGAGATCGCCATGACTGCTTTAGATGTTGTTCGCCCTTATGTGCGCGAGGCCAAAGCATATGCGGTGGCTGATGTGCCGGCCGATTTTGTTAAACTGGATGCAATGGAAAGCCCTTATGAGTATCCAGAAGAAATGCAAAAGGCGTTGGCCGAAATGCTGGCTGAAGTGCCTATTCGTTTATACCCGGCACCGCAAAAATGCGCTTTATTGCCATTGTTGCGCCAGACGCATCGCATTCCCGATGAGGCTGACTTGGTGCTGGGCAATGGCTCGGATGAATTGATCGAACGACTCGTTATGTTGGTGGCTGAACCTGGGGCAGTCGTGGTGGCCCTGCGCCATCTTTTGTGATGTATCGAGTCAATGCTGAGTTTTTTGGTTTGAATTATGTCGGGGTGCCTTTGCACTCCGATTTTACTTTGGACCTCGAAGCCATGCTGGCTGCGATTCATACTCATCAACCTGCATTGGTATTTTTGGCCTACCCCAATAATCCCACCGGTGGCCGGTTTGAGCGCGAACAAATGGAGGCCATTATTCAGGCAGCCCCTGGGATCGTGGTTATCGATGAGGCCTACGGCGCTTTTTCTTCTGACAGTTTTTTGCGTCAGGCAGGCACCATTGATAAGCTGGTGGTGTTGCGAACCTTGAGTAAAATTGGCTTTGCTGGTTTGCGCGTGGGTTATGCAGCTGGTGCGCCTGCACTGATTCATGAGCTGCGCAAGATTATTCCACCTTATAATGTCAGTCAGTTGAATTTGGCTGCGGCTGAGTTCGCGATGAAATATCGGCCGTTTATTTTGCAGCACATTAATCAGTCGATGGGTGAGCGTGAGCGCATGCGCACGGCTTTACGCGCTTATGACTGTGTTGAGGATTTTGCATCGGAAGCCAATTTTTTGACAGTGCGTGTGCCGGATGCCCAAGTGTTGTTTGATACACTGTATGCCAATAAAATTTTAATTAAAAACCTGCATGGCACGCACCCGCTGTTGGATCAGTGTGTGCGCATTACCATTGGGCTGCCTGAACAAAATCAAGCAGTTTTGCGTGTCATCGACGAACTATACGGAAACCTTTAATCACCATGAGAACCGCTACCATTACCCGCCATACCAGCGAAACCCAAATCACCGTCAGCATTAATTTGGATGGTACGGGAAAGGGCCATTTCGATACTGGGGTGCCGTTTCTGGAACACATGTTGGATCAAATCAGCCGCCACGGTTTGATTGATTTAGACATCGTAGCCAAAGGCGATAACCACATTGATGATCACCATACAGTAGAAGATATTGGCATCACTTTGGGACAAGCGCTGAAAGAAGCATTGGGTAATAAAGTCGGTATTTGTCGTTATGGTTTTAGTTATGTGCCGTTGGATGAGGCGTTAAGTCGAGTGGTATTGGATTTGTCTGGTCGTCCTGGGTTGGTTTACAACATTGATTTTACCCGCGCCATGATTGGTCGTTTTGATGTGGATTTGTTCAGTGAGTTTTTCCATGGTCTGGTTAATCACGCCATGATGACCGTGCACATTGATAATTTACGTGGGATTAATGCCCATCATCAAGCAGAAACCGTATTCAAAGCGTTTGGACGGGCTTTGCGTGCGGCTGTTGCATACGATGAACGCATGGCGGGCGTGATGCCTTCGACCAAAGGAACGCTCACCGCTTAAGTGTTCAAGCAGTTAAAGCCAAGCAATCAGCGGCCCTGACTGCTTGGCTTTACATATTCTAAAAGCCTTCAATCGAGATGATTTACACTCGATAAGGAATCATTAAACTTCAGTATTCATTAATAAAACCAGCGCCTTGATTGATAATACAGTTCTGGCTGCATGAAATCCCTAATTGTTTATATCTAAATCATTTGGCAATGTCGAATGTAATGTATTGTGAAAACCTATTTTTTTGCGCTAAGATAACTTCCATCGCATTCGCCGAACGAATGAATCACGGTGCAATGGAGATGAATCTCAATAAAAAGGACTTATGCAATGATGAACATTAAACGCAAAACCATGGTTTTGGCTGCCATGGCGGCTTTGGCCAGTTTAACGGCTTGTAGTGGCGGCGATAAAGGTGCTGCTGCGGGTTCTGCTGCCTCTGGCGCAACTGCGGCGGCTGGTGAGGATACGCTGCAAAAAATTAAAAATTCCGGCACCATTGTATTGGGCTATCGTGATTCTTCCATTCCATTTTCTTATATTGCAGATAAACCCGGTCAACCAGTGGGTTATGCACACGATTTGGAATTAAAAATCGTTGATGCGGTGAAAAAAGAACTCAATTTGCCCAATTTGCAAGTGCGCTACAATCCCATTACCTCACAAAACCGCATTCCGTTGGTATTGAATGGCACCATTGACGTGGAGTGTGGTTCAACCACGAATAACGCAGAACGTGCCAAACAAGTAGCGTTTTCTAGTGCGTTTTTTGAAGTGGGTACGCGCCTGTTGGTAGCCAAAGGCTCCCCCATTAAAGATTTTGCTGATTTGAAAGGTAAAACCGTTGTAACCACCGCAGGTACCACTTCTGAGCGGTTGTTGAAAGCCTATAACGATAAAGAAAAATTGGGCATGAATATCATTTCTGCCAAAGATCATGGTGAAGCATTTTTGATGTTGCAAAATGGCCGTGCGCAAGCGTTTATGATGGATGACGTGTTGTTGGCTGGCGAGCGCGCTAAATCACAAGATCCGAGTAAGTGGGAAATTGTGGGCAAGCCAATGTCATTTGAGCGTTACGGCTGTATGCTGCGTAAAGGTGATGATGGCTTTAAAAAGGTAGTTGATGGTGCTTTACAGGCAACCTTTAAATCTGGCGAAATCAACACGATGTATCAAAAATGGTTTGAACAACCTATCCCACCTAAAGGGGTAAACATGCAGTTCCCGATGTCTGAACAGGTTAAAGGCATCATTGCAACGCCGACAGATCAGCCGGCTGAGTGATTTAGCGTTTGTGCAGCCAAGCCGGCTTGCCAGCCAAGCCGGCTTTGTGTTTTACACAGTCTGGAGCGGATGTTTGCCGCTTTCTAACCCTAAGTAAAGGAACATCAATGGGTTATACATGGAACTGGGGGGTCTTATTTGACCAAACCGGTGTTGGCAGTCAAATTTACTTGCAATGGATGTTGGCAGGGATTGGTTGGCTGTTTGTCATTGGCGGAATTGCTTGGACCATCGCCATGGCATTGGGGACTGTGCTGGGGATTATGCGCACCTTGCCTTCCGTCGGTAGCCAACGTTTGGCCGCGTTGTACGTTACGCTGTTTCGTAATGTGCCTTTATTGGTGCAGTTGTTTATTTGGTATTATGTGGTGCCTAATTTTTTACCCGATTCAGTGAAAAACTGGTGGTATTACGATTTGACGCCAAACACTTCAGCGTTAATTTCAGCCGCCATTGGTTTGGGTTTATTTACTGCCGCACGGGTGTGTGAGCAAGTGCGAACAGGGATTCAATCATTACCCCGAGGCCAAACTCAGGCAGCCTATGCCTTGGGTTTTACGACTCGGCAGGTCTATCGGATTGTATTGTTGCCCCAGGCATTTCGGGTAATTTTGCCACCGCTGGGATCTGAGTTAACCAATTGTTTTAAAAATGCTTCTATTGCATCGCTGGTGGGTGTGGCTGAATTGATTAGTCAAACCAAAACCATTGCCGAATACTCGCAAAGCAACTTCGAAATTTACACTTATGCCACCATCGTATATGTGGTGATTAATATGGTGCTGTTTGCTTTCATGGCTTTCTTGGAGCGCCGTTACCGCATTCCGGGTTTGATGAATGAGAAAGGACAATCATGAGTTTCGGTTTACAAGAATTGTCCGCTGCTGCTCCCACCTTGTGGGAAGGCATGAAAACAACGCTGGAAATCACCTTTTTGGCGATTGTCGGCGGTTGTTTCATCGGTACGTTGCTGGCCATGGCACGCCTGTCTTCTATTAAGTTTTTGGCTGCTGCGGCCACTGCGTATGTGAATTTTTTCCGTTCGGTGCCTAAACTATTGACCATCATGTGGTTGTATTATGCTTTTCCTTTGTTTTATCGCATGATAACTGGCCAGTTTGTGAATTTTGACACTGGATTTGTTGCGGGTGTGATCGCGTTTTTGATCTTTGAGTCAGCCTATTTTTCTGAAGTTGTGCGTGCGGGTATTCAATCTATCCCCAAAGCAGATGAATGCAGCCAAGGCCTTGGGCATGACTTATGGGCAAACTATGCGTTTGGTGATCTTGCCGCAAGCATTTCGTAAAATGACACCGCTGCTGTTGCAAGAAAGCATTATTTTGTTTCAGGACACCACCTTGGTGATTTCGATTGGGGTATTGGATTTCTTCGGCGCGTCCAACGTGCGCGGCGATGCTATGGGGATGAAGACCCAATACATTATTTTTGCCGGTGTGGTGTATTTCGTGATCAGTACGATCTGCAGCTATGGCGTCAAACAAATTCAAAAAAGAATGCGTGTTTAAGGAAACCAGCTTATGTCAGACAATTCTGTGATGATCGACATCAACAACGTCAGCAAATGGTATGGCGACTTTCAAGTCCTTACGGATTGCACGGCACAAATCAATAAAGGCGATGTGGTGGTGGTGTGCGGGCCTTCTGGCTCAGGAAAATCGACCCTTATCAAGTGTGTTAATGGGTTGGAGCCGTTTCAAAAAGGCGATATTGTAGTCAACGGTACCTCGGTGGGTGATCCGAAGACCGATTTGCCGAAGTTGCGCAGCCATGTGGGCATGGTGTTTCAGCATTTCGAGCTGTTTCCGCATCTGAGTATTACTGATAATTTATCCATTGCCCAAGTTAAAGTATTGGGCCGCAGTAAAGACGAAGCCCGCAAAAAAGGTTTGGCGTATTTGGATCGGGTGGGCTTGTCAGCACATGCGAAGAAATTTCCTGCCGAGCTTTCCGGTGGTCAGCAACAGCGCGTGGCCATTGCCCGTGCTTTGAGTATGGACCCCATTGCGATGCTGTTTGATGAGCCCACATCGGCGTTGGATCCTGAGATGATTAATGAAGTATTGGATGTGATGGTGAGTTTAGCTCGAGAGGGTATGACTATGATGTGTGTGACCCATGAAATGGGGTTTGCCCGCCAAGTCGCTAATCGTGTTATTTTCATGGACCAAGGCCAAATTGTGGAAAATTGCAGTAAAGATGAATTCTTTGGCAGCCCGCGCAGCGAACGGGCGCAGCAGTTTTTGTCGAAGATTCTCAATCATTAGGCTTTCGGGTATGATGCCTAGGCTGCCTGGTGGGGTTTCAGGCAGCCTCTTGTTTGGGCACCTGATGCTGCCTGAAATACCTACACAAGTATTTTATATATGATGAACATAGCCATAGTTGATTATGGAATGGGTAATTTGCACTCGGTATTGAAATCGGTTCAAGCCGCCAATTCTTTATGCGGGGCAAATGCCCAAGTGGTTTTAACGGAAAGCCCTGAGACGGTATTTGCTGCGGATAAGGTGATTTTCCCAGGACAGGGGGCGATGCCTGATTGCATGGCCGCATTGAAGCGTAGTGGCATGGCCGATGCCATTGAGGATGGTTTGCGAAATAAACCTTTTTTTGGTATTTGTGTGGGCGCTCAGTTATTGTTTGATGTCAGCGAGGAGGGTCCGACTCCAGGCTTAGGTTGGTTTGCTGGCAGTGTAAAGCGTTTTCAACCTGCCCCTGCTGCTCCTGATGGTACCCGTTTGAAAATTCCCCACATGGGTTGGAATCAGGTGCATCAATGCGTTTCACATCCTGTGTTTCGCGGCGTAGCGCAAGATGCGCGATTTTATTTTGTACACAGCTATTATTTTGCGCCAGTAGACCCTCAACTGGTACTGGCGACCAGTGAATATCCAAATGAATTTGCTTGTGTGGTGGGGCGTGATAATGTATTTGCCACACAGTTTCACACTGAAAAAAGCCATGACGCGGGCTTGCGCTTATTGCAAAACTTTCTACAATGGGATGGCACAGCCTAAATCTGGCTGGGTTTGGATTTAACGATTAATCACGAAATGTTGCTGCTATGTTATTGATTCCTGCAATTGATTTGAAAGAAGGACAATGTGTCCGATTGAAACAAGGCTTGATGCAAGAGGCTACGGTTTTTTCCGATAATCCAGCAGACATGGCCAAGCATTGGCTGGCGCAAGGTGCAAGGCGCCTGCACTTGGTGGATCTGGATGGGGCTTTTGCAGGGAAACCTAAGAATTTTGCCGCCATTAAGTCCATTTTGGCGGAAGTAAGTGACGATATACCTGTGCAATTGGGTGGTGGTATTCGGGATTTGGAAACGGTTGAACGTTATTTGGATTTAGGCTTGCAATATGTGATTATTGGCACAGCCGCAGTAAAAAATCCGCAGTTTCTGCATGATGCGTGTGATGCATTCCCGGGGCAGATTATTGTTGGTTTGGATGCCAAAGATGGGCAAGTCGCGATTGATGGTTGGGCCAAGCTAACCAAATACCATGTTACCGATTTGGCCAAGCGCTTTGCGGACTATGGCGTCGAAAGTATTATTTACACGGATATTGGCCGCGATGGCATGATGAGTGGTGTGAATATTGAGGCCACGGTGAAATTGGCGGAGGCGGTTAATGTGCCGGTGATTGCTTCTGGTGGTTTGACGAACTTGGATGATGTTCGAGCATTGTGTGCGGTGGCTGACAGTGGCGTGATGGGGGCCATTACTGGGCGAGCAATCTATGAGGGTAGTCTGGATTTTCAGGCAGCCCAAAAACAAGCAGATGAATGGGTGGGCCTTTAGATTCAAAGTTAACTTCATGAATACAAAGGATGCATTAATCTAAAATAAAACAATAAAGGAGATGTCATGCTGGGTGCGTTAATATTGGGTGTGTGGCTGCTGTTGAGCATTGATCGTGCCAAGCAAACCTTTTGGGAAGCCAGTCTGTTTACCTTTATTGTGATGGTGGCAATCAGTTTGATGGATTGGTCTTTGCCACACATTAATGCCATCTGGTTGTTTTCATGGTTTGTGTTGTGGCTGTATGCGTTCGTGGTGTTCTGGTTGCTTGACGTGGTATCGGTCAATTTTATCAGTGGTGCGGTTTTTTCGGTGGCGGCAGGAATAGGCTATTTCTTTTTGCAGTCCCACGCGTATGCACTTGCCACACAGTGGCTGAATTAACAATTAATTAGGTGACAACATGGCCTTGGCCAAACGCATCATTCCTTGCTTGGATGTAGATAATGGCCGTGTGGTGAAAGGCGTGAATTTCCTTGCCTTGCGCGACGCGGGCGATCCCGTTGAAGTGGCGAAACGCTATAACGACGAAGGGGCAGATGAAATTACCTTTTTGGATATTACCGCCAGTTCTGATCATCGCGACACTATTCTACATGTGATTGAAGCCGTTGCCAGTCAGGTATTTATTCCCTTAACAGTGGGTGGCGGCGTGCGCAGTGTGGCTGATATACGTCGTTTATTGAATGCTGGTGCCGATAAAGCGGCCATCAACACGGCTGCCGTTTCTAATCCCGATTTGGTCAATGAGGCCAGTGGTTTTTTCGGTAATCAAGCGATTGTGGTGGCGATAGATGCCAAGGCCGTGAATGAGGATAACACCCGCTGGGAGGTGTTTACCCATGGTGGTCGTAAGCCTACTGGCTTGGATGCAGTGACTTGGGCGCAAGATATGGCTGCCCGTGGGGCAGGGGAAATTTTGCTCACCAGTATGGATAGGGATGGTACCAAAGCTGGTTTTAATCTGGCTCTAACGCGGGCTGTGAGTGATGCGGTGAGTATTCCTGTGATTGCTTCTGGCGGCGTGGGCAATGTGCAGCATCTGGTGGAAGGCATTAGTTTGGGGCATGCTGATGCGGTATTGGCCGCCAGTATTTTCCATTTTGGAGAAGTGCGCATTGGTGAGGCTAAAGCAGCGATGCAGGCTGCAGGTATTGAAGTACGCCGCTAAACTTTGCTATTGCAGACCCAAATTTGAGTAGCCTTTATATTGTTGTCAATGAAGGCAGCAGCGTGAGATGAATGGCATGGGCTCGCTCTTTTGATTTTAGGGCAAATCGGCATATATTAAAGGGTGGCGTGATGGGCAGAAGTGACCTGCCCGTAGCTAGATGGCTCGTACATTGGTTTTTAATTAAAGGGATGGCCATGTTGCCTGAATTACAACAGGCTTTGTTACAAGCAATAAAATGGGATCAAAATGGTTTGGTGTGTGCAGTGGTGCAAGATGCGCACAGCAAACGGGTTTTGATGGTGGCTTGGATGAATGCCGAAGCTTTGTGCGACACAGTGCGCACAGGATTGGCCCACTATTACAGCCGCTCTCGGCAAAAGCAGTGGATGAAGGGCGAAGAGTCTGGGCATACACAGCAAGTGCATGAGTTGCGCTTGGATTGCGATGGCGATGCTTTGGTGTTGCTGATTACGCAGAATGGTGGGATGGCTTGTCATACAGGACGCGAGAGCTGTTTTTTTCGAGTGTGGGATGGGTGGCAGTGGTTGGTTACTGATGCAATATTGAAAGATGAACTGGCCATTTATGGACACACGCACAGCCATGATTAAATTTATGGCGGAGCAGGAGGCAGCATGGACAACGAATTAAAAAAAATGCATTTAGACACGGTATTGACTGAAATTGCTGATGTCATGGCGGTGCGTCGAGAGGCTTCGCCGGAAAGCTCTTATGTATCGCAGCTTTTACATGCGGGTGAAGACAAAATTCTGAAAAAAGTCATTGAAGAAGCAGGTGAAGTTTTGATGGCTTCTAAAGATGGTGACAAATTGCACTTGATTAAAGAAGTGGCAGATGTGTGGTTTCATACCATGGTTTTGTTGACTTATCATGGATTAAGGCCAGAAGATGTCTTAATGGAATTAAAACGGCGCCAAAATATTTCCGGATTGGATGAGAAAGCCAGCCGGAAGTAGTAGGGGTAAGGCAAACAAAATTGGAATGGTCATTAAACGGACATGTATTTTGGTGATGATGTCTGGCTGTTTTCAGGCAGCATGACTGTATGAATTTAAATCGTAATAAAGGATAGACTCATGGGCGGATTTTCAATTTGGCATTGGGTGGTGGTATTGGTGATTGTGGTATTGATTTTTGGTACCAAAAAATTGCGCAACATGGGGAAGGATTTAGGAGGTGCCGTGCATGATTTCAAACAAGGGTTGAATGACGGTGAATCAGAATCGAAGGCCAAAAAAGACGACATCATCGAACACCCCAAAGACGATACTAAGGCTTAAGCTGGCATGTTTGATTTGGGCTTTAGCGAGCTGCTGCTCATTGCTGCAGTGGCCTTGGTGGTATTGGGTCCGGAGCGGTTGCCTAAAGTGGCGCGCATGGCTGGGCTTTGGGTCGGGCGCATTCAAAATTTTATCAGCAACGTGAAAACCGATTTAAGCAATCAGGCAGGTATGGCTGAGTTTAAAGCAGCGCGTGACAGCATCGAGCAGACAGCCCAACAATTGCGCCAAGACGTACATCAGCAGGTGCTGATGTACGTGCCGAAGTAGATGATTTACAGCAAGCTGTGGGGGAGTTGGATGGGCCAGTTGATGGCCGATTGCCTGATGAAAATAATGGTGCTGAAGACCATCATAACCAGCGCAATATCGATTCTGCTGTGGCTCAATACTCTGGTAATCGATCTGCTTTTCTGCCGCCTTTGCATCACGTGTCGTTACATAATCAAGCTCGGCAACGCAAGCGCGATTGCCGCCCTCGACCCCGTCCACAGCCCAAACTGCGCGTACGACGCCATGTGTCTATGAAATAAGCCATTATGAGCAATTCAGCCGAACAGCCAGAGCAAACCCTGATTGACCATTTGTTGGAATTACGCCGCCGCTTAATGTGGATTTTGGGCGTGATGTTGGTGTGTTTTTTTGCGTTGGTGCCGTTTGCGCAAAAATTGTATACCTTTGTAGCGGAACCGCTGATGCACACCTTGCCAGCAGGCAATCACATGATTGCAACAGATGTGATCGCGCCATTTTTTGTGCCCATTAAAGTGACTTTAATGGTGGCATTTTTGATTACGCTACCGCATACGCTTTACCAAATATGGGCTTTTGTGGCGCCTGGGCTGTATCGTCATGAAAAGCGGCTGATTTTGCCATTGCTGTTTTCCAGTGTGGTGTTGTTTGGTTTGGGCATGGCATTTGCCTATTATTTTGTGTTTCCGGTTATTTTCAAATTTTTGGCTGGTGTCACGCCCGATGGCGTGAACATGGCGACTGATATCGACAAATATTTGTCGTTTATTTTGGGCATGTTTGTGGCGTTTGGCACTACGTTTGAAGTGCCTGTGGTGGTAATCTTGTTAAATCGTATGGGAATAGTGGATGTTACTCAGCTGAAGAAAGCACGCCCTTATGTGATCGTGGTGGCCTTTATTGTGGCCGCCATTATTACACCTCCCGATGTACTCTCCCAGACTTTGTTGGCGGTACCTTTGATTGTGCTGTATGAAATTGGGATTGTGCTGTGCCGTTTGCTGGGGCGGTCATCGAAGCGCAGCCCTGTGGACGAGGCTTAATAGGAAATTTTGACAAACACATGGGATTGGGCAATATTGCCAGGCTGCCTGAATCGTTTCAGGCAGCCCGTTTTGTTATTGGCACAGACGGATAATGTGTTTCGAGGTGGTGAATGATACGAGATTATGTAACGAGCAGCGCGACTTGGCGTAACCGATTGCCGGAATGCGGAATTTGGTGGTTGGGTATGTTGTTGGTGTGCGTGGTGCCTTTTTTATCCAGCGCGCGCATGGGCACGCTGTCCAGCTTCTACCTAGAAAACGGTACCTTGTTTTTTGCTGCAGCTTTGGCATTGGCTACGGCGTTAACCCAATTTCAGCGAACGGGTTGGCCCCGCGTTGCTGTGGTGCTGTTGGTGTGGGCAGTGCTGTTGATGGTGCAGGCACGGATAATGCGACTGCCTTATGTTAGCCAATCAGACCTAACTGCAGCCATTTTTTTGATTCTGGCACTGTTGGCGTGGGCTGCGCGCGCTTGGGTGTTGCGAGTGGGGCAGCGCCAAGCAGTAGCAGTCTTGGCTTGGGCTTTGCTTATTGGCGCTGTGTTGCAAAGTGTGGTGTGTATTTTGCAGTTTTCCGGTGAAGCAGCTGCCATCCCCGGTGTGCTGCCTGGGCCCGGTAATCATTATGTGTATGGTCAATTGGCGCAGCGCAATCATTTGGGCCATTACTTGATGTGGGGTGTACTGGCCGTGTGTTATCTATGGCATGAGCGCAAGCTGGAAGGTAGTTTGGCGGTTGTGCTGATGTTGTGGTTGACTGGCGTAATGGGGTTGGTGGGGTCGCGCACCATTATTGCGTATGTGCTGGCGGTGGGGGTGTCCTTAGGATTTTGGCGTTGGCGCGCAGGGGCAGAAGCCAATCGTTTATTGGGCATCATCGCCATTGCCATCGCCTGCATTTTGTTTTTCCAGCTTACACTGAGCCCAATGCTGTCATTCTGGTTGCATATTGATTTTCAGTCTGCGACCGAGCGTTTGGGCGAAGGCAGTTTTGCTCAGTCGGGTCGTCAAATGGAATGGCGTAAAGCTTGGGCTGTGTTTATGAGTGCGCCATTGTGGGGACATGGCTGGGGCAGTTATGCTTATCAGGGGTTTGCGCAAACGGGGATTTATTCTCATGGGTTCCGTGAGTATGAAGGTTCGGTTTTATTTACCCATTGCCACAACCTGATTTTGCAACTGCTGGCTGAAACAGGCGTGGTTGGGGTGCTGTTGGTGGTGGCAGGGTTTGTGTGGTCAACGTGGACGCTATTCCAGCGTGGTTTTCATCCTGCCTCCATTATATTGGTGAGCATGATGCTGGTTAGCCTGTGTCACAGCATGTTGGAATACCCGTTGTGGTATGTATATTTTTTAGCGGTTTTTGTGTTGTTTATGGCGCTCTCGCCAGTGCCTGAACCATCCCAGCAAAACGCCGTGATGCCAATGTCGCTTTGGTCGCGTCGCTTGCTGGTGTTGCTGTGTGGCATTGCCTTGCTGGATATGATTAGGCTCACCGTTACCTACACTGAATTGCTCTCAGCACGTCGCGGTTCGGCGGCCACAATGAATGTGGATCAGGCCAATGAGTTTCAAGCGCTACGGCGACATATGTATTTACTTCGTTACTACGTTGACATGGCCATAATTGAAAAGATTGATACCAATCAATCACCTCTGCCTGTATGGGGTTTTCAGGCAGCCGACTTGGCTGGCCTATATCGGCCATACAGCAATACGTTCGTACGCGGTCTATATTTAGGCAATGCAGGACAAACTGCGGCTGCCCAAACATGGATAACACAAATGGCGCATTATTACCCAACATTAACCCCCAGCTTTATGGCAAAAGCTTCATTGCAGCCTCAGGCGCAACTATGGTTGCCCATTTTGCAGCAAAATTGTGATCAATACCAACGGCAAGTCAAATCCACATTGGTGTGCCGTCTTTAATGTAAAGCCGTGTTTAATGATATTGATGAATGAAAAAATGCGCAAAAGCATTCGGATTGTAAAGATATGACGTGGCTTCATGTTAAGATAAACGCAAAGCCTTGAATAAGAGGCACACAACTTCTTCTGGGGAGCGAACATGAGTCGAATATTATTGGTGGATGATGACAACTTATTAACCGAACTGTTGACTGAGTACCTTACTGCTGAAGGCTTGGAAGTGAACAGCGTGGCAGACGGTGAAGCTGGGGTGAAAGAGATTTTGTCTGGCGATTATGATGTCGTGGTTTTGGATTCCATGATGCCGAAAATGAACGGTTTGGATGTGCTGAAAACTGTGCGCGTGCAAAGCAAAATCCCCGTCATTATGCTGACCGCAAAGGGTGATGATATTGACCGCATTATTGGGTTAGAGATGGGCGCCGATGATTACGTGCCTAAGCCTTGTCAGCCTCGGGAGTTGCTGGCACGCATTAATGCCATTTTGCGTCGCACTCAAGAAAGTGGCGAGCAAAGCAGTGCTCCTAATAGTATTTCAGCCAGTGGGGTTACTTTATTCCCTGCTAAGCGTCAAGCCACGATTGATGAAGAGCCATTGGAGCTGACCAGCACTGAATTTAATTTGCTGCAAGTACTGATGCGCCATGCAGGTCAAGTAGTGAGCAAAGAAACCTTGTCTTTGGAGGCCTTGGATCGGAAGTTGGCTAAATTTGACCGAAGCATTGATGTTCATATCTCCAGTATCCGCCATAAACTGGGTGATCCAGCCTTGATTCAAACCGTGCGCGGTTTGGGTTATTTATTTGTGAAAAACTAATGACGCCCAAGCGCCGATTGACTCTTTCATGAAACTGTTTCAACGCATATTCGCCACATTTTGCGCCGTTATCGTGTGCGCTATATTTGTGGCGAGTTTTTCTTTTTGGCTGGTGCAAAACACTTTGGCCGAAACCCGATTTAAGCAACAACGTCATTTTGAAGAGAATTTGCTCAGCAGTACAATGAATGCTTTTCGCGCACGCGGTGATGCCGGTATTCGAGAGCAGCTGCAAGAGTGGGGGAATAACCCAGGTGGCGAGAATTTATATGTCATTACGGGCGACGATAAGCGCGATATTCTCAATCGTCCTATCGACGATGATGCCATTCAGCGCGCCCAGGACTATGCTGCCGCACACCCTGAGTCACCATTGGTTCAGGTTGCCTATAATCGGTTGGGTGAGGAGTATTTGTTTTTTGTACGCGACTGGGAACGGGAGCAACTACCTCGGTCGCCCAGCCCGTTTTTGATTCCGGGACTGCCGCTGCCGCCTATTTGGCATGAATTCATTATTTTGGGTTTTATTGTGGTCGTGGGGTTGTTGACGGCTTATATCCTGGCCAACAACATCACTCAGCCAATCCGTGTACTGTCGCGAGGCATGGATAAATTGGCGGCTGGCGATTTACAAACACGCGTTTCCCATCAGTTGGCTGAACGTCAAGATGAGTTGTATTCTTTGGCGGTGCAATTTGACAATATGGCGGGAAAATTACAAAAATTGGTGGAAAAAGAACGTCATTTACTACACCATGTTTCCCATGAAATGCGCTCGCCGCTGGCGCGTATGCAGGCCATCGTGGGACTGATACAGGTACAGCCGCAAAAACAAGCACAGCATTTGCAGCGTTTGGAAACGGAATTATCACGCATGGATTCATTGGTGGGTGAATTGTTGACGCTGTCGCGTTTGGAAACCTCTGACCTGCCCATGGAGCTCGAGCCTTTGGCTTTGTTGCCATTAATCCAACAAGTGGTGGAAGATAATCAGGCAGTAGCCATTCAGCATCATCAGCAATTGACTTTGGAAACTGACATTCCTGAAAGTAGTCTGATTAGCGGCAATGAAAGCTATTTGTATCGTGCTTTCGACAATGTGATTCGTAATGCCATGAACTATAGTCCAGAGGGCAGTGAAATTCGAGTACATGTAGGCGATGGTGGGAAGCAGCAATGGCAAGTAGATGTTAGCGACAATGGCCCTGGTGTGGCGGAAAATCAGTTGCCCCATATTTTTACTGCTTTTTATCGCGCCGATAGCAGTGCCAATAAGCCTGGTACTGGGCTGGGTTTGGCCTTGACCAAACACATTGTGGATCGGCACAAAGGCAAGATTTTTGCCGATAATTTGCAACCCAATGGGTTGGTGGTGCATTTTATTTTGCCGCGTTTGGCCGTCGCTAAAGTAAAGACCAAGAGTAGTAAGGCTTCTAACAATGCTAAGGCTGCAGATCAAGCCGTAGACAAAACTTAAACCTACTTTAAACCCTCAAAGCCGCCTGTTTTTTGCAAACAAGCGGCTTTTGCGTTTTTATGTTACTTTCATGCCCTTGTCGTCGTTCCTGAGTGGGGTAGGCATTGAATTGAGAACCCAATCAGGGATATTTTGGACTGAGCCGATCAGGTTGCCTGCAGTATGGCTGACACGTGTGGTGACATACATGCTTATTCGTGGGTGATGTATGGTGTGTGATGAAAACATCGGCGTTGCTGAGTATTTTATAGCAAGCACGATGTTATAAACGATGAGCGATGATCAGGTCGGTTCTGTGGGTCGGTAGTGGTCTATCTGAGCTGAGCATATTCAATAGTTCAAATAAAATTGGCTTATTGAAAGTGATCATGATAGAAACAGCCGAATTGCCCTGGTTTTATGGCTTGTGCGATGGCGCTTTTGAATATACGTGGAGTGAAGCGATCAAGAATATAAGGAAGAATAGAGCGCATGGCTAAATGCTCATTTTGAATTCCTGCTAATTGAAGTGTCGTTATATGAACTCGTATAAGTAATGGTTTGGTTTTAGGCATATTGCATCATGAGCTGCCATTCGGGGGCGATTGAATTGCGTAAGGAGAAGAAATGTTGTCATTTTTAATGAATGTATTGTGGCTGTTGCTGGGCGGCGTGTGGATGGCCTTGGGGTGGTGGTTGGCCGCACTGATTATGGCCATTACTATTATTGGCTTGCCTTGGGCTCGCTCTTGCTGGGTTATTGGCCAATTCGTGTTGTGGCCTTTTGGTCAGCAAGCGGTTAACCGTCATGAGTTGACGGGACAGCATGACTTAGGTACAGGCAGTTTGGGTTGCTTGGGGAATGTGGTTTGGTTTGTATTGGCTGGTTGGTGGTTGGCATTGGGCCATCTGTTTTCGGCGTGTCTCAATTTCATGACCATTATTGGCATTCCTTTTGGTATCCAGCACCTAAAATTTGCGGCGTTGTCGCTGGCTCCTGTGGGGAAAACGATTGTGAGTAAGAAAACAGGGCAGCCATTGTGGTAGGCAAAGACTAAGTTGGGTACCGTTCAATCGGGACATAACCACATGTAATCGGGCTGCCCGACTAATAACGCAATGGAAAGCTTGGTGTTGAAACAAGCATAGAGGGAAACAATATGGCAACTCAAGGGGTGTTGGCTCGGCGTTTGGCCAGAATAACCGATGGTGTATTGTGTGGTATCACGTCATTGATTACAGGCGTACGTCCTCAACGGGCTCAAGATTTACGCTGCCCAGCAAGTCGTACGGTGTTTTATGCCAACCACAATAGCCATGGTGATTTTGTATTGGTGTGGATTTCTTTGCCCAAAGCGTGGCGGATGCAGGTGCGTCCGGTTGCCGGTTCTGATTATTGGCTGGGCGGCAAAATCCGCCGTTTTGTGATCGAACAAGTGTTTAATGGACTGCTGGTGGCCCGCAATGGAGGTCACCCACAACAAGTCATTGATGACATGAGTGTGGCTTTGCAACAAGGGGATTCCTTAATTATTTTCCCTGAAGGCACCCGCAATACCACGGATGAAAACTTATTACCGTTCAAGTCTGGCATCTATTATCTGGCAGAGCACAATCCAGATGTGGCATTTGTACCGGTGTGGTTGGATAACATCAACCGGGTTTTGCCAAAAGGCCATATTTTACCTGTGCCATTGATGTGCGCGGCGCGCATTGGGGATCCTATATACAAGTTGCCTGAAGAAGACAAAGCCACATTTTTACAACGCACCCGCGATGCGCTATTGGCGCTGTCGCCACGCGCATCGACAGATCAAC
Source organism: Snodgrassella sp. CFCC 13594 (assembly GCF_001590725.1). Lineage (GTDB taxonomy): Bacteria > Pseudomonadota > Gammaproteobacteria > Burkholderiales > Neisseriaceae > Snodgrassella. Next base: position 39,660 of record NZ_LQXR01000010.1, on the reverse strand, counting down.
CACAACAGGAGCACGCATCATGACCCCCGATATTGGTTGGCTTTTCGCTGGTATTTTCGGCATTCTCATCCTTGCCAGTGTGGTGGCGTCATTGCTCAAATGGCGTTTGCACGGGGTCCCCAATAGCACCATAGACAACCTCTCTGCCCGCATTAATGCTTGGTGGGTGATGACCTTGGTATTATTGCTGGCATTTTGGTTTGGCCGCATCGGTACGATTGTGTTGTTTTTCTTGGTGTCGTTTGCCGCTTTGCGTGAATTTTTGTCGTTAGTGTCGAGTCGGCGCGCTGATTATCGAGTTTTGGTGACGTGTTTTTATGTGCTTTTACCGTTGCAATATTGGTTTGTGCTGACAAACTGGTATGGCATGTTCTCGATTTTTATTCCCGTGTATGGTTTCTTGTTGCTGCCGATAATGGCCAGTTTTGCTGGTGATACCGGGGATTTTTTGGCGCGTGCGGCCAAGATACAATGGGCCGTAATGATCAGCGTGTTTTGTCTTTCTCATATTCCAGCATTGATGAATTTACACATACCGGGATTTGAAGGGCGCAATGTTCTGCTGTTGGTGTTTTTGGTGGCAGTGGTTCAGGCGAGTGATGTATTGCAATACGTTTGGGGCAAGCTTATGGGCAAGCGCAAAATCATGCCAGCTTTGTCCCCATCCAAAACGGTGGCGGGTACGGTGGGTGGGATTGCCAGCGCCACTTTATTGGCGGCAGCTTTGTATTGGATTACTCCGTTTAACCCTTTTCAGGCCGCTTTGATTGGGTTTGCCATTTGTGTGATGGGTTTCTTGGGCGGTTTGGTGATGTCGGCCATCAAACGCGATAGAGGGGTGAAGGATTGGGGTAATTTAATTCAAGGCCATGGTGGCATGCTTGATCGTGTGGATTCTTTGTGTTTTGCGGCGCCCGTGTATTTTCATATTGTGCGTTATTTCTGGGAAGGCGGCTTAGGTGTGGCCAGTTTATTTGGTTGGCATTAATGGTCAATTAAAATAGAGAGTGCGGCGCCGCAATAACGATTGATTTGTTTTTGCCCCCACATATGATGGTTAAAACAGGCTGACTGATTGGTTTCAGGCAGCCTGTTTTTTGTGTCAAGGAATCGGACTTGGCTTGTAATGATGTGAAAGCGGTCATGCCTTATCGGGTTAGGTTTATTCAGTCTGCTCAATGAAAGAATGCATTCAGCCTGGCTTTAGTTGAGTCACATCGCCATTTACTCAGTAAGTTTTGAGTGTGCCTATTTGCATTACGTATTGTTTGGGATTGTTGGGATTAACAGTCACCGCTATATGCGTGCCGATTTGATTTGAGGGATATTCACGCAGCGGCGGGCTCACAAATTCCACACTATGCCCCGTTTTCGGGTTGTGCCACTGCGCGATAATTTCATATTTGTCTTGATATTGCCCATCGCCGATTTTGTGTTGCCAATGGCGCACTTGAGACACGACGGCCTGAATCGTTTCACCGTGTTTCAGCGCCTGTTGCTGACCCTGATATTTGGGCAGCAGCACCAGAAAAAACAGCAAGCCCAGCGCGGCTGTAATTAGCCACGTAATCGGTTGGGGTAAAGTGAATGACAATATTGCCGCACCCAATAAAATCAAAGCGGCAATGAGCAATGTGATCAGGTTCATGGTGTGCCAATTGTCAGGAATGAGGTTTGACTTTAACTGGTTGAGCCGGTGTGTCAAGTTGGCTGCGATATCAGTAGGCGCGTAAATACTTTTGGGCGCCAGTGGTAATGCACTTGTATTGGTACAAAATAGGGTGAAATCATAGATTGTGCTATTATTATTGTTTCACTAACGCAAAACAACGGCTATATATTGAGAAAATGGCAGTCGAGCTAGAAATAATTTTGGTTTCTGCCAAAGCCGCCTTTGTTTTTGCTCCATCATTTTGAATCATGAGTACACAACCGATTATGGCTGCAGCGCCGGAAAAAAAGCTGCTCACCCGAGAAGACACCCGCACGTTGGGGTTGTCGTCATTAGGTGGCGCGTTGGAGTTTTACGATTTCGTGATTTACGTGTTTTACGCCAAAATCATTTCCGAATTATTTTTCCCCAGCACCTTGAGCCCGTTTTGGGCCATGCTCAATACTTACGGTATTTTTGCGGCCGGTTATTTGTTCCGCCCATTGGGCGGGATGGTGATGGCGCATTTCGGTGACTTGGTTGGGCGTAAACGATTATTTGCCTTGTCCATTATGATGATGGCGGTGCCCACTTTGATTATTGGCTTGTTACCCACCTTTCACACCATTGGCTATGTGGCGCCGTTGCTGTTGCTGTTGATGCGTGTGATTCAAGGGGTGGCTATTGGCGGTGAAATTCCGGCAGCGTGGACGTTTGTGTCTGAACACGTTCCAGACCGTCATATTGGTTTGGCCAATGGGTTTCTGACTGCGGGCTTGTCTTTGGGTATTTTGCTGGGCTCTTTGATGGCCTTGTCGATTGCCAAAATCTACACCCCAGACGTTATTCATGATTGGGCATGGCGTATCCCATTTATTATTGGTGGTGTTTTTGGTTTAATCACCATGTATTTGCGCAGTTATTTGAAAGAAACACCCGTATTTAAAGCCATGCAGGAGCGCAAACAGTTGTCAGAGGTGATGCCGATTAAATTGCTGGTATCTCAGCACAAAACCGGGATTGTTTTGGGCATGCTGTTTACCTGGTTCCTCACTGGGTGCATTGTGGTGCTGATTTTGGCCATGCCGCAGTTGCTCACGAGCACATTTGCTTTTGATAGTGTGCTGGCATTCGAAATGCAGAGCTTGGCCATTGTCACGCAGATGCTCGGTTGTATCGTTTTCGGCGTGCTCTCGGATAAAGTGGGGTGTGGCCGTATGCTGGGGATAGGTGCGCTGTTGGTGGCGGTGATGTCGGTGGTGTTTTATACCAGTTTAGCGCATCAGTCGACACAAACTGTGTTTGCCTTGTATATGCTGCTGGGTTTGGTTTCGGGTACGGTTGGTATTGTGGCGGTGGCCATGGTGCGGATGTTTCCGCCGCAAGTACGCTTTACAGGGATTTCCTTTGCTTATAATGTTTCTTATGCGATTGTGGGTGGTTTGACATTGCCATTTGTGCATTGGCTCAACAGCGTCGTTAGTCCAATCGGCGCAGTGTATTATGTGGTGCCTTTGGCGTTGATGGCGTGCGTCACCGCATTTATGTTCCACCGCCGTTATCGCGTTTGAATTACGCTATGTGAAATGGGCTGCCTGAAGCATTCAGGCAGCCCATTTAGCGTGTATGATCCCGTAAACGTCAAAAGATTGGGAGATCACCCATAATCGCAAGTGATTATTAAGGTTTTGAGGCGCCCAAACGTTGCGTGGTTTGGATAAATTCTTGCTGTTTGGTTTGGGCTTTGCCCGAATCAATGGCGGCGATGGCGGCATCAACACCAGCTTCCAATGACTCAACCACATCGCCGGCGTACAAGGTGGCCGCCGCATTCATGAGTACAATATCACGGCATGGCCCCATTTCACCGGCCAAAACGGAATTCATTTTCTGTAGCGATTCCTGGCTATTGGCCACTTGAATGGGCTTTAAATCTTCAATCACTGATAAATCAAATTGTGCAGGATGAATGTCATACTCGAGAATGGTGCCATTTTTTAATTCGGCCACTCGTGTGGCACCCGTGAGGGTAATTTCATCCAAGCCATCATGGCCATGTACCACTAAAACGTGTTTGCTGCCTAACTGCTGTAGTACCCGCGATAAAATACCCACTAAATCAATATGGAATACGCCCAAAACTTGATTGGGTGCTGCCGCAGGATTGGTGAGTGGTCCCAGAATATTAAAAATAGTGCGCACGCCCAATGCACGTCGTACGGGTGCCACGTAGCGCATGCTGCTGTGGTGATTGGGCGCAAACATAAAGCCCAAACCCAAATGGTCAATACAATCACCTACTTGGTTAGCATTTAGGTTGAGAGACGCACCCATGGCTTCAATGATATCGGCAGAACCACTGGATGAAGACACTGAGCGACCCCCGTGCTTAGCCACTTTAGCGCCCGCCGCCGCCGCTACAAACATGCTGGTGGTGGAGATATTGAAGGTATAGGCTTTGTCGCCACCTGTGCCCACAATATCCACCAAATGGGCTTGATCTTGTACTGGAACCTTGGTGGCAAATTCCCGCATAACCGTTGCTGCTGCGGCAATTTCCGACACCGTTTCTACTTTTACCCGCAATCCAATCAAAATAGCAGCAATCACCTCGGGTGCAACTTCACCGGTCATGATTTGGCGCATTAAATCGGCCATTTCGTCATAAAATAACTCATTATTATCGAGTAGTCGGTTAAGCGCTTGTTGCGGTGTAATCACAGTGTTCCCCACAGATTCAATCAAGTAAATAATATTGGTATGGCGTTGGCTCAGATTTTAGGCAGCCAAAGCAGCATGTTGGGTTAAGAAATTTTGCAGCATGTCGTGCCCATGTTCGGTGAGCAATGCCTCTGGATGGAATTGTACCCCTTCTATGGGTAATGTCTGGTGACGCACGCCCATGATTTCTTGATCATCTGTCCATGCGGTCAATTGCAAACAATCAGGCAGGCTGTCTCGCTGAATCACAAGACTATGATAACGCGTGCAAGTAACCGGATTGGGCAATCCCGCGAAAACACCTTGATTGAGGTGGTGTACGGGTGAAATTTTGCCATGCATCAGTGTTTGGGCGCGCACGATGTTGCCGCCGAAAGCATAACCGATGCTTTGGTGCCCTAGGCAAATACCCAAAATGGGGATTTTGCCCGCAAAGGTGCGTATGGCCTCTACTGAAATACCAGCTTCTTTGGGTGAGCATGGGCCTGGGCCAATCACCAGGTAATCGGGTGCCATGGCCGCTATATCGGCCAACCCAACCTCATCGTTGCATTTTACCTGTACATCTTGCCCCAATTCGGCAAAATACTGCACGATGTTGTAGGTGAAGCTGTCGTAATTGTCGATCATGAGAAGCATAGTTTTCGATGAACCTCTAATTTGTCTATTGATGATGGCCTGTATTGGGTGCCGCTCATCGTGTTTTGCTTGTCTGAAGCCTACCTTAGCAGTTTGCTTATTGCTGTGCACACAGCAGTATTTTTGCCAATAGCTATTTTTCATCTATCGTGCTTGCAAGCAAACCATTTAATGACCAACTGTCGCACTTAGCTGTTTTATAGTCAATAGTCTCATGACATCATGGGCATTAGGTTGGTGTTCGGGCCAGCAAGAATGGCTTGAATTGGCGATTGGACTTGGCTTAGGGTACTATCCAATGCTGACATAGGCGTAATGGCACAGGATAATGAGATGGATGAATCTTTACAAGGTATGCGTCGCATTGAGGAACTGGAAATCCAGCTTGCTTTTCAGGAAGATTTATTGCAAACCTTAAACGATGCCGTGGTTCGGTTACAGCAGTTGGCGGATTTGCAGCAAGCACAATTGCGGTTGCTGTATCAAAGGTTGCCTGAAAAAAATCCCGATGATGTCGGCGTGTTTGATCCGAGCCATGAAATTCCACCTCATTATTGATATTGTTGTCCATTTACCTATTTTACTGATGTGTCTATGTTGACAAATGTGCCAACCAATCCCAGTGCGCCAACCCGATTGTCAGCTCGGCAGCGCCTTCAACTTGCCTTCAAATACAGTGCGCCGGTGGCGATGGGCTATTATCCTGCTGGTCTTGCTTATGGTGTTTTGATGAGTGCATCTGGATTGCCGTGGTGGTTGTCTTTGGCCATGAGTATGATTGTGTATTCGGGGGCGGCACAATATGCCTCGATTCCGCTATTGGCCAGTGGTGCTGGCGCATTAACGCTTACGTTGAATGCCTTTGTGATTAATTTGCGCCATGTGTTTTATGGTTTGCCATTGCTGCCGGCGTTGCCGTTAAACAAAGCAGAGCGCATTTATGCTTTATTCGCTTTAACCGATGAAAGTTTTTCGGTACTCACTACCTTGCCTGAACCATTAAGGCAACCATTGTTTGCCCCTATTGTGGGCTTAAATCAGTTTTATTGGGTGAGCGCGACGCTAATCGGTTGTGCGGTGGGCAGCGGATTGACGGATTTGGTGCCGCATTTGGATTTTGCGCTCACGTGTTTGTTCCTAATTTTGGCGTATGAACAATATCGAAGTAAAAAAGCATGGTGGCCTTGTGTATTGGCTTTGGTGTCTTTTGTATTGGCTCAGCTTTTGACGACGCAATACTTGTTGTTGAGTGCAGTGGGGTTATGTGTGATGGGCGTTGTTTTAGCTGGTCTTTGGCCTAGCAGGAGAGCCCATCATGATGCCTGACACACTCATGTGGATAATGGCAGTATTGGCCATGGGTGCAGTTACCTTTGCCATTCGTGCAGCACCAGTGGTTATGCCCAAGCGCTGGTTGAAATCGAATTTATTAATGGCGCTGAATTTTGCATTGCCTCTGTGTGTCATGACCTTGTTGGTACTCAGTAGTTTGCATGTTGATGCACCATCTCAATCCTCTTACTATTTATTGGCAGAAATACTGGCTTTGTCGCTGGTGTGGTTGAGCTATCGACTTTGGCGTAACGTGTTGGTGAGTATGATGGTGGGCGTTGCTGCACTGAATGGGTGGCTGTGGCTATTGGCCAACATGCCATAGTGTGGCTATTTTACGCAAAGCGGATGAGGTCTGTTTTGTTATGTTACTGGTGGTAAAGAGCCATATTTTTACATACCAGCAAATAAGAATAATAATTGTTATTATTTGTATTGATAAAGATAATAGTTCTCGTTTATACTTCATGCCCTTACATAAACACAATTAAATGAGGGATGGAAAAACGTGCGCTACACTCCTAAATCCTTGGCCTTGGCCATCGCCTTAATTGGTCTTCCTGCAGCAGTTTGGGCCGAAGATTCTGCTCAGTTACCCACCGTCACTGTCGAAGGGGATCAAACATCTAATCAAGGTGTCTTTCAGACAACTCAAGTTACTGCGGCGGATATTCAGAAAAGCAACGCCGTTGATTTAAAAAGTGCTCTTAAAGATGTGCCTGGGGTAGAGGTGCTGGGTGTACAAGGTACGCGGCAAGGCAACGACAGTATCAACATTCGCGGTTTGAATGGTAATCGGGTGGGGATGGCCATTGATGGCATTGACTTGCCTGAAACCAACGAAAGCCGATATCTCAGCGGACAAAGCGTGATTTTTGGCAGGGGTGGTTTTATCGATACCAGCTCGTTGCGTGCAATCGATATTGATAAAAATGCCCGGGGTAATGGCTTGGGCGGCTCAGTAGAAATGGTCACGCTCAGCCAAATGATGTGTTGGCAGGTGGCAAGCAAGGTGGCTATATTGAAAGCGCTTACAATAGTATAGATAAATCTACCATGCTTTCGGGCGCCGCTGCGTTGAGCCGAGGAGATTGGCGTGGGATGGTTTTGGCGACTTGGCGCAAGGGCCAAGAAACAGATAATAGGGGTGATGTAGGCGGTCAAGGTAGTAATCGCACAGAGCCAGATCCATTGGATTACAACAGTCGTTATTTTTTGACCAAACATGAATACGACATCAATGAACATCATAGTTTGAGTTTTGTAGCAGAATATTTAAGTCGAAATCAATGGATGGATGCTCAGTCACAATTGACTAGCCGTATCACTTCTTATAATGCCTTAGACGAAAATAAACGTACCCGATTGTCTTTGGGTCACCATTATCAAAATGATGATGGCCCAGTGCAAGATATTCAAACCCAATTGTATTGGCAAAAATCAGAAACCAATTCAGATACCTATCAGAATGGTACAAGCTTTACATCTTCTTATTATCGTCCCAAAGGCTATCGTCAGCAGGTCTTTAATAATCAAGATCAAGTTTGGGGTTTGGGCAGTAATTGGGTGTCGCGTATTGATGGTGATGGATTGAAGCAAATCTGGCGTTATGGTGTTGATGTGGCTTATCACGATTTGAGCAGTGATTGGCAATCCAACTACCATTATGCTAAGTCCAAGCCTACTGCAGACAGCAAAATGTTGCAGATGAAGTTGTATGTAGATGGTGATTTGGATTTTAATCAATTGGTTGTTAGCCCTGGTCTGAGTGCCCATTACTATCGCTATAGCCCATCTACCAATGGTTATGTAACAAACACCACCAATAGTGTTGCGGATCTTGGGAAGCAGCATGATTTTGAATTAACACCTAGATTGGGGTTGGCATGGAAAATCAATCCGTTATTTGAGCCTTATGTTCAATATTCTCGTGGATTTAAAGCGCCTTCTGCTCAGCAGCTTGGCACTTCATTCAATCCTGGCTTCTACAGTGTCTGGGGTAATCCCGAATTAAAACCTGAAACGGCCAATAATTTTGAATTGGGTTTGCGTGGTAAAAATGACGTACTTGAATATGGCATAGCCGCATTTAATAACAAATACAAAAACTTCATAGATTTGGTTGAATTGGACGCCAGGTTGGCAGGCCAATACGTTACCTACCAGTATAAAAATCTTGAAGATGCGCACATTTATGGCGGTGAGGCTTTTGCGCGTTGGAAGTTTGCTCCCAACTGGTTGGCTAGTGGTAGCTTGGCTTATTCTCGAGGTACCTTTACCAATGAAGGCGTTAAATCACCCCTGAACTCAGTGACACCCGTGAAAGTAAAACTGGGGATTGCCTATAATCAGGAAACTTGGGGCACCAATGTCGATTTTACTTATGCCGCGGCTAAGAAAGATAAGGACATTTATAATGCTACCTTTAATCCCTCTAAAAGCTATGCCTTGGTTGATTTTGGTGGATATTGGAAGCCTAATAAACACCTAAGCATCAATGCGGGCATCAATAATATCTTCAATCAAAAATATTGGAATTGGTCAGACATTTCTTATTTCTTGCCCAATGCCAATACCAGTCAGAATGATGCCACTGTAAGCATGACCAGTACCAATGCGGATCGTTATACCGCAACGGGCCGCAACTTTAATGTGGGTGTGCGTTATACCTTCTAAATGGGTTAAGTGCATGCTTTCTGCGTTAAAAGTAGGCTGCCTGAAAGGCAATGACGTTCAGGCAGCCTTATTAGAAAAATACATAATTAATCACAATGGAAGACAGACAAATGAACTTATGGCAACAATATTTAAGCAATAAAGATGCGGCACAAGGGCCGTATTTCACGCGTGAAGGTGCCGCCGATCTGGGCATCAGTGAAGGTGAGCTCATCGCTCAGGCGCCGGATACCATCTATTTGGGTGGCGCCATTCGGGACATCATATTGAAGTTGGATACCTTGGGTTTGGTGCAAAGTGTGGTGCGCAACAGTGTTGCCGTACATGAAAAAACCGCATTGTATGAAAACGTTACCTTGTCACCCGTGAGTGGTTTGGCCATTAATGTGGGCGGGATGGATTTGCGTTTCTTTCCGCAACGGTGGCACCACGCCCTAGCTGTGACTGCCCATCAAGCCGACAAAGTGACTCGTTCCATTCAGTTCTATGATGAGTTTGGCGTGGCGCTTGAGAAAGTATTTATGCGCGATGACACCAAACTGCCGGAATGGACCGCTTTGGTGGATGCATTCCGTACCGAAGGGCTGCCAGAATTTGAACAAGGCACATTGCCACCGGTTGCTGTACCTGAGCCGTTGTCAGCGGAACGAGCCGTGGCGTTCCAAGAGCGCTGGTTGGAGCTGAAGGATGTGCATCATTTTGGTGGGCTGCTGGAAACGTTCGGTATTGACCGCCAATCTGCCTACCGGTATGCACCGCAAGGTTATACCAAAGCGCTGGATAACACAGTATGGGAAGAGGTACTGACACGGGTGCGTGACAGCGGCATGGAGTTGATGATTTTTTGCGGTAATCGCGGGTTGGTGCAAATTCAAACCGGCGCGGTACACCACGTTGTTCGTGCACGCGGTTATTTGAACATCCTAGATGGGCAGACCGAAGGATTTAACCTGCATTTAAAAGACAGCGACATTGTTGAGACTTGGGTGGTGCGGCGCCCTGTTCGCGATGGTTATGTGACTTGTATTGAAGGCTTTGATGAACGGCGCAAATCCGTGATTCAGTTTTTTGGCCGTCGCCAAGAAGGTGAGACCGAATTAAATGAATGGCAACGGATAACCAATCAACTTTTGGGTGTGGCTTAACGGCTGCCTGAAGTGTATTCGTTGGGGTAAGCCTGAGAGGAAATGAAATGAAAAAGCATGCGTTAATGGGGCTGTTGGCGCTGACGGCGTATTCGTCTGTGTTCGCCGCGCGCATCGTGACGCTAACGCCGGACGTGGCCGATGTGGTGGTGGCGTTAGGCAGCGGCAAAGAAGTGGTTGGTCGTGATATGGCGACAATGAATCCGGCATTGAAAAATGTGCCAGTATTGGCATTTTCCGTCAGCTCAATGCTGAAGCCGTGGCTTCGAAAAAACCCACGGTGGCCATTGGTTCTTGGATGGCCCAGCCACAAAGTATTTATGCCAATTTAAATCGAGTGGGGGTGAAAGCGGTCAATGTGGCGCCCAAAGATGACTTGGCTGATTATCCTGCCAGCATCCGTCGCATTGGCGCTTTGGTGGGGAAAACAGCCCAAGCCAATGCGTTAGCGAGTCAATGGCAAAATGCAGTGAAACAATTGCCAGCAACTGGAAAACGCTATTTGTTTAGCTATGATGGGCGCATGGTGGCCGGGAAAAACACCGCTGCGGATGAATTAATCCGGCGTGCGGGAGGGATCAATGCGGCAGCGAATATTGATGGGTTAAAGCCTATGGCACGTGAAGCTTGGTTGGCTGTCAAACCCGATATCATCATTATTGCCGATCATCAAAGTAAAGCCATTGGTGGGGTGAATGGGTTCATCAAGCGCCCTGAAGTTGCGGCCACACCTGCAGGCAAAAGGCGCAAGGTTTACCTTTGGCCAGCCAATGATATGTTCCGCTATGGTTTGGATACACCGCAAGTATTACAACGGTTGCATGGTTTGGCTAAATAAGGATGACACGTCAGCATGAATGATCATGTAAAAACGGCGATGCCTGTGCTGATTTTAAGTCACCATACGCCATGGTGGCGTCATCCTATGTGTTTGATCGGCGTGGCGTTTTTGGTGACGGTATTGTTGGCATGGGCTTGCGTGGGCATTGGCTTAGGTGGGTGGCAGTGGCCGCAAACATTGGATGAGACCACATGGGGCATACGTTGGCCGCGGGTGGTGGTGGCGTTGATTGTGGGGGCTTCTTTGGCGGCGGCTGGCGCCGCTTTGCAGGCGTTGTTTGATAACCCATTGGCCGATCCTAGCTTGATTGGCACATCGGGTGGAGCCGCGTTAGGGGTCATTACTGTGTTGGCATTTGGGTTGGGTGCCATCAGTGTGCCACTGGCTGCGTTTGTTGGCGCATTATTGGTGTGTTTGCTCATTTTGTCGGTGCACCGTTTTTTGGGTGGTGGCACTTTGGGTTTGTTGGTGTTGGGCTTCGTGGTCAGTGCCTTTTGTGGTGCTTTGGTCAGCCTGATTTTATTTATGTCAGATGACTTGGTATTACGCAGTGCCACCGTTTGGCTATCAGGTAGCTTGGCGGAAGCAGGTTTTACCTCACCATTTTATGCATTGGTGGTGATGTTATCGGGTTTAGCCGTATTGGTGTTGATGGGGCGGCGGCTGGATGTGTTGATGTTGGGTGAAGAGGCGGCTGTGAGTATGGGTGTGGCCGTTGGGCCGACCCGTGTGTGGACTGTGGTGGGTGCTGCTTTACTCACTGGCGCTGCGGTGTCGCTGGCAGGCATTATTGGCTTTTTGGGCATGATGGTGCCGAATGTCATTGCCCGCAGCATTGGCGGCGCGCGCCGTCGCATCGTATTACTTTCAGCTTGGCTGGGTGCGGTGTTTTTGCTGGCGGTTGATAGCGCTGCACGATGGTTGACGTACCCCATTGATTTGCCTGTCGGCATTGTGATTGCCTTACTTGGCGGTCCATTTTTCCTGTGGCTATTTTTGCAGCCACTGCGCCGTTAGGAGTAGACCATGCATGATTTGTTTCAGGTTCAAGAATTGCTGGTTGCCCCCCGTGGCCGCACCATTTTACGGGTACCCATGCTGAGTATTCCAGAGCAAGGACATACCGCCATTATTGGCCCCAATGGTGCGGGGAAATCTACCTTATTAAGGGCTTTATTGGGTTTGCTGGGCGGGCAGATTATGGCGATGGGTAAACCAATTACCGCGGCCGTAAAGCAGCGGCAATTGGCTTGGGTGGGGCAGCATGGTCATTTTAATATGCCGCTCACCGTTACAGAATATGTGCAATTAGGCCATGCATCACCACAACAAGCATGGTTCCAGCAGGCAAACAAGTTGCCTGAAAAAGTGGCTGCATTGCTGGAGACGTTTGATTTGGCACCGCTGGCTGGGCAGCGCATAGGCCAATTGTCGGGGGGAGAGCAACAAAGGGCCAGTATTGTGCGCGCTTTACTGCAAGAGGCACCGATTCTGCTCTTGGATGAACCCTTCAATCATCTGGACATTCGCCATCAGCATCGACTCATGCATTATGTGCATGAGCACCGCCAACAATTCAGTGCCGTTATGGTGTTGCATGATTTGGCGATGGCAGCCAACCATGCTGACTATGTGGTGCTATTAAACCAAGGTGAAGTGGTGGCTGCAGGCAGCCCAGAAGAGGTGATGACAGCGGAGCGACTCAGTGAGATTTATCAATGGCCGATTCGGCGGGTGGCTGAAAATGGAGCTGTTTATTTCCGGATGCATGCGGTTGCCTGAAACTGTAACCATAAAGTAATTTCAGGTAAAATCAGCGTTTCGGCACATAGCCTATCTTTTCGACTGACTTGGGGTTTTTCATGCAAAGCGCATTACGCACACTTTTATTGGGTTCTTTAACAGGTTTAGCATTGGCGGCCTGTGGCGGTAAAACCGACTCGGCGCCAGCCGCTTCAGCATCGGCTGGCAGCGCTGCTGCGGTCGAAGGACAAACCGTGGTGGTGGGTTTGGACGACAATTTTCCACCTATGGGCTTCCGTGATGACAAAAATGAGTTGGTGGGATTTGACATCGACATGGCGCGCGCTGCGGCCGAACATGCGGGCTTAAAAGTTGAGTTTAAACCGATTGACTGGAGTGCCAAAGAGTCAGAACTCAATAGCAAACGCGTTGATATGCTGTGGAATGGACTAACCATCACCGATGAGCGCAAGCAAAATATTCTGTTTTCCAATCCTTATATGGAAAATCATCAAATCATTGTGGTGCGTCCAGACGCGGGCATCAAGCCAAAGCCGATTTAGGTGGCAAAATTGTGGCCGTTCAGGATGGCAGCAGCGCCATTGATGCTGTGAATGCCGACGCTGTGTCGAAATCATTTAAAGAGCTGAAAAAGTATGCGGACAATGTCACCGCGTTGATGGATGTGCAAAACAAACGCGTAGATGCGCTGGTGGTGGATGAAGTGGTTGGTCGTTATTACGTGGCCAAAAAACCGGCCGAATACACAGTATTGGCTGATAACTTTGGCACCGAAGAATACGGTGTGGGTTTCCGCAAAGACGACGCGGCTTTGCAACAAAAAATCCAGAAAGCGCTCGATAGTATGAAAGCCGATGGCACTTCTGCTAAAATTGCCACCAAATGGTTTGGTAAAGACATCGTGAAATAACACATGGCTTAGCCGGTATGCCAACGCTGCCTGAAACATTGAGGCAGCGTTGTTGTTTATAGGAAGTGTGCATGGACTACATTTGGCAGATTCTGCCGCAGTTTGCAGAAGGTGCAAAGCTGACGCTGGGCTTGTTTGGCATTACTTTGGTGCTATCCATTCCTTTGGGCCTGATATTGGCGTTGATGCGTTTGTCGAAAATCAAGGCACTCGACTGGGCAGTAAATTTCTATATTTGGGTGATGCGCGGCACGCCTTTGATGTTGCAAATTTTCTTTATTTACTTTGCCTTGCCCGCAGCCAATATTTTATTGCCCGCCTTTACTACGGCGGTGGTGGCTTTTGCTTTGAATTATGCTGCTTATTTTGCGGAAATCTTCCGCGCGGGTATTCAGGCCGTGGGTAAAGGGCAATATGAAGCGGCCAAAACACTGGGCATGAGTTATGGCCAGACCATGCGGCGCATTGTGTTGCCGCAAATGTGGAAGAAAATCTTACCTCCATTGAGTAATGAAACCATCACCTTGGTGAAAGATACGTCGCTGGTGTATGTATTGGCCTTGCAAGATGTGATGAAAATAACGTTTCAAATGGTGCAGCGTGAATTTAATTTGACGCCTTTTTTTGTGGCGGCTGCGTTCTATCTGGTTATGACGCTGGTATTGACCTGGGCTTTCCAGCATATGGAGAAACGCTATGCACGCTACGACGACTGAAACCATGATACAAGCGGTTCAAATTCACAAGGCATTTGGTGCTTTGCAGGTGCTCAAAGGCGTGAATTTCGCAGTAGGTCGCTCTGAAGTAGTGGCGATTATTGGCTCGTCTGGTTCTGGCAAATCCACCTTGTTGCGCTGTTTGAATCATTTGGAACGCATAGATGCCGGCAGCATTGTGGTTGAAGGCGAAGCCATGGTCAGTAACAATGCGGCGGGCACCGCCCAATATGTATCTGAGCGCGACATCAAACGCTTGTGCAGCAAAATGGGTATGGTGTTTCAGCAATTCAATTTGTTTCCGCACATGACTGTGTTGCAAAATGTGATTGAAGCACCCATGACTGTTAAGAAACAATCTCGCGCAAGCATTGAACCTCTGGCACAAGCGCTGTTGGCCAAGGTTGGGTTGGCAGACAAGCAAGATTACTTTCCATCGCAATTATCGGGTGGGCAAAAACAACGGGTAGCGATTGCCCGCGCACTGGCCATGCAGCCAGAAATTATGTTATTCGACGAACCTACTTCTGCGCTTGATCCAGAGCTAACCGGTGAAGTATTGAAAACCATGCAACAATTGGCCGAAGACAAAATGACTATGGTGGTGGTGACGCATGAAATGGGCTTTGCCCGTGAAGTGGCTGATACGGTATTGTTTATGGATGGTGGTGTGATTGTGGAATCGGGCCCAGCCAAAACGTTTTTTGATGCGCCGAAGCAGGTACGGACACAAGCATTTTTAAGCGCTATGCTGAAATAAGCACTGGATATACTTCCATCTTTAACAGGCTGCCTGAATGTTTCAGGCAGCCTGTTTTATTGAATTGGGCGGTGAAAAAAATGGGCAACATGCCGTATTTAGAACATGTTGCGTACTGAGGATTCATGAAAAAAGGAATCCGCTATTTCTTTTTATTCGTTTGAAGACCGCAGCTGAGGCATTTAACATCGGTTCACCACCGCTCGGTTGGGTGGCTGCAAAAGCATGCAAACAGTCAATCGGCGACTGACATTATCCAAAGCGCAGGAGCGCGCAATGGCAGAGGTGACAATTTTTCACCGTGGGCAACAATGATGAGCCTCGTATACGCATGGCAATTGCCACGTTGAGTACTAAATTTTGGGCTGATGCTGGGATTGGCCTTGCCCGTCTCGAGTGGCAATTTAGATGCCATCGAGTTGCTTAAAATATTGGGTTAACGCGTCAACCAATACCCGCACTCGCGCGGGCAGAATGCTTTGTGCTGGCCACACGGCATATACATGCCGAGGCGGACTTTGCCATTCAGTCATCACCCTTTGCAGCAGGCCACTGGCCAGTTCTGCTTGGCATTGCAATACAGGCAGATAGGCCAACCCCAACCCCGAGGCCGCCAGCTGGACGCACAAACGAATTTCATTGGCAGCAAAACGACCAGAAGGGATGCTGAAATGTTGAGTTTCTGTACCGCGCTGAAAGGTTATGGTGTTAAGCGGGGTGGCCACTAGCCAACGGTGGGATTTTAATTGTGTGGGCTCGATGATTTTGGGATGCTGGCTCAAATAGCTGGGTGCGGCCACGATGGCCGTGGCGGTGCTGGTCAGGCGTTTTTGAATCAATGTGGAATCGGCCTGATGGCCTGCCCGCAAGGCCACGTCAGCCCCTTGTGCCAGCAGTTTGTCGTTGCGGTTATCTAGAATCAGCTCCAATTCAATGTCGGGGTATGTTTGCAAAAATAACGGCCAAAATTCGGCGAGCGGTGTCACCGCTAAGTTTATGGGTGCCAAAACACGGATCTTGCCAGCAGGTTGGGTGATGTGCGCGTGTAAATCTTGTGTGGTTTGATTTAACGCGCTCAGCAGCGGCAGGCAGGCATCATAATAACGACGGCCTTCTGGTGTCAGCTTGATGCCGCGGGCATGGCGGATGATGAGCTTGCAGCCCAAAACCTGTTCTAGCTTTTGTAGGCGGCGAGTTAAGGTGGCGGCGGATGTGCCAATTTGTTGTGCTGCGGTATTAAAGCTGCCTGCATGAACAATGTGTGTGAAATAATCTAGGTCATCTAGCATTTCATATTTGCAATTTAAATTTTAATATTTGTTTATTTTATCGAATATGGAATTTTGCCACAATACGGCTTCACATACGGGGTGCATGTTCATGCATCTGGTTCGGACAATAGAAATCAAAAAAGGGAACTGTGATGAAATACCGTCAATTGGGTAAAAGTGATTTGACCGTGTCTGCGGTGGGATTGGGCTGCATGGGTATGAGTGAGTTTTATGGGCAAAGTGACGATAAAGCATCAATCGAGTTGATGGCACACGCTTTAGACTTGGGTATTAACTTGTTTGATACGGCCGATATGTATGGTGATGGGCATAATGAGCGCTTGATTGGCCAATTCATTGCACAGCAACCATCGCGGCGCCACAATATGGTGATTGCCTCCAAGTTCGGCATTCAACGACAGCCCGGGCAATATGAGCGCACGATTAACAATCACCCAGAGTACATTCGCCAAGCTTGTGAGGCTTCTTTGTCGCGCTTGGGTGTGGACGAAATTGACTTGTACTATTGTCATCGACGGGAACAATCTATTCCGATTGAAGAGGTGGCAGGGACGCTTCAGGATTTAGTGAATGCGGGCAAAATTCGCGCATTCGGGTTCTCGGAAATTGCCGCCCCATCGTTGGATCGAGCATTGGCAGTGGCGCCGGTAGCCGCAGTGCAAAGCGAATACTCATTGTGGGCGCGCGAACCGGAAGCTGCAGTATTGCCAAAATGCATGGCAGAGCAGGTGGGCTTTGTGGCCTATAGCCTTTGGGTAGGGCTTTTCTAACGGGGAAATTAAATCCCCAACAACTGGCTGACGGTGACTTTCGTCAGATGATGCCGAAAATGCAAGGGGCAGCGGGCAAGCACAATCAGCATGTATTGCAACAATACCAACAACTGATAAAGGATTGGCAGCTGAGTGCTGGACAGGTAGCCTTGGCTTGGCTGTTGCAGCAGTCACCCAATGTGGTGGCGATTCCAGGAACGCGTCGTCTGTCTTATTTACAAGAAAATGCCGCAGCGGCAGAAGTGCTATTGACGACGGAGCAAGTGGCGGCGCTGAATGCGCTATTTGCTTCTGAACAGATCAGTGGCGCGCGTTATCCAGATGCGGGGTGGGCTGGCATTGAATAGATTCTCATGGTGGCAATAGGGAACCCGTGAGGGCACTGATACATGGGGCAACGGTGTATTGTCGAACAACTCAACCTTCATGTTGGCTGCAGTGTGCTCAGTTTGATGGGCTCATGGCTTGTTATGGTGTGGGTATAGGCTGCCTGAATCATGCTGGCAGCCTTGTTTATTATCTTTCCGCGGAGGGGCTATGTTATTTGCACATGCCACCAACTATCACATTGCTTGTTCAAACAATAAGTCCACGCCAGCCAATGCGCTAACGCGTTGCATATAGGTCAATGTATTGAGCTTGAAATTAACATCCTTCACGATACTAAGGCTGCGCAACAAAGGCAGCAGGATGAAATCATTGGTGTTGATTTGATGGTGTTGGGCTAACCATTGATCAAGCGTATTTAATGCGGGTGTGAGTTTTTTAACCAGTTCTGGGGTTTTTGAGTGCAATTGATTTAAATCGCCAAAAGCGAGGGTTTCTCGCTGAACGTAAGCGTGGCGCGCGCCAGGCGTCGCCAATTCGGCAAATTGTGCACGGGTAAAACGCGGTATGGCCAATTGGAAAATAATAGGAGCATGGTCATCAGCCCATTTTTGTATGAATGGGTCTACAGCGTCGTTGGCAATTTTAAGCCCAGTTTGGCTGTCTACATAGTGGACGATGTCCATGCTTTCACCCATATAGGTGCCATCATCTTTTTGTAAAATGGGCAGCATTTTTTTTCCGATCATGCGAGTAGGTGTTTCTGTGTCACCTTCCATGATGATGCTGGTTTCAACAGCTTGGTTTTTTAGTCCGAAAATCATGCGGGCCCGTAGGCAAAAAGGGCAGTGTTGGTAGATAAAAAGCTTCATCGCGTATTCCTTTGTTTTTGATATTTATGGGTAAATTTTAGCACTGGGCGATGATGCTTGAAACCTGAATGGGGGTTAAAACCAGAAAAGGCTGCCTGAAACAGTCAGGCAACCTAGGTGAAAACGAGGTATGCGGATCAGCTTAATTTTTCGGCAATGGTTTTTACACGAGCCACATATTCTGCCACGGTTTTGATGTCTCCTTGTGGAATCTCATCGACCCCCGCGTCTGATGGCGTTTGTACCAATGCACCCACAGATCCGCCCAAGTTGTTGATGTCAGTGCGTTGGGCTGTTTTGGTATTGGCGGGAAGCAATCCTAGGCTGACCCAAATGCCGCCATGTTGTGATGCCAAGGTTTGCATCGAAATCAAAGTGACTTGTTTGTCGCCATTCAAGCTCGCGCTATTGGTAAAACCGCCGAAGATTTTGTCTTGCCAGCGCGTGTGGCCCAGATTTTGGATGTGGCGTCGGCGAATTTCTTGAATTGCCAAGGAGCATTACCCATGTAGGTGGGGGCGCCAAACACAATGGCATGTGCTTGATTCAGTGTTGTCCATTGTGCCTCGGTGAGATTGCCATCATTGTCGATCTCTACTAATTGTGCGCCAGTTTGCGAAGCGGCAGCTTCAGCGATTTGTCGGGTGTGGCCGTAGCCGGAAAAATAAACAATAGCCAGTGTGGTCATGATGATTCCGATTCTTGTGTAGGGAAAATAGAGAAGACACCATACCCGAATTGGGCCTTTAACCACAATGCATTGATGGGCAATGCAATATTTCTGTTTAGGAAATATTGCTTGTGTTTGGGGTGTTCTGGGTATCAACCACAGCAGATAAAGCGGCTAAGCGCACATAATCTGTCTCGAGCTGAGGGTGGTAAATGCTGAATTGGGCACTGTTATCCCCTCCGCTGGCGCACAGCATTTGTTTTTGGAATGACATCGCGCCAAGTTTCGCATGCATCAGCGTGTGTGCCAAAGGGTCAGGGTGGCTAACTTGATTGGCTTGCCAAGCATGAGCGAACTCAGGGGATATGCCTGAAAGCGGCGGATGTGTGCGGTTAAGATAGGGTCATTGGGTTGTGCTGCATTGGTGCCACGCAGGTGGCTCGCCATTTGCGTTATCTGAGCCAAGCGTTCATCAACAGCGGTGGCCAGAAAGCATTGTTGAAATTGAGGGTGTGCCAATATCAGGTAGATATAATTGCGTTCTTCGGGCGGCAATGATGGGATGTGGAAACCACACAATTGATTGAAGCTTTCATTGCAATCAATAATATCTGCATATTGATTTTTTAGCAGCACGGGTAGTGGATTGAGTAAGGTCAGCAGCTTAATGGTGTGCGGTGAAGCATGCTGGCATGCGCGTTTTGGCAAAGATTCAGCATGGTTGGCCAATGACATTAAATAGCGCTGCTCCAAATCATTGAGTTGCAGCACTTGGCTTAGAGCTGTTAATACCGATGGCGATACACCCAGTACTTTACCGCGCTCAATTTTGCTGTACCAAACAGTGCTGATGCCGGCCAAATCGGCCACATCCTCCCGGCGCAGCCCGGCGTGCGCTTGCGTTTGGCGGTTGGCAGTCCAACCATTTCTGGTCGCAGATTTTCCCGCTTACGGCGCAAAAAATCGCCCAAAAGAACCGAATTGTTGGTGTTCATCACTCATCCCCGTAGAAATTATACGTGTTTAACTGATTTCTTGTACACGTTTAATATACGCGCATAATGGCGACCATTACAGTGATTTCGTCAGGGAAAACATGATTACCGAATCCAAAACACTCTCCTCTTGGGCTCTATTACTCCTCATTGCGGGGCAATTGTTGCCACAAGTGGATTTTTCAATTGTGAATGTGGCGCTGGCAGCCATGCGCCCATCATTGCATACCAATGAAACCGGATTGATTTTGATTGTGGCCGTTTATGGTTTGAGTTTTTCTGTTTTGATGGCCACCGGTGCCCGACTGGGTGATCGCTATGGTCGCAAGAAAATATTCATGTTGGGTATTGTGGGCTTTGCTTTGGCTTCAACTGGCTGTGGTTTGGCGCACAGTATTGTGCCGATGCTGCTGGGCCGGTTTGGGCAAGGTATATTTGGTGCGCTGTTGATGCCACAAATACTCACTATTATCCATGCTACATTAAGTGGGGAGCGGCACAGCAAAGCAGTGGGCATCTATACTGCCGCCGCTGGATTGTCTTTTGTGATTGGCCAAGTTTTGGGCGGTTGGCTGGTTTCAGCGGATTTAGGCGGTTTGGGTTGGCGCATCGCCTTTTTTATCAATATCCCCGTGTGTCTGGTAATTTTGGTGTTTGGTAGCAAGCTCATTCCGGAAACCCGGGCGCTCGAATATATCCCCATGGATGTGGGTGGCATAATTTGGTTGGCCGCAACGTTATTGAGCTTGTTGATTCCTGTGGTATTGGGTGAACATTGGCCATCATTGTTGTGGTTTTTGGTTGCCGTAGCCCCTCTGGCATGGGGCTTGTGGCGCTGTGAACGTTATCAAGAACAACAACAGAATCAGCCTTTATTGCCGCCTTCACTCTTTCAGCAAAAAATTGTACGCATGGGTTTTTTGGGGGAGATGACGGTCACTTTTATTTATTCGGGTTATTTATTTGTGACGGCCTTATTTTTGCAAAGTGTATTGCATTACACGCCTGCGCAATCGGGGAATGCTTTTTTGGTGCTGGGGATTTTGTTTTTTGTAACGTCTTTACTCAGCAAGCGATTGGCCAGTTTGGTGCGCTTGTCTAAACTTCTGGCCATTGGTGCCTTGTTGAGTGCATTGGGCATGGCCAGCATTTGGTTGGTGTTTTGGCAACAAGGTACGGCCACGGCGATTTGGGATTTAAGTGCCTCCATGGCTCTGGTGGGTGTGGGTAACGCCTTGATGGTGTCTTCATCATTCAGAATGGTATTGTCACATGTGCGTACTCAGCAGGCGAGTGCTGCCAGTAGTGCGCTGACCACGATACAACAAGCATGTTTTGCGCTGGGAACGAGTGTTGCCGGTGCCTTGTATTCGGTAATGCTGCCTCTGGGCTCTTTGTTGGCTGTAGCGATGGTGTTTGGGCTGTTAATGATGGTTTTACTGGTTTCAGGCAGCCGCATTGGTTTATCTTGCGGGCCTAATTGCAGCCAAATAGTACTGCGGTGATTAAAACGGCTACCATAAAGGTAGCTGTATGAGAGTAATAAAGTTTCATACTGGATGTGCTGTATCTCATTGATATTTCGACTAAGCAATCAATGGAAGAAAAAATAAAGTTTCATACTCACCTTTATTATTTCTTCTACTTTTACTTTTTATCGAGTAATAAAGTTTCATACTGAAATGCAACTTTAGGGCTGTCGAGTCTATTTCCATACTATATCAGTGATGTTAGAAAGTCAGTGTAAGCTTTTCAGTTTATCAATATCTTGAAGTAATTGATTTTTTCTTCGTAGTATTTCATTTTTTAATTCTGGAAAGTCTATAAGTGTAGATTATCATTTAAGTGAGCCCCCATTCTCATATAGATGTGCGCATCATTCTCATTGCACTAGATGTGTACGTGAACTATTACTCATATCTTGAGTTATTTAACACTAGGGCGTGTTGAGGATTTGATTAAATAGGATAAATATTTAAAATAATTATGCAAAGATAGCAAAGAACCCCAAATTAACGGTCTGAGGTTCTCTATAATGAATTTACGATTGATGATGAAGGTATCAATTAGCCCATGCCTGATGAGGATATGGAGGTGAGGATTTTGGTCTAAATTAGGATCGAATATCAATTAGAAACGCCACCAATTAGGTGGCGTTTTTTATTTCTTTACCAGTAGATAAAAGTTATTAATACGACTCAATAATTTTGATTTCATCATCAGTGAGACCATAAAGCTGATAAACCATATTGTCGATTTCTTTATCAGTTTGGATAATTTGAGCTTGTAAGCTTTGAGCGTTCTGCTGCTCGGCTAAAAAATAATCTTCCCATTCTGCTTCATCAGCAAGTGAGAGTTTGATTTTCTTTTTACCTAATTCTTTAATTAATTCAGAATAGGTCAGATTTCGCCAACCTTGCAGATTCTTTGATGATTCAGTAAGGTTAAATTTGCGTTCTAGCATTCGTAAAAATTTATTATTAAGCTTTTTTAGTTCTTGATTAAAATATAAAATTTCATCAACTTTGATTATAAAATTTTCTTGTTTTATTAAAGGAATTTTTTTAATTGGCAAGTTTTCTAAATGAAAAGCTTTTACTTGAGCTAGAGCTTCGCCTTTTTCAGGATTAATAACTTGATAATAAAAATTAGCTAATTTAGAATTTAATAAAGCTAACGCGAATTTCAAGTTAATTTGAGAATTTTGCTTAGATAAAATGATATGCGTATTATCCCGCATAATAAATGTAGAATCTACAAATACACCTACAAGCTTGTCAGAGGTTTGTCTAAATATTAATTTTTCAGGTGCATTAAAAATAGCCTTATCTCTGGGTGCTGCTAGCCATTCTCCATATTTTATCCAATTGTCATTATTCCATAAAATAACATAGCGATTGAAATTACTTCCGCCAATTAATGGAGAAAAGCTGTCATCAATTTTTATTTCGGATGTAAAAGGTTTTGTTTTTAATGTTTCCGCTGTTTGCGCAGGTTGTCCCTTACCTTTTTCATAAGGTTTTGTACCATTTTTTACAAGAAGTAAATCTTTAACCAAATAAGATTGATTCTCTATTTTTTTCTTAATTTTTATATGGTAGTCACTTAAAGATAAGTTTATAAACGCCTGATCTAACAATTCAGATTGATTTACATTATTAACTTTATAATCACCTTTTAATGAACCAATAATAACTGAAATATCGTTATTTTCTGAGATGGAATTTTTTATAATTATTGTATCGACATCAACTGTGGCATCTGTAAATACTTTTTCAGTATGTTGCACTATTTTATGTATAGAGAAATTCTTTAGTAAATACTGCCTAAAATCATTACCATTTATTACTGTACGCCAAGTATTGGGTGCAATATAACCTAATAATCCTTCATCTTTTATAAGATGATTTAATCCTAAAATATAAAATAAAACATAAGTATCTGAAAAGATTTTATTTAACCCACTTCCCTCATATTTTTTTTGTAAGTGGCTTAGTTGTTTAATATCTATTTTTGCGCCATAAGGTGGGTTACCTATGATTACATCAAACCCACCATTCTTAAACACATTTGGGAACTCATATTTCCAATCAAAAGCTTTATCTCCAGCTACAGAAGCTTCATCAATTAAAGAATTGCCACATTTTAAATTTTCATTCAAATTCGATAGCTTTCGATGTGGCTCTGCTGTACGTAACCAAAGTGATAATTTAGCTATTTCAACAGATTCTTGATTAATATCTACCCCAAACAAGTTATTTTCCAAAATGTGATTTCGTACCTCTTGGAATACCAAGCCACCGCCAAATAATTTACTTTCTAATTCATCTAAATAAGCATGTTCCGTCATTAAGAAATTTAAGGCTTCATTGAGAAATGCCCCTGATCCACATGCAGGGTCGCAAATGGTGATAGCAAGTAACCACTCACGATAGTCTTTTAGTTTTTGCAGCAAAGCCTCTTGAGTTTTCTTTTGACGTTTTTTATCCATAATATAGTCGGCGTCTAGAATGCCAATTTCTGCTTTTTTATCGCTACACAATTTGCCTATTGTATTTTGTACAATATAATTTGTAATATATTTGGGTGTGTAAAATACTCCATCTTTTTTACGTTTAGATTGTGATTTATCGAGTTTATCACCGTTTAATTTGGCTTTGATTTCGTCAATTTCAGTCAAACTATTTTCAAAGATACGTCCTAAAATATTGACATCAACTTCACTCGAAAAATCATAGTCAGCAAGTTTACTAATATGCGGCTTAAGTACATCATCAGATATTTTGACATTGTCTAATACATCATCCGGCTTAAATAAGCCGCCGTTATACGCAAAAATTTCGCTAATATTGTCTTTGTATCCTGTATTCAAAAAATTAAAATAGCGTTTTAATTGGTCGTATACGCTAATCGGCATTTTTAAATCTTTAAGATGTTCCCATTCTTTTAGCATAGTACGAGCTGTGTTAGCAGCAAGTAGACCGCTATCTTCAGCAAAAAAGATAAACAATAAGCGATCTAGTAATTTTTGAGATTTTTGGAATAATGTGAGTGAATTGTATTGAGGATTTTTTTCAACCAAATCTTTGAATAGCAATTGTCTAAAAGTTGAGTAGTCTTGATAAAGTTGCTTGGTGATTTTCTCTTCCTGACTAATACTCTCACTTTTAATTTTAAGTGGTAAATCAGCCAGTAAATTATCGGATTTTAGTAGTAGAAATAGAAAATTAAAGTCTTCTCTGGTTATTTTGAACAAGTCGAACTCTATAAATTCTACAGCGTTATCAATATAAAATCGTAGTTTTTGAAAGTTAGAAGTCATCACATAGCGGCAAGTTGGATGATTATTTTTGTAGCCAAAAGCCTGATCTTCGATACTAGCAAGGTCAGTAGTATCCATGCCTTTTAATTCAATTACAGCAAGAGCTTTGGAGTCTTTGAGTATGGCACCATCGCACTTTTTAGAACCTTTAATATTTTTAAGTTCGGTAGTTAAATTAAATCCTGCAGTTGGATTCAAAACATAGTTGAATATATTGACAAATAAGTCTCGTAAAAATCCTTCCTGATATTGCTCTTCTTTGCTTTTTTTAATGTTGTCTTGTATGTCGTTGTCTTGGAAGTGGGAATGAAATTTATCCCATACTTGATCCACTTCCTCTTTATTGAGATTGTTAAGATATTTTTTTACAATAATAGATTGAAATAATGACATGCAACCAACTCCTGCAACAGAGGGAAATATTAAAATTTTTTAGATTATTTTGTTTGAGAACATCTAAGGTTAACAAGACTATATTCTATATGTCATAATTTTAACATTAACACTTTACATGATTATGTTTTAAAAAATATCAAAAATACCCTACCAAATTCATAAACTGCAGCCCCTGTAAAACTTCAGTAGGCATGATTGATTCAGTATACAGCTTCACAAGTTCAAACAATCTATCCCATACTGGGGTCGAAGTTATTTAAGGAGGGCTGAAAGGGGGGGGAGGTGAATCCTACTTTGGAAAAAATCTATGAAATAGCTAGGGCTTTAGATATAAATCGACAAGATTTGCTACCACATACAATTTAATAAATTTCTATTTAAATGCAAATCATAGTTATGTATTTGTTAATAAATGTTTGAAATTTTCATGAATTTGAGCAGCAGCTTCATCAGGATTTACTTCCCATAAAGCTGCAAGCTTATTAAGAGCAGGTTGAACCTGGCCTGGTAATAAAGGAATATTAGAATTCACAATAAATGGCCCATCCGTTTCAGTTAAAATCATATTTTTAGGAATGTGCTTGACTAGCTGCCGTCCCTTTTCTGTTTTTAGCATTCGCTCATTTATTGAAAACCAGCATCCAGCTTTCAAGGCCTCTCTTAACTCAGAAAGATTACCTGTAAACCAATGCAGTACTGGTATACCGTTATCAAAATTTTCACTTAGGAGTTCTATGACGGGCTTTGTTGCTCTGAGGCTATGTATCGTTAAAATTTTAGCTGATCCGCTATTAGTTTTTTTTAATATGTGTGAGAAAACCTTTTTCTGCATTTCCCAATGATTTCGAAAACTAGGGGAGCCATCTAGTCCAATTTCACCAATATATCTAGTTTGATTAACTAGTGAATCAAACAGCTCAAGCTCCTTATAGCGCTCATGAGCTATTTGCGGGTGTAAACCCAATGCTGTTTTAATTCTTTTACTATGACGAGCTAGTTCATCCGTACCATACCACGCTTTAGGCGTTGTTGTTACCGATAATATATAGCTTTTAGAATCTCCACATGCTTTTGCTACAGCATGTGGGTCATCATATAAATCTAAATGGCAATGAAAATCAATGTAGGGGTAGATCAAATATTAACACCTAAAGATTGCGACTTTAAATAGTCTTCAACTTCTTTAAATCCTCGAACCACCGTATCTAGAATTTGATTTCTGACATGTAAATCAGTAGGTAATGCTCCTGACTTAGATATCCAAATTTTAGGATTTCTTACCTTTTTCAATTTTCTAATAGCTAGAATCATTGACATAAGGTCATCACGATTATCTGGATCCTTTACTACTAAATCCAATTGTTTATAAACATAATCTACTGTTTGGTCAGGTATAGAAGCTGAATGGAACGATGCTCTTCTTATTATACACGGAACACACTTTCCGCACTGAATCCCTGTTCTTTTCCATTTACCACAAGACACTGTATCTTTGGCGATTTGCATCAAAACTGCCTTGTTTGAGCAATTTTTCATCATCTCACCTTTTGTCAAAAATTGGTAAGGATTTTCAACAAATACGGGTAAATGCACTCGCTTAAACAATTCGTTTAATAGCTTCATATAATGGGGATGGGTTGTTCTAGTACTCAATGAACCAATTCGACGCGGAGTAAGAGGTGGATTAATAGAGATCAAGCCATTTTCTGGCACATATAAGGTTGTTACTTTACCTGCTTGATGATGTTGGCTGATTGCAGTACTGATTAATGCGCCGAAAGCTATGAAATTAAAGCTTCTAGTCCTCATTTGTACGTCAGTTGGAATATCACCAGCCTTTCTTGGATATGCAATAACTTGAAATTTCGAATTTCTCAAACCTAATAAGTTATATAGATTATCCTGTTTAGACTTATCTCTAGCATAAGCATGACTAATGAGTACTGGATGAATATTTTTAGAAGTTAGATCAATAATTCCGATAGCACTATCTAATCCACCAGAGAAAAGGCATGCAGAGTCATGCCCCGCTAGAGGTATTTTACGACCACGTTTTATTTTAGTTGGCCAATCAAAATTCCCCGCCCTAAATTCAAAATGCCATAAGTCACCACTCAAAAAGTGCATAATTTCTGACAATAAACCAATTTCTTGAAGCCATATAATAGGATTTATTAGAGGAATTGAAAGCCTAAATTCTCGGCACCATCCATCTTCAGCCTGCTTATTTCTTTCAACAAACGTATCAGCTGCAGTAATGGCCATAGCTATAGTCAGGAAATCTAGCGCTGTTTCATCTAAATCTTCTTTGATCCTTCTTATTTCATTTAGTAAAGGGCGACCAATACTTGCATATTCCCCATTTTTTGCCGGCGAGCCATATAAGTGAATAGGAATCAAACTGTCTGATAAAGGAGGTAACTGAGTGTTGTCTGTATCAAAATAGAGCTCAATCATTTAAGTGATCCTCCCATTCACCCCAAATATCTTGGATAGCATTTTTTTGTATTGTTTCAATGTCTTGTTTGGAAAGTGTATTGATATTTTCCAAATGACTTCCAAAATTCAAATCTACTGATGTCTTTATTAATTCCAATAAGCTGGATTCGATCATTTCTACTTTTTCTGGTGTATCAGCTTTATCAAATGCTGTTTTAGAATCTAAAATAATTTGTTCGAAAATACATTGGGTCAGGTAATTAATCATCATATCCACGATAATATCATCAGTAATTTTTGAAAAATCAAATGTCGATAATCCATCTAAAGCCTCTGCTAGAGCTTCATTCATAGCAGCTCTAATACGCTCTGAATCTCCATTGACATCGATGATAGACTCAATAATTTTATCAATTACCACATCTACAGGTTGTCCCTGTAAATCTGAAATATTTAGGGAATTAGTGTCTGTACCTGATTGCAATGACCTTAAAGTATCAAATAAAGTGCCGCCACCACTTATCATAGAGCTAAATCTTCTTGCCCCGTTAGATTTACCACCAGTGGCACTCTTGGCATAATGGCCAAGGGCTTTTTTTAGAGTATCCGTACTTCCTCCGCCAATTGAAACAGCTTGTCCTAAGGTAGCTCTAAAACCTCTGAAACGTTGCTCTAATTGATTGTTACCTGGGCCTTGACCATCATTGTCAGCCCATGAAGGCACTAATGGTGATTTACTACCTGGCCCTTTACTTGAGGTTGATGTTCCCATGATTTATATCTCCCTTAATTTTTTGGAAACCATTTTTCTTTACTTATCAATAGGCTAAACCATGGAGTTTTTTCCACCATGACCGTGTTCATGAAATGTATAAACTGAGGTCTAGTGTCTTCTAGTTCTCTAGCTAATAAAAATGCGCCTATGAAACCATTTGGTTTTGCCTCCCAATGAGTATGTTTATTTAATTCATCTAATATTAGATTCATCACTAATGACTCTTCACCTATTGGAATATTCCTAATAGCTTGAATTGCTGCTTTAGAAGAAGAATGCGTAACTTTCAATAAAGTTTTTAATGCAGCTTCACCATCACTAGATAAGCCTTTTGTTATAGTTCTTAAAGGTACAGTCTCTTTGCTTAAGTATACTAAAGGTCTAAGGTTTACACCTTTTAGCTTTGGTTCTAGGCTAAACCAACTAAATAAGAAAACATGATGCTCTTCCCATTCCTTCGGTAATTTGTTTTTAAATGTATCTATATCATTTGTTAATTCTTCTAATTCTTCTAATATTTTAGGTTTACCATCTGATGAACTGTTAATTGTATTGTATAAAAGAGAGACACTTTTTGAATTACAACATCTTTCAAATAAAGCCATTTTGGTGATTAACCCAATATCGTTAGGCATTTTTCTAGCGCTAGCAATCATTTGACGCATACTAATGACATTAAGCATTCTTTTTACAATTCGTGGATTACCCTCAATGTATTTATTCTCAGCTAGAAGATGTGCTATACGGTCAGAGACATAAAAGTTGTTAGAGAGATTAAGTGTATTAACTGCCTGTTCATCTAATAAGGCAAGAGCATCTTTAACCTTAATTGGATCATCTTTCCAAGAAAGCCTCAGATTCGACTCCAATTCATTTCGAAGATTTTCTAGCTTTGCTGTTTCTGTTGCATAATTTTCATGGATAGATGCATACAATAAGAATAAATAAGCTCGCACTTCTCTTGTACTAATACGAGGTACTTTTACAGGAAACTGAATAAGTTTATCTAGATAGTCAGTTATATGTCTTTCATCAATCCCATTAAAATGATCTTTAACAGCGAATCTCACCATTTCTTCGTCAGCTGCTATCACAAAAGCTGTGTTTTTCATGAATAAAAATAGTCGTAATGATTCAAGGGTCTCAATGGTTTGCTTTGGAAGACATCGATCTAAATTATCAACAAAGACAATTACTTTTTTATTCAATGATTCCAATAATTCTTCAAATTCATTTTTTAAGGCTGTTATTTCCTTAGGTGCGGTACTTTTTTCTTCGTTAAGAATATCTTTTAAGCTTTCTTGTCCTTTACTAATAACTTCAGTAATGTGAGTTGCATCTTCTTCACTAGCATTGCCATTGATACCGTTACCAATAGAATCAATGGCTTTTGAAAGTAAACCAAATGTAGGAACGCCAAAAGCTAAAGCCGTACCTTCGGCAGCCCAACCTAGAGCACGCAACTTATTAATTCTTTTTCCGATACTTAATGCTTTTTCGTATAATTTTTCATCTTGTTTGACCAATTTTGAAATTTCAGTATTAATGACCTCTAATAGTGAAGCCCTAGCGTCATCAAAACCCTGATATAACCAAGCATCAAATCTAATAATTATATAATCATCATGGTTTTCAATACGTTCTAAATTGTTTTGAATAAGATTTAAGATCGTAGATTTGCCAGTACCCCATGATCCAAATACGCCTATTGAAATAGGTAACATTTGCGGATTTTGAAGAACATTAATAATAATTTCTGATGCTTCAGAATAGTTTAAAAAGTCTATTTTAGATTCTATATCCGACCACATAAATTGGACCCAAAAGTTATATTTTTAAAGAATTTATATGAAATTTATAATTTAAGATAGTTTTCATTAAATATATTGTTTATTCGATATATTTCATTGTTATCTATCTAATGAGCGTATTTGATAAACGATGTGCCCATCCTTGTAGTTCGTGATCAGGAGTTTCTTGATTGTTGGAGTTTATTTTAGGATGGTTTAACGTATTATTTTTATAGCAAATATGCTTAAAGATTCCTTTTGGCCAACGTAAGCATTGAGTAACAATAAGCTCAAGTACTTTTGCTCGATCAGAATGATTCCATTGATTTAAGTCTTTAATCGATAAAACACGAGTTGAGAGAGGTTTCTTATTGTCAGAAATATCTACTTCTAAGATCACAATATTTTGCCCATTAAATTGAAAACTGACTTCTGCGATACATCTAGGATTACCATCAGTCTTTATATGTTTGGAGTGGCCTTGAATGTTAGGTAATTTGTGAAGTTGAAAGCTAAAATTTTTAACTGATTTTTCTTTGCAAAAAAATCAATCATTTGTTGAAATGCAGAGAAACGGTCAAGATACACATGAAGAACTTCAGTTTTATCTTCAACACCATTGAATTCAGCAGAGGGGAGATAGTACCCTCAGAAATAGGTTCGTTGGTGCTAACTTCCGATGTCGCATTAGTGGATGGTAAGTCTTGATCTTTTGTACCATGATTTCTATGCCTAGTTTTTTTAGAAGTTTTCCTTGTTTCAATGGCCTCTAGGAAGTCGAAGTGTGTCGGTACAACATCAATGATTTGAACATCATCTTCAAGTAATTGCTTAGGGCTTGTAATAGCATGATGAATTCCAGCTCTTGCAATCGTGCTGTAAATTAACTCATTGGGATATGGTGTAGGGAAATTCAACATATTAATTCTACTATCACATTGATTGCACCCAAGTTTGAGTATTAAAAATTAAATCACTTGATTGAAGAATGTCATAAAAATTTTGAGATTTTTGCTTTTGAGAAAACTTAAACCTTAAATCATCTGACGGTAAGCTCATCCATTCACGTTGTTTTATTTTTTTGAGATTAGTTTTTTCAGGCCTAGTTTCTTTATCTGTCTCAACTTCAGTGAGCCAATTCGAAACGATAGGCATGAGTTCTTGCATATTAAGATGGGGGAAGTCGGCAAAGGCTTTTTTGATCGTAGAGATTACTTTAGATTCTGGATATCCAGTGGCAATAAGTAGGTTATGCAATCTTTGTGCATGTACATTTCCATTATATTGTTCAACTTTTTCTTGTTCTTCTTCTATTTTTTTCTGAAGTAAAAGTAAGGTTTTATCGACATATGGAATAGTTAAGTCAGAATAGAGTGCGATGCGATTAGGATCTCCAGACTTAAGTGCTTCTATCATAGGATGGACAAATTTGAGTTCATCCTCATAAACTTGTCTAAGCAAACTAGGTGTTATTCTTTCTAATCCTGTCATGATCGCTCGGCATTGAGCCAAAACAAAAAGTTTGACGACTATATCCAGTACGCCTTGAGAGAGTTCATACCAACAGTCTCGAATTTCTTCACTCAGTTGTTCTTTATGGGTGAGCCATTGATATTTCCAAAGTGCATTGGTGAAAGCCATCCATTCTGTTCTAGTCGTAGTATTTGATAATGGGGGAGTGTTCTTCATAGGTTCCCATATAACAGCCCCGAAACCAGCCCCACGACGTGCTGAACGCAGATCACCATCGAATATAAATTTGGCTTTAGGTGTGCCGACCATAACCACGGGCAAACCTACAACATTGATTAAGGTGACAAAGAAGTTCAGCATTTTTTCAGCACCACCTGAATTCTTATGAATTTTGAATTCATGATTCTGAGCATTTTTTAAATTAGCCATAAAAAATCCACATATCTATGCTATTGTAAAGCATAACGTATGTGGATTTTTTGAGCAATTTAGTATGAAACTTTATTGAGTAGTATGATACTTTATTACTCTCATACAGTAGCCTATGGTCAGACAAAATAGTTGTTAACTGGTGGCGGATAAAAATCAATGGTTTAAGTTAATTTTTATCCGCTAAAATCACAAAATAGTTCTTAACTATATTATGGGTAATCTTTCTTATTAAAAAATAAATTACAAAATAGTTGTTAACTATTCACAAAAATCAGCAGTCTTCCTACCGTCTAAGTTTACTACATTGTATAATACATCATTAAACATAAGTGAAGTTTAGATACTTTAAAGAAAATGAATGCAACAAATGATCAAGATATTCGTCATGCTTTACATAGTAGATTGCAAAAGCAATACTACGTTAAAGACGATCATTTAGTCGTTGATGAGTTACCTTTAGAGCATGGTCGAAATCGAGTAGACATCGCAGTATTTGATAACTGTATTCATGGTTATGAAATTAAAAGCTCTAAAGATAATCTGCTTAGATTGCAAAATCAGTTATCACAATATTCAAAAAGCTTGCAAAAAGTTACTTTTGTTGTAGCTGAAAACCATTTCAAAGATGTAATGGTTTCTACCCCCGAATGGTGTGGACTTATTTTAGTGACAAAAGGTCCTAGAGGAGGTGTAAGCTTTCGCTCGATGAGGAGAGCTAAACCTAATCCAAATGTAGATTTTTTTAGTTTAGCTCATATTTTATGGAAGTCAGAGGCTATTGATCTGCTATATCAATATGGTGTTACAGAGAGACTTGAATATAAAACTAGAAAAGAACTGTATAAGCAATTGAATCAAGTTATGACTGTCCAAGAATTAGGTTTGGAAATTAAAACTAAATTATTGAAGCGTGGTAACTGGAGAGCTGATAAACAACCTTTGTCATATGATGATTGATTGCCACTTGCTTCCACGTTCCTAAGTTTCCAAAATTTGCGTTACCGTTTGCAGTATCATGAATTCGTTTATCCCCATCAGAAAAAGGAACTCCTTTGTAGCCTGGTAGGCCAATAACATTTGCACAGAGAGAGACCATTTGGATCTCATTTCCTCTAAATGCTTTAGCTTTTAAGACATACCAATGTTGAGGTAGTGTATAAATTAATTTTGCTGATGGGTTGACCTTCCGCATATCCATAGGAGGTAGAAATTCTATATTATCAGTTGTGTAATCGCCAAAAGTTGGCAATTTATCTTTGAATTTATTTATAAAATAAGGATATAGCATCCATTCATGACGAGTAAATAATCCACCTGGTTGTTTAATTTCTCTTAAATTCAATGAATGAGCAGCTATAATAAAAGAACGATAACTTTTGAGGTTGTTTATCTTATTAATTTTCATGAAGATGAGGTTAGAGAACAGAGGGTATGGTTCAAACTTATCTGGTACTTTTAAATCAATAATCAAATCAATCTCATTTATGTTCAAATCAAACATCTTCAATATTTGATCAATTTCACTATTTAAAGTCGGCTTATCCAAATCTTCTAAAAAAAGTCTTAAAGCAATACCACAATTCTGAGAGCTAATAATTGATTTAATTTCTGTTAAATACCAAGTGGACTTCTGGAATGAGATAACGGGAATTAGTTTACACCCCATAGCTAGGGCTTTTGTATAGACATATTTTATAACATTTTCCCCATTATCCATGATCCCTTGCTCGATACTGTCATGAAAGTCTAGAAGAGCGAGTCTAGCTCCCCATTTATCTTTAAGGCGTTTTGGCATAGGCTCAATGTGTTCTTGAATAGTTTTCTTTAACCGCTTTTCTTCAAAATCATATTCGATTGGTGGCATGATTATATAAGGGGTAATAAGATCTTTAATCTCTTTTTTGAGTTTAAACAATGCTTGGTATTCACTTTGTCGCCACTTTAAGAAAGGAACATAATGGTTACTCAAAATCATATTCATCACCCCAAAATAGTTTTCGTACTTGCTTTAGTCCAATTTTCTCATTAAATATTTGATAATTATTATTTTCTTTTCTTAATCTACCAGCAATAATGCTTGGATGAATATTTAGATTTCTAGCATCTTCATTTAAGGTATCTTCATTGATATAGAACCTACACATACACATATCCCATTGTTCTGAAGGAATTAGGTTGTTAAGAGCAAAGTTGTCAGCTTCAATCTCAACCTCATCTGTAGCTATACCAACGTCTTCATCAACTATAGAGGTGCGTTCCGCATTCAGATGAAGAAAAATATGCCCTAATTCATGGAAAAGAACAAACCAAAAATTATCTAGGCGATCTTGTCTTAATGTGAGTCCTATTACAGGAATTGAGGTGTTTGGCAAAAGCATTGCAGCGCCATCAAGATATGTAGATGGTAAATGCGGTTCTACAATTAGTATGATTCCTTTTGATAAAAGAAATTCTTGAGCTTCTAGAGGTCCACTAGAATGAGTAGAAATTCTAACTAACTGATTTAGCCAAGATGAATCTTTATTAAATTTTGGAATCTTTATTTGCTTTGTTATCTCTTTCGCTTTACTGAGAACCTGAATCTGCCATGCAAGCAATGAGTATTCATTGGGAGAATTTCCATTAAAGTGAAACTTTCTATGTAATGCTAATTCATATTGCTCGTTACCAAAAAGATCTGTAAACCGTGCTTTGATTGCACTTATTGGATCAATATTGCCTGATAGTAACCATTTGCGTTTTAGCATTTCTTTAATTGGAAATTTATTCCAATTAATTGGAGACGTATGTACAGTTAAACTATTCGATATTTTTTCTTCTAAAAAGTCATTTATTCTCAATAAAGAAATAGAATCTAAATGTCTATAGAGGTAATCTTCCTGTCTTTTTACCTCCTCAATACTAACATTTAAAAGTGAAGCTATATCTTCTTGAGAGATATCATTAGCTATTCTGATATAAACTAGATTTTCTGGATATTTTAGGACTTCTTTCTTTACAGGGATCTTGTGTTTAAAATTTTGGCTAATTTCTAAGAATTCATCTCGCTCTTCAATCAATTCATTTAAAAATACATTTAAAGAATCTAATTCTAATTTTAATAGAAAGGAATCTACAGATGTGTCTTTCTCTACATCAGCTATTGTGGCTTGTATCTGTTTAATTTTTTGTTCTGTTAGACTTAATTCAAAAGAGTTTAAAATCATTTTTATACTCCTTGATTTGGTAAGGAAAATTCAGTTTGAAGATCTATTACAATAATCCCTTTTTGTTGATTTGTATGTTTTTCATTCTTAAAAAAATCTTTAAATAATTTACCAGATGCTCTTTCAGTACGATTGGGAAAAAGTTCTCCACCGAAACGTGCTTTTTGTGCGGTAGTTCCATTACTCAAATCTAAAAAAATTGGATCGACTAGAGAAAAATCAACCTGTTCAATACTCCAACATGCATCGAAATCACCTGGCATATCCTTTTCTGTTACATAGCTACCATCAAGATATAAATATTTACATCCTGACTGAGCTAATAAACTAGCAGCGGAAACAAGCCCATTAAACA
This sequence comes from Snodgrassella sp. CFCC 13594, assembly GCF_001590725.1. Classification (GTDB taxonomy): domain Bacteria; phylum Pseudomonadota; class Gammaproteobacteria; order Burkholderiales; family Neisseriaceae; genus Snodgrassella. Next base: position 3,888 of record NZ_LQXR01000010.1, on the reverse strand, counting down.
AGTTAAGTCTATGAGAGTTAAATGCTAATCTTTGTTCGATTTCTTGTAGGGTTGCGATGTGCTCACCTGGAGGCAAAATTTGCCATGGCGCCCCACTCAGTGGTTGAAAATTAGGTAACATAATTCTTAGTATTTGATTGTTTGACCAATAAATTATAGCAAAAGTAAAATGTTTTTTCTTGTGAAATAGTCTTATAAGTTGATAATTTCCTTTGGTTTAGATCAAGTCCTTCAACCCATTCATAATCCTTACAGCCCAATTGTTAACTGATTCTGAAGAATCGCTTCCTTGAGTTGCAAACCTTGGATGGACAATATGGGTATGAGAATGTATGCCAAACACATCATTGAACAGAACATTAGGCCAGGACAATGATTTTGCGACAAGATGTTTTTTAATATCATCTAAATAAACTTTCCAATCATCGGTTGTCAGATGAATCAATTTAGTCGAAATACTCTTAATGCCATCAGCGGTATCTAGTTCAATAAGTAGAAAATCTTTTCCCCTTTGAGCAAGATGTACAAATTTAATTGTTCGTAGTTTATTGTTAGCAAGCTTATGACATTCTGAACGTCCTACTTTCATAAGCTCATGGGTTACGGATTCATAAAGCGTACATTGATGTCCAGACTGGAGTATTTCAATCATTGAGTTGAAATTATTATAGCGTTGAGCATACTTCTGATCGTAATTTGTATAGTCCTTTTTGCCACCGACATCGGCAGCAGGTAAATCACCTGCATAATTTGCTTCGTCTGTACTGACTAAATATCCTGAACCAGACTCATTGTCATCACTACCATCTTCTGCTTTCTGTCTAGTAATTTTGGTTTTGCCTTTCTTATTTATTTCTAATGGTTTAATGAAACTTACCCAGGATTCATTACCATTTAGAACTCGAATTCCTTGCCTTATTGAAGCTGTTGCATCATCATCAATACTAGGGTTTAGAGAGTCACTATATTCTGGCTTGTAGCCTTGTTCAGATTGCTGTCCTTGAGTCTTGATTTGTATGAAAGATGGGTGTGAAAAAGTAATGTTTGTTGGAATGTTAGAATCGATTTCGATGCCAACAATTTCTTCTACAAGAAAAGCCTCTTGTGATGTGTTATACCTTCCTCGAAAATGTAATGTCCAACCAATCATTGGTGGTGGATCAAACTGGAAAATCCATTTTTTCCATCCATTCTCATTCTTGAGCTGAGTGTTAAGGTAACGGCAGATGCTTTCAAATGATTGTTTTGCATTTGAATCAAGTAGTAACCAAGCAAGTAGGCATTGGGTCCCTTTTTGGTTAACCAACTTTAAAGGCATTGTATTATTTTCTAGAAAGACAATTAAGTTTCCATCTTCATTCTGAATAACCTCAAACTCATGTTGGATTGTGGTTGTAGAGAGGCTTGCCCTACAAAAATAAGAGTTAATAAGGAAAAGCGTGCGAGCTAACTCAAATTGAGGAAGATGAATTGTGGCTTGATCTGGTCTCTCGATGATAAAGCTGGTTTGTATTCCCTCAAAATACGCAAGGTTTGAATCAGTCGTTAATTCATCAAAATATTTTAAGCATGATGGTGTAAGGGTATTTTCATTAGACAATGTAATCACTAGGTTTGGTTGGGATAATTGTCGTTCACTACAGTTTAGCTTTTTACCTCTGATTAGCATGGCCGCATTACTGAAATTGGTAAATTTTTTTTCCTGTTTTGGTGAACATTGAAGGTTGATACTCCATATTTGAGATCTTGAGCCTTTAAAAAGTCCGCCAATATGTGACACGGTTACATTATGATCGAATTGATTAATTCTTGCTGTCATCAGTTTTAAAAATTCCAGATAGTTTTAAAATTTTTGCTGCATCAGGAGTTATTCTTTCTTTACTGAGTCCCGCTAAACGAAAGACTCGCCATAAGTGTAATTGTTGATTATCTAACGATAATGATTCAACAGCTACACAGACTCTTCGTAGTTGATATTCAGTGATGCTTTCAACATATTTCATTAAAAACTGTTTAACTAATGGGAGCTTGTTAAGATTATGTTCTATTGTTGAATGCTGCGGTAATTGCATAAGATACCAGTTTGCAGAATGTCTCGGAGTACTTAGATCATCTTTAGATTGATGTAAAATTCGTAGTAATAGTTTTACGTACACCCGATCTCGTTGAGGCCATTCCACACGGGTTTCAGGTGCTTGTTGGATTATTTGATGTTCTGAGTTAAAGCTCTGGAGCCACTGATAATCATAGCGATACAACGATGCATAGATAGCGCCTCCATTTCGTATAGAACGACTTACTTTAATACCATTTTCTAGAACTAACTGTTGCCATTGTTCTCTATATTGTTCACGTTTAATTATATCTAGGGTATCTTCATTAGGTTGAAGCCGCGCGCGAAAAATGCTGCGCACTTTGTGCAATAAACGCTTTTTGATTTTATTTCATACAGTGTAACAGCGTTGCAAATCCACACCACCAGATGCAACTGCAACAGACACCAAAAGCGACGATAGCGTCGCTTTTTCCTTATCAATCGTTTGGCGTGTAATTACAAATCACCAACTCACCGCTGCTATTCCGATATTTTGGATCGCTCGGTATCGTGTAGACCAGTTCTAAGCGCCGCTGCCAGAAACCTGCAAACAAAGTCCGAATGTCGGGGTGATCATTGATTGAAAGCATCATCTTGCCTTTGATGTTGGCCATTGCCTCGGCCAACTGCTGGTATTCAGCCCAATCAAATGCCCGGTCATAACCAGCCGTCTGCCAGTATGGTGGGTCACAATAGAAAAAAGTATGTGGTCGGTCATAGCGTTTGAGACATTGCTGCCATGATTCGTTTTCAACATACCCCCCAGCCAGTCGTTTTCGGGCAACTTGCAGCTTGGCACTGATACCGGTGGAGTCAAATGCTCGCCCAGTCGTTGCTGTACCAAAATGCTGATCCTTTGTTTTGCCGCCAAAAGCATTGTGTTGGAGATAATAGAATCGCGCCGCACGTTGAATGTCTGTCATCATGTCGGGTGGTGTAGCTTGAAGCCGGAGAAACACCTCGCGACTGGTCACTGCATAATCAAACTGTCGCACAAATTCATCAAAATGATGCGGTACGACACGATACAAATTAACCAGCTGGCCATTCAAATCATTAAGCACTTCCACTTTGGCTGGTTGTGGCCGCATAAAAAACAAAGCAGCACCACCTGCAAAAGGCTCAACATAACAAGTATGGGCTGGAAACAATGGCAACAAATGTTTTGCAAGCCGCCGTTTTCCGCCCATCCATGGGATTATGGGCGCGGGTTTGGTATTACTGGGCATCGGATATTGTCCTTCTTAATTCGATGCTCAGTGGCATTCTGGGTTGTTAAAGAGCCAAAGCTATTAATGGATTTACATCGTGGGCACTTTATTTCTAAAGAGCCTGTACCAATGGCCAATAGCTTATTGCAGTTTTTGCAACGATATTTCATTTTCGCAGTTTCCTAAGTTGCTCGTGATAAAATGCCGCTGCCTCGCGAGGTGGCGGCCTTGAAGTCAACGCAGGCCAAAACTGCTTGGCTGGCGTGCCGGTGCTCCAACACCGGCACGTCGCCGTCTTTACTTTATTTATGTCTATTCAGGTGCAGTTGGCTTATCTGTAATCAATCCTTTCTGGTACTTCAACAGTGTCGCCCTGTATTGACGCCACGCTTTGTACCCAGCCTCACCTGCAGCCGTTTCTTCTTCAGAATCGGCAAAATCAATCAAATCTTGATATTCGCTGATTTTTTGAGCCGCTTTATTAAGCAGTTCGATGATTTGTTGCTGTTTTGCTGATGCTTCTTCAGATGCTTTTTGTGCTTCCGATTCTGCTGTCATCGTCCATTGTCCATCAACGAATAT
>NZ_LQXR01000009.1 GCF_001590725.1 Snodgrassella sp. CFCC 13594 | reverse complement strand
TAGTCGATGCTGGCTCTGCCTGCATGAGCATAACCTGTCCAGTACTCATCATTTTGGTACAGACTGAACTGTATTTGATGATGTGAACTGGATCTGTTCACCCTTTATCGGCAGAGCAAAGAAAATGTATTGAGATTTGACGAGGTTGTGCGGCTGGAAATCTATCATGAGACTGGCATTACATTTAAAAATTAGGTGTTATTCTCTTTTTTACAACTGAACCATCTTGTTTATATGTTAAATTTTTTGAATTAGATGGATTTTTAAGAGGCTGAGCGTAGAATTCATGCCCATAATATATTTAGAATTCAGATGTAAGGAAGGTAAAATGATGAGTACGTTGACACAAATTATTAGATCCATTATGAGAATGGCAGATAAATCAGAGCTGATTGGGATTAAACAGCAACTAACAATGCCCGCCAAGCATTAAATTTTATAATGAATGTGACTAGCTCCAATGTGATTTGGGGCTTTTTTATTATCATGAGTATGATTCTTCAATGGATGTACTGTGTGCTTAATTAATATTCTCATATGACTATGATTATCAGATGTTACTTTATTTGAATTGTTTTGGTCTGATGCACTAAATTATCGCCGTCTAGAGGATGTAAACGTGCAAATACCCAGCTGGATAGGAATGTCATCAATCCCATAATCAAAAAGGTGAGACGGAAAGCTGTTTCAATATGGTATTGAGTGAAGCTCGCCTGACTAAAAGACTGCAATAAAAGGGCACCTATGGCAATGCCGAAGCTGATGGCTAATTGCTGGTTAACTCCCATCAAACTACTGCCACTGCTGGCTTGATGGCTGCGCAGGTCAGCCATCGTTAAGGTATTCATGCCTGTAAATTGCACAGAATTAGCGGCACCAATGGCGAATAGCAGGAAAAACATTAGCCAAAGTGGCGTTTGTGGGGTTAATGCTGCCAATGAGGCAATCAATATGCCAATAATTCGAGTATTCAATACCATGGTATGGCGATAGCCTAAACGGGTTACAATGGGTTTAATCAGCGGCTTTACGGCGATAGCGGCAAGCGCAATTGGCATCAATAGCCAGCCTGCGCTGATGGCTGAATAGCCAAAAGCAACCTGTAGCAATAATGGCAGTAAAAAAGGTAGGGCACTCATGCCCAAACGGCTCACCAAATTGCCCGCCAAACCCAAACGAAAGGTTCGAACGGCAAATAAGCTGGGTGCGTATAAGGCATGCTCGTTATTACGAGCATGAAATAAATAGGCAATTAAAGTAATAATGCCGCTGGCGGCCATTATGATGCTGAACCAGAGCCTTGTGGGTGCAGTATAGTTTCTAAAGAGAGGCTGACACAGAATGCAGCGGTGGCAAAGAGTACAAACCCGACACCATCAAAATGACCTTCTTTTTGGCTGAAATTGGGCATGATGTACCAGGTAACCCATAATCCGATGAGTCCGATGGGTACATTCAGCAGAAAAATCCAGTGCCAACTCATGTAATCAACTAAATAGCCGCCAACTACTGGCCCCAATACAGGACCGATGAGCGCAGGCATGACGGCGTAATTCATGACGGTTAACAAACGCGATTTGTCATAAGCTTGTAGCATAGTTAAGCGTGCCACTGGCGTGAGCATGGCGCCGCCTACGCCTTGAACGACGCGAGCGATAATCAGCATGGTTAAGCTGGTGGAGGCCGCACACAGCAATGAACCGAGTACAAAAACCACCAGCGCACTCATGAACAATTTGCGCGTGCCCACTTTATCCGATAAGAAGCCGGACAAAGGCATCATCAATGCTAAAGTTAATGCGTAGGCGATGATGGTGGATTGCATATTGAGAGGTGATTCTCCCAAATCGGCAGCCATCTTGGGCAGAGCTGTATTCAGAATGGTGGCGTCCAATTGCTGCATAAAAATGGCAATGGCCAACAGCAATGGTAAAAAGCGGGAAGGTTCAGATCGAGTCATGGCGTATTCTAACAAATCAACCAATGCAGTCCAGCAGTTAGATTCTAAGGTTGCCTGAAAGACGAGTCTTAATAGGGTGAGGACGAGGCGGGCTGAGCTAAGTTACCCAGGCAGTTAAGCAACATGGTGCATTGGGCACTCAACTGCCTACAGGCTTTATGCTGCTACCGCATAGATACATTGCATGGCGTCCAGCTAGATTTGGATGCTGCTAAAGCACAAACCAAGGTCTCTTTGGATTTGTCGCCAGCCTAGCACTGTTTACAGACACCACGGGAAAGCTGAGCTGATGTGACGCTTGATTTTGGCGAGTATCATCATGGTTGTCGCTCGTAGAGCTTAATGCTCGCCATCATTCTTTGGCTGATAAAATGGCAGCGATTCTGGCTATTTCAGGCTTTCAGGCAGCCTCGCGCGCACCGTATTCTATAGTTGGTAAGGTAATTTGATTCAATAAGCTATCAGGTAATCTCATCGTTAAAAGGTATGATCGCTTAACCCATGTTTGCGCTGCTCATCAATAGAATCCGACATGGTGATCTGATTTGTCCTTTCAAGTAGCTTTAAGTTGATATTGTGTAGCCTAAATATCAGCCTCGACTTTGTCACCTTCTGCTTCCATCCAAGCGCGCCGTGCAGCTGCTTCTCCTTTGCCCATGAGTTTAACGAAAACGGCTTGGGTGTGGTTGTCGGCGTTTTCGGGAATGCGCACTTGTAGCAATCGTCGCGTTTCCGGTTGCATCGTGGTGTCTTTTAGTTGCTCTGGGTTCATTTCCCCCAACCCTTTAAAACGGCTGATGCTGAACGCTGTTTCTTTAACGCCTTCTTTTTGCAGTCGCTCCAGTATCCCATCCAATTCTTGCTGGTCGAGCGCATAAAACTTGCGGGCTGGTTTATTTTTTCCCTGTGCATTCACGTCTACGCGGAACAGTGGTGGTTGCGCCACATAAATGTGACCAGTGGCAATCAATTGTGGGAAGTGTTTGAAAAATAAGGTAAGCAGTAAAACTTGAATATGCGCTCCGTCCACATCGGCATCAGATAGAATGGCAATTTTGCCATAGCGCAGTCCTGATAAATCAAGCGGTTCATCAATACCATGTGGATCCACGCCAATGGCCACAGCGATATCGTGAATTTCTGCATTGCCAAACAATTGATCGCGGTGGGTTTCAAAACTATTGAGCACTTTACCGCGCAAGGGCAGTATGGCTTGTGTTGCTTTGTCACGGGCCAATTTGGCGGATCCGCCCGCGGAGTCGCCTTCAACCAAGAAAAGCTCGTTTTCGCGAATGTCTTCACTTTCGCAATCGGTTAGTTTGCCCGGTAACACGCTACGCCAGAACCTTTTTTCTTGTCGATTTTTTTAACCGAGCGCATGCGCGACTGAGCTTGTTTGATGGCCAAATCGGCAATTTTTTTACCAGCGTCTAGGTTTTGGTTGAGCCACAGTTCAATCGGATCGGTGCAGACTGAGGCTACCAATTTCATGGCATCGCGATTGGTGAGTTTGTCTTTGGTTTGGCCTTGAAACTGGGGATCAAGCACGCGCGCAGACAGCACGAATGCGGCTTTGGAAAATACATCATCAGATTGTACTTTTACGCCACGAGGCAGCAAATTGTGGTGGTTGATGAAATTGCTTACCGCATGAAACACAGCTTGCTTGAGGCCAGCTTCATGGGTCCCACCCAAAGGCGTAGGGATGAGGTTGACATAACTTTCATTGGCCACATACCCGTCTTCTAGCCATGTTAGTGCAAAAGAAGCACCTTCTCCCACACTAAAATCGCTGTCGTGTCCTACATGAATGTAATTATCGCTGGCAAAAATGGGTACGGCTGCTTGCGCATGGGCAAGTAAATCAAGTAAATAGCTGCTTAGCCCGTTGGGGTAGTGCCAAGTTTGGTTGATGGATGCCGCATCTGTTTGTTCTTGAGTTAAGGTCACCTTAACGCCGGGTAGTAACACGGCCTTGGCGCGCAATACCCGCACCAATTCATCCATATTCAGCTTGCTACTCTCAAAATAATGCGCATCTGGCCATACCCGCACACAAGTCCCGGTTTCCTTGGCGGGACATTTGCCCATAGTTTGCAATGGCTCAACCACGTTGCCGCCAGCAAAAGCCATACTGTGAATTTTGCCTTCACGATGGACCATGACTTCCAGTCGTTTTGATAATGCATTGGTGACCGAAACCCCCACGCCATGCAAACCGCCAGAAAAAGCGTAGGCACCATCACCGCTTTTTTTATTGAATTTGCCACCGGCGTGTAGCTGGGTAAAGACCAATTCAACCACTGCGATGTGTTCGCTGGGGTGTAAACCGGTCGGAATGCCGCGGCCATTGTCGGCCACGCTCACAGAGCCATCAGTGTGTAGTGTAACGTTAATGGCATCGGCATAACCACCCAAAGCTTCATCGGCGGCATTGTCAATGACTTCCTCAATGATGTGAGTGGGGCTGTCGGTGCGCGTATACATGCCCGGCCGTTCTTTGACGGGTTCCAAGCCTTTGAGGACGGTGACGCTCGATTCATCGTAGTGCGGTGTTGTCATGCGGATTGTCTGCGTTTGGATAAAAATGGGTTTTCAGGCAACCGGGAAACAAAAATAAGTTGCCTGAACAAAAAAGGAATATGCGCTCGTAGTCATTGGCCGAATTTGGACTATTTGGTGGAGGATTCAGTCTCTTGGTGCTGCAAAAAGTAATCCCAGCTTTGTAATTCATGCAAAAACCGAGACAGTTCTTGCAATGCGCCAATGTACACATCTCGCTTGAAGTCGATGACCTCATCTATGGGCGCCCAATACTGATGCCAGCGCCAAGCGTCAAATTCAGGATGGTGCGTGGCGCGCAAATGCACGTCACTTTCTCGGCCCACCAAGCGCAGCAAATACCAAATTTGTTTTTGGCCTTTATAAGAGCCGCGCCACTCGCGTTTTACCCAATGCGTCGGCACGTCATAACGCAACCAGTCACGGGTGCGTCCGATAATCTTGACGTGGTGCGGGAGTAAGCCCACTTCTTCCATCAGCTCCCGATACATGGCGGCTTCGGGGCTTTCGCCCGGCTTGATGCCGCCTTGCGGAAATTGCCAAGAATGTTCTCGTACCCGTTTGCCCCAGAAAACTTCATTGCGCTCATTGGTAATGATGATGCCGACGTTGGGGCGATAACCTTCTCTGTCTAACATACAGTTCGCCCAAAATAATATTCAATGGGATGAATTTTCGCACAAATGGCTGCCTGAAACCAGAACGCCGCTCTATTTGCATGGTTGCACTATTACATTTGAAAATGAAGATGTAACAATTGCTTTTTTTTGGTTATAAAGAATGTGTTTCTAAGCAACATTTTTCAGGCAGCCAATCAGCTGGCGGCAGCAACGCTGGATGTGGATTGCGCATGCATCATCTCCATTGACGGGAAGCGAGGTTGCGGTATGAAGAAAACTTGGTTGTTGACCAGCATGATGAGCGTTGTGTTGGCCGCCTGCGGCGGTGGGCAATCGGCACAACAAAGCAACACAAACACAGGCGCCAGCGCCGCATCGAATGTAGCCGCATCGAATTTACCGCAAACCAAAGAACTCAATTATTACGACTGGTCTGATTACGTGGATCCAGCCACTGTGAGCGCTTTTGAAAAAGCCAATGGGGTTAAAGTCAATCAAGCGTTTTACGACAGCAATGAAACCTTGGAAGCCAAAGTGCTGACCGGCAAGTCTGGCTATGATTTGGTGGTGCCTTCGCTGGCATTTGTGACGCGCCAAATCAAAGCTGGCGCATATCAGCCGATTGATAAATCACAAATTCCCAATTATCAAAACATTGATCCCAAATTGCTGGAATTGCTGGATAAGGTTGATCCTGGCAATAAATATGTGGTGCCATACTTCTGGGGTATCAATACCGTGGGCATCAATCCAGATCAAGTGAAAAAGGCTTTGGGCACGGATACTTTGCCTGAGAATGCTTGGGATTTGGTGTTCAAACCGGAGTATGCTAATAAATTGAAATCATGCGGTATTTCATTCTTAGATAGCCCCTCAGAGTTGTTCCCCTTGCTGATGAATTATTTGGGCAAAGACCCCAACAGCAATGAGAGCGCAGACATCAAAGCCGCTGCCGATTTATTGAATTCAGTGGCACCCGATGTCAAACGTTACAGCTCATCTGGCTATATAGATGATTTGGCCAATGGTAATTTGTGTGTGGCTATTGGTTACAATGGCGATTTCCACATTGCCAAAAAACGGGCGGAAGATGCTAAAAATGGCGTCAAAGTCCAAGCTTTGGTGCCCAAGCAGGGTGTGGGTGTGTGGATTGATTCTTTCGCCATCCCGAAAGATGCCACCAATGTGTTGAATGCATTGAAATACATCAATTGGACATTGGATCCCAAAACCGCTGCCACAAATGGTAATTTTGTGACTTATGCGCCCGCCAGTAAGCCTGCTCGTGAGTTGATGGAAAAAGATTACATTAACGACCCGTCTATTTTCCCGACCGATGAAACCATGAAGAACAGTTTTGTGATGCTGCCCAAATCGCCCGATGCCATGAAATTAACCGTGCGTTTGTTCCAGCAAATCAAAGCTGGTCAATACAAATAAAGCAAGCAGTGAAAGCGGGTTGCCTGCATATTCGGGCAACCCGTTTTTAATGGTTTGATGTTTAAAATATCTCATGATTTTTGATGTTTGGAGCAGATTTAAGAAAAATCATCGCGCAGCAGTGAAAGCGGGTCGCTTTGAGTTAGCAATCAATACATAAAGCCATTGCTTTTGAACAGGATCAATATTGCATTCAAGATGGCCAACTGGACTCTGTGTTAAGGTAATCCTGCATAATAAAACGAGCATTGATAAAGGCTGCCTGAATGTTTCAGGCAGCCTTAAGTGGGCATCAAGTGAACGTAAACAATGCAGTTTACTTGGTTACTGATATTCCTGTGTTGGCTCAAACGGAAAATGAGGAACCGCAGCCGCACGTTGTGGTGGCATTGGGATTGCGAATCACAAATTGCGAGCCATGCAGCTTTCGGTGTAGTCAATTTCGGCGCCCACCAGATATTGGTAGCTCATGGGATCAACCAAAAAGGTTAAACCATCTTTTTCCACTTGGAAATCATCATCATTGACGATTTCATCAAAAGTAAATCCATATTGGAAACCGGAGCAACCGCCACCGGTGACGAATACACGCAATTTCAAATCGGGATTGTTTTCTTCCGCGATCAAGTCTTTGACTTTAACGCAGCAACTTTCGGTGAATGTGATGGGGGTTTCGGTAGCAGCTTCTGACATGGTGCTTATCCTTATGTCTGATTGGGTGTGTGTAGGTGTATTTTCCGCCTAAATGTTGTGTATTGGCAAGGAATTAAGGCAACAGTGGCATGATGTTAAGTCCGGCAGTTTCATCAATTCCAAACATGATGTTCATATTTTGCACTGCCTGGCCAGCCGCACCTTTAACCAAGTTGTCGATCACCGATAAAACAATCCACGTATTACTGTGTGGTGCTTTTTGGACACTGATGCGGCATAAATTGGCGCCGCGCACAGACCGAGTTTCCGGTGTACTGCCCGCTGGCATCACATCCACAAACGCACTGTCTTGGTAGTGATTGGCTAATATCGATACCGGATCTATGCCATCGTTGAGTTGTAGGTATATGGTGGCATGCATGCCGCGTATCAAGGGGGTAAGGTGGGGGACGAACACGAAACCTTTGTCTACATCGGGTTGTAGGCGGCTGATGGTTTGTTTGATTTCCGGCAGATGGCGGTGGCCGGCCACACCATAAGCTTTGAAATTATCACCTGCTTCAGCAAATAGGCTGCCCACAGCCGCTTTACGCCCGGCACCGGATACGCCTGATTTGCAATCCGCAATCAGCGGTGCATTACCTTTCAAGCAGCCTTGTTGCAATAAAGGCACCAAAGGCAAGGAGACACAGGTGGGGTAGCAGCCAGGATTGGCCACCAATTGCGCATTGGCTATAGCCCCACGTTGCCACTCGCTTAAGCCATATACGGCGCGCGCTACCCAATCTGGGCTGGCATGCTCCATGCCATACCAACGTTGCCATTCGGCCACATCCTGAATGCGGTAATCGGCTGATAAGTCGACCACTTTGATGCCCTTGTCCAGTAAAGCTGGTGCTTCTTTCATGGCGACACCGTTGGGCGTGGCAAAAAATACCACATCACATTGGGTTAAGGCGGCTTCATCTGGTGCCTGGAATACCAAGCCGTTATAAATGCCGCGCAGGCTCGGAAAATAATCTGCCAGCGCCACGCCAGCTTCGCCTCGGCTGGTAACCACTGCTACATCAACATGAGCATGATGTGCCAGCAGCCGCAGCAATTCCACGCCAGTGTAGCCTGTGGCACCAACAATGCCGACCTTGATTTTGTTCATGTGTGCTCCTGAAAGGAAATGATCAATAATAATGGTTTTTCAAGCAGCCTAGTCGTAAGCGACTACCTGAATCAATAAGTCATTATAATGAAACTTGTGCCCCCAGTTCGACCACCCGGTTACCGGGAATGCGGTAATAATCCGTGGGTGCCGTACTGTTTTTGTACAGCCATTTAAAAAAGCCAGTGCGCAGTCGTGCCATGTGGCCTGGTGCGGTTTTTTCAGCCACCGTAATGCTGTCTCTTGATAAGAAAAAAGAGGTTTCCATCGTGGACAATTCTATGCCTTGCTCGGCTACCAATGCCAGGATTTGGGTGATATTTGGGGTTTCCTGAAAACCATAATTGGCAATAATGCGGGTAAAACGCGGGCTTAATTGTTTGATAGCCACTCGGTCAATATTGGCTACATGGGGCACATCTTTGGTTTGGATGGTGAGCAAAACATTGTATTCATGCAGCACGCGATTGTGCTTCAGGTTGTGCAATAAAGCACGAGGAATGCTAAATGGGTCGCTGACCATGAACACTGCATTACCATCCACAATTTGCGGTGGATAGTCTTGTAGATTTTGCAAAAAATCGGCCAATGAGCCACTGTTGTCGCGTTGGGCATCTTGAATCAGCAAACGGCCGCGTCGCCATGTACTGAACACGAATACCACCACCAAGGCCACCAGCATGGGAAACCAGCCACCATGCACCAATTTGAGTAAATTGGCTCCAAAAAACACCAGATCAAAGCTCAAAAATAGACCGGTCAATCCCAATACCACCGGAATTGGCCAGCGCCAGCTGTTGCGCATCACCAAAGCAAACATGATGGTGGTCATGACCATGGTACCAGTGACAGCAATGCCGTAAGCCGAGGCCAAGTGCGCGGAATCGTGAAAGGTGATGACCACTAGGGTCACAGCACCGAGCAGCATCCAATTCACTGTAGGCATATAGATTTGGCCCATTTCTTCTGCGCTGGTGTGCACAATGCTCATGCGGGGCGAAAAACCCAATTGGATGGCTTGGCGTGTCAATGAGAAGGCACCCGAAATCACGGCTTGGCTGGCGATCACCGTGGCCAGCGTGGCCAATGCAATTAACGGCAGCAAACCCCAGTGTGGCACGCTTAGGAAAAATGGATTACTCAATGCGCTTGGGGAATGCATCAATAATGCACCTTGCCCCATGTAGTTGAGGGCCAAACTGGGGAGGACTAGGCTAACCCATGCCAGCTGTATTGGCCGCCGCCCAAAATGACCCATATCGGCATAAAGTGCCTCCGCTCCAGTAACGGCCAAAACCACGCACCCTAAGCCAATAAAACCACCCCAGCCGTGATGCCATGCAAACGTGAGCCCATATAGCGGATTAATGGCCAAGAGAATGCGTGGATGTTGTGCAATTTGATACAGACCGATCAATGCTATGGACGCAAACCAAATCAGCATAACTGGGCCAAAAAAAGTGCCGATTTTTTGAGTGCCGTGCTTTTGAATCACAAATAAACCGACTAAGATGACTAAGGCAATGGGCATGACCCAATCGCGGAAGCCAGCGTGGATAACGGTTAAACCTTCGGCGGCTGATAACACGGAGATGGCAGGCGTAATCATGGCATCGCCATAGAATAAAGCCGTGCCAATCAGTCCCATCATCATCACCAACCACGCCGGCTTTCCATGTAAATAGCGCAATGCTTGTTGCATTAAGATGATCACCCCGCCTTCGCCTTTATTATCGGCTCTTAGAATGAACACCACATATTTTAAGGTCACAATCAGCAATAAAGACCAAAAAATCAGTGAAACAAAGCCGAATATATTCATCTGATTCGGTTCTATGTGTGATGCCGCAAAACTTTCTTTTAAGGCATACAACGGGCTGGTGCCAATATCACCATAAACAATACCCAATGCGGCCAGTGTGGTGGCTGCGACGCCATGCTTTTTATCCATCAATTTATTTTACTTTGCACTGTGATCATTACGCGCAGTGTAGCGCCGCCGCAGAATGGCGACTAGGTATTTTTGAGGGCACGTCATACAAAGCCAGTGGAGGCTGATGGTCATCAGAATACGCATTGGAATGGTTATGAGACTGAATGCTGATCCAGTATTTGAATTTGATGTTGTTGTAACAACAAATGATGTATTGGGGTGGTGTTTTCCAGCATTGTTATGATGCCTTTCAATAAATTGCGCGACTTCAAGGCAATCATTCCAAAATAGTTTTATAATTGGCCTATTTTATTGTTTATGTTGCTTGGCAACTGGCCGAAAGTAAATCCGGGCGGGGGTCATAATGTTTTACCTACATTGGACAGGATATGGACGAGTTAATTAAAGAAGCCGCACTACAGTTTCATGAATTTCCCCATCCGGGCAAAATTCAGGTCACCCCAACCAAGCCTCTGGCTACTCAGTATGATTTGTCATTGGCTTATTCACCAGGGGTAGCTGCGCCTTGTATGGAGATTCACAATGATCCGCTTAATTCCTACAAATATACGGCACGCGGTAATTTGGTGGCAGTGATTTCCAATGGTACAGCAGTCTTGGGTTTGGGCAATATTGGTGCGCTGGCGGGGAAGCCAGTGATGGAAGGCAAAGGGGTGCTATTCAAAAAATTTGCCGGTATTGATGTGTTCGATATCGAGGTGAATGAAACCGATCCCGATAAATTAGTTGAAATCATTGCATCGCTTGAACCCACTTTTGGTGGCATTAATTTGGAAGACATTAAAGCGCCAGAATGCTTCTATATTGAGAAAAAATTACGCGAGCGGTGCAATATCCCTGTATTCCACGATGACCAACATGGTACTGCCATTATCACGGCAGCAGCCATCCATAATGGTTTGCGTGTGGTGAATAAAGCCATCGGTGACGTGAAGTTGGTGTGTTCCGGTGCTGGTGCTGCGGCCATTGCTTGCTTGGATTTGCTCGTGGCATTGGGCATGAAGCGCGAAAACGTGACCGTATGCGATTCCAAAGGGGTGATTTACCAGGGGCGCGATGAGCGCATGGATGAATCCAAAAAGCGTTATGCGGTTGTTGATAACGGGCAGCGTGTATTGGCCGATGCAGTTAAAGACAAAGACATTTTCTTGGGGTTATCCGGCCCCAATGTGTTGTCTGTGGATATGCTCAAAACCATGGCGAAAGAGCCGATTATTTTGGCTTTGGCTAATCCGGCCCCTGAAGTTTGGCCGCCGGAAGCGAAGGCAGCTCGACCAGATGCCATTATTGGTACCGGCCGATCTGACTTTCCAAACCAGGTAAATAATGTATTGTGCTTCCCGTTTATTTTCCGCGGTGCCTTGGACGTGGGCGCTACCACCATTAATGAAGAAATGAAGCTGGCTTGCGTTCGCGCCATTGCTGATTTGGCCATGGCGGAACAAAACGATGAAGTGGCGAGTGCATATGGGGATGCGGATTTGACATTCGGGCCAGAATATTTAATTCCCAAGCCGTTTGATCCGCGCTTGATTGCGGTTGTGGCTCCTGCGGTGGCTCAAGCAGCTATGGATTCTGGTGTGGCAACGCGACCCATTGCGGATATGGATGCTTATGTTGAGAAGTTAAACCAATTTGTTTATAAATCCAGCTTGTTCATGAAGCCGGTGTTTACTCAGGCGAAAAGTGATATTCAACGCGTGGTGCTGTGCGAAGGTGAAGATGAACGTGTATTACATGCCGCCCAGCAAATTGTGTCACAAAAATTGGCGTTCCCGATTTTGATTGGCCGTCCTTCAGTGGTAGAAGCCAGGTTGAAAAAACTGGGTTTGAGCATTCAGGCGGGTAAAGATTTCGAGTTGGTAAACAACGAGAATGACCCACGTTATCGTGAATACTGGGAAACCTATTATCAGATGCGCAAGCGTCACGGCGTGACCGAAGAAATGGCACGTCGCCGCATGATTGGTAATACCACACTGATTGGCGCCATTATGGTGCATTTGGGTCATGCTGATACCTTGGTTTGCGGCACTATGGGTCGTTTCCGCGATCATTTCACCATCATGGAAGAGGTGATTGGTTACGATAATCCGCAAAAAAATGCTTGTGCCATGAATGCATTGATTTTGGGTTCGGGTAATATTTTTATTGCAGATACGTATGTGAATGCAGAGCCGAGCGCTGATCAATTGGCCGCCAGCACCTTAATGTGTGTAGAAGAGATGCAGCGCTTTGGTATTGAACCGAAAGTGGCTTTATTGTCTAACTCGAATTTTGGTGCCATTAACCAATGCAGCAGCACGCGAATGCAGCAGGCATTGTCTTTGATTCAGACAGCCAAGCCCGATTTGAATATTGATGGGGAAATGCAGGGTGATGTGGCATTAATCGAATCCATGCGTCATCAAATCATGCCTGACACCACATTGAAGGGGTCTGCCAATCTTTTGGTGATGCCCAATGTGGAGGCTGCCAACATCAGCTACAATTTGTTGCGTGTGTCTGCGTCAGATGGTGTCACCATTGGTCCGATTTTGATGGGTATGGCTAAACCGGTTCACATCGTAACGCCAATTTCTTCTGTACGCCGTATCGTGAATATGGTGGCTTTGGCTGCCGTTGATGCACAGCGTAAATTGAAACTCTAAATTGCAGTACAGATGAAAAAAGGCTGCCTGAAAGGATTCAGGCAGCCTTTTTTGTGGTCGTTTGTTTGCTAATTAATATCAATCAACGTAAGTAGGGGAGTACATTATTAGCGCAAGGTTACTTTAACGTATTCGCCTGGGGCATCATATAAAATGGGATAATTATCGCTGCCCATGGGTAGGTAGTGATTTGGGTGCCCGCATAAGGCAAAATCCATTGCTGCCAGTAAAGCCACCAAGAACCTGGGTGAAATTGGGCGTGCAGCAACCAGCTTTGGCCCTGTTCAAAAGGTTCAGCGTTGGTGTAATAACCATATTTATTTTTGGCAGGGGGATTCACGATACCTGCCACGTGGCCAGATTCGCCCAAGACAAGAGTGTGCTCGCCGCCCAATGCTTGAGCACCTTTGAATGTGCCTTCCCAAAGAGCAATATGATCTTCTTTGGTGGAAATAAAGAAACTCGGGCTTTTCACTTTGGATAAATTCAGTCCCGTTCCGCTCAGTTTGATTTTGCCGGGCTGAACTAATTCATTATTCAAATATAAATTACGCAAAATAAAGCTGTGTACGGGTGGAGTGACATTGGTACCATCCCCGTTCCAATAAAGAATATCAAAATCAGCAGGCTCTTTCCCTTTCAAATAATTTTCAATATAGTAATTCCAATAGAGAGAATTTTCGCGCAACAGGCTGAAAGTTACTGCCAATTGCCGACCATCACAATAACCCACCTGGCTTTCCATGGCTTCAATGGCGCTGATTAATGGGTCATTGATAAATACCCCGAGCTCACCAGGCTCGGAAAAGTCCAGTAGGGTAGTGAGGTAAGTAGCCGATTTGATGCGATTTTTTAAGCGTTTTCCCGTGTAATAAGCTTGCGTGGCCGCCAATAGCGTACCACCCATGCAATAACCCAAAGCATTCACTTCTTTTTCGTGAGTAATGTCTTCGATTACTTTGACAGCTTGCATGACACCATTGGTTACTAGGTCGCTAAAAGCAACCATGGCTTGTTCCTTCATGGGGTTGCGCCAAGACATTAAAAACACTGTATGCCCTTGTTGCACTAACCAATTAATAAACGAATTTTTTTCTTTTAGGTCAAGTATGTAATATTTATTGATGAAGGGTGGCACTATCAGTAACGGCGTTTGATAAACTTGATCGGTTTGGGGCTTATACTGAATTAATTCAAAAATTTCATTTTTGAAAACCACTTGACCCGGTGTCAGTGCCAAGTCTCTACCCACATCAAATGCATTATCGCGCATCATGCGAATCTTCAGATATTGTCCGCTTTTAAGTATATCTTCTTGAAATAATTTAGCACCTCGCAGTAAATTCTCTCCTCCTTCATCCTGCGTTTGTTTTAATATTTCGGGGTTGGTCCAAAAAAAATTGCTTGGGCTTATGGCATTAATCAGTTGCCGCATAAAAAAATGCAAGCGAAACCGAACTTGATCTGGGATGCCTTCAACCACATCAATCATATCGCGGATGGTTGTGGAAAAAAGGATATAGGATTGCCGTAGTAAATCAAAATTAGGGTCTTGTTTCCAAAGTTCATGGCTAAATCGCCGATCGCCAGGTATGTCTTCAATTGTGGATGGAACACCTTCACCAAAACTGCGTTGGACAAAGTTTTTGTAAATACCCATTTGTCCTTGCCACCACTTGATTTGCAATTCCATCAACCTCATGGGGTTGGAAGCTAGGGCATCATAAAAATGCCGTAAATCTTCTGCATTCAATTTGGCTAAGGCTTCACTGACAGGGTTTTGCCCATAATAGAAATCTTGCAATTTTTGCCAAATATCATCGTTGTATTGCATCAACTGGTGTACCGATTCATTCAATTTGAATTGGTTTGGCTCCATGTCGATCTCCGATGTGACTGCTGGTTTGGAATAATATTGGTGTCATAAAGGACGCCGAACTGCGGAATTTGAGGCAGGCAGGATAAGCGCTATCCTGCCCGCGCGACAAATTTGACCGTGATTTGATATTTAACTGCTGGCTAATAGTCGTGTTTCATAAAGAACAAAAATTATTTCTTTTTGTCCATATTCTCGACCACCAGTTTATCCAATTCAGATTTGAAATCATTGGTTAAAGCCGCTAATTTTTTCCCATCTTCAATCATTTGTTGGCTAATGCGGGTCATGGTTTCCATTTGTTTGGTACCGCTGCTGATTAAGGATTGGATGTCTTTAACTTGGCTATTCAAGTGTAATTGAGCCAAACCAATATCGGCATATTGGCGAGCGGAATCCAATTGAAGATTAGTCAATTCAGAAAAATTTTTTGCCACTAATTGATTGAACTTAACCATTGGTTCAAATGTATTTTGAGATTGCTCATTCAAAGTTTTGAAAATATCGGTATACATTATTTTGTTCTCCTCATGCGGATTAAGTCATCGAATGGTGCAGGTTATGGACGGGTAGTATGATTGTTTGGGTATGTCGCTTTGCATGAATGGATTCTTTCATGAAAAGTATTTCCATGCAATATAATAGTGTAAATATTCTATAAAAATTAATAAATGAAACAGTATAGTATGATTTCTATTTCGATTTTAATAGGATGTTTAAATATGAACATCCAAAGGTTGTGATGAATAATTAATGCATGTGTAAGCCGCCGTTGATGGATAGTGTTTCACCGGTAATATAGCCGCTGTGATCCGATGCCAGAAATACTACGGCTGCGGCAATTTCTTCAGGCAAGGCGAGACGATTTAATGGTATTTGTTGTTTGATTCCATCCAATACCTCGACCTTCATGGCATTTACCATGGGTGTGGCTGTATAGCCTGGGGCAATGGCATTCACGCATACTCGATTGCGCGCTCCTTCTAAAGCCAATGCTTTAGTGAAGCCGATCATGCCCGCTTTGGCTGCAGAATAGTTGGTTTGGCCAAATTGCCCTCTTAGACCATTGACAGAGGTAATGTTAATAATACGACCATCATTTTGTGCCAGCATGCGTAGAAATACAGGATGAGTAATGCTGTAGAGGGACCGTAGATTGGTATCCAAAACCGCACACCACTGTGCGTAGCTCATTTTTTTAAAGGCACTATCTTGTGTGATTCCAGCATTGTTGACCAGTAAATCAATACGACCCTCCGTATCAAGTGCATGCTCAATACCCTCGATAACCGCTTGGTGGTCATTGATGTCTACGGCCAAAAAACGGATGTCTTGGGGGTGGATTGCTTCAGTTTGCAACCATTTTTCTTCTCGATTTTCATCGCTGGGTGTCAATACAGCGATAATTTTGTATTGGTGCTGGATCAATTGTCGACAAATGGCTGTGCCAATACCACCTAAGGCGCCAGTAACCAAAGCGATTTTGCGGTAATCAAGCATGCATTTCTCCTTGTGGTGTTGGGTATGACGCGCACGGCCGCCTGCCCGTAGTGAGTCTTAGCAAGGGTCATGGCTGTGGTGCTGGCCAACCTTAATTAACAACTGGGGTCCAGTATAGATAAAGTCATGCAAAATGCCAGTTAACGAAGACGCAGAAGTATGCTTGATGGTGCGGAGAAATGAAATTGGTTCATTTTGCACAGCAGAATCCAAAAAAAACGGTATTAATTTTGTAGTGTTAATATTCTAATTTATGCATGATTTTGAAATAATGTATGACTAATTTTTATATTTGTAAGTGAAGTTGCTGTTGATGTGCGGTATGGTTGTGCTGCTAAGCAATATATTCCGATTAAAAATCATCTCAATTTGTTGCACTGAAACATGAAAATATTACATTGAGAAAAATAAAGGTGCCCACTTTTCAGTAGGTAAAAATGGCTTAAAAGTCGCACCAAGACCAATTGGATTTAAATTCGCGTACAATTATGTAATCCAGATTAAGGTATGAGTTACAGTGAAGCAATCAGAAAGAATGATACAGCCGCCGGCCATGTTGGGTATTTTGGGCGGTGGGCAATTGGGCGCCATGTTTACCGTGGCAGCGAAAACCATGGGATATCGGGTCACTGTGTTGGATCCTGATTCTTTAGCACCAGCGGCGGCCTTTGCAGATGTGCATTTATGTGCGAAATTTGATGATGCTTCGGCATTGTTGACATTGGCTCAATGTGCTGCGGTAACCACTGAATTTGAAAATGTCAATGCCGATGCCATGCGTCAGCTGGCTGAAAATACGCGAGTATCACCTTCTGGTGATTGTGTGGCCATTGCCCAAGACCGTGAGCAGGAAAAGGCATGGATACACAAGGCTGGATTGCCCACTGCACCCTATTGTGTTATCCGATCAGCAGAAGACATCCAAGAATGCTGTGCCGATCTGTTACCCGGTATTTTAAAAACAGCTACGTTAGGGTATGACGGCAAAGGGCAGGTGCGAGTAGATACTTTAATGGAGTTGCGTACAGCGTTTGCCTCTTTACAGGGTGTTCGCTGTGTTTTAGAAAAAATGCTGGATTTGCGCGCGGAAATTTCGGTAGTGGTGGCGCGGTTAAACCATCAGCAGTCGGCCTGCTTTCCGCCTTCTGAAAATCAACATGAAAATGGCATCTTGGCCTATTCAGTGGTACCTGCTCGGCTATCCGAAACTTTACAGCGACAAGCCAAACAGTTGGCCACACGCTTGGCCGATGAACTGGATTATGTGGGGGTGTTGGCTGTAGAAATGTTTGTGGTGGGCGATGAGGCCCAATTGGTGGTGAATGAGATGGCACCGCGCCCGCATAACTCAGGTCACTACACATTGGCTGCGTGCGCCAGCGATCAGTTCCAACAGCAAGTGCGCATGATGTGTGGTTTGCCGCCTGCTACAACTGACTTGCTTTCACCTTGTTGTATGGCCAATATTTTGGGTGATGTGTGGCCCGATAAAGGTGAGCCTAATTGGCTCGCAGTATTGGAGCAACCTCAAACGCATTTGCATCTTTATGGTAAAAAAACTGCTCGGCATGGCCGCAAGATGGGGCATTTTACGGTATTGGCTGATGATGCTGACACGGCTTGGCAGCAAGCGGTTTTACTGCATAAAAAATTGGCTGGATGAATGCAAAGAGGCTGCCGTGCTGTACTGTTCAGGCAGCCTTTGGGCTGCCTGAAGCCATCCAACCAGTGAATGAATAATGAGATTGGTATTTGGGTGCTTTTAAAATGGATGCAGGCCATGTGTACATTGCCAAAATCCCCTGATTTACGTGCTGATATGTTGGCGGGTTTATCGCTCATCGGTTTGTTGATTCCGGAAGCGGTAGCGTACGCCAGCCTGGCTGAATTACCCGCTCAAGCCGGTTTGATTGGTTTGTTTTGTGGGTTGCTGGTCTATGGCTTGCTCGGCAGTAGTGGTGTTGCTGTGGTTTCTGCGACCTCATCTTCGGCCGTGGTGCTTGCCGCGGCACTGATGACGTTGGCCCAGTGGTCAGGGTCTGGTGATCGGGTGGTATTGGCTGCATTACTGGTGGTATTGGCTGGTGGGTGGTTTGTGTTGGCTGCCTTATTGCGGTTAGGGACCATTGCCGATTTTATTGCCAAACCGGTTTTGCGTGGCGTTAGCTTGGGTTTGGCGGTGGTGATTACGTTCACCCAATTACCCAAGCTAGTAGGACTGCCTGCGGCCGCGTCAGATTGGCAGGCCGTCGTTAAATTGGCTCAGCAGTGGTCATTATGGCAGTGGCCCAGCTTGGTGATGGGTGGTTTGGCGTTGCTAATTTTGTGTTGTTGGCGATCGCGCAGGCAACCTGTGGCGTTATGGGTGATTGTGTTGGCGTTGTTGCTGGGGCTGATTTGGCCTTTGCCCAGTATGGGTGTGGCTGAAGTAGGGCGCATCGGTTTGTCTGGGTCGCTGCCAGATTGGTCGGTTTTAACTGATGTTAATTGGTTCGTGTTGCTGCAATTGAGTTTTGCGTTGGCCATGATGATTTATGCGGAATCCTACAGCAGCATTCACACCTATGCTTTGCGTCGAGGTGTTGTCACTGCACCCAATCGGGATTTGTGGGCATTGGGGCTGAGCAATGTGTCTTCAGGATTGGCTGGCGGGCTGCCTGTGGGGGCTGGATTTTCGGCCACAGGAGCCAATGCGGTGGCTGGTGCACAAAGCAAATGGGCAACATGGACTGCTTGGCTGGTGTTGATGTTTGCTTTGTTGTACTTACTGCCGTATGTGGGTCGTATCCCAGAGGCGGTGTTGGCCGCAATTGTCATCCATGCGGTGAGTAAGGGTTTGAGTTGGCGGCCGGTGCGTCCTTATTTCCGGTGGCGGCGCGACCGGTTGCTGGTCTTGCTGTCGTTCATTGGGGTGGTGGTGTTGGGTGTTCTCAATGGTTTGCTTCTGGCGGTGGGGATGAGCGTGGTGTTGACGTTGGTGCATTTTGCACAGCCGCGATTATCTATTCTCGGGCGTTTGGGTGAGGGTCATGATTACGTGGCGGTGCGGCGTTTTGCTGCGGCAGCGCCTGTACCAAGGTTATTGATTTTACGCTTGGATGAGCCGTTGTTTTTTGCCAATGCCGAACCGATGATGAAGCAGATTCAAGCACAAACGCATTTTGTGGCGCGGCAACAGGACTTGGCTGCGGTGGTGTTGAGTATGGAAGAAGTGCCTGATTTGGATGGCACCAGCATTGAGGCCTTAGGTCAGTTGGCGTGGCAGCTGCACCAACAAGGCTTGACGCTGTATTTGTGTCGTTTGCACCAACAGGCGCAAACCGTATTGATACAGGCCCACTTGCCTTATTTGTTGCCAGACCAGCTAAATCCACTTAGTGTGGACGACATGGTACAAAAGTGGCAGCAGCAACAGCACGCGTAATCAAGCACATTGCGGATGTCCCTGAGCTTGGTTTTAGGCTGCCTGAAACACCGTAATATGCAATGACATAGGATGCTTTAGTGATAAGGAGTGGGCGATGAAGTCGGTTGCACCTCGTATCCAATTGTTTTTGGACCACCTCAATCAGGTATTGACTCCCGCCTTGATGGCTCAAGGTTTTAAGCGCAATCCCATCAATGCGCGTGAAGCATTGGCCGGACTAACCTCTCGTTTTGTGACGCAAACGGTTGCGGTTGCTTGCATACAAGATGATACGGTGTCTGCAACTATGGGTGGCTATAACGTCCCTGTACGCATTTATCATCCAGAGCCACAACAGGATTTGCCGATATGGGTGTATTTGCATGGCGGTGGTGGAATGTGTGGCAGTGTCAGCGTTTACGATGGTATTTTGCGGCGTTTGGCGGTGCAGTCACGGCATATTGTGGTGGCGCCTGAGTATCGGTTGGCGCCAGAGTGCCCTTACCCGGCAGGTGAAACCGACGCCTTGACCGTGGTGCGTGGTGTACGTGCAGTATTGCAGCAAAATCATTTGAAGTTCATCAATCGGATTGCTGTTGGTGGTGATTCAGCCGGCGGCGCATTGGCCAGCGTGGTGGCTTTGCGAGCGCAAACCGATGTTGATTTAGCGATCACGGCATTGGTGTTGATTTATCCCAGTGTGGATTTTTGCATGAGCAGTCCATCAATACAGTCCTTGGGTTGTGGCTATATGCTGACGGCGGAAACGATACGCTGGTATTTCGAAAATTATTTTCAGCATGGCGAGGATTATTGCGCCGCTTCCAGTCTGCATGCTCCTGTAAACATGAATCATGTACCTACACTGGTGCTTACCGCTGGCTATGATCCATTGAGGGACGAAGGCGCAGCTTACGCACAGAAGCTGGAAGCGGCCGGTGTACCGGTTGAGTACCATTGTTTTGAATCGTTAATACATGCTTTCTTGAACATGGAAGACTTGTGTATCGAAGAGGTTCAGGCAGCCTATGGTTTAATACATGATTTTTTAAATACACGTTTTGAAGGCGTGGATGATATGGTATCCACGGTAGACAATCCCTAATCGAGTAAAAAATGAGTCAATATTGGAGTGAAGCGGTGCAGCGGCTGGTGCCTTATGTGCCTGGCGAACAGCCGAAAATCAGCAATCTCACGAAATTAAATACCAATGAAAATCCTTTTGGCCCATCACCAAAAGCATTGGAGGCGATGCAAAAAAAAATCAATGATGATTTACGCCTGTATCCTGATCCCAATGCCGATGCGCTCAAGCAAACCATAGCTAATTATTATGGTGTGCAAAAAAACCAAGTGTTTGTGGGCAATGGCTCGGATGAAGTATTGGCGCATGCTTTTGCGGCTTTCTTTCAAGGTAAACAACGCGTATTGTTTCCAGATGTGACCTATAGTTTTTACCCTGTTTACTGTCAGCTTTATGGGGTGGCGCATCAGACCGTGCCGCTAGATGAATATTTTTGTATTCGCCCCAGCGACTACACCCAGCCAAATGATGGCATTATTTTCCCCAATCCCAATGCGCCCACTGGCTGTTTGTTGGGCCTGGCGCAAATCGAACAGATAGTGCAAGCCAATCCCCACAGTGTGGTGTTGGTGGATGAAGCCTATATTGATTTTGGCGGGGACTCGGCGGTGAACTTGATTCAAACCTACCCGAACTTGTTGGTCACGCAAACCTTGTCTAAATCACGTTCTTTGGCGGGCATGCGGGTGGGATTGGCGTTGGGTCAAGCCGATTTGATTGAAGGCTTAGAGCGCGTTAAAAACAGCTTTAATTCGTATCCACTCGACCGCGTGGCACAAGCTGGCGCCGCGGCGGCATTTGAAGATGAGGATTATTTTCGCTGTACGTGCCAACAAGTCATGGCGAATCGCGCAACATTAACACAAGCGTTGCAAGCGCTTGGCTTTGAAGTGCTGCCTTCGTTTGCCAATTTTGTGTTTGCCCGCCATCCACAACGCGATGCCGCAGCCATCAGCACAGGCTTGCGCCAACAAGGCGTGATCGTGCGCCACTTCAGCCAATCGCGGATTAATCAGTTTTTGCGCATCAGCATTGGTACGGAAACACAACAGTCTCGGTTAATTTCGGTATTGACGTCTTTGTTGGCTTGAGGCATGGGGCGGATCTGCATCTTGGCTTGACGGATTGTATGGATTTGTACTGTTGTGTCGACAATATAGTCGCCATTTTTGCTGAATCAACGTGCAAGCATGCCAAGTAATGGCGGATATGGGGATGCACATAGTCTGATGCGGCGACGAAGTACAATTATTTTAAAGGAAGATGGCAAGAAAAAAGCAAGCGTAAAGGCTTGCTTTTTTCTTTATGATTGCGATGTAAATTTTGCTTTTTCAGGCAACCGATGCTTGGCTTAAAAACAATTTGTACGCAGCGTTATCGGTTTGGTCTTGGTAAGCATAGCCCACATGATCTAAGAAATTTTCAAAAGCGTGAAGGTCTGCGGATGGCACATCAACCCCCACCAGTACACGGCCGAAGTCGGCGCCATGATTGCGATAGTGAAAGAGGGTGATGTTCCAGTCAGACTGCATATTGTTCAAAAACAGCCCCAGCGCCCCTGGTCGCTCTGGAAATTCAAAGCTAACCAAACGTTCATTGGGGACTTGGTTGGTGCGTCCACCCACCATGTAGCGAATGTGGATTTTGGCGATTTCGTTGTGGGTTAAATCCAAAGCGGGTAAGGCCGCACTATTTAATTCTTGTGCGATGTGTTTTAAATCTGCTGGGCCGCTGGTTTGAATGCCCACAAAGATGTGTGCTTGTTTGTCGTTACCATAGCGGTAATTGAATTCGGTGATGTTGCGGCTGCCAAGTACATCAATAAAGCGGCGGAAGCTACCAGGCTGCTCTGGAATTGTGACCGCAAAAATACCTTCTTGACCTTCGGTGATTTCAGAGCGCTCAGACACGTGTCGCAAACGGTGGAAATTCATGTTGGCGCCGCTGGCGACCGCCACTAAGGTTTGTCCTTTACAATGATGCTCGGCGATATAGGCTTTCAGACCTGCCAATGCCAAGGCGCCAGAAGGTTCGGTGATGCTGCGGGTATCGTCGAAAATATCCTTAATAGCAGAACAAATGGCATCGGTGTCGACAATCACAATATCGTCGAGTAAGTCGCGGCAGAGCGCAAAGGTTTCTTCACCCACCAGCTTCACCGCAGTGCCATCGGCAAATAAGCCACATCTTTGAGCGTGACTCGTTTGCCTGCGGCAATAGATTGCTTCATGGCGCAAGCATCATCGGTTTCGACGCCGATGACTTTGATGTCGGGGCGTACATTTTTAATGAAAGCGGCTACGCCAGCGGCCAATCCGCCACCACCAATCGCGACAAATACTGCATCAATGGGCTTTGGGTGTTGACGTACGATTTCCATGCCGATTGTGCCTTGGCCCGCAATCACATCTGGCGCATCAAACGGTGGAATATAAGTGAGTCCGCTTTCGGCGACCAATTTCATGGCATGGTCATACGCGTCGTTATAGGATTCTCCCGCTAACACCACATGACCACCGCGTTTTTTTACGGCATCCACTTTGATTTGTGGTGTGGTCTTGGGCATGACAATTGTGGCTTGGCAACCGAGTTTTTGTGCAGATAACGCGACCCCTTGTGCATGATTGCCGGCAGAAGCGGTAATCACGCCTTTTTTCAATGCAGCTTCAGGCAGCTTGGCCATCATGTTGTAGGCACCGCGAATCTTGAAAGAAAAGACCGGTTGCAGATCTTCGCGTTTGATCCAAATTTTGTTGTTCAGGCGGTCGGACAGATTGTGCGCGTAGTCGAGCGGGGTTTCTTCAGCTACATCGTACACCGAAGCAGTGAGGATGCGGGTTAGGTAGTCGTTGTGGTTATTCATGATGGTATTTGAAATAAATAGAATTTTGCGTAGCGGAAAAGTTTTTAAGATAGCGCGCAGGCTGGCTGAACGCAAGCAAAATCCAGTTAAACGCTGTGTCAGGCGTTTGAGTGCGCCTATAATAACGCGTTTTCTTTTACTACAGGCAGAGGGTTTGCCTTGAGGTTGGTTTCGGCATGGTGCAGCTTAAAAAAATCATTGGTTTGGCGTTATTGTGCTTGGTGTGGCCGATATTGAGTTGGGCACAAACCCCAGTTCCTGGGGTGACCGGTAGTGCCTATGCGGTGGCCGATGCGCAAAGTGGGCAAATTTTGGCCGATCGAGGGCTGCATGATCGTGTGGAGCCTGGCGCTTTGGTGAAACTGATGGGCGCCTATTTGGCGTTTCAGGCCATTCAAACGGGTAAATTGTCTTTAGAGCAGCCGTTAACAGTATCAGAATCAGGCTGGAAAGCAGCGGGTACGCGCATTTTTATGCAGCCCAAAAAGCCTTTGCCGGCCAAATCTGTGTTGCAAGGCATGTTGGTGGTTTCTGGTAATGACGCGACCATTACGGTGGCCGAGGCGGTGGGTGGGAGTGAGGCTGGATTTGTGACGATGATGAACCAGATGGCACAACGTCTGGGCATGGATCAAACTCATTATGCCAATAGCACAGGTGTGGCAGATGAAAAACAGTACACCACGGTGGCCGATTTGCTGGTATTAACCCAAGCTTTGCTGCGTGACTTTCCACAATATGGCGCTTGGTTTGCACAGAAAAGTTTCAGCTATAATGGCATTAGCCAGCCCAATCGCAATTTATTGTTGTTTCGCGATGCCAGTGTGCGTGGATTGGCGGTAGGGTACACGCTCACTGGTGGTTATAATTTGGTGGCCAGTAGTAATCGCAATGGCCGGTTGGTGGTGGCCATTGCCATGGGAACCGAGAGCCTGAGGCGCGGGCAGCCGAAGGCAGCAAGCTGCTGAACTGGGGTTTGCAGGCTTTTGAAACCACTCAATTGTATGCGGCGCAAGCGGCCGTGTCAGATGCGAAGGTTTATAAAGGGTCGAGTCACAGCGTGCCTGTTGGTTTTTTGCAGGCAGCCTATGTGACGGTGCCCAGTGGTAGTGCCAAACAACTGAGGCCTGTATTGGAAATGGTACAGCCAGTGGTGGCGCCAATACGCAAAGGGCAAAACTTAGGCACGTTAAAACTATATGATGGCACTAGGCTGGTGGCACAAAAAAATGTTGTGGCCTTGGTTGATGTGGCTGAAGCAGGTTGGTTGGGGCGCACTTGGGATGGCGTGGTGATGCGCATCAAATCGCTGTTTTCGTAGTGGTTTGTATTGATTGGTTTTGTTGGTTTGATTGATAAAAAACCGTTTCAAGGCACCAGAAACAGCCACCCCCTAAAACTATCGTCTCAAATTTCTTATCTCGTTGATTTTCCATAAGTTTTACCCTTTGGATGGCTTCTGCTTTCTTGGCAAAAAGGGCTGATCCACGCTAAAATTTGGCAAAATTTTGCCAAAGAACACCCATGACCTAGCTGGCTGTTGGGTGCTGTGAAGGAGCCTAGAAGTGTCTGCATTGCCTCGTGGTATCACCCAAGTTGTCTGGAAGAACAAGACCAAGGCCAAGGGCCGACAGGTCGCCTTCCGGGTTCGTATGAGCAGGAATGTCAATGGTAGCCCTCTCAAGGTAGACCGTCTGTTTGACACCTTGGAAGAGGCCAAGGACTTCCTTGCTACCTGCCAGTCCAACATAGGGCGGCAAGCCCTGAACAAGATTGAACTTGATCGGGACGAAAAAGCCAAGCAGATTGCTGAACTGCTGGCAAGTCCCCCCTTGTCCTTCTATATCAAGCAATACATTGCCCAGTATGTGCCAGAGGCACCGGAGGGCGACGACTTGAAGCGAAGAAATCGAGTCAGTGTCTTGTCATTTTTCAAGACGATTGAAAATACACCCATTCCTGACCGTCATAACGAGATTGCCGCCCCTTTGTTGCAGGTGGGTGGCTTGATTGCTCAAATGGCACAGAAGGCAATTTCCAATGGTGAAAAGAAACCATTTGGCAGTTTCAAGCCTGAGCAAATCACCTACATTGAAGTTAACGACTATATCAAGGAACGACTTGCCACCCCTGCCATGACTGGCAACAGAAAGAAAGGACTGGGCCGCAATGTCTCCAAGATTTCTGTCTCTCGTGAACTGTCGTTTATCAAAAAGCTGTTTAATAACCTGCGGCACCAAGAAGCAAAATTCAAAGGACTTCGCAATCCTGTTGCTGACTATGATAAAGAACTACTCAAAAACCGAGATCCAAAAAATGTTTATCGCCTGAGCAATGAAGAAAAAGAAACCTTATTCAAGGCTTTGGATGAATACTCAAATCCAGAATTGAAACAAATTTCATTGCTTGCCTATCATTGTGGCTTTCGTCGTAGTGAGGTTGTGCCGCTCACATGGGAACAAGTCCATTTGGACGAAAACTATATCCAGCTTTATCAAACGAAGTCGGGTAAACCTAGGAAAGTAGTTGTCACCAAGGAAGCTCGCCAAATTTTGGAAGCCATCCCCAAGAGGGACAATGACCCTAGGTTGTTCACCTATACCCTGCTGGGCTTCTCCGGCTCGTTTGATAAGTTCATTGAGCGGCACAAGCTGGACAAATTCCGTTTCCATTTCTTCCGTCGTGAGGCAATCAGCAATCTTGTTTTCAATATCGGACAGATCACAGGAATGGACGGAGCAAATTTCTCCATTCTCATTAGTGAGTTATTGGGCATTGAGAATGTCCGCACCTTAGAAAAGAACCATATCAGTGAATTGCCTCCTTCTGGCCTGAGTAGTCAAGAACAAATCATGAAGTCAGTCGGCCATAGCAATAAACAGACCACCAAGAGGTATAGCCCTATCAAATTGCCAACAAGGAAGTAAACGGCCTTCTTGAATATCTCGGAAGGACCCGACGAAGCGGTCCAAACAGCCAGCCTAGCGGCACCTCCATAGTGAGGTGCTTTTTTTTCGACCTACTTTATTTGGCAAGGCCAAATGAAGTAGGAGCCACCGGCAGGGATCAAACCCATTTCGGCTTAGGTGTGGTGGTGTTCTTGTAGCGGGCTGCCTGCTGCTGGATAAGCTCGGCGGTTGCTGCCTGTTCCTGCTGTGCCTTCAAGACTTCAATCTGCTGCTGCAACAAGTAAATTTGTCGCATTAACTCCTGCTTCTTCACTATGTCGGATAGCTTGAACATGCTCAAACTGCCGATCTGCATTTCCAATGAATGCTTGGAAGCCAGCACATGATTAATCTGGATAGTGAAGAATGCCGCTCTTGAACCTGTGGCAACCTGCCCAAACGAGGCTATAGCGGGCTTGTGGTCGTTCCTGGTAGGTTGGGCCTGCTTGCTGCTGTTGGACTTCACCACGATAGGATCTTGAGGCTTGGCGGCTTCCTGCTTTTTGTTATCCAACTTCTCAAGTGATTCCTGCTTCTTCAATGATTCCTGATTTTCCTGCCTGACTTCTTCCATCATTCTTTTCATTGCAGCCATAGCATCCTCCGGCTGTCCGTCTGGTTGCTGCTGCGGTTGTGGTGCTGATTTTGGAGAAGCAGGCTTTTTAGCCTGCATGGACTTTGGGCCAAAGGTGCGAACCTTCTTCTCCTTCTGCTGATATTGCTTCTTGAAGTATTCAAGGCGAGAGTTTTTCAAACGATCAATCTTTTCCTTATTCTGCTTGAACTGCTCTTGAGTCAAGTCCTTGGGCTGCTGCTTGGATAGCTGATATTCCTTGGACTTCTCTTTCAATTCTTTATAGTCTGCCCCTTCTTCAAAAACGGGGCCTTTCAAGCGAATGGCTTTTGCTTCACTTTCTGGCTTGAATGAAATGTAATCGTTGCCGACTCTGGTTATATCACCATGCTCTTTGAGCAAGTCAATAATCTCTTGGCGGCTCTTGATCTCATCGTGTTCAATGGCTGACTTGAAAATCTCTTCTAGGTTGTCCCTGATCTCTTTGTGTGATTTTGCCTGCTGACAGATTTCGGCAGTGGCTTCTTTAAGTGGAAGAATCTTCTGTTCAAATTTTGAGCGAGAGATTTTCAGCGGATCAGTGACGACTTGGTCGTAGCCAAGTTGTTGATTGGTGTTCTGAACCCAAGCATCATTGAACTCATGTTGAAGGGTGCCTGGTGGAAAAGGGTTCAACTGCTTTCCAGTGGTTAGCTCAGTAGTAGCAAGAAAGTAGTTCAATTCAAGATTGCCCTTGTCACAATGGGCAACCCATGCAATCGCATAGTTCTTGTCCTTCTCAAGACCTGGAAGGAAGGTGGCTTCAAAGTCCCTCATAACGGCCTGCTGCTGGGCCAGGGTGGGCTTTTCTGTGTCACGGAAGGCCAAGGCCCCAGTTGCATACTTGTGGGCTCTGGTGGTCATGCTGGCAATCTTGGCGACATTGTTCGGATCACCATCTAGAATTTCAGGTTTGACAGAGCGAGACTTGCCGGTGTGGTCTTTGTCACTCAAAAGGTAATCAGCGGCTTTCTGTGGATCTCCCTTGCCATGTTTCATTCGGACATGGAGCATTTCATTCTCCGTCGTTCAGATTGGAAATCTTTTCAAGTTCAATCCTGATTTTTTCCATTTCAGCGATCAAGGTCTTGGCAGTGATGAAGTCATATTTCGAATTCAACTGCTTGGCAAGCTGATTGAAATTGGAGCCAATTTTGCCAAGGGCACCTTGCACCTTGAGACGATCAATCCCGGCTTGCTTTTTCTGGTTGATGTGAATTTCTATCTTGTCCTCTTCACCAAAAATGCAGGCACGAGCATAACGGGCCATAGAATTGTGCTTACCTGATTTGTGCCATTGGGCTACAAGGGCCTCATATTCGATCTCTGAAAGTCTGATTTCGAATCGTGTATCTCGCTTGAACTTGTGATCGTCATTGGTTCGACCTGGGTGTGTTTTTAATGTTGCCATTTTCTTTCCTCAATATCTATCTGTTTCTCAAAATCCTTTCTAAGCTCTTGAGTGTTAACCTGACTAGAAAACCATTTTGAATACAGGCAATCAAACTGCTTCAAAATTTGTCTTTTGCCGATTTTCCCACCTGTTGATCTTAAGTCTTTCAATAGGTGTTCATATATTTCTTTATCTTTTCCTGTCAATGTCATTTTCTTCTCCGTAGTTGTTTTTATAAGGGTTCTAGGGCATAGCCCTAGCAAGGGATTTTTCCAGAAACGAGGCTATGAAATAGCCGAAAGTTTCGTCTGGAAAAATTGGCCTTGCTTTATATGTATTAATCTTACGAAATAGAAATGAAATGTCCACGATCTGAGTGAAATTCGATAGCAATCAGATTGAAGAAGACAAGGAAAAAGGCAGAAAATTTTATGTAATACCAACCAATCAGATTAGAGAAGACAAGCAAGAATGGGCAATCTGATTTAATCTGCTTGCTTTTAAAGTGGTTGGTTGTTGTCTGATTAAATATGATTTGCCTAATAAGATTTAATCCGATTGATTGACTAGACTTTTTTGAAGGGTGTCGAAGACACAAGACCCAATCCGATTAAATCCGAGGTCGATAGCTTCTTATCCTTGTTTGCTCTTTTTGAGTTGTTATTATGAAATAACATTCAAGGAGAATTTATGGAAGAACTAGAACAAGAAAAGAGCACCAAAGAAAAAAGCAAGTTTGAAAAAGATCATGTGAAGATTTCTGTATTTTTGAGAAATGACCAGGTTGAGTATTTGAGTAAAGAACACATTGAATCAAATAATTCAAATATGTCGTTGGTCGTTAGAAGTGCGGTGGATGTCTTCATTGAAAAAGACAAAAAGCAAAAGCTCACCATTTTGAAGAAAATTCTTGGTGATCAGGTTTATGAAGAACTTGTTCAACTTTCTGCTTACTGTGGAAAAGAAATTGAAGCCACCATGATTGAGTTGATTAAATTAAATTGCGAAGTCGAAAAGCATGATCAGCAGACAGAACAAGAACCTGTTGATCAATTTGCTTGGAATTCTTCTGCTGGCTGATCACGATAGTGAAAATGGACCAGCTCGTCTGGGTCCTCCTGGAATAAAAAAAGCTACTCAATGAGTAACTTTTCTATTTGGACTGTGGGAATTTTTTGGCGCAGGGAAATTTATTCTTTATTCTTCTTATGAATGATCATTAATATGAGAAGGAATGATTGATATAGGGTGCGAAAAGTCAAACATTCTTTATCAAACATGCGAAAACTGTCGGTAGGTTTTCTCTGAAGTGCTGATTGATAAGGGTGCGGGTGTCGGGTTGAATAAATAGGTTGTCGGGTTGAGTGTGCTGGACGGCATAATCTAAAGGCTTGTTAATAAAGACTTCTAGTGTCGGGTTGACTTGTCGGGTTGAGTTTTTGGGTCGTTGACTTGTAAGTGCTTTACTTCTATGTGGTCAAAAAAATCCCCTTTCGGGGATTATTATTTAAAGCCAAATGGATCGTAGTCGTCTGGTTCTTGCTCTGTTGTTTGGTGATCCTCTGGGACCTCTGCTTTCTTCATTTTTTCAACAAGAATTTGAGAGTTGTATTCTTTGAATGTCTCAAAGAATGCTGCTTTTCTCTTCAAATTTCTATGAAAATTGAATTGCTGTGGGTTAGTAAGTGCATAGAGCAATAGCCCCTTAATGTCGTTTATTTGGGGTGCCTGTGGAACTTCTAGCACTTGTAGAACTAATGGGCTTGTGTTGAAGACCTTAATGAGCCTCATAGCTTCAAGCTGCTTTAAGTATCCTGCTATATCTCTTCTATCTATTCCTAGTGCTTCGCACAAGGTTGCTTGTTTAATCTCACTATGAATTCCAACGAACCCATTTTTATAGGTGCATGTGCAAGCAAGATAGGAGATTATTTGATAGAGAATGAGCTTCGGTCTACTTGTTAGAACAAGCTCACTAAATACTCGTTTGTTGAGAGAAAAATAGTCAAATTCTTGATTTGAGTTGTTGACATTTTGATTTTTATTGTTTCAATTGATAATGTTAGACATTGAATTCTCCTTATGTTTATCTAGACAATATTCAATAAAGCAGAATTCAAGAAAAAATCAAGCCCCAGCAATGGGGCTTTTTTTATGAACAAAAAAAGCCACTCAACGAGTGGCTTTATATTTTTGCGATGCTCACTTTACTGGAAAAGCATTTCCACACCGATGGCAGTAATAACCATAGTCCTGCATGTTCTTCCAAATCGGATATTGCTCCTTATAGATTTTGTCTCGCTTCTTGTAAGCACGAATTTCCCAAAGCCACCAAAGGATAATACCAATGGTAATTGCCATGAGTGGACTTTTGCTGAATAGCCAAGGACTTGTAGCTAGCGACATTATTGCACCAGCAATAATTTCCAACTTCTTTGGTTTTTTGGGTGGGGAAAATCGTGCAGCCAATGTAGTTTGGCTGGTGTTGGAAGTAGTGCCTCCAAAAGTGCCAGCTCCACTAGTTCCAACACCTACACCAACAACAGAACCTGTGCTGTAAGTTGTTCCTGATTGAAGTACGGCCCTGATTGATTGAATGTGGTCACTTCCACATTTGGGACATTGAATTGACATTTTCACTCCATGTGCTGGTTCACAAGCTACTCATACGTCGCTGCTCATATGTGAAGCAAACTCCGTAGATGCAAATGTATCACATGGGTAGCTTGACGGCATGTCTGCCAAGCCCAAACCACCAACAGAACTTCCAGCACCTGACGATCTTCGTGGTGTGCTGGCCTTCAATGTGCGACTGCTGAGAGTAGGGAAGAACTGGTCACAAGAGGCTCTGGCTCTAGAGTCTGGGTTGGACCGTACCTACGTGTCTGCTGTGGAGCGATCTCGTTGGAACGTGTCTCTTTCCAACATAGAAGCGATAGCAAAAGCTCTTGAGGTTGAACCTTGGTTGTTGCTCAAACCACCAGAAGAGGGAGTGCTGATTGAATAAAAAAAGCCAGTCACTTGACTGGCTTTCTTAATTTATTCCATTTCAAGGAAAAACTCTGTGCTCTCTGTCAAGCATTACCAAGAAAAAAGCTGATTGCGACTGAAAGCCATGAAGTCGGATTTTGTCACTTACTCTAAGCTCAAAAAAGCCGATATCGGGAGAGATTGAATCTCTTACCTTCTCTAAAATATCTTTACCTGCCTTCATTGTGGCTATGTCATAGGGGGTATAGCCAAGACTGCCTTTATTTGGCCCTTTCCCCGCTGACTTATAGACACTATCCCAAGTATGCCCAGAGAAAGTAGTCAGGAATCTTGAAAACGACTTAAGCTCTTCGGTTGTCCACACAGAAAAGCATTCCCAGCCATCCTGAAAATACTTTAAAACAACATATGGATTTTTTCCGTTTACACTCTCTCTTGAGCCATCTTTTTTATAAACGGGAAGATCAAATATTTTCTTCTCTAATTCAGAACCTTGCACATTTCCGAGAGAGCTTTTGTCTTTTGCTTCGTCCTGAATCTTGTCTTTAGGTATTTTTTTTGCCTGTCCTTTGGCCATATTAATCCCCATATTTTTTTTCGAAGAAGGTCTTTATTTCCTCTTTGGGGATAGGAGCCTCACATCTTTCTTCAGGCTCAAGATTGCCACGAGCCTGAATCCAAGGCTCATCTTCATGAGTCATATTCTCAAGTGTTTTGGCTGGTAGCTCACCATAAGTATCAATAACTTGGTTTAGTACATTCTCGGTTTCTTCCGAGAATTTTGGAATCCGATCTTCTTCCGGCATAGGCAATGGATTCCATCCATGTTGCTTAAACTCATGAAAAACTTCCGGGACTACAGGGCCATGTGCCCACGCCTGTATCTGCCCCTCAAA
This sequence comes from Snodgrassella sp. CFCC 13594, assembly GCF_001590725.1. GTDB lineage: Bacteria > Pseudomonadota > Gammaproteobacteria > Burkholderiales > Neisseriaceae > Snodgrassella. The sequence goes on along the minus strand of NZ_LQXR01000009.1, from coordinate 57,409 downwards.
AAGCTCCTCACCGTTAATAACTTGATTCCAGGCTTCTGAATAATAAAGTAGCTTCTGAACTTTTAAATGAGTAACAACATCACCCGACTCTGCAAATTTTCCGATAAACCAATTTGCAACATCAGTTGCTTTGTGTGCTGCCATTTCATTTCCCCTAAATATTTTCGCTCCGATCCTTCTATCATATCAAACAGAAAAAATCAACAAGCGAAATTGCACCTTACAAAATCTCAAGATTGAGTAGCTCAAGCTTTGTCAAAAATTTGACAAAACCCTCTTGCCAAAATCATAAGTTATTGATTTTAATAATAAAAATCAAAAGAGAGATTGGAGGCACCTGAAACGGTTTTTTATCAATTCGTTGCCATTTTAAGTGGCGGCTGAGTTTAGGCCACTTGGGTTTGGTGCTCTGTTCCCTGACGTTCACGAATGGTACCCAAGCGATACACAGTTTCACCTTCATTGGCTAAAAAGTCGTGAATGGCCGCAGCATCTTCTTGAGCCACAATCAATACCATGCCAATACCACAATTAAAGGTGCGGTACATTTCTTGAGTATTCACATTGCCTGCCTGTTGTAGCCACTGAAAAAGTTTTGGCAGTGTCCATGTTTGCGCATCAATTTGAGCTACGGTATTTTCAGGCAACACGCGCGGTACGTTTTCAGTGATGCCACCCCCGGTAATGTGCGCCATGCCTTTAATGGTGAATTGCTTCAGTGCCGCTAAGATGGGCTTCACATACAAGCGGGTGGGTGCCATGATGGCATCACGCAGGGTTTTTCCCTGATCAAATGGGGCATCCAGTTCGGGCTGGTCGCGCTCGATGATTTTGCGTACCAATGAGTAGCCATTAGAGTGTGCACCGTTTGAGGCTAAGCCCAATAACACATCACCTGGGGTAATGCTGCGGCCATTGATGACGCGGTCTTTCTCCACTACGCCTACAGCAAAGCCGGCCAAGTCGTATTCGCCTTCGGGATACATGCCTGGCATTTCGGCAGTCTCACCGCCAATTAAGGCGCAGCCAGATTCTTCGCATCCGGCGGCGATGCCTTTGATCACATCGGTGGCACGCCCCACATCCAATTTACCGCAGGCAAAGTAATCCAGAAAAAATAAAGGCTCGGCGCCTTGCACCAAGATATCGTTGACGCTCATGGCCACAAGGTCAATCCCCACCGTGTCATGCTTGTCCCAATCGAAGGCCAATTTCAATTTGGTGCCCACACCGTCGGTGCCGGAAACCAGTACGGGATTTTGGTATTTTTTGCTGATTTCAACCAAAGCTCCGAAGCCACCCAAGTCGCCCAAGACTTCTGGCCGCATAGTGCGTTTGGCAAAAGGTTTGATGTTTTCCACCAGTGCATCTCCGGCATCAATGTCCACACCGGCATCACGGTAACTGAGGGATTGGCTCATGGGTTGGGGTCCTTATTTGGCTTAGGCAAAGGGTAAAATACAAAACGGCGCAATTTTAACATTTTTCGCCTGCTTGCGCGTATGGTCGATAATTGGGATCACGTATTTCTTTCAGGCAGCCCAATTAAAGTTGGCGGGGCTGGCGTGATTCAGCTGTTGGCAATGACACCATAAAAAAAGACCGAATCAACAGATTCGGCCTCATGATTATCGGCTTGCCTGAAACCAGGCAAAAATCCGATTTAGCCTTTACGAGCCGGCAATTTTTCTTTAATGCGAGCCGCTTTACCAGTCAAGCCGCGCAAGTAATACAGCTTGGCACGACGCACGTCACCACGGCGTTTCACTTCGATTTTTTCCACGCTCGGTGCATACAATTGGAAAGTACGTTCCACACCTTCGCCGCTTGAAATTTTACGCACGATGAAGTTGCTGTTCAGGCCGCGGTTACGACGGGCAATTACGATGCCTTCATAAGCCTGCAGACGAGTACGGCTACCTTCGGTTACGCGGACAGACACAACCACGGTATCGCCAGGGGCAAACTCAGGGATGTCTTTATTTAAGCGAGCGATTTCTTCTTGCTCTAACTGTTGAATCAAGTTCATTGTTGGCTTCCTAATTATCATGGGACATCTCGTTCCTCTTGCTTGATTGCGTGCAAGAGCCTAGATTCCTCTGGGGTAAACACACGACTGGCCAATAAATCCGGCCTGCGTGCCAAAGTACGCGATAGCGATTGGATTAACCGCCATTGCGCAATCAAACCGTGGTTGCCACCGCGCAAAATATCGGGAACACCCACGCCTCGAAATTCGACTGGGCGCGTGTAATGCGGACAGTCTAGTAAACCGTTGACAAACGAATCTTCCAGCGCTGATTGCGCATCACCCAACGCACCGGGCAGCAAACGAATCACTGCATCCATCAACATCATTGCTGGGAGTTCACCACCCGACACGACAAAATCGCCAATGCTGATTTGTTCGATATCATTTATCTCCAGCACCCGTTCATCAATACCTTCATAGCGACCACAGACCACTGTCAAACCTGGTTTTTCAGCTAGTTTTGCCACCATGTTGTGCGTGAGCGGCTGCCCTTGTGGGCTCATATAAACCAACTGAGCCTGGGGGCAGGATGCTTGGGCTGCTTCGATGGCTGCCTGCAAAGGCGGAGCCATCATAATCATACCTGGGCCGCCGCCAAAAGGGCGGTCATCAACATAACCCAAAGCATTGTCGGCAAATTGACGCGGATTAATCGCTTCAAATTGCCACAAATCTTTGTGTAACGCTCGAGCGGTGACGCCTGATTGGGTGAGGGCAGAAAACATTTCCGGAAACAGTGTGATGGCCTGAATGTGCATCAGTAATCCATGCCCCAGTCCACTACCATGCGTTGTTCGGGTAGAGAAACTTCATCCACAAATTGATTGACAAATGGAATCAATTTTTCGCCGTACTCGCCGCGGATAACCAGAACATCATGTGCGCCAGTTTCCATCAGCGATTCTACCTTCCCCAGCATCACGCCTTCACGGTTGGTGACACTCAAACCAACCAAGTCGGCCCAATAAAACTCATTGTCTTCGGTTGCGGCAAAGTCAGCCCGATCGACTTCGATCGTGTAACCACGCAAACGCGCAGCTTCATCTCGATCATCAATGCCGTCGAATTTGACTTGCAGTTCATCGCCATGAACTTTGCCTTCGACCACAGTCATGCGTTGACTGTGGCCATCTTTACATAAGCGCCACTCGGAGTAATCCAGTAAGCTATCGGTATATTCGGTACTCACGCTAACTTTTAGCCAGCCTTTGACACCAAATACACCTTTGATGTAGCCCATGGCCACCCATTGTGGCTTGCTGTTGCTCATAACCAGGAGGTTTAAGCAGCAGCTTGTTGTTCTTTAACCAGTTTGGCTACGGCTTCACTCACCTGTGCACCTTGTGCCACCCAGTGGTTTAAGCGTTCTGCGCTCAGACGCACGCGTTCTTGTTTTTCATTGGCAACGGGGTTGTAAAAACCAATACGCTCAATGAAACGACCGTCGCGGCGGTTGTGGGAATCAGCCACCACAATATTAAAGAAAGGACGGTGTTTAGAGCCACCACGTGCCATGCGAATTACGACCATTATTTATTCCTTCATCAGAAAATCGAAGTGTTGCGGTAAATCGGTAATAAGAAAACCGCCAATTTTAGGTGATAAATCCCTATCTTTGCAAGGTATTTATCCTGCTGTTGTCGCAGAAGTACTTTCTGCTGCTGCCAGTAGTGGTTTTTCTACCAAACAAACGCTGCCATCTTCGGGGTCTTTGCGTATCGTAAACCCCAATTTTCGGGTGAGCTTTTGCATGCCAGTGTTGGCCGTGAGGATTTCACCTCGCATGGTGTGCAACCCTTGGTGACGAGCGGCATCAAATAAAAGATTCATCATAATCATGCCTATACCATGTCCTTGCCACTGGTCGGATACCGATATGGCAAATTCACATACCTCCATATCAGGATCTGTGGTGTAACGGGCGATCGCCAATATTTCGTCTTCGGTATCTTGATTTTGCTTGATCATCACCAAAGCCATTTCGCGGTCATAGTCGAGCTGGGTAAAGCGCACCAAAACGTTTTGTGATAATTGCTTAATGCTCGACATAAAGCGATTGTATCGGCTTTGATCTGACATGTTGCGTACAAAATTCTGCACCATTTGGGCGTCTTCTGGGCGCAACGGGCGCACAAATACGCTGGTACCATCTTTGAGGTCAGTATGGGTTTCTAGAAAATGTGGATAGGGCATAATGGCCATATGCCATAGCGGCGGGGTGATTTTTTTTGTTTATTGATGACCATTCGGGCATCCAGTGCCATGACGCCATCTGGCGTAACCATAAATGGATCTATTTCCATTTCTTCGATTTCAGGCAACTCGCACACCATTTCCGAAATACGCAGTAAGGCATGATGCAGCGCCAGCTTGTCTATTGGCGGCATATTTTTAAAAGTACCTAAAGTATGGCCGATGGCAGTGTGCGAGAGCATATCTTGAATCAAGATGTCGTTTAAAGGCGGGAGAGACACTGCCCGCTGCTGTTGCAAGTTGCCAGCCCAGCCGCCCGCACCCAGTGTAATGATGGGGCCGAAAGTAGGGTCACGGGTAACACTAATGGCCATTTCTCGGGCGTATTTATGTCGATACATAGGCTGAACAGTGACACCGTTGATGCGAATGGGTGGTTGCGTGCGTTGGGCTGCCTGAATCATCTGTTGATAGGCAGCGCATACTTCTTCTCTGGAATTTAAATTTAACCGGACGCCATCAATATCTGATTTATAAAACAGATCAGGTGAGTCAATTTTTAGTACCACGGGATAGCCCAGTTTGTCAGCTAATGCACAGGAAGCTGCTTCATTTTGCGCCAACAGGGTTTGGTTGGTGTGGATGCCAAATAGGCCCAAAAGTTGTTTGGATAGGGCTTCTGAAACAATGGTGTCTGGCGCGTCTTGCAACATGTGCAGTAAGCGATGTGCGGCAGTGTAATCAGGCTCGCATTGGGCTTGCGTTAATGGTGCTGGTGTTTGCAATAACAGTTGTTGATTGTGGTGAAAGTCGGCCAGTTTTTTAAAAACTTCAATGGCGTTATCCGGGGCATTAAAATGCAGACGCTTTGCTTGAGTAAACAAGGCTCGGCTTTCTTTCACTTTTTGTTCACCCAGCCACGATAGCAAAAGTGGTTTTTCGGTTTCACTTTGTAATTGCACCATCATTTGTGCTGTGGCCAGATGATCTGTACCGATTTGGGGTGAAAAAATCACCAATACGCCATCCACCTGATCATCGTCCAAACACAATTTGACGGCGGTGCGAAAGCGCAAAGGGCCTGCGTCGCCCACCACATCGACGGGGTTGCTGCGTGACCAGTTTTCTGGAAGGGCTTCATTGAGTTTGGACAAGGTGCCTTCACTTAAGGTGGCTAAAGGCACGCCCAAGTCATAGGCTGTATCTGCGGCCAAAATACCCAGGCCTATGCCGTTGCAAATGATGGCCAGTTTATCCCCGTGGCTTCGATAATTGGCCGTTAATACTTTTACTGCAGTGAACATTTGTGAAATAGAGTTGACTTGTAGAACGCCCGCCCGCGCCAAAATACTGGCAAATACATCAGCATTTTTGAGTGCGCGACTGGCTTGCGTGAGGCCAGTAACGTGATCCAAATTATGACCAGATTTAATGACTACGATGGGTTTGGCCCGGGCGGCTGCACGCAGTGCACTGAGGAATTGTCGCCCATCGGTTACTTGGTTGATGTGCAATAGGATGGCTTTGGTTGCGCTGTCGTTGACCAAATAATCCAGAATTTCACCAAAATCCACGTCCCATGTGGTTTCGCCCAAAGACAGCACTGTTGAAAAACCGATGTCACGACTGTATGCCCAATCGAGCATAGCAGTGCACAATGCACTGGATTGGCTGATAACTGCTAGGTTACCGGGGTTAATGTGACCACTGTAAATACTGGCATTCAAACCGATATTGGAGCGAATAAGGCCCAGTAAACTGGGGCCCAACACGCGAACGCCAAGTTTTTTGGCCCTATCCACTGCTTTCTTTAAAACTTCACGGTCTTTGGGTTGGACATGCTCCAGCGTTTTAACCAAGATAACGTAGCGGATGCCCGCTTTGTGGCAATCTTTAAAAATGGCCGCCAGAGAATCAATGCGGGTTAGTACAATGGCTACATCCACTGCTTGTGGGATTTGGGTCACATTGGCATAAGCGGTTAAACCGCCCACCATTTTATGGCGGATGTTGACTGGAGTGATTTTCCCTTTAAACGCAGAAGCGAGTAGATTGGCCAATAGGCGTTGCCCAGCACTGTTGGATTTATCGCTGGCACCAATCACAGCGATGTGCTTCGGCGCAAATAAACTGTGTAAAGGGTGTGGTTTCATAAAATAAATTCCTACCTAGATAGGATAAAGACAGTGCTTATTCTAGCCTAATTTAGGCTGCCTGAAAGATGGAATTAATGAAATATTATATTGAATCAAAAAGATTTTTTTCGTTGATGAGGTGATGGATGTTGGCGGTCGTATCATTAGGATATTATTGGTAAATTTTGTGTTGCGCTTAAGCGGGTGAAATTGCACTTTAATTCGTGGCTATTCGAACAAAACAATGATTCAAAATAGGGCGCTGGATGCAGTGTTATTGATTTTGAGATTGTCTATGGCCAGAGCGATGATCGTTGCTAGGACGATAGTGCAAATTACTTAATAAATGTGCTGTTTAGATTGAAAGTAGGGCAAAATTAATGCCTTTTTGCTGCGCAGCAGATTATCTTCGCGTATCATAACCAGCAATTTAGCTGAGTTGGAACCCATTACAATGAAACAGATTTTTCTTGATTTTGAGCAACCTATTGCCGAGTTGGTGCAGAAAATTGATGAGCTGCGCTTCGTTCAAGACGATTCGGTGGTGGATATTTCTGAGGAAATTGCTCGACTGAAGAAAAAAAGTGATGATTTAACCAAATCGATTTTTTCTAAACTGACGCCAGTGCAAGTATCTCAGATTTCTCGCCATGCCCAGCGTCCTTATACTTTAGATTATGTTAATGCATTGTGTACCGATTTCGAGGAGCTCCATGGCGATCGAAATTATGCAGATGACGCCGCTATAGTCGGTGGTTTGGCACGATTCAATGGGGAATCGGTGATGGTGATTGGTCACCAAAAAGGCCGGGATACCAAAGAAAAAATTCGTCGTAATTTTGGTATGCCCAAACCGGAAGGCTATCGCAAAGCCTTACGCCTGATGAAAACTGCTGAGAAATTTCAGATTCCGGTGTTGACATTCGTGGACACGCCGGGCGCATACCCCGGTATTGGTGCAGAAGAACGTGGCCAGTCTGAGGCCATTGGTCTTAATTTATATGAGTTGGCGCGTTTGCGTGTGCCGGTTTTGTGTACGATTATTGGTGAAGGTGGTTCAGGCGGTGCTTTGGCCATTGCCGTTGGCGACTATGTCAATATGCTTCAATACTCCACTTATTCGGTAATCTCACCCGAAGGCTGTGCTTCTATTTTGTGGAAAACGGCGGAAAAGGCTGCTGATGCGGCTCAGGCCTTGGGGATTACTGCTAAGCGATTGCATGATTTAAAACTCATTGATCAGATTATTGAGGAACCTTTGGGTGGCGCGCACCGCAATTATCCTGAAGTAATGAAACGGGTGAAAGCGCTGTTGGAGCGTGAGTTACAAGAGGCTCAAAATATGACGACCGCTGATTTGTTGTCGCGCCGATTTGATCGATTGATGGCTTATGGAAAATTTCACAGCAAGTAATTTAGATCCCGATTTTGTCGATTTGGCCGAGGATGTGGCCGCACAATGGTCAGCCAGTATGGCTGGCCATTCTGTTTTGGCGGTGGGTTTAAGCGGCGGTATGGACTCGGTGGTGTTGCTGCACGTTTTGATGCGCTTGCGTCAACAACTCTCTATTCAAGTTGAAGCGATTCATGTGCATCATGGTTTAAGTGAATACGCCGATGCCTGGTTGCTGTTTTGCCAAAATCTATGCGCAGATTGGGGTATTCCTTTGCAAGCAGCGCAGGTGCAGGTAAATGTTGTGGGAGAAGGCATTGAGGCCGCTGCCCGTAAGCAAAGATATGCTATTTTTTCAGGCAGCCGAGCCAATGTTGTGGTGTTGGCTCATCACCAAGATGACCAAGTAGAAACATTTTTTTTGGCGGCATTGCGTGGTGGGGGGTTCGTGCGCTTTCAGCGATGCCCACATGGCGCACTCTGACAGCACAGACGCAGCTGTGGCGCCCGTTATTGAGGCGCACGCGCTCAGAAATTTTGGCCTATGCGCGGCATTACCAGTTGTCTTTTGTGGATGACGACAGCAACAACGATACGCGTTTTTTGCGGAATTGGTTGCGCCACATCGGCTTACCCGAATGGCGTACTCATATGCCAGTCATGAATAGGCAAATTCAGGCAGCCATTGCGTGTTTGCAGGATGAGTTGAGTATTTTAAATGAAGTCTCAACTCAGGACTGGGTTGATGTGTGTAGCCATGGTTTTTTCTGCGTGAGCCGCTGGCGCCAGTTTGGCGCAGCTCGGCAGCGCCAATTGTTACACTGCTTTGCCCAAAAACATCAATTGGGTTCACCTCGTGCCGCATCTATTGCGGCATTCACTCGGCAACTACAGCAAACTTCAGTCAAAACGGCCACCTGGTCGTTGCCGCATGGGCAAGCCGTGTATTATGCAGATTGTTTATGGCCGCTTGGGGAGCAGGCTCATCTTCAGTGGCCGTGGTTGGCTATTTTGCCGTGTGCAGTGACGTTGCCAGAGCTGTCGCATTTTTTAAAATGGGACGAGCATGTGCTGGGTTTGCCTCATATTCATCCGGATTGGCAGGTGCGGATTACCACCAGTCAAGACACTTTACGATTGCAAGGCGGGCGTAAAAGCGTGAAAAGAATTCTGCAAGAGCGGAAAGTGCCCGTTTTTTTGCGTAAGATTTGGCCCGTTGTCTGTGAGGGTGATGAATGCATTGCCATTGTGAATGTGGCGGTTGCAGTTGATAAGGCCGTTACCCAAGGCGTGCTGCCTGTAATGTCAACTTTACCTCGTGCATATCATAATAAAATAGTAAATTGTCTGGAACTATAATAACTCTCAGCCTGTCCTATTAATAAATTCAGGCTGCTATCAACATGATAAAGGTCTGGTATGAATGATCGACAAATCGATCAGGCTTTGGTGGAGAAGGCGCAACAAGGTGACGTGACGGCATTTGAATTGCTGGTGAGTAAATACCAGCGCCGGTTGACACGGTTGTTGAGTCGATTAATCAAAGATGAACATGAAGTATTGGATATTGCCCAAGAGACTTTCATTAAAGCATATAAAGCATTGCCTAATTTTAGGGGTGACAGTGCTTTTTATACTTGGTTGTATCGAATTGGTATCAATACCGCAAAGAATTACCTGACCAGCCAAAGCAGGAAGTTGGAAACAAATGCGATGGTGACCAATGATGAAGGTGATGAACTGAATTTAACGGAACAATTACCAGATTGGCAAACGCCAGAATCTCATTTGCTGAATCAAGAGATCGTGCAAACAGTCCAATCGGTAGTGGATAGGTTGCCTGAAGACTTGCGTCAAGCCATTATTCTGCGTGAGCTGGAAGGTTTATCTTATGAGGAAATTGCAACGGTCATGCATTGCCCAATCGGTACCGTCCGATCACGCATTTTCCGGGCGCGAGAAGTGATAGCAAAGGAATTACGCCCAATTTTGGAAACGACAGAAGGCCAACGGTGGTGAGATCGATGAAACAAGAGGAATACTTTGAAGTATTGTCTGCCGGCTTGGACGGGGAGACGGATGCAAAAGCAGTACTGGATGCTGTGGATAAAGTGGGTTCAGAGCGATGGGACGCTTATCATGCTATTCGGGTGAGTTTGAATGAAGGTCGCCCTCAAGGCATGGGATTGCCATTAGACCAGCCTCGCCGCGCGTGTTTGCACGAAAGTCTGCTGCAATGTGTCCAAGATCCAGTGATGCAAACTGCTGTGACTGGCAAACCAATTAAAAATAACGTGACCTCAAACTTACCCAAAGCGGCTAACCAATCGGTTTATCAGTATTTGATGGCGGTAGCGGCGTGGCCGCAGTATTCGTGGCAGTATGGCAGCTCTGGCCTTCTGATCATGCGACCACAATTGTGAGCAGTACCCAATCAACGCCTGCGGAAACCATTTCAAACTCAGTGGTTCAACCCAAAGCCGCTCAAGCATTGAGTGATGTCGCTCCTGCTGCAACCATTATGCCAACAGCTGCTTCAAATCCTGCCTCTGGTGACAGCAGCATGACGCCAGCCGTACAAAAACAAGCGCAGCCACAAGATAATGCAACGCCACGCACTGCTACACCTTAACTAGCGTTGTATCTATCAATAATCAATAAAGTAGCGTGTGTTGATTTTAATGTGTTTTATTGTGTGCTTGTTTTGAAAAGACTTTCGGATATCCCGAAAGTCTTTTGTTTTAGTTGATTGGTGTTAGAAGTATGAACAAAGGCTCTGCTAAATCATCTTCAAACAAGAAATTGTTTTTACAATTAAAAAAAAATGGTCGCGGGCACTTGAATTGTTTGCATCTACCCTTACCTAAAGCGGCGAAAGAAGTTTGCTGCTCTGTTTTTCGCTGTTTGGTGGAAAGCGGATTTGTATTTAACCAACTTGAATGTGCGAAAGCACGAACATTGTGGAGAATCGAAACATGACTATTCGTCCTTTGAATGACCGTGTGGTTGTGAAACGTTTGGAAGCTGAAGAAAAAACTGCTTCTGGTATCGTTTTACCAGGTGCTGCTGCCGAAAAACCAGATATGGGTGAAGTGTTGGCGGTGGGTAATGGCAAACTGTTGGAAAACGGTGAACGCCAAAAATTGGACGTTAAAGTAGGTGACAAAGTGATTTTCGGCAAATACAGCGGTCAGTCCGTTAAAGTGGATGGTGAGGAGCTGCTGGTTATGCGTGAAGAAGACATCTTCGGTATTGTCGAATAACCTGTGATACTGAGTTGCTTTCAGGCAACCCGGATGAACTATATCTATATTGATTGAGGAGTATTCAAATGGCTGCAAAAGATGTGAAGTTTGGTAATGATGCCCGCCAAAAAATGGTGGTAGGTGTCAATATTTTGGCTGATGCTGTCAAAGTAACCTTGGGCCCTAAAGGTCGCAATGTGTTGTTGGAACGTGCTTTTGGCGGCCCACACATCACCAAAGATGGTGTGTCTGTTGCCAAAGAAGTAGAACTGAAAGACAAATTTGAAAACATGGGTGCACAATTGGTGAAAGAAGTGGCTTCTAAAACCAATGATGTGGCCGGCGATGGTACTACCACAGCAACTGTGTTGGCCCAATCTATTGTTGCCGAAGGCATGAAATATGTAACGGCTGGCATGAATCCGATGGATTTGAAACGCGGTATTGATAAAGCCGTAGACACGCTGGTAGGCGAATTGAAGAAAATCGCTAAACCAGTCCCAGAAAAATCCAAAGAAATTGCTCAAGTGGCTTCTATTTCTGCCAACTCAGACGAATCCATTGGTGAAATTATCGCCAAAGCCATGAATGAAGTGGGTAAAGAAGGTGTGATTACCGTGGAAGACGGAAAATCACTGGAAAATGAAGTGGATGTGGTTAAAGGCATGCAATTTGACCGCGGTTACTTGTCTCCATACTTCGTTACTGATGCAGACAAACAGGTTGCTGGTATGGATAGCCCGTATGTGCTCCTGTTTGATAAAAAAATCAGCAATATCCGTGATTTGTTGCCGGTGTTGGAGCAAGTGGCCAAAACCAGCCGTCCGTTATTGATTATTGCTGAAGATGTAGAAGGCGAGGCCTTGGCTACCTTGGTGGTTAATAATATTCGCGGTATTCTGAAAACTGTGGCTGTGAAAGCGCCAGGATTTGGGGATCGCCGTAAAGCCATGTTGCAGGATATCGCTATTTTGACTGGTGGTACCGTGATTGCTGAGGAAGTGGGTTTGTCTTTGGAAAAAGCCACTTTGGAAGATTTGGGCCAAGCCAAACGCATTGAAGTGGGTAAAGAAAACACCACTATCATTGATGGTTTGGGTGATAAAGCTGCAGTTGAAGCACGTGTGGGCGAAATTCGCAAGCAAATCGAAACCGCTACCAGCGACTACGATAAAGAAAAATTGCAAGAACGCGTGGCTAAATTAGCGGGTGGCGTGGCTGTGATTAAAGTGGGTGCCGCTACTGAAGTGGAAATGAAAGAAAAGAAAGACCGCGTAGATGATGCTTTGCATGCCACCCGTGCTGCAGTGGAAGAAGGTGTGGTGGCTGGTGGTGGTGTGGCCTTGCTGCGTGCCCGTTCTGCCATTGAAGAGCTGAAAGGTGCAAACACCGATCAAGATGCTGGTGTGAAAATCGTTTTGAAAGCCATTGAAGCGCCATTGCGTCAGATCGTGGACAATGCAGGTGACGAACCTAGTGTGGTTGTAAACAATGTTTTGGCTGGCAAAGGTAATTATGGCTATAACGCTGGCACAGGTGAGTACGGTGATATGTTGGAAATGGGTGTATTGGATCCAGCTAAAGTTACGCGTACTGCTTTGCAACATGCGGCGTCTATTGCTGGCTTGATGCTGACAACCGACTGCATGATTGCTGAGTTACCTGAAGACAAACCAGCTGCCCCTGATATGGGTGGCATGGGCGGTATGGGTGGTATGGGCGGCATGATGTAATCTGCCTTAAACTGACCTAAAAAATCGCTTCCATAAGGAAGCGATTTTTTTATGAGCCAATAAAATATATTTTATTTATTTGATAACAACGATTTAAATAATTTTGTGATGCATCGCAAAGTAATGGGGAAAGATGGAATATGAATTGCTTTTCATGTTTGGATAGCTACTGAAATTTAGTTGTATATTTTAAAGGGGGAAATTATGGGGAAACTGGTATTGCCCAAGACAGCAGCAGTAACATCCAACCAAAACAGTCAACCCAAATCCAATACGCCAGCATTATTGAGTTTGATATTTGGTATTCTGGGTTTCTTGGTGCTGCCACTAATAGGCTCTTTGCTGGCCATCATCACGGGGCATATGGGTCGAGCAAAGGCAAAAAAAGGAGCCGGCCGCGGAGGCCTGGCTTTGGCTGGATTGCTTTTGGGGTATTTGGCCTTGATATTGACCCTATTTTTGGGGTACTGGAGCATATCGTATTATCAGCAATATACCGCTCTGGCCAAGCAACACATGGCTACCCAGAAAACGGACAATGATGAAGACTCTGTTTATAGCGATGTTGGGTCTGACGCGGCATTAAAAATGGCGACGCTTTGGGTAGAAACTCGGGTTGCAAAAGGAACGAATTTGAATGAGGTGACCGAACCGCTGACGTTGAATCCAGAAGAGCAAAAATATTGGCAAAAAATCGATATTCGTCAAGGTAGTATTTATGCGTATCCGCGTTCAGGCAGCTCAGAGCCTTTATTATTGATGTCGGTTCAAGCTGGCAAGAAAATGCAATGGGCGTGTGCAGGGAAAATTCCTCGCGAAGCCAATGATTATTGTGCCAGCTTGTAAATAAAATTAGTAAGACGGGGAGACACAACAAAAAAACCGATGGGACGCCATCGGTTTTTTTGTCATCAAAAGGTCATAAAACAGTCATGATTTTTTTATTTGTCTGTCACATCGGGTTTGTACACTTACGGGGCTTAATTGTAGACACAAAACCCACTGTAAGGATAATCGAATGGGCAAACCACTGACCAAAAAAACACTCTTAAAACACATTAATGAAGATGTCATCAGTAATGAATCCAGCAATCAAGCACTGTCTGCTGTGTGGCAGGCGCGCTTATCGCGTCGCAGTTTGATGCAAACCGGTACGGCACTCGGTGCTGTTGCGGTATTGCCCACTGCATGGCTGAGCAACGAGGCACAAGCAGGGGTATTCCCGCGCGATAATATTGGTCAAGCCAAACATTTGGGCTTCAGCGCAATTGGCTTGTCCAGTCAAGATACAGTGGTGGTGCCCAAAGGCTATAGCGCACGGGCATTTTACAAATGGGGTGACGCCGTGGGCTTGGTTGGCCGCATGCCTGCGTTTAAAACAGATGCGACCAATAGTGCAATAGAACAAAGCTTTCAGGCAGGCATGCACCATGACGGCATGTCTTATTTTTCTTTGCCCATGGGCAGCAAACGCAGTGACCATGGCTTGTTGGCCATGAATCACGAATATGTTGACAATGGTTTACTTTTCAAAGATGGTGCGGCTAATTGGAGCACAGAAAAGGTCCGCAAGGCACAAAATGCCATGGGCGTATCCATTGTTGAAATTAAAAAAGATGCCCACGGGCAGTGGCAACTGGTGCGTCCTTCTCGATATGCGCGCCGTATTACTGCCAATACGCCCATGAGCATTTCCGGCCCTGGCCGTAATCATACTTTGCTGAAAACGGCGGCAGATCCTCGTGCCGAAACCATTTTGGGGACAATGCAAAATTGTGCCAACGGTGAAACACCGTGGGGGACTTACTTAACGTGCGAAGAAAACTGGGCTGATATTTTTACCACGCGAACAACGCCCACTGCATTGGAAAAACGCTATGGTATCGGTACCAAAGATGAAGTGTATCGTTGGAATGAGCAAGATGCTCGGTTTAATACCAGTGCCACCCCGAATGAGCCGAACCGATTTGGCTGGGTCGTGGAAATCGATCCTTATGATCCCCAATCTACACCCATCAAACACACTGCTTTGGGCCGATTTAAACACGAAGGCGCAGCAGTCACGCTGGCCCCAGACAACCGTGTGGTGGTGTATATGGGGGATGATCAGCGCTTCGAATATATTTATAAATTCATCAGCAAACAGCCTTATCAGCCGGGTAACCGTGCGGCCAACAAGCGCCTGCTCACTGAGGGCGTGCTGTATGTTGCCCGGTTTAATGAAGATGGCAGTGGCGACTGGTTGCCTTTGGTACAGGGTGAAGGCAAGCTGACTGCTGAAAATGGGTTTGCCGATCAAGGTGAATTGCTGGTGAAAACACGTATGGCTGCAGATGTGGTGGGTGCCACCAAAATGGATCGTCCGGAATGGATAGCTGTCGATCCGTATCGTGCAGGCAGCGTGTATTGCACCTTAACCAACAACAGCCAACGGGGTAGCGAAGGCAAACCTGGTGTAGACGCGGCCAATCCGCGCGCTAAAAATTTGTTTGGCCACATCATGCATTGGCAAGAAAAACAAGGCAATCCCACGGCGGGTTCGTTTAACTGGGATATTCTGGTGCTGGCTGGCCGACATGATACTCAAGATGCGCGCTTTAAAGGCAGCATGAAAGGCGCCGAATTTGGTAGCCCAGACGGTCTGAGTTTTGATCACCGCGGGGTATTGTGGATTCAAACAGATGTGTCTACCTCTACCTTAAATATGGATGAGTATGCGGGTTTGGGCAATAATCAAATGGTGGCCACCATCCCGGGTAGTAATGAGTTCCGTCGTTTCTTAACAGGGCCCAATGGGTGTGAAATTACTGGGATTGCTTTTGCGCCCGACAATAAAACATTGTTTGTGAATATTCAGCATCCGGGCGAGCCCAAAGAAGGCGATTCCGATCCAGCTCATCCGCAGGCAGTTTCTAGTTGGCCAGATGGTCCTAAAGGTGGGCGGCCACGTGCTTCTACGGTGGTCATCACCAAAGATGATGGAGGTGTAATCGGTAGTTAATGTTGCATTATCAATAGCAAACCGCAAGCCTATCTGGGCTTGCGGTTTCGGTGTTTTCAGGCAGCCTTTGGGTTGCCTGAAAACAATTTTGGGCGTGGCTACTTTGGCATTAGCCACGCACCATTTCTGTGAATACATCGGCGGCTGTGCCCAGTGTGTCGGCGATGTGCTCGGAGGTGTGCGCAGCTGACATAAAGCTGGCTTCAAAGCCGGATGGCGCGAAAGCCACACCGCGGCGCAGCATGCCATGGAAAAATAATTTGAAGTGTTCAGTATTGTTGCGTTGCATATCAACGAAGCTGTGCGGCAGGTCATTCATGAAATAAAAGCCAAACATACCGCCGACACCTTGTGCACTAAACGGTAGCTCCAATTCTTCCGCAGCCGCTTTTAAACCTTTGCAGAGTTCTTGGGTACGAGCCGTTAAGGTTTCATAAAAACCGGGGCGCTGAATGATTTCCAAGGTTTTTAAACCAGCTGCTACAGCCAAAGGGTTGCCTGAAAGGGTACCGGCTTGATACACCCCGCCCAGTGGGGAAATGCATGCCATAATGTCGGCTCGACCACCAAAAGCGGCCATGGGCATGCCGCCGCCAATCACTTTACCCATAGTGGTTAAATCGGGTGTGACACCATGCAGGGCTTGAGCGCCGCCCAAAGCCACTCGAAATCCAGTCATGACTTCATCGTAAATTAATACGGCGCCGTGTGCTTCGGTGAGCGATCGCAAAGCGCGTACAAATTCTGTTGACGCTTGCACCATGTTCATGTTGCCGGCAATCGGCTCCACAATCACGCAGGCAATACTGTCACCTTGCTCGGCAAACGTTTGCGTTAGGGCCGCCACATCGTTGTAAGGCAAAACCAATGTGTGACGGGTGAAGTCTTCTGGTACACCGGCTGAGCTGGGGTGGCCAAATGTCAGTAGACCGGAGCCTGCCTTCACCAATAAACTGTCGGAGTGGCCATGGTAGCAGCCTTCAAATTTAATGATGTTGTCACGGCCTGTGTAGCCTCTGGCCAGACGAATGGCGCTCATGGTGGCTTCGGTGCCAGAGCTGACCAGCCGTAATTGCTCTACGCTTGGCATCAGTTTCACAATTTCTTCAGCAATGCGCACTTCTCCTTCGGTGGGCGCACCAAAGGACAAACCGCCCAATGCGGCTTCGCGCACCGCGTCCACTACCTCAGGATGGGCATGGCCAACAATAGCTGGGCCCCAAGAACACACATAGTCAATGTATTGGTTGCCGTCTTCATCCCATACACAGGCATCTTTGGCTTTGTGGATAAAGCGAGGGACACCACCAACACTGCCAAAGGCACGTACAGGGGAATTAACGCCACCAGGAATCACCTTTTTGGCAGCCTGAAATAGTGCTTCGTTGCGATCCATAACACAATCCTTGTTCGTTATTGCTGTGTGAATGATGACCCAGTGGTTGAGTTTATGCTGGGTCAGACCAAGTGGCATAAGGGTGCTGGCTTAAATAAGCCAACTGAAAGCATTCATCGTGTGTGACTTCCGTACCCAACCAAGGGGGTGGTTCAATGAGGGTATTTTCGCTGGTCAATTCGATTTCAGCCAGTATTAAAGGTGATTGATTGCCCATATATTCGTCTATGTCAAAAAACTGCTGGTGATAGCAGACACGATAGCGACGTTTGCTCAATTGCTGGGTGCATAATTGTGCCAGCATGGCTTTGGCATCGGCTACTGGAATGGGGTATTCGAATTCCCAGCGTGATACGTCAGTACGCCTTTTTTTGATGGTAATCCACGCCTCATCATCAATAATGCGTACACGAATATCATTTTCAGCGTTGAGTTTTAAATAGCCTTGTTGCAATAACTGCGGTGTAGCCAGCGTTTTCCATTCTGTGCCATTGACTAAAAACCGACGTTCAATTTCTAAAGCCATCGTTTATTCAGAAAGGTTGAAAAATGGCTAAATACAGCGCCAATAACATCACCACCACTGGCACGGTGCTGAGGCCGCGATACCAAGTAAGAGAATAACGATTGCGGCCATCTTGAAAGTCTTGCAGTAATTTCCAACAAAACCCGTTGTAACCCAACAAAATCACCCCCAATGTAATCTCGGTATGCACCCAGCCTTGGCCCCACCAATGATTGACAAACGGAATCGCCAAACCCACTAAGAGCGCTGGGACACCCAAATACAACAATGGCTTGCACTGTCTTTCTACCATAAACAATAGGCGCTGGTATTCCACACTGCCAGGCGATGTGGCGGCCAAATGGGCCATAAGCCGAGGCAATGAAAATAAACCGATCAGCCACGCAAACATTAAAGCAATATGGAAAAATTTAAGCCAAAGATACATAGCAGATACCATTGAGTGAAAGCGCAAAATACAGGTTTACAGGCTGCCTGAAGGTGCGATCGATTTGTAAAAGTGTGTCTGGTGTGATTGTAGCTGCTATTTAGATGAGTTGGAACCGCGTGCTGGCACGATGCACGGTTTGCATCCACTGATAAGCCATTAACAAATAAGCTTCTTGTGCCAAAAAGCGTAATTGCGATTGGGTGGCCGTAAAACGCGTTGTCGGGGTGGGCGATGTTTGCGCCTGCATGTTGAGATCACGAGCCATGAACGCAGCGCGAGCCATGTGATATGGATCGCTCACAATAATCACGCTGTCGATGTTGTTGTCATCAGCCAATGCTTTGGCATTCACTAGGTTTTGATAGGTATCGCGCGACATATTCTCATATAGAATATCTTCGGCATCTACACCATGCTGCAAGGCATAACGACGCCCCACTGCGGCTTCGGTCATAAATCCTGCTTTCGGCGTGCCACCGGTGAAAATCAATTTTTTCACCATGCCGGTTTGATACAAATATAAGGCGTGATTGATGCGCTCACGAAACACTGGCGAAGGTCGTTTATCCCACGCCGCTGCGCCTAGAATCACTGCCGCATCCGCTTGTCTGGGCATCTTGGGTTTGCTCATGTTGTAGACTTCGGCCACACTGAGTAAATAATTCGCCAACACAAACAGCAGGCTCACAAAAAAGCCCGTGCGCAGATGATAAAAAAAACCGCGCCCCGCATTTATGCCTGGCATGACGAATCCAGCAACGCCTCGATGTTTTCTAATGGGCGGCCAATGACGGCCCGGTCACCCCAAACCACAATAGGACGCTCAATCAAAATAGGGTGAATCACCATGCGCCAATCAATTTCTCTTCATCGGCATGGGCCAAATCCAGTGTTTGATATTCTGGCTCATTGGTGCGCATCATTGCCCGCGCCGATGTGATGCCAAGTTGACGGATCAACGTTTGAATTTGTTCACGGCTCAATGGCTCAGTGAGGTAGGGGATGACTTTGGTTTTGATGTCGCGCACCTGTAAAAGTGCCAGTGCTGCGCGTGATTTGGAGCAGCGGGGGTTGTGGTAGAGGATGATGGTATTGGGTGCCATGAAGTGTTCTCGTATCGCGATTCAATAGTATGATGATTATGTGTCTATTGTATGTGCGAACGGAGTGAATGCAAGTGTTATCCATGAAAATCACCTCAGCGTTATGCGTTCAGGCTTTATTTGGGGGAATCGGTTTTATTTTTTGTGCCCCGGTATGGGCGGCTGATTTGCAAACTTGGCCGGCGGGGAAGCCTGTGGGTTTGGCTACCGTTGCTCAGCCGATTCAGGTCGTGAATGTTTGGGCTACTTGGTGTGCTCCGTGCCGCAAAGAGATGCCCATGCTCAATCGCTGGTATCGGCAACATGGTTATGGCGGCAAAAATACGGCACTGCAGTTAATTGGCATTGCTTTGGATACAGACGCCAATTTACAGCGTTTTACCCGCGAGGTAAATGTACGCTATCCGCTGTGGCGCTATGTGGGGCAGGACAGTCGCCAGTTTATGCAAGGCTTGGGTAATGCAGTGGGGGCTTTGCCATTTACGCTGGTGCGCGCGCCAAAATGTGGTTTCCAGCAAGCAGTATTGGGTGAAATCAGCGCCGCAAAGTTGGATCTATTGGTGAAACAAGCGAAGCAGCAATGTGCGTCCAGACGCATCGCGGTACATTGAGTTGCTTAGCAGCGGCTCAACAAATAATCAAGAGAAGCTACCGGTGTGCCAGTCTGACTTACCATGGTCGTATAGTATTTTAGGCAGTCGAAATGGCATATCGTTTCGTATGAGAAAGTAACTAGGTACCAAAAACACGGCATTCTTTATCCACGGCACTGCCGCCACTGAAATAAGGGTTGGGATCACTGCAACGGCTGCTGCTTTGTGCACACAGCAAAACTGTGCCATCTTGACTGATTTTCATCACCCGAGATTCTTCTTCAGAGTCCAAAGCAACTGCTTTCACGTTATAACGCTCATTGGTTGCGCCGCGCGGGTTGCCAACCAGGCGGAAGCAAAAATGATCGTTTTGTGTTAGTGGCAAGGTCATCCATGTGGTGGAATTGGCTTTGTAGCTTAGGTGGCGCTGATAATATTGATCCAGCGCATGGCTGTTGGTGAGTAAAATTTGTTTTGCTTGAGACAGCCGTGTTTTTTTGAGGTAATACCGATAGCTTGGGATGGCAATGGCCGCCAGCACGGCCAATATTGCCACCACCATTACCAGTTCAATCAAGCCAAATCCATTGGATTGATGTTGCTGTCGAAGGTTTCTCTGTGTCTTCATGATTGTTTTCCTTGTATGGGAGACAGCGGAAAGCGCAACATGAAAACATCATTGGCGATAATTATGCCATTGTCAATATGGATTGCTGGCCAATATTGCTGTGTACTGGCCGTGCGTCACGAGGCGGGGCAGTTTTTATGAATGACATTATGCCGATTAGGCTCTGCCATGCTCAATGCTTGCTGGATGTCCACCGCCACAATGCGCGAGACGCCTTTTTCCTGCATGGTAACCCCCACTAACTGCTCGGCCATTTCCATGGTGAGGCGATTGTGTGAGATATACAAAAACTGGGTTTGCGCCGACATTTCTTTGACCAATTGGCAAAAGCGGCTGGTGTTGGCATCATCCAGTGGCGCATCCACCTCATCCAGCAAGCAGAAAGGCGCTGGATTGAGGCTAAACAAGGCGAACACCAAGCTCATTGCTGTCAGCGCTTTTTCGCCGCCCGACAACAGGTAAATGGTGCTGTTTTTTTTGCCAGGCGGTCGCGCCATGATGGAGACGCCAGCGCTGAGCAGGTCATCGCCAACCATGTGCAAAGCGGCTTCGCCACCACCAAACAGCGTGGGGAAGTAGGCTTGTACTTTCTCATTGACGGCGTCGAAGGTGTGCTTGAAACGGGCTTTGGTTTCATGGTCGATTTGGGCAATGGCTTCTTCCAATAGCGCGATGGCCGCTTGGACGTCATCTCTCTGTGCGGTGTAATAGTGCTGCCGTTCTGTCGCTTCTGCCAGCTCTTGCAGTGCCGCGAGATTCACTGCACCCAAAGCAGCGATGCGTTGGGCCAAAGTTGCTATGTCATTGCCCAATGCCTGAGGGCTGCTGTCCTTGTGTTGCTGAGCCAAGGCATCTAGATCAGCGCCATTATTTTTTAAGGTTTCATGATAACGCTTGGCATTGAGTAGTGCTTCTTGTTGCTGCAACAATGCCTGTTGTGTCGCGGCTTGGCTTTCAGGCAGCCTGTTGCTGAGTGTTTGTTGTTGTTCGTAGATTGCTTGAACCTGTTTTTGCTGCGCATTTAATTGGCTTTGCGCTTCATCATAGCGGGCATTGGCTGCTTCCATTTGAGCATTCAACTCTGCCAGTTGCGCTTGCCACTCCCCATCTAAGCTTTCTTGCTCATGGTGGAGTGCCAATTCACTTTGGCGCTCTTGCCATTCTTCACGCTCTTGCGTAATGCGCGATTGTTCTTGGGCAATGGCGTGTTGCCGTTGTTGCAGGCGCATCACGGTCATTTCAACCATGCCTTGGGTTCGGCGTGCTTCTAATAAGCTCAATTGGGTTTGTTTGAGTGACTGCAATTGCTGCTGATGCAGTTGCTGCTGATGTTGTTGTTGATCAGCTAATGTTGCGATGGATTGTTGTAAAGTGCCTGCATCGGCAGCGGCAGCATCCCGTTGTTGGCTTTCTTGGCTCAGTGCAGCGGTGATTTGTGCCCATTCTTGTCGAATGCGTTCTTGCCGCATTTGACCTTGATTGGTCTGCGTCAACAATTCAGTGGCACGTTTGCTGGCTGCCTGAAGCGTTTGTTGGTGCTGTTTTAGTTGGTTTTGTTGCTGTTGCTGTTGTTGCTTGGCCAAGGCCATTTCATCCATGCAGTGAGCCAAAGCCTGCTGTGCCTGTTGCAAAGGGACTTCCAGTGCCGCTGATTCTATTTCCCATTGGCGTAATTGTTGTTGGCGTTGTAGCAAAGGTTCGCCGTCGGTTTCGGCAAATAAGCTGATGCTCACAGCATCTACCCAATGTCCTTGTGGGGTAATCAGGGCTTGTTGTCCGGTCAGTTCCGATTGGCGAGTTATGGCCTCAGACAACGTTTCCGCGCAGCCAATGTGATCAAGCCAGTGGTGTAGGGCTGCCTGAAGAAGCGGGCTGCTTTGCGCGTGTACGTGTGCACTTAAAGGATCCGCGATGGGGCTGCTGGGTGTCATGTTGCGGTTAATCCATTGAGCACTGCCAGGGGGGAGCGGTTCCGGTGGTTGAAAATTGGGCAAGCATCGAGCTTGCAGGCGTTTGCCCAAAGCCACACCCAATGCTTGCTGCCAATCGGTGTCTACTTCTATTTGTTGCCACACGGAAAGGGCTTGTGTGTGTGCGGTTTGTGCCCAAAAGTCGTCGGCTTCCACAGCCGGCAGTAAGGCCGCCAGCGCCGATTGTTGGGCCGTTAATGTTAGTTGCTGCTTTTCTAAGGTCTGCAACTGTGCTTGCGCAGCTTGATAGGCTGCCTGCATATCGGCATGATGTGCTTCACTCTGTACTAAGTCATCTTCCAGCACCAATACCTCGGCTTCAGCCAGGGCCGCGGCCTCTTGGGCAGCCGCAACGACCGATTCTTCAGGCAAGGCCAGTTGTTTTTGCTCGTCGGCGAGTTGTAATTGGCGCTGTTGTAGCTGGGTAATATTTTGCTCGGCATGTTTTTGTTGTTGTTGCTTGAGCGCATATTCACGTTGTAGGCGTGCCCACTCGCTTTGCTGGCTTTGGCGCGCCAATTCAGCTTGTTGGGCTTGCTCTTCCAACTCAGGCAATAGGGTTTCATGCTCAGTGATTTGCCACGCCCATTCTTCTAGTGACAACTGCTGCTCTGCCAATTGCTCATCTAGGCCCGTTGATTCTTCAGCCAGTGTTATTGTTTGTTGTTGTAGGCGCTGTAAGTGGGTTTGTGCTTGGTTTTGTTCGCGCTCAAAGCGTTGTTGCAGGCTTTGTCGATGGCGGATTTGCTCTTCTAAACGCGCCCATTGTTCGCGCAGAAGTGCTCGCTCATTACCCCATTCATGCACTTGCTGCTGTTGTTGCTGTTCTTGTTGCTGCATGGCGTGTGCGGCGGCCTGAAGCGCGTTGATTTGAGCGGTGAGTTCAGTTTGTGTGGCTTGATGTTGCTGATGCCGTGTAGTGGCTTCATCGGCTTGTTGTAAAGCTTGTTGCCATTGCACGTAGTCGAGTAAATCTTGCTGTTGGGTTAATTGCGCTTTAAGGGCTTGGTATTGCTCTGCGGTTTTGGCCTGTCGTTGTAATTTTTCAACTTGGCGATCCAATTCGCTTTGTAAATCACCCAAGCGTTGTACGTGTTCTCGGGTGTCCTTGAGGCGGCTTTCAGTCTCGCGGCGGCGTTCTTTATATTTGGAAATACCTGCAGCTTCTTCAATGTAGGCGCGTAATTCTTCGGGCCGTGCTTCAATAATGCGCGAGATCATGCCTTGTTCAATGACGGCATAACCACGAGCACCAACACCCGTGCCCAAAAATAAATCGGTAATGTCGCGACGACGTACCACTTGATTGTTGATGTAATAAGTTGATTCACCTTGGCGTGTGAGTTGGCGTTTGATGGCCACCTCGGTGTATTGTCCCCAAGGGCCTTGCAATTGGCCATCGCTGTTGTTAAACACCAACTCTACAGAGGCGCGCGGTGCTGGTCTTCGCGTGTTGGCTCCGTTGAAAATCACGTCTTGCATGCTTTCGCCGCGCAATTGTTTGGCTGAGGCTTCGCCCAATACCCAGCGCACAGCATCAATCACATTGCTTTTACCGCAACCATTGGGGCCGATGACTGCAACCAGCTGGCCCGGAACGGTTAAGGTAGTGGGGTCAACAAAGGATTTGAAACCGGCAAGCTTGATGTGGGTTAGGCGCATGGAGAAATAAGTGGCAACAAAACGCGCTATTTTAGCGAATTTTGGGCACTTTGGCTGCCGGTTGGCTGTTGGCACCGTGATCAGCGGCTTTACTCAGTCCGGTCAATATGGCGCAGTCGGGTTGATGATTGCCACCACATTGGTCATACCAGCCTTGCAAAGTGGTTCTCATGGAGCTTAAGCGTTCAATTTTATGGGTGAGCATATGGATGTGTTGGCCGACCAGTGTTTTGACGTCAGCACTGGCGCGTTGTGGATTGTTGCGCAAAGCCAGCAATTGGGTAATTTGAGCCAGTGAAAAATCCACATCGCGGGCATGCTTGATGAAGCGTAAGGTTTCGATATCATTGGCGTTGTAGAGTCGATAGCCGTTGTCGGCACGCATTGGGTGGATCAGATTGGCGGTCTCATAATCGCGTATGGCTTTGGTTGATAGCCCAACGGCACTGGCGGCTTGACTAATATTGATCATGGTTGTTGTGCCTAAGCGTGAAGTTTAAAAATTTGACTTTAACATAGGGTAAAGGTTTATGCTGTTTCCACTTGATCGATAAGGAGATTCATCATGCAAAATGTGATTCTACACATAGACGGTATGAGTTGTGGCGGGTGTGTTAAAAGTGTTACCCGAGCATTACTCGCGGTATCTGGCGTGGTAAAAGCCATGTGGATTTGGCCCATGCCCAAGCCCAAGTTGAATTTGATGAGGCCAAAACCAGCCCAACAGCATTGGTCGAAGCAGTGGAAGATGCGGGCTACGATGTAAAAATTGAACAGTAAATGGGATGCATTGGTTTTAGTGTGGTTTCAGGCAGCCTTGGGGCTGCCTGAATGTTGACGCATTGAGGCATAAATTAAGAAGAAGGAGGCCATGATGCAAAAAGCCCGTTTTCAGATTGAAGGCATGACTTGCCAAGCATGCGCCACGCGTATTGAGAAAGTACTGAATCGTCAGCAGTCAGTGAGTTCGGCCAGTGTGAATTTTGCTGGAGAGGAAGCGCAAGTCCATTTTGACGATAGCCAGCTTAAACCGGCGGATATTGTGGGTTTTATCCAAAAAGCAGGTTATGACGCCAAGCCCATTGACGAGCATGCTTTGCCGCAATTGGGCGCGATGCCGAAATTTTCGGCACGGTTGGCGCTCGAATGGCTGATTACATTGCCCTTTCTGGTGGGCATGGTGGGCATGTTTTTAGGACGACACGATTGGATGTTGTCACCCATTTGGCAATTCGTCTTGGCCAGCATCATGCAGTGGGGCTTGGCTTGGCCATTCTATAAAGGCGCATGGGCATCGATTAAAGGTGGATTGGCCAATATGGATGTATTGGTGAGTCTGGGTACGCTGTCGATTTGGCTCTATTCCAGTTATATGTTGTTTGCGCCATCAGACATGAATGGACATGGGCACATTTATTTTGAAGCCAGTGTGATGGTGATTGCATTCGTTTCGTTAGGTAAGTATTTGGAGGCGCGCACCAAAAAACAGAGCCTCAATAGTATGGGCTTATTGCTCAAGCTGACGCCCCAAATGGTGCGTAAGCAAAATGGCTCAGCTTGGGAATCTGTGCCTTTGGATCAAGTGCACGTGAACGACATTTTGCAGGTGAACGCAGGTGAACGCGTGGCAGCCGATGGTGCCATCGAGCGCGGCGAAGCATGGGTGGACGAGAGCCACCTCACGGGCGAATCGCGGCCTTTGCTGAAAACAGTGGGGGATACCTTGCTGGCCGGCGCATTGGTGACCGATGGTAGCGTGGTGTATCAGGCACACAGTTTGGGCAGTAAGACGCTTTTGGGCGACATGATGGCGGCGTTGGCGGAAGCCCAAGGCAGCAAAGCGCCGATTGCGCGCTTAGCGGATAAAGTGGCGGCGGTATTTGTACCCGTGGTATTGGCCATTGCCGTGCTGACTTTTGTCCTTAATGCGTGGTTAACAACCAACCTGAATGATGCCTTGATGCGCGCGGTAGCGGTATTGGTGATTGCCTGTCCTTGCGCGTTGGGTTTGGCCACACCGGCAGCCATCATGGTGGGTATGGGTAAGGCCGCCGGTTTTGGGGTGTGGTTTAAAGATGCGGCGTCGATGGAGCGAGCCAGTAAAGTGAATACCGTCATTTTGGATAAAACAGGCACTTTGACCACGGGGCAGCCGCAGGTAGTGGCACAGTGGTTGCCTGAACATGGTCAATTAACAGCGGAAGACGTATGGCGTATCAGCGCGGCAGTTGAAAGTTTGGCTAATCATCCCTTGGCACAGGCCATTGTGGCGGAAGCCCAGCAGAAAGAATTGGTATGGCCTACTGCGGCACAAAGTCACAGTGAAACTGGACAAGGCATCGCCGCCGAAGTCCAGGGTTTTGGCGTGGTTAAAGTGGGGCAGCCGAAATATGTGGGCTGGCAGTTGCCTGAGCAATTGCAAACCCATGTGCAATGGCAGAGTGCGAGCGTGGTGGCGGTGAGCTTGGCCGGCGAGGTAGTGGGTGCTTTTGCCTTGGCCGATACCCTCAAGGCCGATTCGTTGGCAGCCGTGCGCCGTTTGCAGAAACAGGGCATGGATGTGCACATTATGAGCGGAGACCACCTCGGTGTGGTACAGCATGTGGCTGAACAATTGGATATCGGCCACTATCAAGCGGAGATGAGCCCGCGCGACAAGGCACAGGCTGTGGAAGCTTTGATGAAAGAGGGTAAAGTTGTGGCCATGGTGGGCGATGGCGTGAATGATGCGCCGGCTTTGGCGGCGGCTGACGTGAGTTTTGCCATGTATGGCGGCGCCGATGTGGCGGCGCACACGGCGAGCGCCACACTTATGCAGCATTCTGTGAATCAAGTAGCGGATGCTTTGGCCTTGGCTCAAGACACTGTGCGCAACATTAAGCAAAATTTATTTTTTGCGTTTTTCTACAACATACTGGGTATTCCTTTGGCCGCGATGGGTTGGTTGAGTCCGGTCATTGCCGGCGCAGCCATGGCGTTAAGCTCGATTTCGGTGTTGGGTAATGCGTTACGTTTGAAAAATAGCCGCTTGTCGGAATAAAAATAGGTTCATCGACGCGCTGAAGTTGATGGCGTATTTTGTGGCGCAGGTGCTTGGTCATGGTGACAATTTGATTTCAAAACAGGTATTTCAGTATGGGCGTGGCGAATAATGCATTAATGGCGGGCGTGCTGTATGAGGATGCTGATGGTACCACGGCATTGGTGTGGCGCTTGATTCAACAATGGCAGCAGCAGGGATGGCACCTAGGGGGATTGTTGAATGCGTGTAATGAGCAAGGTTTGCGGCAAAGTGATGTCATTCAATCGGTAGCCGATGGCACATGCTTTAGCATTTTGCAATGTTTGGGAACGGGCTCAAGCAGCTGTTTGTTGGATGAGCAAGCCTTGGCTGATGCGGCCAGCGTATTGCGACGCGACATGGCTGCCCAGCCAGATTTACTCATCATCAATAAATTTGGTCATGCTGAGGCAGAAGGGCGGGGCTTTGCGGCCGAATATGGGGCTGCTGCCGCAGCATCTTTGCCAGTATTGTGTTTGCTTTCGCCTTCTTTTCAGACAGCGTGGCGCGCATTTGGTGACGAATATGTGACCGTATTGCCACCCGATGCAGAGGCCATTGAAGTATGGTGGAGGCAGCATCAGTCACCACAATGATGCGCAATTTGCTTGGTGTGCAGTAGCCATCAAACGTCCGTAATGGCTGTTAATCCAAAGCTGGTTTGGATTTGTCGAATCAATACCCGACATGAATCAGATACAGTGACGTGTTTTCGCATCAATAACTGACTTTGGGCTTGTGAACAGAGTTCGGAATCCAATGGCAACATTTGAATGTGCTTGCTGCCTACTTCTTGATGGACATCCACTGCACGCAGGATAGAAATACCATGTCCTGCTGCCACGTAATTTTTTAAGGCAGACATGGAGTTGGTGACCAGACCAATGTCTAGGCTGGTTTGGGTGCGTGCCAGCTCGCTGTCCATGATTTGCCTAAACCCATATCCTAAAGGCATTACTGCAAAGCGAAAAGCGGATAATTCTTCAAAACGAATGGCTCTTTTCAGCTTGGTTAAAGGGTGATTGAATGGCACCGCCAAAATGGCCGGGTCGTTTTTTTGACCCAATATACACACATCAGGGTGTAGTGGCGGGTTGTAAGCCAAGCCCAAATCTGCCTTTCCTTCAGCCACAAGCCGGACAATATAATTGACATCCATCAGTTCTAAGCGAATCGACAAATCAGCATATTGTTGATTAACAGGCTTCAAAACTTGATTGATTAAGGTATAGATAAAGCCTTCACTGGATACCACGGAAACATTTTGTTGACGTGATTGCTTGAGTTCGTGCAATTGATGAAACAAGGCATTTTCACAGCGCATTTGCTCTTTGAAATAGTCCAAGACAATATATGCCGCCTCCGTGGGTATAATATTTCTGCCTTTTCGTTCAAATAATTTGATGTTTAATTCTTGTTCGAATACTTGAATTTGCCGACTGATTCCGGCTTGATCAATATCTAAAATTTCCGCGGCTTGGCGCATTGAGCCGGAAATCATCACCAGATAAAAATAACGCAGGCGTTTTTCATTAACACTTTGTATTAAAAAATCATATGTAAAATTTTTTTTCATGGTGGCCTGATGATAAAAAAACATCAATAGTGCCTAATCATAACATTGTTGTCAGCAAATCAGCTCCCTATACTGCGTTGGCAGTACACACATTTCATTCAATTCACATTCTAGGGAGTGATGATGGATACACCCAATGCCGTTGTATCAAACCTGAACACAGCCCATGCCGAACAACTGAATCGCGTTTATAAAAAAATCAGTTGGCGGCTTCTGCCTTTGTTATTGCTGTGTTATTTCTTTTCTTATTTGGATCGCATCAATATCGGTTTTGCTAAATTGCAAATGCAACAGGATTTGGGGTTTAGCGATGCGGTGTATGGCATGGCTGCCGGGATCTTTTTTCTGGGCTATGTGATGTTTGAAATTCCCAGCAATTTGTTACTAGAAAAAATTGGTGCTCGGAAAACGATTACCCGCATTATGGTGCTCTGGGGCCTGGCTTCTGCTTCAATGTTGTTTGTGACCTCGCCCACCATGTTTTATGTTTTGCGTTTTTTATTGGGGGTGTTTGAGGCGGGTTTTGCGCCGGGGATGATTTTCTTTCTGACCTACTGGTATTCGGGTGCGCGCATGGCGCGAGTGATGGCTATTGTGATGATGGCGGCACCATTGGGCGGAATGTTGGGCTCCCCTTTATCCACACACATCATGACGTTATTCGATGGCACCCATGGGTTGGCAGGATGGCAGTGGGTATTTCTGATTGAAGGCATTCCTACGGTGGTTTTAGGGATGGTGACTTTTTTCTACCTAACTGATCACCCCAATCAAGCCAAATGGTTGACCGAAAGCGAAAAACAGCTAATTCGACAAGAAATCCAGGTGCATCAAACCACGACCCATACCGGATTTAAAACTGTATTGAAGGATCCATGGATTTACTGCATGGCATTTGCTTATTTGACCATCATTAGTGGCATCTATGCCATCGGTTTTTGGTTCCCTACCTTACTGAAAAACAGTGGCATCCATGATTTGAATACGGTGGGTTGGCTCACTTCGATACCTTATTTGGTCAGTATTGTGTTTATGTTGGTGTTTGCCAAAACATCTGATGCCATGCAAGAGCGGAAGTGGCATGGGTCGCTCACTGCTTTGGGCGCGGGTGTTTTGTTGTTGGTTTCGGTTTCGTTTACCACGCATTTCTGGGCGGCATTTGTCAGCATTGTTTTGGCCACAGGCTTAATGTGGGCTGCGTATACCATATTTTGGGCCATTCCATCTAGATACCTGACGGATACCGCAGCAGCTGGGGGCATTGCTTTGATTAACAGTATTGGCCTGATTGGTGGGTTTATCAGTCCCAATATCATGGGCATGGCGCAATCCATGACCCAATCGCTGATGGCTGGTTGGATTGTGATGGCCATTTTATTGGCTTTGGGCGGTTTGGCTTTGCTGGGTGCCTTTGCTTTGAAACAAGAGGTGAAATCATGAAACGCATTTTAATTGCCGGTTTTCAACATGAAACCAATACATTTGCACCTTCAATGGCACGTTATGAACATTTTGAAAATGGTGGCGGTTTTCCGCCCATGGCTCGTGGCCAAGCGATTCTTGATATGGAATCGATGAATATCCCCATTGGCGGTTTTATTTAGAAGGCAGAATCCTTGGGTTATGAAATGATTCCGATCATTTGGGCTGCTGCCACACCATCATCTTTTGTTGAACAGCAAACCTATGAGTCCATCGTGGCAGAAATACTGGAAGGCGTGAAGACACATCAGATAGATGGCATCTATTTGGATTTGCATGGCGCCATGGTGCCGGAGCATTTAACCGATGGGGAAGGCGAACTATTGCAGCGGATTCGTCAGCTTGTGGGCAAAGAAATGCCCATTGTCGTGAGTCTTGATTTGCATGCCAATGTGACCCAAAAAATGTTTGATGAAGCCAGCGTATTGTCTGCATTTCGTACGTATCCACATGTAGACATGGCGCAAACAGGCCAGCGTTGCGCGCACGTGATGCATCGATTGTTGCAAGGTGATCATCTATACCGCCACTTCAGACGATTGCCTTTTCTGACTGCGATCAATGCTCAGAGTACTTTTTTGGAACCAGCCAAAACCGTTTATCAACGCTTAGCAGAGTGGGAAAAAGGCACTGCAACCAGCTTGTCTTTTGCACAGGGTTTCCCAGCTGCAGACATCGCAGAGTGCGGGGGTACGGTATTTGGCTATGGTGAAGATGAACAGCAGGTGATTAACGCCGTAGATCGGCTATTTGCGCTGGTGGCCAATCAAGAAGCAGCTTGGGTGGTGGATTTTTTGCCACCAGATGAAGCTGTTAAACAGGCTATAGCATTGTCGCAACAACACAGCGGCCCCGTGGTTATTGCTGATACCCAAGATAATCCAGGTGCTGGTGGTGATTCCAACACCACCGGTATGTTACGTGCATTGGTGGCGAATCAAGCCAGCAATGCCGCCATTGGGTTGATTAGCGATCCAGATGCAGTGAAACAAGTGCAGCAACATAATGTGGGTGAGCGAATGACGTTGACGCTCGGTGGACAATCGGGTGCAAAAGGGGATGAACCGTTCACTGTGGATTGCCGGATTGAAGGATTTTACCAGGGTAAATGTCGTTACGATGGTCCAATGATGCACGGTGTGCTGGTGGATGTTGGTGATGCTGTGCGTTTATCGGTGGGCGGTGTGGAAATTGTGCTGACTTCTGGGAAAGCTCAAATGCTGGATCGCAACTTGTTTAAAATGGCGGGGATCGTGCCCGAACAAAAGGCCATTGTGGTGGTGAAGAGCTCTGTTCACTTTCGTGCTGATTTTCAACCTATTGCGTCCACCATTTTAATTGGTAAAGCCCCAGGACCGATGTTTGCTGACCCAGCCGATTTGCCATGGCAGAATCTGGATCCGCAGCGGCGTACCTCGCCCTTGGGCAAAACTCGGTTGGAAATGATTGCGGCAACCACGGACATATCCAGTTGATTGCCGCTGCCGGAGCAGACGGGCATCGGCTTCTATTCTGAATCTATGGCATCTACGCTGCGTATGTCTGTGATGGCTCGTGTCAATCAGGTCACTACAAGAAAAGTGAATTGGACGTGAACGATTTGAGATGACATGGCAGGCCTGGTTGTGGCTCCATGATCTTGTTGCTTGATGATTGTGTAACCAGTGTTGGTGTAGCAGCGGGTAGAAAGGATGTCTTGGTGCTTCTAATGATGCGCCGTAATTAACCTGTAACAGGAGAAATAATCAGTTCAGGCAGCTTAAAAAGCTGCCTGAACTGATTTTATTAGAGGCTGTGTGGTCAATGAATGAGGCTCTGCAACAAAACACGCGAAATTGTTATAATGGCGTTAATCTTGAGCAGAATGGAAGGGTCATGATGTTGGCCGACAAAATCATTGGTCAGGTGGATGTGGCCTTACGCACCTTGTTTGCCGAGGCGCATTCGACGCGCCCACACCCAGATGCAGACGTGGCCGAAGCCGATTTAAACGACACCGAAAAGCAGCACGCTTTGGGCTTGATGCGGGTTAACCACGTAGGTGAAGTGTGTGCTCAAGCGTTGTATGCGGGGCAGGCATTAACCGCGCGGGATGTGGATAATAAAGCGGCTTTAGCACATGCGGCGCATGAAGAAATAGAACATTTGGCATGGACGGCACATCGAGTGCACGCGTTGGGCGGGCGCACCAGCTTGATCAATCCGCTGTGGTATGCGTCATCATTTGCCGTGGGCGTGGGTGCTGGGCTGTTGGGCGATAAATGGAATCTGGGTTTTTTGGAGGAAACCGAACACCAAGTGGCCGCTCATTTGCAAAGCCATTTGGAAGGGTTGCCGGAACAGGATGACAAGAGCCGCGCTATTGTGGCCCAAATGCAGCAAGATGAAATGAAACACGCGCAGATGGCGCATGAAATCGGCGCGGCCAATTTGCCTTTGCCGGTCAAAAAAATGATGACATTGACGTCGAAAATAATGACTACAATCAGTTATCGAATCTAATCTTTCAGGCAGCCTAAAGGCTGCCTGAAAACCATTTTACCTCACCGAATATTTGGAAAATTCACCATGCACAATTATTTGACCCCCAATTTTGCTTTTGCCGAAATGATCCCCGATCATGGCTTGGGCAGCCGAGTGTGGAGTACCGATAATCACGAATACGTCGATTTGGCGGGCGGCATTGCGGTGAATGCGCTGGGTCATTGCCATCCGGCATTGATCTCAGCCTTAGATGCACAGGCACACAAGCTGTGGCATATCTCCAATTTATACACCACTAAACCTGCGCAAGCATTGGCGCAACGCTTGGTAGAGCACACGTTTGCGGATCAGGTGTTTTTTGCCAATTCTGGTGCCGAAGCCAATGAGGCTGCATTTAAACTGGCGCGCAAATACGCGCGTGATCATTTTGGTGATGGCAAGAATGAGATTGTGGCGTGTGTGAATGGTTTTCATGGCCGCACTTTGTTTACGGTATCGGTGGGCGGCCAGCCCAAATACAGTCAGGATTTTGCGCCCTTACCCAGTGGCATCACGCATGTGCCATTTAATGATGCTGAAGCCTTGCGGGCGGCGGTGAACGGGCGCACCTGTGCTGTGGTCATTGAGCCGATTCAAGGGGAGAGTGGTGTGTTGCCTGCGAGTGCCGAATTTTTGGAAACCGCCCGCGCGGTGTGTGATGAACACCATGCTTTGCTGGTGTTGGATGAGGTGCAAACGGGGATGGGCCGCACGGGTAAGCTCTATGCTTATCAGCATTACAACGTGACACCTGATATTGTATCCAGTGCCAAAGCCTTGGGCAGCGGATTCCCGATTGGTGCCATGCTTACCACCGCCAAAGTGGGTGCCAGTTTCACCCCAGGCAGCCATGGCAGTACTTTTGGCGGCAATCCGCTGGCGTGCGCTGTGGGCTGTGCCGCATTCGACATTATCAGCCAGCCAGAAACGCTGCAACGGGTCAACGAGCAAGGTGAAAAACTCGCAGCGGCTTTGCGTGCCATTGCCCAAGACACCGGTGCTTTTGAAATCGTGCGCGGTAAAGGTTTATTGATAGGCTGTGTATTGGCAGATGCCTATCGAGGCCGTGCTGGTGAGCTGGTTGGCAAAGCTTTGCAGCATGGTTTGTTGGTGTTGGTGGCCAGTCCGAATGTATTGCGTTTGGCGCCGAGCTTATTGCTTTCTGACGAAGATCTGAATGAAGGCATGACTCGACTGCGGGCCGCTGTGGCTGATTTTGTGGCGGCTTGAAATGAGCCATGCCAAGGCCAAAATTGTGGTGCTGACGGGTGCGGGGATCAGCGCCGACAGTGGGCTAAAAACATTTCGAGACAGTGGCGGGCTGTGGGAAGGGCATCGAGTAGAAGATGTGGCCACGCCAGAAGCTTTTGCCCGCCATCCACAACGGGTGTTGGATTTCTATAACGAACGCCGACGGCAAATGCTGGCTGCGGCTCCGAATGCTGCGCACAAGGCACTGGCCGCGCTAGAGCCTGCTTACGACGTGGCCATCATCACGCAAAATGTTGATAATCTCCATGAACGTGCGGGCAGTACCCGTGTTTTGCATCTACATGGTGAGTTAGCCAAAGCCCGCAGCAGCGTGGATGAGGCTTATGTGGTGCCGTGTTTGGGTGATCAAACTCTGGCAGATGTTGATCCTCATGGCGCACCGATGCGCCCGTTTATCGTGTGGTTTGGCGAAGCCGTACCATTGATTGATACGGCCATTGAGTGGATGCGCGATGCGGATAAGGTGTTGGTGGTGGGGACGTCGATGAAGGTGTATCCAGCAGCAGGCTTGCTGCAATATGCGTCGCCTCAAGCGGAAGTCAGTTTGGTTGACCCACATCCACCAACGGGCTTAACGGAGATAGAGGTGATTGCCAAAATTGCTAAAGAGGGCGTTCCGCCACTGGTGTCATCATGGTTGAAATAAGTACTAAATGCCCCCCAATTAAAAGGGGCTGATTGCTTCATCGTGGCTGTATTGCCAGATAAGCGGCGTTTCTTCAGGCAGCCTGAAAACGCATATGGCGCAGCCATGTTAAAATCCAAATCATTTTTTATAAAGCAGCACAGCATGAACAACAATACTTTGGTGATTGTCAGCCGCGAAAGCATGCTGGCGATGTGGCAGGCTGAATACATCAAGAGCCGCTTGCAAACACTCTACCCAACCCTCACCGTACGCATAGAAGGAATGAGTACTCGGGGCGATCAAATACTGGATAAAACGCTGTCTAAAATCGGCGGTAAAGGCCTGTTTATCAAAGAATTGGAACAGGCTTTGCAAGATGGTCGCGGTGACATTGCGGTGCATTCGATTAAAGACGTCCCCATGGAACTACCACCGGGTTTTGCTTTGGCCGCGATTACGGCTAGGGCCAATCCGTTTGATGCATTTGTTTCTAATCATTATGCGGGTTTGGGTGAATTACCGTCAGGTGCGGTCGTCGGTACGGCCAGCTTGCGGCGAGAAGCGCAAATTCGGGCTGCTTACCCAGAGCTTCAGGTCAAACCATTGCGCGGTAATGTGCAAACCCGTTTGCGCAAATTGGATGAAGGCGAATACGATGCCATTATCCTGGCTGCTGCGGGTTTGGAACGCTTGGGCTTGCATGAACGCATCAAAACAGTGCTCTCACCCGCAGAAAGTTTGCCTGCCGCCGGTCAGGGCGCTTTGGGCATCGAGATTGCTGCCCAGCGTGATGACTTAATGACTTTGCTGGCACCATTGAATGATGCGCAAACCGTTGCGTGTGTGACTGCTGAGCGCGCATTGGCGCGGGCATTGGGTGGCAGTTGCCAAGTGCCGTTGGCGGCGTATTGTACGGAAGACGCGGGTGTGTTGACCTTGCGCGGTTTGGTGGGTCATCCCGATGGTTCTGTTACCTACACCACAGAGGTATCCGCGCCCGTGGCGTATGCGGATGCACTGGGGCGCGCCGCCGCCAAAGAGTTAAGCGAAGCCGGTGCGCCTGCGTTGATTGCCGCGATTTTGGCGTATGAGCCAAGCTGATGCCGACAGTGTTGTTGTTGCGTCCCGCTGCACAGGCTGTCGCCGATGTGGCGGTGTGTCAACAATTGGGTTGGCTGCCCGTGGTGGTTAGTCCCATGTGTTTGGTTGCGGAGTCGGCTGTACTGTCTACGTTGCCTGAAGCCATTCAAGACGCTAATGTGGTGTTTTGGGTGAGCCCAGGAGCGGTAACTGTGGCTGCTGCGGTGTTGCCAGAAACAGCGTCGACAATACACGTTGCTGTGGGCGATGCGACTGCCCGCGCATTACGCGCTCAGGGAGTGCAACAGGTCTTGCTCCCATCTGATGGCCACGACAGTGAAGCCGTATTGCGCTTGCCTTTGTGGCAAGATGCCCCCAAACGCGTGCTGGTGGTGCGTGGTGTCGGTGGCCGTGATTTTTTGGTCGATGCTTTGCGTGCACGTGGTTGGGTGGTACAGGTGGCTGAGGTGTATCGGCGGGTAGCGCAAACCATTGATTGGGCAAGACTGCTGCCTTATTTGCATTCAGGCAGCCTGAATGCAGTGTATGTGGCCGCTTCTTCGATGTTTGAAGCTTGGTGGGGGCAAATTCCACCGTCTTTGCGCGATTCATGGCAAAGCTTGTTATACTTGACTCATCATGAACGCGTGGCCGCGGTGCTACGGCATCACGGACTAAACGTTAAAGTGGTGAATACGCTGGCTCAGGGGCTAGCGCATCTCAACTCAACAGGGAGCCTTACACCATGAGTGAACAGCATGATGCTGGCGATAACCGCAACAACAAACCCACTGCCCCTATGGTGGTGAACAGTGCTGGCGATGTATCGGTACCGCCTGCTGACGAACCAACTGAAGCCGATACCAAGCCCGAGGCTCAAACTGGCAAGGCTGATATTGAACAGCCTAAACATGTTCAGATAGAACCGATACGGGCTCAATCCTCATCTTCCACAACCGCTGCGGATGTGCCTCAAACCGCAGCAACGTCTTTACCCCCAACAGGAACAACCATGCCTGATGTAAATGCTTCTTCTCAGCCTACCGTAGCACCGGTGGTTATCAAACAATCTGGTGGCAAAGGTGTGGCATTGGGTGCGTTGGTATTGTCTATTCTGGCATTGGGTGCCAGTGGCTTTCTATTTGTGCAGGGCCAAAATGTATTGAAAAGCCAAGACCAATCTTTTTCGCACAAACTTGATGCTGCTGGTTTGGGTGAAAGTAAAAATGCCCTTTTGTTACAAAGCAACCTAGCGAAGATTGATGAACTGAGTCAGGAACTGGCGACTTTGCAGCAGCAAAGCAAGACCCAAGGAGATGAAATCAGTGCGGCTAATAAGGCTTACCAAGAGCTGGTAAAAACCCGTGCCGATTGGTTGGTGGATGAAGTGGAAGCCACCTTGAATCTGGCGGCCCAACAATTGCTGATTTCCGGTAATGTGCCGGTGGCAGTGAGCGTGTTAGAGAGCTTGGATGCCCGTTTGGCGCGGTTTGATCAGCCGCAATTATTGCCCATTAAACAAGCCATCAGCAGTGATTTAACGCAACTAAAAAACCGACCTTATCTGGATGTGGCCAGTGTCTCGCTGCGTCTGAATCGCTTGGAAACCGCGGTATCTGGCTTGCCGCTCATCATTGATAATACCTTGAAACCAGGCAGCAACACGCCCGCACCGGTTAACCCCAATGCAACTTGGTGGCAGCGCGCGTGGCAAAATACTTTGAATAGCCTCAAAGGAATGGTGGAAGTGCGACGAGTGAACAGCAACGACGCCATGTTGATGTCGCCTGATCAGTTGTATTTTGTGCGTGAAAATTTACGTATGCGTCTGATGGATGCCCGCTTGGCACTGATGCAGCGCAGCGGTGAAGTGTATGCCAGTGATTTAAATACGGCCGAAGCCACTGTAAAACAATATTTTGATGGCCAATCGGCTGCCACCCAGTCGTGGTTGAAAGAATTGGCGCAATTGAAAACCATGGATGTGCAAAGTGCACAGCAAGGCAATGTGTTGTCGGCCAGTTTGGCGGCGGTACGCAGCTATCAGAAGCAGGCTGGTATGGACATGAGTACGGCACTGCCCGATTTAGGCGCATCTGCGCCCACGGCCAGTGCACCTGCAAATGCGGCAACCTCGCCACAAGCAGTCGTGCCCACACCCAAAGCAGAAGCCAAAACCGCTTCTGAAGCGCATCAGGGAGGTCATGCCTTATGAAGGGCTTAATTTGGATTATTGTGCTGTTTGTGGTGGCCGTGGCTTTGGTGCTGGGTGCGCAGTATTACAGTGGCAATGTGTATATCGTGACTGAAGAGACGACGGTGCGTGTTAATTTGCATTTGTTTGTGGGTGTGATGCTGCTGACCGTGGTGCTGTTGTATGTGTTGCTGCGGCTGGTTTTGGGGACGGCACATTTGCCGAAGCGTGTGTCTGGCTGGTATAGCGAACACCAAACACACAAAAGCGTGGTGGCGTTGAACCACGCAGGTTTGGCCTATTTTGAAGGTAAATTTGAACAAGCTGAAACACAAGCTGGCAAGGTGTTACAAAATAAGCGCGGTGGTGACAATAAAACTTTGGCTTTGATGCTGGCTGCACACAGTGCTGATCAGATGGATGATACTGAGGCGCGTGATGCCTATTTGCACGATTTGGCCGGGCTGCCTGAAAAGCAGCAGTTGTCACGCTATTTGCTGCTGGCCGAATCGGCTTTGGCCAAGCGCGATTATGTGGCCGCTGAAAAAGCGATTCAAGGGGCTGCCGCTATCAACCCCAATCTCACGCGGTTGGTGAAATTACAATTACGCTATGCGTTTGACCAAAACCATGCAGATGCGGTATTGGAAACAGCGGGCAAGCTCAACCGTGCCGGTGCTTTGAGTGAAGAGGAATACAACCAGTACAGCTTGTGGGCTTATCGAGAATGGCTGAGTCGCGCCACGACGACCGATCTGTTGAAAACCACTTTGAAACGCATTCCTGCGGATGTACGCGAGCAGGATTTGAGTGTGGTGGTGGCGGAAAAATATGTACAGCTTGGGATGTACCCGCAAGTAGTGAAATGGGTTAAAAAGCTTTATCCTCGCCAACACGAAGCGGCTTTGTTGCCGCCGTTGCTTCAGGCAGCCCAATATTTGGGTGACAAAGAGCAACAAAAGATCATGGATGTGGCTGAAGATTGGTTGAAAGACCGCCCGCAAGATGCTCAGTTGTTGTTGGCTTTGGGTGAAATGGCCTATGGGCAGCAATTATGGGGTAAGGCCCAAAGTTATCTGGAAGCCAGCTTGGGCATTCAAGATGGCGCTTCAGCACGATTGGTGCTGGCAAAGGTATTGGACCAATCTGGTGATCATTCAGCTGCTCAGGCACAACGCAACCATGTGTTGGCCAGCTTAGACAGCGACGATGAGCTTTAAACAAACGATTTGACAGTAACCGGCCTTCACGCGGCGTCCATCTTGGAGCACTGCATGAAGGCTTTTTGCGGAGATGGCATGCAGCCTTTACAAAATGATGTTTTTTTACGTGCTTTGTTGAAGCAGCCGGTGCCTTATACGCCCGTATGGATGATGCGTCAGGCAGGGCGCTATTTGCCTGAATATAAGGCCACGCGGGCGCAAGCGGGCAGTTTTTTGGCGTTGTGTAAAAACACTGAATTGGCCACGGAAGTGACCTTACAGCCTTTGCGTCGTTTTGATTTGGATGCAGCCATTTTGTTTTCAGATATTCTGACTGTGCCCGATGCCATGGGTTTGGGTCTGTATTTTGCAGAAGGGGAAGGGCCTAAATTCACCCACCCATTGCAAAGCGAGGCCGCTATCCGCGCCTTAGCTGTACCCGATATGAATCAGCTGCGCTATGTCTTTGATGCGGTTGCCAGCATCCGCCAGGCTTTGGCCGGTAGTGTACCGCTCATCGGGTTTTCAGGCAGCCCGTTTACTTTGGCTTGTTA
Source organism: Snodgrassella sp. CFCC 13594 (assembly GCF_001590725.1). Lineage (GTDB taxonomy): Bacteria > Pseudomonadota > Gammaproteobacteria > Burkholderiales > Neisseriaceae > Snodgrassella. The sequence continues at coordinate 17,797 of NZ_LQXR01000009.1, read as the reverse complement.
TATGGTGGAAGGTGGCAGTAGCAAAGAGTTTCGTACCATCAAAACCTTGATGTATAGTCGGCCAGAATTGTTGCACCATATTCTGGCGGTCAATGCCCAAGCGGTCACGGCGTATTTGAATGCGCAGATTGCTGCTGGTGCCCAAGCTGTGCAAATTTTTGATACGTGGGGCGGTGTGCTCAGTGACGCCGCTTATCCCGAATTCAGTTTGCGCTACATGCAGCAAATCATTGCAGGGCTCACGCGCGAGGCTGAAGGGCGACAAGTGCCGGTAATTGTGTTCACCAAAGGTGGGGGCCAATGGCTAGAGGCTATGGCGACGTGTGGTGCCGATGCATTGGGTTTGGATTGGACCTGCTCGCTTGCACAGGCGCGCGCGCGGGTGGGCGATCAAGTGGCTTTGCAGGGAAATTTTGACCCCATGGCCTTGTTTGGCTCTCCTGCGTGTATTGAAGCAGAAGTGGCCCGTTTGCTTGCGGCATATGGCGAAGGCAGTGGTCATGTATTCAATCTGGGGCATGGCATCAGTCAGTATGCTGATCCTGAACACGCCAAAATTTTGGTGGATGCTGTGCATCATTTATCGCGTGCCTACCACTCGGTTTAAGTTTGGTGTGGTTTGTGCGAATATGCAGGCTGCCTGAACGGTTCAGGCAGCCTGTTTGTTTGGGTGTGAGATTCGGGAGCTTGGCGTATGCCTTTTCATATTCCTTGGGGTGAAATACTGCTGGTCGTGCACGTGTCTATTGTGGTGGGCTTGATGATTCGGGTTTTGTATCATCAACGTGACATCGGTGTGAGCGTGGCGTGGTTGGTGATTTTGTTTGCCTTCCCATTTGCCGGTGCACTGGCGTATGCGTTGGTTGGTGAGCCCCGATTGGGGAATGATCGCTTGCGCCGAAGAGATGAAATGACGGCTTTTTATCATGCATTCAGTGACAGCAATTTAATCGACATCAACCACAATGTCAGCCATGAACTGGATGAGCGCTATCACGGTATCAGCCTGATTGCCGCCGACAAAACCGGCTTGGTAGCCACAGAAGGCAATCATTTGCAACTGCTTGATCACGATGCAGCGATTGTTGCGGCCATGCGTCATGATATCCAACAAGCCCAAAGCAGCTGCTTATTGGCGTTTTACATCATTGATGTGCAAGGGATGATTGAAGGCCTGATGATGGATGTGATGGCGGCGGCAGAGCGCGGTGTGGTGTGCAGTATTTTGGCCGATGAAGTGGGGAGCTTGGGATTTTGGCGCAGTGAATGGCCGCAAAAACTTCGCCAAGTGGGCATTGTGGTGACGCCAGCTTTGCCTGTAGGGTTGCTGCGCACGTTATTTGTGCGTGCGGATTTGCGTTATCACCGTAAATTGTTGGTGGTGGATCAACAAATTGGTTATACCGGTAGCTTCAATCTGGTGGATCCTTGTTATTTCAAACAAGATGCCGGCGTGGGCCAATGGGTCGATGTGATGATGCGCTGTGAAGGCAGTATGGTGCAGGCGATGGCGGCGGTGTGCGCGGTGGATATTGCGGTAGAAAATGAACCTAATTTGCAGCAGGTTCAAGGCTGGTTGGATCGCTATGGCGCTGAGGCGCTGCCGCGTCCTCGGTCTGTCGCAATAGCGGATCGTGGCATTATTGCCCAAGTAGTTCCCTCGTCACCCGAACCGGGTAATCATGCCATTTATGCTACCATCATCAGTGCCATTCACTCTGCGACGCGCCGCATCATTATCACCACGCCGTATTTTGTGCCCGATGATGCTTTGTTGTTGGCGTTGACCACTGCCGCCGAACGCGGCGTAAACGTGACCTTGGTGGTGCCCAAACACGTCGATTCAAAATTGGTGAAATACGCTTCACGCGCTTATTACCCGCATTTATTGAAGGCGGGCGTCAATATTGCTCAGTTCACGGGCGGTTTGTTGCATGCCAAAACGCTTACGGTAGACACCCATTACACCTTATTCGGCACGGTCAACATGGACATGCGCAGTTTTTATCTGAATTTGGAAATCAGCCTGCAGATTTTTGATGAAAAAACCACCAAACAAGTGGTTGCACTGCAAAATCAGTATCTACAGCAATGCACTTACATTGAGTTGAAAGCTTGGCAAGCTCGGGCCAAATGGTGGGGCTTGGTGGAAAATACCGTGCGATTATTTAGTCCATTGTTATAATTGGATTTCATGTCCTAAAGGCTGCCTGAAAGGCATTTGGGTCGTTGGTATGGCCGGTGGGCTAGTTGTCCACTGAGTGATTGCGCTTGCTGTGTGGCAGATAGGTTGCCCGCTTGCATCGTTGATTCATCTGATCTCTGTCTATATCTCATCTTCTGTTGGCTTTGTTCAGACCATTTTTATTTGGATCCCATACACCCTTTTCGTTATCCTGGGTGTCGATAAATAATCATTTCATCACCGCCTTATCAATGGTGCATGGGGTTGTGAAAAATAACCAGCGGCGAAATGCCTCGTAGATGGGGTGGATTGTGGTTCTTTGCTTGCTTGTTGGTTGGCATGCGCGATTGAGCTGTACCGCTTGGCTAGATCGAGTTATACCGACAAATTTGATGATCAAAAATATCATGCGATTACCATAAAATTAGAACAATTATTCATGAAAATGGCATGAATGTTTGGGTCACAACAGGTAAAATACCCAACCAATAAACAAGCGATCATTAAAGCCCATGATGGGCTTCAGGAAGAGCAGCAATGAATATTGTGGAGTGGACCCGTGATTTGGTCAGTGGTTTTGACAGCATCGATGAGCAACATCGGCAGTTTTTTGATTTAACCAATGCCTTAAACAACGCGCATGAACAAGGGGATAAAGCCGCTGTAACCCAAATATATGCAGATTTACAGTCTTTGGCCGAGGCGCATTTCACCGATGAAGAAGCCTTAATGGAGTTGGCGGGTTATCACCTGTTGGCGCGACACCGACAAATGCACCAACAGTTTTTGGCAAAAATAATGGCACAAGCCAAAGCGTGGCAAGATGGTGAGGATAAAGTGGACGACAGCCTATTGTTCTTGCAGTCTTGGGCTTTTAGCCATTTAGGCCATGCTGACAAGGCTTATGTGCCGGTGGTTCGTGAAGCCATGGCGGCGATGCAAGAATAGCCTCTTCGTAAACTTTTTATCTGATTACAGGCTGCCTGAAACCTTTCAGGCAGCCTGTTTTGTTGGTGTTTTGGTGGCAGCCATCGGTTTTTCATTATGGGTGCATCGGTTTTTAAAAATGTATTAATCGAGAGCGATGCTTTATAACCAATCTAAGTCATCAAGTGCAGGCCAATGATGACTTTTATACACACACCATTTGGAGCTAGCCATGGGATTTGATTGGTCCTATACCTTGGGCCTCTTGGCCAATAAGGATTTTTGGCATGCCACGCTGACGGTTATCGAACTGAGTGTTGCGGCATGGATTTTGGGGATTGTATTTGGATTGTTTTTGGCTTTGGGTCAGCGTTCCAAAATTTGGGCGGTATCCAAAGCCTGTGGCGTGTATATTTGGTTTTTCCGCAGTTTGCCGCTGTTGGTGCTGTTGGTGTTTATTTATAACGTTCCACAGATGTGGCAAGCCAGTAGTGTTATTTTGTCATCGCCGTTTATTTCCGGTTTGATTGCGCTGACTTTGAGCGAAGCGGCCTATATTGCTGAAATTCACCGTGGCGGTTTATCTGCGGTCCCCAACGGTCAAGTAGAGGCAGGCAAAGCCTTAGGCATTAAATATTTGGGTATTCAGCGACTGATTGTGATTCCTCAAGCCATACGGGTAGCCTTGCCAGCCTTGGGTAATGAATACATTACCATCGTGAAGCTGACTTCGCTGGTGTCGGTGATTTCGCTGGCAGAAATCCTACTGGTGGGGCAACGCCTGTATACGCAAAATTTTCTGGTTATGGAAACGTTGTTGGGCGTGGCCTTTTATTATGTGCTGATTGTGACGGTGTTTGATTGGTTGATTAAATCATTTGAACGCAAAATTGATGTGAGCCGTCGCAAACCAGGCTTGTTGGAAAACAATGAAAGCATCCCGGCCGAAAGCGTGGCCGTGGCCATGCGCAAGCATTTGGACGTGGAACACAAAGGCGCGTTTGCCTTGCAAGCCAAAAACATCCACAAAGCCTATGGGGATCATGAAGTGCTCAAGGGCATTGATCTGGATGTGGGTTGGGGGGAAGTGGTGTCCATCATCGGGCCGTCTGGCTCAGGGAAAACCACTTTTATCCGCACCCTCAATGGGTTGGAGTCTTTGGATCAAGGTGAAGTGAATCTGTTGGGCGAACCGTTTTTGAAAGATCATACGTTGACACCCGATTCAGCCGAATATAAGCAGCGCATTGTGCACATTGGTATGGTGTTCCAAAGCTTTAATCTGTTTCCGCACAAAACGGTATTAGAAAATGTGATGTTGGCGCCTCTTTATCATGGTTTGGGTGACAAGTTGGCTTCCAAGCTGACGGCTTTGGCTATGTTGGATAAAGTGGGGATGAAGGCGCATGCCAATAAATATCCGCATCAGCTTTCTGGTGGTCAGCAGCAACGGGTGGCCATTGCCCGTGCTTTGGCGATGGAGCCATCGGTGGTGTTGTTTGACGAGCCTACCTCAGCGCTGGATCCAGAACTGGTGAATGAAGTATTGAAAGTGATGGAACAGTTGGCGCAAGAAGGACTGACCATGGTGATTGTGACCCATGAAATGAGCTTTGCCTTTAAAGTATCCAATAAAGTGGTGTTTATGGAAAATGGCCATGTGGTGGTGAGCGGCACACCGCAGGCATTGTTGAGCATGAACCATGAACGCTTGGATGCTTTTATGCACCGCCACGATGATTAAGTAGGCATCAATAAAAAAGGCTGCCTGAACGCTTTTCAGGCAGCCTTTTTATGGTGATGCGATGGATTTACATCGGCCAAACCAAAGCTGGATTTTGTTCAATCACTGTTTTGAATTGGTTTTGAATACGGGCCAAGGCTGCTGCATTGTCGGCTTCGAAACGCAGCACCAAAACGGGTGTGGTATTGGATGCACGCATCAGCCCAAAACCATCAGCAAATTCCACGCGCAAACCATCAATCGTAATCAACTCCTGTGCACCATCAAAATGCGCATTTTTAGCCAACTCATCAATCAGATCATGACCTGACAATCCAGTAGGGACATCAATGTTTAATTCTGGTGTGGACACGCCAGAAGGCAAGGCATTGAGCACCGCCGAAGGATCATCACTGGCCGAGAGAATTTCCAACAAGCGTGCACCAGCATATAGCCCGTCATCAAAACCCAGCCAGCGTTCTTTGAAGAATACATGACCGCTCATTTCTCCAGCCACCAATGCACCGTGCTGCTTAATGGCGGCTTTGATGAAGCTGTGGCCGGTTTTGCTCATAATGGGTTCACCACCATGCGCCCGTATCCAAGGGGCTAAAAGACGGGTGGATTTGACATCAAAAATCACTTTCGCGCCAGGGTTGCGGCTCAAAACATCGGCGGAAAACAGCATCAGTTGGCGATCGGGATAAATGATTTGGCCTTCTTTGGTCACTACCCCCAAACGGTCGCCATCACCATCAAAAGCCAGCCCGATTTCGGCATCGCTGCTGTGCAATGCGCGAATCAAATCTTGTAAGTTGGCGGGTTTGGCTGGATCAGGATGGTGATTGGGGAAATGGCCATCAACATCGCAAAATAATTCGGTGACTTGACAGCCCAAAGCACGGTAAAGATCGCCTGCAAATGCGCCGGCTACACCATTACCCGCATCAATCACAATATTCATCGGTCGCTTCAATTGGATGTGTGCCGCAATGTAGCGTGTGTATTCTGGTGCGATGGATAATGTTGCCACACTGCCTTCAGCAGCAACTTCTTTTACCCAATCGGCGTTGTCAATGCGCAGGCGCAAAGCTTGGATGTCGTCACCCGCTAGGGTGGTTCCCGCTAGCATCAATTTGAAGCCATTGTAATCGGGCGGATTGTGGCTACCGGTAATCATCACGCCGCTGCCACCGCAATGTTGTACAGCAGCAAAATACAACATGGGTGTGGCCACCATGCCCACGTCCACCACATTGATGCCACTCTCAGTGATTCCGGCCATCAGGCTTTGCGCCAGCTGCGGGCCTGAGAGCCTGCCATCACGGCCAACGGCAATTTCATTGACTTGGCGTGCTACTGCTTCGGCGGCCACTGCGCGGCCAATCCAATAGGCAGTTTCAGGGGTGAGCGTTTGGCCAACAATGCCGCGAATGTCGTATGCTTTGAAAATGCCAGGATCCGTAGAATGGGCAGACATGGTGTTCCTTAAAAAGTTGAAGATGAGTTATATTCATGGGTGTGTTGAGGCAACTTGCCTGCATCAAAGGCGCCCATCTGGGCCGCCATCCATAAACTGAGGCAAGCGGTCATGACAATGCAACCACGTTCGGCGGCTGGCCACCCAAATATGATATTGCGGACTGATGGTGTCGGGCAAATCTAAACTAGCCAAGGATACGTCCACCAGATTGGATTGGTGTTGGTGGCGAAACATCAAAGGGCTACCACAATGTTGACAAAATTCGCGTTGTGCTGAAGCACTGCTGTGGTAAATGGCTGCAGAGCCTGGGTGTAGACCACGTCATTGGCGAAAAAAGTAGCCCATGCCATCATTGGCGCGCCACTGCTTTTTTGGCACATGCGGCAGTGACAAAAGCCAGCGTCAATCAGCGCGCCCTGAATGCAGTAGCGCAGGCGCCCACACAAACAACCACCCTCAAGACGGGTGGGCATCATCATGAATGGCTCACTGGTGCATTTGTGGCCAAAATATTGGCCACAAATGTGCCACATTGTGCAATGGCTCTGGCCGCATCATGGTTGAGGTTGGCGGCGATTTGACCGCTGTGCCAGAGTCCATCATAAACCGTAAATGTGAGCGGCACATCAGCATCCTGTAATGCATTGGCTAAACGCTGTATTTGCGGCAATAAAAATTCTTCTTTGCCTGCTTGCAATAGAGTGGGCGGCAGGCCATGTAGGTCGGCATAAAGCGGAGCCAATTCAGGGTTGTGGATACTTGTATCGCCCCGGTAGGCTTGGGCGCTGACCCATCCCCATAACGGGTTAATGATGGGGTCAAACACCCATGGCAATTGGGCATCAGTGGGGTCTGCCCAAGGCGACAACAATAGCAATGCAGACGGTTGGTATGATTGTTTCTGCAAGCGTTTGGCGGTGGCCAAAGCCAAATTGCCGCCCGCCGAATCGCCCGCCAGTATCACGTGTGCTTGATTTGGATCGGATTGTTGCATTAAGGCATGGGTAGCGGCCTCGCAGTCATCCAGCGCTGCAGGGAAAGGGTGCTCTGGCGCCAAGCGGTAATCAATGCTGTATACCCGAATGCCACAGGCTTTGGCCAGTTGTTGGCATAAGGGGCGGTGACTGCGGCTGGAGCCGGTGGTAAATCCACCCCCATGAAAAAAGACCATCAGGCTGTCGAGGCTGGGGTTGGGCGGACTGAAACAACGTGCGGAAACGCCGTTGAGCTTCAGTGTTGTTTCTGTGATTCCTGGTGTCAGCAGCAATGGGTTTTGTGCCAAACTGTCGGTGCATAATCGTTGCCAAGCAAAAGGCACCAGTGGGTGAAAAAATGCGTGGTTAAGCAAGCCTATGCTGTATTTTTGCCATTGCTGCCAAATCGTGGTGTGCATGTTGCCTTTCCTTTCGATTGGTGATGGATGCCACTACGTCGAATTCAGGCAGCCTGAATTAAGATGAATAAGGCAAGCCAAAATGCAGGTAGCTGTTTTCGGTGGCCATGCGCCCTCGCGGCGTGCGCTGTAAAAAGCCTTGCTGGATTAAGTAGGGTTCGATCACGTCTTCAATGGTGTCAGTGGACTCGCCTATCGCTGCAGCAATGTTGTCTAAGCCCACGGGACCGCCGCTGAACTTGCATAAAATGGCTTCTAAGAATTTGCGATCCATCACATCCAAACCTTTGTCGTCCACATCCAGCATTTTGAGTGCTGCATCGGCCACGCCTGCATCAATGCGGCCTTGGTGTTTGACTTCTGCATAATCACGCACGCGGCGCAATAAGCGGTTGGCAATACGTGGAGTACCGCGGCTGCGCTTGGCGACTTCTGCTGCACCGCTTTCATCGATGTGGAGCTGCAGCAGTGCTGCCGAGCGAGATACGATGGTGGTTAAGTCAGTGTGATTGTAAAATTCCAAGCGTGACACGATGCCAAAACGATCGCGCAGCGGATTGGTGAGCATGCCGGCGCGGGTGGTGGCCCCTACCAACGTGAATGGGGGTAAGTCAATCTTGACTGAGCGCGCCGCCGGCCCTTCACCAATCATGATGTCGAGTTGATAGTCTTCTAAAGCTGGATAGAGAATTTCTTCCACCACTGGACTTAAGCGATGGATTTCATCAATAAACAACACATCATGAGGTTCAAGGTTGGTGAGTAAGGCTGCCAAATCGCCCGCCCGCTCCAAGACAGGCCCAGAGGTTTGGCGCAAATTCACGCCCATTTCCCGTGCAATGATGTGGGCCAAAGTGGTTTTGCCCAAGCCGGGCGGGCCAAAGAGTAGTGTGTGGTCTAAGGCTTCGCCGCGTTTTTTGGCGGCCTGAATGAAAATCGCCAACTGTTCTTTGGCTTTTTCTTGGCCGATGTAATCGGCCAGCATCTTGGGCCGCAGAGCACGTTCGAGTAGCTCTTCTTGGCCGGAGGCTGCTTGGGGGCTGATGACGCGCTGGGGTGCGGCGCCAGAAAGATTGTCGGTTTGCAGCATAACGGTCTCGCCTGATGAATACGCTCATGATACCGCAAAGCAGATGGGAAATGGATGATGGCTCTCGGTAGCGGTGGCGCCAGAATACGGTTGCCTGAAAATAAACGCGCTTCAGACTGAGTGCTGTTTCAGGCAGCCTGAGGGTGTTTTAATCCCTTGATCAGACATGCAGTTGGGCAAATACATCAAAATAATGGGGAAACGTTTTGTTCACGCAGCTGGGGTCATTGATGTAGATGGGGGTATCCATCAGGCTGACCAATGAAAAGCACATGGCCATGCGGTGATCGTCGTAGGTATCGATGTGGACATCAGGTATGAGCTTTGCCGGTGGCGTGATGGTGAGGCTGTCTTCGGTTTCCACTGCGGTGGCGCCGAGTTTGCGCAATTCGGTTGCCATCGCGCTGATGCGGTCGGTTTCTTTGACGCGCCAGCTTGCAATATTGCGTAGTCGACAGGTTTGGCCGCTGGCTAAAGCCACGATGGCCAAGGTCATGGCCGCATCAGGAATGTGGTTGGCATCCAAGTCAAACGGCAACACGGCTTGATTGGCCGCGCGCGATACTTCAATAAAATTTTCGCCCCATGTGAGTTGGGCTCCGAGCTTCTCTAATTCCTGCGCAAACGCCACATCGCCTTGTATGCTGTTTCGACCAATGCCCAGTACCCGCACAGGGTTGCCTGAAATCAGGCCTGCGGCCAGGAAATATGAAGCACTGGAGGCGTCACCTTCCACATGAACCACAGCCGGAGCGTGGTAGTGCGCTTGGGCAGGCAGCTCAAATGTGCGGTAATCATGGTGGCGCACGGCGACACCAAACTGGGCCATCAATTTTAAGGTGATGTCGATATAGGGTTTGGAAATCAATTCACCCACTACTGCAATGCGATAAGCGTGTCCGGTCAGCGGCAGCGCCATCAGTAATGCGGTCAGGAATTGGCTGGATACATTGCCTTTGATGGATAAACACGGATCGGGACGGTGTTCGAATGGGCCGATGTGCAGCGGCGGAAAACCAGCGTTAGTCAAGTAATCAATGTGGGCACCTGCTGCGCGCAAAGCATCGACCAAATCGCCGATGGGGCGCTCGTGCATGCGTGCCACGCCGTGCAGATGATAATCGCCACCTAAGAGCGCCAGTGCTGCGGTGAGTGGTCGGAATGCGGTGCCAGCATTGCCCAGAAATAAATCGGCTTTCTGCTGGGGGAAACGGCCACAGCTGCCTTGTACGCGTAGGCCTACAGTAGGATCAGCTGCCGTCTTTGGCAAGGACTCAATATGGATACCCAGCTTGACCAATGCTTCGAGCATGCGTTGGGTGTCATCAGAATGCAGCAGCGAGCGGATTTCTGTGGTGTTGTCGGCCAGTGCTGCGAGCAGCAACGTGCGATTGGAAATGCTTTTAGAGCCGGGTAGCAAAACTGAGCTGGTGGTTTTGAGTTGGGCGGGCGGTAAATGCAAAGTAGGGGTGTTCATGGTGTGATCGCGAAAATCAGATGGTGCTTATTATGCCCAATTCCGTTCTTTAATGCACCGTTGTGACTGCTGCTGGTGCATGTGGTGGCTGTGCTGTACGGCAAGTGTAGGTTGCCTGAAAAGAAATTCATTATTTGTTGCGGTGTTGTAGGCATTTGTTTGGCGATGATGGTTTTGGGGTGATCTGCTACCTATGTTTTTCGATTCTGTTGATGGATAAGCGAGCACGTTGGTCGTTGTTAGATGTAGATGGGTTATAATACAAGCCAAATTTCGTTTGATTGAATCATGGGCAGCTTGTGCGTGTTGGGGCAAGCGCTTGATAACTGTTTGGAGACCGTATGTCCTCCCCAATTTCTCCTTATCCTGTGATTGCCATTGATGGCCCCAGCGCTTCTGGTAAAGGCACGGTGGCCGCTCGGGTGGCAGACCATTTAGGCTGGGCTTATTTGGATTCTGGTGCGTTGTATCGGCTCACGGCATTGGCCGCGCAGCAACAAGACGTGGCTTGGGATGATGAAGTTTCGCTGGCGCTATTGGCACAACATTTACCAGTGTGCTTTGGTGAAGGGTGTGTGTTGTTGGCGGGTGCTGATGTGACGGAAGCCATTCGCAGTGAGGCCGTGGGTATGGGTGCATCAGCGGTGGCCAAGTTGCCTGCTGTCCGCACCGCTTTATTACAACGCCAGCGTGATTTTTTGAAGGCGCCTGGTTTGGTGGCTGATGGCCGCGACATGGCTTCAGTGGTGTTTCCTTACGCGGTATTGAAAATTTTCCTTACGGCCAGTGCACCCGTACGCGCTGAGCGACGTGCCAAACAATTGGGTGTGGCTGTGGGTAGTGCCGAGTACACGCGCATTTTGCAAGATATTGAAAAACGGGATGAAGCAGACCGCAATCGCAGCGTGGCACCATTGAAGCCTACAGCGGATGCGCATGTGTTGGATACCTCTAATTTGGATATTCTACACAGCGTACAAAAAGTGCTTGATTGGTATCAACAAATCTAAAATTCATGTACAATGGCGCGCTTTGGTTTGATTCAGCGATTGGGTCGGATCAAACGCGAAACTGATGGCGGATTGTCTTCAACGTATTGACCCAACTTTTGTTGGGGTGGGTATGTTGGCCAGAAAGGTTTCAGGCAGCCGATGCAGCCAGGGTGCAGCGGCTTTACATAACCAACCTCGTACGCCTTGGCAGTACACAAGAGATGATTAGATGACTATGGAAAATTTTGCCCAACTGCTGGAAGAAAGCTTCACCCTGCAAGAGATGAACCCCGGCGAAGTAATCACCGCGGAAGTCGTGGCTATTGATAATAACTTCGTGACCGTGAATGCCGGTTTGAAATCAGAATCTCTGATTGACGTGAATGAATTCAAAAATGCAGCGGGCGAGATTGAAGTTAAAGTGGGTGACTTTGTAACCGTGACCATCGAATCCGTGGAAAACGGTTTTGGTGAAACCAAGTTGTCACGTGAAAAAGCCAAACGCGCCGCCGATTGGATTAAATTGGAAGAAGCCATGGAAAATGGCGAAATCCTGTCTGGCGTGATCAATGGTAAAGTCAAAGGCGGCTTGACTGTGATGATCAACAGCATCCGTGCTTTCTTGCCGGGTTCTTTGGTTGATGTGCGTCCGGTTAAGGATACGTCTCACTTTGAAGGCAAAGAAATTGAATTCAAAGTAATCAAATTAGACAAACGCCGTAATAATGTGGTTGTTTCTCGCCGTGCCGTACTGGAAGAAACCTTAGGCGAAGAACGCAAGGCGTTGTTGGAAAACTTGGCCGAAGGCGCTGTGGTGAAAGGTATTGTGAAAAACATTACCGATTATGGTGCGTTTGTGGATTTGGGTGGTATCGATGGTTTGTTGCACATCACCGATTTGGCTTGGCGCCGCGTGAAACACCCAAGCGAAGTATTGGAAGTGGGCCAAGAAGTCGAAGCCAAAGTATTGAAATTCGATCAAGAGCGCAGCCGCGTGTCTTTGGGTCTGAAACAATTAGGCGAAGACCCTTGGAATGGTTTGGCTCGTCGTTATCCGCAAGGTACCCGTCTGTTTGGTAAAGTAACCAATTTGACCGATTACGGTGCATTCGTGGAGATTGAACAAGGCATTGAAGGTTTGGTACATGTGTCTGAAATGGATTGGACCAACAAAAACGTTCACCCAAGCAAAGTAGTGCAAGTGGGTGATGAAGTAGAAGTGATGATTCTGGAAATAGACGAAGATCGTCGCCGTATTTCTTTGGGTATGAAACAATGCCAAGCCAACCCATGGCAAGAATTTGAAGCCAATTACAACAAAGGCGACAAAATCACTGGTGCGGTTAAATCCATCACTGATTTTGGTGTATTTGTTGGTTTGCCGGGTGGCATCGATGGTTTGGTGCACTTGTCTGATTTGTCTTGGAGTGACGGCGGCGAAGAAGCTGTGCGTCAATTCAAGAAAGGTGAAGAAGTTGAAGCCGTGGTATTGGCCATTGATGTCGACAAAGAACGCATTTCTTTGGGCATCAAACAATTGGCTGGTGATCCCTTCAATAACTACATCAGCGTCAACGACAAAGGCAGCTTGGTTAAAGGTACCGTGAAATCATTGGACGCTAAAGGCGCAGTGATTGCTTTGGCTGATGACGTGGAAGGCTACTTACGTGCTTCTGAAGTTTCCAGCGACCGCGTGGAAGACATCCGCAACGTGTTGAAAGAAGGCGAAGAAGTCGAAGCAGTCATCACTACGGTTGATCGCAAAAACCGCAGCATTAATTTGTCTATTAAAGCCAAAGACGCTAAAGAAAACAATGAAGCGTTGCGTTCCTTGTCTGTAGATAATGCCAATGCGGGCACCACCAGCTTGGGCGATTTGCTGAAAGCCAAATTATCTGGTGACAACGAGTAAGCATTATGACCAAGTCTGAGTTAATGATTCGTTTGGCGGAGTTGTATACCGCGGATAATGGCAATACTCAATTGGTCGCCAAAGATGTGGAGCAGAGCGTGAAAATCTTGGTGGACACCATGACACGCTCCTTGGCTCGTGGCCAACGCATTGAAATCCGTGGTTTTGGTAGCTTTGACTTGAATCACCGCCCAGCTCGTTTGGGGCGGAATCCCAAAACTGGTGAAAAAGTAGCGGTACCTGAGAAATTTGTGCCGCATTTTAAACCGGGCAAGGAATTGCGCGAACGCGTGGATCAGGCTTTGCTGGATCAAACCAAATAAAGCCTTATTGGCTTGATTGAACGCCGCTGATTTCAGCGGCGTTTTTGTTTTTTTGGACACCATGGTGGCTTGGGTAGTCGCCTTATGATATGGTTCACCGTCTAATTTTCTGGGCTATTCCATGTGGTTGGTTGATGCATGAGGAAAGCCTTATTCCTGGTTTCCATCTGAGAAATGAATATCGAATCCATGACTGCTCCTGTTTTTGTCTCCCCTTCTTTTCAAAATCAAAGCCCGTTGACTTGGTATCAGGCAGCCCAACAGCAGCCTGGTTTTATTCAAGATGCAGCACAATATCGTGCCATAAAAGTATTGGATAAGCTGTGGGATGATTTGATGATGTTTAAACGCAAACGTAATCGTTTTTTGGGACGAAGTTTGCGTTCACCGCAGTCCCCCAAAGGAGTGTACTTTTATGGCGGTGTAGGGCGTGGGAAAAGTTTTCTAATGGATGTGTTTTTTGGGTGTTTGCCTTATCGACGCAAGCGCCGCGTGCATTTTCATGCATTTATGGCAGAAGTGCATCAGCGCTTGAAAGCACACCACAGTGAAGCCAATCCATTGCAGGCAGTTGCGCATGATATTGCCAAGGAAGTGCGTGTGTTGTGTTTTGATGAGTTTCATGTCAGCGATATTGCCGATGCGATGATTTTGGGACGGTTGCTGGAAAGTTTATTTGATGAAGGGGTGGTGTTGGTGGCTACTTCAAATTACATGCCTTCAGCGCTGTATCCTCAAGGGCAAAATCGATCCAGTTTTTTGCCGACCATTGCACTGATTGAGCGTGAATTGACTGTATTAAACGTGGATGGGGGTGAAGACTATCGTTTGCGTACGCTTAAGCCTGCAGATGTGTTTTATGTACCAGCCAATACGGTAAATGAGCAAAAATTGGCGACGCTGTTTATGCAGATGAGTAATGGGCAAGCACCGACGCCAGGCCAAATTACGGTAATGGGTCGAAATATCCACAGCCAAGGGCAAAGTGATGCCTGCATTTGGTTTCATTTTGATGAGTTATGCCGCGGCCCACGTTCGCAAAATGATTATTTGTTCCTGGCTCAGCATTACCGCGTGGTGTTGATCTCTGGTATGGCTAAATTGGCATCGACCGAACGCAATGAGGCGCGCAGGCTGACTTGGCTTATTGATGTGCTATACGATTATCGAGTAAAACTTTGTGCCAGTAGTGATGTGGTGATGAATGAACTCTATACCGAAGGTGACTTTGCTGAAGAGTTTACGCGGACTGTCAGTCGATTGACAGAAATGCAGTCTGAGGCATATTTGGCATTGCCACATTTGACTTTAGATGTTGCAGGTTCTGTTTAGATAGGGTTAAAAGCGTATTAAAACTGCCCAAAACTTGCTAAAATGCGGCACATTTGATTTTTTGTGTCTGGGATTTGCTTTGAGATGCCAGACGGTAATTGAACTATTGGAGTTTTAAATGTCTATTGAACGTACTTTGTCGATTGTGAAACCAGATGCTGTGGCCAAAAACGTGATTGGTCAGATTTATTCTCGGTTTGAAAGCAACGGCTTGAAAATTATTGCGGCCAAAATGAAGCACTTGTCGCGTGCGGAAGCCGAAGGCTTTTATGCAGTTCATAAAGAGCGCCCATTTTTTGCTGATTTGGTGGCTTTTATGATCAGCGGTCCAGTGATGATTCAGGTTTTGGAAGGTGACAATGCCGTAGCCAAAAACCGTGAATTGATGGGTGCTACCAATCCAAAAGAAGCCGCTTCAGGTACCATTCGTGCGGATTTCGCTGATTCTATTGATGCCAATGCTGTGCACGGTTCAGACAGTTTGGAAAATGCTGCCATTGAAGTGGCTTATTTCTTTGATGACAGCGAAATTTGCCCGCGTTAATCGCCCTTGTCGCTAAGACACAGGCTGCCTGAGTTATTCAGGCAGCCTTTAAGTCCTTTGCGTTAAGCTTGGCTGGCTGATTGGCTGTTTGAGCTTAACCCAAAAGATTGAAGCCTGAAATGAAAACGAATTTATTGAATTATGATTTGCCGAGCCTAACCACCCATTTTGCCCAAATGGGTGAAAAGCCTTTTCGCGCGAAGCAAGTGATGCGGTGGATGCATTTGGGCGGTGCCAATAACTTTGATGACATGACTGATTTAGCCAAATCGCTGCGCGCTAAATTACAGGAACGTGCCGAAGTGGCAGTGCCCGGTTTGATTACTGAGCAAAAGTCCAGCGATGGTACACGCAAGTGGCTATTGGATGTGGGTACGGGCAATGGTGTGGAAACTGTATTCATCCCTGAAGATACACGTGGTACATTGTGTATTTCTTCGCAGATTGGCTGCGCGCTGGAATGTTTGTTCTGCTCCACTGGTCGGCAGGGCTTTAACCGCAATTTGAATACTGCAGAAATCATTGGCCAATTGTGGTGGGCCAATAAAGCGCTGGGGGTTACGCCTAAGAATGAGCGTGTTATTTCCAATGTGGTCATGATGGGCATGGGCGAACCACTAGCCAATTTTGATAATGTGGTTACTGCGCTCAGCATCATGCTGGATGATCACGGTTATGGTTTGTCGCGTCGACGCGTAACTGTATCCACGTCTGGCATGGTGCCACAAATGGATCGATTGCGGGACGTGATGCCGGTGGCGTTGGCGGTATCGCTGCATGCCTCTAATGATGTGGTGCGTGACGAAATTGTTCCGTTGAATAAAAAATACCCGCTGAAGACATTGATGGCGGCATGTGAACGCTATTTGGTTAAAGCACCACGTGATTTTATTACTTTTGAATATGTAATGTTGCAAGGGGTTAACGACGAAGCACAACATGCGCGGGAACTGATTGATTTGGTTAAAAATGTACCGTGTAAATTCAATCTGATTCCGTTTAATCCTTTTCCTCATTCGGGATTTGAACGGTCCAGCAATGAGCGTATTCGTGTCTTTCGCGATATTTTGCAGGAAGCAGGGTTGGTGGTGACTGTACGTAAAACCCGTGGCGACGATATTGATGCTGCTTGTGGTCAATTGGCAGGCAAGGTCAATGATAAAACCCGGCGCCAGCAAAAATGGCAATTGATGAAGGAATAATGAGATGAACATCAAAGCAGCTGTTTGGGCGGTAACCTTGGGTGTGCTGTTGGTAGGGTGTGCTTCACAAGGATTGAAGCAGCCGACGCGAGCGGAACGCGTGGAAGAAGTTGCGCAAATTAAAACCCAATTGGCTGTCGAATTCATGCGTTCAGGTGATTATCGTCAGGCGGTTAGCACCATTGATGAAGCATTGCAGAGCAATAGTTCTTATGTTTATGCGTGGCTGATTCGTGCGCAAATTTGGCAGTATTTGAAGGAACCCGTTAAAGCTGAAGAAAGCTTTAAACGGGCTTTGACATTGGCGCCTGATAGTGCGGAAGTCAATAATAATTATGGTTGGTTTGTGTGTGATGTGCGCAATAATCCTGCGGCGTCGATTGCCTATTTTGATAAGGCTTTGGCTGATCCCACTTATCCATCGCCAGAAGTAGCGAACATGAATAAAGGCATTTGTACCACACGCATGGGTCAGTACAGTCTTGCTAAGGCGTACTTTGAACGTGCTTTAGCGGCCAATCGTAATTTTGCGCCAGCACAGAAAGAAATGGCCAGAACGGCCTTGCTGGCGGGTAATGCGCAAGATGCTGATTATCTATTTCGCCAATACCAAAGTCGCATTAATAATTTAGACGCAGATGATTTATTGCTGGGTTGGAAGATTGCCCGATCATTGGGTTATAGCCAAGCAGCATATGAATATGAAGCACAATTACGCGCCAATTTTCCTTATTCTAATGAGTTGCAAGAAATCTCGACAGGACGAATGTAATGAGTGAGACCCACAACAACGATATCCCGAATGCCGCTGCAGCCTTAGGGGCGGTATTACGCCAAGCACGAGAGCGTAAAGGCCTGTCGGTGGGCGAGGTGGCTGAGCGGTTGAAATTTCCTGCTCGCCGTGTTGAGGCGCTGGAAAGCGGGTGCTACGAAGGGCTGCCTGAACCCGTATTTGTGAAAGGATTTGTCCATACATATGCCCGTTTTTTGGATACCGATATTACTGAGGTCAATGAGTATTTAAGCCAGGTGTTCCCCAGTAGCAAAACAACAGCACCAACAGCTTCCTCCAATACCTCTGCAGAGTTGAATTTTCAAGGCGCTCCGGTGAAAAAAACCTTACCCAAATGGGTGATGGGTGTGGTGGTACTGGCTATTATTGGTGGTGTGGTGTATGCATGGCAAAGCAAGTCCAGCGCTGAGAATGCCAAGCA
>NZ_LQXR01000008.1 GCF_001590725.1 Snodgrassella sp. CFCC 13594 | reverse complement strand
TTTAGGAGCTTACTGATGAAAAGCCAAAAAATCCGTATTCGCCTAAAAGCGTATGACTATGCTTTGATTGACCGTTCTGCACAAGAAATCGTGGATACTGCTAAACGTACTGGTGCGGTGGTAAAAGGCCCGGTTCCGTTGCCAACCAAAATTGAACGTTTCAATATTTTACGTTCTCCTCACGTGAACAAAACTTCACGCGAGCAGCTGGAAATTCGGACGCACTTGCGTTTGATGGACATCGTGGATTGGACTGATAAAACCACTGATGCTTTGATGAAATTGGATTTGCCAGCGGGCGTGGACGTGGAAATTAAAGTACAGTAATTCATTGCTGAATAGAAAGCGGATAAGTCGAGAGGCTTATCCGCTTTTTTGCATCTGTATGACGAGGCTATGGACACTATTCATTTTACTGAAGACAAATCAGGCGTGTTTTTACCAAGCTAGCTGGGGATTTCAGATTTGGGATGTAGGTGAGTGGTAATAACTATAAATAAGATATAGCTTGCGTATATGCAGCCATAATACGCAGGCTGCCTGAACCGTGTTTCCTTGCCTAGATCTGTATTTGTAATGGGTTAAATGATCAGTGGCGATGGCTCTTGGAGGCGTTTCTGATATTCATCCATAGCGGCCGCCAGCCGCCGAATACCTTCGCGAATGGCTTTCTCATCATTGGTGCAATAACTCATGCGCAATTGATTTTGGCGTTGAGCATCTGCGAAAAAAGGTTCGCCTGGGACAAAAGCCACGCCGTGTTGCACCGCGATGTGAAACAAATCAATTGCAGACCAGTTGTCTGGTAACGTCAGCCATAAAAACATACCGCCTTCAGGCTGGGTGACGGTGATGTATGCAGGCAAATGCGCTTGGATGGCGGCAATCATGGCTTGGCACTGCGTGGCGTAGGCGTGCTTAATTTTGCTGATGTGCTCATCTATGAGATTGTCGTGTAGGTATTGATAAAGCACGCGCTGACTAAAATAACTGGTGTGCAAATCCGCGGCTTGTTTGGCGATGATGAATTTATCCATCACCGGTATGGGTGCCACGATCCAGCCGAGGCGGAAACCAGGTGCACAAACCTTGGAAAAAGTACCCAGCATGATGGTGTTGTCGGGTGCCCATTTATAAATTGGCGGCAGATCTTCACCACTGAATCGCAGTTCACCATAGGGGTTGTCTTCGACCATAATACGATTATCTTGAATGAGCCATTGTGCCACTGCTTTGCGATTGGCCAAGCTGTATGATAGCCCCGTGGGATTTTGAAAACTGGGGATGCCGTAAAAAAACTGACACTGTTGGGTTCGAACGATTTCTGATAGGGCTTCAACGTCAATGCCTTCATTGGTTAAGTTGGCACTGTAAAAACGAGGTTGATACATTTGAAACGCTTGGATGGCGCCCAAATAGCTGGGATTTTCCAATGCCACAGCATCGCCTGCATCCAAAAATAATTTACCAATTAAGTCCAGTGCCTGTTGCGAACCAGAGGTAATCAGTACTTGTTCGGGGGCAATGGTGATGCCGTATTTGAGATAGCGCTTGGCAATCCATTGGCGTAACGGTAAATAGCCTTCTGTGGTGCTGTATTGCAGTACATTTTCACCATCGTCACTCAATACTTTGTTTGCGGCGGCCTGAATGGCTGAAACGGGAAACAATGTTTTATTGGGCAGGCCACCCGCAAAAGAAATGATGTGTTCGCTTTGGGTCAGTTTTAGAATTTCGCGGATGAATGATTTGGGTGTGTTAGTGATGGCTCGAGAAAATGGGTAGTGGGTCATGGTGAATAGGCTCGCTTGTGTCACGGTATCAAGGAAGTGCTGATTATCGCCGATAAGATAATTCAGAGTGGCATATGTTTGGGCTGGTTGATTAGGCCTTCTGTTGTCAGGCAAGACGATGATGCAAATCGGATTTGCCTATACGCGTGCAGACATCTTTGATTGCCTGAGGCAGGTGATGGCTACCCTGATTCATAGGCATAGTGGATTCAGTATGCAACCTACACCGCAATGAGTGCAACCCTCATCGGATGATTTTAGCGAAATGAGGCACTGTATCTATTGTGATTCAATCTGCCGCTACCCTATTAAGTAAGCGCATTGGCGGCATTGGCTTGGATAATAATGGCCGTAATGCAGCATCGCGATTGTGCGTGTGGATGACTAAAAAATAATGTATATATGAACGCACTGGTTGGCATTGTTCTTTTTTGAGAGCACAGCCTGATCAAGCAGCAAGTTAGGTAGGGCAGTCTGCTTTTTATACTGTTGCTGGTCGAGGGAACCAGATGTTATTGGTATTGTCTTAATTCAACACACATGATCAATATTCACACATAAAGGCAGGAGTCAATCATGCTACATTACGCAGTAGTTTTCTTTATTATAGCCATCATTGCTGCTGTATTTGGCTTTGGGGGCATCGCAGCTGGTGCGGCAGGGATTGCCAAAATTTTATTCGTGCTGTTTTTGGTATTGGCGGTATTGTCATTTATTTTTGGCCGCCGAAAATAGAAGGTTAAGCAGCAAAAGACCATCCGAAGGGATGGTCTTTTTTCAGGCAGCCTATTGGTGATGATTAGACATAGTCTCGTTCATTGGCCATCAGCTCTGTGATGGTTTCACGACGACGAATTAGGCGATGCTGTGACCCTGCAACCATGACCTCAGCTGCGCGCGGACGAGTGTTGTAATTGCTGGCCATGCTGGCTGCGTAAGCACCTGCGCTCATCACCGCCAATATATCACCAGTTTGGGCCGCTAGTTTTCGGTCTTGTGCCAAGAAATCGCCCGTTTCACAAATGGGGCCCACCACATCCACCAACATGGGTGCCTGTGGTCTGGGTGTGGTATTTTCAATGCGGTGGTAAGCCTGATACAAGGCCGGTCGCATCAGATCATTCATAGCAGCATCCACAATCACGAAATTTTTCTGCTCCCCTTTTTTAATATACTCAACACGCGTGATCAGCATGCCTGCGTTGCCCACTAAGCTGCGGCCTGGTTCTAGAATCAATTTAAGGTTTGTGCCTTGCAAATGTTGCCGAATGGATTGGGCATAAGCCGCTAAATCGGGGACGTTTTCATTGTGATAAACAATGCCTACACCGCCACCTAAATCAATGTGTTGTAGCACAATGCCGTTGTCGGCTAATTTATCCACCAACAGCAGCAACCGCTCGAGCGCTTCGACCAATGGCGAAAGATCGGTTAATTGCGAACCAATGTGGCAATCAATGCCCACAATATGCAAATGCGGCAATTGAGCTGCATGTTGATAAGCCATCAGTGCATCGGCATAAGCAATGCCGAATTTATTGGCTTTGAGTCCAGTGGAAATATAAGGATGCGTGTGTGCATCCACGTCCGGGTTGATACGCAAAGAAATGGGTGCAACACAGCCTAGGCGAAAGGCCACTGTATTGATGCGGTCAAGTTCCGGCAATGATTCCACGTTGAAGCATAAAATGCCTTGCTGTAACGCAAATTCAATTTCGGCTTCACTTTTTCCCACACCAGAGAAAATAGTCTTACTGGCATCACCACCGGCCGCCAGAACCCGCGCTAATTCACCACCTGAAACGATGTCAAAACCACTGCCCAATTGAGCAAAATGTTTGAGTATGGATAAATTGCTGTTGGCTTTAACCGCATAGCAAATTAAGGTATTTGGTGTGGTAAAAGAGTGAGCGTACTGTTGATAGGCTTGTGTCAGTGCTTGTTCGCTATAGACATACAAAGGTGTTCCGTATTCGGCCGCCAATTGAGGCAAGGGGACGGCTTCACAGCGCAAAATATCAGTCATGGCTTGGTAGGTTTTGAGGGTTAATGGGCTCAATGCTCAGGCCAGTTTGAATCACGCCAAAGCGGGTTTGATCATTCTCTTTGGGCAGATACAGGTTGCCTTTGTAACCACAGCCGGTTAAGCAGGCACTGAACACCAGTGCAATGCAGACAAAACGGGTCATTCGCATCACTTTCGCAAAATGGAGTGGCTGGTTTGTGCTTCAGCCTTGTTAAAACTAGGATTGAGCGTCATTATATGGCAAGATAAGCGCTGTGAAATGAAAAATACAGTGATGCAAGCCAATATCATGAATGAGAGCGAATTTTTGCAGTTTAGTGATGATTTGTTTGGGTACATTGAAGACCAAATTGATGCCGGTGGCTGGGATTTGGACTGCGAGTTGGGGGGAAATGTACTCACCATCGAGAATGAACAAGGTGAACAAATTATCGTCAATCGTCATACCCCCAATCAAGAATTGTGGATAGCGGCCAAAAGCGGTGGCTATCATTTTGCTGAGCGCAATGGGCAGTGGTTGGCAATGCGCGATGGGCAGGCGTTTTTTGCAGTCTTGAATACGGTATTGTCACAGGCTTGTGGCGAAACCATCTTCATTCAACCCATGGCATAATGCGTCATGGATGGCTTTGGGGAACCAACAAGGGCAGTTATGTTACACACTTTGATTAAGCACGATTTAAAAGCGTTGCAAGCATTTGTGGCCATTGTGGAATGTAATGGCGTGAGCGCGGCACAAGAACGACTGAACATGTCGCAATCGGCCATCAGTACGCATTTGGCGCATTTGGAAGAAAGCTTGGGCGTGAGCTTATGCCGCCGTGGTCGAGCAGGTTTTGCACTCACGAAAGCAGGTCACCAGCTCTATGAGGCTTGTACTTTGTTGCTTCAGGCAACCACCGAGTTTCATCGTGAAGTGCAAAACATCAAATGGCATCGTTCTGTACTCTCTGGGACTTTGCGCATTGGTCTGATTGATCATCTGCCGCCGCAATTCCAAAAAATGATAGGTCAGGTGATTGCCAGTGCTTATGCCAATTACCCAGAATTGCGTTTGTCCGTGGATACCAAACCGCCGCAAGATATTGAAACTGCAGTGGCCACCAACCAAATGGATTTGGGCATAGGCTATTACAGCAATTTGTTGAAAAATCTGCGTTATCAGCCAGTATTTGAAGAGCGTCAGAATTTGTATTGTCATGTTGATCATGCCGCCACCAAAGTGGATGATTTATCGCTCACTAAACTGGAGGAAGACTACGCTTGGGTAAAACGCACATATGCACAATTGCCAACAGGTGTGGGTTTTACTGCCGGGGTAACCACGGCCACAGCACACAGCCAAGAGGCAACTTTGCTGTTTCTGTTGGCGGGTAGCCACATTGGTTTTTTACCCAAAGAAATGGCCGACCCGTATGTACGCGATGGTTTGCTCACCGCATTGTTGCCGCAGCAAGCAACCTATGTGGTGACGCACTATGCGGTGACTCGGCCCACACCTGATCCTCGGGTAAACTGGTTTTTAGGACAGCTCAGCGGTTTGTTGCCTTAATACAACGATAGAAGCATCAGTTTGCATTCAGGCAGCCTCACAAGGCTGCCTGAATGATGATGGTGACCATAAAAATACGGTGTTTATTTTGATGGAGCCAAAGACGGGCTTTGAGGTTGCCGCAACCACGTTGCCGCTTCGTTCAATAATGACTGTAATACTTGCGCTTGATGGGCCAAAGCGCGCACGCATAGCGTAGATGCATTGGCCAAACTCACCCCCCAAAGACACTGCGCATCGGCTACTGGCCATTGAGCGGACAATGCTTGGTAGAGGGCATCGACACGAGCACGCATGGCCGATTCGCTGATGCCTGTGTGGACATAATACAAGCCCGCTTGGTGGCTGTAATCTTCCATTTGACCAATTACGGCTAAATCTTGCGTTTGTGGATGCCATTGAATATTGTCGCTGAGTACCAACCGATGGTGGTGGCGAATAGCGAGGTGTGATGACAAATAGCGAAAGCGCCAGCGCTCGCCGTTGAGTACACGGCCGCATGCCATGATTTCGCCCAGTATCAGCACGCAGTCATCAGCCAAATTGATTTCGGTGGTTTGCGTCAGCGCGCCATCAGCGTGGAGCACCAAAGGATGAGGCAAATAGCTCAAATGGCTACCGTGTGCCAGTTCAATCGTGGTGTGCTGGCGTGCTTCTGCATTGGCAGCCGACATCGCTTGAACTCGAGTAAATGCCTGTGTGAATAGATTCAGGCGAGTATGTGCCGCCAAACGAATTTGCACATCAATGGTGTCGCCCGCCAAGAGACCGGGAGAAGAACTCATCTGCATTGCCGCCAGCGTACCTGGCCAGCCTGAAGTTTGGGTGTGGGGCAGAGTCAGTATTTTGATGGGTGGGGTGCAATAGCAGTCATCCAAAACCGTGTGATCAGATTGGGCTTGTTTGGTGCTTAGGCGCAGCTCGCTGTGCATCAGCGCACCAGTGCGGCCGGTTCGCCGACATCTTCCAGTAAAGCGTATTTCTTAATCCAATCAATCACTGTGTCAACATTGTGCAATGCCATTAAGTTGGTAAACACAAATGGTTGACCCTGCCGCATGCGGCGGGCGTCCTGTTCCATGACGGTTAAGCTGGCACCCACGTGGGGTGCTAAATCAATTTTATTGATGACCAATAAATCGGAGCGGGTAATGCCAGGCCCACCTTTGCGGGGGATTTTTTCACCTTGGGCTACGTCAATCACAAATAAGGTGACATCGGCCAAATCGGGGCTAAATGTGGCCGATAGGTTGTCGCCACCGCTTTCAATAAACACAATTTGCACATCGGGAAAGCGAGCCACCATTTCATCTACGGCTTCTAGATTCATACTGGCATCTTCGCGAATTGCTGTATGCGGGCAGCCGCCAGTTTCCACACCCATGATGCGTTCGGCGGGTAATAAACTGTTGCGAGTCAAAAATTCCGCATCTTCCTGGGTATAAATGTCATTGGTAATCACCGCTACGCTATAGTCTTGCGCCATTTGGCGGGTGAGTTTTTCAATCAAGGCTGTTTTGCCAGAGCCAACAGGCCCAGCCACGCCGATTTTGATGTAGTTGCGCATTGCGTCATTCCGATTTTATAAGGGTTGTGTCAACCGCATGGTGTGGTTGGTTAAAATCACGTTACCACAAAGTATGTGGTTTTCTCGCACCCATTGAAAGCCATGTTGCCTGAAAAATGGCACTGCTGGATGGGCTGCTTGCACCGTGAATACATTTAGGCGTTTATCGCGGGGCAACGCCATCACGTGCTTCAGTAATGCAGAAGCCACACCTTGGCGCTGGTGGTGTGGTGAAACATACAAGCAGTCAATGTAATCTTGATCAGCTTGATACTCGATAAAGCCCACCACGATCTGGCGATATACCGCCACCACGGTGTGTCGGTTGGGTTGGGCAAGGCGCTGTTGCCAAAAAGAAGGATCATGTTTACCGATGCTCCACGCTGTTTTTTGCACCAAGGCGTACACATTCACAGGGATGGCCATGACGGCAGTGCAATATATATTGGCCAATGCTGCTGCATCATCAGCGCATGCCTCGCGCAACAATATGGGTGGCGCATCCGTCATGATGCAATGCCATTTGGCATACGTGCATTGCTATCCACCAAAACACTGATTAATACGGGAATATGGCAATGTTGCATATCTTTAGCGGCAGTGAGTAAGATGAGCTTTCCCTGATCTTGCTCGAGGTGGCGCAGCTGATCCAGTGTGGTTTGTATTTCTGGCCGCGCCAATTCTTTGCGGTAAAGACGGCAAAAATCATCAAAGCGAGCATCTCGATCTTGATGAAACCAAGTTCTCAATGCCGCCGAGGGCGTAACATCTTTGACCCACGATACCCCAGATAGCCGTGCTTTGCTTATGCCGCGCGGCCACAATCGATCAACCAACACTGCAGGCTGATCACCTTGGTAAGCATAAACGCGCTCTGCTTGATAGCTCATTTTAAGCCCCCATCAACATGCCCAAACCCACCAGGCCAATCAGGCTGCCTGAAAGGTGCAGCGTCCAGGGACGCTTCGCCATGTGGTGGCCCAGTGCAAACCCGACGGCATGCAAAGCGGCAGTGACCATCACAAATCCGATGGCAAATGAGCGCGCGCCATGTGTACCCAATTCAGCGCCGTGTGCCATCCCATGAAAGAGCGCAAACATGCCCACCAAAGTCATTGCGGCCGCCAAGGGTATTTTTTTGATCCAAGCCGCAGCCAATCCCATAATCATTACCGATGCCGCAATACCTTGTTCCATCATCGGGATTTTTATGCCGTTGGTACCCAAGGCAAAACCCGCCATCATCACGATCACAAATGTACTGGGCACCAGCCAACGCGCTTTGCCGGAGAAGGAGGCTGCCCACAAACCCACAGCCAGCATCGCCAACAGATGATCCCAACCCGTGATGGGGTGGGTCAAGCCTGCCAATAAGCCATCGGTACCATGCCCAGGATGGGCCAGCGCCAATGTGGGTATCAGCAGTAATAATGTGGACAGTGCTTTTTTCATGATGCTTTCCTTTTGTTCATATGACGTTCAATGGGTGCAGCGTATCGCTAGATTAGCTCATATACAAACGGGTATAAAGCCGTTCATGCTGCATGGCGCGGATGTCGGTGGCCAATGTGGTTGCACCCACATACTGCGATGGCGGCGTGAGGCTATGGGCCACGGTTTCGGCAATCAGACTATGCAGCCCAAACAAAATATCTTGGCCCGCCATTTGTCCCAACGGAATCAATTTGACGCCATTGGTCACCATGCCCACAGCGCTGTTGTAGTAAAACGCATACAGCGTTTGTGCTTTGTCGAGCCCCAACAGCGCGGCCACCAAGCCAAATACCAAGGGATAAAAACCCCGTGCGTGTTGCTGGCTGATGGCAGCTTGAAAGTGGGTCAGCAGCTCATGGTTTATGCGTGGGGCAAAAATTTTCAATAAACGCACGCCCAGCTTGGCACTACTGTCGCGCATTTCCCGCGGTACTTTGGTGGCACCAATCTGGTCGTCTAAAGACAGCAGTGCAGTCAATGTTTGATTTATGGTCGCGTCATAGGCTAAGGCCACGTATGCGCCATCGTTGTGGCGCAAGCTCTGCTGTAATTGGGTGGTCACAAAATCACGCAAACTGATCTCATCATAGACCACGCGCTGCTGCACAAAGGTTTCCAATCCACCTGAATGGTTGAAGCCGCCAATGGGTAGGGTGGGGTCAGCCAAGTGCAGCAGCTGGCCCAATGCGCACAAAGACGAGATTGCTGGCGTGGTTTCAATCGACATTTCAGGCAGCCTCAATGGTGGTGATGCGCCACATCATTGGCGTGGCTATGTTCGTGGGCATGCCCTGCGCTCACGCCCGCAGCCGAGTTGGCGCGCAATTGTTCGCTGAGACGGCGATGGTCACGTTGTGGGGCGAAACCAGCGGCGGCCAGCCATTCAAATAAAGGCTTGTCGTAGGGCAGCAGCAATTCGTTGCCATCCAGGAACAAAGGGGTATGCTTATTGCCAATTTCATAGCACGCCCGCGCCATTTCCGGCAGGGTTTTGGGAGACAATACCATAACGTCACTGGGTTCGATAACCACGACAATGGCCAGCTTGTCATCCAGATAAACCACATCATGATGATGTAGTCGCTGGCCTTCTTTTAAAAGGCGAAATGCAATGTCGCGTCCGTGTTCAGTGTGGGTGCGCAATAAACGCCGATCAGCTTCATACCATTGTAAAGATACGCTATCGATGGTTTGCTGATTCAGGTTGCCTGAATTGGTCAGCTGAGTCAGTGGGGCGATAATACTTTGGATAATCAAGTTCATTTTATATTAATCGGTTCATTTCTTTGGCATGGGCTTTAGGCAAGCGGATATTGCTGGAATGCTGGTGTTGCAGCCATTTCATCGCTTAACGCTTGGATCGTGGGGCAGTTCAATCGTTGCGTGGTTTCGGGTAATACGAATTGCATAAATTGCCATACCACCGCGCTGGAGAGGGTCACTTGGCTAATGGATGGGCGATGATTGCGTGTTGCCAGCGCCTCATTCCAGACTTGGCAGGCGGCATGTAATTGAGTCGTGATTCGATTTTGCCATGGCTGATACTGTTTTTCTTCAGGGCGCAAGCGCTGCTCATAGACGATTTGCACGGTTTTTTCACAGGCCACCAAAATAAAGCCGAGTAAATGCAAGTCTTGCGCCAGTGATGCTGCTTCTTGTGGCATGAGTTTGTGTTGGGTGTGGGCCAAGGCTTCAAAATAATCCAGAATCAGCGTTGATTCCATCAACCGTGTGCCATCATCTAAGGCCAATGTGGGTGCTTTAACAGCAGGATTAATGGTTGCAAACTGTTTAAAATCAGCAAACACCGACAAAGGAATAAGTTCGAAAGAGTAACCATAAATGGCGAGAGAGATGGCTACTCTGCGCACATATGGCGAATCCAGCATGCCATACAGTTTCATGTGTCTTTTTCCCTCATAGGATAATCAACTTTAAAACAAAAAATACCGCTGTGCCAGTGGTACTTTGGTTGCTGGCTCACACGTAATGTGCGCACCATTGACCCGGACTTCATAGGTTTCGGGATTGACCGTGATTTCAGGGGTGGCATGGTTGTGGATCAAGTCTTTTTTGCCGATGTTACGGCAATTGTGCACAGGTAAAGTGCGTTTGTGTAATCCATATTGGCTGCGGATGTCTGCGTCCACACCCGCTTGCGAGACAAACAGCACAGCGGTATCTTGCACGGCCTTGCCTAAAGCACCAAACATGGGCCGGTAAATCACCGGCTGCGGTGTGGGAATAGAGGCATTGGGGTCGCCCATGCGCGCATAACTGATGGCTCCGCCTTTAATGATAATTTCCGGTTTGACGCCAAAAAAGGCCGGTTTCCACAATACCAAATCGGCGATTTTGCCTGGCTCAATGGAGCCGACATAATCGCTGATACCATGGGCAATGGCTGGATTGATGGTGTATTTGGCTAAATAGCGCTTGATACGGAAATTGTCGTTGTCACCCGTTTCTTCAGGCAACCTGCCGCGTTGCTGCTTCATTTTGTCTGCTGTTTGCCACGTACGGATAATGACTTCGGCCACCCGCCCCATGGCTTGGGAGTCGGAGCTCATGATGGAAAACACACCCATATCGTGCAAAATATCTTCGGCGGCAATGGTTTCGGGTCGGATACGAGAGTCTGCAAAGGCCACGTCTTCTGGCACGCGTTTATCCAAATGATGGCACACCATGAGCATGTCTAAATGTTCGTCGATGGTATTCACCGTAAACGGCCGGGTAGGGTTGGTTGAGGCGGGCAGTACGTTGGGGAACATGGCGGCTTTGATGATGTCTGGCGCATGGCCGCCGCCGGCGCCTTCGGTATGGAATGTATGAATCACTCGGCCGGCGATGGCGTTCATGGTGTCTTCCAAAAAACCGCCTTCATTTAAAGTGTCGGTGTGAATGGCGACTTGCACATCCATTTCATCGGCGATTTGCAGAGAAGCATCAATGACCGCAGCTGTGGCACCCCAATCTTCATGAATTTTTAGTCCTAAGGCGCCGGCTTCAATTTGCTCGCGCAGGGGGGGCAGTGTGGCGCAATTGCCTTTGCCGAAAAAACCCAAGTTGACTGGTGCATTTTCGGCTGCTTGAAACATTTTTTGTAACTGCCATGAACCCGGTGTGACCGTGGTGGCATTGGTGCCATCGGCAGGCCCCGTGCCGCCGCCAATCATGGTGGTGATCCCGGATTCGATGGCGTGTGTTATTTGTTGTGGTGAAATGAAATGGATGTGGGTATCGATGCCGCCTGCTGTGGCAATGAGGTGGGCACCATTATGCACTTCGGTGGCTGCCCCAATCACCATGTTGGGTGTCACACCATCCATGGTATTGGGATTGCCGGCTTGGCCTATGCCCACAATTTTACCGTCACGGATGCCGATATCGGCCTTAACGATGCCCCAGTGATCCAGAATCAGGACATTGGTAATGGCAAAATCCAATACGTTTGCATCACTGCGGGTGGCGGTGGCGGATTGAGCCATGCCATCGCGCACAGATTTGCCGCCGCCAAATTTACACTCATCGCCATGGGTGAGTAAATCTTGCTCTACTTCGCCCCATAAATCGGTATCGCCCAAGCGCACTTTGTCACCCACTGTGGGGCCATAGGTGGCTACGTATTGGCTGCGGGGAATGGTTAAACTCATCATCAAATCCTTTTTGTTGCCTAGGTTGTCTGAATGGGTTCAGGCAACCTAGGCGATGGTCGTATACCCAATGTGGCGCAAGGGTTATGCAACAGGCCCATTCACCGCATTATGAAAGCCCACGATAATTTTATGGCCGCCAAATTCGGTGAGTTCAATGGTTTTGGCCTCTCCTGGTTCAAAGCGTACCGCATTGCCAGAGGGCACGTTGAGCCGCATACCGCGGGTAGGTTCCCGATCAAACTCAAGGGCGGCATTGGTTTCATAAAAATGGAAATGTGAACCCACTTGGATGGGGCGGTCGCCGCGATTGATCACGTTGATGGTGAGGGTGCGGCGGCCTGTGTTGGCTTCAATGTCGCCATCGGCCAGAATGTATTCACCGGGTATCATGATGTATTTTCCTGTCAATGGGTTGGCGGTTTGCCTGAAGTCAGGCACCCATCCAACCATTCGTTTAAGGTGCTCGCTGCCGCTCGTGTTAAAGCCTCTCCATATTGGGTGGCTTGTTGACGGATGCGCGGTGGCGGTATCTGCGCTTGCGCCAGTTCACAGGCATGGCCCACCAACCAATATTCAATTTGCTCTGGCAACGCTTCCAAGTGGAATTGTAACGCCAATATATTTTTTCCTTTGGCAAAAGCTTGATGTGAACACAATTCGCTGGATGCCAATGAGGTGGTGCCTTCTGGCAAGGCGAAGCAGTCGCCGTGCCAATGCAAAACGGGTGTGTTATTTAAATGGCGCAATGGCGATGCATGGCCTTGGACACTTAAAATTAACGGGGCATAACCAATTTCTTTGTGTGGCATGGGCGTGACAGCCGCGCCCATTAGCCGTGCCAATAATTGCGCGCCCAAGCAGATGCCCAATATGGGTTTGCCGCATTGAAGCCATGCTTGCAGTAAGGCCAGCTCATTGCGCAGAAAAGGATAGGCTGCTTCCTCAAATGCCCCGATGGGGCCGCCCAGAATCACCAATAAATCATGATGTTCAGGCGCCGCATCGGCAAAATGGCCCAAAGGCGCATCTATATAATGAAACGAGTGCTGGCGCTGGTGTAAAACCGTTTCCAGAATACCCATGTTTTCAAAACCAACATGCCGGATTGCTGCGATGTGAGCCATTTGCTTTTCCACCACTGTCGTTAACGAATGGGTTGGTGGACGGTCACCAGCTTGGTGCCATCGGGGAATGTGGCTTCGATTTGAACTTCATGCACCATCTCAGCCACGCCTTCCATGACGTCGGTCGGGGTGAGCAAAGTAGCGCCGTATTGCATTAATTTGGCCACGCTCATGCCATCGCGCGCTGCTTCTTGCAAATGGCTGCTGATATAGGCAATGGCTTCGGGGTAGTTGAGTTTTAGACCGCGCGCTCGGCGTTTGGCCGCCAACTCTCCGGCCAGAAACAGCATCAGTTTTTCTTGTTCGCGACTGGTTAAATGCATGGCTATGATTCCTTAAGCGCATTCACGATGAAGTTAGGAGTGTAACGCAGCGGGGTTGTCTAAAACAGCTTTGGCTTTGGTTTTGTCTATATCACCTTCCCATGAGGCAATGCCATGTACCACCACACAAAATACAATATAAGGTATCAGCATTTTGATGAAGCCATCGCCCAAGGGTTTCAACTGTTGAGCAAAATCGGGCCACAACAGACCCACTGCGATTCCGATGATCAATGCCAGCAACACTTGTCCGAAAATGGAATGCAGGAACTTAGCCATGGTTTATCCTTTTCTGCAGAATGGAGCACCTGGTTTAATTGAGGCGCAGGCTTCCAGTGTTTAGACACTCAAATAGGTTTGAATCAATTCTGGGGTTAATTCATCGCCACGACCCTGAGCCACACAACTGCCTCGTTCCAGTAGCACAAAGTTATCAGCTAAAGCACGAATCAAGTGTAATTTTTGTTCCACCACCAATACCGTTAGGCCCCATTCCTCATTCAGGCGGCGAATAACGCGGGTGATTTCGGCCACGATATTGGGCTGAATGCCTTCCGTGGGTTCGTCCAAAATCAACAGGCTGGGGTTGAGCACCAAAGCACGGCCGATGGCCAATTGTTGTTGTTGACCACCGGAAAGGTCACCGCCGCGCCGATGTTTCATATCAGCCAATACGGGAAACAGTTCATACACCATGTCGGGAATATGAGTGGTGCGGGTGCCAGTGCGCTTTTGGTAGACAGGCAAGCCAATGCGTAAATTGTCTTCAACGGTGAGCAGTGGAAAGATCTGCCGCCCTTGCGGCACATAGGCAATCCCGGCATAAGCGCGTTTGTCGGCGCGCAGCTTACGCAAGTCGGTGTTGTCGTAGCACAAGGCATCGGCTTTGGCCGCCACTTGCCCCATGATGCTTTTGAGCAGCGTGGTTTTGCCCACGCCATTGCGGCCAATGATGCAGGTGCATTGTTTGTCGGGTGCATCGAAACTGATGTTGTGCAAGATGTGGCTTTGGCCATAATACTGATTCAGGTTTTCCACTTTAAGCATGATTCTGTCCTTCAAAGGGTATTTCAGGCAGCCTTGGTGTGATAAAGGCTGCCTGAAAGCGGATTTAACCGCCCAAATACACGTCGATAACTTGCTGGTTATTTTGGATGTCGGCTAGGTTACCCTCAGCAAGTACGCTGCCTTGATGCAAAACGGTAACGGTACGCGCAATCATGCGCACGAATTCCATGTCATGCTCCACTACCACCACCGCATGTTCGCCCGCCAGCGAATTGAGTAATTCGGCTGTACGCTCAATTTCCCCATGTGTCATGCCGGCAACAGGTTCGTCAATCAGCAATAGCTGCGGTTTCTGCATCAGCAACATGCCGATTTCCAGCCATTGTTTTTGGCCATGTGATAATTCGCCAGCCAGGCGATTTTTGTGGTCAGCTTGTCCAATGAGTTCCAACACATGGTCGAGGAACTCGTTTTGCTCGCCCGTTAACTTGCGCCCAGCCCCAAAATAGGCGCCAAACACCGATTTACTCCCAGCAATGGCCAAAGACAAATTGTCGTAAACCGGTAGCGATTCAAACACGGTGGGCTTTTGAAATTTTCGGCCAATGCCTGCACAGGCGATTTCAGCCTCGCTCATTTTCAGTAAATCGGTGTTTTGTCCAAGAAACACCCGGCCTTCATCGGGTCGGGTTTTGCCGGTAATAATGTCCATCATGGTGGATTTACCAGCGCCGTTGGGGCCAATGATGCAGCGCAATTCCCCGCGTTCAATGTAGAGGTTCAGATCATTAATGGCTTTGAATCCGTCAAAACTCACGGATACGCCATCCATGTACAAGATGATATTTTTACCGATGTGCAAGTTATCGTATTGTTGGCGTGCATCGGTGGCAGGGCGCAGATGAAAGCGGTTTAACATATTCATGCTGTGGCCTCCTCATTCGCTGGTGCATCGGGTTTGGTGGGTGGCTGCTTGCGACGTTGCTGCGTGAGTTGGTTGATTAAGCCAACCAAACCTTTTTTCAGGAAAATGGTGACCAGCACGAACAGCGCACCCAGGAAAAATAGCCAAGCATCCGGGAATACGGCGGTGAGCCAAGTCTTGGCGTAGTTCACCACAAATGCGCCAATGATGGCGCCATATAACGTGGCGCGGCCGCCCAAAGCCACCCAAATGATGATTTCGATGGAGGATACTGTGCTGAATTCACTCGGGTTGATGATGCCCACTTGTGGTACATACAACGCCCCAGCCACGCCTGCAATCATGGCGGAAAGCACAAATACCAGTAATTTCACCCGCTCGACGCGGAAACCCACAAATCGGGTGCGCATTTCCGCATCACGAACCGCAATAATGAGTTTGCCCAAGCGCGAGTACAATACGCTGCGCAACAACACATAGGTTAACAATACGGCCAAACCAGAAAGCACAAATAGCGTGACACGGGTAGTGTCGGCCGATAGTGAAAATCCCAATAGATCCTTAAAGTCGGTAAGGCCATTATTGCCGCCAAAGCCCATTTCGTTACGGAAAAAGGCCAGCATTAAGGCATAAGTCATGGCTTGCGTAATGATGGATAAATATACACCAGTGACCCGCGAGCGAAAGCATAACCAACCCAAGACAAAGGCCAATAGCCCAGGCACAAATAGCATCATGATGAGCGCCCAAATAAAGTGTTCGGAACCGGCCCAAAACCAAGGCAATTCTTTCCAGCCTAAAAACACCATGAAATCAGGAAGATTGGCATTGCCATAAGCGCCGCGACTGCCGATTTCGCGAGTCAGATACATACCCATGGCATAGCCACCCAGCGCGAAAAAGGCACCGTGTCCCAAGCTGAGTATGCCCAAATAACCCCAACACAAATCAATAGACAAGGCCAGTAGGGCATAGCAAAGATACTTACCCAAGAGGGTTACGGTGAAGGTGGATACATGCAGGGGGTTGCTTTCTGGGATAAGCAAATTGCCCACGGCCACCAAAATCATCATCAGCACCACGAGAGCAAGTGTGGCTTTCCCAATCAGCGGTTCACGTTGAAATAATGACATCACTGCAGATTGTTTCATTCAACGGCCCGTCCTTTCTGCGGAAATAGCCCGCGTGGATATTTCTGAATAAACAGGATCACAAAGACCAAAACCAGAATTTTGGCGAGCATAGCTCCCAGCCACGGTTCCATAAATTTGTTGAGAATGCCTAAGCCTAAACCCGCCACCAGCGTGCCCCACAAGTTTCCTACGCCACCCAATACCACCACCATGAATGAGTCCACAATGTATTGCTGACCTAAATTGGGGCCAACATTGGTGAGCTGCGACAGTGCTACGCCGGCCATGCCAGCAACACCTGCGCCTAAGCCAAAAGTAAGCATGTCTACTTTGCGGTCATTGATGCCCATGGCGCGAGCCATATCGCGGTTTTGGGAAACGGCGCGTACTTGCAAACCCAAGCGGGTGTATTTCATTACCGCCATTAGGGCAAAGAAACACAACAAGCAGAAAATAAAGATATAAACGCGGTTCCAAGTGATGGCCAGCCCAGGCAAAATTTGCCATGTGCCGCTCATCCAGTCTGGGGTTTGTACCATGCGATTGAGGGGTGAAAAAATACTG
This sequence comes from Snodgrassella sp. CFCC 13594, assembly GCF_001590725.1. Classification (GTDB taxonomy): domain Bacteria; phylum Pseudomonadota; class Gammaproteobacteria; order Burkholderiales; family Neisseriaceae; genus Snodgrassella. The sequence goes on along the minus strand of NZ_LQXR01000008.1, from coordinate 74,712 downwards.
CGCACGGCTTGTTGCAAAATTAAGCTGATACCGAATGTGGCCAATAGTGTTTCCAATGGGCGGCCATATAGATAGCGCACGACAAAGCGTTCAATCAATACCCCAACCAACCCCGAGACCACAAACGCCACCGGAATAGACACCAACACTGAAGCGCCAATGTGGTTGGGCATGAGCAACTGCACCACATAGGCACAATAAGCCCCAATCATCATCAATTCACCATGCGCCATGTTGATGACGCCCATTACCCCAAAGGTAATGGCCAGGCCAATGGCCGTCAGTACCAATACTGAACCCAAGCTCAGACCAAAGCTTAACGTCTCAACCCCTTTCATCATGCTCAGTTTCTGGTCAATGGCAGCAATGGCTTTTTGCGCTGCAGCTTTGAGTTGGGGCGTAGGGGCTTTTGCCGCATACTGCTGCAAAAGTGTTAGGTTTTCGGGTGAGGCGTGCTGCGATAAGAGCTCAATTGCTGTTGCATGGCGGCTCACATCTTTGCCAGCCAAATCGGCACGGGCAAGGTACGTTTGGAGCAGACCTTTGATTTCGGCATTGGTTTCTTTGGGCAAGGCAGCTTGCACTTGTGCCAGCGCAGTATCATCGCCTTTTTGCAGCATTTGGGTAATGGCGCTGCGCCGTTCATTGGTATCGGGACTCATTAACGCATGCTCAGCCACATAGCTTTTAACCCATTGGCGAATGGCATTATTGATGGTGATTTTTTTGGCATTGTTGACATTGTCGACGGCTTTTTCCACATCATTGACATCAAAATAAGTATTGTCTTTTTGAATGTAAAAATGGCCGCCGGCATGAAACAAATTGCCATCGCCCAAGGCGGCTAAAATGGCCAAGGTATTGGGGTGGTTGAATTGTGGCAATGCCTGAACAGCAGCCTTTTTGTCATCAAAATTCATCGACAGTAAACCATTTAGCGCGGCATCAAAGCTGGTGGGCGCATTGGTGGTTACCGCAGCGGTGTCTGCGGCAGACGAGGCACTGGATGTATCCGTATCGGCCCATGCCGGTGCATGGCTTAAAAACAGTATGCTTGCCAAGGCGACAATCCCGAGCCAGTGCCTGATGTGATTGGCAGACGATGTCAAAACGAGCAACCTCATGGTTTCATCCTTTTATTTGTGGATGGTTTTTTGTATCACGTGCAAATGGAAAATCGAAAAAAAGGCTGCCTGAAACCGGATGGCCGGTTGTCAGGCAGCAAAGTTGGCTTACTTAGTACCTGCTGTGCATTTCTTAGTGACCTTATCGTACGCACCGCAGTTGATGGGATCAGTCCAATCGGCCTCCAAGTTTTTCGACTCTGGTAACAGGCCTGACCATGCTTCACCCGGGACTTCACCTTCGGTTTTCCATACCACGTCAAACTGACCATTGTCTTGGATTTCGCCGATGAATACTGGTTTTGAAATCATGTGGCTAGGTAGCATTTTGGCGGTGCCGCCGGTGAGGTTAGGCACTTCAACGCCTATTAAGGCTTTTTGAATGGCGTCTGAATCCGTGCTGCCTGCTTTTTCCACGGCCTTCAGCCACATGTTGAAACCGATATAGGTGGCTTCCATCGGGTCGTTGGTAACAGCTTTGTCATCTTTTTTGTAGGCTTGCCAACCTTTGATGAATTCGGCATTGGCTGGGGTATCGATGCTTTCGAAGTAGTTCCAAGCGGCCAGATGGCCCACCAGTGGTTTGGTGTCGATGCCCACCAATTCTTGTTCACCCACTGAGAAGGCAATCACTGGAATTTGGTCGGGTGTGATATTTTGATTGCCCAATTCTTTGTAGAACGGCACATTGGCATCTCCATTGATGGTGGATACCACGGCTGTTTTGCCACCTGCAGAACCAAATTTTTTCACATCTGACACAATAGACTGCCAGTCGGAGAAACCGAATGGGGTGTAGTTCACCATAATGTCTTTGTCGGCAATGCCCTTGGATTTCAGATAGGCCGCTAAGATTTTGTTGGTGGTGCGTGGGTATACATAATCAGTACCCAAAAGGGCGAAGCGTTTTACCCCTTGTTTGAGTAAATAATCTACCGCCGGAATCGCTTGTTGGTTCGGTGTGGCGCCTGTGTAGAAAATATTTTTGCTGGACTCTTGACCTTCCCATTGCACAGGGTAGAACAAAATACCGTTTAATTCTTCAAATACGGGCAAGACTGATTTACGTGACACAGAAGTCCAGCAGCCAAAGGTAACCGCCACTTTGTCTTTGGCCAGCAGCTCGCGGGCTTTTTCTGCAAATAACGGCCAATTCGATGCAGGGTCCACCACGACAGCTTCGAGTTTTTTGCCCAGAATGCCGCCCTTTTTGTTTTGTTCATCAATGAGCATCAAGACGGTATCTTTTAAAGCAGACTCAGATATGGCCATGGTGCCCGACAAAGAATGCAATACCCCGATCTTGATGGTGTCACCGCCTGCGCCTGCTGCGCTACTGGCTGCTCCGGAAGCAGTGCCTGCACCAGAGGCCGCATTGTTGCTGCCTTTAGGCGTACAGCCTGCCATCAAAAGGGTGGACCACATGGCGGTAGCCAAGAATTGCCGTTTGTTCATGCACTTATCTCCCAGGACGCATTATTACTAAATCTTATGAAAATCAATTGATTAAATTACATCTGTAAAATTTAAATCAATAGATGTAAATAAAAATTAACAGTGAAATGGGTTTGGTGCAATGCAAAATACAGATGAATGACAAAAAAAGTGGATTTTATCGGTGATGGTGCCTGAGCAAAAAGGATTGTTGCAATAGAAAAGAAAAGAAGAGGTGGAATATTGCTAAAGATTTTATTTTTTGATACATCTTATGATTTGAAAATAAAAGATGAATAATAAAAGTATTGATTATTAATGTTTATTTTTGATAAATATGCTTTTCATGGGCATGCCAAAATACAGGCTGAAAGCTTGGATACCAATTGAGATCATGATAAAGGGCTGCATAGGGGTTATTTTTACTTGCAGGAATACAATAAAAATAAAACGCCGCAGCAAGCGGCGTGGTGTGGTGATAGTTTTGAGTGCTAGTCTTCCAGTAAGCGCTGCACTTCAGCAATGTAGGCTTTCATGGCATCGTCTGTACCCATGCCTTGTAATTTTTCCCATGCTTCGTACTTTTTCTTGGCCACCAAGTCAAACATGCCCGGCTTATCGCCTTGCACGTCGCCGGTGGTGGCTTGCTTGTAGTAGGCATAGAGCTTGAGCAATGTAGCGTTGTCAGGGCGCTCGGCCAGGCTGGTTACATCGGCTTGCGCCTGTGCGAATTGGGCGGGTAAATCGCTCATGTTGTTTCCTCTTGATCAATAAAATGGGCTAAAAGGCAAGAATATCAATTAAAACGAGTGTTTGAATTTAACATAGGATTGAGGTAGTGCCCATCTAAATAATAGGGTTCCTGCTTTATTTTGGCGCCAATAAATAGATGGTTAGGGCGTTTTGGTCAAAAATGCATTCAGGCAACCTTGAAGGTTGCCTGAATGTTCTGCGGCGTTCTTGTTTTAAGGATTGCTTTCTTTAAGGGCGGTTTCCAAAGCTGCTTTGTCCATATAACCGGATTGAACTTTACCATTGGGAAAAATCACAGTTGGGGTGCCGTTGAAGCCAAATTTTTCACCTAAGGCCATGGTTTGTGCCACCGGGTTTGGGCAATCGGCCACCGTAGGCGGTGCGACATTGCGGCGCATCCAGTTTGTCCATGCGGTCACACGGTCTTTCTGGCACCAAATTTGCACTGATTTGGGCTCGGCTTGTGGGTGCAAAGATGGAATGGGCATAAGAAATGTGTAAATGGTAACGTCGGTCAACTGCTCGAATTCTTCCTCCAATTTCTTACAGAAAGGACAGTCTGGATCGGCAAATACCGCAATTTTTTGCCGGCCATTACCACGAACTTCTTTGATCGCATTTTCTAGTGGCAATTGCGCAAAATCAATTTTATTGATTTCAGAGAGCCGTGCTTCGGTTAGACTTTTGCGTGTGTTGATGTCAAGCAAATCGCCCACCAACATATAGTTGGCCTTACTGTCGACATAAACAATTTGGTTGCCGGTGACCAATACTTCATAAAGCCCTGCCACTGGGGTGGCATTGACACTCAATACCTTGAGGTTTTGGCCTTGATAGGTTTTTTCCAATTTAGCACTCAAGGTGCGCGTGATTTCGGCGCTGGCCTCGCTGCCCGCTGAAGCGGTGCTGGCATCATTATTGGACACGGGTGTTTGACCGCAGGCCAATAAGGGCAATACACACAAAGGCGCTAAAATGCGCCAAGCAGAAAATTTAATCATAGACAATGAATTCGCGTTTTCGCATCGGTTTAAGCATGCCATTATGCCCAATTATGACGATGCTTGAAAGCCAGTGGGGGAAAGATGTTGTTCAACAATGAGATAAATGCGCATATAGAAGCGCAGTCCTGTCGCCATCAAATCAATGGATTGTGCCTGCATGCTTGGCATTGGCCAGCGCCAAACCGCCCCAAAGTGGTGCTATTACATGGTTGGTTGGATTGCGCTGCCAGTTTTCAATTTATGGCCATGGCGTTGGGTGGAGAATGGGATGTTTATGCGCCCGATTGGCGTGGTTGTGGCCTCTCGGCCCATCAAAGTCATGGTTATTATGATCGGGCTTTGATGCTCAGTGATTTATCCCAGTGGATAGACATCATTAGCCCCAATGAGCCTGTGCACATCATGGGGCACAGCATGGGCGGCATGTTGGCGGCGCATTATGCTGGTACCTTGCCTGAGCGGGTAAAAAGCTTGGTGGTGGCGGAAGGATTTGGTATCGAAGAGGGCAATGTGCATGAGGCGGCAGCCCGTAGTGCTCGGTTTTTGTCGGCCATGAGTCACCCCCAGCCGTGGCTTGATTTGGTGGATGTGGCCAAAGTTGCTGCAAAATTTCAACAACGTAACCCTTTGTTGAGCGCGGAGCGCGCCTTGTATTTTGCTCATGTACTCACCGAAACCAACACTTCAGGTTGTCTGACCTATCGCGCCGACAATAAACACAAAATCCCACAGCCTTTGCCATACCGTACGGAGTTGGCGTATGCCGTGTGGCGCCATATTCGCGCGCCACGTTTGTGGGTGGAAGGTGGTTTGTTACCGCACAACCGCTATTTACAACACGTAAAACAAACCTTGCCGCAACGCTATGCCGCTATGGGAAAACCCCAAAAAATATGCTTCCCTGAATCTGGGCATATGTTGCATTGGGAGGTACCGGAACAACTGGCTCTGGCCTTAAATGTGTTCTGGTGCAATCAGGCTGCCTGAAACTTGGCGCTGTGATGACTTCATGCCACAATGTGGCTTCTTATCCAGACCAACCAGCACAAGAGTCTTGCCATGACCCCGATTTTGGCTTTTGACATCGAAACCATCCCAGATGTGGCGGGCATACGCCTGTTGCATCATTTGCCCGCAGAAGTCGACGATGGTGATGTGGTGTCGTTTGCTCAGCAGCGGCGTCGAGCTCAAACGGGAGGTAGTGATTTTATGCAGTTGCATCTGCAGCAGGTGGTGGCGATTTCTTGCTGTATGCGCTGGGGTGCGGATAAATTACATGTGGGCAGCATCGGTAGTCTGGATGACACGGAAGAGACACTGATTGCTAAATTTTTTGAATTGGTGGAAACCCATACACCGCAACTGGTGAGCTGGAATGGAGGCGGATTTGATTTGCCGGTCTTGCACTATCGAGGACTGATTCATGGCATCAGCGCGGCGCGGTATTGGGACATGGGTGAGGGCGATTTTGGTGATAGCCGCGATTTTAAGTGGAATAACTATATTAGTCGTTACCACAACCGTCATCTGGATTTAATGGATTTGCTGGCTCTTTATCAACCGCGCGCCAATGTGCCTTTGGATGACATGGCAAAGCTGTGCGGCTTTCCAGGCAAACTCGGTATGGATGGTAGCCAAGTGTGGGACGCATTTCAACGGGGCGAATTGGCGGGCATTCGGCAATACTGCGAAACCGATGCGACCAATACCTATCTGATGTACCAGCGCTTTAATCTAATGCGCGGTTTCTTGGATGGTGACGAATATGAACAAGAAATTCGTCGACTCAAAGCCTATCTGCAGCAACAGGATGAACCGCAGTGGCCTGAATTTTTGGCTGCTTGGGGGCGTTAATCATGAGAAACAATCATCCTGCTTTCAGGCAGCTTGAGACGATGCTGGTCAATAATGATTAATTTGGTTTTAATCGGAGTGGGCCTCATCGGCGGCTCATTGGCGTTGGACTTAAAGCGACGCAAGTTGGTGGATGAGGTGGTCGGCATCGACATTGATGCCGACAATTTGGCGCGCGCACTCGAACGCAAAGTGATCGATCGAGCTGCTACATGCATTGATATAGACAGTGTGGGTCAAGCCAATTTGGTTGTGATTGCTACTCCTGTGGGCTCTTTGCCCGGTATTTGCCGGCAGCTGGAGCCTGTGTTGCCGCCCAACGTGATTATCAGCGACGTGGGCAGCACCAAACAGCTTGCCTTGGCAGCGTATGCTGAATGGTTGCCACAGCACTATCGCCGTTGCGTGGCTGCGCATCCCATTGCTGGCTCGGATCGGCATGGTGCTTTGGCCGCACAATTTGGCTTGTTTGAGCACAAAAAATGTATTGTGTGCACCCATGAGCAACAAGATGCCGAGAGCGTCGCTCAAGTTGCGGCACTCTGGGCGGCAGTGGGTGCGGAAATCCATTATTTAACCGCGCCTCAGCACGATGCTGTGTTTGCCGCAGTGAGTCATTTGCCCCACATGCTGGCTTATGCTTATGTGCATCAGATTGCACAATCGCCAAACAAAGATGCACTCCTGCATTTTGCTGGTAGTGGCTTTCGTGATTTTACCCGCATCGCGGGCTCTCATCCTGCCATTTGGGTGGATATTTGTCTGGCCAATCGCCAGCCTTTATTGGATTTATTACAACAACAACAGCAAGAATTGGCTTATTTACAACACTGTTTGCAACAGGCTGATGGCCCAGCTTTGTTTGATTTTTTTGAGCAGGCGCAAGCAGCCCGGGTGCAATGGCAAAGCCAGTAAAACCGTTAAAAACCCCATTATTTCAGACAGTAGTGGAATAGATTGCAGTGTTATTTTAATGCCAATCAAACGCGAAAATGTGCGCTTTTTCACAAAATCGAATAATTTATCTAATTTAATTGGCGCTGAAACGAACATTTTATGTTGCATTGCACTACAAAAAACGGCAAAATTCAAATCGTCAATTCAGCGTCATGCTGATTTGGCAGTTTCTCCTCTATTTCTCCTTTGTAGACTTGGCGCGCACTCAACAGTGTGCGCATTTTTTTTGTATTTTGATGATGGTGTGGCTGCGTGATCGAATTTTTTGTAGAGCGTAGTGTGTAAACGAATAGTGAACGGGTTTCCATGGTGATTGTTACTATTTGTTCACAAAAATGTGAGAAACAGAAGCGAAAGAGGATTTATGTTCAGTATGTGTTAAAAATAATTAAAAACGAAAATAATATTTGACTGTTTTTTTTCATTTCGGCATAATATCGATCATTAAGTGGTTGCAATGACTGCTTAATAGTTTCTCCTCTATTTCTCCTTTGTAGACTTGGCGCGCACTCAACAGTGTGCGCATTTTTTTGTCTGAATTTTGTCTAATTTATCTTGGTGCCGCCCGCCATATTACGTTTAACTTGAGGTTAGCTTGGGTCATCTTGTTTTGAACCAATTGCGGTAGTTGTGCTGCTGGAAATCTGTGAAACGAAACATGAGACGAGAGAAAGACTTAGGCCTGTTCTATTGATAGTATCGCTATCTTAAAACGGGGTCAGTGGTTGGGTGATCTCATGATTGAGCATCGATTATTGTAGTGTGGATTGCTGCTTGAAACGCAAAGCTAGGCCTTAGTCTAAATACAGCATGTGTTCTTCTTTCACCTCTTCCATCACCACATAACTGCGGCTCTCCGCTGCGGCTGGTAATTGCAGTAAAATATTACCAAGCATATGACGATAAGCGCTCATATTCGGCAGACGGATTTTGATTAAGTAATCGTATTCGCCTGACACCAAATGGCACTCCAATATTTGAGGAATGTCCAATACTTCGCGGCGGAATTCTTCAAAAATATTACCAGATTTTGAACGCAGTTTGATTTCCACAAATACCAGTAGATTTTGTCCTAAAGTTTGCGCGTTGAGTTGGGCATGGTAGCCGGTAATGACACCGTCGCGCTCTAATCGACGCACGCGTTCGGTGACAGGCGTGGTAGACAAGCCTACTTTATCAGCCAATTCAGTCATGGTCATGCGGGCATTTTTCTGCAACAAAGCCAAAATTCTCATGTCGATTTTATCGAAGTGGTGCATACTTACCTAATTCCCTTTTTTGTTGGACTTTGTCATTAAAATATCACTTTTAAGGTTATAAATAAAGTGAAAAAAACCATTAATAAAAGAATACACTTCATTTTTTCACTGATGAGATTGATGGGTGGTTGTGTTGCCTGAAAATCTCTGGATTTTGGGGCAGATTAGGCTGCCTGAACTCATGCGATCTGTTGGGGGCGAGAATGAAGGTTTTGGTATTGGGTGCGGGTGTTGTGGGCGTGAGCACGGCTTGGTATTTGGCTAAAGCCGGTCATGAGGTGACGGTATTGGAGCGCGCGGATAAGGCCGCCATGGAAACCAGCTTTGGCAATGCGGGCCAGCTGTCTTATGGTTATACCACGCCCTGGGCGGCTCCTGGTATTCCGCAAAAAGCCTTTAAATGGTTGTTTAAGGAACATGCGCCGTTGTTGTTTCGCCCCGATGGCAGTTTCTATCAGCTGGAGTGGATGTGGCGAATGTATCAAAATTGCAATGCGCGCAGTTATGCCACCAATAAAGAGCGCATGGTACGGGTATCTGAGTACAGTCGCGAAATGCTGCGTCGCTTGGAAGCGGAAGAAGACATCCCTTTTGAAGGCCGTCACAAGGGTACCTTGCAGATTTTTCGCACCGAAAAAGAAGTGGCTGCGTCTAAAAAAGATTTAAAAGTATTACAAGATTGGGGTGTGCCCGTAACCGTTATCGATAACCCTGCTGAATGCGCTCAATATGAACCGGCTCTGGCGAATATTGCCAGTAAGCTTGCAGGCGCACTGTTTTTACCAAATGATGGAACAGGGGATTGTCACTTATTTACCAATCATTTGGCGGCCAAATGCGAAGCTTTGGGTGTTCAATTTTTGTTTAACCACAGCATTCAGCAGATTGAAGAAGATGGTTGCCACATTAAAAGCGTGGTTGCCAATGGGCAAACATTTACAGCCGATCATTATGTGTGCGCGATGGGCAGCTTTAGCCGGCAGTTGTTGAAAACCTTGCACATGAATGTGCCTGTATATCCAGTGAAGGGGTATTCACTCACCATCCCTGTGACCAATGAAGACAAGGCGCCCGTGTCTACTGTGCTGGATGAAACCTATAAAGTAGCGATTACACGCTTTGATGAGCGCATCCGCGTGGGCGGTATGGCAGAGCTGTCTGGCTATGAAATCAAGCTGAACCCAAAACGCAAGGCCACTTTAGATTTGGTGGTCAATGATTTATTTCCGGGTAGCTGCAACACCGATGAAGCCTTTTTTTGGAGCGGTTTGCGGCCGATGACGCCGGACAGTACGCCATTAATTGGTGCCACTCGTTTTGCTAATTTGTCACTCAATACTGGGCATGGCACATTGGGCTGGACCATGAGCTTGGGCTCGGGCAAGATTTTGGCTGATTTAATTAGTGGCGTGAAACCTGAAATTGAAACCAGTGATTTGTCTTTGGTTCGTTACGTTTAATCATTTGCCAGTATTTTTCAGGCAGCCAGTTAAGGCTGCCTGAAAAGTTTTATTGTGAGTATGATGCTGTATTTGATCGATATTCACGATTATTGTTGATTTAAAGAAGGTACATCATGCGTCCTTTAACCGCACACATTCGTTTAAACCATTTGCGCGACAATTTTTCCACACTCAAACAATTACACGGCGGCGGCCCCATGTTGGCGGTGGTGAAAGCCAATGCCTATGGGCACGGTGCAGTTCGCTGTGCCGAAGCTTTGGCAGACTTAACCGATGGTTATGCGGTGGCGTGTATTGAAGAAGCCATTGAATTGCGTGAAACAGGTATTACTTTGCCCATCGTGATGCTCGAAGGCGTATTTGAGGCGTCCGAGTATGCGTTGGTGGATAAATATCAATTGTGGCCCGTGGTGGGCAATCATTGGCAACTGGAAGCTTTATTGGCCTATGACTGGTCGCAGCCGGTTACTGTGTGGTTGAAAATGGATTCGGGGATGCATCGAACTGGCTTCTTTCCGCATGATTATGCACCCGCTTATGAGGCGTTGGCACAGAGCCCGAAAGTGGCCAGCGTGGTGAAAATGACACATTTTGCCTGTGCCGATGAGCCCATGAAAACCATGACGGCAGAGCAAATTGCTGCGTTTGATTTGGCGTGTACGGATCTGCCCGGCGACATCAGTTTTGCTAATTCTGCCGCTATGATGGCATATCCACAAACCATGCGCGGGTGGGGTCGGGCAGGCTTGGCTATGTATGGGGTGTCGCCAATGGGCGGCGCCGACAGCCGTTTTAAACCGGTGATGAAACTCACCAGTAAAGTGTTTGGTGAACGTGTATTACAGCCAGGTGAGCCCATTGGTTATGGCGCCTCTTTTGTGACCGAACAATCAACGCGAGTGGGCTTGGTGGCTGGTGGTTATGCAGATGGTTATCCACGTCGTGCTGCTACGGGGACGCCGCTGGCCATTGAAGGTGCGCGTAGCCGAGTGTTGGGTCGGGTTTCCATGGATATGATGACGGTACAGTTGGCCGATCACCAGCAAGGCATTGGTAGTGCGGTAGAATTGTGGGGTGATGTGGTGAATGTCAATGAAGTTGCCGCCGCCGCAGGCACCATTGCTTATGAGTTGTTGTGTAATGTGAAACGTGCAAAAGTGGTTTATGAGTAAGTGGGTAGCCTCAATGTGAGCAGTGGGCGAACGTGTGGATATGGTTATTGAATCATGTGAGGGTAAAGCCCAATGCTGTTCTATTGTGGATTTAATTTCAATGCCATGCCTAATCATGATTATATAGAGGAGATGACATGACTGAATCCAATCCTTATCAAGCACCACCTTCGGTGGCGCTGCCGGAAATAGGCAATACCGCGAGTGTGATTGATGGGTTGCCTGTGAGTGAGCGTTGGAAGAAAAAATTTAGGTTGATTGAAAAAGCGGGTGGGGAAAAATTGCCACGGTTTAAAGAACTCACTTTTAAACAGCGCTTTGCTTTGAATTTTAATATTTGGGCGCTGTTGTTTGGGCCTGTTTACATGTTGATTAAGGGCATGTGGAAGTTGGCGGTATCTACTTTGCTGATTACGTTGGTGGTGGCTTTTGTGGTGGGGCTCATTGAGCTGGCCTTGCAAAAGAATTTTGGCAATGGACTATTTATTGGCTTGAGTGCAGCATTCAGTATGCTGGCTAATCGCAATTATTATAAGAAAATGGTTTTGGGGCGGCTGGATTGGTTTTGAGTTTGTTTGTATACTCAAGGCAGGCAGTGGCCTTTGATTAATTGAATTGGATTTTTGTTCAGGCAGCCCTTTAGGCTGCCTGAACCCGTTTACAAGAAAATATTTATGTCTGAAACCGCAACATTACAGCTGGCCAAAGCACTGATTGCCGAAGCATCGGTGACGCCGGATGACAAACAATGCCAAGCCATCTTAATCGAACGCCTACAGGCAATGGGTTTTATCGTCGAAACCATGCGCTTTGGGAACACTGATAATTTCTACGCCGTGCACGGAGCAGAAGGGCCGCTGGTGTGTTTTGCTGGGCACACTGATGTAGTGCCCAGTGGCCCTGCTGACAAATGGACATCTCCGCCATTTGTACCCACAGAGCGGGATGGTCGGCTTTATGGCCGTGGCGCGGCAGACATGAAAACCAGTGTCGCGGCATTTGTCACTGCTTGCGAACGGTTATTGGCTGAGGAGCCCAATGTGCTATTGCGGTTGGCTTTGCTGATTACTTCTGATGAAGAAGGCGATGGCAAAGATGGCACCACGCGGGTGGTGGATGTATTGAAAGCCCGTGGTGAATTTCTGGATTATTGCCTGGTAGGGGAGCCTACTGCGGTGAATACGCTAGGAGACACCATCAAAAATGGGCGGCGTGGTTCGCTGTCGGGCCATCTGGTGGTTAAAGGCAAGCAGGGACACATTGCCTATCCACATTTGGCCGTGAATCCGATCCAATTGGCGGCGCCTGCTTTGGCGGCTTTGGTCGCAGAGCATTGGGATGATGGGAATGATTACTTTCCACCCACCGGCTTCCAAATTTCCAATATCCATGCGGGTACAGGCGCCACGAATGTGATTCCGAGCATACTGGAAGTGCAATTTAATTTTCGGTTTTCTACCGAATCCACCGATATGGGTTTAAAGCAACGCGTGGAAGCCATTTTGGATCAATATGGGTTGGTGTATGAGCTGACATGGTCTTTGTCTGGGCAGCCTTTTCTCACCGCCGCTGGACGGTTCACGGCAGTAGCCCAAGCTGCGATTGCCGATGTGTGCGGTATTCAGGCCGAATTATCCACCAGTGGGGGCACCTCAGACGGCCGTTTCATCAAAGCCATTGCACACGAGTTAATCGAGCTTGGGCCAGTGAATGCCAGCATTCACCAAATCGATGAACACATTGATTTGGTCGCGGTACCGCAGCTTTCTGCAGTATATGAAGCCATCTTGCGGCGTTTGGCCGCTGCCTGAAAACATCAGCACAACCGAGAACAATCATGAGTATGGTGCAACAACAACATTTTCTGAAATTATTGGATTACACGCCTGAAGACATTCGCGCGCTGTTGGATTTAGCAGCAAAATTAAAGGCAGACAAAAAAGCGGGCCAAGAAAAACCACTTTTGGTGGGCAAAAACATTGCGTTGATTTTTGAAAAAACGTCCACACGCACCCGCTGCGCTTTTGAGGTTGCGGCACATGATCAAGGCGCCAATGTGACTTATTTGGGGCCTTCAGGCAGCCAAATCGGCCACAAAGAAAGCATGAAAGACACCGCACGGGTATTGGGTCGCATGTTTGACGGTATCGAATACCGTGGATTTGGTCAGGCCATTGTGGAGGAGCTGGCTCAGTATGCAGGCGTGCCTGTATTTAATGGCTTAACCGATGAATTTCACCCGACGCAAATGCTGGCAGATGTGCTCACCATGCGCGAACATAGCCGCAAGCCGCTGCATCAGATTGCTTATGCCTATGTAGGCGATGCGCGTTACAACATGGGTAATTCTTTGTTGGTGGTGGGGGCCAAATTGGGGATGGATGTGCGTTTTGGTGCGCCAGAGCATTTGTGGCCAGACGAGTCGCTGGTGGCGCAATGTCGAGACATCGCAGCACACACCGGGGCACGCATCACCTTAACCGAAGATGCCGCAGAAGCGGTGCGAGGCGTCGACTATATCCATACCGATGTGTGGGTTTCCATGGGCGAGCCCAAAGCAGTGTGGGCAGAGCGCATTGGCTTGCTCACGCCTTATCGTGTGGACGCGAATTTATTGGCCGCGAGCGGCAACCCGGATGTGAAATTCATGCATTGTTTGCCTGCCATTCATAACCGCGATACCAATATTGGGCAATGGTTGTATGACGAGTTTGGTTTGGATGGTGTGGAAGTCACTGAAGATGTTTTTGAAGGGCCTGCATCCATTGTGTTTGATCAGGCTGAAAACCGCATGCACACCATCAAAGCGGTATTGGTGGCGCTGTTGACAGCCTAAATAGATGGCGCAGAAACAGGCTGCCTGAACGGATTCAGGCAGCCTGTGTTGATTTTTTTGGCGTGCTTTTACGCCCATTGTTTTTATGTTGGTGAATCCATGACAGTTCCTGTTTCTTTACCGCTTGGTGCGCGCAAACTGGCTTTTTTGTTGGCTGCCATGGTGGCCATTATGCCATTTTCCATTGACGTGTATTTGCCGGCCGTGCCGGTGATGGCGCAGTCTTTGCATGCGGACATCCACATCATCGAACAAACCTTGTCGAGTTTTATTTTTGGGGTGGCCATAGGGCAATTGCTGGGCGGGGCCATTTCTGATGTCAAAGGCCGAAAACACATTGCCTTGCTGGGCTTGGCGATTTACTTGGTGGCGGTGGTGGCCATTTTGTTTATTCAATCGGCATCTGAGTTGCTGTTTTGGCGTTGGGTGCAGGCCATTGGTGGTGGCATGTCTACCGTGACGGTGGGCGCGGTGGTACGCGATTTCTTTTCAGGGCGCGAAGCAGCCAAAATGTTTACCACCATTGGCATCATTACCATGGCGGCCCCATTGGCCGCGCCGATGGTGGGCGCTGCTTTGACGCACATAGGCGGTTGGCGTGCTATTTTTGTGTTCCTAACCGTGTACACGGTGGTGGTGTGGCTATTGGTATCGCGTTTTATGCCAACGACGAGGGTCACACGCAAGCCTTTAAACTGGCAATTATTCGGTACCGTGGGGCGCAATTTTGCTACGGTGTTCAGGCAGCCTGAAGCCCTGGGTTTTTTGTTTTTTCAAGCATTTAGCTTTTCATCGATGTTTGTGTTTCTGACTGAATCGCCATTCGTTTATATGAAGCTTTATGGTTTGGATGCACACCAATATGCGTGGGCATTTGGTGCCAATATCCTCACTATGATGGCGTTTAACCGCATCACTGCTTTTCGTTTGCGCACCACTGATGCCAAAGACATTTTACTCAGTGGCATTGCGGTGCAGCTGGTGTGCAATACGTTATTGGCGGTGGCGGTGTGGGCCATGCCGCTGCCGCCCTTCGCGTTGGTGCTGCTGCTGTTGATGTGTTCCGTGGGGACACAGGGCTTGGTGATGTCCAATACGCAAGCCTGTTTCATGGGTTATTTTTCGCAAGCAGGTGGCAGTGCCAATGCCGTATTGGGCACCATGCAATTTTTGATTGCCGCTGCCGTGGGTTGGCTCACCACGCAGTTGCACAATGGTACGGCACACATTATGCCCAGCATGATGTTGGTATCGACTTTGTGTGGCGTGGTTTTGCTGGCTTTATGCTCACACCGCGCTTGGCGCCGATAAGGCTGCCTGAAACCGTTTACCACCTGATTCGGGTAAATTCGCTACAATAACACCGCGTTTTGCCGTGTTTTAATTTGGAACCTGCTATGTCTGACAACGACCAACTCAAGCCTCATCGTGATGCCATTGATAACATTGATGAAACAGTGCTGCGCCTGTTGAATGAGCGCGCCAGCCACGCCCATGCGATTGGTGAGCTTAAAGGGACCAAAGCGGTTTATCGCCCTGAACGGGAAGCCGCTGTGTTGCAACGCATCCAAGCGCTCAATCAAGGTCCGTTACCAGACGAGGCGGTAGCCCGGTTGTTTCGCGAGGTGATGAGTGAGTGCTTGGCGGTGGAACGGCCATTAAGTATTACTTATTTGGGACCGCAGGGAACGTTTACGGAGCAGGCGGCCATCAAGCATTTTGGCCATGCGGCCCATACTTTGCCCTGCATCTCCATTGATGAGTGTTTTCGTCAGGTTGAAGCGCGTCAAGCCGATTATGTGGTGGCACCGGTCGAAAATTCCACAGAAGGTTCGGTGGGCCGCAGCTTGGATCTACTCGTGTCAACTTCGCTTACGGCATGTGGTGAAGTGGTGTTGCGCATTCATCATCATTTATTGCGTCGGGTATCTCATGTGGCCAATATTCGTAAAGTATATGCCCACGCCCAAGCATTGGCGCAGTGCCATGAGTGGCTCAGTAAAAATTTACCCAATGACGTGGCCCGCATCTCTGTGGCCAGCAATGCCGAAGCGGCTCGATTGGCCAGTGAAGATGAGAGTGCTGCCGCGATTGCTTCACAAACGGCGGCCGAGCGTTATCAACTGAGTGCACTGGCGAATAATATTGAAGATGAGCCCAATAACACCACGCGTTTTTTGGTGCTCGGCAACCAAAATACCAGCGCCACAGGACGGGACAAAACGTCCTTGATTGTGTCTGCGCCTAATAAAGCGGGGGCGGTGCATGGCTTGCTAAAACCTTTTTCCAACCATGGGGTGTCCATGACCAAGTTGGAAAGTCGTCCTAGCCGCGCCGGATTATGGGAATATGTGTTTTTCATCGACATTGAAGGACATCATCAGGATAAAACCATTCAGGCAGCCTTGAAAGAGCTGTCGGAACGGGCTGCCTTTGTTAAATTGATTGGGTCGTATCCCACGGCGGTTTTATGATCCTCAGCAAACGGAAGGAATCACCATGAGTACGAACGCATTGCCCATGTATGTGGTCTTGGCGTTTACCCATCGGCTGTTTGGTGGTAATCCAGCCGCAGTGGTATTGCTGCAAAAGCCTTTGGCGGAGCCGCAAATGCAAGCGATTGCGGCTGAAAACCGCTTGTCCGAAACTGCTTTCGTGTATCAACAGCAAACTGGGCATTATGCGATTCGTTGGTTTTCGCCAGTGCGTGAAATCCCTTTCTGTGGACACGCTACTTTAGCAGCGGCTTGGGTATTGTTGTCGCAACAACCTGAGTTAGCGGAATTGGTTTTTTCGACCGGCGCAGTGGGTGATATTGCGGTGCAGCGAGGCCAAGGAGGCTATTTGCAAATGCGGTTTCCACTGGGTCGATTGCTGCCCATGGACACATGGCCTCAAGATGTGGTGGCGGGTTTGTCACAACGACCAGTGGCTCTGTGGCAAAATCAGCAAGCTTATGTAGCGGAATATGCCAGTGAAGATGCGGTGCGGCAATTGCAGGTTCAGCCTACCGCGTTGCAGCACAGCTTACCCAAAGACATCGTGGCCACAGCGCCCACCCGCGAGGGCAGCCAGCATGATTTTGTGAGCCGCTATTTTTGGCGCGATACGCCTGATTGGGAAGATCCAGTCACTGGTTCCATTCATGCTGCCCTCGCGCCATTTTGGTCGCAGCGGCTTCATAAGAGTGAGCTTCATGCAGCCCAGCTCTCTATACGTGGTGGCCATCTGGTGTGCCGTGTTACCGATGACGCCGTTTGGGTAGCTGGGCAGTGCGTGCTTTATTTGACAGGCAAATTGGCTGCAGCGGTGGCCGATGAGATTGCATGAATCAATGGAAAAATGATGACAATGAAAAATATGGTGGTGTATTGCGGCTCTAATTTGGGTCGAAGCAAGGCCTATTTCGATGCAGCCCAATCTATGGGTAAAGCGTTAGCGGACAATCATTACCGGTTGGTCTATGGTGGCGGTAATATCGGGTTGATGGGTACGGTTGCCGACGCGGTATTGGCGAATGGGGGTGAGGTCATTGGAGTGATACCTACTTTCTTAAAGCAAAAAGAAGTGGCGCATTTGGGCCTTACGGAATTGATTGAAACGGCCGACATGACTGCTCGCAAAAATAAGATGATTGAATTGGCGGATGGTTTTATCGCCATGCCTGGTGGTTTGGGCACATATGAAGAGTTGTTTGAGGTGTTGTCACAAGCACAACTGAAATTGCATCACCATCCGGTGGGTGTATTGAATATTGATGGTTTTTTTGATGCCTTATTGAGCATGTTAGCGCATACGGTGGAGGAGGAATTTATGCCTGAAGCCAACATGAGTTTGCTGTGTGCTGCAACGCAACCGCAAGCGTTATTGGCGCAAATGGCTGATTATCACCCGCAAGATGCAGTGAAATGGCGCCAGCCGCAGTGGTTGACTGCGGGTGCTTAATCCACCATTTGAGGAGAATCCAATGTTGGTCAAAGCAGTTTTAAATCATTTAATCCAACAAAATGTGGAAATTCAGCAGCAGTTGACTGCTTATGCAGGTCGGCGTGTCGCTATGAAGTGGCCATTCATTGAGTGGGATGGTGTTGTGACTGATACAGGGTTTCTAGAGGAGGCTTCAGAATTGCCCGAAACCACTTTGTGGTTTCAAGACAGTGCTGTGCGAAAACTGCTGGCAGGCACAACGCCAGGGGTAGGAGATGTGGTGGTCGAAGGGGATCATGCATTGGGAATGGCTCTATTGCCTTTGTTGGGTGGTTTGCGCTATGACTTAAGCGATGATGTGGCTCGTGTATTTGGTGATGCAGCTGCAGCTTGGGTCATCCAAGGTGTAAACCAGTGTAAGGCCGAGGGCACTGACTGGGGGCGCAGTGTGGCGCGGCAGGTGGCCGATTATGGACGAGAGCAGGATGCTTGGGTGGTGGGAAAAGAGCAATTTGCTGGTTTTTCAAAAGAGGTGAATATTTTGCGCGATGATGTGGCACGGCTAACCCAACGCATTCAACATTTGCAAAAAATAACCACACTTTGATGGAGATGGAACTTTTTTTCACGGCCTTACACTAATGCTTACGCCATTACTTGCGAGCCAGAAAGATGAATAAAAAAATATTGATTGCTTATGTGGTAGGCGCTTTGGGTTTTCTCTATGCCAGTGGGGCGTATGCGGCCATCGGTCAGGGAAAGATGAAGTCAGCGCGCACGAGTACCTCATCGGCACAGTGGGCCGGTGTTTATCAAGGCGTTTTGCCGTGTACTGTATGCAACGGTGCACGGACTCAATTGATTTTACAGCCTAATGGGCAGTATGTTCTGCGTGAGACATGGGTGGGTCGGGCTGATGTGCTGAATACCCAGGCCGGTGGTTGGTTTAAATGGTCTGCCGATAAGAGACAAGTGATTTTGGATCGCGATGGTGATTTGCGTCGCTTTATGATTGGCAATGGTTTTGTGGAGGAGCGTACTGCTGCCGATGGTTCGCCTTTGCATGGTAAAAGAGCCACAACATATGTTTTGAAAAAAGTGAGCTAGATCCAGTTGTACCGATGATTGAATTTCAATATTGATCGAGCTCGTGCAGGCTGCCTGAGATTTTTCAGGCAGCCTTTTGCTTTGTCGTGCGGGTTATTTCCAGATAATGTTTGCTTCCATTTGTTTTAATGTTTATTTCGTTTACTCAATCCCAGCTTAGTCTCGCATTTTGGTGGCAGCGTGCAAAGAGTTTGAATTTTGCTTGGCATGAGCTACATGGGCGCATTGAGTAGAATGGCTCCGCAGCATCCTTTCTGATATGGGTAAACAGGCAACCATAGGTTCGCTCTGTTATAATTTGTTTCATTGTAGTGAGTGAATGTGATACGGAATCATGACGCAGACAAGAAAAATTTTAGTGACCTCGGCTTTGCCTTATGCCAATGGCAATATCCACTTGGGTCACATGGTCGAACACATCCAAACTGATATTTGGGTTCGTTTTCAAAAATCCCGAGGGCATGAATGCTACTACGTATGCGCGGATGATACCCATGGTACCCCTGTCATGTTGGCAGCACAGAAACAAGGCGTAACCCCGGAAGCGATGATTGCTCAAGTGCGCGAGTCGCATCTGGCCGATTTTACCGGGTTTGGTATTGGCTATGACAATTATTACAGCACGCACTCGCCTGAAAATGCAGAATTTTCACGCGAAATATATTTAAAACTGAAGGCCAATGGCAAAATTGCAACCCGAACCATTGAACAGCTCTACGATCCTGAAAAAAATTTATTTTTACCGGATCGATTTGTTAAAGGCGAATGCCCGAAATGCCATGCGAAAGATCAATATGGTGATAACTGCGAGGTATGCGGCACAACTTATAGCCCAACAGAGTTGATTCATCCTTATTCTGCGATTTCCGGTGCCACACCCGTACTCAAAGAATCTGAGCACTTTTTCTTCAAATTGGGTGAGTGCGCGGATTTTTTAAAGCAATGGACTTCAGGCAACAGTACTTTAGCCAACGGCGCGATTCAGCCGCATCTGCAGGCTGAAGCATTGAATAAGATGAACGAATGGCTTAAAGACGATAATTTGAGCGATTGGGACATCAGCCGCGATGCGCCGTATTTTGGTTTTGAAATTCCCGATGCTCCAGGCAAGTATTTTTATGTTTGGTTAGATGCGCCTATTGGCTACATGGCCTCATTTAAAAATTTATGTGACCGCATTGGCGTTAATTTTAACGATTGGTTCAAAGCCGATAGCGAAGCGGAGTTGTACCACTTTATCGGCAAAGATATTTTGTATTTCCATGCTTTGTTTTGGCCAGCCACTCTGCATTATTCGCAACATCGTATTCCAACTGGTGTGTTTGCGCATGGATTCTTGACTGTGGATGGGCAGAAAATGTCCAAATCCCGCGGGACTTTTATTACTGCGCGTTCTTATTTGGAGCAAGGCTTAAACCCAGAATGGATGCGGTATTATTTTGCGGCCAAGCTCAATAGCAAGATTGAGGATTTGGATTTGAATTTGGGTGATTTTATTGCCCGTGTCAACAGTGATTTGGTGGGGAAGTATATCAACATTGCTGCCCGCGCGGCAGGATTTATTGCCAAACGATTTGACGGTTGCCTATTGTCAGTGAATGACAGCGGCTTACTTCGTGATTTGATGAGCCAGAGTGAAACCATTGCTCGTGATTTTGAGTTGCGTGAATATGCGCGCGCGCTAAGAGATGTGATGGCGTTGGCTGACGTAGTTAATGAATATGTGGATGCCAACAAGCCTTGGGAATTAGCGAAACAACCTGAACAGAATGAACGGCTGCACCTGGTGTGCAGTGAATTAATTAATGCTTTCCGCATTTTAACGGTTTATTTGTCCCCTGTTTTGCCAGAATTAGCCAAAAAAGCAGCTGTATTTCTCAATATCCCTGAATTAATATGGGCTGACAGCACCAGTGTATTGCCGGCCGGTCATGTCATTCATAATTACGTGCACTTAATGCAGCGAGTAGAACAACAGCAAGTAGATGATTTGATTGCAGCCAATAAGCAAAGTATCCAACCCCCCGTTCAGGCTGTGGCCCCCAGTTATGAACCGATTGCACCAATTGCTTCCTTTGATGATTTCATGAAGATTGATTTACGCGTGGCGCAGGTATTGGCTTGTGACAAGGTTGAAGGCAGCAGTAAATTATTGAAATTCCGTGTTGATTTGGGGTTTGAACAGCGTACTATTTTTTCTGGTATTGCAGCGAGTTACCCAGAGCCAGGAAAGCTGGTTGGTCGTAAGGTTATTGTGGTGGCCAATTTTGCATCCCGGAAAATGGCCAAGTTTGGTTTGTCTGAAGGCATGATTACTTCAGCATCAGGGCCGGATCATCAGCTATTTTTGTTGGATGTAGACAGCGGCGCTGAGCCAGGTATGCGGGTTGGCTAGTTTAACTAGACGTGATTAATGAAAGCAGCCGTTGTTGGCTGCTTTTTATTGGGCGGCAGTTAATAATGTGCTTAAGTAATGCCTTAGGGTAATAGATTTGGGCCCTATCCAAAGCTTGATATTTCTGGTTTACTCAGCAGGAGGTAATAAAAAACCCTGCTATAAAAGCAGGGTTTTAATTGGTAAAGCCAATTATTTCTCTTTGGTAACCAAAGTGCGGATTTTCACGTCAACACGACGGTCTGGTTCGATACAAGCAATCAATGCAGTACGTTTTTTGGCTGCAGATACTTTTTTACCCAATTTAGCTACTTCTGCTTGGCAAGTTGCAGTCATACGGGCTTGAGATTCGCCCAAGCCAACTGCAGAAATTTTCTGAGCAGATACACCATGTTCAACCAAGTAGTTGGCAACGGCTTGAGCACGTCGTTCAGACAAAGCTTGGTTATAAGCTTCAGAGCCCATGAAGTCAGTGTTGCCTTCAACACGGACAGTTTGTACGCGAGTATCAGACAAACGAGCAGCCAATTGATCCAAAGTAGTGCGAGCTTCAGGACGCAAATTGTATTTATCAAAGCCGAACAAGAAGTTGGCTGACAATGCAACGGTTTCGTCAACATATTGTGGAGCTTGGGCAACTGGGTGAGCACAGTTGTTGGCTACAGTAGGATCAACATCATCGTTGAAACCATTTTTCCAGCATTCTGGAGAACCATCTTTGGCAGATACGGCGCCAGTTACCACAACTTCACCAGTACCGGTGACAGGAGCAGAGCTGGTGGTGTAACCGTTGTAGGCACCTTCCGGCTACCGGTCCAGCTGGCATCCGGAACCACGCCATCGGCGAAAGCGGCAGTTGAAGCAACCATAGCGACAATCAATGCGCTCAATTTCAGCTGTTTGGTCATGTTATTCCCTCATCAAAAAATTGTTATGTGTTTTGAGTGGTTATGAAGTCAATCGCTCAAAACGCAAATACCATCCATTACAGGCCGCTCAAACTGGGCGGGTAGCTAATGATAATTCAAGGCTAAACTATAGAAACTCACAGCCAACCTGTCAATATCTGTCTACCTTTACGAAGCTGCTAGACGACCCGCTTCCTAATGCCTAATCATGCCCAAAAACGGGGGTGGTGTCACTTATTTGCAACTAAAACTCAAAGGCTTTGTATTGGATGTTGCAGAGAAACAACAGTTAAGTGGCTAATAGTAACTCGCTCACTAGAACGTTTGTAGAGTTTCGGTACACCAGTGAATTTTGGTTATTTATTTTGCATGGCTGACGCTGGTTTGTGCTGTGAGCAGCATGGTCAGTTGTGGTATTGTTGCATCAATGAAACATTTTGACGAAGCTGAGTGTGAATTTCGATGAAATTACAACAATTGCGTTATGCCGTTGAGGTTTATCGCCAGAATTTAAATGTGTCGGATGCTGCCGATGCGTTATTTACATCACAGCCCGGTATTTCTAAACAAATTCGCTTATTGGAAGATGAATTGGGTGTGGCTTTGTTTGTGCGCCATGGGAAACGCATGGTGGCAGTAACGGCGCCGGGAAAAGTGGTGTTGGAAACTGCTGAACGCATTTTGCGAGAAGTCCACAACATCAAGCGCATCGGTACTGAGTTTGCGGATCAAGGCGCGGGCTCATTATCTATCGCGACAACCCACACTCAGGCGCGTTATGCCCTACCCAAGGTGGTATCGGCATTTGTGGCACAGTATCCGCAAGTGCAGTTGTCGATTTTGCCTGCCAGCCCAGGGGCATTGGATAAAATGGTTTTGGATGGGGAAGCCGATTTTGCTATCGGTACGGAATTGGCGCAGCAACATCCAGAATTGCGCAAAATGAGTTGCTATGCGTGGAATCGCAGTGTAGTGGTTCCCAATGGCCACCCTTTGCTGTCCCTCACACGGCCTTTGTCTTTACAAGATATTGCGAATTATCCTTTGGTGACTTATGAGTTTGCATTCCAACGGGATTCACATATTGCCCGTGCTTTTGCGCATGCTCACATCCAGCCACCGCCAGTGGTGCTGGCATCGGCTGATACAGATATCATTAAAACCTATGTGAAACTGGGTTTGGGTATTGGATTGATGGCATCGATGGCTTATGACGCAGTTGAGGATGAAGGATTGCAGCGCATTAGTGCCGAGCATTTGTTTGAGCCTTCTTTCTCTCATGTGGTCTTGCGTCAAGATGCCTACTTGCGTGGGTTTGGCTATGCATTTTTGGCCTTATATGCACCAACGTTAAGCCGAGAACGCATCGAAGC
Organism: Snodgrassella sp. CFCC 13594; assembly: GCF_001590725.1. GTDB lineage: Bacteria > Pseudomonadota > Gammaproteobacteria > Burkholderiales > Neisseriaceae > Snodgrassella. The sequence goes on along the minus strand of NZ_LQXR01000008.1, from coordinate 51,146 downwards.
TGTGTTGTATGCACCGTTGCATGACGATTTCTCTATTTAGTTTTTTGAGTTTCGATGCAGCCATAGCAGACTGGTTGGGTGAGTAGCAAAGCAAAAATGGCTATTGAATTTGAAATTGATAATAAAGGCTGCGTGAGAGGTTTTCAGGCAGCCTTTTTATATGTTTTGGTTATTAATCATTAAGGCATGAGCATGCCGCCATTGACGTGTAAAGTTTGTCCTGTGATGTAACGACCTTGTTCACTGGCCAAAAATAACACAGCATCGGCAATGTCTTCAGGTGTGCCAAAGTGGCCCAGCGCAGTCTGAGCAGCAAACATTTGGCGCTGTTCTTCTGGTAAATCGCGAGTCATGTCCGTATCAATGAAACCGGGAGCCACACAATTGACAGTGATGCCGCGGCTGCCTACTTCTCGAGCCATGGACTTGGCAAAACCAATTAGGCCAGCCTTGGCTGCCGCATAATTGGCTTGGCCAGCGTTACCCATTACACCGACAACCGATGTAATGTTAATGATGCGGCCATGGCGTGCTTTCATCATGCTGCGCATCACGGCTTTACTGGTGCGAAAAACCGATTTTAAATTGATTTGCATGATGTCGTCCCATTCTGACTCCTTCATGCGCATCAATAAATTATCACGTGTAATGCCGGCGTTGTTGACCAGGATGGCAATTGTGCCAACTGTTTTTTCGATGTCGGTTATTAATGTTTCGATGCTGTTTTCATCGCCAATCCGCAAGACTCTGCCTTGGCCTTGATGCTCTTTGAGGCGTGTACTGATGGTTTGGGCACCTTCTTCGCTGGTGGCAGTGCCGATGACGCGTGCACCTGATTGCGCCAGAGTTTGGGCAATGGCCGCGCCAATACCACGGGAGGCGCCCGTGACCAATGCGATTTTGCCGCTCAAATCTTGGTTCATGTTTGTCCTTTTGGGTAGCGTTTTCAGGCAGCTGGGTGATGAGCGATAAATTGTTCCATCGCTTCTTGGCTGGTTAATGAGGCGCAGTTAGCGGTTTTATCGATGCGTTTGGCCAAACCCGACAATACTTTACCTGGCCCACACTCGGCTGAATCGGTAATGCCTTCTTGTATCAGCTTGGCAACAGTTTCCGTCCATCGCACCGGTGAGTACAGTTGGCGTACCAATGCCTCTTTAATGGCTGTGGCATCACTATGGCTGCAGACGTCAACGTTGTGCAGCACGCGAATGCTCGGAGAGAGGAAAGGAATGGTTTCCAATGCCTGACCCAGTTTGTCTGCTGCCGGTCGCATCAGGCGACAGTGAGATGGGACAGAAACTGGTAGTGGCAAAGCCCGTTTGGCTCCTGCTTCTTTAGCTAATTCGCAAGCCTTGGCAACGGTGTTAGCTCTGCCAGCAATGACCACTTGGCCAGGGGAATTGAAATTCACAGCTTCGGCTACGGTATGGGGACATTCTCTTTCTGCTTGGGCACAAATGGCACGCACTGCGTCATCATCTAAGCCTAAAATCGCGGCCATAGCACCTTCGCCTTGAGGTACTGCGTCTTGCATCAGTTGTGCACGCAAGCGCACCAAGCGCACGGCATCGGTAAATGACAGGCTGCCTGAAGCCACCAAAGCTGAATATTCGCCTAGACTGTGCCCCGCTAAGGCGACGGGTGTCGCTCCGTCCAATTCGCGGTAAGCGCGCCAAGTGGCTATGCCTGCAGCCAACATAATGGGTTGGGTGTTGATGGTTTCATTGAGCGGTGATGCATTGGTACCGGTAATCATTGCCCACAAATCTTGATTTAACACATCACTGGCTTCTGCGAACGTGTTTTTGACCACAGTCATGCCGTCAAATCCAGCCATCATGTTGAGACTTTGTGAGCCTTGACCGGGAAAGAAAAAAGCAAAACGCATAATTATCCTCTCTGCATGGCAGTATGGTAATTCTGAAAGGAGCATCCAAATATTACTGGGGAGCAGGTGGGTTCAACTTTAGATTTTGATCGGTATGCAGAAACATGTGGGCGCCAGTAGGCGCACCAACGGCAAAAGGCAGGTTATCTAATAGTGATTGTGCAAATGGACCTTGATACAATTTGCTGCCTTGATGTGTTAAGTTGGAACGGGTATCTACATATACCTGACCACCCAGTTGATTCCATAAACGACAAAAAGCATAATCTTCCGATAGATAACGGCGGCTAACCGGGTCAATCGTGCAATCAAAGAATTGATAATGCAGTCCTAAATTGGTCACGCCGATGGAATCGGGAGTGTATTGTAGTTCTGGATATGCAGCCATGAGCTGATCGAATACTTGGCGTTTAATCACCATAAAGCCGGTTGGAGCCTCATTTAGAGCCATAAAGCCATGTTCGTCTATGTTGAGGTGTACATCACCGACTTCATCGGTTTGGCCCATATTCACTGTATATCTTGTGTAATGTGCAATAAATTGTGCTTCTGTCATCCCTGCTGGTATGCCTTCGGCGGGCCAGTTTTCTAATTTAAGCGGGTAGACTCCTGCTGCAATATCATGGTCGGCCAGCAGCAAGCGATAGGCTGATTCAACGGAAAAACCGATGTCTGAATCGATCCAGAATAAGTGTGTCCATTCAGGTTGGGCCATGAATGCGGCCACGCAATTATTGCGTGCTCGGGTAATCAGGCTCTCTCCTTTATGCAAGGAAATTTGTAGATTTAGCCCATCTTGTTTGCCTTGATTCAACAAGTTCAGCAAGGATAAAACATAATTATGAAAATATTTGCCATCATGGCTGGGCGTCATGATGAGCGGACGCATGTCATGCAACGCAGATAAAGAAAGCATGGCCTTAAATTATCCTATCTCTATTCACAGAAAAATGCTCATCAGTATTTTAACAAAATAGCGCCCCAAGCGAAGCCGCCGCCTATGCCTTCCAGTAATAAGGTGTCCCCACGCTGGATGCGTCCATCTTGGGTGCCTTGATCCAGAGCCAAAGGTATGGATGCAGCTGAGGTATTGCCTTGCTCTGCGACAGTAACAATCACTTTGTCCATGGGGATGTCGAGATGACGTGCGGTGGATTCAATGATTCGGTAGTTGGCTTGATGGGGAATGACCCAATCAATTTGAGCAGCAGTATAACCGGCTTCCTTAATTACTTCGGTGCCGATTTTGGCCAGTGCTTTAACGGCAAATTTGTAAACAGCTTGGCCGTCCATATGCAAATAGGGTGCGCCTTCGATGACTCCCGAGGATAGTTTTCCTGGCGTGCTGAGAATGTGGCTATAGGCGCCATCCGCTTGAAGTTTGGCATGAATGATGCCGGGGGCATCGGAAGCCGACAATACTACGGCGCCGGCACCGTCGCCAAACAACACACACGTGCGGCGGTCTTGCCAGTCAAGTAATCGGCTGAACGTTTCTGCACCAATGACTAAAGCCTTTGTAGCCAAGCCACTTTGGATATAAGCATGGGCGGTGGTTACCGCATACATAAAACCAGCACACACTGCTTGAACGTCAAAGGCAGGGCAGCCGCTGATGCCCAATTTGTTTTGTACAATACAGGCTGTGGCCGGGAAGGTCATGTCAGGAGTGGAGGTGGCCACGATGATTAAGTCAATGTCGGTAGCTTGAATGTCGGCATTGGCTAAAGCGCGCGTGGCCGCTTGAACTGCCAAATCGCTGGTTTGTTCTTCGGGCGCGGCAATATGCCGAGCTCGAATGCCGGTGCGAGTGGCAATCCATTCATCGGAGGTGTCGACAATTTTGCTGAGGTCATCGTTGGTCATGCGGCGCGCCGGCAAATAGCTACCGGTGCCAATGATGCGAGCATAAGGCATGGTGTAATCTTTGATGCGACAAAACGGGTATTGTAGACAAACTGCTCTAGTTTGTCTGCTTTTCTGCTGCTTCTGCTTGAGCTTCCATCGCAGCTACTTGTTTGGCAATGCCGGCTTCAATTTTATCTAGGGTATCTACCTTGATTTCATGGTAAGCCTCTTGCAATGCATAACAGAATCCTTCCGCATCTGTGCCACCATGGCTTTTGACGACCACCCCGCGCAAACCCAAGAATATAGCGCCATTAAACCGGCGTGGATCCAGCCGTTTTTTAAAACCTTTTAAACTGGGCATGGCCAATATGGCCACAGACTTGGTCAAGAAGCTGCGGGTAAATTCTTCTTTGATGACGCTGCCGATAAATTTGACAGCGCCCTCAATGGTTTTGAGCACCACGTTGCCGGTAAAACCATCACACACGACCACATCAACTTGGTCACTGAATACTGCATTGCCTTCAACGTTGCCAATAAAGTTCAAACCGCTTTCGGCCAGCAATTGGTGTGCTTGTTTGACCACGCTGTTGCCTTTAATGTCTTCAGTACCAACGTTCATTAGGCCTACCCTGGGATTGGCCTTGCCTGGGAACATGGCAGACACAAGCTGGCTGCCCATGATGGCGAATTGCAATAGTTGTTCGCTGGTGCAATCTACGTTGGCGCCCAAATCCAATACCAAAGACAAATGGTTGTTTTGGCCTGGTAAAAATTTAGCGATGGCGGGGCGGTCGATACCGGGGATGGTTTTTAAAACAAATCGCGCGGTGGCCATTAGAGCGCCCGTATTGCCAGCAGAAACAGCCGCTTGGGCCAATCCCTCTTTGACTTGGTTGATGGCCACGCGCATGGAGGAATCTTTTTTGTTTTTCAAGGCCGACTGGGGTGATTCGTCCATGTCCACCACTTCTGAGGCTGCCTGAATACGGATGCGATGGGTATCAATCTGCGCGTCTTGCAAGGCAGCGTGTAGCGTATCGGCGTCGCCAACCAAGATCAATTGAGCATCAGGTTGCATTTTTAAAAAAGCCAATGCGCCGGGCAGAGTGACGGGCAAGCCGTAATCACCGCCCATCATATCTACTGCAATGGTTTTCAAGGTCATGTTAAGGTTTCTCTGTGGGGTGAGCAGTGGCGGCTTGCTGGTTGTGGGCTTGGATATCCAAAGCATCCCATGGATAGTTAATCCACCAGTCTTCTACCTGAATGCCACTGTAATAGGGAAGATTTTCGGGCAAAAAGCCTTTTTTGGGTTTGCGCTTTTCATGCAACACGGCCACGCCCAATTCATGGAAGCCATCTTTTTGTAATTCGCGAATGCAATATTCCAAGGTAACACGGCTGTCATCCACTTCATCGACCACCAGTAAACGTTTGTTTTTTAACTGAGAGGCCAAGCCTTCTGTCCACTGTATTTTTTGTGGACTGTCGGTGGGATGGTCATTGACGTCATAATAGGACAAAGTCACGGTGTAGATGGGAATGTTTAAATAAGTGCGCAGTATGCGTGCCGGTATGAAACCACCGCCGCCAATGGCAATCATGGCATCAAAAGGCTGTTGGGCGTGGTTGATCTTATCGGCCAATATTTTAATGGCACGATGGATGTCTTCGTAGGTGTACCAGATTTTCTTCATCGGAAATCCGTGCGGGGTTGAGATGGCGGCTTCATGAATGGATAGGCTGCCTGAATAATGGTTAGTATGGCCTCAGGCGACTCAATGCAAAAAAGCCAGTGTTTGCCTGGGCAATGTCTGGCTTTATTTCTCAGTAAGTTCGCTGGGCTTATTCGTCTTTGGCTTTCACCACTTTGCGGCCACGATACATGCCGTTGGGAGAAATATGATGACGCAAATGCACTTCGCCGGTATTGGCGTCAGTGGATAAATGAGTGGCATTCAAAGCATCGTGTGAACGGTGCATGCCGCGTTTTGAAGGGGATTTCTTGTTTTGTTGAACTGCCATGTCTTGCTCCTGATAAATAAATGGTGTTAGTGGCCGCTTTTTAAACCAGCCAGCTGGGCAAATGGGTTGGCTTGGTCTTGATTGGCCCGCGTCAGTAGGGCGTTGTCACAATCGTCGTGCCTTGGTGCAAATGGGATGGCCATCAGTAGTTGGTCTTCCACCAAAGTTTTCAGATTGATCTCCGGCATCCACAGAATGCCTTCTGGTGCGTCATCGGCGGTCATGGCCTCATCCAGTTGTTGCTCATTAGCAAACAAAACCACTTGGGTTTGGTCATGCAGTGTATGACTTACTGGTTTCAGGCAACGTTGGCACACCAATTGCACTACGCCTTCAATATCAATATCGAAAAATGGACGTTGCCAACGATCGATTCCCCCGTTAATGCGGTATCGAATCTCATCGTCACGATTTGCCAGTAATTCATGCGACCACACGCGTTCATCCAGCTGAGCCAAGCTTATATTGCCCGACACAATTTGACGCCCCTGAGTGAACGCAGCCGTATCAATCAAATTAAGGTCTAACATAAACGGGGTATGATATTATCCATGCCATTATCTTGTCAATTGTTGTGCCGCCATGAATACATCCAGAAAACTGATCTTGGGTTCCAGTTCGCTGTATCGCCAACAGCAGTTGCGCCGTTTACAACTGCCGTTTCAAGTAGCCAAGCCGTGTTTTGATGAAGCGCCGTTGCCCCATGAAACAGCACCACAAACGGCTTTGCGGTTGGCGGAAGGGAAGGCACGCTCATTGGCTTGTGCATTCCCTGATGCGCTAATTATTGGATCTGATCAAGTTGCTTGGTGCCACGAGCAACAATTGGGTAAACCGTTAACCGTGGCGAAAGCACAACAAATGCTGCGTTGCTTGCGTGGGCAAACGGTTTCTTTTTATTCTGCCGTGGTGTTGTTAAATGTGGCGGAGAATCGCATACACAAGCATGTGGACGAAACGCAAGTGACCATGCGGGCCCTCACCGACGCGCAAATTGCTCATTATTTGGCGTTGGAACCAGATGCGGTGCATTGTGCGGGGGCAGCTAAAAGCGAGGGTTTGGGGGCTTTATTGATTGAACGCATTGACTCAAGCGATCCGCATGCATTGATCGGGTTGCCCATTTTCCGCTTGGTGGATTTTTTATTAGCCGAAGGAATGGAGATATTATGAGCCAGCCCGTCTTGTACCTGATTCCAACGCCACTGGGTACGGCCGATATACCTTGTTTATTGCCGCATGAACAGGCTTTGATTGTGCACCTGAGTGATTTTGTGGTGGAGGCCGAGAAAACTGCACGGGCGCATTTAAAAGCCTTTGGGCTAGCACGGCCCATTCGGGAGTTGAATTTACAGACATTAAATGAACACACGGCTGCCACGACTGTGCCCACATTATTAGCGCCTTTGCGTGCGGGCCGCAGTATCGGTTTGATGAGTGAGGCAGGATGCCCTGCGGTGGCAGATCCAGGAGCACAGTTGGTGGTTTTGGCGCATGCAGAAGGTTTTGCCGTACAGCCGTTGGTGGGCCCGTCCAGTATCATGTTGGCACTAATGGCTTCTGGTGCCAATGGGCAACAATTTGCTTTCAAAGGGTATTTGCCTGCAGACAAAGAAGCACGGGCGACCAGCCTAAGAGCGTTGGAGCGGCATGTACAGAAAACGCATGAAACGCAATTGTTTATTGAAACGCCGTATCGAAATGATGCTCTGTTGACTGATGCCATTGGCTTGTTGCATGCAGAGACGCGCTTGTGTATTGCTGCGGATTTGACCTTGCCCACGCAACTTATCATCAGTCAGCCGGTTGCTGCATGGCGTCGAATGGCTAAGTTGCCTGAATTGAAAAAGCGGCCTTGTTTATTTGTGCTTTATGCTTAACACACGCCATAAACACGTTATCGTGAAATAAATCATTGGTTGATGCCGTTGTTATTGAGTCAGATGGGCAGGTTGTCAAAAGAAAAACACGCGCCTATAATGCCTGACTTCATTTACGGAGTGTAGCGCAGCCCGGTAGCGCACCTCGTTCGGGACGAGGGGGTCGAAGGTTCGAATCCTTTCACTCCGACCAATTTAGCCGCCATGATTCAGTTCATGGCGGTTTTTCTTTATGGGTTACAGAACGATCACGCTCAATAATCCGATCGGTTTCAGAATAAGCATTTTGTGGGCCCAATGAATTTTTTGGAGCGAGGGGTGGTTTTGGGAGAGGCCATAATCATCGTCAATGCCGAGTAATCATTGTGTTGCATCACTGACTTTCTGATGTATTGCTGTGATTGGTATTCTGTTTTTGCGGGAGATTGACTGGTTGGGGAACAGAATTGAATATGGCAAAGAAAATGGCTTGATTTATGTCAAATGAAAGGACATTGACATGAAATTAATGCAGTACTGTTTTCGAAAATTGCTTAAAAAATAGGTGATTAAATCATTGGATATTAAATTGTAAATGGTAATATCTTTTTGTTAAATTTTGTTTTGGCTATAATACCCAACGAATGTTCAGGCAACTAAGTGAACACGGTATAAGAAACACAATCAAATAATGAGTTTTGCAAAGGAAAAACATGCTCCCTCTAGATATTGCAGAGATGAACGAGCCACCTAAAAAACATAAGTGGTATCAGATTCTGTATGTACAAGTGATTATTGCCATTACCATCGGCATTCTGTTGGGTTATTTTTACCCCGCGATTGGTGAAAGCATGAAGCCGTTGGGCGATGCGTTCATTAAATTGGTAAAAATGATTATTTCTCCGGTAATCTTTTTAACGGTTGTGACCGGTATTGCCGGCATGAGCAATATGAAAACCGTAGGCCGAGTAACTGGTAAGGCGATGATTTATTTCCTTACTTTCTCCACATTGGCGCTCATTATTGGCTTAATTGTGGCCAATGTGGCGCAACCAGGCCATGGTCTGAATATTGATCCATCTTCATTGGAATCGGCCAAGGTGCAGGAATATGTGAAGAAATCGCATGATTCCACCATCGTTGGCTTTTTGATGGACATCATTCCCACTACGGCAGTCAGCCCCTTAACCGATGGCAACATCCTGCAAACATTGTTTATTGCTGTGTTGTTTGGTGTGTCTTTGGCCTTGATTGGCGATAAAGCCCGTCCTTTGGTTAATTTTTTCCAAGAAATGTCTGCGCCGGTATTCAAAATGGTGTCTATTTTGATGAAAGCGGCCCCTGTGGGTGCATTTGGTGCGATGGCATTTACGATTGGTAAATACGGCATCGGCTCCATCGGTAATCTTTTGTATTTGATTTTGACCTTCTACATCACGGCATTATTATTTGTGTTGATCGTGCTGGGTGCCGTGGCTAAATACAATGGCTTTTCTATTATTGGTTTGATTAAGTACATCAAGGAAGAATTGCTGTTGGTGTTGGGGACCAGTTCATCTGAAGCGGCTTTGCCCACTTTAATGGAAAAACTGCACCGTGCTGGTTGTAAAAAATCGGTGGTGGGTTTGGTGGTGCCGACTGGCTATTCTTTTAATTTGGATGGCACCAATATCTACATGACTTTGGCTGCTTTATTTATTGCGCAGGCATGTAATATCGAGCTTACTCTGGGACATCAATTGTTGCTGTTGGGTGTGGCCATGTTGAGTTCCAAAGGCGCGGCTGGGGTGACCGGTGCGGGCTTTATTACGCTGGCGGCGACCTTAACGGTAGTACCGGAAGTACCGGTAGAAGGCATGGCATTGATTTTAGGTATTGATCGATTCATGTCTGAATGCCGCGCGTTGACCAATTTGATTGGCAACGCCTGCGCCACCATTGTGGTGGCTCGTTGGGAGAATGCCTTGGATAAAGATCGCCTTCAGGCAGCCATGGCTGGTCATGCCTTGCCTGAAGCCGAAGATTGATTATTGGTTGATTGAAGCCCACAAATATTGTGGGCTTTTTTATGGGCCAATTCGAATACCATAATTAAAATTAACTTGAAAGGGTGTCATGAAGCCATTGAATACGCGCTCAATCTGGGTAAATCTGCGTTTATTTTCGGTCTTGATATTGCTAAGCGGGTGTGCGGCGCAATGGCACAAATCAGTTGGCGAAGAAGGCGCACGCTATGCGTTCCAATTTCAACGTAATAATACGGCCCCCACTTCTGGGGTGGTGATGATTGATGAAGCACAACTGGCACCCGGTGATATTTTATTTTCTGCCGATCAGGGGCTGGCCTCGCGCACGTTGCGCTTCAGTGGCAACACTTCTGTTAGCCACAGTTTTGTGTATTTGGGCGAGGGGAAAATTGCGGAAGCGCTGGGCAGTGGCGTGCGTATTATGCCGATACAAAATAGCATGGCCGACAGCCCATTACTGGCAGTTTATCGCTATCCTGGCTTAACAGACGTTCAAGTGACTGCAATTCAAGCTTTTGCGGAACAGCATTTGGGTTCTCCCTATAATTATTTTGGTATTGCTAAGCAAACTCCCTACACCATTACTCGAAAAATATGTGAATTACCGGTGATACCGCGCGCCATGCGCCACCTATGTCTGAACACCATGGCGGTGGTGCAAGTCTCACCATTCCAAGGCAATCGATATTTTTGCTCGCAATTTGTGGTAGAGGCATTCAATCGAGCCGGTGCCCCTTTAACGAAAACACCACCTGAATGGGTGAGCCCGGGTGACTTACTACACATGCGTGCCGATGACATACCTTCGGTGATTCCGGTTAAGCCTTTGCAGTATGTAGGTCACTTGCGTTGTCAGACATCACTGTGGCAAGGCAGCTGCACTTTGGCTGATGCGTCATAGTTTCAGGCTGCCTGAAAGCAATAGCAACGACATAAAAAAGCACCGCCTAGCGGTGCTTTTTTATTGGTAAAGATGAGACTATCCAAACATCAGATATCGTCTTTTTGCTGGCCCAATTGGGGTAAGACAGAATCTTTGCCCAAAGTGAGTAGCCCCGTTTTTGCATACAACGCCAATTTGCTGCGGGTATCAATGATGTCGAGATTGCGCATGGTGAGTTGGCCAATGCGGTCGGCCGGTGTGAATGCAGCGTTGTCGACTTTTTCCATGCTTAATCGTTCTGGCTGATAGGTTAGGTTGGGGGACTCGGTATTGAGAATGGAGAAATCATTACCTCGGCGTAATTCCAGTGTGACTTCGCCGGTGATGGCTTTCGCGACCCAACGCTGAGCAGTTTCACGCAGCATCAGTGCTTGTGAGTCAAACCAGCGACCTTGATACAATAATCGACCCAATCGGATACCGTCTATACGGTATTGCTCGATGGTGTCTTCATTGTGAATGCCACTCACCAAACGTTCATAGGCAATGTGTAACAAGGCCATGGCAGGTGCTTCATAAATGCCGCGTGATTTGGCTTCGATAATACGGTTTTCAATTTGATCGGTCATACCCAAGCCATGACGCCCGCCAATGCGGTTGGCTTCCAGAATCAATGCGACGGGATCAGTATATTCCTGGCCGTTTAATGCCACCGGCACCCCTTCTTCAAAGCGCACCGTGACGGTTTCAGGTTGAATGGTCACGTCCTCACGCCAAAAAGCCACGCCCATAATTGGATTGACGATTTTCACGCTGCTGTTGAGGAATTCCAAGTCTTTTGCTTCATGTGTGGCGCCCAACATGTTGGAGTCGGTGGAATAGGCTTTTTCTACCGACATTTTGTAATCAAAACCGTTGGCAATCAAAAATTCGGACATTTCATGGCGGCCACCCAATTCATCAATAAATTGCTGATCCAGCCATGGTTTGTAAATGCGCAAGCTGGGGTTGGTCAGCAAACCATAACGATAGAAGCGTTCAATGTCATTGCCTTTATAGGTAGAGCCATCGCCCCAAATGTTGACCTCGTCTTCTTTCATGGCAGCGACCAGCATGGTGCCGGTAACGGCGCGCCCCAGCGGTGTGGTATTGAAATAGGGCATTCCGCCTGTGGTGATGTGGAAAGCGCCACACTGGATTGCCGCAATACCTTCATGTGCTAATTGGGTGCGACAATCAATGAGGCGTGCTTTTTCGGCACCATATTCCAACGCTTTTTGGGGAATAGCATCGTAGTCGTCTTCGTCAGGTTGGCCCAAATTGGCGGTGTAGGCATAAGGTAGGGCGCCTTTGATTTTCATCCATAATAAAGCGGTAGAAGTATCCAGCCCGCCAGAAAAAGCGATGCCTACTTTTTGGCCAATGGGCAGGTTTTGCAAAATAGTGGCGTTATTGCTCATGAAAAAATCCTTACGTTTTTAATTAGGGGAGGCTGTTTTGGGCTGCCTGAAAGGGGTTTATTGCCAAATCAGCAATGCATGATTGCGCTTGCCGCGGCGTAAAATAGTGTATTTTCCAAAGCGCTTGTCTTCGTCGCGCACAATAAAGTCCACAGTGTCGATTTTTTTGCCGTTGACCACAGCTGCACCTTGACTCACAAAGCCACGGGCTTCGTTATTGGATTTGGCAAGGTCAGCAGCAGTGAGTGCCTGCACAATCGTCAAGTTGCCTGAAATGGGAAAGCTGGGCAAACCATCCAAAGCCAATTGCTGAAAATCGCTTTCGGTAAGCTGGCTTTGGTCTTCAGCAAATAGGCTGTCTGAAATGCGTTGTGCGGCGGCCAAAGCGGCTTCACCATGAATCAAACGCGTCATTTCTTCGGCCAAAATACGTTGTGCTTGGGGTTTGCTGCCGCTGGCTTGGTCTTGTGCTTCAAGGGCATCGATGTCAGCCACACTTAAGAATGTAAAGTATTTGAGGAACTGATATACATCAGCATCGGCTACTTTGAGCCAGAATTGGTAAAACTGATATGGTGAGGTTTTTTCTGGGTTCAACCACACGGCGCCACCTTCTGTCTTGCCAAATTTGGTGCCATCAGATTTGGTTACCAGTGGCAGGGTCAGTCCATAGACTGTGCCTTGGTGTAAGCGACGAGTAAGGTCAATCCCTGCGGTGATGTTGCCCCATTGGTCTGAACCACCAATTTGCAATACCGCACCATGTCGCTTGTGTAGCTCGGCAAAATCGTAACCTTGTAACAAAGCATAAGCAAATTCCGTGAAAGAAATGCCCACATCATCCCGGCCCAATCGCTGCTTGACTGATTCTTTATTGAGCATGGCGTTGACAGAAAAATGTTTGCCAATGTCACGCAAGAAATCCAAACAATTCATGCGGCCAAACCAATCGTAATTATTGGCCATAATGGCGGCATGATCACCATCGAAATGGAGGAATGGTTTTAATTGGTTGCGAATTTTTTCAACCCAGTTTTGCACAGTGTCCAAGGTATTGAGACTGCGCTCTTGTGCTTTAAAGCTGGGGTCGCCAATCATACCGGTGGCGCCACCCACCAGCGCAATGGGTGTGTGTCCGGCCAATTGAAAGCGGCGTAAAGCCAAAATGGGCAGCAAATGACCGATGTGCAGGCTGTCTGCCGTGGGATCAAAACCGCAGTACAAACTAATTTTTTTCTCATTGAGCAGCGCGTCCAGCGCCGCTGCATCTGTGGTTTGCGCAATCAAACCGCGCCCTTGTAAATCGTGAATCACACTGGTCATGTTTTTCTTTCAGATTTTGCGATAGCAACCAAATATGCTGAGTATGGATTTCAGCTTGCCTGAATATCCATGATGGCCGCAGCAGTTTTTATTACGCGTGTATGACTGCTTTACCTCAGTGCACAGCGATTTCAGTTGCTTGAATAAATGGGTTGCATTTTACACGATTTGAGCCTGGTTTAGGCTGGAAACGGCTGGGTTTTATCCGTTCGCTATGGGTGTTGCCCGTTGGGATGCGGTGATTCAGATCGATTGGGTTTTGGATACGTTACCAAAGCTCGGGGTGTTAATGCCTAGATCCATCATTTTCTTTGGTTTGATTCAGACTGAAGTAGGGGAATTGCCGAGTGATGAAGCTGGCTACGATAAATAAAGTATTTATGTGCTGAGCACAGTATTTTGCGGTGAACTTGGATGGATAATATGGGGCGTCTGTGGTTTTATGGTCTGAATGGTGGGTTGATGGCATAAGAAAAAGGAAACCGCCAAGGGTTTCCCTAAAATTTCAATCAATACTATTTCAAATTCAAACTAAGCGCGTTGGCTTAGCGTTGTGGCCAATTTTGTGGTGAGGTTTGCATGCCTGGGCGCGGGCCCGGGCGGGATTGCGTTGCTCGATTATCGCGATGGTTCATATACCGGTTGGGGCCTTGGTTAGATTGATGCCATTGATTGTCATTGGGTCGATTACTGGGGCGGTCAAATCGTGATGGTTGGTTGGGTTGCAGACGATTCATGTGCCGATTATCACGTGCTCGCCAGTTTTGGTACTGAGCATAGCGGTTACGTTCGTTATCGCGCAGCATGTCGCGGCGCACGGCCTCGCGGTAAGCACGGTAATCTTGTTGTTTACGAAATTCGCGCCCGCCATAGTAATAGCGGTTGTTGTAGTAACCTTCACGGTTATAGTTGCGGTTGTTTTGGCTTAGTAGATTACCCAATAAACCGCCGGCTGCAGCGCCCAGAAGTGTGGAATTGATGTCATTGCCCACCGCATTGCCCACAACCCCTCCAACTGCGGCACCCACAATGGTGCCTGTGGTTCGATTCACTTCAGCCATACTTAAGGGGGCGCTGGCCACTGCGATGGCGCCAAATAGGGTAATCAGGCGAGTATGTATTTTCATGGTTACATCCTTTCATCAGGAAGATTTATCTTATATTTTGTTGCTGCCTGACGGCTGCATTGAAAATACTATGCACCTCATTCAGGCAGCCTGAAAAGAGGGGTTTTCATAAAAAATGAGTGCCTTAACACAAAGAAGGTATAGTGCTGTCTCATTTTACATACATATTTGTATGTATATTTCAGTATTGTTTTGGATTAGCGTCGAGTCGGGGCAAGCATAATATCCAAATGATGCGTGGGCATTAAATTGGCTTTTACTGCGTCAAAGCGAGTGGAGCTGATTTGGGATAATGATGAAAGACACTAGTCACCCAAAATACAATAGCAAGGAAAAGTGTTCCATCAATAAGCCTTATGATCATTTCTCTAAAATATGATACTCAGCAGGGTTGCCTGAAAACAAAAAAGCAGACCATGTAGTCTGCTTAGCGTTTATGTGGTAACCAGCAATAGTGGGTTTATACATTAAACAAGAAGTTAATCACGTCACCATCTTGTACCACGTAATCCTTGCCTTCTGCCCGCATTTTACCAGCTTCCTTGGCTTTGGCTTCGCCACCTAGGGTAATAAAATCTTCATAAGCAATCACTTGAGCTCGAATAAAGCCGCGTTCAAAGTCGGTATGGATGACGCCTGCGGCTTGTGGCGCAGTATCGCCTTTGTGTATCGTCCATGCGCGCACTTCTTTTACGCCTGCTGTAAAGTAAGTTTGCAGGCCCAGTAAGTCATAACCAGAACGAATCAGTCGATTTAATCCTGGTTCTTGTAGCCCCATTTCTTGTAGAAACTCAGCTTTGTCGGTCTCGTCCAAATCGGCAATTTCGCTTTCTATGGCGGCGCACAATGCCACTACTGGCGCACCTTCTTTTTCAGCTAAAGCACGTAAACGATCCAAATGGGGGTTGTTTTCAAAGCCATCTTCAGCCACATTGGCCACATACATGGCAGGTTTGACGGTCAAAAGGCACAAAGCTTAATTAGCGCCAATGATTCTTCATCCAATAACGCAGAGCGAACCGGTTTGCCTTCGAGCAAATGGTTTTGCAATTGTTCTAATACGGTCACCAGTTTTTGTGCTTCTTTATCGCCAGAACGACCACGTTTGCCTTCGCGTAGGATGGCTTTTTCAACACTGGCTAAATCGGCCAGGGCCAATTCAGTGCCAATCACTTCGATATCAGCCACAGGATCCACTTTACCGGCCACATGCACGATGTTGTCATCGTCAAAACAGCGCACCACATTCACAATGGCATCGGTTTCACGAATGTTGGCCAAAAACTGATTGCCCAAACCCTCGCCTTTACTGGCGCCAGCCACCAAGCCTGCAATATCAACAAATTCCACAATGGCTGGCTGCATTTTTTGAGGGTTCACAATCTTGGCCAACGCAGTCATGCGCGCATCAGGTACTTCAACAATGCCCACATTGGGTTCAATGGTGCAAAAAGGATAGTTGGCCGCTTCAATACCGGATTGGGTCAAGGCGTTAAAAAGCGTGGATTTTCCCACGTTGGGCAGGCCCACGATGCCACATTTCAAACTCATGGTAATCCTTTGTGTTCAGCGCAAAATTCAAAGATAAAATTGTAACATAAGCATTCATGCGTTTTCAGGCAACCTGACAATAAGATATGGCTGCGGTGCCAATGCATAAAAAACCATCTCATTGCGTGTCCAGTGTTCGGCATGTGCACCTTAACTCATCATCTTGTGCGCCCATGGAAAATTGTTAAATAGATAGCACCACATAAGCTATGCTGATGAATCTGTATGTTCATGATTTGAAGAAGTCGTGCAATCAATCTGATCAATATAACCCCATAAAAGTAGGGCAGACATGAATCAGGGCCAATTGTTATTTGACCTGTACCGCCTGTCTGAGAGAAACCAAGTTATTTCTGATCATATAGCCCTGGTTGCCTTCGCAGGTATGGTAAACAGGTTACCTGAAAGTTAATTTAATTAGAAAACAATTAAATACCATGATTTATGAGCATATCTATTGCGTTCGTCGCTAGCCATTGTATAATGCGCGCTTAAGAAAATTACGGCGAATTAGCTCAGTCGGTTAGAGCAGAGGAATCATAATCCTTGTGTCCGGGGTTCGAATCCCTGATTCGCCACCAAATTGTATAAGAGCCTGAATTTCAGGGCTCTTATTTTTCACTGGTTTTTCCTTCAATGCAAACCGGCGGCATAATCCTTAGTGTGGGGGGGTGCTTGTTTTGTCACAGTCACAGCAGCAACAAAAAAGGTCTGAAATTCAATAAACACGGGCATTTGAAACAAATTTAGCATAAAAATGGGAAATGCAAAAAAATAGGCAAAAATGAGCAGATATTGAGTAATTTTGCATAATTTATGTCACAGAATAAACAGAAAACCGAGCGGTTTTGAATAACGCGCTCGGTTTTTTATTGTTTGTTTAAAGGGCTGTTAAATCTTGCGGCCGAACCACTCCACTTTGCCTACCACCTCTATATTAGCAATTGGTTTGCTTATATCAATGCCAAAGGGCTCATACGCTTCATTAGCCGACGTTACCCAAAGCATGTTGTCCGGCATGAGTTGAGTTCGCTTAACAATTAAGTTTTCGCCCATGCGCAGTACGTACAGTCCATCACCCGGCGCTTTCTTGGCGTGGTTTACCAAGATATTGTCGCCATCATTTAAAACGCCCTCCATGCTGTCGCCCTTGACCGCGATTACCGACAAATCTTTGGGATCAGCGCGTAGGTAGTTTTCAATCCAATATCGGCGGAAAGCCATTGTGAATACAGGCTTGTCGTCTTCATTGTAGCAACCATGCCCTGCGGCTGCTTTTACGTCATAGCGGGGGATAAACACAAACTCATCAATACTCACAGGCCTACCAAATACATCATAAGCCGCCATGCTTTCTTGCAAGTTCTTTGGGGTTAATGGAGCGCCCTGATTTTTGTTTGAATTCTCTCGAAATGGTTCGCCCTCACCAGTCATCAGCCATTTTAAATCACATCCAGTTATGTCATTAATTTTTAGCAATGTTTCCGCTTTTGGGAGCGTCTGCTTGCTAAAAACTTTTGATAGGCCTACATGAGACATGCCAATTTCTGTAGAAATTGAAGCAATGGTCTTATTTGGGAATAAGGAAAGTAGCCTGTCTTTAAAATTATCCATAAGTTTATTACCTCTTGTTTAGAAAATTTGGACTAAACAAAAAACTAAACAAGTAAACTTCCTTTTGTTTAAAAAACATATCTATTAAAAACAATAGTTTCTATAAATGTGTACAAAATTATCTGAAAATACAAAACAAAAGTATTGATATAGATACTCTTGTTAAGTAATATATCCACAAGTTAAACGAACAGGCGGCGCTTTCCGCCTTACTAAATGGAGTAAGTCAATATGCAAAAAAATACAGCCGATTGGCACCGCGCCGACATCGTTGCGGCACTCAAAAAAAAGGGCTGGACCATCGCTGCTTTATCAAGAGAAGTGGGGTTGAGTTCAAACACCTTAAAGACGGCACTTGCCACGCCTTACTTAAAGGGCGAGCGGATTATCGCCACCGCCATCGGCGTGCCCCCTGAGGAGATTTGGCCAACGCGCTACGAACACCGGAATTTTCACCCCGTCTTCCCAAAAGCAGTTAATGCCTGAAGTTTAATTGCAAAACCATATAAATGCACTTTTTAAAAATCGCATTCATGTTGAAAACGCCATGAGAAAAAACAGCCGAATCACCAAAAACACTAAGGCCATGAGCTTTGATCATGCCATTGAGTTGTCCGAAGTATGGGCTGATCAGCACCGCATGCCGAGCAAAAAAGTGTGCGAATTAATGGGTGTGGAATACAAAACGCTTCGCAGATGGATGATAGACGGCACGATGCCTCTTAATAAGCTTATTCAATATGAGCACCTCACCGGCTCTCAATTCATTAGCGAATATTTGTGCGTGTTTCACGGCCATAAAGTGGTGATCGACATCCCGCGCGGCAGCAAATGCAGCGTGACTGATTTGGTGCAATTGCAAACACAGCTTGCTCAAGTTGTTGCCTTGATTGCTTCATTTAATGAGGGCAAAACCGAGGCAGATGAAACCATCGCTGGTATCAATGAAAGCTTATCTGCATTGGTGTACCAGCGCGAGAACGTGAAGCGTCATGAAACTCCTGAGCTTGGATTCGACGGGGGTAATGATGAGTAACCTATATTTAACGTCTGCTGAACTTGCTGATTTGAGGCTGCCTGATTTGCCCAAAAGCAAACAAGGTATTGAGCATATCGCGAGACGTGATCAATGGCTATTTGAAAACATACCCGGGCAAGCACGCGGTGGTAAACGCAAAGTATTTGTTGTGTCGCAGCTGCCTGCCGATATTCAGGCAGCCATCCGTGCAAAGCAGACCGCGCAACTGCTTGCCGAAACAGCACCAGCACCGATGCCTGCATTGTCTGATGCTGACATCAAATCCGTTGCCGTCCCCCTGACGGATCGGCAACGCCAAGTTGAATCAGCCCGAATGGGTGTCTTGACCACTATCGACAACATTGTGGGCCAAACCGGCTGCGCAAAAGAACACGCGATTAAAACCGTTTTAACCAACGCACGCATGGTTGGTTTTGAGCAGCTTGCACGGTTGTTTGAATTGGCCCGAGACGAGCGAGGCGCAACAGGAGAGTTGCCCAGCCTGCGCACGATTAAACGCTGGTTTGCCAACCGCGATCATTTGGCACCCAAAATCAAACAAGCCGATATGAGCCTGCCTGAATGGGCGCCGCTATACCTGAAATTCTATCAAGTGCCACAAAAAGTGAGCCATCAGCATGCGTATGAGCAATTTGCCCAAGCGTTCTTGCAGACTCATCCGATGGCAAAACTGCCCAGCCCATGGCAATGCTACCGGTTTGTGCAGAAGCTGGGCAATGTCAGCAAGCAAAAAGGCCGGATTGGCGAACGTGAAATCAAATACCTGAAACCATACAAAGTGCGCGAATTTTTGCACTTAGAGCCAACGGAAATCTACACCTGTGATGGTCACACGTTTGATGCTGAAGTGCTGCACCCAGACAGCGGCAAGCCATTCCGACCTGAAATCACCACCATTGCTGATGTGGCCACACGCAAGATTGTTGGCTTCAGTGTGGATTTGGCCGAAAGCGGTACTGCCGTATTGGCCGCCATTAGCCACGCTTGCGAAACCAATGGGGTACCGGCTCTATTCTATGTCGATAACGGCGGCGGCTACCGCAACCACATGATGGCGGATGAAGCCATTGGCTTAATGGGCCGCATTGGTACATCAATGGTTCATTCGCTTGCCTACAGTTCGCAAGCACGCGGGGTGATCGAGCATTTGCATAAAACCGTTTGGGTGAAAGCGGCGCAAAGCCTGCAAACGTATATGGGCGAGCTGATGGACCCGCAAGCCAAACAGCTGGTGCACAAAACCACACGCGGGCTTTTAAAAAAGGGCATGAACTTAAAAAATGTGCCCGCTTTAGCCAATATCCAGTCGCTCAACCCAAATTTGATTCTAGATTTTCGGGAATTTGTGGCGTTCTGTGAATGGCATGTTGCGCAATACAACAACCGCCCGCACAGCAGCCTGCCAAAGATTTTGGATGTGAATGGCAAACGCCGCCACATGACACCCAATGAAATGTGGGCGCTGAAAGTGGAACAAGGTGCGCAGATTATCAAAATCGCCGATGACGAAAAATACCAACTTTTCTTGCCGCAACAAATGCGCACGGTACAGCGTGGTTGTGTGTTCTTACAAAACAACCGCTATTTCAGCCAATCACTTGACGAATACAACGGCGACACCGTGCGCGTGGCTTATGACATCCACGATGCGAATCATGTGTGGGTTTATGACGACCTTGGTCGCTTAATCTGCCGCGCGGAATGGAATGGCAACAATATTGATTACATGCCTGTGAGCGTGCGCGATCAAGCCAAAGACAAACGGGTTGATGCACAGCTGCGGCGCTTGGGCGTGAAACAAGCCACCGCAGAAGCCGCGCGTCCACAGCGTTACATCGAGCACCAAGCCAGCAGTGTGAACATGGGTGGCATCACCATCGACATGGACAAACTAGCCGAGCAGGGCGAGAAAGCCCGGCTATCGATGCGCCAACACAACGACACGGTTGACGCTGTGGTGACAAAAGAAGTGCAAAAAGCGGAATTAATCGAAGAACAAGCCGCGTGGTCAGTACCTACAGAATCCGCCGACCGTTTTGCGCTATTTGAACGCATTAAAAATCAAGCTGGGCTGCCTGAACAAGCCGCCCGCTGGGTGCAGATGTATCCCAACAGCCACGAATACAAAGCTATGAGCAAACGTGCTCACAGCATGTAAATGGGTGGCACGGGTGGCCGCCCGTGCCGAGACAAGCAACATCTCAATACTACGAGGAAATTGTAATGAAAGTCGCACCAATCAACAACCTAAACCTAGTAAGCGTCGCCATGGAGCGCCTGATTAATCGGCAGGATGGTTTGCCTGGCTTAGGTGTTTATTACGGCCCCAGTGGATTTGGCAAAACCACCACAACCGTGGCTGTGGCCATTGAAACCCGCGCTTATTACGTACAAATGCGCAGCGCGTGGAGCAAAAAAACCTTGCTGGAAAAAATCTGTTCAGAAATGTCGCTTCAGGCAGCCCGCACCGTTTCAGCCAGCCTTGATGTGATTTGTGAGCAGCTGGCTGCGAGCCAACGCCCACTCATCATTGACGAAGCGGATTTTGCAGTGACCAAAGCAGGCATGGTTGAGTTGCTACGCGATATTTATGAAGGTAGCCAGGCGCCGCTGATGCTCGTTGGCGAAGAAATGCTGCCGAATAAATTGAAAAAATTTGAGCGCTTCCACGGCCGCGTTTTGAATTGGGTACCTGCTCAACCCGTCAGCTTGGGCGATGCGCAACTGCTGGCTGAAATCTACGCGCCTAATTTGGAAATTGAAGAGCCGGTATTGAAAGAGCTTGTTGCTTTGAGCCATGGCTCCGTGCGCCGAGTAACAGTCAACCTGGTGAACATTGCCGAGAACGCGATGGTGCGCGGCATTACGAACATGACACTCAACGACCTTGATCGAACGGCGCTGTATCAAGCGAAGCCCCAAAACGCAGCCTGAGCTAAGGATACGGAAATGGAACTAACAAAACCGCAACCGACTATCTGCCAGCGCATGTATGCGCTACTGCGAAAAAATCTAAATCAGCCCATTGCAAGAAACATGATGGCCTTAGAGCTCGGAGTGGGCGCTGACAGCATCGATGACCGCTACCTGCGCCACCTTGCTGCTGCTGGCTATGTTATCAAACATCAGATGCAAAGGGGCCAGTCAAGCAAATGGCAACTAATCAAGGATGCTGGTATTGACGCGCCACGCTTTTCCGCTAATGGGTCATTAATTGTGGCCACGGGTGCGAATGAAGCGATCTGGCAAGCAATACGGATTCTGAAAACGTTTACACGCGAAGAACTGGCCGCACACGTAGCCAAATTTGCCAAACCAGAGACGGTGGCAAGCTACATCAAGGCCATTGAACCTGCAGGCTACCTGAAGCGCAGCGGATCGTACGCCCGCCCGTTGTACACACTGGTGCGCAATACCGGCCCGAAACCACCGCAAATCATGCGTGTGAAAGAGGTTTACGACCCAAATCTGGATGAAATTATGGCTCGGGAGGTGCCGGATCGTGAGTAATTGGTTAAACATTTTAGAAAGCGCCGTTGCCCGTACTTCACCGCGTGAAGTTGCTGAAAAACTGGGTTACAGCCGAGCCACCGTAAGCCTGGTGCTCAACGGCAAGTATCAAGGCAAAACTGACAAAGTGGCTGAACGGGTGCTTGAAGTGTTTGGCCAGGTTGAATGCCCGTTTGAGCAGCGTGTCATTACCCCTGCGGATTGCAAAGCCCATGCGCTGGCCAAAGCCCCGACCCATAACCCGATCAAGATGGAACATTGGCGCGCTTGCCTGCGCTGCCCGATGCGCCCAGAGGGAGAAAAATCATGACAACCAATCAACACCGCATGTGGTACTGGCTTGGCGCACTGCCCATTGCTTTGCTGTTGAGCGCTACCCCCACAGCTTGTGAGCCGCAACCAGCCGCTGCGTACCCGCGCACAGAGACGCCATCCGCGATTATGGCGCGGCTTGATGCCGAAGCGGCTGCTCAAGTCCGTGCAACAGAGCGCGCATACGCCGCCATGCCGGATGCTGAAAAAACATTGGGTGATGCAGAGGTGCAGCCATGAGACGCCGCCATTCAACCACTTTGATACGCAATATCAGCCCGGGCGAGTGGGCGCAGCGCCAGCGCCGCCGCATTAATGCTCGGCATCGCAGGGGTGCAAGCAACCAGCCAACCCGGCGTTTAAGCAATGTCGCTGATTTTTTGCCGGGCGGGAAAAACTATGTTGCTCCGACCGATAACTGGGACGGCGGTAACAGGGAGCAAAGCCATGATTAAAGCACTTTTAAAACTGGTTTTAGGTTGGCTGATTTTGATGTTTTGCTCGGCAACACTGGTTTGTTTTTACATCGATTGGCTATTAATGAAATGGGGTCACTGAAATGCAAGTAAATAAAACCATCTTGGCCACGCTGGCCGATAACGCACAAAAAACGGCCAAGGAAATTATTAAAGAAACTGGCATCCGCAACGGCTTAGTGATGGATGCACTCGACAAGATGGAGGATGTGGGCACGATTCAAAGCGACATGGTTGAAGGTGTGATTGTGTATTTCTTGCCATCGAACGCCGTTGCCCCTGCTCCTGAAATCCTGCAACCAGTTTCAACACAGGATGGGCTGCCTGAATGGGATGTTGCGGAGGCCCGTGGTTATGTATTGTCAATTGAAGGTGCATTTACTCCTGCATTAATCATTAACAGCCTTGGTAAACAGCACCAGGTGAATATTTATGCCTTATTGAGACAAATGGAAAAGCAAGGGATTCTCGAACGCGCCGAACGCGGCATGTATCAACGCACATTGGAGCAGTGTGTAGATGATGAGGCACCAGAAGAAGCCGACAGTATTTTGTCAATATTATCGACGCTTTGTACAGATGACGAGGTGCCCGGTGCTGAAGATAACGCCCCATCTCAAAATATCGTTTCAGCCGAGCCAGAGCCTGCCCCGTGCATAAACTCGCTGAATGAAAACAACACGCCGCTTTTTGGTTTGTTTAGTGATGGATCATGTGAAATCAGTGTTGACCAGTACGATATTGTGCTTGAGCAAGCGCACATGGCCGCATTAATCGCGTTTTTCGCCAGCGCATTCGGATACAAGAAAGTCGAGGCGTGAGATGGATAAGAAAACTGCTCTGGAAAAAATCAAAAAGTGTTTGCGCCTGGCTAAATCAGCCAATGAACACGAGGCCGCGCAAGCGCTGAAACAAGCGCAAGCATTGATGCGTGAGCATGGCGTAACAGACTTCGATGTCGTTCTATCAGAAGTGACAGAAGCTGGTGTGAAAACGCCAGTTGCGTGTCCACGCTGGCAACATGGTTTGTTCAATGTGTGCAAAAAGGCATTTGGTTGCGGTGGTTATATTGAAAAGGATTTTGATTATCTAGCCAACCGTTACACCGCAAGTTACAAATTTTATGGCGTGGCACCGAAGCCGGAACTGGCCAGCTATGCCTATGAAGTATTACTACGACAAATTCGGGCAGCGCGGCGGCAGTACATCGCTATTGAACTGAAGCGTGTGCGTTCTACAAAGAATAAAACCTACAGAGCAGATCAATTTTGCGAAGGCTGGGTGGTCGCAGTTCTGAATAAAGTTGAGGTCTTCGCAAACACGCTTGAAGAGCAACAAAAACTCGATTCATATTTTGCCCGACTTGGTGAAATGAAACCGACCAAAGTCCGTGGTTCAAACGTTAAAGGCAGTGTAAAAAACAGCGCAGCATATGACCGATCCAATGGCTACGCACAAGGCCAAGATGCGCAGCTAAATCACGCCATGAATGGTGGTGAAGAGCAGAAAAGATTGGGGGTGTGAGATGCGGCCAATGACACGCGAGCACCCGCTATTTGATGATGTTTTGGACACGCTTGTTACTTACATGCAGGACGATCTTGATGTGGAAATTTCAGACGTTGGACTTTTTAAAAATGATGTGGATTGTATTGAGTTGGACGACGACTTTAAAGAAGTCAGGCTGCGTATGAAACATAAGCTTGAGCAGGTGTATCCATGAAAGTCCGCTGCCCGTGCTGTGGTGCTGAAAACAGCCTCGACGCATTGATTGCCAATGAAGATGCCCGCAATGCGCTGTGGGCGCTGGCAAAAATCGGCGGCGGTATGACTAAAGGCTTAGTGATGTACCTAGGCTTGTTTCGTCCCGAAAAGTCTGTCTTGTCACAAGCACGTATGGCCAAGTTGATGGCCGAGCTACTTCCCGACATTCAGGCGCAGCGCATTCAGCGCGGCGGAAAAGTGTTTGATGCGCCGGTGGCTGCATGGGCTTGGGCATTCGGCGAATGTGTTGCTGCACGTGATTCAGGCAGCCTAAAAACACCGCTATCAGCCACGGCTATCTGTATGAAGTCTTGAGCCACTGGCGTGGCCAAACCAGCCAGTTTGTTGATGCCGCACCTGCGCAGACTAAAGCAGACAGCAGCATGGTCGCCGGTCTGAAAGCATTAGAGCAAATGAAATGAAGGTATTTATCAGGCAAGAAATCATTTCGGGCTTGCAGCTGCTGTACACGCTGCGCTTGCCCGGCGCCCCGCCTGCCGAAGCACTGACAGCCACGGCGCAGGGCTGGATGACGGCATTAAGCGAGCGCACGGCCGCATGGGATGAGCAACTGGACGCAAGCCGCATCAATAAAGCCTTTGCCACCTTGGCTGCAGAGGCAACTCGGTGGCCACCGCCAGCAGCATTAATTGAACGCATACCGCAGCGCCCGGCGGTTAAAAAATTGGAGCACAACAAGCGGCAAACACCAGAGCAAAAAGCGCACGGAAAAGCCAATTTACAACGCATTCAAACACTTATTAATCAAGTTTTAACACGAAAAGGAATATGACATGGCAGCAAAACAGAAACTCCGCCACCGCACCGAGGCTACGCCTGCACTGGCACAAACCCGCGATGAAGTGACTGCAGCGATAAAAGAACTGGGTGATTTAGCACGCGAAAAAACGTGCATTCAAGCAGAAATGAACGATTCGATCGCTGCGTTGCAGAAAGCAACGGCTGAAAAAGTAGCGCCGTATGACGAAAAAATCGAAATATTGATGTCAAGCATCACCGCATGGTGCACTGCGAACCGAGATTCAATCACGGAGGGCGGCAAAGTGAAGTTCGCCGACTTCATCACAGGCAAAGTATTTTGGCGCTGCAACCCACCCAAAGTGAGCATTCGCGGTCAAGACGCCGTGTTGGCTCTGCTTGAGCAGAACGAGGCGTTGGCTCGCTTTATTCGCATAAAAAAAGAGATCAACAAAGACGCAATACTCAATGAAGCCGACTTGTTTGTTAAAAAACCGGTGCCGGGTTTAAGTATCGTTCTGGGTAAAGAATTCTTTATGATTGAACCACATAACCAAGAACTACCGGAGGTGTGATTATGCCGAATTACTGCACAGGTCCGCTGAAAATACGCGGTAAAAAAGAAAATGTCTTGAAATACATGAACGAATGTATTGCTGGGTATAGCTATGCTATTGGTGAGTATAACGATTTGATTGTTACAAAGAAAGACGTGCCCGCGCAGGCTGGGTACATCCTGTCTGATGGCTGCCTGAAAGGCGCACAGCGCTGCTTTGCTCAATGCCAGCCAGAGCTTATAGAGCTTGATGAAGATAATGACTCTATCATCGTAATGATTAACAAAA
This sequence comes from Snodgrassella sp. CFCC 13594, assembly GCF_001590725.1. GTDB lineage: Bacteria > Pseudomonadota > Gammaproteobacteria > Burkholderiales > Neisseriaceae > Snodgrassella. The sequence continues at coordinate 24,827 of NZ_LQXR01000008.1, read as the reverse complement.
TCGATTGCGCTTGGGTATTTGACATCGAGGGCTTTAAAAGGTTATCTGCAAAATATGAAATTAATTTTAAATTCTTCGGCTTTGAGAGCGGTATGGAATTCAATCTTGATGTTGAGATTATCAATGGCGTGGTAATCAAGGCTGAAGAAATCACGTTTGAAAATTATAGGTGGGAGTGCCTTTATCCCACTTTTGGAGGTTAGATATGGCCCGCGTAACCATAGAATTGATTGACATAGACAACGGCGTATTTGTGAAAGTTGGCGGCGCTGGCCCGACAGCTGAAGACGAAAAGCCCACAAAAGCACAAGAACTCGCTTTTTTTGCACTTAAATTTATTGATGATAGGTATAAACGAGCGACCGGCAGAGATGCCGAAAAAACCACTTTGTGTTAACCCCACAGCGGCAGGGTTTGCCGCTATAATCCCCAACTTTTTTGGAGTACCACATGAACAAATCTGAACTAATTGCCGCTGTTGCTGAAAAAGCCGGTATCACTAAAACCCAAGCAGATGCTGCTTTGACTGCGATTACTGATAATATCGCGGGCGTGTTGGTCCAGGGCGAAACCATCACTCTGCCGGGATTCGGTACATTCAGCTTGGGAGAACGCGCGGCTCGCACTGGCCGCAACCCAAAAACCGGCGAAGCCTTGGAGATTGCCGCCAGCCGCGCTGCAAAATTCAAACAAGCCAAAGCATTAAAAGAGGCTTTAAACGCCGATTAAAAAGCGATATTTCAGACAGCCCCGCTATATGCGGGGCTTTTTTTGTGTAAAAAATACGCACGACTTACTCCGTTGGCGAATTACATGGCATTTATTTTGATTGATAATTTACCCAAATAAAACAAATACATCACTGGGTTAAAAATGGCAACTTCTCAAAATCGCCGCGGGCTGATCGCAAAAATCAAAATTGGCCAAACGCAACTTGGGCTTGATGACGCGACTTATCGCGCGCTGCTTGAACGCGTAACCGGGCACCGATCTTGCACTGAAATGGATGTTGGCCAGCTCGAATCAGTACTGGCAGCCATGCGCAGCCAAGGCTTCACACCAACATCACCCACCAAACACAAACGCCCGAGTGCGCGTACCTCGGCAGACCCAATGCTGCGAAAGGTCGGCGCTTTGCTCGCCGATAACAAATTGCCGTGGAATTACGCACACGGCATGGCACGCAAAATGTTCCGCGTTGATCGCGTGCAATGGCTAAATGATGAGCACATGCACAAATTGATTGCCGCTTTGCAGATTTATGCCAACCGCCGAAAGGATTGATCCATGACTGAATTGGAATTGGCCAAACAGCACTTGCCCGCAATTGTGTGCGACATTGCCGAGATTATTGGCTTTCCAGCGACCGAGGCGCTGGTCAAGGCGATTGGCGGCACATCGTTTGCGTTCGGTGTGGGCATACGTGAAACAGAGCGCCTGCGCATTTTATACCGAGCAATTGGGGAGCAGAAAACCCACCAGTTGCTGTCTGTATTCCGCGGCAGCCGGGACTATATTCCGCGTTGTGAAAAAGCGCTGCGCTTGCTGCGAAATGCTCGTTTTAAAAACGATTACCTGCGCATGACCGAGCTGGACGGTGCCAGCGGGGTTATGGCGATTCAGACTTTATGCCCGAAATACAATATCAGCGACAGAACCGCTTATGACATCATTCGCAGCCACACCGATCCGGTTACCCACCAGCGGGATTTGTTTTAACCCGACCCACTGAAGCGCTTCTACTCTAGTTAAACCCCGCCTGCGCGGCAAACTGAATCCCAGTAAACCATCACTGGGATTTTTTTATGAGCACCAAAATCATCACCATCACCGCCGGGCATAGCAATACCGACCCCGGCGCAGTCAATGGCGCCAACCGCGAGGCTGATATTGCAGCTGATATGCGCAATATGGTGGCCCATTATCTCGCACAAAAAAACATCTATACGCGCACAGATGGCGAAGGCAAAGGCAATCTGGATTTGAATAAAGCCATCAAGCTGATAGCAGGTAGCGCTGTTGCTGTCGAATTTCACTGCAATGCCGCAGCAAATAAGACCGCGCGCGGGGTTGAAGCCTTGGCGCAAAGCAAAGACAAACTGTTGTGCCAAAAATTATGCAAAGCCGTGGCTGATGTGACCGGCAGCCCGTTGCGTGGCGATAAAGGTTGGCAACCGGAAAACGCAGGCCAGCACCATCGGCTGGGTTACGTGCGCAATGGTGGCATCATTCTTGAGCTGTTTTTTATCAGTAATGATGCTGAGTTGGTGGTGTGGCATGACAAAAAATGGCTGGTGGCCAAAGCGGTAGCTGGGGTGCTGGCGGAGGTGGCCGAGTGAGTATCAAAACTATACTCAAATGGCCGCTGGGCTTGATTACAAACCCCGGCACCGGCGCAATCAGCCACTCAAAGCTTTGGGCCAATGTGGCCGCTGCCACGGGCACTTATAAATTTGTGGTTGAGCCTGCGCCGCCTTATGAGGTGTGGATTGCGTATTTGGGCTTGGTGGGCGGTTATGCAGTGGCGCGGCGCTGGATTGCAGCAAAACAGCAAGAAAAGGAAACCAATGATGCTTAATTTCTTAACGGTTTTATCGGCTTTTGCACGCCAATACTGGCAGTTGATTGTAGCGGTTGTTGCAGCCATTGCCCTTTATTTTAGTGGGTATCAATCGGGCAAAGAAAGTATTCAGGCTGAGTTGTCGGCGCTCAAGCAACAGTATGCACAGCAAGCTGTTGCCGCGCAGGCTGAATACAACCAGACACTGGCTAAAGCCAACGAAGCTGCCGCGGCATGGCAAACCCGCGCGGCACAGGCCGATCAAGAGCTGGCTACGGCAAACAACCAAACCCGCGAGCGTGCGGCAGAAACCAAGAAAGGGATTAGTGATGCGATTGCAAAAGACAAAGCTGATAGCCAGTGCATTGATGGCTTTGGCGCTAACGGCTTGCAGCAATACAAGCGCGCCCTCGGTTATTAAAACCGTTGAAGTGCCCACGATGCCAACCCCGCCAGGTGCTTTGCTGGTAGCACCCGTGCGCCCAGCTGCACCGGCTGCAGGCGATACCAAGACCATCTTAGAGCATGCGGCAGATTTTGGCGTGTATGTCGGCGAATTGGAAAACCAAAATAAGGCGTGGAGGAGCTGGGCCACGGGTGGTGCTAAATGAGTGCGAAATCGTATCGTGAATTAGCCAACATGATTTTGGCACAAAAGCACATGGATATTGAATATGGCTTGCGCAAAATGGATGAGCAGGAAAGCTTTATTGCAGCGGTGGCTGAAAAGCTGACGCGCACGAGCTGGGTGCACCACATGCGCATGGACAGGCATTTTGATGTGACGTTTGTGCTGCAAGCTGGCTGGATTGCATTGCCACACCAGAAACAAGCCATTGAACAGCATTTAAGCGCCGCATTTGATGTTGAGCAAGATGGCCAAGCGCTGGTGGTGGCCGACCCGAAAAAAGACTGGCTTCAGTGCCGCGTCGTGTTTGGAGGTGACGAATGAACGCAATCAGCTTTGAAGTGGCCTTTAGTGCTGTCTTTGGTTTACTCACCAGCGCGCTGTGGGCTTGGGTAAATTCCATTTCAAAACGCATTAGCCAGAGCAGCGAAGAATGCAAAGAGTTGCGTCAGGACATCAATAACGTGCGGCTAGCTTACCAAAGCCGGGATGATGCGCGCCGTGAGAATGAGCAAATTACTGGTCTACTCAAAGAAATTCGCGCTGACTTAAAAGAAGTATCAGAAAAATTGGATAAGAAAGCAGACAAATAATGACCATGACAAATGACCCATTATTGGCTCAATTAAACCGCATTGAGCAAAAACAAGACACGATTATTGAAAACCAAACAGTGGTCAATGAACGCCTCGATCAGATTCACAAAGACTGTAAGCGCACAGCATTGGTAAACGGCGCGGCCGCTGGCGGGCTGGCTGGTGGTCTGGTGACCACGGCGATTGAGCTGCTGCGCGTGAAGTTTGGTGGCTGATATGGCGCACCCGAAAGAAACCCGCGAAAAAGTACGGCGCCTCTATGTGTTTGAACAGCAGCCGCTGGAAATGGCGGCGGTGATGGCCAGTGTGGCCATTGGCACTGCGCGGCGCTGGAAAGAAGCGGACAAACAGCTGGGCGATGATTGGGACAAAGTGCGCGCGGCACACACCATCGCTGGCGGTGGGCTTGAGGAATTGAGTCGTTCGATCTTGACCGGATTTTTGGTGCAGTACCAGGCAACAATGGAAAAAATCAATGCAGATGAAGAGCTGCCCGCAATGACAAAAGTGGAGATGCTGACCAGCTTGGCTGATGCGTTTACCAAAACCACTGCCGCGAGCCGCAAGGTGTTGCCTGAAACCAGTCAGCTGGCCACTGCTATTGAAGTGCTGGATATGCTGGGTAAGTTTGTGCAACAAAAATACCCCAAGCATCTGCAAGCATTTGTTGAAATGCTGCAGCCGTTTGGGGCGGAGATTCAGAAGCGGTTTGGTTAGCTGCTTATTGCAGTCTTTATGACTCCGAGCATAACCGCCCACGGAGCGTTTTCAATGGCAAGCTCAGTGATTCTGGTTAATGCAGAATCTTTAATGGTCGAAAGCGAAGATTTGTAGTGTTCTTTTTCTTCAGAGGGTAAATCGGAGGCATCGATTTTGGCAGTTAGCAAATCTTTGATGGTGTCAGAGTGCAGCTTAACCGTGACAATCCCGAGAATAGCCGATAAGCCGCCATCATCGGCTAGAAAATCAATGCCTTTTGCTGTGGGCTTAGTTAGCGCCCAAATTGCTGATGGCATGCTTTCCCCATAGCATTGGGATTGCTTGAGTGAAATAAGTCCATGTTCATCTAAATATAAAAGATTACCAACAACCTGCTTTTCCCCATGTTCTTTAACTTGCTCATCATAGAAAGATTGAGCAGGGCATTCGGGAAATTCATCTGTTAAATTTTGCAAGAGTTTAAGCTGTAATTTACGATCAATATACATTGGGACACCATAAAAAATGAAAAACAAAGAATTTCAAAAAAACCTAGCCGAAATCGCTGCAAATCTGCGTCGCATGATTGAAGCCGAGGTTGTGGGTTTCGACCCAGAACCGGCAGCGGTGGCCGAGCGTCGCGCGAAGGTGTTCGACCCAGTGCACGGGTATGAATTCTTTGTGAACACCTATTTCCCACATTACATCAAAAGCTCAGAGCGCTCGGAACTACACCGCTATTTATACACCAGGCTGCCTGAAATTGTCAGCAGCAAGGATGGCGAGAATGAAGCCATTGCCGCGCCGCGTGGTGAAGCCAAATCAACGATGGTGACGCAGCTGTTTACGCTGTGGTGCATTGTGACCCAGCAGAAGCACTACATTGTGATTGTAATGGACAGCATTGACCAGGCTTATCCGATGCTCGAAGCGATTAAAGCCGAGCTGGAGTTTAACCCGCGTTTAAGCACTGATTTTGCCGAAGTGACTGGCGGTGGACGGGTGTGGCAAGCCGGTACGATCGTGACCGCCAATGACATCAAGGTTCAAGTAGCCGGTTCAGGAAAAAAGCTGCGCGGCTTGCGCCATGGCCCATATCGTCCTGATTTGACGGTGTTGGATGATATTGAGAATGACGACCAGGTGCGCAATCCAGAGCAACGCGACAAGCTGCAGGGTTGGCTGACCAAAACCATCATGCCTTTGGGTGGTGTTGGCCAAAAGTACGATGTGGTCTATATCGGCACGATTTTGCACTACGACAGTGTATTGAGCCGCACGCTCAAGAATGAGTATTGGCACACGGCACGCTTCAAAGCCATGATCCGGTGGCCAGACAATATGGTGCTGTGGGACCGCTGGGAAGAGCTGCACCGCAACGAAGGCAAAGAAGTAGCCACCGCTTTTTATGAAACCAATAAAACCGAGATGCTGGCCGGTGCTGTCACCAGTTGGGCTGCGCGTGGCGTGTTGGCGTTGATGATTATCCGCGCTAAAAACGGCCACTTGGCTTTTGATTCAGAGTATCAAAACGACCCACTGGCGGGCGATGCTGCGCCCTTTGCCAATGCCATTCAATTTTGGGTAAATCGGTTAAATGAATGGGTATTTTACGGCGCTTGCGACCCGAGCCTCGGCAAAGCGGGCAATGCTCGCGACCCGTCTGCACTGTTGGTGGGTGGTTTTAATCGCAGCACAGGCGTGCTCGATGTAGTTGAAGCGTTGATTAAAAAGCGCCTACCTGACCGCATCATTTCAGACGTGATTGAATTGCAACGCGAGTATCGCTGCTTGGTGTGGGCTGTGGAAACAGTGCAGTTTCAAGAATTTCTCAAGACTGAATTAGTAAAGCGTTCGGCAGCGATGGGTATTCCGGTACCGGCACGCGGCATCAAGCCGATTACAGACAAAATGCTGCGAATTGAAGCCCTACAGCCGCACATGGCCAACGGCCTGATTCGTCTGCATCCAGGTCAAGTCACGCTGATAGACCAGCTTCGTCACTTCCCTATGGCCGACCACGACGACGGCCCCGATGCGCTACAAATGCTGTGGATGTTGGCCACAACCGGTAGCGCACCGATCGAATGGCAAAGCGTTCACGATGATGATTTTTCTGATATGCGCAGTAAATGGAGATAACCCACATGGCCAAGAAAAAGAAAGACAAAAGCAAGGTTGAAAAGGTAGCGCTGCCTGCCGATTTGCAAACATCGGCGGCACGCATTACTGAAGTCACCCGCGTTTTAAGTGACCACCCGTCGAACAGCATCACACCATCTAAGTTGAAAAGCCTGTTTGATGATGCGGAGAATGGCGACATCACGGCGCAGCATGAGCTGTATATGGACATTGAAGAGCGAGACAGTGCCATTGGTTCTGCTGTGGCCACGCGCAAGAATGCAATATTGACTTTGGATTACCGCATTGCCCCGCCACGTAACCCAACACCCGCTGAAGATAAGCTGGCTGAAGCCGCAGACGAGCTGATTGATGGCATTGATGGCTTTGAAGATTTACTGCTCGACATGATGGATTCAGTTGGCCATGGCTTTGCCCCGATTGAGATTGAATGGGAAATGGTCAACGGCTTGCACTTGCCGGTGTCATTTACCCACCGCCCGCAAGCGTGGTTCCGTTGGGATAAAGAAGATGGCTATTACTCAAAACGCCAGATAACCAACAGGGCGAAACATTGTGGCCACTGGGCTGGGTGGTGCACAAGCACAAAAGCCGCAGCGTGCAAGCGGCGCGAAATGGTTTATTTCGTACACTAGCTTGGCTGTATATGTTTAAGCATTATTCATCCAGTGATTTTGCCGAGTTTTTAGAGCTCTACGGCATGCCCATTCGGATTGGTAAATACGGCGCTGGTGCCACTGAAAAAGACAAAACCACGTTGCTGCGCGCGGTGGCGGAAATTGGACACAACGCGGCGGGCATTATGCCTGATGGGATGGAGATTGAAATTATTCAGGCGGCGAGCGGCACCAGCAGCACCAATAATCCGTTTATGACCATGATAGATTGGTGCGAGAAATCGGCGGCGCGATTGATACTTGGCCAAACGCTCACCAGTGGCGCTGATGGCAAATCAAGCACCAATGCTCTGGGTCAAGTACACAACGAAGTACGCCGCGATTTGATGGTGTCGGATGCAAGCGCCTGGCACAAACCATCACCAAGCAAATTATCCTGCCGTATTTGATGGTGAACTTCCCCGGGGTTGATCCACGCCGTGTGCCATCATTTGAATTTGATACCCGCGAGGTTGCCGACTTAGCACAATTTGCTGACGCGCTGCCGAAATTGGTGGATGTGGGCGTACAGATACCGGAGCCTTGGGCGCGTGAAAAACTGGCCATTCCCGATGCGCAAGACGGCGAGCAGCTTTTGGCCACCGCAGCCCCAACGGCCCAAGCAGCCTTGACTGGACGCATGCCAAGCTGCTCTTGTTGCACTGGTAGTAAAACTGCAGCGCTGTCAGCAAACACTGGCGCGCGACAAACACCACAGCAGTTGTTAGATGGTGTGGTGGATGAAGGCATGTTGGTACCGGATTTTAATGCCCAATTAAACCCTGTTTTAAAACAGGCCACAGCTGCCGTCATGGGCTGTGACAGCTATGAGGAAGCGAGCACGGCTTTAACTGCACTGTTCCCGACGATGGACAATAAAGAGTTACAAGGCTATATGCAAAAGGCGCTGTATCTGGCTGATTTACTGGGGCAAGCCGATGCCCAAGCTTAGTTTTGCGCTGGATTTGCCGCCGACCAAGGCCATAGATTGGTTGAAAGCCAAAGGCGTGACTACACAAAGTTATCGTGAGCTCACAGCCAGTGAATTGGCAAAAGTGGTTACGGTATCGCGCATTACTGACTTAGACATGCTGCAAAGCATTAAAGACGCGATGGTGAAGTCTGCAGCCGAAGGCACGCCGTTTTCGACATTCAAAAAAGAATTACTGAACCACATGCAGACTGCAGGCTGGCTTCATCCAGACGGCAATGGCGGCAAAGAAATCATCGACCCAAAAAGCGGCGAAGTGTATGGCGCACCAAGGCGATTAGAAACCTTGTACCGCACCAATATGCAGAGCGCTTTTAGCGCCGGGCAATACCAAACCTACATGGGCAACATCGACAATCGCCCGTATTGGCAATACAACGCGGTCGGCGATTCGCGCACACGTCCGTCCCACTTGGCTATGTCTGGCTTGGTGTATCGCTACGATGACCCATTTTGGGCGACGTTTTATCCGCCTAACGGCTACAACTGCCGCTGCTCTGTCACTGCCTTGGCCGAACGCGATGTCACCAGGCGAGGCTTGATTGTCGGCGAAAGTACTGAAAGCAATTTTATTGAGACCAACAAGATTTACAACAAGCGGGGCGATACCTACCCAACCAAGGCATACAAAGCACCGGATGGCACTGTTGTGACCACAGACCGCGGCTTTGATTACAATGCCGGGCGCATGAACTACCGCCCCGATTTAGATCGCTACGATCACACACTGGCCCAGGTGTTTGCCAAGGCCGACATGACGGGACCCGAGTTTAAAGCGGGTTTAAAGCAGCTTCAAAACGAGTTTGAACAAGTCAAAAATCGTTTGGGCGTGGATGGTAAGCCAACCTCATTCGAGCGAATTAGCATACGCAATACGCTATCACGGCAACTGAAATTTGCTGCAGGCGTGCTGTCACATGAAAATCAAAAGGCGATGGGTGTTGGCCGCGCTACGGCGTGGCTATCAGACGATACATTGATTAAGCAAGTGGATAGCCGAACCGGACAGAATTTTGATGCAGCGGTTTATGGCTTATTGCCGGATGTGATTGCTGAACCGGATTACATTTTCAAAAGCGGTTCTGTCTTTTCACTGTTGAAGAAAGCAGACAAGCACATGCTGTTGGCGGTGATTAAATATGTTGGCAAAGCGGATGAAATATATGTGCAGTCTTACAGATACGCGGGTAAAGATGAATTGAAACGGCTGCTGGAAAAGCAAGAAACAGTAAAGGCCACTGGGTAGGTCTGCCGCTATCCTACACACGCTCATGCAAAGCAAGGCTGCGGTAGGCAGATTCACCGCTTTTCCAGTGGCCATAGGAGCATCATAACATGGCATACATTGAAATCAAAATCAGTAATGAAAACGAAGTATTGGCCCAAATTGAGCGGTTGATTGATGGGGTAACCAACCTGTCACCGCTGATGCGCAATATTTCAGGCACGATGTACAGCGCCGTGATGCAAAACTTTGATGCTGGCGGGCGGCCTGCATGGCTCGGGTTGAAATACCGGGTGGGCAAGCCGCTCACCGACACTGGCCGCCTGCGCGGTAGCATCAGTGAGTATTCAGACAATGGCAGCGCAGTTGTCGGCACCAATAGTATTTATGCAGCAATTCACAACTTCGGCGGCCAGGCTGGTCGCGGGCGATCAGTTACCATACCTGCGCGCCCATTTATGATGATCACGCCCCAGGACGAGGCCGACATTTTGGATGATGTACAAAAGTATTTCCAAAGCATTATGCATTGATTATCTTAAATCGACATAAACGCCCGCTGTGGCGTTTTTTTATGTTTTAGCGGCCATCATGCGTAAAACAAGAAATAACGGGTTTTAAACACCCTTTAAATACCCTGTGCGCGATTTATAAACTGGTGCGCTCATTACAAATCACACAATCTCAGTTTGTGGGCCAACATCCCACTGAAGCTCTTCCACTCTATGCGGCCAAATGGTCTGCGTAAAAATGCCAGCATCGACAGGAAAACCACCGATGCCACGCAAAAAACAATTGGCCCTCGCGGCACTTACATTTGAAATTCAGACAATCGGAGAAGGCGCGCCAAAATCATCACGCGTCCAGCTTTTGCCTTATGGCGAGTTTCGCTCAGCTACGGACAGTCGGCCAACTGATGTACCCGCTTGGTTCCTGACTGAAGAAAACGGCCATGATGTGGCCAAGCTGGCTAATGCGGCGCAAAACGATTTGGTCATTGATTATGAGCACCAAACGCTCAACAAAGAAACCAACGGACAACCGGCACCGGCGGCAGGATGGATGAATTATTTTGAGTTCACGCCGCAAGGATTGTTTGCTGATGCCAACTGGACGGACAAAGCGGCGCAGATGATTGCGGCTCGTGAATATCGTTATATCAGCGCGGTTTTTGCATATGACACCCAAGGCTATGTGCGCAAGCTGTATCACGCGGCATTAACCAATTTCCCCGCACTGGATGGCATGGACGAAATATTGGCCGCTGCCAGCGCACAGTTTTTAACCCCACCCAACCAGAAGGAAAACCCAATGGACTTAGTAGCTTTGTTGCGCCAGGTGTTTCAAACACCCGAAGCAACTGAAGATGAGATGAAAGCAGCGTTATCGGCGCTGATTGAAAAACAAAAGCAGCAACCCGTTGCGTTGTCTGCTGTGTTTGATGAATTGCAAACCCGTGATACCAAAATTGCTGCTTTGACAGCCGATGGTGGCAAGCAGCCCGACCCAGCTAAGTTTGTGTCGGTAGAAGTTATGAAAGATTTGCAGACCCAAATTGCAGCGTTGAGCGCGCAAATCAATGGCGATAAGGCCAGCACCGTCATTGCCGATGCCTTGGCCTCGGGTAAGTTGCTACCGGCCCAAAAAGATTGGGCGGCTGGCTTGGCCAAAACCGAAGGCGGCTTGGCTCAGTTGACTGCTTATCTGGGCACAGTGACACCAGTAGCAGCTTTGGGCGGTACGCAGACTGCCACGCAGCCGCCCGCAGGTGACAAAACAGTGGCACTGACTGCAGAGCAAACTGCGGCCGCAAAAATGCTCGGCATGTCTGACGTCGAATATCGAACTCAAGTACTGGAGCAGAAATAATGAATAAAACCGCTATTTTGGAAGCATTAACCATCGCATTCCGCAAGGAATTCGCCGCTGGCTTAAAGCATCGCGACCCAAGCTGGTCGGTTATCGCCATGAAAATTCCGTCAACGACGGCCGTCAACACTTATGCCTGGTTGTCTGCATTCCCACAGATGCGTGAATGGGTCGGCGAGCGACAGATTCAAAAGCTTGGCAAAGAAGCGATGTCTATCACCAACAAGCTGTATGAATCAACGGTGAGCATCGCCCGTACGGATATTGAAGACGACCAAGTCGGTATTTACCGACCTGTGATGCAGCAAGCTGGCGTAGCCGCCGCTGAGTTGCCTGACGATTTGGTGTGGGGCATGTTGCCATCTGGTAAATCTACGCTGGGTTATGACGGCCAAAATTTCTTTGATACCGACCACCCGCTTTATCCGAATGTCGATGGCAGCGGCGTGGCCACCATGCAGTCAAATTTGACTACAGGTGCCGCTGCTGATGCGCCAACTTGGTACATCATTGACGACAGCAACGTGCTGAAGCCGATGGTATGGCAAGAACGTACTGCACCGGAATTTGAAACCAAGTTTGACCCTTCAAAATCGGACAAGGTGTTCATGGAAGATGCCTATTTGTACGGCATTCGGGCGCGCGGTAACGCTGGATTTGGCTTGTGGCAACTGGCGCATATGGCTGAAAAAACGGCACTTACAAAAGAAAATTTGGCCGCGGTGGTGGCGAAGATGAAAACCATCAAAGCCGATGGTGGCAAGACGCTCAAAATCAATCCAACCAAGTTGATTGTGCCGCCTGCTTTGGAAGAAGACGCACGCAAAATTTTGGAGCAAACCATTCAAGACGGCACCACCAACATCTGGGCCGGTCGCTTGGAATTGCATGTTGAGCCGCAGCTGGCCTAACCATTGACCGGGCGGCGGGAGCCGCCCACAGGAGACGAGAATGGCAAAAGCCGAAACCGCTGCTGAAAAACGCGCACGCATAGCGGCAGAAAAGCAAGCCGCTGCAGAAGCAAAAGCCGCCGCCGAAATCAAGGATGCGGCTGAAAATGAACCGCCGGAGCCAGTGGCCACCGAGGAAATTATTGAAGATGGCTACCCAGCCAACATTCACGAAGCCGAAGTGATGGCCGTGCGTACCCGTAGCGGTGGCTCATTTTGGCGCGGCGGGCTGCAATTTGGGCAAGAGTGGCGCGTGCTCAACCGCTCCGAGTTGTTGAATGAACGCGATTGGACACGCATCGCGGCAGACCCACAGCTTGAAGTGCGCGGCGTGACCTTGCGTGCAGCCCAGGATGCTACGCAATGAATTATGCAACGGTAGCGGATATGGTTGCTCGGTTCGGTGAATTGGAAGTGATGCAAATCACCGACCGTAACCAAGACAATCAAATTGACCATGACGTTGCTGAAGTGGCTCTTGCCGACGCTACGGCAGAAATCAATGGTTATCTGGGTCGCTATCCGCTGCCGTTTGTTGAAGTCCCGCCCATCCTCACCCGCTTATGCTGCGATATTGCCCGCTATCGCTTATGTGCCACTAACGGGGTAAGCATCACCGAAGAAATCGAACGGCGCTACAAAATTGATGTTCTGAAGCTGCTCGAAGGTTTGGCCAAAGGCGATGTTACTTTGGGTATTGAGGCGGATGGCGACCAAGTGGCCAGCGGCGATACGGTGCAATTTGTGAACAACAAAAACCGGGTGTTTGCACGTGATAACTGATATTGAAACCGCCATCGTGGATCGTTTGGCCAAAGGCTAGGCAAATTGGTTCGCCAGGTCAAAAGCTACGGCGGTGAGCTGGACAATGAAAACTGGGCCAATGCAATCAAGCAAGTGCCCTGCTGTTGGGTGACCTATGGCGGTGCCAAGATTGACACCAAATCCACATCTAAGCAGCTGTATGAGCAGACTGCCACGATGGTGGTGATGGCCGCCAGCCGCAGCCTGCGCAGTGAGCTTGCAGGCCGCCAAGGCGGTTTAGACAAGCGCGAAGTGGGCAGCAATGATTTGATATTTGCTGTTTTGCGATTGTTATCTGGCCAACGGCTGGATGAAAAGCTCAACAGCTTTGGTTTGGTACCCAAAAAAGTGCGCACGATTTTGAATAATGCCGTGGTTCAAAACGGTGCGTTGAGTGTTGTGGCTATTGAATTTGAAGCAACTTGGAATTTCACAGCACTGGAAAGTGGTCGCTTCCCAGAAGAAACGACAGATAAGGCCAATCCTGATTATGTATTCACGCAATACCAGGGCGAATTGTCCGACCCATACCCTGAATTTTTGCGGATGGATTCTTTGATTTTTGATGATAAGTTAGGCGCGCAAGTACACAGCGAGCTACGACTTAACGAGGAGCAGCCATGAAAGTAAAAGCCGCAGATGGTTTGCGCGTACCGCTGGAAAAACGCGTGCATGACTATATTGAAGACAAACTGGTGGAAGTGTCGGATACGGTGTATTACCGCCGCTTGCTCGCAGATGGTGATTTATGCCTGGTCGTTGATGTCACCGAGGCCGAAGCCGCCACCAAGACAAAAGGAGCCAAATAATGGCTAATCAAGTTTCTTTTGACACAATCCCGAGCAGCATCCGTGTGCCGGGCCGTTATATTGAATTTAACACCCGCAATGCGGTTCGCGGCTTGCCACAGAATCCACAAAAGATGTTGCTGGTGGCGCCAATGTTGTCAGCGGGTAAACAAGCGGCGCTAGAACCCGTGCAGTTATTCAGTGACGCTGATGCTGCTGATTTATTTGGCTCTGGTTCGTGGGCGCATCGATGTGTGACGCAGGCATTTACCAATAACGCTTATTTGGATTTGACAGTAATTGGCGTTGCCGATGCAGAGGCTGGGGTCGCCGCAACAGGCAGCGTTACATTCACGGGCACCGCAACAAGTGTCGGCGTGGCCACAGTGACCATTGGTGGTACTGCTTACCAAACCTCAATCTCCAGTGGCGACACAGCGGCTGACATTGCTACCCGACTGCGCACAGTGGTTAACGTGCCTGACACGCAGGTTACCGCCGCCGGTGCGGCCGGAACGCTGGCATTAACAGCCAAGAACAAAGGTGCTATTGGCAATGAAATCAGCGTGAGCGCCACCTGTACCGCCAGCGACATTTCTTTTGCTGTAACTGCTTTTGCCAGCGGAGATGTAAACGGCGATATTGGCCCAGCACTGGATGTGGTGGCTGGTAAACGCTATCAGGTGATATGCAGTGCATTTACCGATGATGCGAATGCAGCCAAGTTATCAGATCACATTGAGGCAGTATCCAACGCCATTGAAAAGCGTGGTTGTATCGGCGTCATGGGCTGGCGTGGCACCTTGGCCACCGGCACGACTTTTGCGGGCAAGTTGAATGATGGTCGCATTACGGTGGCGTGGTACAAAAAAGCCATCGAGGGCAATGCGGTTATTGCTGCAGGCTACGCTGCCGTTTTGGCTTATGAAGAAGACCCAGCAAAGCCGTTGAATACCCTTGAAGTCAAAGGGCTAACCGTAACACCAGATTCAGATTGGCCTCTTTACGCTGAGTTTAACAGTGCTTTATACAACGGTTTAACGCCGCTGGAAGTAAAGTCAAACAAAGTGCAAATCATGCGTGCCGTGTCCACTTACACCACCAACGCCACCGGCACCGATGACCCAGCATTGCTCGACATCACCACCATCCGCACGCTGGATTATGTACGCGATGCAGTGGACCAGCGCATTGCCTTGCGTTTCCCTCGCGACAAGCTATCCAGCAAAACGCCGCGCAGGGTGAAGTCTGAAATTCTGGATGTGCTGCTTAAATGTGAAGATGCAGAAATTCTGGAAGAAGTGATGGCCAACAAAAACTTGCTGGTGGTACAGCGCAATGGCTCGGATGTAAACCGGTTGGATGCCATCATCCCTGCCGATGTGGTTAACGGCTTGCATGTTTTTGCGGCCCGGATTGACCTGTATCTGTAACCCATGAAGCCAAGATAGCCATGCCGGGTTATCTTGGATAACACGAAAGGACACAACATGAGTGACGCTATTTATGCGGGCGCGGTGATTATGGAAGTAAACGGCACTGAAGTTGAGATTATCAGCATCAAGCCAAGTACCACCACCGGTCGCAAGCCAGTTAAAACGATGAACCGTCGTGGCAAAGTGCGCGGTTACGCAGACGGCGTGACTGAATACAAATTGAGCCTGACTGCGGCCATTCCGATCGACGACACCAAAATCGACTGGGACAACATTACCAATGCGAAGATTACGATTTTCCCGATCAATAAGGAAGATGCTCGAATCAGCTACATCGGCTGCACTAGCTCCGAATGTTCGGAACAGTATGAAGTCGATAACGAGGCTCGCATTGATATTGAAATGTTTGCGTTGGATAAGGTGATTGAATGATGCGTGTAACTGGTCAATTTACATTCGGCTTGGAATACCAAGGCAAAATTTACTGTGATTATTCTGTTCGGCCGCTCACTATTGGTGGTGAGTTGGCTGCTATGGATGCATTGGAACAGGTAGCCGAGCCAGCGGGATCATCCGAGGTGCGACAAACCATCGTAGAGACACTGGCTTATTGGACGCAACAATTGACAGTTCCCGGTATTCCAGCTGAGGCTTTATCAATCTCCTTTCTAATGGATAATTTGGCATCTGAGGATTACCAAGCAATCTTAGATAGTATTGAGTGTTTGCGGGTAAAGTCTCCAGCCGCTGGCCATGTAAACACATCAGAAAAAAGCGGCCCCAGCGGCCAAATTACCAAGTAGCACACAAAAACTACCGGCAAGCATGTGTGATTATGGCTAAGTCGATGATTATGCCAACTGCAATTGCCGAAATGTGTCACGCCGAATTGTCTGCATGGCTAGAAACTGTGTTTGAGAGTCTCGGCATCAGTGACGAAGGGGTTGTTATTTCTCAAAGACGGAAAAAGCCCAGTGAGAAATCTGCCGCTACCGAGACTTAATATCCTCAGTTAAACTAAAAGCCTCATCGTGTGATGGGGCTTTGTTTTACTTAATTAGGGGAGTTGTAATGAGAAACATATTAGTCTTGTTAATTGCATCTATGCTCGCTGCATGTGGGGCCGAAAAGCAGCAAGAATCTAATGAAGCATCATCTGTTGCGGTAGCAAACTGTCAGAAGCCCATAGGGATTAATGTTGATGATTTATTGGCAAACATGGGAGAGGGTTTGAAAAAAGCAGGTTTATCGGCAGAAGTGATAAATAAAAATGTAGTTAAAAATGAATGCGGCTATAAACTTGATATTGAAACGAAATACGGTTTTACCTCCATTGATATGAATGAGTCAAAACAGGTTCTGACTTTGGCATCTGGGTATATTAAAAGCGATAATACCAACGAAAATGTGAATAAAATGCTGGCCTCGATTCAAATCATGGTTTCTCCATATTTAAACAAACCAGACGCTGAGCGAAGTGAGCTCTGGCGAGAGCTATTTGGAAGCATTACTGGAACTATCGCACAAGCCAAAGATAATGGGGAGCATTCGAGTGAATTTAATTTTGAAGATAATATTTATCATGTAGCCTCTGAGAAAAATAGTAATGTTGTGGGGGTGGGGTTAAAAGCAAAATAAAACGGTACCACTGAAACACTTCCCATCCTCTGTGGACAGCCTTTAAGCGACAATTAACCATGTGTTATTGACCGTTTAAAGGCTATTTTTATGGCTGGTGGAAATATGAAATTGCTACTAACGCTGGCAGCCAAGGAGGCTGGGGTTAGCCGTGCGTTGAAGCAAATGGAAGACAATATCAAACGCACTGCGACAGCAGCTGTGCAAGAAAGTGAGAAAGCCGGTCGCGCACAAGAAAATATCATCCGCCGCACTGAGCGAGAAAACAGGCAAGCCAGCGCCGCGCGCGCCCGGTTGGGCGTCCGTTCTGAAAGGGATATTCAAAGGGAGATTCTGCGCACCCAACAAGCCTACACCGCATTGTCCCGCAGTGGTAAGGCATCACAAAATGAATTACAACGCGCGGCTAAAGCATCCCGTCTTCGCATTCGAGAATTAAATGAAGAGCTCGGGCGCTCATCAAAACTGCAAAAAGGCATGCAGATCGGTGGCGCGGCCATTGCAGCCACGGCAGCGGCTGGCGCTGTTCTCAAGCCCGCAATGGATGACCAAAAACAATTACAAGCCAATGTCACTCAAGTGGCGTGGCAGGCATTTGGTGAAGACAACACAAAATCCGCCGACTGGATTGCAACTAAGGGCAAGAAGCAAATTAAGGATTTGGTCACACAATTGGTCAGGGAAAATGGTGGCAATGCCGATGTAGGACTGGATTTAATTAACAGCATGATGGCAAACGGCATGAGTTTCAACGAAGCAAAAAGTAGCTCGCGAGAATCTTACAAAGCCATGATTGCATCTGCAGAAAGACCAGGACAATATAATCCCGAAGATACTGCAAAACTCATGAAAGTTTTGTCGGATTATGGGTTTAAAAATGCAGATTTAGGGCAAGCGTTTGAGCACGCAATGAAGTCAGGCATGCAGGGTAATTTTGAAATTGCAGATATGGTACGAGAATTGCCAGCATTGCTGCCTGCCGCAAAATCATCAGGCTTGAGCGGCATGCAAGGATTTGATTATCTTCTTTCTATGCTGCAGTCCTCATCTAATAAAGCTGGCTCAAATAGCGAAGCTGCCAATAACATCAGAAATTTATTAGAAAAAACGTTATCTGCTGACACAACAAAACGACTTAAAAAAATGGCTCACCCTACCGAACCGGGAAAGGGTATAGATTGGCAGGGATCGGTTTTGAAAGGCGCTGGCAACGGTGAAAATGCGGTGGAAGTGCTGGCACGCTTGGCTGATACCATGCTGGCTCGTGATAAAGAATATCAAAGCCTCAAACTTAAAGCAGACGGCGGAGACAAAACAGCAGCAAATCAAATGAATATTATGAAAGGTTTTGTGCTGTCATCATTGCTGCCGGACATTCAAGCAAAAGCAGGTTTAAATGCTGCAGTAGATTCCAAGCAAATGCAAGAATATATTCAAGGTTTATTGGAGCTAAAGCCAGCAGACAGTTTAGTTAAAAAAAATATTGATGTAAAAAGTCGCGATGATCTCTTTAAGCAAGAAAGAGACACATCTTTGGCCATGCTTGGTCGTTCCGATACCACCGATCCATTAAATAATTTACAGTCGAAATGGACCGCATTTACAGCTGAATTCCCCAATGCAACATTGGCTTTAACAGCTCTTGCTGCGGCAGCAACCGCGGCGAGTGGTGCGTTGGGGCTCATGGCATTAATGGGCGGTGGTAAAGGTGCAGTGGGCGGAATATTAAAAGGTGGTGCATCTACAGCTGGCCAAGTATTGAAAGGCGGAGCCTCAAAAGTGGGAGGTTTACTTAAATGGGGTGGTCGGATGTTGGGCGGCGGTGGCCGGTTTTTACTCAACTCCCCTAAATTGGGCATGGGTGGCTTTGGTGCTGGCCTACTCTTTCACTCAGAGAGTTTAAATGCCGGTGAAGATGAGCGGATGCGCAAAATGCGCATGCAAAACCCGCAAGTGCGTCCTCCATTATCAGCAGAAGCCATCCGTCGCCAGCAACAGCAGCAAGCCCTAGGCGGTGGCCAAGCAGGTAAAGCTGCGACTGGACAGCCTCCTCAATTGCCGGTTGAAAAAATGCAGCCGATGTTCATAAAACAAACCGCCGATTTTCAGGCAGCCATGCAGACTAATACCGCCACATTGGGCGGCCAGCTTGATCGCATCAATGGCACGCTGGCCAGCCAGCAGCAAACCATTCAAAACAACATCAGCGTAACCCTCGATGGCCGAGTGGTTGCCGAACAAGTTTCGCGCCAGCAGTACTCAATGTTTAATCGCGGAGGTGCGCAATGAGCATGTGGTACAACAATTTGCAACCCGCATCCTATAAAGGCACCGCATTTGATGTGCTGTCGGTTGATGATCGCAACGAAAAAGCATTGGCAGAGCACGCGCGGCCGTTTGTGAACGGCATTGATTTGGAGGATATGGGCACACAGGGGCGTCAATGCCAAGTATCGGCCGTGTATTACGGCTTGGGCTTTGATGCCAAAATGGTGGCGCTGATGAATGCGCTCGAAGAGCAAGGCGCTGGCGTGCTTGTGCATCCGTTTTTCGGGCGCATGCAGAACATGATTGCTTCGTCATGGTCATTTCACACCGAAGCAGATATGGTCAATTATGTGGCGCTGGATATTACTTTTCGGGAAGCCACCGAGGCCCAGCCGATATTTGTGTTTGAAAATGCATGGCTGGCCAAATTAGAAGACATTTTGGATACACTCAACGGCTACATTGACCAAGTGCTTGAGTATGTTGATTTGGCCATCGCCGTTAAAAATGGTGTTTCGGCGATTTGGGGCAGTGCTTTGGGTTTGTGGTCTGGGTTAAAAGGCGTGGTTGCAGCGGTACGCAATGCTTTTGATTTAGACAGCACAAAATATCCCGATGGTGGGAGCTATTCAACATCAGCATTCAGTACTGCTAGCGCGTCACAAGCCGCTCAGCTGGCCACGATGTTGGATGTTGGGCTGAGTGCTGAGGCAGCCCAGGGCGAGAGCGTGCTCGGTGCTCGCCAGCGCTATGACGCCACTGCGGATAAGGTGACCGAAATTACTGCATTGCCATCCAGTATTTTGACGGGGCAAGGTGACAGCAGTGATGTGGCCACGCGCCGAATTCACAAAGTTACAGAGCGGCAAATGCAGCCGATTGCACAACTGTTGGCGCTGATTAATATTGGGATATTAATCAGAATTTCGGTTGAGCTAATTGAAAATGACAGTGACACCATCACCGCCACTGAATTGATGCACGTTAATAATAACCTGCGAAATCGTATCCAGACACAAATTGATGCTTTGCGTGCAACCTACACGCTGGCCGAAGCTGCCAAGAGCCCGCAGGCTACTGCTCTGTATACCAGTACCAATCAGACGATTGAACTCTTGCGTCAATCAGCATCTCAATTCAATGCCTTGGTGTTGGCGCTGATTGCACAAAAGCCACCGCTGCGTGTGCGGCAAGCCGAGTTTGACGGCACCATTCACCAGTTTGCGCATGCCTTTTATGCTGATATTGGTCGTACTGAAGAATTGATGCGGCTCAACCCGCACTTGACCCACCCTAGCTTTATCAGCCGCGGCGACTGGATGAACTACTATGTCAAATAAAACCCCATACCCATACGGCAATACTGTGGTGGTGCGCATTGGCGGCAAGGAGCACAAGGATTGGCAAAGCTATGACATCGACAGTGACTTTCTGATTCCGGCCGATGCATTCAATTTTGAGACTGGTTTGGCCATGGCACAAACATCGGTTGAAGATTACAGCGGTGATCAGTGTGAAGTTGTTATTAATGACCAGGTGGTCATGACGGGCATTATCGGCAATCAGGTTAAAACAGTCAGCAAAGGGAATCGTCAAATCACACTCTCTGGCCGCGATCTGGCTGGGCTGCTTGTGGATTGCTCCGCCCCTCAAATTAACGTCAAGGGTATGACGGTATTGGCCGCTGCTAAAAAACTGGCCGCAGGCTGGACACAAATCAAAAGCGTGGTGTTGAAATCAGAGAAGAACCCCACACTGGACAAGATTGACATCGAGCCAGGCGAAACCGTCTGGCAGGCGCTGACTAAGGTAGCCAATAGCGTGGGTTTACATCCTTGGTTTGAGCCCAACGGCACGTTGGTGATTGGTGGCCCTGATTATTCAAGCAAGCCAGTGGCTACACTCTGCCACAGTCGCACAGACACACGTCACAACATTCAGAGCATTCAGGTTGAGCACGATACCGAGAGCCGTTTTTCAGAAGTGACCTTTCTTGGGCAAAGCCATGGGCGGGCTGGCAATAGCAGTAAACACGATTTAAAGTGGGTTTATAAAGACCCCACTATGACATTGCATAAACCGAAAACCGTGGTGGTGAGCGATGCTGAAAATTTAGATGCATTGCAAAAGCAGGCCAAAAAAATGTTGTCGGATTGGAAGCTAGACGGCTTTACGCTGACGATTACTGTGCCTGACCACAAAACCCAAGATGGTGTGTTGTGGCAGCCTGGTCAACGGGTGCATGTCATCGATGAAGAAGAAGGTATCGACGCGATTTTCTTTCTCATGGGTCGGCGCTTTATGCTCAGTCGTTACGATGGCACCACCACCGAATTGCGACTTAAAGAAGATGGTGTGTGGGTGCCTGATGCCTACGCTGAAAAATCAGAGAAAGCCCGTAAGCGGAAAGGCAAGAAAAAAGGCGTGACCAACAAAGCGAAAACCAGTAAATCCAAAAAGGCACCAACGGAGTTAGCGACGATATGAACCCCATTGCCAAGTTGGCCAAAAAAACCAAGGCTGTTGTGAATGATGCGAGCGATGCCATCCGCCAGGCGTTCCGTGGGAAGTTGACACTGGTGAACAGCGGCGAGAACGTGCAACGTGCCCAGGTATCTGGGCTGGCTGACGAAACACTGCAAGACATCGAACACATGCAGCAATTCGGTTTCACCAGTAACCCCCCACCTGGCACTGAAGTGGTTGTGATCCCGCTGGGCGGTGCTACCAGCCATGGCATTATTGTGGCCACAGAAAACGGCAGCTATCGCGTTAAATCGTTGGCATCTGGTGAAGTGTCTGTATACAACCAAGATGGCGCCTCAATTACGCTGAAGAAAGGACGCATCATTGATATTGACTGTGAAAAATTGAATATCAAAGCGCCCAGCGGTGTTGATATTGATGCGCCCAATGTTAATTGCACACAGGAAGTTACAGCGGCTGGCCAAATCAATGGCAATGGCGGGCTGGCTATTCAAGGCGGTAGTGGGGCCAGTTTCAACGGCAACATTGCTCAAAGCGGCGGTAGCTACACCACAGATGGCGATGTCACTGCTAGTGGTATCAGCTTGCATGGTCATGACCATGTCGCGGGGGTAGGCAAGCCAGTCTAATTTAAATCAGTTAACCCATTTCAGGCAGCCCAGTGCTGCCTCTTTTTATATCTGCACCCACTGAAGCGCTTCCTATGCTACTGCCCAATTGGCAGCGGCATAATGGGCACATGGACAGAGCACTTGACCCCAGCACCGGCGATTACACCGGCAGCACCTTGGATAACCTGCAAAATGCGGTGTACATCCGCTTGATGACACCTTTGGGCGATTATTGGGCAGACCCAGCGCTGGGTTCATTGCTTCACTTAATCCAGCGTGAAAAAGATTTAACCCGTGTTGGCATGTTGGCTCGTCAATATGCACAAGAGGCCTTGCAGCCGATTGTCGATGACGGACGTGCGAGCGAGATAACGATCACAGAAACGCAACCGCATAACGGCTATTTGTATTTACACATCCAAATTGATACAGCAGCTGGTGAAAAATACAGCTATGAACACCCTGTAAAAGTGATTTAAATAAGGTTTAATCATGAGCCAAATCCCGACATTTGAAGAAATTCGCAGCGCGATTTTGCGTGATTTGGTGTCATTGCAGCCAAACGCCGATACCAGCACAGACAGTGACAACTACATTCGCGCAAGTGTGCTCGCCAGTTGCGCTGTTGGGCAATACGCACATCAAGCATGGGTATTGCGTCAGTTTTTCCCTGATACGGCAGATACTGCATATTTAGAGCGCCACTGTAACCTGCGTGGCATTCGCCGCAAAAATGCGACCTATGCCAGCGGCACCGCCACGGCCAGCGGTGTGGCCGGTTCCGTCATTACCGCCGGTGCACAAATCAAGTGCGGTGATGTGTTCTATACCACGCAAACCGATGCCACGATGGACGCGACGGGCACTGCAACGGTAGACATCATTGCCACTGCGGCCGGAGCCGTTTACAACCAAACCAACCAATCGGCGCAATTCATGGCTGCGCCCAACGGCGTAGCCACTGATTTGATACTGATTGAAGCCGTGGGCGGCACAGACCAAGAAACAGATGCGGCGTTGCTTTCCCGTTTGCTTGAGCTTTTGCGTCGCCCCGCCGCGGGCGGCAATAAATACGATTACAAAAACTGGGCATTGAGTGTTGATGGTGTGTCCAGTGCCTATGTGTACCCACTGCGGCGCGGCTTGGGTACGGTTGATATTGTCATTACCAGCGCGGGCAATGTGCCGAGTGATGAGATTGTGGCCGCCACTCAAGCCTACATCGATTCTGTGCGCCCGGTTACGGCTAAAAATAGCTTGGTCATTAAGCCAGACGTAACGCTGGTCAACATTCATGCCGCCGTTAAATTGTCCGGTACCACCTTGGCCAGCGCCACTGCTGATATTCAGGCAGCCTTGCAAGAGTATTTCTCGGCCATTCAGCCTGGTGACGGCATCATTGCTTCGCAGTTGGAGGCCGTGATTAGTGATGTCACTGGTGTGATTGACCGCAGCATGACCATGCCCGCTGGCAACATGGATGCTGACATGGAAAGCAAGATTGAATGGTTCATGCTTGGCAACGTGATAATTGAGTCGATGTAATGGGTTATTCCGATACATTACTTCGACTTTTGCCACCGGTTTCTTATAACCGCACTGCATCAGGCATTAGAACCGCAGCAGAAATCGACGGCAATTGCTTGGATGGTGTGCAGTCAAGTGCAAGCCGAATTTTAGGTGTTATTAACCCAAGAACATCAGGCAACTATATTTTGCGATGGGAACAAGAGTTCGGCTTGAGCAGCGTTGGTCTAAACGCACAGCAACGCATCCAAGCTGTGCTTGCAAAGTTAAACGAAATTGGCGGATTAAGTATCCCGTATTTTAAGCAGCTCGCAGCATCCATTGGCTACAGCATAACGATAACAGAACCACAGCCGTTTCGCGCTGGCGTTAATCGCGCCGGTGACCGGCTCGCACGTGAGGACATCATGTGGGTGTGGTGGGTGAATGTTAATAATGCAAACAGTCAGGCCGCTTACTTTCGAGCTGGCGTATCAGCTGCAGGCGACAGATTGACAGACTATGGTGATGCAGTCATTGAAACAATGTTTAGAAATTTAAAACCAGCTTTTACAGATATTAGATTTACTTATGAGGGCAAATAAATGTATCCGATAAAAACACAGGATAAGTTATTTCACGACGGCGACGGTATTACTGAGCTGGGTACCATTTTGCCTGCCTGGTATCTTAATCAAATACAAGCTGAATTGATTGCGATTTTACAAGATGCAGGTATTGAACCTGTCGAAGCAAAACAAAATCAGGTTCTTACGGCCATCAAAGATATTGTAGCTAAGAATGTACCAGCCGCAACAAGTGATAAAGCCGGCATTTTAAAAGTAATTAATAGCTTAACATCAGACGATGCCTTAAATGCATTGTCCGCAGCACAAGGCAAAGTGCTTGCGTCCATGGTTGCAGGCTCAATACTATTGCCGGGTGCAATACAATATTTTGCAATGCAAACCGC
>NZ_LQXR01000007.1 GCF_001590725.1 Snodgrassella sp. CFCC 13594 | reverse complement strand
ATTGTTGGTTGTGTGGCCGTCTTGATGGTGCTGATCTACGTGACTTCATTTTGAGTGCAGATCATGCAAAATTTCGACAGTGGTATGGGCGGTTTAATATAAAAGCGGTTCAGTGCAGATTTGTTTGAATATGGGGCGCGCCAGCTGGCGGTAGCCAAAAGCCAGCTGCCGAAGACGCTGGCTGCTGGCTTAGGTGGTTTTTAGGTAAAATCGATTTAAGCGCTTCTTCACTGTGGCATCATGCCCTTCATGCCTTTGGCCATGCGCATGAGTTTCCCCATGCCACCTTTGGCGAGTGATTTCACCATTTTCTGTGATTGCTCAAATTGTTTGAGCATTTTATTGACCTCTTGCACTGATACACCGGCGCCAATGGCGATGCGGCGTTTGCGGCTGGCTTTGAGTAACAGTGGATTGGTGCGTTCTTTCGGTGTCATTGAGTTGATGATGGCTTCTACTCGACTCATGGCTTTTTCTGCGGTTCCCTCGGGTACTTTTTGTGCCATTTGTCCCATGTCGCCGGGTAGTTTGGCCATAATAGATTCCAAACCACCCATGTTACGCATTTGTTGGATTTGTGCTTTAAAGTCGTTTAAGTCGAAGCCTTTGCCCTTGTGTAATTTCTTGGCCATCTGTTGGGCAGTTTTTTCGTCAATCCCTTTTTGAACATCTTCAATCAAGGATAGGACGTCACCCATGCCCAAAATCCGGCTGGCCAAACGATCTGGATAAAATGGCTCTAAACCATTGATTTTTTCGCCGATACCAATAAATTTAATGGGCTTGCCAGTCACATGCCGCACTGATAAAGCGGCACCACCGCGTGCATCACCATCCATTTTGGTTAAAACCACGCCAGTAAGCGGCAGGGCTTCATTAAAAGCCTGCGCCGTGTTGACGGCATCTTGGCCTTGCATAGCATCCACCACAAATAAGGTTTCCACTGGGTTGATGGCAGTGTGGATGGTTTTGATTTCGGCCATCATGGCTTCATCAATGGCCAGTCGGCCGGCGGTGTCGACCATCAATACATCATAAAAATGCTTCTTGGCATAATCCAACGCATTGCGGGCAATGCTGACCGGCTGTTCGCCTTCATGGGATGGGAAAAAATCGACTTCGACCTGCTCGGCCAGCAACCGTAGCTGCTCAATGGCGGCCGGGCGGTAGACATCGGCAGAAACCACCAATACTTTCTTCTTGTGGTCATTTTTCAACAAACGCGCTAATTTGCCCACGGTGGTGGTTTTGCCGGCACCTTGTAAGCCTGCCATCAACACCACGGCTGGCGGTACTGCAGACAAATTGAGGCTGCTGTTTTCTTTGCCCATTAAGTCGGTCAACGCTTTGTTGACCACGCCGATAAAGGCTTGACCTGGCGTTAAACTGCCGATAACTTCTTGGCCCACGGCCTTTTCTTTGATGTCGGCCATGAAAGATTTCACCACCGGCAAAGCCACGTCGGCTTCGAGTAATGCCATGCGTACTTCGCGCAAAGCTTCTTTAATATTGTCTTCGCTTAAGCGTGCTTGGCCGCGCAGGGTTTTGGCAATTTTGCCCAAACGATCGGATAAGTTGTCTAACATAACCATCCCCGGCTGCCACTTCAGGCAGCCTTTTGTTAAAATGGAAAATACTTGTTGGTTTGCTCATATTGGATGATAAACCAACACAATGAATTCATTTTACACTACGTGTGCTTTTTTTTGGCAGCGGGGTGATGGAATAAGACCATGAATGTGTTGCTGATTGTTGTGGCTGTGTTGTATGCGTTACTGGCGGGCTTTGTGTGGCGCTTTTGGCGGCATCGTGCCGATGATGTGTATCCGCTCAATCGAGAGCGAATGGTGCTGTGGCCTACGTGGGTGATGCACACAATATTGGTGTGGCTGCCCATGCTGCAAGACCGTGTGTTGCTGGTGGGCTTTGGCCATGCTTTGGACTTGGTGGCGTGGTTGATGATGACTTTGTATCTGGTCGGCAGCTATCGCTATGCGCTCAAAGGTTTGCAATTGCTGCTGTTCCCGTTGGCTGCGATGACCTTGTTGGTGGCGGTGTTTTTGCCAGGCCAACCTTTAGCCTATCCGCTACAAAACTGGCCGTTTATGGTGCACGTGAGCGCAGCGTTGCTAGCATATGGCCTGTTTGGCATCATTACCTTGCTGGCGATTTTGATGTTGGTGCTGAACCACGCTTTGCATCAGCGCAAAATGTCGCCCATGGTGTCATTTTTGCCGCCGTTGTTGAGCATTGAAAAACTGATGTTCCAAGGGATTAAAGGCGGTTTTGTATTGCTGACTGTGGCCGTGATCAGTGGCACATTTTTTGCTGAGGCGGTGTTTGGCGAGCCAGCGCAACTGACCCATAAAACGATATTCGGCGTGATTTCTTGGGTGATTTATGCGGTGATTTTGTTTAAACACCATACGCAGGCGTGGCGCGGTAAGAAAGCGGCTTGGTGGGTGATTGTGGCCTTTGTTGCGCTGATGCTGGCGTATATTGGCAGTAAGTTTGTATTGGAAATTTTATTACACAGAATGGGCTAACACGGACGCTTTGTTGGCATCGATGTTTTGTTCTGATGCGCTTATTAACAAAGAAGACATTGATGACAGGCTGCCTGAAAGGTGAAATCGGGCTAAAATAACCAACTACAACCAATTACATCGCCAAGCGCGCAAAGGAAAGCCTAATGGGTGAGGAGAAAAACATGCTGGCGGCCATTAGCCAACAGCTGCCGGATTTATCTACGGCTGAGCGTAAAGTTGGAGAGTGCGTGCTGGCTCAGGCCAAATGGTTTGTGCATGCTGCCGTTGCGGATATTGCCAAAGAAGCAGATGTCAGCCAGCCTACGGTGATTCGTTTTTGCCGCAGTCTGGGTTACAAGGGACTGCCTGAATTTAAATTAAAGCTTTCAGCCAGCATTAGCCATGACGGCATGCCCTATGTACATGAAGAATTGAACAGCAGCGATTCCATGCAGGATGTGATGGAAAAAGTCATCGGCAATACCGCTGCTGCGGTATTGGGTAGCCGCCAGTCTTTATCAGCTAAAGATTTGGATGCGGCTGTTGGGCTGTTGGTTAAGGCGCGGCGTATTGAGTTTTATGGTGCTGGTAATTCTGGCATCGTCGCACAAGATGCGCAGCATAAGCTGTTTCGGTTTGGGATTTCTACGGTGGCTTATACCGATAGCCATGTGCAATTGATGGCGGCATCGGTGTTGTCTGCAGAAGATGTGTTGGTGGTGATTTCTCATTCCGGCTCTTCTTTGGATTTATTGGATGCAGTGAAAATAGCCAAAGAAAATGGCGCATCTGTGATTGGTTTAACGCGAGCTGATTCGGCTTTGGGTCAAGTGTGTGATTGCGTGATCAGCGTCGTGACGCAGGAAGACATTGATAAATATACACCGATGATTTCGCGCTTGCTGCAATTGATGGTCATCGATATGCTCACCATCGGCCTGGCTTTGCGTTTGGGTGAGAATGTCAGTGAAATGCTGGCAAAAACCAAAAACAGCGTCAAACTGAAGCGTTTAAATCACTAGGATACACATCGTTAATCACTCATTAGTCATGGTACTAACGTGGACTAATGTCGTTGATTTCACTTTCAGGCAGCCTGTTCGGGCTGCCTGAAAGTTTATGGATATCTATTTAGCTGCCGCGGTAGGTTGAATAAGCAAAAGGGCTCAACAGCAATGGCACATGGTAATGGCGACTGGTGTCTTCAATGACAAAATCCAAGCACACTTGCGGAAAAAATGCTGATTGCTTCTGCTTGGCAAAATAAGGCGCGACATCAAACACCAATCGGTATGTGCCGGCACTGATTGCATCTAAATGGAAATTTTTAATTCGGCCATCATCATCGGTGTGGCGTTCATCCAAAAGTTGATTGCCGTCGTATAGTTGTACGCGCACATGAGCTGCGGGTAAGCCGCTGACGGTATCCAAAATATGCGTGGTAATCGGGCTCATTTTCATCCTCATCATTAAACAGGGGCCATGATTGGCAGTGCCGAGCATGCTTTGGGTATGCCCACTTATGTTTTCTGTGACCAATGCTGCTTTTTTCGTCTAATTTGTAAAAATTGTCAACAATTTTTAATGCTCTTATTGCTGGGTTAAATCCAAAAACTTGATTTACTTCTGATTTTCGAATGTTAAAAACACTTGTGACGGTAAAAACTTTGTGTTTAGATGTATTTGTACAAATTGTTGACAATTTAATTCGGATCGACTTCAAGCAAGGGGCAAAAATATGAACATCATCATTGTGGGTGCGGGCATGGGTGGACTGACGGCGGGCATTGCATTGCAGAAATTTGGCCATCAAGTCACCATCTATGAACAAGCTGAGCAAATTTTACCGGTGGGAGCAGCCATTTCATTGTGGTCCAATGGGGTTAAATGCATGAACTATCTAGGCCTGCATCAACAAATTGTGGCTTTAGGCGGGGATATGGACAGCATGGCCTATCATGATGGCCACAAAGGCAATGCATTGACACAATTCAGTTTGGCTCCGCTGGTAACCGAAGTGGGGCAGAAGCCCTATCCAGTATCCCGCGCTGAATTACAAAACATGCTGATGGATGAATTCGGGCGTGAGCACATTCATTTGGGTATGCGTGTGTTGGATGTGTCTCAAGAAGGTGAACAGGCTCACGCACATTTTGTCGACGGTAGTACCGCTACTGCCGATGTGTTGATTGGTGCCGATGGAACCCATTCGCTGATACGGGCCCATGTTTTGGATCAGCCGGTGGAACGCCGTTATGCCGGGTATGTGAACTGGAATGGATTGGTGGAAATTGATGAAGACATTGCACCTGCCAATCAGTGGACCACTTATGTGGGCGAAGGGAAACGCGTGTCATTGATGCCCATTGCTGGGCAGCGCTTTTATTTCTTCTTTGATGTTCCTTTACCCAAAGGCTTGCCCAATGAGCGTGAACAGTATCAGGCGCTGCTGCAAGATTATTTCAGTGGATGGTGTGCCCCTGTGCAGCGTTTGATTGAGCGCATCAATCCTGCTACCACCAATCGCGTGGAAATTCATGACATCGAACCCTTCACTCAATGGGTGCGGGGGCGCATTGCGTTGTTGGGCGATGCAGCCCACAGCACCACCCCCGATATAGGACAAGGAGGGTGCCAAGCCATGGAAGATGCGATTTATTTGGCCCGCTCTTTGCAAATCAATACCTTGGGCGTTGAAGATGCGCTGGTACGTTATCAAAATCGACGCAGTGAGCGTGCCAATGAATTGGTGTTGCGGGCGCGCCGTCGCTGTGATGTGACACACATGAAAGACCCAGAAATAACGCAAAAGTGGTATGCCGAATTGCCACAAGAGCAAGGGCCGCATATCATGCAGGGCATCATCGGTAATATCGTGGGTAATCCTTTGGATTGAACATGTTGATCATGCTTGCTTGGCTGGCGCGTTGGTGCCATTGGGCTGGGCGGGCGTGTAAATTGTCAACAATAGTAAAATAAATTGTTGACAATTTTTTTTAGAAAGTTTGATAATTGTTGACAATCTGGTGCCGATGCAGATTGCGGGATGAGAGCCATGAGCCTGACAGACTGGTTTAAGAAAGAACATCAAGCCCCATCGGCATCTTCTTGGTTGCAGGAAGACAAGCCGCCGACTGAAGCTGATCGTGTGTATGCCAATATTTTGGATGCCATTATGGACCGATATGTGGAACCGGGTGCCAAGTTGACAGAAGCGGATTTGTGTCGGCAGTTTGTGTGTTCGCGCGGTAGCGTGCGCAGTGCGCTATCTTTGTTGGCACACGATCGTATCGTGACTTTGTTACCCAATCGTGGTGCTTTTGTCCACATTCCTACCGAAGCAGAAACGGAAGATGTGTTTGACATGCGCTTAGCCATCGAGGCCATCTTGGTGGATAAATTATTGGGTATGGATGGGCTGCCTGAAAAAATAGCGCCTCTGTTTGCCAAAGTGAGTGCCGAGGAAACTGCGTTTGTGGAGAAGCGGCGAGTCGATTGGATTCGCCTGTCGAATGCTTTTCACATGGAGTTAGCCAAACTCACTGGCAATGAAGTTTTGGTGCAAATTATGCGGGATTTATGTTTGCGCAGTTCCCTGATTATTGCGCTCTTTGATGCCCCCGCTGAACATACTTGTAGCTATAGCGACCATCGGCAGTTGTTGGCATTTTTGCAGGCAGGCGATAAAGCCGCAGTGAAGCGATTAATGAAAAAACACTTAGGTGCATGTCAGCAGCGCATGCAGCAACAGATGCCGGGTGATACCCAAGCGGCACATTAGGAGAATGAGATGGATGCAACTTATCCTCGTGATTTAATTGGCTATGGCGCTGAGGTGCCTTTGGCACATTGGCCGGACGAGGCCCGCATAGCGGTGCAATTTGTACTTAATTATGAAGAAGGCGGTGAAAACTGTGTTTTGCATGGTGATGCCGCTTCAGAACAGTTTTTATCAGACATTATTGGCGCGGCGGCTTATCCGGCACGCCATATGTCGATGGAGTCGATTTATGAATACGGCTCGCGTGCCGGTGCTTGGCGCATTTTGCGTGAATTTAAACGGCGGGGCTGGCCGCTGACTGTTTTTGGCGTGGGCATGGCTTTGGAGCGCAATCCGATATTGACACAGGCATTTATCGAGGAAGGCCATGAATTGGCCTGTCATGGTTATCGCTGGATTCATTATCAAGATTTGCCAGAAGACATTGAGCGCGAACACATGGCGCGTTGCGTGGCGTTGTTTCAGTCATTGTTGGGTCGCCATCCTGATGGCTGGTATACCGGGCGAGACAGCCCCAATACTATGCGCTTGGTGGCCGATGAGGGGCAATTTTTGTATGCCTCCGATTATTACGGTGATGATTTGCCGTTTTGGCAGGAAATAACCCGCACCGATGGCAGCGTACGGCCGCAATTGATTGTGCCTTATACATTGGAAAGCAATGATATGCGGTTTGCCAATGGCCAAGGGTTTATCACAGCAGAGCATTTCTATGAATACCTGCGTGATGCATTTGATGTGTTGTATGCAGAAGGTGAGGCAGGAGCCCCCAAAATGCTGTCGGTAGGACTGCATTGTCGCTTAATTGGTCGACCAGGGCGCTTTGCGGGATTGCAGCGATTTATGGATTATGTGGCGCAACACGATAAGGTGTGGGTGGCCACTCGTGCCGATATTGCCCGACATTGGGTGCAAACCCACCCTTATCAAGCTGTTTAAGGATGCCGCTATGACGTTAGCAGAACTGAATCGGCTGCCTGAACAGGATTTTGTGACGGTATTAGGCAGTATATTCGAGCATTCCCCTTGGGTTGCTCAAGCCATATGGTCGCATCGTCCCTTTGCCAGTGTGGGTGCCTTGCACGAAGCCATGGTGACTGCCATTGAACATGCTGGCGAAGCTGCACAAATGGCACTGATACAAGCACACCCCCAGCTGGGAGGTAAATTGGCGATGCGCGGTGAGTTGACAGCGGAGTCCACCGCTGAGCAGGCAGGTGCAGGGCTGAATCAGTGTAGCCCAGAAGAATTTCAAACATTGACTGATTTAAATCAGCGCTATGAAGCCAAATTCGGTTTCCCTTTTGTTTTGGCGGTACGAGGCCACAATCGCCAAAGCATCATCAGTGAATTTATGCGTCGCATTGCATTGAGCCCGGCGCAAGAGCAGCAAGAAAGTTTGAAGCAGATTTATCGCATCGGCTTGTTGCGTTTGCACGATTTACTGACCACACAATAACGTGGCTTAAGGAGAAAGCATGAGTTTAATTAACTACCCTGCTGGTCATGTGATTTTGGCTGAGGCGGCCGAATTGCCGCCGTTTGCGTTGCAATTCCCGAACTTGGCTTCGGCTGAATTGGGTGCTGCTGTGTTGGCTGTAAGCGATGAATGGTTTGCGCCAGCGCAACGCATGTTGGCCCCCAGTGATCCAATCTTTGTGGTGGGCAAATTTGATGACCACGGCAAATGGATGGATGGATGGGAGACGCGCCGTAAGCGTGTGCAAGGTTATGACCATGCCGTAGTGAAATTGGGTCTAAAAGGGCGTATTCACGGAGTGGACATTGATACCAGCCATTTTACTGGCAATTTTCCGCCTGCTGCGGCCGTGGAAGCCTGTGTGTGTGCTGGTCAGCCTGATGCGACTACTGAGTGGGACACCATTGTCCCGGCCACCAGTTTGCGTGCCAGCAGCCATCATTTTGTGGCCGTCGATGTCGATGCCGTTTATACCCATGTGCGGTTGAATATTTTTCCCGATGGCGGCGTTGCCCGTTTCCGTGTTTATGGTCAGCCCCAGGGGGCATGGTTGGATGGCGATGAACAAGCTGAGTATGAGTTGTCATCGGTATTGAATGGTGCCCGCGTGGTGGCAGTGAGCGATGCTCATTTCGGCTTGCCAAGTCATTTGCTGTATCCAGGTCGGGGCGTCAACATGGGGGATGGTTGGGAAACCAGCCGTAGGCGAGTGCCCGGCAACGAGTGGTGCATTATTGCGTTGGGTCACGCCTGTGAAGTGAGCAAGTTGGAAATCGACACGGCACACTTCAAAGGCAACTACCCAGATTCGGTGTCGGTGCAGGCGGCCAATGTGACTTTTGGTACCGATGCCTCATTGGTGACACAGGCCATGTTTTGGCCAACGCTATTGGCGCAAACTCCGGCGCAGATGGATCATCAGCATATTTATGCAGCTGATCAATTGCAGACCCTGGGTCGCGTGACTCATGTGAAGTTGAATATTTTCCCAGATGGCGGTGTGAGCCGTTTGCGGATATGGGGCCGGTTGGTGAAATAACGGCTCCCATGCCATGAAGTAGCACAGTGCATTTCAGGCAGCTCAGGCTGCTTGAATGAAGGCGGAAGTGAAGTCTGCCGCAGTTTGGCGACAGCATCACGACCATGAGGTTGTCTATTGCGGTTGTTACTTACTTGAGGAGCTGCAGCATGGCGGTTAAAAATCCTTCCCCAAATTTATACAATGCCGATTTGGCCCCTGTGCCACCGGAAGAGAAGAAATGGGGCGCGTTTAGTGTCTTCAATGTGTGGACTTCTGATGTCCACAGTCTCTGGGGCTATTATTTGGCCGCCAGTTTATTTTTACTGTGTGGCAGTTTTGGCCATTTCATTATTGCCATTGGTGCTGGTTCTCTGGTGATCTTTGTATTGATGAGTTTGGTGGGCTACGCCGGAGAGAAAACTGGTGTGCCTTATCCTGTCTTGGCCCGCGCTTCGTTTGGCGTGTGGGGTGCTAACTTACCAGCGATTGTGCGCGCGATTGTGGCGTGCTTTTGGTATGGCGCCCAAACTGCTGCGGCTTCAGGCGCATTAGTGGCTTTGCTGATTCGTCAGGAAGGGATTTTGCAGTTTCACCAAACTACCCATTTCCTTGGCCATTCTGGGTTGGAAGTGATCTGTTACGTGGTGGTGTGGGCTTTGCAACTTCTGATTATTCAAAACGGCATGGAAACCGTGCGTCGATTCCAAGACTGGGCGGGTCCTGCTGTATGGTTAGCCATGTTGGCCTTGGCCATTGGTTTGTGTGTGAAGGCCGGTGGCTTTTCATTTGCTCATCAAATTCCCCAAGACGTATTGCTGGATAAGACCAAAGATGCAGGGGTGGCCGGGGCCCTGGTTCGATACCGGCACTCTTCGCTGTGGGCGCCACTTGGGTGACGTATTTTGCCGCTTTATATTTGAATTTCTGTGATTTTTCCCGCTATGCCAAAGACAAAAAAGCGGTGAAAGTGGGCAATATCTGGGGCTTACCGGTGAACTTGATTTTATTTTCGCTGGTGGCCGGGGTGACCACCATTGCGGCCTACCAGGTTTATGGAGAAGTGCTGTTGCACCCAGAAGCCATCGCTGCCAAGTTTGATAGTCTAACGTTGGCGATTCTGGCTGCTTTAACTTTTGCCGTTGCTACTTTGGGGATCAATGTAGTGGCCAATTTTGTGTCGCCTGCATTTGACTTTGCCAACGCATTGCCTAAACACATCGATTTCAAAAAAGGCGGGTACATCGCTGCACTCATTGCTTTAGTGCTTTACCCTTTCGCGCCTTGGGAAGGCAATGCAGCGCACTTTGTTAATGCCATTGGTGCCACCATGGGCCCATTGTTGGGCATTATTTTGGTGGATTACTATGCCTTGGCCAAAGGCCAAATCAACATTGATGCGTTGTATCAGGAGCATGGCGTTTATGCCTACACCAATGGCTGGAACATGAAAGCGTTAACGGCCACGATTGTGGGTGTTGTGGTGTGTAGCATTTTGCCCAATTTCACCGATTGGATGCCAGCGTGGTGGGGCACTTATGGCTGGTTTATTGGTGTTGTCTTAGGGGGTGGTTTGTATGCCTTACTCAGCAAAAGCGGTCATGCGCACCAAACCCAACAGCATTAATCATTTGGAGTATTTGTGATGCCGGTATTGACACTGGAACCTTTAAACACGGCTGCTTTCGCACCGTTTGGCGACGTCATCAATATAGTGGGTGAACCATCTTTTCCTATCAATGCCGGTACCACCGCGCGTTATCACGATTTGGGCGCCATCGACGTGTTGGGTGGCTCGGCGCGTGCAGCCATCAGCATGGCACGAGGGCAGGGTTTTTCCTTACCAATGGCATTGCGGTTATTGGAGCGTCACCCTCTGGGATCACAGGCTTGGTTGCCGCGCGGGAAAACACCCTTTGTCGTGGTGGTGGCGCCCAATGGCGCCGATGACCGGCCCGACATGAGGCAGCTGCGCGCTTTTTATGCACAAGGTGGGCAAGGGGTGAATTACCATGCGGGCACTTGGCATCATCCTTTACTCACCCATGATGAGGAAGGGCAGAGTGGCGATTTTTATGTGGTTGATCGTATTGGAACTGAAGCCAACTGCGATGAGGTGGTGTTGACTGGGGACTGGACGGTGGCGGGACCGTGCCCTAATGGCGAGTAGTTTCAGGCTATGCCCTCCGTACAGGCTGCCTGAATCACGAAACAGAAAGGGAAATCATGGAAGATGCATTATCAAAAGGGGAGCATCCGGTGGATGCGCGCTTGCCCAATGGTAAATTGTTGGTATTGGGTTTGCAGCATGTGATGGTGATGTATGCGGGGGCTGTGGCTGTTCCGCTGATTATTGGCAATGCATTGAAGCTGGAAAGCCATGAAATTGCAATGCTGATTTCAGCTGACTTGTTTTGCTGTGGTTTGGTTACTTTAATCCAATCTTTGGGCTTAGGGCGTTGGTTTGGTATCAAGTTGCCAGTAATGATGGGGGTGACATTTGCATCAGTGGGGCCAATGATGGCGATTGCCACCAATAATCCGGGTATGGCTGGCGCCAATTTGATTTTCGGTAGCATCATTGGTGCTGGTATTGTGGCCATTTTGATTGCGCCGCTCATCAGCCGCATGCTGCGCTTTTTCCCACCCGTGGTCACGGGCACCATTATCGCTGTGATTGGCATCAATTTGATGCGCGTTGGCATCAATTGGATTTTTGGTAATCCAGTGGGCCCGACCGCCCCGATGATGGTGGACCCCATTAATAAAGCTTGGTTGGATATTGCCGCCACGCAAGTGACCTCGCCCATGCCTCCAAGCTTAAACCCAGCGCCCACCATTCCCAATCCCCGTTATGCTGATGTGGGCAACTTGGCGATTTCTGCGGCAGTGATGGTGGTCATTTTACTAATCGTGCGCTTTATGCGCGGCTTTTTGGCCAATATAGCGGTTTTGATGGGTATCGTAGTGGGTTGCGTGATTGCGGCGGCCGCAGGCATGATGCGTTTTGATAAAGTAGCCAAAGCCGATTGGGTTGATGTGGTTTTGCCCTTCCACTTCGGTATGCCGGTGTTTGATCCCATCATGATACTCACCATGAGTTTGGTGATGGTGGTGGTGATGATTGAGTCTACAGGTATGTTTTTGGCTCTAGGCGATATGACAGAGAAAAAAATCAGCCGCAGCGAGCTGAGTAAAGGCTTGC
Organism: Snodgrassella sp. CFCC 13594; assembly: GCF_001590725.1. Taxonomy (GTDB): domain Bacteria; phylum Pseudomonadota; class Gammaproteobacteria; order Burkholderiales; family Neisseriaceae; genus Snodgrassella. The sequence continues at coordinate 83,637 of NZ_LQXR01000007.1, read as the reverse complement.
GCACCGATGGCTTGGGTACCTTGATAGGCGGTATTTTCAATACTTTCCCTTATACCAGTTTTTCGCAAAATGTAGGTTTGGTGGCCATTACCGGCGTGAAAAGTCGTTATGTGTGTGTGGCGGGCGGTTTGATTCTGTTGGTGTTGGGCTTGCTGCCGAAAATGGGTGCTTTGGTGGAGTCTATTCCCATGCCGGTATTGGGCGGCGCTGGTATCGTCATGTTTGGTATGGTGGCGGCAACAGGTGTGCGTATTTTGAGCGGGGTCGATTTTAAAAATAACCACTACAACAGTTTGATTATCGCCATTTCTATTGGTGCTGGCATGATTCCCTTGGTGGCACCCAACTTCAAACAGTGGCTCCCCCATGCAATTCATCCTTTGATTGAATCCGGTATCTTATTGGCTTCCATTACAGCAGTATTGTTGAATCTGTATTTCAATGGTGCTGGCAAGAAAAGCACAGAAGATGCGGTTGCTGCAGCGAAACAAGCTGATACGCATTAATTGGTCACGCTAAGCGTATTCAGGCAGCCTTATATATTGCCCTTCAACTGAGGGGCGCTCTTAGCCCCTCCAAAGTTGAGGGGCTTTGTCTATGTTGTTTTCACCAAAATTCATTGAGCGAATCGAAACACAAGACCGCAAGGCTGTAGTTCATCGGTTTGGCACCAGTTTGCAAGTCGTGTTTTCAATTCATGGAATAGAGCACGAAACACGCTTCTTCCGTCCCGAAGAAATCAATCAGAAAGATGCTGCCATCCGGTTCTTTATGCGCTATGGCAAATGCTCAAGCTATTTTGGACGGAAGGCATAACCATGAGTGCATCCAAAGACAAAACGAAAAAGGCGGCGGGCGCCAACGGACAGGACGCTTGCGGACGGCCGGTAGCGGCCGCCGCCAGACCGTGTAGTTATGAAGAATGGGCGCAAGGTTTTGAAGCCCGTCATGGCGTTAAGCCAAACAACCTATTTCAGCCCCCCATATCTAACAGGGGGGGAGCAGGAACCGAAACGGATGCCAGCACGGAGCAAGGTTTTTTTGAGCGATATTCTCATTTCATTACCGACGGGAAAGGGCGCCTAATCGAAGTACCTCTGCGAAGAGGAAAAGGCAATTCAGCATTTATAGATCAACTGAGTTTTAGCATGCACGAAGACACCTTAAGTTTGAGTGCCGGTTATCCACTGGTCGCGGATGAAGAGTACATCTATCAGATATCAATTGAGTTAGAAAAGATTTTTGGTTTCGGCATTACAGCTCAAGCTCCTCATTCGGGTGGTCGTTTTTACCAATCGTGCTTTTTGATGGCCAGTGATACAGCGCAGTACGGACGCGTTCACTTTGGTGGCCAAAACAATACCATGCTGATTGAATTAACAGGAACGGGTTGCAATGCTGCTACATCAGGCTGGGAAATGCGTTTGCACGGTTTTTTGACCAAAGCCATCCGTCCAAAAATTACCCGTATTGACATCACAAAAGATTTTTTCAATGGCGAATACACGCCTGAGCAAGCAAAGCATGATCGACTATCTGGCCGCTTTACCAATCATCACATGATGCCAGATGGTGAATCTGTCGGTTCGGATTGGGAAAGTAATAACGCCAAAGGCAAAACTTATTATGTTGGCAGTCGTGAATCATCTAAGTTTGTCCGGGTGTATGAGAAAGGCAAGCAACTGGGCGACAAGTCCAGCAACTGGGTGCGTTTTGAAATTGAGTTTAAAGCCAAAGACATCGTTATCCCGTTTGAAGCATTGCTGGTTCCGGGGGAATTTTTTGGTGGCGCTTATCCCATTTGCCAAGACTTTCAAGAAAAAGCAAGGCGTATTCCTGCGTTGAAAAAATCGTTTGAGTTAACTTTTGAGCGTGGTTTGCAGTGTGCGAAACAGCAAGTGGGTCGCATGTTGAATGCAGTGGTAGATCGTTATCCAGATCTGACTGATAGCCAAATATTAGCCATGTTTAAACCAGACCACAATAAATTGCCCAAACGCCTGACCCCTGATGTTTATGCGGTTGAGTGTAGCCAAGAAACATGGCTGCATAAAAGACCGAAAGCCCAGCTACTGGATGAATTTGGCATGTTCTTGGAATTACGGGCAAACGCTGAGCCCGTGTTGTCAGCGTAAAAAGCGGAGTTAAAACCATGCAAATGAAAATTCAAGGCACCGTAATGGGTGTGAAGCGATTCAGCGGCAACATTGATGGCAAAGCCTTTGACTATTGCCGTGTGATTGTGAGCACCCCATTGGATGCCAGTCAAGGCAATGCACTCGGTAGCGCAGCCACAGAATATGACTTTGGTGGCAGTACGAATTTTGACCGATTTAAAGAAATGAAATTTCCGTTTGAAGCAGATTTGGCGGTTGAGCTCGTGACCAATGGCAAGACCCAAAAACTCAAGATGCTTGATTTTCGACCAGTAAATCAGGCTAAGGCGTAATAGCTATGGCCATCGTAACCGTCTATGTCGTCCAGTCGCGTGAAACAGGTGATTTCCTGTACCCGTCAGATAGCGGTGATGTTGGCCATACACCTTATTTGAACGAAGCAGGACTGTTTTTTGAGCGTGACGAAGCGATTGAAACAGCCCTCGAAGAGATCGGAGAAAACTTCATTGTTTTCGGATTTCTGAAAGATGTGTGAATTGACGTGTACCCGTCCACGTTAATGTCCTCCCTGACGGGCTTTTTAAAGGAAACGTTATGTCTATGAAAGCAAAACTGGCTGCCTTGGGCGGCATGTTGAGTTTGGCCACGGCCTCTGCAATGGCTGCTGTACCTGCCACTGTAACCGACGCCATTGATGGTTCAAAAGCGGATGGTTTGGAAGTTGGTTGGATTGTGGTTGGCGTGGTTGCAGCCTTGTTTGTCATCGGTATTGTGAAACGCATGATTAAGTAATGAGATTAACGGCATGGGCTATCAAGTTGGAAATCAATGTTTTACTTCGATAGAAGCGGCTGAAAACCAGTATTTCAGCGCGGTAGCCCCTGCTGTTTCTGCCGGTGGTGAATTGATAAAACCGGAATACAGCGGCACACAATGGATACTCAATGGCACAGTGATACATGCACAGTTACCACCATGTGACCCTGAACAGAATTTAAAAGATGGAATGGAGCTAGGCTGGCTACTGTTCGGAATAATGGCCGTTTTATACGGTTTCAAATGGATTAAAGGTTTGATGCGATGATGGATTTTTACTTCTTTTTGGGGCTGGGCACCATCGTCATGATGGGGGTTATGATTTTTAAAGACTGATAAACATGTTAAATTTCTTTTGTTTATCCAACGAAAGGAATTTGAGATGTTTATTACCGAAGAAAAGCTGTTTGCATTGAAATGTAATCCAAAGAGTAAGTATTACGGAAAGTCAATGGCTTTTATATTTTGTCAAGAGTTGGTTGTTAACACCCAAGGGAAAACGGTCGATATTGATTTTGGGGTATTTATAAACGCCTCACAAGGTGAATACAGATTTGTAATGATGCCAGATCTATCTATTTTGATTGTTAAACAAATAAATGAAAAAATTGACCTTAAAGTTTATGATGATTTTAAGTGTTTATTTAACACTTAATAATCATGTTTTTGCGGCATTTGATACTATTCATAATGTGAAAGACGGTGTCGCTGTTGTTTCAGATTCATCAAAAGTAGCGGTTTCTAATGTCAGTATGTCTGGAAATACTGTTTTCGGTGGCCGGGTTATCTCGCCAGCAATTCTTGAAAATAATGTAGGTGCAAAATCTGGCCAATTTATGATTGGTCAGAATTTCACAGTTCCAAAGAGTACTGTTTCTAGTGCTGTTCTTAATAATGCCAAGAAGTTTAAGAAATTGGGTGGTGGATGGTACGGTGTTGCTTTTGGGCTTGTGGCGCCGTATTTAGCTGAGAAAGGTTATGAATGGATGAAGGATTTACAGTGCCAAGCTGGCGCACAAGAAAAGTGTGAGGGTTTTGGTATTAGATATAAATATGTTGGCCATGTTCGAGTTGGTGATAATACATCATTTCTAGTTCTTTATTCTTCTTCTCTTGAATCTATTCAGTCTCAATATACTGCTTTTGCAAGTTCTTTTGTCCCTGATTCTATAGGCTATTCAGGCTATAAGTTTAATCGCTTTGAAAAGCCTGGCTGGAATCATTGGTATGCGCAATATACTAAAGATGGTGATGATCGTGCATTAACTTCGGTAGTTGTTTCTGAAAGTTCAGGTACTTCTGAACTAACACAAGAGCAATTTGATTCTATAACAAACAATGCGATGGAAGCGGATCCGACCAGCTGGGCAAATGCTGCGCGTCCAGGTCAGAATTTGCCGCTTGGTGGTACCACTGCCGATGGCATTACAGCATTAAATACTCCGCAAACCTTATCAACGGGAACGTATACGAATCCCATAACCGGCAATGTTGAGCAAACAACATTCAATGTCACGAATAATAATGATAACCGTATTTCTGTCACCAGTAGCGTCGTAAACCGTCCTGATTTAACACCCAACAGCGCTGAAGCACCTGTTCCAACACCTACACCTGATACGTCTGAAGGCAATAATAATGAAGAAGAGCCACAAGAAGCATCTGCACCCGATTTTTGTAAAACCAATCCAGAATCTCTTGCCTGTGCCAAGCTGGGTGAGCCTGATGAAGGTATGTTTGATGCCATCAAAATACCGCACATCACCGATGAAACCACATGGTCTGCTGACAACTTTTTACCGCCAAACGGAGTTTGTCCTGAACCGAAAACATTTCATGTTGTAGGCCGTAGCTTTGAAGTGTCTTATCAGCCTTTATGCACACTGATGGAAAGTGTTCGATTCATGGTTCTCATTGCTTTTGTATTGATGTCTGCTTATATCGTCTTTGGGGCTTTAAGGGGGAAAAGCTAATGCCTGTTGTTGCTGCTTTAATACCGCTATTGGGTATCCTGCTGCGCATGTTGATTGTGCGCATTATCGTAGCGACTGGGGCTACATTTGTGACGTATGCTGGGTACATGGTGGCTTTGAATACATTCAAAGGCTATGTAGCTGATGCGATGATTAGCATGCCAGCAGACATCTATAACTTGTTGTTGATAGGTGGCGTTGGTCAAGGGTTAGGTTACCTGTTTGGTGCCTTTGCTTTTCGCTTGACCATGAATTTGCTGAATAAATTTACATTTATTCTGCCTGGATCTTAAGCATGATTTATCTATTCACGGGGAACATGGGTACGGGCAAAACCAGCAAAGTTGTGTCCATGATTTTGAAGAATGAAGACGGTTTGTTCAAAATGAAAATGGAAGATGGTACTGAAGTACCACGCCCATTGTATTTTTGTCATATAGACGGTTTAGATAAGAAAAAATTCTGTGCCCATGAGCTGAGTGAAGAGCAAATTCAATCAGCACCGCTGGTTGATGTTGTGGGTGAGAATGCCGTACTGATTGTAGATGAAGCCCATTACACCTACCCAACCCGCTCAGCGGGTTCAAAACCTCCGCCTTATGTGCAAAAGCTGACTGAGTTACGTCATGATGGCAATACACTGATACTGATGACACAACACCCGATGCAAATTGATGTGTTTGTACGTAATCTGGTATCTGTGCATTACCATTTTGACCGAAAGAGCATCGGCAATAAAATGTATAAAAAATATGGCGTGATGACCAGTTTAGAAAATCCAGCATCAATACCAAACGTAGAATCATCCAATTGGAAGCCACCAAAAGAAGCTTTTAAGTATTATAAGTCTGCAACATCTCATCAAAAATTCAGAAAGAAAGTGCCAACTGCTGTATGGGTCTTAGTGCTATTGCTAGTGCTTATTGGTTGGAAGGGATTCAGTGTTTATCAGGCACATAAACCCAAGGAAGAGCAAGCAGCGACAATATCGGCTTCTGCGCCTGGAACAATGGATGAAGCATTGGTACCGGCGACTGGCACCGCTGGCAATACCTCATTAATGCCAGAAATGTATGTCCCTAAGCTCGCAGAAAAACCAGAAAGCAAGCCGTTGTATGACACCGTCCGCAAAGTGCAAAACTATGAACGCATTGCAGCATGCATCAAAGGCGGGAAAAGTGGCTGCACATGCTATTCAGACCAAGCTACGCCATTGAAAGAAGTGACCAACGAAATGTGTTTGAAATATGCCACCGATGGCATGCCGTTTGATCCTTTTAGAGCACCAGCGCAACAGCAACAAAGCGCGTCAGGGAGTGGAAACAATACCGTAGGCGGTCAGCAAGTAACCCAGATTGATAGTAAATCACCAGAACACAACCTAATGCCTCAAAAGTATGCTCCGGCAGATTAGGCGCTTAATTGATGTGACCGCAACGCGGTTGCGTCAATTAAGTGTCACAGCCGCGCGGCACAGCGCAGCATAGTACCCAGCATCAAACGTTTAGCGTGACTGAGCGCTTGATGGTGTGGACTAGCTATTTACACCAAAGCCGTTGACCTCGGAAGAGCAGCCTAGCTTTTAAAGCTGGTACAAAGATTGAGGCAACGGCTTTCTCATGTCTGGAATTTGGACACTATCTTGAAACTTTGATTTCGAATATAAGGTGAAATGATGACTGCCTACCTAGGCATAGATGTGAGCAAACAAACGATTGATTGTTATTTGAGTTGCGACAAAGGGACGTTTCAAACCAAGCAAAGTAATAATGGCAAAGGCTTCCAGCAATTGCAGAACTGGATTGATAGCCATTGCGATGACCAATTATGCATTTGTATGGAGGCAACGGGCGCATACTGGCAAAAGCTGGCCAACTGTTTGTATGCCAATGGACATCAGGTTTGCGTAGAAAACCCTGCAAAAATTAAGTATTTTAGTAAAGCAGTGATGGTGCGAAACAAAACCGATAAACAAGATGCTATGGTGATAGCCAATTATTGTCGGATGATGAACCCTAGAATTTGGCGGCCAGAATCGGATAATGTTCTAGCACTCCGCAATATCATGCGGCTGCTGGCTCGTTTGAAGCGGCAAAGAGCGTCAGAATTAACGAAAGTGATTGAAACGCAAGAATCCCTGCGCCACATTATCCATGCCAATATCACCCACTTTGACAAGCAAATTGCCGAAACTGAAAAATACCTCAAGCAATTCTTCAAACAAAACTCGGATTTAAACCAACAAAAAGCACTCATCAAGACGATACCCGGCGTTGGTGACACAACAGCCGCGGTCATGCTGAGTGTATTGCTCGGCAGCCAACAATTTGAGCATGCCGGCCAGTTTGTTGCTTATCTCGGTTTGAATCCGCAGCAACATCAATCTGGGACATCGGTGAATGGCAAAACACGTATTTCGAAAATCGGTAAAGCAGACTTACGAACAGCGTTGTATATGCCAGCGATGGTGGCGTACTCGAAACGTCTATACCCGCAATTCGTTGATAGGATGAAAGCCAGGGGAAAACCGACAATGGTCATTATCACCGCCCTGATGCGCAAGTTAGCGGTTCTGGCATATACGATTCATAAGAAACAAACGCCCTATGTGAAAGCGCACTAGCTAAGCGCATCATACGGCCACAAAAAAGCCCCGTATTGCGTCAAAAACTACAATAAGGGGTTTGGGTAATGTTGTACCAAAAAAATCCTTGACGGCTTAATACACTATCTTTGTATGGGCTGCCTGAAGTTTTTTTGGATAACAGTGGATCTCAACTTTGTGTGGAACGTGATGCGCGCAATGCAAAATGTGGCGTAGTGGCGAATCAGTTAAAGTGATGTTGTCGTCGTGTTAGCCGCTAATGTGCTGTTGCAGGATTTTCATGGCGTCACTGATGGCGTGCATGTAGGTTTGTGCCGCCCGCGACAATTGCCGCTTGGGTGCGGTACACAATGCTAAGGTGAGCGGATTGAGGTTTTTTTCGCGCAAAGGCCGAAATACCAGCAACCCCTGCTGCACGGCAGGTAATGCATCCATTAAGCTCATCACCGCCACGCCCGCACCTTGGGTGACTAAAGATCGCATCACGTGAATATTATTGCAGCGGATTTTCCCAACCGGTACCAGCTGATGGTGACCATATAGCGCCGATACTTGAGGCTGGATCACCAAAGGGGCAGCCGGGATAATATGGACAAATGGCTGTGTGTCGGCCAAAGACAGCACACCTTGTGTTTGAGCCAACGGGTGATGAACGGGCAGCGCAATGCCCATGGGAAAGGCCACGGAAGATTGCACCGTCAGCTGGGGTTGATGTTGGGGATTTAAAATTAAACCGAAATCAATGTCGGCGTTGCGAATTTGCGCGGTGATGTCTTCACTGCTGGCCACACGCACATCCAGATGCAGCCAAGGATGCGATGCTTGCTGCGCCACCATAAGTTCAACTAAAAAGCCTTCACACAGCGCATCGATTACCCCCATCAATACTTCCCCGCGTTTCAGTCCTTTGATTTCATCAAAGCGCATTCGGGTTTGGCGAAACTGTTTTTGCCATTCGCGGACATCGTGATACAGCAGTTCTCCTGCAGTGGTTAAGCGCAAGCCAGCAGGTAGCCGCTCAAAGAGTTCAATGCCCAAATCTTGCTCAGCCAGCGCAATTTGGCGGTGTAGCGCTGATGCTGAAATGTGAAGTATATCGGCGGCTTTACGCAGGCTGCCAGATTGTGCCACGGCCATAAAATACTCGGTAAACCGCGAAAAAGTGATCGGATTGGCCATTCTGTAAATTAGAACATATTGTGCAAAACTCTATTATAGACATGAACACTTTTGCATCGGTATAGTGAATTTCAATAAACGCGCCTGAGTTGCCTGAATACCCGCAAAAAGGCGCCAACAATAATACGGAATCCCATGACCCAAACCATACCATTCATGACCAATGATGTTCGTGCCATCCGTGGTGCCATGCTCAATTTCAGTGCCGATCCATTTGTGGCAGAGGATCCAGCGCACTGTTGGCGCTATGAATCTGATGCCATCGTGGTGATGTCTGCGGGCAAAATCACTGCAGTTGGCCCTGCTACCCAATTGTTACCCACACTCGGAGACGTGCCACTGAGCACATATCCACATGGTTTGATTTTGCCCGGCTTTATTGATGCGCATGTGCACTATGCACAAATTCCAATGGTTGCCGCGTATGGGCAGCAGCTGATTGATTGGCTGAATCGCTATACCTTCGTCACCGAGCAGCGTTTTACGGATGCCGAGTTTGCGCGCGCGGTGGCCAAGGTATTTTTGCGGGAACAATGGCGTCATGGGGTCACCAGCTCGGTGGTGTATGGCACGGTGTATCCGCAATCAGTCGATGTGCTGTTTGAGGAAGCAAGTAAACACAATATGCGCATCATGGCAGGTAAAGTGTGTATGGATCGAAATGCGCCCACACCGCTTTTAGACACCGCACAATCGGCTTATGACGATTCCAAGCAATTGATTGAGCGGTGGCATGGCCAGGGCCGGTCTGAATACGTGATCACGCCCCGCTTTGCGCCCACTTCTTCGCCGGCACAATTGCATTTATTGGGACAATTGGCGGCAGAATACCCAGACGTATTGATTCAGTCACATGTATCAGAAAACCGTGGCGAAGTTGCCTGGGTGAGCGAGTTGTTTGCTGATCTACCTGACTATACTGCCGTATATGAACACTATGGTTTGCTGCGTGCGCGGTCAATTTATGGACATGGTATTCACTTGAGTGAGCGTGAACTGCGTGCTTTTCATGATCGAAACGCGGCGATTGCTCATTGCCCCACTTCCAATTTCTTTCTCGGGTCAGGCAGTTTTAATGTGCTGCATGCCAAATCAAAACACCGGCCAGTTCATGTTGCGTTGGCGACCGACTTGGGTGCCGGGACCAGCTTTTCCATGTTGCAAACCATGAATGAAGCCTATAAAGCGGCGCAAGTGTGTGGAACGCCGTATCCGGCACCGTATTATTTTTACTTGGCCACATTGGGCGCGGCCAAAGCGTTGGGGTTAGCCAATAAAATTGGCCGCATTGACGTTGGCATGGAAGCCGATTTGGTGGTGTTGAATACCCATGCGACGCCTTATTTGGATTACCGCTTATCATTTGCAGACAGCTTAGAAGAGTTGCTGTTTGTGCTGATGATGCTGGGTGATGATCGAACAGTGGCCGAGACCTATGTTGCTGGTGTGCCGTTGAAAGGCAGTGAAGTTCAGGCTGCCTGAAGCCCATTCATTAAAAAACATTGATCAAAAGGAGCCGTCATGACGACACGCGGTATTACATTTTATTTTCGCGGCCTGCGCACTGAGGTGCGCGACGCACCGCCCACCATGACGGTTTTGCAATTTTTGCGTGAGTATCAGCATGATGGCAAGTTGGCCGCCACGGGAACTAAAGAAGGTTGTGCAGAAGGGGATTGTGGTGCTTGTACGGTGGTGTTGGCCGAACTGAGAAATGGGCGATTGCAGGTGCACAGTGTGAATGCCTGCATTCAGTTTTTGCCTACTTTGGATCGCAAAGCACTCTTTACCGTGGAAGATTTGCGCATTTTAGCAGAGTCAGCTGGCTCGCCATGCCATCCAGTGCAGCAAGCCATGGTCGATCACCACGGCTCGCAATGCGGGTTTTGTACGCCAGGCTTTGTGATGTCGCTTTTTAGTCTTTATGAAAATGAAACTCAAGCACCCACGCGCGACACTGTGATGAATTATGTGTCGGGTAATCTGTGTCGTTGCACCGGCTATCGGCCGATTGTGGATGCAGCGCAGGCAGCCATTGCGGATTACCCCCAAGTCGCCTTGAATCGCGCCCAGCTGGTGGCGGATTTGCAATTGTTGGCGGACTTGCCTGAATTGGATTACGAGTATGGGGGCGGTCTTTTTTATGCGCCTACCTCCTTACCTCAACTGGCTGCTCGCAAGCAGGCTCATCCACAAGCACGGTTGCTGTCGGGTGGAACAGATGTGGGGTTGTGGGTCACCAAGCAAAGCCGTGTGTTGCCAGCGTTAATTTACATCGGCCAAGTCACTGAATTACAAAAAATTCAGGAAAACGATACTGAATTGGTGATTGGCGCAGGTGTCTCTTTGCGGCAAGCCTGGCAGGTGATCGTACGCCATTATCCACAGCTGGCGACCTTGGCGCGCCGTTTCGCTTCTATGCCCATCCAAAATGCGGGCACACTGGTGGGCAATATCGCCAATGGTTCGCCCATTGGCGACAGTATGCCGATCTTGATGGCCATTGATGCTAGCTTGGATTTGCAATGTGGGGATACGGTACGCCAATTGCCTTTGGTTGAATTTTACTTGGGCTATCAACGCAATGCTTTGGTTGACGGTGAATTCATCAAGGCCGTGCGCATCCCGTGGCCTTTGCCTGGGCTGCGTTATGGCAGTGACAAAATTGCCAAGCGTTATGAGCAGGATATTTCAGCGGTGTGTGCCGCTTTCTCATTGATTTTGGACGAGCACAATCGCATTACCCACATTCGCATTGCTTATGGTGGTATGGCGGCGATACCCAAGCGCGCGCATAAGGCTGAAGCAGTTTTACTTGGAGCAACTTGGACTTCAGCGGTGATTGAGGCTGCTCAACATGCATTGACTGAGGATTTTCAACCGCTGAGTGACGCTCGTGCCAGCAGCGGCTATCGGTTGCAAGTGGCACAGAATGCGTTGTGGCGCTTTTACTTGAGTCAACAGCAAGAACATGAGCCGTTGTCGGTGTTTGCATTGAGCGAGGAGGAATGCCGATGAAAACCAAAAATGAAAACACGCTTCAGGCAACCGATAAAGCCGTTGTGGTTCATGAAAGCGCCCATCTTCATGTGCGTGGTGAAGCCACTTACACCGATGATATTCCTGAGTTAACCGGCACTTTGCATGCTGCAGTGGGCTTTGCTGAATGTGCATATGGGCGTATTCGCGCATGTGATTTGGGGGCTGTGCGCAGCGCGCCTGGGGTGGTGGCGGTATTGACGGCTGCCAATATTCCTGGTGATAACAATTGTGGACCAGTGGTGCATGATGAACCTTTGCTGGCAGAAGACAGCATCCAGTTTTATGGTCAGGCTGTATTTTTGGTGGTGGCACAGACGCGCATTCAGGCGCGTGCCGCCGCACGACTGGCCCACATTGATTACGACCCAGCGCCCCCGATTCTTACTCTAGAAGAAGCTGTGGCGGCTGAGTCATGGGTGTTGCCACCCATGGAATTCACTAAAGGCGATGTAGACACGGCTTTCGTTACCGCCCCACATCGCCTTTCAGGCAGCCTGAGTGTGGGTGGGCAAGAGCATTTTTATTTGGAAGGGCAGATTGCGTATGCAGTGCCCCAAGAAGATGCCAGCATGCATGTGTATTGTTCGACCCAGCATCCTACGGAAATGCAGCTACTGGTTGCGCATGCCTTGGATTGGGCGGCTCATCGAGTAGCAGTTGAATGCCGGCGCATGGGTGGTGGCTTTGGCGGCAAAGAATCGCAGTCGGCGCAATGGGCATGTTTGGCGGCCGTAGCGGCCAATGCAACTGGACGACCAGTGAAGTTGCGACTGGATCGAGATGATGACATGAGCGCCACGGGTAAACGACATGGTTATGTATACGATTGGCAGGTCGCTTTCGATGATGATGGCGTACTCAAAGGGTTGCAAGTCACCATGCGGCCAATTGCGGCGCCAGCGTGGATTTGTCGGGTGCGGTGAATGAACGGACACTCTGTCACATTGGCAATGCTTATTATTTGGATGCGGTGGCCGTGCGCAGTTTGCGTTGCCGTACCCACACTGTTTCCAATACAGCATTTCGGGGTTTTGGCGGGCCGCAAGGTTTGTTTTTAATTGAGAGTGTGATGGATGACATTGCCCGCTATCTTCACCAAGATCCATTAGCTGTTCGTTGTGCCAATTTTTTCGCCGAAGTGCCAGGTGATGGACGCGACCACACGCATTATGGTGCCGAAGTGCGCGATTTTGTATTGGGCCCATTGGTGGCGCAATTGGTGGACAGCAGCGATTATCATCGTCGCCGCGCTGCCGTGGCCAAATTCAATGGCACGCATCAGGTCATCAAACGAGGCATTGCGCTTACGCCGGTGATGTTTGGTATTTCTTTTAATGCCGTGCAATTCAATCAGGCTGGTGCAGCGGTATATGTGTATCAGGATGGGTCGGTGGCGGTGACGCACGGTGGCACGGAAATGGGGCAGGGTTTGTATACCAAAATGCGCCAAGTAGCGGCCACGGAGTTGGGCGTGCCTTTGGATCGAGTGCGCTTATTGCCCACGGATACGTCACGGGTAGCCAATACCTCGGCCACAGCAGCGTCCAGCGGGACGGATTTGAATGGCATGGCGGTACACAATGCTTGTGCCAAAATTCGTGCGCGCTTGGCACAGTTGGCCGCGCATTTGAGCCAAACCGCAGCAGAACAAGTGGTGTTTGCCGATGGTTGGGTGACGGCTGCTAACGGCCAAAACTGGTCTTTTAACGATTTGGTAAAGCAAGCCTATTTGGCGCGGATTCAATTGTGGGACAGTGGTTTCTATCTGACGCCCGAAATCCATTATGATGGCGCGCAGCATCTGGGTCGGCCCTTTTTTTACTATGCGTATGGTGCCGCAGTGAGCGAAGTGGCGATCGATACGCTGACCGGTGAGAGTCGTGTGTTGGGGGTGGACATTTTGCATGACGTAGGGCGCTCGATGAACCCAGCCATTGATATTGGGCAGATTGAGGGTGGGTTTGTGCAAGGCATGGGCTGGCTCACCAGTGAAGAATTGTTTTGGTGCCAGAAAGGGGATCGCGCAGGGCAGTTGATGACGCATGCGCCTTCTACCTACAAAATACCCACGGCTTATGATGTGCCTGCTCACTGGCAAGTGGCTTTGTTTGACAACCAAAATATGGCCGATACGATTTATCGTTCCAAGGCCGTAGGTGAGCCGCCTTTTATGCTGGCTATTTCTGTTTTTTCTGCTATTCGTCAAGCGGTCCAAGCCGCTGCGGGGGAAGATCAAATTGTGAACTTGGCTGCACCAGCCACGCCGGAAGCCATCCTCAAAGCCATCACCGAGAGTCAAGGGCGGTATTCCAATAGTGCATCTGGAGGCGGTGGTGCAGTGGTGGCGTGAGCTGGTGAGGTTGCCTGAAACCGCCTGTGGTGCAGTTTTGGTTACGGTGGCGCGTGTTGAAGGATCAGCACCGCGGGAAATGGGCAGCAGCTTACTCATGTGGTTGGATGCGCAAAGCAATGTCCACCAGGTCGATACTATCGGTGGTGGACATTTGGAGTGGGTTGCGGTGGCGAAAGCCAAGCAAATGCTGACGGATGGGCATACGTCATGTCAAGATTTGCAGCGATACAGTTTGGCAGCCAGTTTGGGGCAATGTTGCGGTGGCGTGATGTGGCTGTTGTATGAGCGGCTGTCTGTGTCTGCATCAGCGCGTACGGCGCGGCAGATTGCATGGCAGCGGTGGCAGGCAGATTTGCCGGTGTGGCGTGTGTGTCAGACAGGAATGTCGTCTCGCTGGTTGCCTGAAAACGATGCCAACGAAGTAGGCTTATGCCAAGAAAACAGCCAGTTTGCTTATCGGCAACGCCTGCCTGCACCGGGCTTGCCGGTGTGGCTGTTTGGCGCTGGGCATGTGGGTGAGGCGCTTGTGCGCGCTTTGCTGCCGCTGGATATGAGCATTACTTGGTTGGATAACAGAGAAGAGGTTTTCCCCGCTGATTTGATGGGCCAAATCAGAATGGTTCACTGTGATGTGCCAGAGGATGAGTTGTGTCTGGCACCGCATCAGGCGTGTATTTTGGTGTTAACACACGACCACCAGCTGGATTTTCGTATTGTGCGAACGGCGCTGATGCGGCCTCGGCCGTTTGCCTTTGTGGGCATGATTGGGTCGAGAACCAAGCGCGCCAGCTTTGTTCGGCGCCTACAGGAACGAGGCGTGACTGCCGATGAACTGGCTCACTTGGTGTGCCCCATTGGTTTGGCCGGTATTCGGGATAAACGGCCGGCTGCTATTGCGGCGGCGGTTGCGGCGCAACTGTTGATGAAGCAAGCAGCTAGGTAGGACGGATTGATTGGGTGCGCGTTAATTGCTTTTCAGTAATGTGCGGAATACCTGAGTGTAGAGCCAAGCGCCAAAACCAATAAACAACACTCCCGCTACTTTATCGATGGCTTGGCTGAAGCTCAGGTAGCGCCGTTTGAGGGCGGGCAGTGAAAACAACCACATCAGCAAGCAAAACGTCAGAAAAATCTGTGCCAGGAGAATCAGCATGATCTCATATTTCAGTGTGGGGTTGGTGACATCACCCAGGGCCACCGACATCACACTGCCAAAATACAGCACGATTTTGGGGTTGGATAAATTGGTGATTAAACCTTTCCAGTAAAAACCTTTGGCACCTGAAAGTGCAATGGGTGCGTTCGCTTGCGGTGCCGCTGCGCGCAGCATACGCCATCCGTTGTACATTAAGTAAGCACCACCAAGCAGCATGAATGCATGCTGCAACCAAGGTACATGCTGCATCAGTGTGCTGTAGCCTTGTATGGTGAGCCATAGCCAAAACACCACCCCCGAAAAAATACCCAACACCACTTTGAACGCTGCCCAACGGGAATAGGTCAATGCGGTTTTGCTAATCATCAGGATGTCTGGTCCTGGCGATAGCTGGCCAATGAGGTTGAGAAACACGATACCAAGTATCAAGGATTGGGTATTGCTGAGCATAATGAAAACGGCGGTTGGATAACAAAGAGGCCATCATACCTGATTCAGGTAGTTGGACACGAGAGGTGGTGTGGGGAGGCTTGGCTATTTAATCGTCTTTTTGTTTGCGTTTGGCACGAGGATGGGTGTGGTCGTAAATGTCGGCCAAGTGATCAAAATCCAATTTGGTGTACTGCTGGGTGGTGCTTAAGCTACTGTGTCCCAATAATTCTTGTACGGCACGAATGTTGCCTGCATTTTGCAACAAATGACTGGCATAGCTGTGGCGTAGCATGTGGGGTGACAGATGTCGGTCGCTTTGGTGTTCCAGCGCCCACTGATTGAGGCGGTTTTGAATCTGGCGTGTACTGATGCGGGTACCACGGCGGTTGGTAAATAAAGCACATTCACCTGCCGCAGCCTGGCGAACAGGTAAATAACGCGCTATTGCCAGACTACTTTGTTGACCTAAAGGTACTTGGCGCTGTTTGCCGCCTTTGCCCAAAACGTCTACCCAGCCTTCAGCCAGTAGAATGTGTTGGCAATCCAATTGGGCCACTTCGCTGACGCGTAAACCGCTGCCATAAAGCAATTCTATGATCGCTTGGTCGCGCAGGTGCAATGCGTCATTTGGGATAGCTCATCAAGCCAATGATTCAGCGCTTCGGCCGGTAGCGCCTTGGGAAGGCGTGCAGGCGCTTTGGGTGCTTTCAAATGTAAAGTAGGGTCGGTTTTCAGGCAGCCTTGTGCCAATAAGAAGCGGAAATAGGTGCGCCATGCCGAGAGCTTACGGGCGAGGCTTCTGGGTTGACGGCGTTGGGCTGTGAGCTGCTTGAGGGCATCAACCAAATGCAGACGGGTTAATTCGGTGATACTCAAATTTTCAGGTAGCGCGCTTTGCAGTTGTTGTAAGTCGCGCCGATAGGCCGCCAACGTGTGTGGTGAAGCACCGTGTTGTTGTTGACTGAGAAAAAAGGCGTCCCACAAGGGCCAAGCGTTTGGGTTTGATTTGGGTTTCATAACGCAGCAGACACGGCCGCCTGAAATGCCGCTGGGGTTTTCACTACTTTTTGCGTGGTGTAGTCAAAAAATACCATACCGTTTTTGACTCGTGCGATGGCGGCTTGGTCGCGTTCACGATTGATTTGGTAAATCAATTCAAACCCAGCCGAGCCGATGTCGCCAATGCCGATGTCGAAGTTCAACACGTCACCATGATATGCTTGGCCTTGAAATTGGATGGCGGCATCGGCCATGATGAGTCCCGCACCTGCCACATTCATTTCGCTGTAGCCAAAAGCCTGTAAAAACCGCAATCGCGTCTCATGGCATAAGCGCAATACTGCATCATTGGCCAAATGGTTGCCGTAATTGATGTCGCCGATGCATACGGTCATTTGTGTTTGAAATAACATGGTTGAAGGTAGATGAATGTGTATGCGCATGGTGGTTGTCCAGAGTCAAACAAACAATATTCTGTCGCGCTTGTGGGTTGATTTATGCGGCGTTGGCTGCCGGCCCTCCAAGCTTTGTGCTAATCTTACCCTAACAAACAGTGAGAGAGTGGTGACGTTTATTTGGGCTCGAATAAACGTTTTGGTTCAAACTGGCAAAAGGAGAATAGACAATGTATCAGAAAATTATGGTTCCTGTGGACGACAGCGCTGCTTCCATGCGTGCTTTACATGAAGCCATTGATTTGGCTAAGTTATGTCAGGCCACGTTGCGCGCGGTGCATGTGGTTGATTTAGCACAGTTTAGCTGGGGTGGTACTGGCTATTTGCAATCGGAAGAGGTGCGCAAAGCCATTGAAAGTGCTGGTGAAAAAGTCTTGGCGCGTACAACTGATTTGCTCAATCATGAAAATATCCGCCATGAAACCGCTATTTTGGAAAGTGCAGGCGATAAAATTGCCAATTTGATTGTGGATGATGCACATGCCAATCAGGTGGATTTATTGGTGATGGGTACCCATGGCTTCAGTGGCATCATGCATGCGCTGATGGGTTCCGTCGCAGAAGGCGTATTGCGCCAGGCTGATATGCCGGTCATGCTGCTGCGCGTGCGCAAAGATGGGTGATTGACGACATTAATTGCCGGTCACCTTTAATAAAAAGCCGCTTTCACAGCGGCTTTTTTGCGACATCTATCCTGAGTACATGGATGGTGGGTTAGGTTGGATCTGCTTCCAAGCGTAAATCAGGGCTGTATTGAAGCGTACACAATGCGGTTTTGATGAATGCCGGAGCAATGCGTTTGATGTCAAAGCGGGAGGGGTTGATCAGCCAAGATTCGGTTAGGCCCATCACCAATGATTGGAAATACAATACGGCTGCTTGAAGATTCAAATTGGCAGGCAATATCCCTTGCTGTACACACACAGCAAAAGTTTGTTGTAGCAAGGTGTGCCACATCTCTTGGTATTTTCGCAACAGTGTCACGACTTTTTCATTTTGTTTGGTATGTTCGCAATTCAAATGCAGAATATAAAGAAACTTGA
Organism: Snodgrassella sp. CFCC 13594; assembly: GCF_001590725.1. Lineage (GTDB taxonomy): Bacteria > Pseudomonadota > Gammaproteobacteria > Burkholderiales > Neisseriaceae > Snodgrassella. Next base: position 65,467 of record NZ_LQXR01000007.1, on the reverse strand, counting down.
AATAATCTTCATTGTCGGCCAATTGCTCAAAATCATGTAAGGCGGATTGGGTGAATTTGTTCCAAATATCTGGGGATTGTGCGGCAATCTCCAGCGCCATGCTTTGTGTTAATTGATTGAAAAAATGCTGAAATAATGCATCAAATAAATCTTCTTTGTTGCGGAAATGCCAATATAAAGCCCCTCTAGTCATCCCAGCTTGGCTGGCAATTTCTTGTAAGGAAGCTTGGCTGACACCGCGTTCATAAAAAACAGTCAGGGCGGCATTCAACAAGGCTTCACGTGTTTGGGCCGACTCGGCTTTGGTTTTTCGCATAGGACGCCTTAACAAACTAAATAATGTAAATGAAATTCGAGTGCTAACAGTAAAACGGCTTGCTGTATCAGCCAAAACCGATTATTTTTAAAAAAATTAACATTTATATGGTCTGGCTTAGTCTTTCTATACATACATTCTTGCATGTATAATTCGCGCAGTAAAGTCTGCTATTTTTCAGGCAGCCATTAATCTGGTGGTGGGCTCTTTATATGGATCACACCAGATGCTATGAGCAAAGGTAGGCAATGGGCATTGGGTTATTGTCTGAGCAGTCCTGCAAGGATGATGGCGTATATATATTTATTTAAAAACAACACATTACATTATTGAGGTGGTTATGAAAGCAAATGGGATACCAAAAAAATGGCGTATTAGTGCCATGGTATTGGCCAGCGCACTGGCTTTGGCTGCATGTCATGGGAAAGATGATACAGCGGGACAGCAAATGCCACCCCCAGTGGTGAGCGTGGTGACTGCACAGCCAACTACAGTAACGGTGTCGACGCAATTAACTGGTCGTTTACAGCCGATACGTGAAGCACAAGTGCGTGCACGCGCAGCCGGCATCCTACAAAAACGCTTGTTTGCGGAAGGGGGTTACGTTAAGGCGGGCCAGCCTTTGTTCCAAATTGATAATGCCCCTTATGTGGCGCAATTGGATACAGCGAAAGCAAGTTTGGCTACAGCAGAAGCCAACTTAGCCAAAGCCGATGCCGATGTGATGCGGTATCGTCCCCTCGTTGCGGCCAATGCCATCAGTAAGCAGGAATTTGATGCAGCCATTGCGCAGCAGCGCTTGGCTCGCGCGCAGGTGCAGAGTGCTCGCGCTTCCATCAAAACCGCCCAAATTAATGTGGGTTATGCTTATGTAACCGCGCCGATTTCTGGTCGCATTGGTAAGGCTTTGGTGACTGAAGGCGCATTGGTGGGGCAGGGCGATGTCACCCAGTTGGCGTTGATCCAGCAAACCGATACTTTGTATGTGGATTTGAACCAGTCGGCTCAGCAGGCCATGAAAGTGCGCCAAGCCATTGCTGAAGGCAAAATGAAAATGGTCAATGGCAATCCTGAAGTCACCATTTATTTGGATGACGGTTCTGAGTACCCAGAAAAAGGGCGTTTATTGTTTACCGACATGACTGTGGATGAGAGCACAGGTCAGGTGAGCGTGCGTGCCGAAGTGCCCAATACCGGTAATATTTTGCTGCCGGGCCAATTTGTGCGGGTGGCCATCCCAGAAGCGCAAATTGACAATGCTATTTTGATTCCACAGCAAGCGGTGAGTCGAGGTTCACAAGGGGATACCGTAATGGTGGTCAATGCCGATGGTGGTTTTGCCCCACGCCCAGTTACCATTGCTCGCCAGCAAGGCAATAATTGGATTATTACTGGTGGCTTAAAAGCAGGGGATAAAGTGATTGTCGATGGTTTGTCGGCGGTGCAGATGACCGGTGCGAAAACCGTTAAAACCCAACCTTGGAAAGGCAATCAGGCTGCTGCGCCCGCGCAACAGCCCGCCGCCAGTCAACCTGCTGCCCATGCTGCTTCTGGCAGCAAAAGCAAGTAATCGGATAAGGGTTTACCATGCCTAAGTTTTTTATTGACCGCCCCATTTTTGCTTGGGTGGTCGCCATTTTTATTATCTTGGCCGGGGTGGTCTCCATCACCAAGTTGCCTATTGAACAATACCCAGAAGTGGCGCCGCCAACCATCAATTTGTCGATTGCCTATCCTGGAGCAGATGCACAAACCATCGATGACACCGTTATTTCACTGATTGAGCGTGAAATGAATGGGGTGCAGGATTTGGAGTACATGGAATCCAAATCGTTATCCAATGGTACTGGCTCTATTACATTGACCTTCAAGCCCGGTACGGACTCTGACATCAATCAGGTGAATGTTCAAAACAAGCTATCGGCAGTGGAAAATCGTTTGCCTTCTATGGTGCGGCAAACCGGGATTACCGTCAGCAAGGCGCGCAGTAATTTCTTGCTGATGGCCATGTTCTCCACCGATGACCCAAATGTGTCTACGACGGAAATCGCCGATTATGTGGCACGGAATGTTCAGCCGGAAATCCAGCGCTTGCAGGGTGTGGGTGATGTGACTTTGTTTGGCTCCGAACGCGCGATGCGTATTTGGCTGGATACCGATAAATTACGTTCTCTCAATCTCACGGCTTCCGATGTGAATACAGCGATCGCTGCGCAAAACATGCAAGTTTCCGCTGGTGCCTTGTCTGATTTACCTAATGGTGGTGATCAGACCATGACGACTACCGTGGTGGTGCCAGGTCAGCTTAAGAATGTTGAAGATTTTAAAAATATTGTGCTGAAATCGAACACAGATGGCTCTATTGTCCGGCTGAGCGATGTGGCCAAAGTGGAGTTGGGCGCACAAAGTTATGCCACGACTGCACGCCTCAACGGTAAACCAGCAGTGGGCCTGGGTGTTCAATTGGCGACGGGTGGCAATTCGCTGGCGACTGCTCAAGCAGCAAAAGCCAAATTAGCGGAGTTGCAGAAATTTTTCCCCACTGGCGTGAAATGGACTGTGCCTTATGACAGTTCTACATTTGTGAGCATCTCCATTGAAAAAGTGGTGCATACACTGTTGGAAGCGATTTTCTTAGTATTTTTGGTAATGTTGTTGTTTTTACAGAATATTCGTTATACTTTGATTCCGACTATTGTGGTGCCGATCGCCCTGCTGGGTGCATTTGCGGTGATGTATTTCACGGGTATGTCAATCAATGTACTGACGATGTTCGCCATGGTGTTGGTGATTGGTATTGTGGTGGATGATGCGATCGTGGTGGTTGAAAACGTCGAGCGCATCATGGTTGAAGAGCATTTGCCTCCCAAAGAAGCCACCAAAAAAGCCATGACACAAATTACCGGCGCTGTCATTGGCATTACGTTGGTGCTGATTTCGGTATTTATTCCAATGGCCTTCTTTGCAGGTTCAACAGGCAATATTTATCGTCAATTTTCCTTGGTAATGGCTGTGGCCATCTTCTTCTCGGCGCTTTTGGCTTTATCATTAACACCTGCTTTGTGCGCCACCTTGTTGAAACCTGTGAATGGGCATGAAGATAAAAAAGGTTTTTTTGGGTGGTTTAACAAAAAATTTGATGCAGGTGCTAAGAAATATGAGTCGGGTGTATCGCGGTTGTTGAAGCGCTCTGGCCGCATGTTGTTGATCTATGTGATGCTGACTGGTGTGGCTTTGTTTGTATTAACGCGTTTGCAGACTTCGTTTTTGCCACAAGAAGACCAAGGTTATGCCATCGCTACTGTGCAACTGCCTTCTGGCGCGACTCAAGAGCGTACATTAGAAACCTTCAAACAAATTGAAGGTTTTACGATGAAACAGCCAGAAGTTCAAAATATGGTGTCGGTGTTGGGCTTCAGCTTCACCGGCCAAGGTCAGAATATGGGCTTGAGCTTCATTACGCTTAAAGATTGGTCAGAACGTAGTGGAGCAGAGCACAGTGCTGATTCGCTGGCACAACGTATTACTGGTGCCATGATGATGACCTTGAAAGATGGTTTCGTATATGCTTTGAATCCACCTGCAATTCCTGGTTTGGGCACCAGCTCCGGTTTCGATTTTCGTCTGGAAGACCGTGGTGGAAAAGGGCATGAAGCCTTGCTAGCAGCACGCAATCAATTGTTGGGCATGGCCATGCAAAGCAAAGTGTTGACGCAAGTGCGGCCTGATGGCATGGAGGACGCACCACAATTACGGATAGACATTGATCGTGATGCCGCTAGTGCACAAGGGGTAAATTTCTCCAGCATTGCGAGCACATTGTCGACTGCGCTTGGTTCTAATTATGTGAATGACTTTCCGAATAGCGGACGCATGCAACGGGTGATTGTGCAAGCTGATGCGGCCAATCGTTTGCAGCCTGAAGACGTGATGAAGCTGACTGTGAACAATACGCAAGGCCAACCAGTGCCACTTTCCACCATGGTGAAAGCATCATGGGTAACCGGTCCGATGCAGACTGTACGTTACAATGGTTACCCAGCCATGGCCATTACGGGGTCTGCAGCGCCCGGCTACAGTTCGGGTGATGCGATGGCAGAAATGGAAAAGATGATGACCAAGCTGCCTGAAGGGTTTGGCTATGAATGGACTGGCTTGTCACGTGAAGAACAAGCTGCCGGTTCACAATCCACCATTCTCTATGCGTTCTCTATTTTGGCCGTGTTCCTGTGTTTGGCGGCTTTGTATGAAAGCTGGAGTATCCCGTTTGCAGTGATGCTGGTGGTGCCACTTGGTCTGTTGGGCGTGGTGCTGGGGGTATGGGGTCGCAGCATGGGTAATGATGTTTACTTCCAAGTTGGCTTGATTACGGTGATTGGGTTGAGTGCGAAAAACGCCATTTTGATTGTGGAATTTGCTAAGGATTTGCAGGCGCAGGGCAAAACGCCACTTCAGGCAGCCCTAGAAGCCGCTCATTTGCGCTTCCGCCCTATTTTAATGACGTCTATGGCCTTCATTTTGGGTGTGGTGCCATTGTATTTTGCCAGTGGTGCGTCATCTGCCAGTCAGCGTGCGATTGGTACCAGCGTATTCTGGGGGATGTTAATTGGTACATTCCTAGCCATTTTCTTGGTGCCGATTTTCTATTCGACGGTGCGCTCATGGGTACATCCTCGTCACCGTAAAAATGGCGACTTGGCCGTGGCTACTGGTGGTTCTGTGGCGCCGTCCGATGATTCGGCAGTACCCCTAAATAATGATGCCGCTTCGGTTTCTCCGCAGGAACCACGTCGCAATGAAGACAATCATCGCTCTGGCAATAAGGAATCAGAATAATGCAGCAAAAAAAATGTTTGGGTCTTTGCGTCTTGGCGCTGGCGTTGTCTGCTTGTTCCATGGCGCCTAAGTATCAACAGCCGGTGGTGGACATGGCGTCCACATTTCCCAAGGCTTCAGGCAGCCTGAATCCGCAAGGTCGAGTTGCCGCAGCTGACTTGGGTTGGCAGGATTATTTTGCCGATGCACGCCTGCGCCAACTCATTGATTTGGCGTTACAGAATAACCGCGACTTACGGGTAGCGGCATTGAATGTAGAAGCGGTGCGTGCGCAGTACGCCATTGCCCGGGCTGATCGGCTTCCTGCCTTGGGTGCCACAGGGGCCGCTGCCAAATCTCGCGTGGCGCGTGATTTGAGTTCACGCTTGGACGCCAGTGGTAATCAACAAAGTTATATTGCCGAATCGTATAACGTGGGATTGGGCGTAACTTCCTTTGAGCTAGATATATTTGGGCGTGTCAAGAGTTTGTCTGATGCTGCTTTGAATCAATATTTTGCTGAGCAGCAAAATCGCGATGCCACGCAAATCAGTTTGATAGCCAGTGTGGCCAAAGCGTATTTTGCTGAGCGCGTGGCGCAGGCACAGATGGATTTGTCCACGAAAGTACTGGCTTCGCGTGAGCAAAGCAAGAAATTGACTGATCTGCAATTTAAGGCAGGTGTCATTTCCCAAGTGGATGTAGATGTAGCCGTTACCCAGATTGAGGCGGCTCGAGCAGATTATGCGGCAGCAGAACAAGTTCGTGATCAAGCGCGCAATGCATTGTCTTTGCTGATTGGGCAGCCGATTCCGAATGATTTACCTGGTGCGGCGCCGTTAGCACAGCAATTTGTGCAGGCTGAATTGCCTGTTGGATTGCCTTCTGATGTGCTCTATCAGCGGCCAGACGTGCGCTCATCAGAATTTGCCTTAAAAGCAGCCAATGCCAATATTGGTGCTGCTCGCGCAGCTTTCTTTCCAAGCATCAGCCTGACTGGTAGTTTGGGAACGGGCAGCACGGAGCTCAGTGGCCTATTTATGGGGGGAAACCGGACTTGGAGTTTTGCACCGCAAATCACATTGCCGATTTTTACTTGGGGTCAAAATAAGGCCAATTTGGATTTGGCTACGGTACGCAAAAATATTGCGGTAGCGCAATATGAAAAGACAGTACAGTCCGCTTTTCGCGATGTGGCAGATGCTTTAGTGGCACGCAGTGCGCTGCTGCGACAGTATCAGGCACAGCAAAACAGCGAACGCGCGCAGGTAAATCGCTATAAATTGGTGCAGATGCGCTTCAAGCATGGTGTTTCCAGCTCCTTGGAAATGCTGGATGCAGAGCGCGACAGCTACAGCGCCCAGCAGTCTTTGTTGCAAACTCAGCAAACGCTGTTGGAGAATCGCGCCGATATTTATAAGGTATTGGGCGGTGGTTTACACGGAGAAACGGCGGCAACTCCGTCTGATTCGACCAAGGCTAGCCAAAACCTGAATTAAATCGCTTTCAGGCTACCGCTTTAGGCTGCCTGAAAGCGCTATTGGTGTTTTGCGGATGCCAAATTTGCCACACTAGGGCGATTTAAACCTTGAATAAACATTGCTTTTCATGGTATAAATCGCGTTTTACGAATTTAGAAGTTTGGAGTTTAATCATGGCACGAGTATGTGAAGTGACCGGTAAGCGCCCGATGAGCGGCCACAACGTGTCACACGCCAACAACAAAACCAAACGTCGTTTCTTGCCGAATTTGCAATCACGTCGTTTTTGGGTGGAAAGTGAAAACCGCTGGGTGCGTCTGCGTGTGAGCAATGCTGCTTTGCGCACCATCGATAAAGTGGGCATCGACGTTGTATTAGCCGAATTGCGCGCGCGCGGTGAAGCTTAATCGCAATTGATTAAAGGATAAAGCAATGCGCGATAAAATTAAATTGGAATCTTCTGCTGGTACAGGTCATTTCTATACCACCACGAAGAACAAACGCAATATGCCGGGTAAATTCGAAATCAAAAAATTCGATCCCGTTGCCCGCAAACATGTATTGTACAAAGAAACCAAATTAAAATAATGGTTATTGCCGTACACCCAAAACCCTGCCTAGAGCAGGGTTTTTTATTGTTGGAATGTTTGGTGAATGATCACTGCACCGCAAAAAATTGGAGATGATGGAGTGAGACAGCAGCATGAGCTGTTATTCAATGCCAGTGCATACAAAAATGAGCCGCTAATTGGCGGCTCATGAAAGAATGGGTGGTTTAAAATTCAATTAATGTTGTCCAGCCAATGCGGCATTGCTGTTCATTTGACTTTCACTGTTGGCGCTTAGATAGGAACAAGCCACATCAGCACAGCAACCGCAGCAAGTTGCCACACCCAATTGGGCTTGTAAGTCAGTCAGGCTATTGGCACCGGCAGCCACGGTTTCTTGGATCTGGCGGTCAGTAATGGCATTGCAAAGGCATACGTACATGATTGGGTCTCGAGTGATATTTAATACCGTTCGACAATGATAATCACTGTTATTTTGATTGGCAAGTATTAATCATGTAAATCTGTGCATGTCCCTAGGTACACCCCATGAACAGGAAAACTTGTGTAGATTTGGTTTGGCTGTGGATAGCTAAAGGGTTATGCATAAGCTATGGATCAGTTTGTGCAATCTTAATTTTACTGAGCGGCCGCTTGAGGGATTTTTTTCATTTGAATCAAGACCAATAATAAACCCAATCCGGACAGCACTGCACCGGCAAAGGAAACTGCTACATAACTCCAGCCCAGACTTAATACGGCTGCTCCGGCTGCGGCACCAATGGCATTGCCAGATTAAATGCACCAATGTTGACGGAAGAGGCCAATCCTGGCGCTTCATGGGCAACCGACATCACTCGCATCTGTAATGGTGGTACCACTGCAAAGGCGGCTGCACCCCAAATCACCAATGCAATGCCTGCACCGATTGCTGTTTTGGCCAGCAATGGGAAAAGCACCATCATCAATATCAGTAAGACTAAAAAGCCGATCAGGGTTTTATCAATTGAGTGGTCGGCAAATTTACCACCTAAATGATTACCGATGGAAAAGCCAATACCAATTAAAATCAGCATGACCGTGACCAGTTGTGGCGTGGCATTGCTGAAATACTTCAAACTTGGTGCAATATAGGTATATAGGGTAAACATTGCACCGGCACTCATTACGGTAGTGAGTAATGCCAAAATAACAGGTCCACGTGTCAAAGCTTTAAGTTCTTGTTTAACATTGGGCGGATGTCCAGCCTGACCTTGTGGTAAAGCTTTCCATAGGGACAAAATGGTCAGCATACCCAGAATGGCAATGGTTGCAAATGCCTCGCGCCAGCCAATATTTTGTCCAAACCACGTTGCCAGTGGTACGCCGCCAATATTGGCAATGGTTAAACCCATAAACATGGCAGCAACGGCGCTGGCTTGTTTGTCTTTGGGAACAAGACTGGCAGCCACGACCGAACCAATACCAAAAAAAGCACCGTGATTTAAACTGGTGATCACTCGTGCAGCCATCAAACTCAGGTAATTGGGTGCAATAGCAGCCAATAAATTGCCAACCGTAAACAGTACCATCAATAACATTAAGGCTTTACGTTGTGGAAAACGACTAAACCATAAAGTCATGAGTGGCGCACCAATCATCACGCCTAACGCATAGGCGGTAATGAGCATACCGGCTTGTGGAATCGAAATCTGCATACCTTGTGTAATTTGTGGGAGGAAACCCATTGGTGAAAACTCTGTGGTGCCGATGGCAAATGCACCAATTGCCAGTGTAAGTAAGGGGAAATTAAGTTTCATCTTGGCTGATTCTGTTGTGGGAAGACGTGTATTTTGTGTCGATTTTTGTTGCAAAAAAACAGTATGTTTAGCAAAATATTATTGACTATAAATCAATAATAAAATGTGGTGATCAAATGAAATCCTCAATCGAAGAATTACTCGCCTTTGTCACGATTGTTGATGCAGGTTCTATTGTCTGTGCAGCACAACAATTAAATCAGACCACATCTGGATTAAGTCGGGCATTGCAGCGTCTTGAATCAAAACTCAATGTAACTCTGCTGGAACGCACTACACGTAAATTAAAATTGACGCAGGAAGGGCAGTTGTTTCTGGATAAGGCACGAAAAATTCTGAATGATCTTGGCGAGGCAGAAGATGCTTTATTGCGCTTTGATCATGAAATCTCTGGTTTGATCAAGATTGATTCGGCTACACCTTTTGTATTGCATGTTATTGCGCCGTTGATACAAGAGTTTATGCAGCGTTATCCCTGTATCGAAATTGAGCTGAATAGCAATGATCAGATCATTGATTTACTCGAACAAAAAACCGATGTGGCAATCCGTTTCGGACAGTTGAATGATTCAAGCCTGCATGCAAAATTATTGTGCCAAAGTCGATTATATATTGTGGCCAGTCCCGAATATTTGGCACGGGCTGGTTATCCGGAAACAGTGCAGGATTTATTACAACATCAATTGATTGGATTTAGTAAAGTTCCAAGTTTGAATAAGTGGCCGTTAAAAATCGATGATCAATTCCTCACGATTCAATCCAAATTAAAAGCATCCAATGGCGAAACAGTTCGGCAACTGGTCATGCTTGGCAATGGTATTGCCTGTTTATCAGAATTTTTGGTGGCAAATGATTTAAAACAGGGGAAATTGGTGGCTTTACTGGAAGAGCAAAATACATTGTATTATCAGAATATTCATGCAGTTTATTATCAGCAAGAACATTTACCCAAGCGGGTGAGCCTATTGATTAATTTTCTGGCGGAGAAATTGCAAAAATATCGGAGTAAGGACGCGATCAACTCGAAAATCAGCGTTTAATTGTAAAAATTTATCCCAAGTGTGTGTAATTTTAAAATCATATGCATTTATATTTTATATATAAAAAACCGCTGGGCCGTTTTGCTAATCATTAAATAATTAGCAACTTAAACTTGGGTTCGTCTTATTTAAATTATTGATTATACATGTCCCATATTTCCGCCTTGCTCCATGAAACTGTTGATGCTGTTTTGGGATAAAAAACAACCAGTATTTTTGTTGATGTGACGTCTGATCGGTGTGGGCATAGTCGTGAACCCTTATCTCGTCTGGATACAGATCCACGATTAGTTGTATTAGATAAAGATATACAGGCTTTAGTTGCTGCTGTCGGAAGATTTCCGTTTTTAGATTGTGTTGCCAGCTTTGCTGATCTGGCAACACAATTAAAACAGTTGGGTATTGCATCTGTGGATGGCATTATGGCGGATTTGGCTGTGTCATCTCCGCAATTGGATTAGGCAGATCGTGGTTTTAGCTTTATGCATGATGGGGCGTTGGATCTGCGCATGGACAATTCACCGGGATAAACTGCAGTACAGAGGTGCAAACGATGTGTGATGGTGGCTGATACGATTTGCGAAATGGGCAAAGAACATTAGCGAGAGGGGGGTAAGGCAATCGAGGTCAAATGATTTCAGGCAACCTAACGTCAGGCTGCCTGAAAAATGCGTAACGCAAACTTCTGCGCTTGTGTTGCGTGATTCTGGTTACTGGTCAAGCTCGGTTTCTTCAGTGTTATCTTCTGCGCCTTCAGCAATGCGTTCCAAGCTCACTAGCTGTTCACCTTCATCCAAATTGATGAGCTTCACGCCAGCCGCCGCACGGCCAGTTTCGCGCACCTGATCCACTTTGGTGCGAATTAACACGCCGCCACTGGTAATCAACATAATGTCATCGTTGGCGGCTACTAAAGTAGCGGCAACCACTTCGCCGTTGCGTTCGCCCGTGTCAATGGCTATTACTCCTTGAGTACCCCGTCCCGATTTTCGGTAATCATCGACTGGCGTGCGCTTGCCATAACCATTGGCCGTGGCAGTGAGGACTTGTTTGTCACCATCCTCGCCAGCATCATAAGCGAGCAGGCTGATGACCAAAGCCTGTTCAGACAAGGTCATACCGCGCACGCCGCGCGCAGTCCGGCCCATTGCTCGGACATTGTCTTCCGAGAAACGAACGGCCTTACCTGCATTGGAAAACAGCATGATTTCGTGTTGGCCACCAGTTTTGACGGCTCCGATTAAGCTGTCGCCTTCATCCAGTGCCAAGGCGATGATGCCCGCTGTGCGCGGACGGGAGAAATCAGCCAGTGGCGTTTTCTTTACCGTGCCTTGGGCTGTGCACATAAATACGTATTGCGTATCGCTGAATTCTCGAACCGGCAAAATGGTGCTGATTTTTTCGCCTTCTTCCAAATTAATGAGATTGTTAACCGGCCGGCCGCGGCTGTTTCTACCGCCTTCAGGCAGCTTGTAGACTTTGATCCAATGACATTTGCCAAAGCTGGTGAAGCACAGCAGGTAGTCATGGGTATTGGCCACAAACAAAGTATCAATAAAATCTTCGTCTTTGGTGGCGGCGGCTTGTTTGCCGCGTCCACCTCGGCGCTGAGCTTGGTAGTCATCCACCAATTGCGTTTTAATATAGCCGCCGTGGGTCAGGGTAACCACCATGTCGCGCTGAGGAATGAGGTCTTCGTCGGCAATATCGCCACCAAATGGGTTAATTTCACTGCGACGGCCATCGCCAAACTGCTCTTGGATGGCGCTCATTTCGTCATGGATGATTTGGTTGATGCGTTCTGGCTTAGCCAAAATATCCAACAAATCCAAAATCACATGCATGATGTCTTTGTATTCGGCTACGATTTTGTCTTGCTCTAACCCTGTGAGGCGTTGCAAGCGCATATCCAAAATCGCTTGGGCTTGTGCGTCTGATAGAAAGTAACCTGTTGCCGTTAACCCCACGTTTTCAGGCAGCCCTTCAGGCTTAACCATGCTCAAATCCACGTCGGTGCGGTTGAGCATTTCGGCGACCAAGCCAGAGTGCCAAGCGCGAGCCGTCAATGCGGCTTTGGCTTCAGGCGGCGTGGCTGAAGATTTAATCAAAGCGATGATTTCATCAACATTCGATAAAGCCACCGCCAAGCCTTCTAAAATATGGCCGCGGTCACGGGCTTTGCGCAATTCAAATAAGGTGCGTCGAGTCACCACTTCGCGGCGGTGGCGCAAGAATTCGCGTAAGATTTGTTTTAAATTCAGCAGTCGCGGCTGCCCGTCGACCAGCGCCACCATATTGATGCCAAAGCTGTCTTGCAGTGGTGTGAGCTTATAAAGTTGGTTGAGAATGACCTCGGCGTTTTCATTGCGCTTGAGTTCAATCACCACGCGCATACCGGATTTATCGGATTCATCGCGTAAATCGGAAATGCCTTCTAGGGTTTTGCTGTGTACCAGTTCACCAATTTTTTCTACCAATTTGGCTTTGTTAACCTGATACGGAATTTCATCAATGATGATGGCCTCACGGTCATCGTGTTTGCCAATGGTTTCAATGTGGGTTTTGCCGCGCATTACGACCCGGCCACGACCAGTTTTGTAGCCATCGCGCACGCCTGATAGGCCATAGATGGTAGCGCCAGTGGGAAAATCGGGTGCTGGTATGAGGTCGATCAGTTCATCCAAGGTGAGCTCGCTGTTGGCGAGCAGGGCTTTGGCGCCTGCAATCACTTCGTTTAGATTGTGTGGCGGGATGTTGGTGGCCATGCCCACGGCAATACCGGATGAACCATTAATCAGCAGCGCGGGGATTTTGGCTGGCAATACTGCAGGTTCATGCTCACTACCATCATAGTTGGGAATGAAATCAACGGTTTCTTTATCGATGTCTGCCAGTAGTTCGTGGGCAATGCGTGCCATACGGATTTCGGTGTAACGCATGGCGGCTGCATTATCGCCATCAATGGAGCCGAAGTTGCCTTGACCATCAACCAACATATAGCGCATCGAAAAATCTTGTGCCATGCGTACAATGGTGTCGTATACCGCTGTATCGCCATGAGGATGATACTTACCGATTACATCGCCCACAATACGCGCGGATTTTTTGTACGCGCGATTCCAGTCATTACTTAGTTCATGCATCGCGTACAATACGCGCCGATGTACAGGTTTAAGACCGTCACGCACATCAGGCAATGCCCGCCCTACAATCACGCTCATGGCGTAATCCAGATAGGATCGGCGCATTTCCTCTTCAAGGGATACAGGAATGGTTTCTTTGGCAAATAAAGCGTCAGACATAATGGTTTAGCGACGGTCAAAATAATTGTTTATTCTATCATATTGGCGTATTTCTTGCCGCGCTGCATTTCAGCGTTAAGGAATGATGATTTAAGTCATATTTTGATAAAAATATGACTTTGTATTTAAATTTTTTAAATATTGATGGCATGAACGGTGTCTTGCTTGGGCTGCATAACTGCCAAAACCTTGCGTTTATTGGCGTACACAAACTGTTCACACGTTCTGTGGATAAATCTGTGTGTAAGTTGTTGGTGGCAGCTTAAAGTGCCGATAAATCAAGCGATGCTGTGTCTCTGCCTAAAAAATAAGCCTTTTATTTTAATTTATTTAAATCAATATCTTGACTTATTTATTGTGCTGTCAATAGTTTATTTGTGCTTGCAGCGTTGTTTTTTTTGTGTATGTCATTTGGTGTGGATAATGTACTCGAAAAAAAGCCTTTTCTCGCTTGACAAGAAGCGCAGATGACATAAGTGTGAATGATGTAAGCACATTTTTACCAATCAAAAAGGAAGGAGTAGGTATGCGAGAGCGCAAGGTGAGCCTTTTACGGCGGACAAATGATCAGTCCTTGCTGCCTCAGGCTTGGGTATTTGTGCGCGTGATTGATAATTTTGGTGACGTAGGCGTGGCTTGGCGCTTGGCACAAAATTTAGCGGCTGCTTTTCAGGCAACCGTGCATCTGTGGGTTGATGAGGTGGAGGCCTTGAATCGCCTGGCGCCCCAAAATTTGAACGATATTGATTCGACTGTGGTCGTGCATACCTGGGCAGATGATGATGCGATCACGTCAGCCCTGGTTGATTTACCGCCGCCGCAATGGGTAATTGAAACATTTGGTTGTGATTTGCCAGCGCCAGTTGTGCAACGCATGCCGAGAGATCAGCCGCTGTGGCTCAACTGGGAGTATTTGAGTGCTGAAGATTGGGCGCGAGAAGTGCATGGATTGCCGTCATTACAAGGCAATGGGGTAGCCAAATATTTCTGGCTGATGGGCTTTGAGGAAGCCAGTGGCGGATTGCTGCGTGAGCAGGATTATCAGTTTCAACGGCAGCAATTTTTGCATGATAGCGCCGCTCAGAATGCATTTTGCCAGCAATATGGGCTGCCTGTGACGCACCAAGGCCAGTTATGGCTAGTATTTGCGTATGCATCGCCATTGTGGCTGTCTTGGCTGGCGATGTGGCAGTGCGCAAATGAACCCATCACACTGTGGCTGGCTGGCGGTCAAGTGGTTGATGGCCTGCGGCAAGCTGGACTGTTGCCTGAATCGGCGCTGCGGATTGATGGTGACTCATGGCAGATGGGGTGTGTGCGCTTGGTACGCATTCCGTTTGTGCCGCAATCGGCTTTTGATCGGTTGTTGTGGCTGATGGATGGGGCAGTGGTGCGTGGTGAAGATAGCTTTGTGCGTGCCCAGTTGGCTGGCCTGCCTTTTTTTTGGCACATTTACACGCAGGCGGAAAAAGCGCATCTGGTTAAGCTACGGGCATTTTGGCAACTGGCCATGCAGCGCTGGCCGGCCTCTCTTCAGACCGCGTTTTTGGCCTTGTCGGATGAGCTCAATGGCGCATCTACTTTAACTGCCCCGCAAAGGTTGGCTGCTTGGCAAGCGTTGCAGCAGGGATGGACGCAATGGCAAGCGCTTGCCCAGCAGTGGGCGGGCCATTTGCAGGCACAACCTTCTGCCATGGAAAAACTAGCCAGATTCCGCCAAGATACGCTAAAATAACGCGTTTATTTTTTGCATACTTTTTGGATATTATCAAACATGAAGACCGCACAAGAACTGCGCCCGGGTAACGTATTTATGGTAGGCAACGACCCGATGGTGGTGCAAAAGGCCGAATACAACAAATCTGGCCGTAACGCCGCTGTGGTGAAGATGAAGTTGAAAAACTTGCTCACCGGTGCCGCCAGCGAAACTGTGTACAAAGCCGACGAAAAATTTGATGTGGTGGTATTGGATCGCAAACAATGTACATACAGCTACTTTGCCGACCCCATGTATGTATTCATGGACGAAGAATACAACCAATATGAGATTGAAGCGGAAAACATTGGTGATGCCATCAAATTCATCGTTGATGGCATGGAAGAACAATGTGAAGTGACTTTCTATGATGGCCGTGCCATTTCGGTAGAGTTGCCCACCATTATTGTGCGCGAGGTGGAATACACTGAGCCGGCTGTAAAAGGTGATACTTCGGGCAAAGTAATGAAAAATGCTCGCTTGGTGGGCGGTGCTGAAATCCAAGTAGCCTCTTACATTGAAAATGGCGACAAGATTGAAATTGATAGCCGCACGTTTGAGTTCCGCAAACGCGCTTAAATTTAAGGCGATTGAACAGGCTGCCTGAAACGGTTCAGGCAGCCTGTTTTGATTTAGGCTAGGTGGTTTTGGTGTGTGGGCATAAGCCAATCAGTTAGGCAAATGGAGTCATCATGATGTTTGAATTGAATCGCTTTGGTGGCGGTGAATTTCGTGCCGAAGCGGGGCGTATTTTGCATTTGGCCTTACCCATCCTGATTGCACAGGTGGCTCAGGTGGGTGTGGGTGTCGTGGATACGGTGATGGCCGGGCACGTGAGCGCCGATGATTTGGCCGCAGTAGCCTTAGGCAGTAATGTGTTTATTACGGTTTATGTGACTTTTTTGGGTGTGATGTCGGCATTGCAGCCGATTTTGGCGCAACTGTATGGTGCTGGTAAAACCGATGCCATAGGCAGTACTGCGCGGCAAGGTGTGTGGTTTGGGCTGATGTTGGGCGTATTGGGTATGGTGTTGCTGTGGTTGCTGGCTTGGCCTTTGCAGCATTATTTGAATTTGGGCGATTATGTTGAGCGTACGTTTGGCGATTTCGTGTTTTGGATTGCGCTGGGGATGCCTGCGGCAATGTTGCATCGAGCGCTTTATGCATATGCGGCGTCTCTGAATCGACCCAAACCGATCATGGTGGTGAGTTTATTGGCGTTGTTGTTGAATATTCCGCTTAATTATGTCTTTGTTTATGGCAAATTGGGGTTGCCTGAAATGGGGGGGGCTGGCTGTGGTCTGGCATCGGCCTTGTGTTTTTGGTTTAATGCCACCGTGTTGGGCTTATATGTGATGCGCCATCGTTTTTTTGCCCAATTTGGTTTGTTTTCCCGCTTTGAGTGGCCGCAATGGGGTGCTCAAAAATCCATTGTGAAATTGGGCGTGCCAATGGGCTTGTCGTTTTTTTTGGAAGTGAGCTCATTTACGTTCATTGGTTTGCTGATTGCCCGCTTTGGGGTGACTCAGGTGGCTGCCCAACAGGTGGTTATTAATATCAGTTCTTTACTCTATATGCTGCCGCAAAGTGTGGGTACCGCTTTGGCAGTGTGTGTGGGCCAGCAGGTGGGCAAAGGCGATTGGCAACGTGCACGCTATGTGTCAGGTGTGGGGCTGAGTATTGGCATTGCAGGTGCCATGATTACTGGGCTGCTGTTGTTACTGTTTCGCCATTTTTGGGTGGGTCTGTACACGCAGGATGCCGCAGTGATTAGTATGGGCGCAGGACTTCTGTTGTTCGCGGCGGTATTTCAATTGTCCGATGCAGTGCAAACCACAGCATCATATTCCTTGCGGGGGTACAAATTGGCCAAAGTACCAATGTTGATTCATGCCTTCAGCTTTTGGGGTTTGGGTCTGGGCTTGGGTTCTTTGCTCGGGCTTTACTGGGGTATGGAAATTTATGGTTTTTGGCTATCGTTGGTGGTGTCTCTAACTGGTGCTGCCGTGGCATTGGTATGGTATTTAAACAGTCAGAGCCGCCGTTTTGCGGCGCAGCAGGGGAAATTTAATGAACGTCCAGCATGATGTGGATTTACGCGCCTATCACACTTTTGGTTTGCCGGTGCGTGCCGCTGCTTTTTGCGAGCTGACAGACGCGGCACAGTTGCCGCAGGTGCTTCAGTTACCTGAATACGATGCTGATACGGTGTTGTGGTTGGGCGGTGGCAGTAATGTGTTGTTTTGTGGAGATTATCCCGGATTGGTGGTGCGCATAGCCAATAAGGGGCGGCGTGTATTATTGCAAAACCAGTCCAGTGCGCTGGTAGAAGCGGAGGCGGGGGAAGTTTGGCAAGATTTCGTGCAGTACACCTTGAATCTTGGACTGAGTGGTTTGGAAAACCTCAGCTTGATTCCGGGTACGGTTGGCGCGGCACCGGTACAGAATATTGGTGCCTATGGTGTTGAGGTGGAGTCGTGTATCGAATCGGTATTGTGTTTCGATGTAACCACAGCACAATATCGTCAACTGGATGCGGCGGCTTGCCGTTTTGGCTATCGGGATAGCCTTTTTAAGCATGAAGGCAAGGGTCGCTATGTGATTGTGTCAGTGCGTTTTGCGCTGTCGCGCACATTTGTGCCGCAATTACATTATGGCGATGTGGCCCGCGTGGCCGCAGAATATGCTGCGGGTGCGCCGCTGACCGCTAACATGGTGTCTGCCGCCGTATGTCAAATTCGCCGCAGTAAACTACCGGATCCCGCCGTTTTGGGTAATGCAGGCAGTTTCTTTAAAAATCCATTGGTTTCTGCCCAGAGGGCACAGCACTTACTGACTCATTTCCCCGGCATACCACATTATCCGCAGCCAGATGGCCAAGTTAAATTAGCCGCAGGTTGGATGATTGATCAATGCGGGTTGAAAGGATATTTGCTTGGTGGTGCTGCTGTGCACGACAAGCAAGCTTTGGTCTTGGTCAATAAGCAATCGGCGACGGCGGCCGATGTGGTGGCTTTGGCCGCACACATTCAGCAGTCCGTGTATGCGCGTTTTGGTGTGATGTTGAACCCAGAACCCATTTGGCTGCCTGAAACAACTGCGGTATGATAGCTCGCATATTTACGCTAAATTCTAATGAATCATGATGCTATCGCAAGGCGGTAGTTATGTTTGCCGCTGTTGGCACACAGTTTGTTTAAGAGGCACTGTATGGCGAAAGAAAGTCGACCGAATACCTATAACCGGATTGTGGATGCCAGCCTGATGTTATTCAACACAGAAGGCGAACGTAATATCAGTACCAATCACATTGCTTCATACTTGAGCATCAGCCCCGGTAATCTGTATTACCATTTTCGCAATAAAGATGAAATAATCATGCAACTGTTCAAACGGTATAGCGTTGAATTGTTGGGCTATTTGCGCGAAGCCGAGTTACCTCGAGATACGTCAACCATGAAAACCTATATGGTGGGTGTGTATGATGTGATGTGGAAATATCGTTTTTTATTTAGTGATGTGAATACCTTGTTGGCGCGCAGTGCTGAACTTTTGGGGGAACACAATGATTTTACTCGTGCCAAAGTTTCCCCTTTGCTGAATAAACTTTTGGAAGAACTCACCGCCATCGGCTTGATTCAAACCGATGCAGTAGCGCGCCATGAGTTGGCATTGAATATGTGGCTGATTACCAAATATTGGTTTGATTTCGACAGTTCATTGCATGAACACCAGCTCACGGAGGCCTCTAAATACCGAGGTATTCATCAAACTTTGAGTTTATTGCGGCCATTTGTGTGTTCTCCACACCAAGCTGATTTTTCAGCCATCATGATGCAATTGGTTGCGGATAACCCTGAATAAAGAAATGAACCAAACCAGCGCTACGCGTTGGTTTTTTTATGCCTGCGTTCATTGGATTGTTGTGGCCTTGTGATAGTATTTGAGCCATTGCCGAGAGGCGGTTAGGCAGCTGGTTTGTTGACTTCGAAATGATAAGGAAATGGCATGATCACGTTTGATATCGCCCGCACTGCTGAGCAGGTGGAATTGGATTTGCTGGGCAAAATGGCCAATCGTCATGCTTTGATTGCAGGTGCTACCGGCACTGGTAAAACCGTGACCTTAAGACGCATGGCCGAAGCATTCAGCGCTCAAGGTGTGCCGGTATTTTTGGTGGATGTGAAAGGTGATTTATCGGGCTTGGTGAATGCTGGTGCAAACAGTGGGAAAGTGGGGGAGCGCATCCAGCAATTTGGGCTGCCTGAAAATTATTTACGCGGTTTTCCCGTTCGTTTTTGGGATGTATATGGAGAAACGGGTATTCCGTTGCGAGTGACCATTTCAGACATGGGTCCCATGCTGTTGGCGCGGCTAATGAACCTCAATGATATTCAAGAAGGGCTACTCAATGTGGTGTTCCGGGTGGCGGATGACCGGGGCTGGCATTTAATTGATTTGAAAGATTTACGCGGTATGTTGGCGTTTGTGGCCGATCATGCGGCCGAATTTCGTACTCAATATGGGAATGTCTCGGCTGCCAGCGTGGGGGCCATTCAGCGCCAATTGTTGAGTTTGGAAAATCAGGGTGCAGATCAATTGTTTGGCGAGCCCAATTTGAATTTGCAGGACTGGTTGCAAACCGAGGGCGACAATGGCGTCATTAATGTGTTGAATGCAGAGAAACTGATGCGCAGTCCGCAAATGTACAGCGCATTTTTATTGTGGATGTTGGCGCAATTGTTTCAGACCTTGCCTGAAGTAGGCGATCCGGAAAAACCCAAATTTGTGATGTTTTTTGATGAAGCACATTTGCTGTTTGACAATGCTTCGGGTGCGCTTTTGCAGCAAATTGAACAAGTTGTCCGCTTAATTCGTTCCAAAGGGGTGGGTGTGTATTTTGTGACCCAAAACCCCCTTGATCTACCGGATACCGTATTGGGCCAACTGGGGAACCGAGTGCAACATGCGTTGCGTGCCTTTACTCCGCGCGATCAAAAAGCGGTGAAAGCAGCTGCGGAAACCTTTCGCAGTAATCCCAAATTGAATGTGGCAGAAGTCATTGGCGAATTGGCGGTGGGCGAAGCGCTGGTGTCATTCTTGGATGAAAAAGGTATGCCCCAGCCGGTGGAGCGGGCGTTTATTTTGCCACCGCAATCAAGCCTCACGCCGTTAACCGGAGCAGAGCGCCAAGCGGTATTTCAAGGCGATGCCTCTACCCTCATTATCAAAACGTTATTGATAATTTCTCGGCATTTGAAGCATTGCAGCAATTACAGGCCGATGAGACCAAGCAGGCAGAGGAAGTTCAGGCAGCCAAGGCACAAGCCGAACAACAGCAACAGGCTGAAATCACCAATAATCAGAATGGCGGTTTTCTGGATAATTTTTTGGGTGGGTTGTTTGGCAATCGCAAAAAAACCAATCAAGGTGTCGTCGATGACATCGCGCATCAGGTGGGTAAGCGCATCAATACCCAAGTTACCAGCAGCATCACTCGTGCCATCACGCGCGGTATTTTGGGTGCCATTAGCGGTAAAAAATAGCAATTGACCCATCATTTGCGCCTGCGCAAAAACGCGATAAGGGCAATGTGCTAAGTTGGTTGGGTCGTCGATAAGCAATCAAAATGGAAAGGGTGGTCAGCCATGTCGCAGTTTTTGTTGATTCCTTTGGGGGTGAAAACTGGATTGACCAGCGTGGCGCTGGGGTTGGTACGCGCGCTGGAGCAAAGTGGGCGCAAGCCGTTGTATTTCAAGCCAGTATCCAATGAACGCGATGAAGTTGAGGGCGTTGATACGGGCACTCGATTTGCTGAGGCGCTGTTTCATCAACAGCCTCCGCAGCCACTGAGTTTGGCGCAAATGGATACCATGCTCAGTACGGGGCAAGACGATGATTTGATTGAATCTATGGTGGCGCAGTTTAATCAGCTGTCACGCGCCACGCATGATGCAGTGGTAATTGAAGGGTTGATACCGGATAGTGAGCGCAACTATCTGGCCAATAAAAATGCCAAAATCGCGGCTTCTTTGAATGCTCGCGTGGTGTTGGTGGCTGATGCAGAAAATGAAACGCCTGCACAAATGGCTGCCCAGTTGTATCTGGCGTGGCAGGAGTACGCAGCCGGCCAAGGGGAGCCTGGTGGATTTATCTTGAATCGCTATAACAGCACACAGGCAGTGGCTGAGTACGTGACCGAGCTTCAAGCAGCCTTATCAGCTTCGCACAGCCCACTACAATGCTTTGGTGTGGTACCGCTGGCGCCGGAAAAATCTGCAGTGCGTATGCTGGACGTAGCGCGCTACTTACAGGCCGAAGTGCTGCGTGGCTCAGAGCATTTGGCTAAACGGCGGGTACAAGAAATCGTGGTGGCGGGCCGTAGTGCCACTTACATGCATGACCGCTTCAAACCGGGTGCCTTGATTATTGCGCCGGGCGACCGCGAAGATGTGATGATGGCCACAGCGTTAAAAACCCTTAGCGGCGTGCCTTTGGCGGGTTTGATTCTCAGTTGTGGGTCGGTGCCTTCCGATAAATTGCAAGACATTGTTGCGCCTGCATTGAAAGACCAAGTGCCGGTTTTATTGACGGAATTAGACACTTACCAAACGGCTTATACCTTGTCGCATCAACCAACACAGGTACCGTTTGATGATTTGGAACGCATTGATGGCATGGTCAATCATGTGGCTGAACACATCGACATCGCTACTGTGTGCCAAGATTTGGGTAAGCCCGCCAAGCTTCGCATGTCGCCACCAGCATTTCGCTACCACATGATGGAGCGGGCTCGGCAAGCCGCTAAACGCATCGTCCTGCCGGAAGGCAATGAGCCGCGTACCATTGCGGCGGCGGCAATTTGCCAAAGCAAAGGCATCGCGCAATGTATTTTGTTGGCCAAGCCCGCTGAGGTATTTGAAGTAGCGCAAGCCAAAGGCATCGCCATTCCCGATACGTTGGAAATTGTTGATCCCGATACCATTCGTGAACGCTATGTTGAACCCATGGTGGCTTTGCGCAAACACAAAGGGTTGACTCCAGAGTTGGCGCACAAGCAGTTGGAAGACACTGTGGTTTTGGGGACCATGATGCTGGCCACGGGCGAAGTTGATGGTTTGGTATCTGGTGCGGTACACACCACTGCAAATACCATACGTCCTGCATTGCAATTGATTAAAACTGCGCCTGGTGCAGCGTTGGTATCAAGCGTGTTTTTTATGCTGATGCCAGAGCAGGTGCTGGTGTATGGTGATTGTGCGGTGAATCCTGAGCCCAGTGCAGAGGAATTGGCCGATATTGCCATTCAATCCGCAGATTCGGCCAAAGCTTTTGGCATTGAACCAAAAGTGGCGATGATTTCGTATTCAACCGGCAGTTCTGGCAGTGGCGCCGAGGTGGAAAAAGTGAAAGCTGCTACCGCGCTCGCCAAAGCCAAACGGCCGGATTTATTGATTGATGGACCATTGCAATATGATGCAGCGAGTGTGCCCAGCGTGGGTCAGCAAAAAGCACCTGATAGCCCCGTGGCTGGTCGTGCGACGGTATTTGTGTTTCCTGACTTGAATACCGGCAATACCACGTACAAAGCAGTTCAACGGAGCGCCAATGTATTGAGTGTGGGACCCATGCTGCAAGGGCTGAACAAACCGGTGAATGATTTGTCACGCGGTGCTTTGGTGGATGATATTGTGTACACCATTGCTATTACTGCCATTCAAGCAGTGCAAATGACTGAAGGCGTGTCTGTGTAACAAAATGTAATGTGTTCCATTAAAATGGGCAATATGGTTGATTATCCAATGATAATTATTCTATTGCCTATTTTTAATGCAGCGAATGGGCTTTAAGGCTGCCGTAACCGCCGTTTGAATCCATAAATATTGCGTCAAAACTCGGCATAAAACATCAATAAATTTGATTTAAGTGGCGTTTCATGGGTTTTTGCAGTCTTGCTTCACTGCCTGCTTGCGTAAGATGGGTAAATAAATTACAGTTTGCTACACGAGTTTGGGCTCGAAGAAGCCAAGCATACAAAGGCTCGGATAAGAGAGAGAAAGCACATAGCCAACAAACCGCCTGCGATGAATCGCTAGGCGGTTTGTTTCGTTATGGCGAGAAGATTGGCTTTAGATCAAACAATCAGGCTTGTCGTTATTTTGCTAAATGTGATTTAATGAACCTGCCGGAAACAGGGGTGCTGCAGGTAATGCGGCTGAGAGAGTCCCTTAACACCCGATGCGGATAATACCGACGAGGGGAGTTTCATTTCAGCATGGTTGTAGCTTGTGATGGAAATAATGAGCTGCGCAGTGCGCCTGTAACGGTCACCCAACCCGCTTACCAGGAGCATGATCATGTCAAAACAACCCGAAGCCCAAGCGCTTGAGCATTTAAGCCATGAATTGGGTATTCAATTCGCGTATCCCCATTCTGATAAAGCGTATCTTTCAGGCAGCCGCCTGATATGCGTGTGCCTTTGCGTTGGATACGTCAAGATGACACCCAAACGACACGTGGCACCGAAGCCAATCCCCCCATCCCTGTTTATGATACTTCGGGTGCTTATGGTGACGTACAGGCCAATATTGATTTAAAAGCGGGTTTGGCCGATGTACGCAGCGCCTGGATCCAAGAGCGCGAAGATACCGAACAGCTAGCCGAATTGAGTAGTGATTATGGCCGTGCTCGTGCAGGAGACGACAAAACTGCTCATTTGCGATTTAAACACATCAGCCAGCCACGCCGTGCCCAAGCGGGCAATAATGTCACTCAGATGCATTATGCACGACGAGGCATCATTACCCCGGAAATGGAATTTGTGGCTTTGCGCGAACGATTGAGTTTGGATGTGTTGGCTCAAGATGAACGCTATCAGCAATTGTTAAAACAACATACGGGCCAGAGCTTTGGCGCCCAATTACCGCTGCGCGCAGAAGACATCACGCCGGAGTTTGTGCGCCAAGAAGTAGCTGCTGGTCGCGCCATCATTCCTGCCAATATTAACCATCCTGAGCTGGAGCCAATGATCATTGGGCGCAATTTCAGCGTCAAAATTAACGGTAATTTGGGCAATTCGGCAGTCACCTCAAGTCTCACTGAAGAAGTAGAAAAAATGGTGTGGTCTTTGCGCTGGGGCGCTGACACCATTATGGATTTATCGACTGGTGCGCACATTCATGAAACGCGCGAATGGATTATCCGCAATGCACCCGTACCAATTGGCACGGTACCGATCTATCAGGCATTGGAAAAAGTAGGTGGCATTGCCGAAGACCTTACTTGGGCATTGTTTCGCGATACCTTGATTGAGCAAGCAGAGCAGGGCGTAGATTATTTCACCATTCATGCTGGAGTGCTGTTGCGGTATGTGCCGCTGACGGCTGAACGGTTAACCGGTATTGTGTCACGCGGCGGATCCATCATGGCCAAATGGTGTTTGGCCCATCATCAGGAAAATTTCCTCTATACCCATTTTGATGACATTTGCGACATCATGAAAGCGTATGACGTGTCATTTTCTTTGGGGGATGGTTTGCGTCCAGGATGTATTGCAGATGCCAATGACGCGGCGCAATTTGGCGAATTGCATACATTGGGCGAGTTGACGGCCAAAGCTTGGCAGCATGATGTGCAGGTGATGATTGAGGGGCCCGGCCACGTGCCGTTGCAACGGGTGCGCGCCAATGTGGATGAAGAACTGAAGCATTGTTTTGAAGCGCCGTTTTACACACTGGGGCCGTTGGTAACCGATATTGCACCTGGCTATGATCACATCACTTCTGCCATTGGTGCGGCCAATATTGGTTGGTATGGCACCGCCATGCTGTGTTATGTGACCCCAAAAGAGCATCTGGGTTTGCCTGACAAAGAAGATGTGCGCACGGGCATCATTACCTACAAAATTGCTGCCCATGCAGCTGATTTGGCCAAAGGCTGGCCTGGTGCCCAAATGCGCGACAATGCGTTGTCTAAAGCGCGGTTTGAATTTCGTTGGCGTGATCAATTTCGTTTGGGTTTGGATCCTGAGCGCGCGGAAAGTTTTCATGATGCTACCTTACCGGCAGAAGGCGCCAAGATTGCACATTTTTGTTCTATGTGTGGGCCGAAATTCTGTTCCATGAAAATTACTCAGGAAGTGCGCGATTACGCTGCGGCGCAAAAAGGTATGGCCGAAAAATCCGTGGAATTTGTGCAAAACGGCGCCAAAATCTATCGTTGACGATGCATCAGGCTGCCTGAATGACTCAGGTAGCCCGTTTAATGGTTAGGATTAAGATTGGCGAATGAGTTTGATGTGGGGCTTGCGCAAAGGAGCTGGTTTGGTTGGCAATGTGGCAGTTGATTTGCGGGTAATTTCCGTCCACTGTTGGGCATTGAGTAGGCCAGACCAGTCACCTTGTTCATACCAGTGCTCGCCAAAATCTTCACATGGATGAGCGATGCGAATGCTGCCATTACCGCATTGCAAATCATCGGCGCGACAATATTTGTCGCAGCCCCAGCAAATGCGCTCGGGGTGTTTGGGGTGCAGCGGGAATATTTTGGCCATGCGTGTTTGCCCTTAGTTAGAAGTATTTATACGCGTCTGTCCAAATGCATGCAAGCGTGCTCGGAGAATGAAAATGATGGATAAAAAAATGGCAGTAGCGGTGTTGGGTGGTGGTTTGTTGGGGCGATTGATGGCTTGGCAGCTGGCGCGGTTGGGTCATCATGTAGCGTTGTGCAGTGAGAGCCCGCGCAGTGGTGAGGGCGCTGCGGCTTATGTGGCGGCGGCGATGCTGGCGCCTTTGGCTGAGGCCATAGACGGGACCCCTTTGGCGGTGCAACTGGGTTATGACAGCTTGCCGTTGTGGCGACAGTGGTTGCCTGAATGGCCCATGCCTGTGTTTATGCAGGAACATGGCGCACTGGTGGTTTGGCACGCTCAAGATAAGCCGCTGGCTGACCAGTTTGTTCATCATTTACGGCGTGCTCATCACGGTGAAATGGTTTGGCAGTCATGGGCTGGTGGTGATGTTGCGGCTCAAGAGCCTCAATTGGCGGGGCGTTTCCAAGCAGGTTTGTTTTTACCTGCCGAAGGCCAGCTTGATAACCGACAAGTATTGCTGGCATTGGCTGCTGCTTTGGAAAGTGAGGGTGTGGTTTGTCAGTGGCAGCAGCGGGCTGAGGTCGCTGAGTTGGCTAAAACGGCCGATTGGGTAGTGGATTGTCGCGGAGTCGGTGCGAAAAGCGATTGGAATCAAGTACCATCGACGCTTTCAGGCAGCCATGATAAGCAAGGCCAGCCGCTAAGCCGTTTACGTGGCGTGCGTGGCGAGGTGTTGCGGGTATGGGCACCAGAAGTCACGCTTAATCGGCCTGTGCGGCTCTTGCATCCTCGTTATCCTTTGTACATAGCGCCCAAACAAAATCATTTATTTGTCATCGGCGCCACGCAATTGGAAAGTGAAGATGATGGGCCATTAACCGTACGCAGTGGCTTGGAATTGATGTCAGCGCTGTATGCCGTGCATCCTGCCTTTGGTGAAGCCCGAGTATTGGAAAGTGCCACATCATTGCGGCCCACCCTCAATCATGAAAATCCGGAAATTCGATGCGATAGTGGCCGAAAGATTATGGCGGTGAATGGTTTGTTTCGGCATGGATTTATGATTGCGCCTGCGGTGAGTTTGGCTGCAGTGCGTGTGTTACAGGCTTTGATGGTGCAGCAAGAAATGCCGTCAGCCGCTGCACGATATGGCGTGCCGGTGTGTCGGTTGTCGAAATAAATCGAGGAGAAAACAATGAGCATACAAATAGTGGTGAATGGCGCAGCTTGTGAGTTTGATGGTGCCACCGTGGCGGAATTGCTGGATAACGCCGAGGTGGCTGCACCTTTTGCAGTGGCCGTGAATACCGTTTTTGTGCCGAAAAGCGACTATGTTGACTGCCATTTGCATGCAGGTGATGCGGTCGAGATTGTGCAACCTGTGGTGGGCGGTTAGACTGGTTATTCAACCTATTACCTGAAAGCGAATGATGATGTATCACTTGCATATTGCCGATAAGCAGCTTTCTTCTTGGTCGTTACGCGCGTGGATTTTACTGCGCCAGGCGAATATTCCGTTCATTGAAACCGTACACAGTTACCATGCGGATTTGTTGGCACAGCGGCAACAATGGCGGTCATTTTCACCTACCTCCAAGGTGCCAGTGTTGTTGGATGGAGAGACCTTGGTATGGGAAAGTTTGGCGATTGCCGACTATGTGGCCGAAGATTATCCCCAGCTTTGGCCAGCCAATCGGGTAGCCCGGGCGTGGGCGCGCAGCGCCACAGCAGAAATGCACGCGGGTTTTGCCGCATTGCGTACCGCCTGTAATTTTCGTTTGGATGAAACCGATGCCCCAGTGATAGACGATGATTTGCGCGCCGATTTATTCCGCTTAAACGAATTGTGGCAAGAAGCATACGCCGTTTTGGTGGGCCATTCTTGGCGGGTACCGATTTTGGTGTGGTGGATGCGTTTTATGTGCCAATGGCGGTGCGTTTGCAATCATATCAATTGCTCGATGGCCTGGAGGGTGTGGCGCGCGATTATGCCCAATGCTTGTTGGCTTTGCCGGCATTGCAGCAGTGGAGGCAAGAAGCGATGGCACACCCTGTTACAGAGGGGCACCTTTAATGCTGCTGCACGGCGTATATTGGCGTGGCTAAGCTTCATACCCCTGCTCGATATGGAGATATTGATTTATTTGTTGGTGAAGTTGTTGCAAGTGGAAGATATCTTTGCGTCGCCGGCAGCCACACTTAAATCTGTATCTCAATGTTTGCTGGGTGCCAATAAAATAAAGAGTGATGAGTCTGGTTCAGGCCGCTTTGCTATTTATGCTCGCTGTGTGGTTTGTCGTTGTTAAGCGTGTATAAGACGAGTGTGCATTGAACTTGGTGGTGAGCATATTGTGGTGCTATGCGTGCGGATGCTTGGTTTGATAGGTTGGGCAGCATGAAAAATTCATTTGATCGAAGACGCGACCAGCTTGGCGCGATGAGTAGAACTTGCTGAAACAGGAATAAAACACCATGTCTGAATGGAAACTTTACAATCAAAATTTTACCAGCCGTTTGCTGTTGGGCACAGCCGCCTATCCTACCGTAGATGTGTTGCAATCGTCGATTCAGGCAGCCCAGCCAGCCATGATGACAGTATCTTTGCGTCGACAAGGTGCGGCTGGCGCCAATTATGGTGAAGGCTTGTGGTCTTTATTGCGCGATTTGGCCATTCCGGTTTTGCCCAATACGGCGGGCTGCTTGAGTGTGCAAGAGGCGGTCACCACCGCGCAAATGGCGCGTGAGGTGTTTGCCACCGATTGGATTAAATTGGAGTTGATTGGTGATGATGATACGCTGCAGCCAGATGTGTTTCAGTTGGTTAAAGCCGCACAAATTTTGATTCATGATGGGTTTAAGGTGTTGCCTTACTGCACGGAAGACTTGATTGCATGCCGTCGTTTATTGGAGGTGGGGTGCGAGGCTTTGATGCCGTGGGCGGCACCCATCGGTACTGGTTTGGGCGTGGTGCATGAATATGCACTGCGGGTGTTGCGTGAGCGCTTACCATCGGTGCCATTGATTGTTGATGCAGGTCTGGGGCTACCATCGCAAGCGGCGCAAGTCATGGAATGGGGTTTTGATGGCGTGCTTCTCAATACTGCGGTGTCGCGAAGCGGGCGGCCCGTTTTGATGGCCGAAGCGTTTGCTCAGGCCGTGGTGGCAGGTCGGCTGGCGTTTGAAGCAGAACCTGTGATCCCTCGTCAACATGCGCAAGCAAGCACACCTACGGTAGGCCAGCCATTTTGGCACCATCAGGAGTATGGCCAACAGGTTTAATGCCGTACCCAGTTATGGGCTGATTGTCAGTTTTGGGTGCCAAAAATGCCAAACAGGCTGCTTGAATGATTCAGGCAGCCTGTTTTGATGTCACGAATAATCAATTTTGGTGTTGGCGCAATTGTTTTTTATACAAAGGCAGGCACAACAACAATGCAATAAACCATAACGGTGTGGCCATCAAACCAATCAGGGTTTCCTCTTCTTGACTAAACAAATATAAGGCAAACACGAAAAAGGCCAAGCAGGCGTAACACATCGGGATGGCAAACGGCATTTTGTAGCTTGATTGCGCATGGGCTTCCGGGCGCACCTTGCGGTATTTCAAATAAGCAATCAGGATCACCGCCCACACAAAAATAAAGCAAATGCTGGAAACCGTGGTCACAATGGTAAACATCTTCATCACATTACCTTCGGCATAGAGTAGACCCACACCGATGAGCAACAAGGCGCAAGAATACAGCAAACCATTGCGTGGAACACCACTGGTTGACAGGCGTCCAAATGAAGCTGGTGCCACACCATTTCTAGATAAACCATACAACATACGGCCAGTGGAATACATGCCACTATTGGCAGAAGACAAGGCCGAAGTCAGCACCACGAAATTGATGATGGCGGCGGCGGCGCCAATGCCAATCAACATAAACATATTCACGAATGGGCTTCTATCAGGCGCCACCATGTCCCATGGTGTCACCGTCATGATGACCGTCAAGGCCAATACGTAAAACACAATCACCCGCATCGGAATTTTATTGATGGCTTTGGGTAATGTTTCTTGCGGGTTGGCCGTTTCTGCGGAAGCCGTACCCACCAACTCAATGCCCACAAACGCAAAAATCGCAATTTGGAAGGCAGCAAAAAAACCAGTGATACCATGAGGGAAAAGGCCGCCGTGTGTCCATAAATTGCTCATGCTGGCTTTTTCACCTGAAGGCCCAGTAAAGCCCGTGGCCACCAGATAAATACCACATGCAATCAAGGCCACAATGGCAATAATTTTGATTAAAGCAAACCAAAACTCCAATTCACCAAAGAGTTTGGCGGAAAGCAAGTTAAAGCCCAGCAAAAAGCCGATACACAGTAGACCTGGCAGCCATAAAGGGATATCGGGCCACCAGAATTGCGAGTAACCGGTAATGGCCACAATATCTGCCATGCCAATGACCACCCAGCAAAACCAATAACTCCAACCCACAAAGTAGCCCACGGTGGGCCCCAGCAGATCAGCAGAGAAATCAACAAAAGATTTGTAGTTCAGGTTGTGCAGCAGCAACTCGCCCATTGCGCGCATCACGAAGAACAAGAAAAACCCGATGACAACATAGGTGAGTAATACCGAAGGGCCAGCTAGGCTGATGGTGCGGCCTGAGCCCATAAAGAGGCCAGTACCGATGGCACCGCCAATGGCAATCAGTTGTAAGTGGCGGTTTTTGAGCGTACGTTTCAGCTCCGCGGATTGGGTCATGCAGTTATCTCCTCATTTTTATTAACAGATTCTATTGTTGCTGTGTTATTTATCTATGGCAACAAAGTCAGCGGTTTTACCAATAAATAATACATCTGGCAAATTTATTGGCAGATATGTAATGTATTCAACCTAATTTGATGAGAAGAGAGATTGGGAGCTTAATCAATTGTTTGGATGTAATTATTTATTGGAAAACGCTTTTCTTTGATGGTATTGGGCGTTGAGTGACACAAAAACGGTTTCAGGCAGCATTGAGGTTGCCTGAAATAGGGGGGCTGGCGGTGGGTTTGGGTGTGCCTAAATATATTTTTGCCTGGGGGCCGCGCTGTACTTATTTCTCACAATACAGCTCATATAAGGCAGTAATGAGGTGGGTGACCTCATGGGAGGTGAGCCGATACACCAAGCTGCGGTGGTGGCGAGTGAAATCCACAATGTGTTCACTGCGCAATTTGGCCAAATGATTGGACATGGCTGTTTGGCTGATGCCAACTTTTTCGGTCAGCTCAGTGACGTTTTTGTCACCTTCCAGCAGTAAACACAAAATCATCAAGCGATGAGGATGGGCAATGATCTTTAGCAATGAAGATGCCGCATCAGCGGCCTGATTCATATCTGCAGGCACTGCGTGCGTATGGAGAAGAGAGTTGTCCATGGTGGGGTTTGTGTGGAAATCGTATTTGATATTGTGTGCCCATTGTAGGCAAAAAAAAGCACCACCACAATCTTCAATATATTTACATTTCATAATATTATGATGTATATTGAGCGTGTCAATTTGGAAGGAGATGATTATGTTTTGTCGTAATGTGGGTACTCTTGATCGTTTGATTCGGGTGGCGCTGGGTTTGATACTGATTGCATTGGTGTTTGTGGGCCCACAAACCTTTGGGGCTGGATAGGCGTGGTGCCTTTATTGTCTGGATTAATCGGCTGGTGTGGGCTATATGCGTTTTTGGGGCGGAAAAGAGTGGACGGCGAGCGTTGTAAACGCTGATTTTGCACCCATTTAAAACCACCGTTGGGTTTAAGCTTAACGGTTTTTTTCATTTCAGGCTGCCTGAAAATCCGCTGCGCTTCGTAAAATACCCCTTTGCCACTGTTTTATTCAGGAAAGAGACACACGCAATGAGCACAGATAAAGTGGTGCATTATTTAAAAGACTACCGCGCCCCAGATTTTGCCGTGGCACAAATTGATTTGACCTTTGATATTGAGGCCACGCACACCTTGGTGAAATCACGTATGTTGGTTAACCCAGTCACCAAAGGACAGCCTTGCGTCCTTGATGGCAGTGCTGAATTGGTGGCATTGGAGATTGATGGTGAAACATTGACGGCAGAACAATATAAATTGACTGATGAAAAGCTCACCATTGCTCATGTTCCAGATGAGACGTTTGTGTTAGAAATCACTACTCAATTGTATCCAGCGCACAATAAATCGCTGATGGGTCTGTATGAAAGCAATGGCAATTTATATACGCAAAACGAGCCTGAAGGTTTTCGAAAAATCACCTATTACTTTGACCGCCCCGATGTGATGAGCAAATTCACCACCACCATTATCGGCGATAAAAAACGTTACCCAGTGATGCTTTCCAATGGCAATTTGATTGCATCTGGGAGCGCGGAAGGGGGCCGGCATTGGGTGAAATGGCGCGATCCGTTTGCCAAACCCAGCTATTTGTTTGCGCTGGTGGCTGGGCAGTTGGCGGTGCTCGAAGATACCTATACGACGGTGTCTGGCAAAGCAGTGGCCTTGAAGTTCTACACTCGCCCAGAAGACCGCAGTAAAGCGCATTTTGCATTGGCGTCATTGAAACACGCGATGCGCTGGGACGAGACCCGCTTTGGCTTGGAATACGATTTGGATATTTACATGGTGGTGGCTGTGGGCGACTTCAACATGGGGGCCATGGAAAACAAAGGCCTGAATGTGTTTAACACCAAATACGTACTGGCAAGCCCTGAAACCGCCACTGATGCAGATTTTGAAGCTATTGAAGGTGTCATTGGGCATGAGTATTTCCACAACTGGACTGGCAACCGCGTGACTTGTCGCGATTGGTTCCAACTCTCGCTCAAAGAAGGGTTGACCGTATTTCGAGATCAGGAGTTTTCTGCTGATCGAGCCAGCCGCGCCGTACGCCGTATTCACAATGTGCGCAATTTACGTACTTTCCAATTTCCGGAAGATGCGGGCCCCATGGCGCACCCGGTTCGGCCTGCTTCTTATGAGGAAATGAATAATTTTTACACCATGACGGTGTATGAAAAAGGCGCCGAAGTGGTGCGTATGTACCACACCTTGTTGGGTGAGGAGGGCTTTCAAAAAGGCATGCAGCTGTATTTTCAGCGCCATGACGGCCAAGCCGTGACTGTAGATGACTTCCGTTTGGCCATGGCCGATGCCAATAGTCGCGATTTTAAGCAGTTTGCGTTGTGGTATAGCCAAGCCGGTACGCCGGTATTAACAGTGCGCAAGCACTATGATGCTGCGGCACGCACCTTAACGCTGAGCTTGAGTCAGTGCATTCCCGATACACCAGACATGCAAAATAAGCAGCCGATGATGATTCCGGTGAAAATGGGTTTGGTGGGCGCGCAAGGGCAACCTCTTTCTTTCAGGTTGCCTGAAAGCCATGATGAGGTTGAAGAAGCAATATTGTTGCTCACACAGGACAAGCAGGATTTTGTGTTGTCGGATGTGGCTGAAGCGGCGGTGCCTTCATTGCTGCGTGGGTTTAGTGCGCCAGTTAAATTGGATTATCCCTATAGTGATGCCGATTTGGCCTTATTGTTGGCACATGATAGTGATGCTTTTGGGCGCTGGGAAGCAGCGCAAACTTTATACCGCCGAGCCGTGGCTGCCAATGTAGCGGCGCTGAAAGCCAACCAAGCCATGCCTGAGCATGACATGTTGGCAGAAGCGATTGCTCAGGCTTTGGATGCCGATTTGGAACCGGCCTACAAAGCCGTTTTGCTGCAAGTACCCAGTGAGGCGGAATTGTGGGAGGGTGAGCCGGAAATTGACCCAGCGTTGTATGTCGCGGCACGGGATGACTTGATGGGGGCGGTGGGTACGGCTATTTTGCCCACACTCAATCATTGGCGTAGTTGGGCTTATGAGCAAGAACAAAACAGCCAACATACTCAGCCTCATGAATACCACCCTGATTTGGCTGGCATTCGCAGTTTTCTGAATGCTTTGCGTGTGTGGGTGGTGCGTGCCAATCCAGCGATGATCGCGTTTGTGCGTCAGCAATATGATCGTTTGGCCACCAATATGACCCATGAGTGGGGCATGCTCTCGGCCATCAACCATTTGCCCGATGTCGATCGTGACCGATTGCTGCAACAATTTGCACAACGCCATGGCAACGATGCTTTGGTCATGGATAAATACTTTATTTTGTTGGCGTGCAGTCAGCGGGGAGATACGTTGCAGCAGGTTCAGGCAGCCTTAAATCATCCAGCATTCAGTTTAGAAAACCCCAATAAAGTACGCTCGTTATTGGGTACGTTTAGTCGCAATGTGCGCCATTTCCATGCTGCGGATGGCAGTGGTTATCGGTTTGTGGCCGACAAAATTCTGGACATCGATGGCTTTAATCCGCAAGTGGCATCCCGTTTGATTCAGGCGTTCAATTTATATGGTAAATTGGAGCCAAAACGGAAAACTTTGATGTACAAGGAATTGCAGCGGATTCAACACAAAACAGGACTATCGAAAGACAGCCGCGAAATTGTGGATAAGATTTTGGCGTCATAAAGTCCATTGTTCAGGTGGTTTTGAGGCTGCCTGAACCAAGCTTGGCGCATGGCCGAAATGAACAAAGCCCAAACACACCAGTTTGGGCTTTGTAATACCGCAGTGTCGATTGCTGTGAGATGCCTCAGGCTGCTGTGGGTTTACGGCAGGCAATCATGTAATTCACATCTAAGTTTGTGCATAAATGATATTGGCGGCTCAGGGGGTTGTAAGTGAGCCCACTGCTGGCAGCCCAGTCCAAACCTGCTTGACGGCACATCCGCCCAAGCTCCGCAGGCGTAATGAATTTTTGGTAATCATGGGTGCCCCGAGGCATCAATTGCAATAGGTATTCCGCGGCTACTACTGCTTGCAGATAAGACTTCGGGTTGCGGTTAATGGTGGAGAAAAATAGCCAGCCGCCGGGTTTGGCCAAGTGCGCGCAAGCGCGCACGATACTGGCCGGATCGGGAACATGCTCGAGCATTTCCATGCAGGTCACCACATCATATTGTGCTGGCGTTTCGGCAGCCAAATCTTCAACACTCACCAAACGATAGTGCACATTACCTACTTTTTCTTCCAAAGCATGCAGTTGGGCAATTTTCAGTGATTTTTTTGCCATGTCTATGCCGGTAGCAGAGGCCGAACGGCCTGCCAGTGCTTCAGTTAGAATGCCGCCACCGCAGCCGACATCCAATACTTTTTTACCCGCTAGAGAGGCATGGTCATCAATGAACTGTAGGCGCAAAGGGTTGATGTCGTGTAGTGGTTTGAACTCACTTTCCTTGTCCCACCATTTATGGGCCAATTGGCTGAATTTATCGATTTCTGCGGCGTCAACATTTTGTTGACGTGTTTGCGTTGAAGATTCGCTTGTCATGGGTAAGAAAACTCCGTGTTGGCGGTGGAAATGTCACCGCTGGCCTGCCATAAGGCCATGATATCGCGTTTTTCGCGTGGTCGGGCGCCTGACCATATTTCGTGCCAGCCTGCTGGGGCTGTTTGACTCGGTTTTCGCACCACCAATTGATAGCGGCAGTGGGGGTTGTCGGCTTCCAATTTTAGCCAGCCGTATTGCTGCCAAGCAATACGCGCGGTGTGATTATCGGCTGCGACACCCACACAAATTTGGCTGTTTTGCAATGCGGCCACTTGTTCGCCGGTGAAGGTTTGTTGCATGCTTTGCACCACGGGACGCATACTTTTGGCGGCATCCAACCACGGTAAAAACAGCGTCAGCAGCAATGACCACACCAATACCACACCGGCACACCAATTGGTGACGGCTTGGCGCCCCCGCACGTGTTTTCGGGTCACGGCCCACAGCCACAACGGTGTAAGTATGCACGCCACAATGATGGGGAAATAGTCAATGTCGGTATGGTAGTACGGGCTGAAATACTCGGCACGCTCGGCCAATTTGCGGGGCCAGCCATAATTCATAGCCACAAAGCCCAACCATAAAAATAAAGCAGCAAACCCAAAAGTCATGATACCAAACCAATTCAGGAACGCCACAGCACCGCGCCGCAAGGCTCTAGCTGATGGCTGCCGATGATGGCCAATGGCGGCAATATGATGAGCAACCAATCTTGATATTGATCGGGTGACGCCGATAGCAGCAGTAACATCAGTACCAGCCAAGCTATTGCCAAGACCCCCCAATCGTATTGAAATAAACGCACTTTGTATGCGCTCCACACGGCCAATGGCCAAGCCGGAAACGCAAACCACAACACATTTTTTAGATAATAATCCAAAGAGAAAGCCATCGACCATTGAGCAAAACCGCCAAACGGTGCCAATGCATGCGCTTGCCACCAGTCCACAAACACATTCGGGTGAGAAAGGTAGAGTGCCAGCGGCCACACGGCCATCAGTGGCCATGCCCACAGCAAAGATGTGAGCACCACCAAGCGATAGCGCCGTTGCTGCCACAATGGGTGGTACAGCAAGCCCAAAGCCAAAACCATCATGGCTAAGGGCAATAGCAGGCTGCCTGAAAGCGACAGCACAACCCAGCCGCCGCCAAGCATCAAGCTGGCCATCATGACTCGGGATTTGCTTAGAGAAAAGCCATACCAACACAGGGAACACCCGCACAGCAACAGAGGAAAGCTGCTCATCATGTGACCCGGTACCAGCATGCCCGGGCAGCCGAGTAAAACCAATACACCAATGCGGCCAAAGCGACGGCCCAGAAATTGGCGAGCGGCTCCACCAACACAGGCAAATGCAATGATCATCAGCAAAGCATTGACGAAGCGCACGGCTTCATAAGGGTCAAGTAGCCAAGGGCTGAGCCAGTGTACGCTCAATATGCCCAGCCAGTAATAAAGCGGTGCCACTTGCCAAGCCACTTGGTCAAATAGACGAGGGATGGTCCAGGCGTAGGGTTGCCATTGCTCGATGGTGGTGAGTATTTCAGGTTCGGTGGGTGACCACAAATCGCGCGCAAATACCCCAGGCCACAACCACACAAAAGCCAACAACAGCAGCAGCCAAGGACGAGCATTGCCGCTGGGCTGGGGTGACGGGTTTTTGGGGGTGTAGGTGAGCATAAATGGGGTTTTAACCGATGTGGCATGATGCCAAACATGTTAGCGCAAATGGTTTCAGGCAGCCAATGCGACTGGGTGGATCAATCCACATGCGGGCTTAAATCAACTTGGCTAAGTGGGACTTTATGGGTGCGATAGCGCAGTTTGTGGTAAAGATAAAAACCAACAAAAACGGGAATCCCCATATAGGTAATGGCGAAGCGCTGCCAGTTAAAGTCACCGTGTAGCAGCCAATCGGTGTCTTGGCCCAAAATCACCAAAATACACAAAACTAAGGCCAAAATAGGGCCGAATGGAAACCATTTGGCCCGATAAACCAATTGGCTGAGGTCTTTGCCTTGCGCCCGAAAGGCACGGCGGAAACGATAGTGGCTAATGGCAATGCCAAGCCAAGCGATGAAACCAGTGAGACCTGAGGCTGCGACGATGTATTCATAGGCACCGGGATTGGCACTTTCCAGTAGAAAAATGGCCAAAATCACCACGCTGGTTGCCAATAAAGCCCACACTGGCACGCCGCGCACGTTAACATCACCAAAGCGCGCATACGCCATGCTGGATTTGCCCATGGCATAGAGCATGCGCGTGGACGCATACATACCAGAATTGCCGGCGGAGAGAATGGAAGTAAGGATAACGGTATTCATCACCGCTGCGGCAAAGGCCAGACCTGCGCGTTCAAACACCAAAGTAAACGGTGATTTGGCCACCTCACTGACATCTGCACCCAAAAGTTGTGGGCTGGTATATGGAATCAGCAGGCCAATCACCAAAATGGCCAGAATATAGAAAATCAGGATGCGCCAAAATACTTGCTTGATGGCTTTGGGAATGCTTTCTTGGGGATTTTCAGATTCGCCCGCAGTGATGCCAATCAATTCGGTGCCTTGAAATGAAAAGCCCGCAATCAGGAAGACGCCCAAAACGGTGAAAAAGCTGCCTGAAAAGCCATGGCCCAAAATGGGCGCGTCGCCCATGGTGAAGAGATCAAAGCCGACGTATTGGCCACCCAAGATGCCGAAAATGGTGAGTACGCCCACGCCCAAAAATACGATAACGGTCACTACTTTAATCAGCGCAAACCAATATTCCGATTCACCGTATGCGCGTACGGAGAGGATGTTGAGTAAAAAAATACAAGCAAAAAATACCATGCTCCAACACCAAGTGGGCATGAAGCGCAAAGGTTCCCAATAGGTAATGACTAGGGCTGCGATGGAAATATCGGCAGCCACGGTAATCACCCAATTAAACCAATAATTCCAACCCAAGGCAAAGCCCAGCGAAGGGTCAACGAAGCGGGCAGCATATACAGAAAATGAGCCTGAGGTAGGCAAATAAGTGGCCATTTCACCCAGAGAGGTCATCAAAAAATAAACCATCAATCCAATGGCCGCATAAGCCATTAACGCACCACCCGGACCGGCGTCATGAATGGCGCTGCCGCTGGCCATAAATAGGCCGGTGCCAATGCTGCCGCCGATGGCAATCATGGATAAATGCCGAGTTTTTAAATGACGCTTAATGGTGTTGGGAGAAGTGGTTGCTGAATTCATTGTGAGTGGCATAGGTTTGCCATTGGGGCAAACCTGATGGAACAAAACGAGCATTATACCCGATTCGTTTGTAGATCACTGGGCTGCCTGAAAAAGGTTGTTTATCGGCTGCGGATGCTGTTAGCAGTGAGCCCGGTATCGAGCACAATAGTGGCTTCAGGCCAGCGCAAGGCCGCTAAGTGAAAGCGTGTTTGATTGAGGGGTGTGCCTTGTTGACGCTCGCGCCAACGAGCGCCTACTGAAAAATCGATACAAAATACATTTTGCTGCGGCCCCAACCAGTGTGTGGGCGGTTCATGAAACAAGCCTTGGCGGTGGGTGGGAACGGGGTTGTCATACCAGTGACGCCAGTAGTGCCCTACGACCACTGGCACTTGGTCTTGATACTGTTGCCACCAAGGCATGCGCACCGTAAAACGCCACCGACCATTGGCGTAAAAAGGGGCTGGCGCCAAGGCCTCTACGCCGCTGGTGAGTGCTCGAATGGGGTTGGCAGTGCTGCGCAGCAAATCATAATGCGCTACGCCCAGCTGAAAGGCCATGGTGCTTTGTTCATCTTCCAATTCGCGATGCAAGCGATGTTGCTCATCTTGGTAAGTTGCTTTCCAGCCGCTGTTGTCAAAGGCGTGTTGGAAGCCATCTTCCCAGAAATGGTATTGCTGGATAATCGGTGTATTACCGGCATCGGCAATTTGGCGCAGACTTTCTGGTAGCCATGCTGCGTGCACGACCCGTAAATCATCGCGTTG
The DNA here is from genome assembly GCF_001590725.1 of Snodgrassella sp. CFCC 13594. Lineage (GTDB taxonomy): Bacteria > Pseudomonadota > Gammaproteobacteria > Burkholderiales > Neisseriaceae > Snodgrassella. The sequence continues at coordinate 26,441 of NZ_LQXR01000007.1, read as the reverse complement.
CCAAACCAGCGGCCATTGAGCAAGTTGCTCGTGTAATTGACTGCGTTGCGCGATTGGGAAATGTTGCCATGGTGCGTAACGTTCATCGTCTTGAGGTCGGTTGTCGAAATACCAGCCTGAACCATCTTTGGGGTCATGCATCAATAAGTTCAATTCATGATTACCCAATACGGCAAAAGCGCGCTCGGCTGCCACTGCTTGCAGCACCCACGAGAGGACTGCTGGACTATCAGGCCGCGGTCGCATAAATCGCCTACAAACACCAGCTTTCGCCCTTGGGGGTGTCGGCCCAAGTCGTCGTAGCCCAAATGGTGCAGTAAATGCGTCAGAGCAGACCACTCGCCATGCACATCGCCCACAATGTCGAGCGCATCGTGTTGTGGCAATGTGCGAAATAATGGGCTATTGACAGCATTCATGATTTAGCAATCAAAGTAATCAAGCAATTAATTAATCGTTGGGTTGCCTGAAAAGACAATCAAGCAAGTCTGTGAGCATAACATAAAGCCGCCCTATTTTTTACTGGTGGACAACGCTGATGGCCGCTGCGGGCGTGGTTGCTGGACTTAAGAAACGATGTCTAATGCGGTGAATGCACTGCTATTGGCCATGACCATTGCTGTTGGCTTCGGCAGAAGCCAATGCCGCGCCAGTTTGATCTTGAGATAAGGTATGGGCAGCGCTGGCGGCTTGCTGTAGGGCTTGCTGTTCTGTGGTGGTTGCCGATGCACTGGTGTCTGGCGTGGATGACGTCAATAATTTCGGCAGCACCACGGCTAAAATCAACAACAAAATCATCGCAGAAAGCAATAAAGATAAAGCAGATCCGCTTTCGCGGCATGGTTGCGAGGCTGTCATGGCAATCTTCCTAGGCTTTGATGCCTAAGATGTGGGCATCAATTCAAGCAGTGTTGGACATGAATGTATACAAACGCTGGTCATTATATACGCTGATGAAAGCGATTGGCATGCGTCATGTTTTGCGCTGATGCAGGATTTCAGCTAAAATGCCGCACTCAATTGATTTGCGCACCCATAGCTCAGTTGGAAGAGTGTCGGTTTCCGAAGCCGGAGGTCACAGGTTCGATCCCTGTTGGGTGCACCATCATTCTTAAATGCATCATAATATTGCAGCCACCTTGCAACACGACAAGAACATAATATTCCTATTTAAATTTAAATAATCCTGCGCCTGCGTGGCTTAATCGTGTTATTGGCCTTGGGTTTTATAATTTTTTTTCGAAATACGTTAAAAAATAAAGGATTGACCCAAGATAAATGACATCAATCGATGTGGCGTTTCCAGTACATCTCCTGTTTTTCCATAAATAGCCAGCGTCAATACAGGAAAATGTGGCTAAGATGACCCTGTCTTAAGGCAGGGTTAGAATACATCCTGATGATGGCAGGCTGCTGCAAATTTATAATTGCCCAGTTGTCAAAATCACTCAAGGTGGTTGATTAGCCAGAGCATCATGCCAATTTCAATATTGTGGTAATGTCGGATCGATTTGTGTCGACCAAGCATCAATGCCGCCGGTTAAATTATACAAGTCATCAAACCCTGCTTGTGCCAAATACATGGCCACCTGCATGCTGCGGACGCATGATGGCAATACACCACAATGGGCTGGTCATCTGGCAGTTCGTTGTGGCGCAAAGGGATTAAATTCATGGCAATGTGGGTATGGTCAGGCAAGGCTGCAAACTGAACTTCATTGTCCTCGCGGACGTCCAGCAAAACAAAGTTGCGTTTTTCAAGCTGCCATTGTTGCAATTGTTGTGGGCTGAGTGTGTGAATATCCATGTCGTTTCTGGTGTGTTGAAATGATAAAAAGCGTTGTTGCCGCATTCAAATACAAATACGCCATCAGTGCAACTGTTTGTTCGTGTTCAGTCGATGGCGTTGTAGTCGTGTGTGCAGCCAAGGCATGATGAATACCGCGGCAGATTCTTAGTGTATCGCAACCCAGCCACGCTATCGATATATAGACCGGTCGGTATGTTGGCTGGCCACACCCCCAAACAGAACACCCATTGGCGCAATCGGGCGCCGACAATAACAGAGCCGGGTTGGGGTTGCCTGAAAAAAACCCGCCAAATTTGGCGGGTATATGCGGTATTTCGGTGGTTACATCAGCCGAATTTGCCGGTGATGTAGTCCTCGGTTTCTTTGCGTTTGGGCTTGGTGAAAATCTGATTGGTTTCGCCCACTTCCATGAGTTCACCAAGATACATGTAGGCTGTGTAATCGGAAACACGGGCTGCCTGCTGCATGTTGTGGGTCACGATGGCGATGGTGTAATCCTCTTTCAATTCGGTCACCAATTCTTCAATATGTGCCGTGGAAATTGGGTCCAAAGCTGAAGTGGGTTCATCCAGCAAAACCACTTCAGGTTTGGCTGCCACCGCGCGGGCAATACACAAACGTTGTTGCTGGCCACCAGACAATGAGTTGCCTGATTGTTTGAGTTTGTCTTTTACTTCGTTCCACAAGGCCGCTTTGCGCAAAGCCCACTCTACGCGGTCATCCAGTTCGCTGCGGCTGAGTTTTTCATACAGTTTCACGCCAAAAGTCACGTTGTCGTAAATTGACATGGGGAATGGTGTGGGCTTCTGAAATACCATGCCCACTTTGGCGCGCAATAAATTGACGTCTACGCCCTTATCGAGCAGGTTGTTACCATCCAGCAGCAGCTGGCCTTCTGCATGCATGCCCGGATACAGGTCATACATGCGATTGAAGGTGCGCAAAAGAGTAGATTTACCACAGCCAGATGGGCCGATAAAAGCAGTGACTTTATTGGTGGGTATGTCCAAATGGATGTTTTTCAAAGCATGGAAATTGCCGTAATAAAAGTTGAAATCGCGTACGGCAATTTTTACGTGGTCGGGAATGGCGTTCATGTGGCTTAAGTCCTTAAATAATACGCAATCAAGAATGGGATTTGCTGCCCAAATAACGAGCCAGAATATTAATCAACAGCACTGCTAAGGTAATCAGCAACGCCGCAGCCCAAGCCAGTGAAATCAAGGCAGGTGACGGATTCATGGCAAAGGTATAGATGACATTGGGCAAGTTGGCTATGGGGCGGTTCATGTCCAAGCTATAAAACTGGTTGTTTAGCGCGGTAAACAGCAAAGGCGCGGTTTCCCCTGAAATGCGCGCGAACGCCAACAATACGCCTGTTAATACACCGGCTTTGGCAGCGCGCAAGGTCACCATCAGTACCAGTTTCCATTTGGGTGTGCCGAGAGCGAAGGCCGCTTCGCGCAAACTATTGGGCACCAGTCGCAGCATATTTTCTGTGGTGCGCACCACCACTGGTACCACCAGCAGCGAGAGCGCAAGCGAACCGGCCCAGCCTGAGAAATGGCCCACTGGTTTGACGCAGAGTGCATAAATAAACAGGCCGATAACGATAGAGGGTGCCGAGAGCAAAATATCATTCATAAAGCGCGTTGCCGATGCCAGCTTGCTGTTGTTGCCAAATTCAGCCAAGTAAATCCCGCATAAAATGCCCATGGGGGTACCAATAAGCAGGCCAAAAAAGGTAATCAATATGCTGCCGATGATGGCGTTGCGCAACCCACCGTCACTCAATGCAGTGGGCGTATCCATGGTGAATACAGCAGCAGAAAGGCTGCTAAATCCTTGCTGGAATAGGGTAAAGAAAATCCAGCCTAGCCAAAATAGGCCAAATGCCATGGTGATCCAGGCCATCATTAAGTTGAAATGGTTAACAAGGCGGCGTTTGCGATAAATGGCTTGATTCATGATGAATTCCTTAGTGTTTCTGACCTTCATTGCGCTGTAGGCGCAACAGCATGATTTTGGAGATCACCAATACCACAAAGGTAATCACAAACAGCAATAAGCCCAGATACAGCAGTGACGATTGATGCAGCCCGTCTGATTCAGCAAATTCATTCGCCAATGCAGAGGTGATGGTGACCCCTGATTTGAACAAACTGGCATCAATGTTGAAGGTATTACCGATGACGAAGGTCACAGCCATGGTTTCACCCAGTGCACGACCCAAGCCCAAAATAATGCCACCTATGACGCCGGCTTTGGTGTAAGGCAGTACCACATAACGCATCACTTCCCAAGTGGTGGAACCCAAACCGTAGGCAGATTCTTTGAGCATGCTCGGTACCACCTCAAATACATCGCGCATGACGGATGCGATGAATGGAATAATCATAATGGCCAGGATCAGCGAAGCGGTAAACATGCCAATGCCCATGGGTGCACCGCTGAATAGGCGACCTAACAGAGGAATGCCGCCTAAATACTGGGTCAGAAAAGGTTGGATATGTTCTGAGAATACGGGTGCAAACTCAAACAAACCCCACATACCATAAATAATCGATGGAATACCTGCCAATAATTCCACACAAATACCCAATGGCCGGCGCAAGCGAGCAGGACACAGCTCAGTGAGGAAAACGGCAATGCCGAAGCTCACGGGAACGGCAATCACCAAGGCGATGAACGAGGTCATCAATGTGCCGTAGATGGCGGGTAGTGCGCCATATTGGTTGGCTACCACATCCCAGTCGGTGCCAGTGAGAAAGCCTAGGCCATATTTTTGTATGCTGGGCCAGGCGCCCACAATCAGCGACAACAAAATGCCGCCTAAGCTGGCCAGAACCAAAAAGGCAAAGAGGCGCGTGGTATTGACAAATACCGTGTCCACGCGACGCTGAAATGCCAGCTTTTGTTGAAGAGTGCTCATGATGCTGTTTTCCCTAGCAATGGATGAGTCAAGACAGTTTCAGGCAGCTTGAAAAATGCTCAAGGCTGCCTGAAAAGGTTATGCAGAGTGCGTCATCAGTAAACGGCTTTGCCACTGGCGTCGGTAATTTGCTTCCACTCTTGGCGAATCAAATCTTTAACATTGGCGGGTAGGGCAACGTAGTCCAGTTTACCAGCCGCGCCATCACCCTGTTTGAAGGCCCAGTCAAAGAAAGACAACACGGCTTTGGTTTTGGCTGCATCATCTGCCTGCTTGTGTACCAAGATAAAGGTGGCTGATGCAATCGGCCATGCTTGTGCACCCGCTTGGTTGGTCAACACCAAGTTAAAGCCTGGTGCTTTAGACCAGTCTGTATCGGCCGCAGCAGCAAAAGTTTCTGGCGTGGGGGAAACATAGTTACCCGCTTGATTTTGCATTTGCGTGTATGCCATGTTGTTCTGTTTGGCATAGGCATATTCCACATAACCGATGGAGTTTTTCACGCGGTCTACATAAGTGGCAACGCCCGCATTGCCTTTGCCCGCAGCACCTGTTTTGGAAGTAGGCCATTGTACAGTGGTGCTGGCGCCTACTTTGTCTTTCCAAGCTGCTGAAGCTTGGCTTAAGTAGGTGGTGAATACGAAGCTGGTGCCAGAACCATCAGAACGGAATACGGTGGTGATGTTGGCGTCAGGCAATTTCAAATCCGGGTTGAGTTTAACCAGCTGTGGATCGTTCCATTTGCTGATTTCACCCAAGTAAATTTTGGCCAAAACGTCGCCATTCAATTTCAATTTTCCCGGTTCGATGCCATCAATATTGACTACCGGTACCACGCCGCCGATCACGGTTGGGAACTGAACCAAGCCATTTTTATCCAAGTCTTCTTTAGACATGGGGGCATCAGACGCACCAAAATCAACGGTTTTGGCTTGAATTTGTTTGATGCCGCCTGAAGAGCCAATGCCTTGGTAGTTGACTTTTTCACCTGCGGCTTGAGCGTAGTCTTGTGCCCATTGGGTGTAAATGGGTTGCGGGAAGGTGCCACCAGCACCAGTAATACCACTGGCACTGCCGCTGCCGCTGGCAGCCGGGGTGGCTGAGGCGCCAGAAGAAGCCGGTTCGTTGTTACCACCCGAGCAAGCAGCCAGACCCAAAGCCGCCAAAACCAATACAGAAGCAAGTTGCATACGCATGAGGATTTCTCCGTTGTTCAATTCACGTTTCAATAAAATTTAAAGGCCATCAAAGCCATCGACACGCAGTTTATGAAACTCATGTTGCAGCAGTATGACAGTGTGTAAATAAGACGAAAAAAACGAATTCGGTTACAATGCGCCCGTTCAAAGATGGTGTTGGGCAGGCTCTTGGGTTGCCTGAACGCAACAATTATCAGATTGTTGGCCTGCTTGGAACAGAAATCCATTGCTGGGTGGTATTCGGGTATTTTGACCTTAAATTAAAGAGATCGTAATGACAGAAGGTGACGTTATGTGGCAGCGTAAATGGGTGTTGGGCAATTGGAAAATGAATGGCCGGTTAGCGACTATTCGCACCTTGTTGACTGAGTTGTTGCCACAAATACATGACGCGCAGCAAGTCCAATTGGGCGTAGCAGTGCCGACGGTATATTTACAAGAAGTTACCGAGTGCCTTTCAGGCAGCCGAATTTGGTCGGGTGCTGAAGACGTTAGCCAGTTTGCCAACGATGGTGCGTATACAGGAGAAACCAGTGCGGCCATGTTGGCTGATGTTGGAGCGCGCTTTGCGCTGGTGGGCCATTCCGAGCGACGCCAGTATTTTAATGAAGGCAATGCCGTATTGCGCCAAAAATACCAGCATTGTTTGAGCGAGCGTGTCCTGCCGATATTGTGTATTGGTGAAACCTTGGCCGAAAGAGAAGCGGACCAAGACGAGGCAGTGGTGGCGCAACAATTGGCCATACTGGCCGATTTGTCCTTGGATAGCGTAGTGGTGGCATATGAACCAGTTTGGGCTATTGGTACGGGCCAAGTGGCGACAGTGGCCCAGATTGCCGCTATGCATGCTTTTATTTATAGTCAAATCTTGTCTTTATGTGGCGCAGGTGTTAAAATCCGCGTCCTTTACGGTGGCAGTGTCAATGCCCAAAACGCAGCCGATATTTTGGCCGTTGCCCATGTTGATGGGGCTTTGGTAGGCGGCGCTTCTTTGCAACCCGACAGCTTTGCCGCCATTATCCAAGCTGCTCAAACCGCTGAATAAAGAATCATGGAAGCCTTTAAAACCCTAATTTTGATCGTGAATATTTTCTCGGCACTGGCCGTGATCGTGCTGGTATTGATGCAGCAAGGCAAAGGTGCGGATGCCGGCGCTGCTTTCGGTACGGGTAGCGCGCAAGGCGTATTTGGTGCAGCAGGCAACGCCAACTTTTTGAGCCGCAGCACGGCCATGGCGGCCACGGTGTTTTTCATCACTTGCTTGGCTCTGGGCTATATTGCAACACACGGTAAATCCGGTTTGGATTTCAGTGATGTGCAGCAAAAAGCACCCATAAGCACCCCTGCAGCTGCAAGTACTCCTGCACCTGCAGCACCAGCAAAAAAACCGGTGATTCCGGAGTAAACAAGTTTTAACGTGCCGACATGGTGAAATTGGTAGACACGCCACTTTGAGGGGGTGGTGACCATATAACGGTCGTGCGAGTTCAAGTCTCGCTGTCGGCACCAATCACAACAATGGCTTGCCTTTTTGGCAGGCCATTTTTTTATTCAGGCAGCCTTTTATGTGCGATGTAGATCCGTTTGCGAATTTGGAAGATTTGACTGCTCAGTCCACCCAGGATTTTGCGGTGGCGGCCGATGGCGAAACGCGGGCACGTTTTGAAGATGCGGTCTTTGTGGCGATGCGTGACGACATTGCGGCGCAATTGCAAGATGAGCAGCAAATCGCGTTTTGTCAGGAACACCGCGCTCGGATGTATCATTTTTACCAATCGGCGGAATGGCCTAAAGGGGTATATCGCGTTTGCTCCGCAGCCAGCTATCGCGCAGGGCTGCCTGAGTGGACTATTTTGTTTTCAGTGGCCGATTTTGATGCGATTTTGGATGATGATGTGTATTTACAAGGTGTGGCGCATTATGTGGATGCACCAGAGCATGTACTCATCAGTCTGAGCGCGGGCGGAGGTGATGCTGCGTATACGGTGGAATTCGATTTGGTACAGAAAAAAATTGTGCCTGATGGTTTTCATTTCCCGCTAAGTAAAAGCAACATCAGTTGGCGTGATGCGGATTCGGTGTGGGTGTGCCCAGCTTGGGATGAACGCCAATGCACCGCATCGGGTTATTCGCGCCAAGTGTGGTTGTTGCACCGTGGGCAGTCCTTTGCTGATGCTGTGCCTGTGTTTGAAATGCCGGTTGATGGCATGATGGTCAATGCGTGGCGCTATTTGGATGGTCAAGGTGGTGTCATTGATTTGATAGAGGCGGCCTCTGGTTTTTATACCAAAACCTATTATCAGATAATGGCGGATGAAACGGTGCATCGGTTGACCTTGCCGGATGACTGTGAGCTGATGGGGTATTTGTCGGGACAGTTGTTGGTGCAATTAAGAAGCGATTGGCTGCGTGCCAATCAAGCTTATATCGCCGGCAGCTTGGTGGCGGTGAAGTTGCATAAGGGCGTGCTCGGTGAGGCTCAGGCATTGTTTGTGCCCTCAGCTACGCAAGCCATTGATACTGTCGAAACCACCCGCCGGTTTGTGGTAGTGGGTATTTTGGATCAGGTGCACAGCCGTTTGTGTGCGTGGCGATTCCATGATGGTTGCTGGCAAACGGTAGTGCTGCCGAAGTTGCCTGAGGGGGTATTGGAAATCACCGACCAACCTTGGGGGGGTGATATTTTGTATTTGGCCATCAGCCATTTCACCCAACCGCTGACTTTGTATACGCTGGATTTGCAACTGATGGAATTGTGTGTGATGCGGCGCCAAAAAAACCAGTTTGATACGACTGGTATGCAGATCCAGCAATTTCAGGCAACCAGTGCGGATGGTACAGCGATACCGTATTTTCATGTGGGCCGAACGGCGACACCGCAAACACCCACCGTGGTTTATGTCTATGGCGGTTTTGGTATGCCTCAGCTGCCTTACTATTTAGGCATGGTTGGCAGGCACTGGTTGGCCCAAGGTGGTGCGTTTGTACTGGCGAATGTTCGCGGTGGTGGCGAATTTGGCCCTGCTTGGCATCGTGCGGCACAAGGGGTAAACAAACACCGTAGCGTGGATGATTTGTTGGCGGTATTACACGATTTGTATCGGCACCAGCGAGCCAGCGCGGCACACACGGCCATACAGGGCGGTAGTAATGGCGGTTTGGTGGTGGCCAGTGCCTTTTGCCGTGAGCCACTCAGCATGGGTGCATTGGTGTGTGAGGTGCCGCTAACAGACATGCTGCATTATGATCAGTGGTCTGCCGGTTCATCTTGGCAGGATGAATATGGACGTTTGGCTGAGGTAGCCGAAGCAGCAGCGTTGAAAGCGCTGTCGCCATATCATCAGCTGCGGTCCGGCCGAGTTTATCCACCTGCTTTGGTGACCACCAATTGGCGTGATGACCGAGTTCATCCGGCGCATGCGCTGAAATTCTATGCGCGTTTGCGTTCACTTGGTCAATCTGCATGGTTATCTGCACCGATGGCTGGCGGGCATGGCGGCGGCACCACACAAAATGAAACGGCTGCTGAGTTGGCTTTGATTGTTCGCTTTCTGCAACACAGTATCGGCGAGGAGCAGCACAACGATACGGTTGAGAATGGCTTGTGGGCAAAAAACAGGCTGTGCTAAGATGGCAGCAATGGGAATAACGGGCTTGTATTGGAGCGAAATAACCGCGAATTGCCGTGAAGTTCGCTCAGTAGCGGCGGCATTGGTGTGTTTATAGATGGAAAACTCTAGTTTTATTCGGTACAATACTGCCGCATAAAAGCCACTCTTTGATTCAACTAACCCTGTCTGACGCTGTCGGGCAAAGAAGGAAAGACTGTAAATGGACAACAACATCGAACAACGCGTGAAAAAAATTGTTGCAGAACAATTGGGCGTGAGCGAAGCTGAAGTGAAAAACGAATCTTCATTCCAAGAAGATTTGGGCGCTGACTCATTGGACACCGTTGAATTGGTTATGGCCTTGGAAGAAGCGTTTGGTTGTGAGATTCCAGATGAAGAAGCTGAAAAAATCACCACCGTACAACAAGCCATCGATTTTGTAAGCGCACACCTAAACTAATTCTGTCTGCGTAAACCAAACATCTGAACTGCCTCTGACGAAGAGGGTGTGCCGTTGCCGCCTGAATCGGCCAGAGGTTTTTTCTTGCGAGCACATTATGAGCAAAAGCAAAAAAAGAGTGGTCATCACCGGCTTGGGGCAAGTGTCGCCGGTGGGTAATGATGTCCATACCGCGTGGCAAAATTTACTGGCTGGTGTGAGTGGTATTGGTACCATTACCCGGTTTGATGCTGCTGCACTGCCTTGCCAGATTGCCGGCGAAGTCAAGAATTTTGACATTGGCGAATACATCAGTGCCAAAGAAGCGCGGCGTATGGATTATTTCATTCACTATGGCATTGCAGCTGCGTTCCAAGCGATTGCAGATGCTGGTTTGGATGATGTGCCCAATTTAGACAAGACTCGGGTAGGCGTTAATATTGGCTCTGGTATTGGCGGGCTACCGGCAATTGAAGCTACGGGCCGCACGGTGTTTGAGCACGGTGCACGCAAAATTAATCCTTTTTTCATCCCCAGTTCGCTGATTAATCTAATTGCAGGCCACGTGACCATACTGAAAGGCTACCAAGGCCCGAGCTATGGCATGGTATCAGCATGCACTACGGGTGCGCACAGCATTGGCGATTCGGCGCGCATGATTGTGTATGGCGATGCCGATGTGATGGTCGCGGGTGGGGCTGAGGGAGCTATTTGTGAATTGGGTATCGGCGGCTTTGCTGCGATGAAAGCCTTGTCTACTCGCAATGATGATCCACAAACCGCCTCACGCCCATGGGATAAAGGGCGAGATGGCTTTGTGATGGGCGAAGGCGCCGGTGTTATGGTATTGGAAGAATACGAGCATGCCAAAAAACGCGGTGCCAAAATTTATGCCGAGCTAGTGGGCTTTGGTATGAGTTCTGATGCGCATCACATTACTGCGCCGAGTACCGATGGTCCGGCTTTGGGTGTGACCCGTGCATTGAAGGATGCTGGTCTGAATCCGGAAGACATCGACTATGTGAATGCGCATGGTACGTCTACCCCTTTGGGTGATGTCAATGAAACCAATGCGTTGAAATTGGCCTTCGGTGAACATGCCAAGAAAGTCGTGGTTAATTCCACCAAATCGATGACTGGCCACTTATTGGGTGGTGCGGGCGGGGTTGAGGCAGTTTATACCACGTTGGCCATCTACACGCAGAAATCGCCCCCTACCATCAATTTATTGGATCAGGACGTGGAAGCAGGCTGTGATTTGGATTACTGTGCCAATGAAGCGCGGGACATGAATATCCGTGCAGCCATTTCCAATTCGTTTGGTTTTGGCGGTACCAATGGTACTTTGGTGATTCAACGTTTCGAAGGGTAACATCCGGTTGCCTGCACAGGCTGCCTGAATGATTGTTCAGGCAGCCTGCGTTATTTTGGTGATACGAGGTCATGCAAAAGTTATTGTTATTCAGCGGTTGGGGGGTGCGACCAACGGTATTCCAACCCTTGCAAGCAGCTTTGGCGGAGCATGGGTTCGACACTACATTGGCTCCTATTTTTGATATACACAACAAAACCTTGCGCAGGCATTATCAACAACAGGCGTGCGAAGCCGCCATTGTGGGTGGTTGGTCTTTGGGTGGGCAACTGGCCGCGTGTATGGTCGATGATTTGTGCAGACTGGGGCAAGGCACTAGACGCTTGATTACATTGGCCAGCAATCCGTGTTTCACGGCGCAACACGACTGGCCCCATGCTATGGGCCAAGCGGTTTTTCGATCTTTTACTGATGCATTCATGACACAACCCCACATCACCTTACGCCGCTTTGCAGCTTTGATGTCCCGTGGTGATGCCCATGTTAAATCCACTACTACCATCATGCAGCAGCATCTGGATCAGCCTTCGGCCGTGCTGGATTGTGGCCTGAGGATGCTGGAACAGTGGGATGGTCGTGCTTTGCTGCGCCGGCTACAGGTGCCGCAATACCACATTTTGGCGCAGTGCGATGCGTTGGTGCCTGCAACCGCTCATATGGCGTTGGCACAGCTAAACCCTGCTATGGACGTGTGTTGTGTGGACGGTGCTGCACATGCACTGGTTTACACCCATGCTGAAGTTCTGGCTGCGCTTTTGGCCGATTGGATAAATGGTGGAAACAACAAACGAATTTGACCACAACCATTTGTGGCATCCTTATACGTCGATGACTCAGCCTTTGCCCACGTTTACGGTACAAAAAGCAGAAGGTGTTTATTTGTATTTGGATGATGGCCGGCGCTTGATTGATGGCATGTCTTCTTGGTGGTGCGTGATCCATGGCTATAACCATCCAGCTTTAAATGCTGCGATTGAACATCAACTGAAAAATATGGCGCATGTGATGTTTGGTGGGTTGACTCATGAGCCAGCAGTGGAATTGGGTCGCGCCTTGTTGTCGATAGCGCCGCCCAATATGGACAAGATTTTTTATGCTGACTCTGGCTCAGTGGCGGTTGAAGTAGCGTTGAAAATGGCGGTGCAATATTGGGCGGCCAAAGGTTATCCCGATAAAACCAATTTTGTCACACCCCGTTCGGGTTATCACGGTGACACTTGGAATGCGATGTCGGTGTGTGACCCAGTTACCGGTATGCACCACTTGTTTGGCAGCAGCTTGCCTTCACGCTGCTTCGTGGATGCGCCTCAGTCAAGATTTGATGGGCTATGGCTGCCTGAAGACATGGATAGCCTAAAGGCGCTTCTGGCCACCCAACACGCAACCTTGGCCGCATTGATTCTGGAGCCGATTGTTCAAGGTGCGGGCGGCATGCGGTTTTATCACCCTGAGTATTTGCGTCAAGCCAAAGCTTTATGTGCTGAGTATGGTGTGTTGTTGATTTTTGATGAAATTGCCACTGGTTTTGGTCGTACAGGTAAATTATTTGCTTGGGAGCACGCTGGGGTGGCACCAGATGTGATGTGTGTGGGCAAGGGTCTTACAGGTGGTTATCTGACATTATCGGCTGTGTTGACCAGTGCCGATGTGGCGCAAAGAATTAGCCAGGGCGAAGCGGGTGTATTCATGCATGGGCCCACGTTTATGGCCAACCCGTTGGCCTGTGCTGTGGCTTTGGCCAGTATCCGATTGCTATTGCAACAAGATTGGTCGCAACGTATTCAAGCTATTGAAACACAACTTCAGGCAGCCTTGTTGCCTTTGCGCTCGTCCAGCTTGGTGGCCGATGTGCGTGTTTTGGGTGCCATTGGTGTGGTGGAGTTGACTCGCACGGTTGACATGGCTTGGTTTCAACAAGCCTGTGTTCAGCGTGGCATTTGGGTGCGTCCCTTTGGCCGTTTGGTATATATTATGCCACCGTATGTCATCAGCCAGGCTCAATTGGCAGAGCTGTTGCTACAGATGATTGCCATCATCGAAGAAATGGCGCAGGGGCCAGCATGAGTGCAATGGATGATTTTGCCGAGCAAATGGCACAATGGCGCACGCAGGGACAGTATCGACAATTGAGCATGATGCAGCATGATGGCATTTATGTATGGACCGATCAGCGGCGGCTGTTGAATTTGTCGGGTAATGATTACCTGGGCTTGGCGGGTGATACGGCACTGCGTGAGCGCTTTTGGGCAGAAACCGGTGGGCGTTATGCATTGGGCAGCGCCTCATCCCGCTTGCTGACGGGTAATGACGACACCATGACAGCACTTGAGCACAAATTGGCTCAGGCGTATGGTGGACGAGCAGCTTTGCTGTTTAACAGTGGATATCATGCCAATAGCGGCATTTTGCCAGCCATTTGTGATCGGAATACGGTTATTCTGGCAGATAAATTGGTTCATGCCAGCTTAATTGATGGCATGCGCTTGTCTGCGGCGCGATTTGTGCGCTATCGCCATCAAGACAATTTGCATTTGCGGCAGCTACTGGCACGTTTTGCGGATGAGTCTCATGTGAAGCGCATTATCGTGGTTACGGAAAGCATTTTCAGCATGGATGGCGATGTGACTGATTTACGCCAGTTGGTGTCGTTGAAGCGGGATTATCCCCAAGTCATGCTGTATGTTGACGAAGCTCATGCTGTGGGTGTGCGCGGAAATCAAGGGTTGGGGTGTGCAGAAGAACAAGGCGTGCTGAACCAGATTGATATACTTGTGGGTACCTTTGGTAAGGCATTGGCTTCCATGGGTGCGTATGTAATCTGTCACCCAATATTGCGCGAATACCTCATCAATACTGCTCGACCGTTGATTTTTAGTACGGCGCTGCCACCCGTAAATTGGGCTTGGTCTGGTTTTGTGTGGACACACGTCGTCACCATGCAATCGCAGCGGCAACATCTGAAAACTGTGGGACAGCAATTGCGCGCAGCTGTGGCTCTTTTGGCACCTCATGCTTCAGGCAGCCATATTGTGCCGATTATGGTGGGTGATAGTGCGGCCGCTGTTGCCAAGGCTAAGCGCTTGGCTGCCGCTGGTTTTTCAGTGATGGCTGTGCGGCCGCCTACGGTGCCCGCGCGCAGCGCGCGCCTACGTATTTCTCTCAATAGCCAAATACAATGGGCGCATTTAACGCCTTTGTTGGCTTTACTTGCGGACAACGCAGGTGGTCGATAAAAACCGAGTGGCACAGCGGTTTGCCAAAGCACAGAGTCGATACCGGCAGGCTGCAGTGGTGCAGTCGAACATGGCACGCCAATTGATTTGGTGGGCTGCGGCGTTGGGCATGCAACCGTGCGATCGGCTGTTAGAAATAGGGTGTGGTGATGGTTTACTCACGCGATTGCTACCTGGGCAGCAGCATCATTGGCTGAATGATTTATACCAGCATTCAAGTTTGGCCGATTATCGAGCCCAATGGCTACTGGGCGATATCGAGCACATCCGATTGCCTGAACACCTTTCGGTTATCGTATCCAATGCCGTGTGGCAATGGGTACATGACGTGCCCACTTTGCTGAGCCGCTGCGTTGCCGCATTACAATCTGGGGGCTGGTTGTGTTTGACTACGTTTGCACCGGCGAATATGCGTGAAATCAAAGCGCTGACTGGATGTGGCTTGTCTTATCCTTCCTTGGCTCAATGGCACGGTTGGTTGGAAAATGCGGGCTTAGACGTATTGTTGCTACGGGAAGAACGGCAAACTTTGCTGTTTGACGACGCATTGGCGGTGCTTCGACACCTACAACATACCGGTGTCACCGCAACAAGTGCTGATTTTCAGTGGAGCAAAAGGCGTCTGGCGCAATTTGTGCGTGATTACGCCGTGTTGGCGCGGCAGCATGGTTGGCAAAACGCTTACCCGCTCAGTTATCAACCTCTTTATTTGGTGGCCCGAAAACCATGAACATGGCTTCTGTTTATTTTGTCAGTGGTATTGATACTGGAATAGGGAAAACCTATGTAACCGGTTATTTGGCCAAATTGTGGCGTACACAAGGCCAACGTGTGATCACGCAAAAATTCATCCAAACCGGCAATGAAGTGGTGTCTGAGGATATTGAGGCGCATCGCAAAATTATGGGCTGTGGTTGGCTGCCTGAAGATAAAGAAAAATTAACCATGCCGGTGATTTTTCCTTATCCAGCATCTCCGCATTTAGCCGCCCAGCTAGCCGAGCGCAGCATCAATATTGATGCCATTGAGGTGGCCACAAAAAAACTAATCACGCGTTATGATACGGTGCTTTTGGAAGGTGCTGGTGGGCTCATGGTGCCGATTAATAGCGAATGCCTGACATTAGATTATGTGGCACAACATGATTATCCTGTGATTTTGGTAACATCGGGGCGCCTGGGCAGCATTAACCATACGTTGCTCAGCCTAACTGCATTGCGCGCAAGAGGCGTTAAGCTATTTGCTCTGGCTTATAATTGGTTTGGTGCCAGTGCCGACCAAGTGATTGCCAACGATACGGCGCAATTTTTACACCAGTATCTACAACGTCATCACCCTGAGGCGCAGTGGCTGGATATTCCGGTATTGACTGGTTCATTTCCGGATGATGTGGCCAATAGGGTTGAAAGAAACTGAGGATGCGTATGAAAATTTGTGTGATGGGTGCAGGTGCTTGGGGTTCAGCCTTGGCGATTCATTTCAGTTTGCATGGTCATGTAGTGTCTTTGTGGACGCACAATGCAGAGCATGCACAGGCATTGAGCCAAGATGGCGAAAATCAGCGCTATTTGCCCGGATTTTCCTTTCCTCCAACACTGCGTATTGATACCCAACTGAATGATGCGGAGTTGGTGATCATCGCAACACCAGTGGCTGCTCTACGCCAAAGTGCTGAAAGGCTTCAGGCAGCCGGTTTGGGCGAAGTGCCTGTATTGGCTGCTTGCAAGGGCTTTGAACAGAAAAGCGGTTTGCTACCCCATCAAGTTTTGACTGAGGTGCTTCGTCAAAACGTCAGTGTCGGCGTTTTATCAGGGCCCAGCTTCGCGCAAGAATTGGCTCAACAGCTGCCTTGTGCTGTGACGCTGGCGTCTGACCATTTGGCTTGGATAAAAACGATGGCGCAGACACTGAATACTTCGGTAATGCGGTTGTATGCCAATCACGATGTGGTGGGTGCAGCGGTGGGCGGTGCCGTGAAGAATGTGTTGGCCATTGCGACCGGCATTGCTGATGGGTTGCACTGCGGCTTGAATGCCCGAGCTGCGTTGATGACACGTGGCTTGGCTGAAATCACCCGATTAGCCACTGCGTTGGGTGGAGATGTGACTACGATGATGGGCTTGGCCGGCATGGGCGACTTGATTTTAACTTGTACAGGTGCTCTTTCTCGCAATCGTCAGGTAGGTTTGATGTTGGCAGAGGGTAAAAATTTGCAACAAATTTTGAATGAGCTTGGTCATGTTGCCGAAGGCGTGTATACCGTCAACGAGGCACATCAACTGGCACAGCATTTGGGTGTAGAAATGCCGATTACAGAAATCTTATTCCAATTGATTCATGATAATATCGCCGTGGCCGAGGTCGCCGATGCCTTGATGGAGCGCGCACCTAAAGTTGAGTGGTAATGATTCTGCAATCCAAAATGGGAAGGTGGATAGGGTGTTGGTGAAAAAAATTCTGTTGTGTTTGTGTGTGTTGAGTGTGCTGGCAGCCTGCGGCGGTCATGAGCGCAAGAATAGTCACAGCGCATCAATGGCAGAAAATGGGTCGAATAAATCAATTGTATTTGCCTTTTTACCTGGTACCGATAACGACGATGCTTATCGGCAAGGCATCGAACTGGCGTTGGCAGAAGCCAATGACAAGAAGATCAATATTGGTGGGAGAAGTGCGCATTTCACCTTAGATACCGCGACGAAACAACAATCTTTGCATATGGATCGTGCTATCGGAAAACAGCATTGGTCAGTTTTGATGGGCTATGCTGGGTTGCCTGAAGAAAAGTCCACACACATTGCCTTGCCTGTCATGGCTTTGGGTGACGATGCCGCCTATGTTGCATCTGATTCACCAAACTCAGAATCGACTCCAGTATTTCATCTTCAGCCAACAGTGGTGCAACAAGGTCAATTGTTGGCCCGCTATTTATTGCAGCAAAATGATGTGCGCCGCGTTGCCATCATCAGTAATGGACAGCATCCTTTGTTAGTGAGTGCATTGCATGATCAATTGCAGCAGGGCGGTAAAAATACCACGGTATATGTTTTGGATAAGGTACACAATACCCAGCTACAGCAACTGATGGCACAATTGCAGACCAATGTGCCGGATTTGGTTTTCTACAGCGGAGATGGTAAATCAGCGGTTCGTTTGCTGCGCCGGATGCAGCAAGCGCGGTTATTGGTGCCTGTGATGCTCACTGCAGAGGCCAAAACAAATCGATTTATTCAGCAAGCAGGTGATTATGCGCAAGCCAGTATGGCGATGGTGCCAGGTTTGGCGCTAACACAAATCAAAAATAATGATGTTTTTGCTCAAGCCTATCGACAGCGGTTTGAGCAAGACCCGAATATAGCCGCCGTATATGGCTATGATGCCGCATGGGTGGTTATAACGGCTATGAAATTGGCCAATAGTGCGGAGCCAGCTTCTTTTTTACCCAAACTGCAAAGCCTGAATATGGCTACTGGCCTACTCAGTGGGCCGCTGACGTTTGACAATCGTGGGTGGCGGAATGAAGCTGCTATGACCATTTATCAAGTGGAAGATGGTGAATGGAAATTGGCGGATAGCCTGACTGGGACGCCCAATCAAAAGGCCGGTACACCATAATGAGCAGCATTGACAGCATGAGCAAATTAAGCAAACATGCCGACTTGAGCGTGGAGTGAAGCGGTATTATGAATACACAAATCCAACAATTGGAATCGCGCGTGGCGCAATTGGTGGCGCGCTTTAATGCGCTCTTGGTAGAAAAGCAGCAATTGAGCGCTGAAGTGAAACGTTTGCGTGACCAACAGCAAAAATTAGTGGCTGATTTTCAAGAAGAGCGAACACAGTTGTGCAAGCAGTATGAATTAAGTGAGTTTCAGTTGGAGCAAAATTTGCAGCAAACCATAGATATCTTGCAAGCCGATAAGCGTCAATATGAAGCCACCTTGCAAGCCGGTGCTGCTGATTTGCAAGCGTTGTTGCAGCGGTTCCCACAAGCCAGTGAGGAGGCATGATGAGCGACGAGGCGATTCAACAAGTCCAAGTAGAAATTTTGGGCCGCCAGTTTAATATCGGTACGCCAGCCGCAGAACACAGCACATTGGTTCAGGCGGTGCAGATGCTCAATGACAAGATTAATGCGATTCAGGGAACCGGACGCATCGTTGAAACCGATAAAATTGTCATCATGGCGGCTTTGAATTTGACCCATGATTTGTTGAAATTAACGGTGAAAGATGGTTTGGCAGTGGGCGATTTTGAGCGTAAGATAATGAGCATGGTTGAGGCTTGCGATAAAGCATTGGCGGCTGAACCCCCTAATTGAGTTTGTTTTTCCCCTGCGGTGTTCGAGAGGACAAATATTCCTTTGAACCAATAATTCGCTTTTGATAGTGACTGAGTTGATGGTGGGCGTGATTGTCCTTTGGGATGAACCCGAAGCTATCCGAAGTTGCTAGCCTTGTCTTCAAGGTTCAAGCGGATGGCGTCCAGACCGGCACAGGCGGGGGACCCCCATACCATCAGGCTGCATTAAGCAGCCTGATTTATTTTTATAGCGGTGGTGTAAATATGGATGTGGCCTTAGGGCTGCCTGTTACAATGATGACTTGGGTGTTTTTGTCGGTGTAATGGAGGTAAACCATGGATGACAATAATCCTTTTGCGGCATGGCAGGATATCTGGCTACAAACCAATAGGCCTCAAATACCTTTTTTACCGCCCACAACGTTAGAAGAAGTTGAAAAACGATTGCTGGAATTGCATAGTGTGGAAATCTGGTTGCAAGCACAGCAACAGGCTATTCAGTTACAAAAAACGTTGCTAAACCAACAAAAACTGGTACTGCAATCCATGCAGCCGCCGCCAAAATAAAATTCATAATTAATTTGTTGGCTTTGTTTTAATCGCCGCCCATCTTGCCTTTGTGGTGGCCTATCTTGATCTGCGAATCCCATGTCTGAACATTTACCTTATATTCCCCTACGATTACACACTGAGTTTTCGATCGAAGATGGCATTGTGCGCATCAAAGATGCGGTGAAGCGTGCGGCTGCCTTGGGTGTACCTGCTTTGGGTATCAGCGATTTGATGAATGTGTTTGGCATGGTCAAGTTTTATAAGGCTTGCCGCCATGCTGGTGTCAAACCCATTATGGGTGCTGACGTATGGTTGGAAAATCCCCGCCAGCCAGAAAAACCCTTCCGTTTATTACTGCTGATTAAAAACCACGCTGGTTATTTGCGGCTAAATGATCTGCTTACCGATGCTTATGTGAGCGATAACAAAGACCCGAACCGCGCACTCATTAAGCAGGCTTGGTTGGCTGAAGGTGATAACCGTGGGTTGATCTGTTTGTCGGGCGCCCAATATGGTGAAATTGGGCAGGCCATACTCAACCACAAGCAGGCTGAAGCGGCGGTGGCGCTGCATAAATATCGGCAGTGGTTTGGAGATGGTTTTTATTTGGAGTTGCAAAGGCTGCCTGAAAAACCTGAGTGGGAAAACGTGGTTACCGCCAGCGTGGCTTTGGCGGCAGAGTATCAGGTGCCAGTGGTGGCCACCCATCCTACCCAGTTTATGGATGTGGATGATTTCCAAGCCCACGAAGCTCGTGTGTGCATTGCCAGTGGCTATGTTTTGGCGGATAAACGTCGTCCTCGAGAATTCACACCCAGTCAATTTTTTGCCACCCCAGCCATCATGGCTGAGCGCTTTGCTGATATCCCGGAGGCTTTGCACAACAGCGTGGCCATTGCCCAAAGCTGTAACCTGACGTTGACTCTAGGCCAGCATTTTTTACCAGTATTCCCTACGCCAGAAGGCATGAATCTGGATGATTATCTGGTGCATTTGGCCAATGAAGGTTTGGTTGAACGCATGAAGGTATTGTATCCCGATGAGGTAGAACGAACGGCTAAATTGCCCGAATACCAAGAGCGCATGGATTATGAGCTGGGTGTGATTATTCAGATGCAGTTCCCAGGCTACTTTCTCATCGTGCAGGATTTCATCAACTGGGCCAAGCAAAATGGTTGTCCGGTAGGTCCTGGGCGGGGTTCAGGAGCTGGTTCTGTGGTGGCGTTTGCGTTGCGCATTACGGATTTAGACCCATTGCGCTATAACCTGCTGTTTGAACGGTTTTTGAATCCGGAACGTGTATCCATGCCTGACTTCGACGTGGATTTCTGTCAGGAAAACCGGGGTCGAGTGATTCAGTATGTACGACACAAGTACGGTATGGCCGCAGTGAGCCAAATTGTCACCTTTGGCACCATGTCGTCCAAATCGGTGGTGCGTGATGTTGGCCGCGTGTTGGATTTGCCCTTTGGTTTGTGTGATCGCCTGTCAAAACTGGTACCGGTAGAAGCCAATAAGCCGCTCAGTCTCACTAAGGCGATGGAAGCTGAGCCCCAAATCATGCAGTTATTGCATGATGAAGAAGCCGAAGAATTAATGACGTTGGCGCTCAAATTAGAGGATTTGACCCGTGGCTTGGGTATGCATGCTGGCGGTGTGATTATGGCACCAGGAAAGATTGCTGATTTCTGTCCTGTCTACCAAGCACACGGTGATGATACTTCTCCGGTATCGATGTTTGATAAAGATGATGTCGAGCAAATCGGGTTGGTGAAATTCGATTTTTTGGGGCTGCGCAACTTAACCATTATTGAGTTGGCTCAAAATTATATTGAAACCACTACCCAACAAAAAATCGACGTGGCCTATATCCCGTTGGACGATGCTGCTACTTATGGTGATATTTTTGCCAAAGGCAACACCACTGCAGTTTTTCAGTTTGAATCAGTGGGCATGAAAAAAATGCTCATCGCTGCAGAACCCAGTAAATTTGAAGAAATTATTGCTTTCGTTGCCTTATATCGGCCAGGGCCCATGGATTTGATTCCCGATTTTACCCGACGATTGCGTGGCGAAAAATTCGAATACCTGCATCCGTTATTGGAGCCTGTGCTGTCCTCTACCTATGGGGTTATGGTGTATCAAGAACAGGTGATGCAGGCAGCGCAGGTGTGTGGCGGATATACGTTGGGCGGCGCCGATTTACTGCGTCGCGCCATGGGTAAGAAAAAAGTTGAAGAAATGGTGAAGCACCGTGCCATCTTTGTGGCTGGTGCGGCTAAAAAAGGCATTGATGAAGCCAAAGCCAATGAAATTTTTGACTACATGGAAAAATTTGCGGGCTATGGGTTTAATAAATCTCATGCCGCAGCTTATGCTTTGGTGGCGTATCAGACAGCGTGGCTGAAGCGTCATTATTTAGCAGAATTCATGGCAGCCACCATGTCCAGTGAGTTGGATAATACCGATCAGCTTAAGGTGTTTGTGGATGATTGTGTGGCCAATGGCATCACCTTTTTGCCACCGAGCGTAAACCATTCGTTTTATCGGTTTACCCCCAATAATCAAATGCAAATTCGCTATGCATTGGGCGCCATTAAAGGCACAGGCGAAGCGGCGGTAGATGCCATTGTGGCCGCTCGGGAAGCGGGCGGCCCATTTTTGGATTTATTTGATTTCTGCCAACGGGTTGATAAACACCACATCAATCGGCGTACGATCGAGGCTTTGGTGCGTGCAGGTGCTTTTGATGAGATGGAACCCAATCGGGCTATGTTGTTGGCCAATATTGGCTTGGCCGTTGATAATGCGGAACAAATATCGGCCAATGCCAATCAGGGTGGGTTATTTGATTTTGCTGTCGATGCCATTGCACCCGTTGAAATGATTTATGTCAGACCCTGGTCGCCGTCGGTGAAACTGGCTGAGGAGAAGCAGGCATTGGGCTTCTACTTTTCCGGCCATCCATTTGCACCTTATGCAGATGAAGTGCGCGCTTTTGCCAGCACCACCCTGGCTAATTTAAAAGCCGCCGAACGACGGCAATGGGTGGCCGGTTTTGTGACCAGTGTGCGCTACATCATGGGTAAGCGGGGCAAATTTGCGGTGGTGGTATTGGAAGATGGCAGTGCCCGCCAGGAAGTAGTCGTGGCTGGGCAAGTATTGGAAGAACATGCTGCTTTTATTAAAGCCGATGAGGTATTGCTGTTGGAATGCAAAGTCGCTGTGGACGAATACAATGGTGGCGATGGATTGCGCATTACAGCCGATGTGGTTTATACCTTGGATCAGGCCCGTGAGCGGTTTGCCCGTAGCTTAAAATTGACTCTGTGGCCGGAAAATGAAGTAGGCCCACTTTTGGCTTTACTGCAACAACACCGTGAAGGTGCTGGCAAAGTGCCATTGAAGCTGGCTTATGAAAATCACTATGCGCAGGGTGTATTGGATCCGGGGCGAGAGTGGCAAGTCTGTGTGAGCCAGGCGTTAATGGTTTCTTTAAGTCAATTATTGGGTGAAGAAGCGGTGCATGTGGGTTGGTGAATCTAGGTTGCCTGAAGCTATTCAGGCAGCCTTACCGTGTTTGCCACAGCCTCAGGGTGAATGGGTGGTGTATTTATTGTTGTGTGCCAACGGGTCTTTGTATTGCGGTATTAGTAACCACCCTCAACAACGCTGGCAAGCCCACGTACAAGGGCTCGGTGCTCGCTTTACCCGCATGCATCAGCCACTCCAGATGCGCATTGTACTCGCGCATCTGGCTAAATCAGTGGCAGCCCGCTGTGAATATCGTCTCAAGCAGTTAAAGGCCGAAGACAAACGCAGGTTATGGCAAACGCTGGAGTGAGACAATATAGGCCGCGCTTCGGCATAAATAAATGGCCGATTGCTAAAAAGCAGTCGGCCATTGCGCTTGATTCAATGGTGTTACATCAAGCGATCAAACGTAGCATCTTCTTCACTTTTGGTGGGCAGCGGATTTACCGTTGTTTCTCCTGGTACTGCTGTCCGATTTGAAGGTTTAGCCGCTTTGTTGGATGGAATGGGTTTTACTGGCTCTGCATCCACTTCAATGCTGCTGCCTTCTGGCAGCTCATCCGGCTCGTTGCCGCCATCTGGCGCATTGCTCTGGGTTGCTTTGGGCTGAATCAATTCACCTTTGCCGCTGGTCCAAGCCAATGGCCGCAAAATGCCGTCGACCTTGGTTTTGCTTGCCTGGCAAGTAACACAAATCAAGGTGTTAGCTTTTTTATCCAATGTGGTATTGATGCGTTTGCTGTCTACATGCTTACCGTTTTTGGCGGCCCAAGCAGCGATACTTTTGGTCAATGCGGTTTTGTTGAGGTTATTGCGCGCATAAGGGTCGCGGTAGGCTACCAGCCAAACATCCGCGTTGTTGTCTACGTTCACGGAAGCAAGCTGATAAATGACAGCTGCATCAGCACCGTGATTGACGATTTTGGCAAAGTCTAAAGCATTGGGGCTTTGCATGCGCACACAACCATGACTGCGTACCCCAGGGACGCTGGTGGGCGCATTGGTGCCGTGTATGCCCAAGCCCAGCCGAGGATCGCCCAAACGCACGAATACCGGCCCCAATGGGTTTTGTGGTCCTGGCGCTACCGATTTCAACACTGGCTTGCCAGTTTTGGCCATTTCTTTTTGGATGCTTTTGGGTACTGACCAAGTGGGGTTATAGCTTTGGGGCCAATTTTGTATTCACCCAATGGTGTCTGGGTACTTTTTTTGCCCACAGCCACTTGATAGCTTTTGACCAATTTGCCATCTTGGTACAAAAACAAGCGCAACTGAGGAATGTTTAAAACCACCTGTTGGCCTTGAGCGGGCGGTGCAAAATCAGGCTCAGGAATGGCGGCCAGTGCAGCACCTGTACACAATAAGGTAGTGAGTGTGAGGGTTAATTTTTTCATCATTGTTGTAATATCCGGTTAACAACGCAGGCGTTCATCATACCGTAATGGCAAAAAAATGTGAGAAAATATGAAGCTTGGTTGCCATCATCGCGCAACGATTTGTTTATGAAGGAAAGGCAGTGCCCAATCAATTTGTAATGTCTGAGCAGTCGGTGTTGAAAGGCCCTTTATGGATCACCGATATTGATCACGATGGTCGGGGTATCGGGCGGACAGACGGCAAAGTCGTGTTTGTGGCCGATGCCTTACCAGGGGAAACGGTGTGGTGGCAGAGTATACGTGAGAAGAAAAATTTGATAGAAGGGCGCGCAAGGCAGTGGCGGGATTACAGCGATGTTCGCCGTAGTCCACCTTGCGCTTATGCCGTGCGCTGCGGTGGTTGTCAGTGGCAGCACATTGATGATGCAGCCCAAGTGGCTTTTAAACAGCGGGTGTTTGAAGCACAACTGCGCCGTATTGGTCAGGTTTGGCCGACACAAATATTGGCACCTATTTATGGTTTGCTTGGCATTATCGTGAACGTGTGCGCTTTTCCATACGCCATGTTGCTTCTTCAGTAGTGCTGGGTTTTCAGGCAGCCTATTCTCATGAGGTGGTGGATATTGATGCTTGTCCTGTGTTGGCTCATGGATTGTCAGCTGCCATTGGGCCCATTAAATCGATGTTGCGTGCTTGTGCGCAGTATTTGGGTATTCGCCAAGTGCAGTTGTGTGAAGGAGATGAGGTTTCCGCGCTTCTGATTGAAGCAGACCGGCCTTTTGCACAGGCACAACAACCGCAATGGCAGGCGTGCATGCATGGGCTGAGTAGGCAAAGTGGTCGCCTTGGCAATTGTGGTGGGTCGATAAAAAAAACATGCCGCGCACTAGCCAGCCTGTATATGCGACCGGTGTAGGTAGTCTGCATTATCGGTTACCGGAATATCAGGTGAATATTGCTTTTACCCCGCAAGACTTTACTCAGGTTAATGGGCGAACCAATGCTCTGATGGTGCATCGAGCCATGGCTTTATTACAGCCTCAGGCGGATGAGTTGATTGTGGATTGGTTTTGCGGGCTGGGCAATTTCAGCTTACCCATGGCGAGATTGGGTGCCAATGTCATCGGCATAGAAGGCGTTGCGGCCATGGTTTCCAAAGCCCAAGCCAATGCCAAAGCAAATGGTTTATCGGCACAGGCTCAGTTTGGCCAAGCTGATTTATTTGCTGTGACCGATATAGATGCGGTGCGCTGGGGCGTGGCGGATAAATGGCTGTTAGACCCGCCACGAGCTGGTGCTCAGGCTCTGGTGCAGGCATTGCATGGGTTGCCTGAAAACAAATTGCCTAAGCGCGTTGTGTATGTGTCGTGTAACCCTGGTACCTTAGCTCGGGATGCGGGTATTTTGGTTGCACGAGGATATCGGTTCAGCGCCGCCGGAATCATGAATTTATTTGCGCAAACCGCCCATGTGGAATCCATTGCGGTGTTTGACTGGCCATGATGAACATCTTAATATGCACCCGGTTATGTGGTGGTCATATATAAAATATAGATAAGGAATTAGAATGTTGGCTAGAATCACGCAGAAAATATTGGTGTTAATGGGCGTGGCTGTGGTGTCAGTGGCGCAGGCACAAGTTTTCGTGGCTCAGTCCATTCCTTATCGGGATGCGTCGACCATTAATGACAAAATTGTCAGTGAGTGCACAAACCTAGGTAAAACCTTTGCCGACAGTATGATTGAAAATGGCAAAAGCAAAGGTTTGGATTTGGTGGGCACAGGGGATGACTTGAGTCAAAAAACCGATTATGTGGATGTACGCATGGAGAGTGCTTTGAGCGCGGGAAATGCATTTATTGGCCATGCCAAAGGGGTGACCGCCAGTGCCGCGCTGTTTCAGAATGGTAAAGAAGTGGCCAAGAAAACCTTTACGCGTGGTTCTATGGGCGGAGCATTTGGTGGGTTTAAGAGCTCTTGCTCTGTTTTGGATCGCACAGTGGCTGCTTTAGGCAAGGATGTGGCCAGCTGGGTTGGTAGCCAAGGTGCTCATTGAAACTTGGTCATGATGCAAAAAGCATCCC